>NZ_DAMBRE010000005.1:0-236555 GCF_032055285.1 Brevundimonas sp.
GGCATGAGAGCCTCAGGAGCGGGCGTTCCGAAGGTCTGAGATGGGTCGAAAGCGGACGCCCCTCACCGCCGCGGAAACACCCGGATCATGATGCGCTCCCGCTCGCCTTCATGGCGTTCGACCAGCAGGCGCGCGACCTGGCTGTCATCGTGGAACAGGTAGCCCTTGATGGCGTCCAGCAGGGCTTTCGCCAGGTTGTCGAGGTCCATCCAGGGCGCGTCGCCGACGTGCTCCATGGTGATCTCGACGACGTAGTCGCCCCAGGCCGGGCGCGCGCTCCACTCCTTGCGGAAGAACTCATAGGCCAGCGGCTTGTAGTATTTGGCCTGGGTGGTCAGGCCGTCGATGGTGATTTCCACCGTGTCGCCGACCTCGCGTCCGCGCACCTTGCCTGTGCCGATCCAGCCTTCCACGCGCGCCTCGTTCTCTTAGCCAATGGTCGGGCCGCCTTGCCCCGTCGTGTCCGCGTGCTACACCGCCCGGCATCTTCCCGCCACGTCTGAGAACGAGCCCGCGATGAGCAACGTCCGCATTGAAACCGACACCTTCGGCCCCATCGAGGTCGCCGCTGATCGCTATTGGGGCGCACAGGCCCAGCGCTCGCTCGGCAACTTCAAGATCGGCTGGGAAAAGCAGCCCCTGCCCGTCGTGCGCGCCCTGGGCATCGTCAAGCGCGCCGCGGCCGAGACCAACCGCGACCTGGGCAAGCTGGACGCCAAGCTGGCCGACGCCATCATCGCCGCCGCCAATGAGGTGATCGAAGGCAAGCTGAACGACCACTTCCCGCTGGTCGTCTGGCAGACGGGTTCGGGCACCCAGTCGAACATGAACGCCAACGAGGTGATCTCGAACCGCGCCATCGAGATCCTGGGCGGCGAGATGGGCTCCAAGAAGCCGGTCCACCCCAACGACCACGTCAACATGAGCCAGTCGTCGAACGACACCTATCCGACGGCCATGCACGTCGCCTGCGCCGAGCAGGTGGTCAACGACCTGCTGCCCGCGCTCAAGCACCTGCACGCCGCCCTGGACGCCAAGTCCAAGGCCTGGGCCCACATCATCAAGATCGGCCGCACCCACACCCAGGACGCCACGCCCCTGACCCTGGGTCAGGAGTTCGGCGGCTATGCGCAACAGGTCGCCAACGGCATCGAGCGCATCGAGCAGACCCTGCCCAAGCTGATGGAACTGGCCCAGGGCGGCACCGCCGTCGGCACCGGCCTGAACGCCCCCATCGGCTTTGCTGAAAAGGTCGCCGAGAACATCGCCGGCATCACCGGCCTGGCCTTCACCACCGCCCCGAACAAGTTCGAGGCCCTGGCCGCTCACGACGCCATGGTCTTCAGCCACGGCGCGATCAACACGGTCGCCGCCTCGCTGTTCAAGATCGCCAACGACATCCGCTTCCTGGGCTCCGGCCCGCGTTCGGGTCTGGGCGAACTGGCCCTGCCGGAAAACGAGCCGGGCTCCTCGATCATGCCGGGCAAGGTCAACCCGACCCAGTGCGAAGCCCTGACCCAGGTCTGCGTCCAGGTGTTCGGCAACAACGCCGCGCTCACGTTCGCCGGCTCGCAAGGCCACTTCGAGCTGAACGTCTACAACCCGGTCATGGCCTACAACTTCCTGCAGTCGGTTCGCCTGGTCGCCGACGCGGCCATCAGCTTCACCGACAACTGCGTCGTCGGCATCGAGGCCCGCGAGGACAACATCGAGCGCGGCCTGAACAACTCGCTGATGCTGGTCACGGCCCTGAACGGCAAGCTGGGCTACGACACCTGCGCCAAGATCGCCAAGACCGCGCACAAGAACGGCACCACCCTGCGTCAGGAAACCGTCGGCGGCGGCTACCTGACCGACGCCGAGTTCGACGAAGCCGTCCGCCCCGAGAAGATGATCTCGCCGGGCTGATCGGCCGCTAGAGACTGAACAAAGACGGCGGCGAGAGCGATCTCGCCGCCGTTTCTGTTTGGCCTATCGGGTGCGGATCGTCCGCCCCACCGGCGCCAGCGACAGCTTGGCCAGTTCGACGTTCTTAAGCGCGAAGGGGATGCCGATCAGGCTGACGAACTGCGGCACGGCGATCAGCATATGGGCCAGGGCGATGTACCATCCAGCCAGCACCAGCCAGATCACGTTCAGCCCCACGCCCAGGCAGCCGACGCCCGGATCGACGGGGTTCGGCTCGCGCCAGACGATCTCTCGCCCGAACGGCCAGAAGGAATAGCTGGCGATCCGCCAGGCCGAGAACGCCCACGGCAGGCCTACCACCGTCAGGGCCAGCAACAGCCCGCCGAACAGCCAGGCCAGGCCCGAGGCGAAGCCGCCGAGGAAGAACCACAGCAGATTCAGGATCAGTCGGATCAAGGTCGTCTCCCCATGCGCGAAACAGCGCAACGTCCCTGATATGGCGAAAGGCCCCGCCTGTTACAGCGGGGCCTGGGTGAATTCGCGGTAAGGCGAGGCTAGTGCTTTTCCATCCAGCGCGCCTTGGCTTCGTCCCTGGTCATGGTCAGATGGACATGCTCGTCGACATGATCGACCCAACTGACCGGGATCATGTGGTGCTTCAGGCCTGACCCCATGTCGAACTTCGCCAATTCGATCTGATCGCCCATCACTTGGTCCACCCGACCGACGTGTCCGCCGTCCGAACCGACGACTTCAAGATGTTCCTTGATCATCGAGGCGTTTATCATGACCCTCTCCATGGCTGTTTGGGTGATGGTGAAACGGCCCGCGCCGCGAACGGGTCCATCACGATTGCCGCTCGAAGGAGTTCACGATGTCGCCAACCCTCCCGTTCGCGCCCCCGTCTGGTCGCGCCTGATGGGCGAGATCGTCAATCTGAACAAGGCGAGAAAGGCCCGCGACAAGGCTGAGGCCAAGCGCGCCACCGACGCCAACCGCCTGACCTTCGGCCGCACCAAGGCCGAGCGCCTGACGACGCAGAAAGACCGCGATCGCGACGCCGCCCGTCTGGACGGCCACAAGCTGGACGAGCCGGAGTAGCCGCCTCTTCCGTCATCCCGGCCGCAGCTAGCGGAGAGCCGGGACCGCCACAGACGCTGCCGTTTGATGCGGTCCCGGATAGCCCTACGGGCTTCCAGGATGACATGGGTGTTTATGCCGCCGACCGCTTCGGCGCGCGGATCAGGAACAACTGCCCCGCCAACACCATGCCCAGTCCGACGAAGGCGATCCAGCCGAACTTCGCGCCCTCGAACCGCACCGACACCAGCATGGCGATCGGCGGGGTCAGGGCTGAGATATAGCTGGCCAGTGCATAGCCTCGCGCCCGAGCGATGGTGAAGTAGAGGCCAAAGGCGATGACCGACCCGAACAGCGACAGATACAGCAGCGAAACGACATAGGCCGGGCTCCACGCCACAGACCAAGACACGCCGGTGATCAGGCCATAGAGCGCCAGCGCCCCCGTGCCATAGGCCATGGCCCAGGCCGTGCCAGGAAGGACCTGCGCCCCGGCCTGCTGCCCCTTCCAGGCGAACCAGTTGCCAAAGGCCGAGGCTGAGACCGCGATCACGGCGAAGGTCACGCCCTCGACCGCGTGCAGACCCAGCCCTGCCCCCATGACCTCGCCGCCTGACAGGACCGCCACCCCGATCACGCCCATGCCCGCGCCCAGCCACGCCGCCGGCGCCGCCTTTTGCTTCGAAGCCACGCGGAAAAGGATCAGGTTGAGGAAGGCCAGGGCCGCAAAGATCACCGCCACCACGGCCGAGGCGATCTTCTCTTCCGAGGCATAGACAAAGGCGTAGCTGATCGCGAAGGAGAAGAGCCCCTGCCCCATGGCCATCAGGTGCTGCGGCCGCGTCATGGTCAGTTTCCCGCCGGTCGCCTTGACCACCAGGGCCAGCACCGCCGCCGCGATGGCGAAACGCATCACCACCGACACCACCGGATCGACCGCGCCCAACTGGAAGGTGATGGCGTACCAGGTCGTGCCCCAGATCAGGGCGCAGACGCCGATGCCGCCGATCGCCAGCGAGGCCGGAGAAAGAGAGAGCTTTGCAGACTGGGTCACAGGCAGGGCCTCAAGGCGACTCAACGGAAACGAAACCGGAACCTCCGTTATCACCGGTTTTCCGACAGCGCCGCCATGATCTTGCAGCCTTATGCCTTCCTGGAGCGTTCTGCTAAGCTAACCCCCTCACAGGATACCCTGTCATGCGCTTCCTCCCGCTGATCGCCCCGCTCGCCCTCGTGGTCGCCGCCTGCTCCAGCATGCCGGGCGCCGAGAGCGCCACGACCCAGGTCGACGTCACCGCCGCCTACCGCGAGCGCATCATGCTAACGCCCGGCCATGTCCTGACGGTCAGGGTCGAGGACGTCAGCCTGATGGACGCCCCTGCCCGCGTCATGGCCGAAACCACGCAACCGCTGGATGGCCGTGGCCCGCCCTACACCGTCACCCTGTCGGTGCCGAACGCGCAGATCGACGCGCGCCACACCTATGCCGTTCGCGCCGAGATCCGCGATCCGGCCGGCGCCCTGCGCTTCACCACCGACACCCGCCATTCGGTCCTGACCAACGGCGCGCCGAACAAGGCCGACATCATGATGGTCGGCGTTCGCTAGACCGTGAGCAGCCTCGCCAAGCGTTCCGTTCTGCTGTCCGGCCACGCCACTTCGGTGGCGCTGGAGCCGGAGTTCTGGGCGGTTCTGGACGCCATCGGGGCTGAGTTGAACCTGGGCCGCGCCGCCCTGTTGATCCGCATCGACGCCTGGCGCGGCCGTCGCCCTCTCGCCTCGGCCTGCCGTGTTCTGGCCCTGCAATGGGCCGGCGGCGACCGCAGCTTCGCCGGAGAAGACGCATGACCACGGACAACCGCCTGATTCCCGCCGCCGTCATCGGCGGTCTGCTGGCCGTCGGCCTGATCGGCGGCGGCGCCCTGATCGGTCAGGGCGTGGTCAACGCCCGCGCCGGCGACCGCTCCGTCACCGTGCGCGGCCTCGCGGAAAAGGACGTGAAGGCTGATCTGGCCGTCCTGCCGATCCGCTTCACCGCCTCGGGCGAGGTCCTGTCCGAGGTGCAGGCCCGCATCGACGGCGACCTTGCCACCGTGCGCCAGTTCCTGAAGGCTCAGGGCTATCCCGACGCCTCGGTCGATCTGGGCCAACTCGGCGTCGCCGACACCCGTTCGCGCGAATACGCCAGTCAGACCGGCGCCCCCCGCTTCATCCTGACCCAGACGGTCGTCGTGCGGACCAATGACGTTGATCGGGTCCAGACTACGACCCGCAACCTGAACGACCTGGTGCGTCAGGGCGTGGTGCTGCAGGACTTTCAGGGGCCGTCCTACATCTTCACCAGGCTGAACGACGTGCGCCCCGCCATGATCGCCGAGGCCACCGCCGCCGCTCGCACCGGCGCCGTCCAGTTCGCCAAGGACTCAGGTACGCCCTTGGGTCCGATCAAGTCGGCGGGTCAGGGCTCGTTCGAAATCCTGCCCCGCGACGGCTTCGGCGACGAGGCGACCTCGCTGAACAAGAAGGTCCGCGTCGTCACCACCATCAGCTACCGGCTGAAATAGCCTCGACCATATAGTCGGCCAGCACCACCGCGTCGTTGTGCGCCTCATCCTTCGCGCCATAGACTAGAGTGGTCCTGCCCTTGCGGATCACATCCCTCAGTTGCTCGACCGCTTCGCCGTTGGCGTCCAGTTCGACGCGATAGCGTTGCCGAAACTCGTCCCACCGCTTGGGATCATGGCCGAACCATTGGCGCAGGGCCGTGCTGGGCGCGATCTCCTTCAGCCACAGGTCGATCGCCGCCTTCTCGTTGCTGACGCCGCGCGGCCACAGGCGATCGACCAGCACACGTCGCCCATCGTCTGGCGAGGCGGCTTCGTAGGCGCGCTTCAGGATGACCGGGCCGGCGGGCATGTCACCCCTGCGGTTCCGGGCTGCTCGGCGCGGTCACGGTCGGCGGCTCGGCTGGACGCGGCACATCCGGCAGACGCGGCGCTTCCGGCAGCTTTGGCGCCGGGACATTGATGTCCAGATTGACTTCAGGCGCTTCCGGCGCGGCGGGCGGTTTTCCGCCCGAGTAGAGGAACCAGCCGATCACGGCGACAGCCACAACCAGCCCCCCGAGAATGAAGGCCAGAAGCCCGCCGCCGCCCTTGCGCTCGGCGTCTGTGTTGATCGTCGTCTGGTGCACGACGCGTTCCGGCGGCGGGATATTGGGGTCCGTCATTCGCAGGCTCCTCATCGCTTCGCTAAGGCCGAAAGAACGGAGGTCAGGCTTGGCGGTTCCCATCCGCCAATTTCCAACGGGGCCTGACTTTGGCCGCTGTGCTGCTTATGTTCTCCTCCGAATCCGCCTTGCGTGAGCCGCTTATCCCGTGACCGACCTGCCTTCTCCCCGCATCTCCGACCTCGCGCGCGGCCACTCGCTGCCAGGCGCGGCCGACTACCTGTCCGGTCTGAACCCCGAACAGAGGCTGGCGGTCGAAACGACCGAGGGGCCGGTTCTGGTCCTGGCCGGCGCCGGCACCGGCAAGACGCGCGTCCTGACCACCCGTCTGGCGCACATCCTGGCCACCGGCCGGGCCAAGCCCTGGGAACTGCTGGTCGTCACCTTCACCAACAAGGCCGCGCGCGAGATGCGCGAGCGTATCGGCCATCTGATCGGCCCCTCCGCCGAGGGTCTGCGCTGGCTCGGCACCTTCCACTCGGTCGCGGCCCAGATCCTGCGCCGCCATTCGGAACTGGTCGGGCTGAAGTCCAGCTTCACCATCCTCGACACCGACGATCAGGAACGGCTGCTGAAACAGCTGCTCGAAGCGGCCAATATCGACACCAAGAAGCACACGCCCAAGTCGCTGGCCCACCAAATCGACCACTGGAAGAACCGCGGCTGGACGCCCGAGAAACTGCCGCCGGGCGAGGACTTCGCCAACGGCAAGGGTCACGCCCTCTACGCCGCCTATCAGAAGCGCCTGGCCACGCTGAACGCCTGCGACTTCGGCGACCTCTTGCTGCACAACCTCACCATCCTGTCGCAGCATGCTGATCTGGCTGAGGAATATCGCCGCCGCTTCCGCTACATCCTGGTGGACGAGTATCAGGACACCAACGTCGCCCAGTACCTGTGGCTGCGGCTGCTGACCTCCTCGACAGGCAATGTCTGCTGCGTCGGCGATGACGATCAGTCGATCTACGGCTGGCGCGGGGCCGAGGTGGACAACATCCTGCGCTTCGAGCGTGACTTCCCCGGCGCGAAGATCGTCAAGCTGGAGCGCAACTACCGCTCGACCAAGCATATTCTCGGCGCCGCCTCGGCCCTGATCGCGGCCAATCAGGACCGACTGGGCAAGACCCTGTGGACCGAGGACGACAGCGGCGACAAGGTGCGCGTGCGCGGCGTCTGGGACGGCGAGGCCGAGGCCCGCCTGATCGCCGACGAGATCGAAACCGCCCGCAAGCAGGGCATGAAGTACAAGGACATGGCCGTCCTGGTCCGCGCCTCCTTCCAGATGCGGGCGTTCGAAGAGCGCTTCCTGATGCTGGCCGTCCCGTATCAGGTCATCGGCGGCCCCCGCTTCTTCGAGCGCGCCGAGATCCGCGACGCCCACGCCTATCTGCGCCTGATCCAGTCCGAGGACGACGACCTGGCCTTCGAGCGCATCGTCAACACGCCCAAGCGCGGCATCGGCGACACCAGCGTCCAGAAAATCCTGCACATCGCCCGCGAGAACGGCGTCTCGGCCATGCAGGCGGTGCGCCACCTGCTGACCACGGACGAGCTTCAGGCCCGCACCCGCACGCCGCTGGCCAACTTCGTGCGCGACCTCGACCGCTGGCGCCTGCTGGCCGCCGACATGCCGCATTGGGAAGTGACCGAAACCCTGCTGGACGAGAGCGGCTACACCGCCATGCAGAAGGCCGACCGCACCAGCGGCCAGACGCGTCTGGACAACCTCAAGGAACTGACCCAGGCCATGCAGGCCTTCGACACCCTGCAGGCCTATCTGGAGCACGTCTCCCTGGTCATGGATCTGGAACGCAACGCCGGTCAGGATTCCGAGACAGGCTCGGTGCAGATCATGACCCTGCACGGGGCCAAGGGGCTGGAGTTCCCGCTGGTCTTCCTGCCCGGCTGGGAGGAAGGCGTCTTCCCCAGCCAGCGCAGCATCGACGAAAAGGGCATGAAGGGCCTCGAGGAGGAACGCCGCCTGGCCTACGTCGGCGTCACGCGCGCCAAGCGGGACGCGCGCATCAGCTTCGCCGCCAACCGCATGGTCTATGGCCGCTGGACCTCGCAACTGCCCAGCCGCTTCGTCGACGAACTGCCCCTCGCCCACGTCGATCCGCAATCGGACACCGGCTACTACAACGGCGGCGGCGCGCCCGGCATGCAGCAGCCCAAGAGCCGCTGGGACGATACGCCGTCGTTCGGCGCCGGCTATTCCAGCCCCGGCTGGAAGCGCGCCCAGAGCTTCACCTCGACCCCGCCTTCGCGCTCGAACTTGAGCTCGACGCCCGCTCGCAAGGCCGTCATCCAGGGCCAGGCTCGACCGATCGCCCCGCCGAAGCCCAGCGGCGACTGGTCGCGCGGCGATCGCGTCTTCCACCAGAAGTTCGGCTACGGCGCCGTCCGCGCCGTCGAGGGCAACAAGCTGGTCGTGGACTTCGACAAGGCGGGCGAGAAGAAGGTCATCGACACCTTCGTCGAAAAGGCCTCCTAGGCCTTCTTTCTCCTGCCCGCGACGGACTCCCAGATCGCCGTCAGCACCAGGATGGCTGACGAGATCATGGTCAGGGCCAGCGGCGACAGGCCTTGACCGAACAGCAGGGTCGCGCCCATCGCGGCCACCCCGACCACACGCGGCCAGGCCACCTTGCCCCAGATGCTGTAGATCGACAGGGCCGTCCCCAGCAGGAATAGCAGCGGCCCGCCAATCAGGACCGCCGCCTTCGCCACGCCCGCCATGCCCAGCGGGTGCGCTAGGGCCAGTTCATCGCCCACCGCCGTCACCACGATCCCCGCCACCACGATGATCGGGCAATAGGTATAGGTGCGCCGGGCTATGGCGCCGGGGTCTGCCGCGTGGCTGATGGTCTCCGATCCCGCCTCATGAGCCTCGCTGAAGAACAGCCACCACATGGTGATGGTGGTGATCAAGGCCGACGCGAAGACCGTCACGACCGTCGGCGTCCATGCCAGTTCGGCGAAGGTCGCCCCGGTGATGATGATCGACTCGCCCAGGCAGATGATGACGAACAGGCCGACCCGCTCGGCCAGGTGCGCGCCCTCGACGTCCCAGTCCATAGTGCTGGATCGCCCTAGCCCTGGCACGAAGAAGGCCAGCAGAGGCCCCGTGAACTCCAGTCCCAGGGCGATCAGCCAGATCAGCAGCCGCGTCTGACCCTCGGCCAGCCCACCGCTGATCCAGAAGACCGCACCCAACAGGGCCCAGCACGAAATCCTCTGGAAATTCGCCTTCTGCACCGGCGAGCCGCGCACGGCCCACAGGGTGAACAGGCTGCGGCCCACCTGAATGGCCGCAAAGGCGCAGGCGAAGACCAGCCCCTTGTCGCCGAACGCCTGCGGCAGCGACGTCGACATGACCAGCCCGGCGGCCATCAGCCCGAACAGCATCAGCCGCACCGGGCCGCGCTCGGGGTCCAGCCAGTTGGTGATCCAGCTCGTGTCGATCCACACCCACCACACCGCCGCCAGCAGGATCGCCGCCTCCAGCGCCCCAAGCGGCGTCAGGTGCGCCAGAAGCAGATGGCTGACCTGGGTTATGGCGAAGACGAAGACCAGGTCGAAAAACAGTTCGACAAAACCGACCCGGGCGTGTTCTCCCGGTTTCCGAACGCGCATCAGACTGGTCATGGCCTCCCCTTCTATCACCCTGTACAGCGACCGTGCTGGCGCACGCGCCGTCCGTCCAGAGCCCGCAGCAATCCTGCCGGGGCCGCCGGTGTGGGAGCAGATCGCCGCCGGCGTCGTGATCTCCATGCTGACCGGCGCCCTGATCGGCCCTGTCCTGGCGCCGGACCAGGCAGAGACGCCCATTCTTCGCCTTTTCTGGCTGCCCGCCTACGCCGCGACGGCAGGCCTGATTCTGCTGCGCATCAAGACGGTCGCAAAGGTCTGGCCCGCCTGGCTGGCCCTGATCGCGGTGGTCGTCCTAGCCTTCGCCTCGCAATACTGGTCGATCGACCCGGCCACAACCCAGCGTCGCGTGATCGCAATGACCATAAACGGCGCGTTCGCCATCTATCTGGGGGCTCGTTTTCAGGACGCACACCTGCCGCGCCTTCTGACCCGATGCGGTCTTGTCCTTGGTCTTCTAAGCCTGTTCATGGTCTTCGCCGTGCCGTCGATCGGCGTACATCATGACGTCAACGCCGGCCTGTGGCGGGGCGTCTGGTACGAAAAGAACCAGATGGGCATCGCCATGACCGCGGCGGCGATCGCCGCCGCATCCTGGCTCGCCGCCGAGGACCGGTTCAACTTCATTCCCTTCGCCACCTTGCTGCTATGCGTGGGCCTGGTTCTGGCGACCCAATCCAAGACATCCCTGCTTTGCGTCATGATCGGCACAGGCATCGTCGGAACCATGTGGGTGCTGAAACGGTCGCCGCCCGCCCTCATCATCTTCGCCATCTGGATCAGCGTGATCGGCTTCGCCGTCGCCTGGTGGCTCTGGAGCTTCGAATCCGGCGAGATTCTCAAGGCCCTCGGCAAGGACCCGACCCTGACCGGCCGCACTGACATCTGGGAGGCCCTGTTCCGAAAGGTCGATGAACGCCCCTGGACCGGCTATGGCTACAACGCCTTCTGGGGCCGTGACTCGGAGCCCGCCGCCTGGATCCGCCATCAGACCGGCTGGTCCGTGCCTTCGGCTCATAACGGCTGGATCGATCTGCTGATCCAGTTGGGGTGGCCCGGCGCCGTCCTGGTCGGAACCATCATCGCCTCGTCCTTGCTTTTGACCCTTTTCCGCCTGCCGTCCGCGGGACGCCGCGAGGGCTTCTGGGGCATCGCCTATCTCAGCGTCTATCTGCTGCTCACCCTGTCGGAGAGCGTCCTGGTCAGCGCACAGGGGATGCCCTGGGTTCTGTGTCTCGCCATCCTGGCGCGGGCCGTCTACCCAGAGCCCGTTCCAGAACGGGTCACGCTTGCACCCAATCTGCGCCCGGCCTACCAGACCGGTCCCCGAATCGCCTCAGACTGAACCGATGGCCGACCTGTTTTCTACCCTCGACGACGCTGAACCGACCCTGCCGGCGCCCAAGGCCGAAGCGCCCGCGCCTGCCCCTGCCCCTGCGGCGATCGCCGCGCCCGCTCCCGTGGCGCACGAGCCCAAGGTCGAGTTGGCTACGCACGCCAGCACGGCGACGGCGGCCGCCACCGGCTATTCCGCCTCCTCGATCGAGGTGCTGGAAGGGCTGGAGCCCGTTCGCAAGCGCCCCGGCATGTATATCGGCGGCACCGACGAGCGCGCCCTGCACCACCTGTTCGCCGAAGTCCTCGACAACGCGATGGACGAGGCCGTCGCCAAGCACGCCAAGCTGATCACCGTCGATCTGGACGCCGACGGCTTCCTGTCGGTCCGCGACGACGGCCGCGGCATCCCGGTCGACCCCCACCCCAAGCACCCCGGCAAGTCGGCGCTGGAAGTCGTCATGACCGTGCTGCACTCGGGCGGCAAGTTCTCGGGCAAGGCCTATGAAACCTCGGGCGGCCTGCACGGCGTCGGCGTCTCGGTGGTCAACGCCCTGGCCGAACAGCTAGACGTCACCGTCTGGCGCGACGGCTTCGAATGGCGTCAGTCCTTCAGCCGCGGCCACGTCCTCGGCCCCATCCAGCAGGTCGGTCCGTCGAAGAAGAAGGGCACCCTGATCCGCTTCAAGCCGGACGAGCAGATCTTCGGCGTCGGCGCGGCCTTCAAGCCCGCCCGCCTGTTCCGCATGGCCCGCGCCAAGGCCTATCTGTTCCGTGGCGTCGAGATCAAATGGACCTGCGCGGCGGACCGCATCACCGACGCCACGCCCGAACAGGCGCTGCTCCACTTCCCCGGCGGTCTGGCCGACGCCCTGGCCGAGCGCGTAGGCGAGCTGGAGACCGTCACCCCCGTCTTCGCCGGCCGCGCCGAGCGCAAGGGCGAGGCGGGCGCGCTGGAATGGGCCGTCACCTGGTCGCCCATCGGCTTCGGCGACGCCGACAGCTTCATCGGCTCCTACTGCAACACCGTCTCGACCCCCGACGGCGGCACGCACGAGGCGGGCTTCCGCGCCGCCCTGGTCAAGGGCCTCAAGGCCTACGGCGAGCTGATCAACGAGAAGCGCGCCGCCCAGATCACGGCCGAGGACGTCATCGCCAACGCCGGCGCCCTGATCTCCATCTTCATCCGCAACCCGGAATTCCAGGGCCAGACCAAGGACCGCCTGTCTTCGCCCGAAGGCCAGAAGCTGGCCGAACAACTGCTGCGCGACCCCTTCGACCACTGGCTGACCGAAAGCCCCAAGCAGGCGAACGCCCTGCTCGGCTTCGTCATCGACCGCGCCGAGGACCGCCTGCGCCGCCGCAAGGACAAGGAAGTCCAGCGGGCCGCCGCCACCCGCAAGCTGCGCCTGCCCGGCAAGCTGTCGGACTGCAGCCGCCAGGCCGCAGAGGGCACCGAACTCTTCATCGTCGAGGGCGACTCGGCTGGCGGCTCGGCCAAGCAGGCGCGCGACCGCACGACCCAGGCCATCCTGCCCCTGCGCGGCAAGATCCTGAACGTCGCCTCGGCCACCGCCGACAAGCTGCGCGCCAACGTCGAACTGTCGGACCTGGCCCTGGCTCTCGGCGTCCAGCCCGGCAGCCGCTTCAACATCGAAGACCTGCGCTATGAGCGCATCGTCATCATGACCGACGCTGACGTCGACGGCGCTCACATCGCGGCCCTGCTGATCACCTTCTTCTACCGCTCCATGCCCGAGACCATCCGTCAGGGTCGCCTCTTCATGGCCCTTCCGCCGCTCTATCGGATTTCGGCCGGCCCCCTGTCGGAATACGCCCGCGACGACGCCCACCGCGACGAGCTGCTGGCCACCGTCTTCAAGGGCAAGAAGGTCGAGATCGGCCGCTTCAAGGGCCTGGGCGAGATGATGGCCTCCCAGCTGAAAGAGACCACGATGGATCCGAAGAAGCGGACCCTGGCGCGCGTCTCCCTGCCCGACAGCGAGGAAGAAATCGAGGATCTGGTGGAACGCCTGATGGGCCGCAAGGCCGAGGCCCGCTACCAGTTCATCCAGGAAAACGCCCGCTTCGCCATGGCGGATCTGGACGTTTAAGACCGCACCTAGCCCGCTCATCCCCGCGGAGGCGGGGACCCAGTGCTTTGGCTGCAAGCGTTTCGCGGAAATCAGAGGGCGCTTGTCCAAACGCAGCGCGCGAGGCTCTTACTGGGTCCCCGCCTCCGCGGGGATGAGCGGTGTTGGTTAGATCTTCTTCAGCAGCCGATCCCGCGCGGCGTTGACGCGCGCGGCCAGCCCCTCGGTCCCGCCCTGATCAGGATGGGCCCGCGTCATCAGGCGACGCCAAGCCGCCTGCACGGCTTCGGGCGTCGCATCGGCTGACACGCCCAGAATAGCCCGCGCCTCTGCCTCAGACAGTCGTTCAGTCGCCGGCGCGCGCGACGGCACAGTCCGAACTCGCGACTGCACCGCCAGCCACAGCCCGACCCCCACCATGCCGGCGGCCGCCAGCCAGACCCCGCGTGAAGCGGCCAGAACCGCGCCCCCGAACAGAGCCGTGGCGAGGATGGTCGCCGAGATGCGCCAGTGGCCGCGGCGGGCGCGCTCGGTCTGGCGGCCCAGCCGGACCAGCGCCCAGACCGCCACGGCGGCCAGCGCCAGCCAGATCAGGCCCATGCGGAAATCAGGCCGCCGCCGCGTCCAGCGGAGCCATTGATCCGCCCGCCGCGTCATCCAGACCCATGGCCTGCATCAGATTGCGCATTTCCTGGCGCGCGGCGACATGAGCCAGCGACACCGACACCGGACGGATGTCGTTCGACAGGTCGGCCACCGTCAGGCCGAAGGGGAAGAGCTCGCGATAGATGACCCGGTCGCGCAGACCCGGCCCGACACGGAAGCCGACCCGCTTGGCCAGCTTCATCATCCGCTCTTCCAGACGACGGCGGTTACGGGCCTCGGCCACAGCCAGACGGTTGGTGACGACGATCCAGTCGATCGTCACCTGACGCCCCTCGGTGATGGCGCGGTGCTTGCGCGCCTCCCAGACGCTCTCGGAATAGATGGAGGGCTTCTTCAGCTCCAGAGTCACCGGATCGACCTCGCCCAGCAGGTCGAAGTCGACGAAGCTGTCGTTCATCGGGGTGACGATCTGGTCGGCGCGGCCGTGCGCGGCGCGCGACAGGGCGGTGTCGCCGCCGGGCGTGTCGATCAGGATGACGTCCGCGGCGGCCTGCGCCTCAGCATAGGCGGCGTCGAACTTGGCCAGTTGCTCGGCCTCATCGGCCTTGGCCAAAGCCTTGCCGTCGCCCATGTCCGGCACGATCGGCAGCGGCAGGTCGTGACCATTGGCCGCCGTCCAGGCGGCGCGGTTCGAGAAGAAGCGCTCCATCGACCGCTGGCGCAGGTCCAGATCAATAATGGCCACCTTCTTGCCCGCGTGCAGCAAGCCGGTGACGATATGAATGGCCAGGGTGGACTTGCCGGCCCCGCCCTTTTCATTGCCGATGACGATGACCTGAGGCTGCGCCATGTTGGACCCCGATGTTTCGACGGGCGCGACTCATGCGGTCGCGCGCCGTCCCAGACGCCCTAGATCGGGCCAAGGGCGTCAGTCGTCAACGAAACCTTAAGCCGCGCCTGTGGACGACGCCGCCTCTGCGGCCCGGACGCACCACGGATCGGACGCCGCCGCGCGCTCGCACAGCGCCTTGGCCTGGGCAGATCCGGCGCGAACCTTCAACCGAACCAGACGCCGACCATTGACCTCGACCGGCTCGAAGACCGGGTTCAGGCCATGGCTCCCCTGCCCCAACCGCTCCCACGCCGCCTGGGCCGAAGCCTGACTGGCGTAGGCGCCCAACTGGATCAAGACAGCCGGTGCAGCCGACGCGGCGACCGCCACGGGCTGCAACGGCTGCGCCTCTGCCCGTTGTGCAGCCTGCACCTCCGGCGGCGCCTCGGGATCATGGAATACAGCCGGCATGGCCGGCAGGACAGCCGCCGCCTTGGCGGTCAGCCCGTCGCGGGCGTCCCAAAGCTGATGCGGTGTCAGAAGCTCGACCTTCAGCGGCCTCAGCCCCGCCTCTTCGGCGTTGCGCGGTCCCGCGGGCTCTCGCGCGGGCGCCGGCTTGGCCGACAGAGGAATGGCGGCGATACGATCGGCCACGCCCTCGAAACGGTGAGGGTCCGCCTCCGCCATGCCGCAACCGGACAGCAGCGCCGCGAGGGCGCCGACCGATCCGAGCCGCAGGATGACGGAAGCGTTCATGCCGTCATGCTGAACGCAGTGTTTTGAGACAGGGTTGAGGAACAGACTTAACGCCCGTTCACGCTTTCAGTCAGCCGATGGCGCCGACGCAGCCTTCCACGTCGCCCGGCGCCACGTCGGCGTCGGTCAGGGCCAAGGTCCAGCCGTGGTTGGTGTTCAGGCCCCAGCGGCGCGCGCCCGAGCCGTCGCCGGCGTCGCCGCCGACCGTCACCACCACGCGGCGGCCCGTCGGCAGGGCCGGCGGATCGATCTTGCCCACGGCCAGCGAGGTCGGCGTCTCGCCGCCGTAACCGTCGAAGACGCTCAGCATCGACCATTCGCGACGCAGGCCCATCCACCAGGCGTCGTCGGTATTGATCGACAGCACCGCAACGCCATGACCTTCGGCGGCGTGGGCCAGGGCGGCCTGCGGGTCGCGGACCAGCTTGATGTCGGCGGCCGCGCCGAAACGCAGACGGGCGCCGTCCACGGCCTTGGCCGGGTCGATCGGGGCCCAGACGTGGACCTGAAGCCGGCCCTGACGGGCCAGACCCCAGCCGACGATCTCGCGCCACAGGTGCTCGACCGCCTCGCGGTTCTCGGGTTCGCACTGCTTCAGGACGCGGGCCTGAACGGCCTGTTCGCGGTCGGGACGCAGCTTGGTGTGCGGGCCGGTCGGCGCGTCCTTGGCCTTGCCCACCTGGGCGGCGACGGCGAGGCGGCGCTCGAACAGGTTCAGGATCTGGTCGTCCAGGCTGTCGATCTCGGCGCGCAGGGCGGCCAGCGCCTTCTGCTCGGGGCTCAGTTCGGCGGTTTCAGCGGGCCAGACTTGCTGGATGTTGGATTGCGGCATGGCATTGGGCTTTCGGCATAGAATTTCGATAGGGAGATCGCGCCCGCCGAAACATCAGGCAGGGACGCGTGCAGAGGCCGCTTGGGAGAAGCGGTCGCCAGCGAGACTGTCAGGGTTGGTTAGAAGCCCGACGCCTCAGCCGGCGTATCGAAAGCCGTAATAGCCGTAGCCAAAATAAAAGCCGGCCACCGCGCGCGTGGTGGTTTCAAGGGTCATTTGTGCGCGCAGCGAGGACATGAATCCGGTCCGGTTTCTGGATCAGGGTTGATCCGACCCGATCTTAAAGACGCAAACTTCGTGCGCGGTCAACCTTCAGAGCGAAATCGGTTCGAATGTTTTCCCATTCGAACCCAGATCTTCGCGCCAGAATTATCCGAAAGCCTGTTTCGCCAATCAGGCTTGAGGGGCCGTGAACAGGACAAATCGCGTCCGGTTGTCGCTGAAATCCTGCAGATCGTTGCGCAGGACCGACAAGCCGTAGACCTCGGCCGCGCGGGCCGGCGCCACGGCGGCGCGGGTCGGATCCTCGGCCTCGGCCACCGCAGCGGCGGCGCCGCCGGTGTCGAAGACCTCGACCGGCGCGATCTTCATCTCTCCCAGGGCCTTGGAGCACTGCTGCAAGGCGACCGGATGGCTCTCGGCCGTCCTGATGTCCGACAACCGGGCGTCGGGCAGTCCCAGCAGGGCCAGCCGGATCGGCCGCCAGGCCTCGCTGACCACTGTCAGCCCCGCCTCGCGGACCAGGGTGGCGGCGGGCTCGACCACGCCGATGGTCGAGTTCTCGACCGGGATCAGCGCCGACTGGCAGTCGCCGGACAGCAGGGCCTCGATGGCCCCCTGAAAGGTCTCATAGCCGACCGCCTCGTCCCACGGACGCAGGTCGAGGCAGGCTTCATGGCTGAAGGCGCCGGGCGCGCCCTGATAGGCGACGCGGCCCGGTCCCTCGTCTCCGGTCGGCGTGGTCACGCGGCCTCGGCGCGGGCCTGACGCCCGGCCTTGAGACGCTCGGCGACCAGGAAGGCCAGCTCCAGCGCCTGATCCGCGTTGAGGCGCGGGTCGCAGTGGGTGTGATAACGGCTCGACAGGTCGTCCTCCGTCACCGCCTGAGCGCCGCCCAGGCATTCGGTGACGTTCTGACCGGTCATCTCCAGGTGGACGCCGCCGGGGTGGACGCCCTCGGCCTCGGCCACATCGATGAAGGTGCGGACCTCGCCCATGACGCGGTCGAACGGCCGGGTCTTGTAACCGTTGGCGGCCTTCAGCGTATTGCCGTGCATCGGGTCGATCGACCAGATGACGCGCTTGCCCTCGGCCTTCACCGCCCGCATCAGGGCCGGCAGACGGTCGCCGACCTTGTCGTGGCCAAAGCGGCCGATCAGGGTCAGACGGCCCGGGATGTTGTTCGGGTTCAGGGCGTCGATCAGCGGCAGGATGTCTTCCGCCGTCATGGTCGGCCCGCACTTGACGCCGATGGGGTTGGAGATGCCGCGCATGAACTCGACGTGGGCGCCGTTCAGCTGACGGGTGCGCTCACCGATCCACAGCATATGGGCCGAGGTGTCGAACCATTCGCCCGACGAACCTTCCAGGCGCGTCAGGGCGCTTTCCACGTTCAGCAGCAGGGCTTCGTGGCTGGTGAAGACCTCGACGCGCGACAGGTCGGGATGGGTCTCAGGCGTGACGCCGACCGCCTCCATGAAGGCCAGGGCCTCGGTGATCTTGTCGGCCAGCTCGCGGTAGGCCGCGCCCGCTCCGTTGTCGGCGAAGCCCAGGGTCCAGCGATGGATATTGTAGAGGTCGGCATAGCCGCCGCCAGCGAAGGCGCGCAGCAGGTTCAGCGTCGAGGCCGACTGATTGTAGGCGCGGATCAGGCGCTGCGGATCAGGCAGACGCTCTTCGGGCGTGAAGCCCATGCCGTTGATGATGTCGCCGCGATAGGACGGCAGTTCGACGCCGCCGATCTCCTCCAGCGGCGACGAGCGCGGCTTGGCGAACTGACCGGCGATGCGGCCGACCTTCACCACCGGCTTGCGCCCGGCAAAGGTCAGGACCACCGCCATCTGCAGGATCAGGCGGAAGGTGTCGCGGATGTTGTCGGTCGAAAACTCCTTGAAGCTCTCGGCGCAGTCGCCGCCCTGAAGCAGGAAGGCGTTGCCCGCCTCCACCTGTGCGAGATGCTGGGTCAGTTTGCGGGCCTCGCCGGCAAACACCAGGGGCGGCATGGCCCGCAGCTCGTCTTCGACACGGGCCAGTTCGGCCATGTCAGGATAGTCCGTCGGCATATGCACGACGGGCTTGTTTCTCCAGGATTCAGGGGTCCAGCGCTTACTCATGCCGCCTAGATAGCCCTACAGGCGTCTCCAAACAACAAATGTTGCGCCGCAGCGACCGTTTCAGATCGGCGACCAGGCCTCGTCAGCAGGCAAAGGCGCGAACAGGGCGTCCAGCGTCGTCTCGCTGACGCCCGACAGGTCGGCGGGCGACCATTTGGGGGCATTGTCCTTGTCGACGATGACGGCGCGCACGCCTTCCTGGAAGTCGTGGGTCTGCACCACCCGACCGCCCAGCGCATATTCCATCGCCATGTTGTCGGCGAAGGTGGCCAGCGTCGCCCCAGTGCGGATCTGGCGCAGCGAAACCTTCAGCGACTGCGGCGACTTGGTCTTCAAGATGCCGAGCTGCTTCAGCGCCCAGTCCGAACCGTCGGCTTCCAACGCGGCGAAGATCTCTTCGACCGTGTCATAGGCGAACAGCCGGTCGACGGCCTCGCGGTGCGCGTCCAGCGGCGCGGGGCCCGCGTCGCTCGCCACGCGATCGGCCACGGCCTTGGGATCAGCGGCGAGCGCGGCCAGCAGTTCGGCCTTCAACGCCTCGACGCCCTCGCTCGCCACAAAATGCGTATGGATGCCCAAGGCCACCGTATCCGCCGCCTTCAGCCGCGCCCCCGTCAGCGCCAGCCAGACGCCCGTCTGGCCCGGCAGGCGCGGCAGGAACCAGCCGCCGCCCACATCAGGAAACAGGCCGATGCCCGTCTCGGGCATGGCGTAGGTGGTGCGCTCGGTGGCGATGCGCACGTCCGCCGGTTCGCTGATGCCCACGCCGCCGCCCATGACGATGCCGTCGACGATGGCCGTGATCGGCTTGGGATATTCGAACATCAGATGGTTCAGCTGATACTCGGTCCTGAAAAAGGCCTTGGCCTCCGACGCATCCCCTGCCCCGCTCTCGGCGATCATGCGGATGTCGCCCCCGGCGCAGAAACCGCGCTCGCCCGCATGGTCGATCAGCACCGACTTCACAGCCTCGTCGCCGCGCCAGGCCAGCAGCGCCTCGATCATCGCCTCGCACATGCCCCGGTTCAGGGCATGGATCGCCTTGGGCCGGTTCAGGGTGATGCGGCCGACGCCGTTCTCGACGCGGGTGAGGACTTCGGAATCGATGATCATGGGCGCTCTTTGGCGAAAGCCAGATAGATGGATGCAGCAAGGGCCATCGCCACGGCGACAGACGCTGGCTCAAGGTAGTTGGGCAGATAGGTCAGGCTTGACGCCTCAAAGGGGACGACACCCACCGTGGGCTGAACCAGCTCGTCGATCATAAAGTAGAGGTTTATCGCCAGAACCGGCAGCGACAAGATCGCCGCCACCAGGATGACGAACCAGCGACGTCGCAACTTTCCGAGGCGAACAACCCAGTAGGCGAGAATCAAGACCGGCAGGACAACCAAGCCGATTCCAAGCACGCCGTATAAAAGCGAGAGGACCGACATCTCCGCCCAAAGATGCACCATGTCGGCATCCAGACCGTATCTGAATTGATCGGTCACCCACATCAGCGGCACGAAAACTGCTCCTGCCGCAAGCGCGCCCAGACCCAGTCCTCGCCACGACCATGGGACAGCGCGCGGGCTCATCCCCGCGCCAACTCCCGCGCGATGATCACCCGCATGATCTCGTTGGTGCCTTCCAGGATGCGGTGCACCCGCAGGTCGCGCACGATCCGCTCCAGCGGATAGTCCTTCAGATAGCCGTAGCCGCCGTGCAGCTGCAGCGCCTCGTCAGCCAGCTGGAAGCAGGCGTCGGTGGCCAGCCGCTTGGCCATGGCGCACCACTTGGTCTTTTCCGGGTGGTCGTTGTCGATGGCCCAAGCCCCACGCTGCACCATCAGGCGCGCCGCCTCCAGGTCCGTCGCCATGTCGGCCAGACGGAACTGCAGGGCCTGAAACTGGCCGATGGCCTGCCCGAACTGCTTGCGCGTGGTCACGTATTCCTGCGCCGTCTCCAGCGCCAGCCGCGCCCCGCCCAGCGAGCAGGCGGCGATGTTCAGTCGTCCGCCGTCCAGACCGGCCATGGCGTATTTGAAGCCCGCGCCCTCCTCGCCCACCAGATTGGCGACCGGCACTCGGCAGTCGTCGAAGCTGACCACGGCGGTCGGCTGGGCGTTCCAGCCCATCTTCTTCTCATTGGCGCCGAACGACAGGCCCGGCGTGTCCTTCTCGACCACGATGGTCGAGACGCCCTTGGCGCCCTCGCCGCCCGTGCGGACCATGACGACATAGACGTCCGACACGCCGGCGCCGGAGATAAAGGCCTTGGAGCCGTTCAGCACATAGTGGTCGCCGTCGCGCACCGCCGTCGTCCGCAGCGCCGCCGCGTCCGACCCCGAGCCCGGCTCGGTCAGGCAATAGCTGGCCATCTTGTCCATGGTCACCAGCGACGGCACGAAGCGCGAGCGCAGTTCAGCGGAGCCGAACTTGTCGATCATCCACGTCGCCATGTTGTGGATCGAGATGAAGGCCGCCGTCGCCACGTCGCCGCGCGACAGCTCCTCGAAGATCACCGCCGCCTCGACCCGGCCCAAGGCCATGCCGCCGTGCTCTTCGCCGGTATAGATGCCGCAGAAGCCCATCTCGGCCGCCGACTTCATCACGTCGACCGGGAAGTGCTTGTCCTCGTCCCACTGGGCCGAGTGCGGCGCCAGCTCGGCGTTGGCGAAGGCCCGCGCTGCGTCCTGAATGGCGCGCTGGTCGTCGTTGAGGGCGAAGTCCATGATCTATACTCCCGACTCTGCCCTCTGACGGGGCGTTCATGCGGCTTTTATCCAAGCGCTTGGGATACGTCACCCCGCCAGCGCCCTGCGCCGCATCCTGTGTCCGCCAATGACGCAGTCACGCGCTAGTCTCTGCCTTTCGACGCCGCGATTTCAGACGATTCAGACGAATTGGACTCTGTTTTTTCTTCGCCGGGGTCCGATATGCGACCCCCAAGGCCGTTTCCCTGCCCCGCCTACCGGACTATGAGCCCTGCATGACCATGCCGTTTCAGCCCGCCGCCTTCCCCTACGCCCGCCCGCGTCGCCTGCGCTCGCAGCCCTGGGTGCGCCGTCTGGTCGCCGAGACGACCCTGACGCCCGCCGACCTGATCTGGCCGATCATCGTCCACGACGGCGCCGAGGATCGGCAGGCCGTGGCCTCCATGCCCGGCGTCTTCCGCCTGTCGCCGAAAGAAGCCGCCAAGGCCGCCGTCGAGGCGCGCGACCTGGGCATCCCCATGATCGCCCTCTTCCCCAATGTGGACGGCGCCATCAAGGACAGCGTCGGCACAGCCGCCAGCGACCCGGACGGCCTGATCCCCGACTGCATCAAGGCCATCAAGGACGCCGCGCCCGAGATCGGCGTCATGACCGACGTCGCACTGGACTGCTACACCGACCACGGTCACGACGGGGTTCTGGAGAACGGCCGCATCGTCAACGACCCCACGCTGGAACGCCTGGCCGAACAGGCCTTCATCCACGCCCACGCCGGCGCTGACGCCGTGGCTCCATCCGACATGATGGACGGCCGCGTCCAGGCCATCCGCGAAGCGCTGGAAGCCAACGGCCTGTCGGACACCCTGATCATCAGCTACGCCGCCAAGTACGCCTCGGCCTTCTACGGCCCCTATCGCGACGCCGTGGGCTCGTCCAAGTCGCTGACCGGCGACAAGAAGACCTATCAGATGGACTACGCCAACGCCGACGAGGCGCTGCGCGAGGTGGCGATGGACATTTCCGAAGGCGCCGACGCCCTGATCGTCAAGCCGGGCCTGCCCTATCTCGACATCGTCCGGCTGGTTTCCGAGACCTTCAAGATCCCGACCTTCGCCTATCAGGTGTCCGGCGAGTACGCGATGATGCAGGCCTCCATCGCCAACGGCTGGCTGGAGGAAGACCGCGCGATCCTGGAAACCCTGCACGCCTTCAAGCGCGCCGGCGCCTCGGGCGTCCTCAGCTACTTCGCGCCCAAGGCGGCCCGTCTGCTGGGGGCTTAACTTCTCCTCCCCATTCGTGGGGAGGTGGATCGGCGGCGCAGCCGACGAGACGGAGGGGCTCGGTGAAGCTTGGCGCAACGCCCCTCCACCACTTCGTGGTCCCCCTCCCCACGATGTGGGGAGGAAAACTCAGGCCTCACGCCGTCGGATCGACGGCCTGCCCATACTTGCCGCGAAAATAGGTCAGGGCGTCGCCGGGATGGGTCTCGAAGGCGGCGACCCGCCCGACGATGACCAGGTGATCCCCCATGACGATGCGGTCGTGGGTCGTGCAGTCCAGCCGCGTCACAGCGTTGCGCAGGCGCGGCGGGGCCGGGTCGCCGACCTCGAACTCATCGTCTGACAGGGTGCAGATGCCCCAGGCGAAGCGGTCCGACATGGCCTGATCCTCGACCGGCAGCATGTGCACGGCGAAGCGCTCGGCGCCGGCGAAGGCGTCATGCCGGTCCGACTTCACGTCCAGGCACCACAGCACCAACGGCGGGTCCAGCGAGACGGAGGTGAAGCTGTTGACGGTGATGCCCAGCGGCCCTTCGGCCGTATGGGCCGTCACCACGCAGACGCCGGTGGCGAAACCGCCCAGCGCCTTGCGATAGGCCTTGGCGTCGAAATCGGTGGAGAAGGAGGATGAGATCGCGGACACGAACCTGACCTAGGCCGTAGGGTCCCCTGCGGCAAGACCGCACGCCGGAAACGGCCGGACCGCAACCGCTTCTTAACGGCCGCATGGGATTCACAGCTAACGAACGACGTTAAGATTGGCCTGCCCATGTCCGTGAGCGATCGCCCGATCCTCATCAAAAAGGTGAAGAAGGTGGTCGCCGGCGGCCACCACGGCGGCGCGTGGAAGGTCGCCTACGCCGACTTCGTGACGGCCATGATGGCCTTCTTCCTGCTGATGTGGCTGATAAACACGACCGACCCGGAGCAGAAGCGCGGCATCGCCGAGTATTTCGCCCCAGCCAACGTCTCGGCCTCGACCTCCGGTTCCGGCGGCATCCTGGGCGGCACGGCCCTGGGCGACGACGGGGCCAAGAGCTCCGGCTCCATGGCCATGATCGAACAGCTGGCGCCCGAAGCGCCCGAGACGCCCGAAGAAGCCGGCCAGAGCACCAACCTGGCCGGGGCCAGCGAATCCGCCCTGCGCGCCGAGATCGCCCGGCGCGAGGCCGCCGACTTCGCCAGCGCCGCCGAGAGCCTGCGCCAGGCCATGCAGGCCATGCCGGAGCTGGCCGAACTGTCGAAACAGCTGATCATCGACCAGACACCCGAGGGCCTGCGCATCCAACTGGTCGATCAGGAAGGCCGCTCGATGTTCGAGAATGGCTCCTCGCGCCCCAACCCGCGCGCCCAGATGCTGCTGCGGGCCATCGCCAAGGTCATCAACCAACTGCCCAACCGCATCTCCATCACCGGCCACACCAGCGCCGTGGCCGGCTCCAGCCGCGCCAGCGGCGCGGGCGACTGGTCGCTGTCGTCCGCGCGCGCCGACGCCTCGCGCCTGACGCTGCAGGCTGCGGGCGTGAACGCCGACCGGGTCTATTCGGTGGCGGGTAAGGCCGGCTCCGACCCCCTCTATCCCGACGACCCTTCGCTGGCCGGAAACCGCCGCATCGCCATCGTCCTGCTGCGCGAGGCGCCGGTCCTGCCCACGGACACCAGCCTGTGACCGCGAGCGCCGCCCTCACGGCGCTTGCGAAATCCTCCGGTTGCGCGCCAAATCGAGACATGACGATCCGCGCGCAAAACCGCCGAAACGACCGGGACCGGACGTAAGGCCGTGACCCAGCATTTCCCGACCCGGCAGTTGCGGTTCTTCATGACCGCCAATGCGCCCTGCCCCTATCTGCCGGGCCAGTTCGAGCGCAAGGTCTTCGCCAACCTGCCTTTCAGCGACGGCGCAGACGTCAACGACGCCCTGACCCAGGCCGGCTTCCGCCGCAGCCAGAACATCGCCTATCGCCCCGCCTGCGAGGCCTGCGCCGCCTGCGTCTCGGTGCGCATCCCGGTGGCCGAGTTCGTCTTCTCCCGCTCCCAGCGCAAGATCCTGAACCGCAACGCCGACCTGTCGCGCGATCTGGTCGAGGCCGAGGCGACGATGGAGCAGTTCGACCTGCTGCGCCGCTACCTGTCCTCCCGTCACCCCGGCGGCGGCATGAGCGACATGGGCTGGTCCGACTATGTCTCCATGGTCGAGGACACCGCCGTCCGCACCCACCTGATCGAATATCGCCTGCCCGCAACCGACGGCGGCCCCGGCGACCTGGTTGGAGTCTGCCTGACCGACCTGCTGCATGACGGCCTGTCTATGGTCTACAGCTTCTTCGACCCCGATCTGGAGCGTCGCAGCCTGGGCCAGTTCGCCATCATGGACCACCTGCGCCAGGCGGCCATGGTCGGCCTGCCCTACGTCTATCTGGGCTACTGGGTCCAGGGCTCGCCCAAGATGGACTACAAGGCGAAGTTCAGGCCCATGGAAGCCCTGCGCCCGCTGGGCTGGGAACGGCTGGAATACTAGAGCCGCCCTTCTCCCTCCCCTTCATGGGGAGGGTGGCTGAAGCCAGAGACGGAAGTCAGGTGGGGGCGGCCAGGCTATTCAAGCGCGACACCCAGGATCACCTCGCCCTCCCTCCCCATGAAGGGGAGGGAAAAGCTGCGTTAGGTCGTCGGCACCGCTGTACTGGAACTCACGGGCGTCGGCCCCCACGGCCCTTCGTCCCGGCCGCCGGCGAACTTCACCAGGGCGGCGATCCGCTTCTCGATCGGCGGATGGGTGGCGAACAGGCCGGCGAAGCCCGCCTTGTCCGCCGTATTGTCCAGGAACATGCCGCGCACCTCGTCCGGCGCATTCAATTTCGACTGGCCCGACACCTTCCTAAGCGCCGAGATCATGGCGTCCGGGTTCTTGGTCAGCTCCACCGCCCCGGCGTCGGCCACATACTCCCGCGTCCGCGACAGGGTCATGCGGATGACCGTCGCCAGACCGAAGCCGATCACGCCGATGGCCAGACCGATCAAGATCAGCGGCATGGCGTTCTTGTTGTTCCCGCCGCGTCCCCCGCGCACATAGAAGAGGCTGCGGAACACCAGTTCGGCGATCACGCTGATGATGCCCGCGAAGATCGAAGCGATCACCATGGTCCGCACGTCCTTGTTGATGACGTGGGTCAGCTCGTGCGCCAGGACGCACTCCATCTCGTCGCGGCTCAGGGTCTGCATCAGGCCCCGTGTGACAGTGACGCTGTAGTTCCCCTCATGCAGGCCGGACGCATAGGCGTTCAGCGACGGACTCTCGATGATCCGCAGGGTCGGCGTCCGCAGACCGCGCGAGATCGCCAGGTTTTCCAGCAGATTGTAGAGCTCAGGCTCGACCCGACGTTCGACCTTGCGCGCGCCCGTCATGGCGTCGATCATGGCCTGATTGCCGAAATAGGCGATGACGAACCACAGAGCGGCCACGATCAGGGCGGTCGGCACGGTCCAGCCCAGCATGGAGACAGCCAGCGCCAGATCCTGCGACAGGTTGCCGCCCGAGTTCGGCAGCAGACCGAACCCCATCATCAGCACCTGTATGCCGAACAGGATCAGCACCAGCAGGACCGGGAACCCGGCCAGCAGGATCGCCGACCGGGTGTTGTTCTGCCAGATATGGGTCTTGAGGCCGACGGCCTGACCGAAAAGCGCCATCGAGGCTTAGAACTTCACCGTCGGCGGGGCGGCGTTCAGGGCGGCGCGTTCGCCCTCGCCCACGTCGAAGAAGGGCTTGTCCGCGCCAAAGCCGAACAGACCGGCGAACAGGACGGTCGGGAACTGACGGCGCACGGCGTTGAACTCACTGACCGCGTTGTTGAAGAAGCGGCGCGCGGCGGCCAACTTGTTCTCAATGTCCGACAGGTCCATCTGCAACTGCTGGAAGTTGGCGTTGGCCTTCAGGTCCGGGTAGGCCTCGGACACAGCGAACAGGCGCCCCAGGGCCCCGGTCAGCATGTTCTCGGCCTGCACCTTCTCATCGACCGTACGGGCCCCGGCGGCGGCGGCGCGGGCCTGGGTCACAGCGTCCAGGGTGCCGCGCTCGTGCGTGGCGTAGCCCTTCACCGTCTCGACCAGATTGGGGATCAGATCCTGACGCTGCTTCAACTGCACGTCGATATCGGCGAACGACTGATTGGCCGCCTGATCCAGCGCCACCAGCCTGTTGTAGGCCCCGACGACGACGAACAGCAGAACGACGACGATGACGCCGATGATGATCCAGGTGATCATTGAGCCTCCTCCAGCATTTCAGGAGGAATATGGGGGGCCGAAGGCTCAGCAACCAGTGAATTCGGCGTCACCTGCTCGCAAGGCAAAGCAGAGCCCCTTCCGTCATCCTCCGGGCCGCGCGCAGGAGCGACCGGGGGATGACGGCGCCATATCCACCTACCGGAACTTCCTCATCCCGCGCGGACCCTGACGTCCGGCCCCGGCGCGTTTGCCCAGCCAGTCCTTCCAGTCGGGCCAGTTGCGGCGACGACCGCCGCCGTCGGCCCACTCCGGCCCGGCCTCGGCGTTGAACACCGACACATCGACCAGACCGCCCTGCTTGTAGTTCTGCAGCTTCACGCCCTTGCCGCGACCCATTTCGGGCAGTTCGGCCAGGGGGAAGATCAGCGCCTTGATGTTCTCGCCGATGACCGCGACGTGGTCGCCCTGCGGGTTCGACGGGATACGCAGCATGGCCAGCATCTCGCCGTTCAGCACCTGCTTGCCGCCGCGCTTCTGGGCCAGCAGGTCGTTCTCGGGTGCGATGAAGCCGTAGCCGGCTTTCGACGCCACCAGAAGCTTCGCATTCGGTTCGTGCGCCACGACGTTGATAATCTCAGCCTTTTCGTCGAGATCGATCATCAGACGCAGCGGCTCGCCGTGGCCGCGCCCCGAGGCCAGCTTGTCGGCGCCGATGGTGAAGATGCGCCCGTCCGACGCCCCGACCAGCAGCTTGTCCGTCGTGAAGGCCGGCACCAGGAAGCCGAGGCTGTCGCCCTCCTTGAACTTCAGCTCCGACGGGTCCTCCACCTTGCCCTTGGCGGCGCGGATCCAGCCGCGCTCCGACAGGATGACGGTGATGGCTTCGCGCGGGATGAAGGCCTCGGGCGCCACGAAGGCCGAGCTGTCCACCGCCTCGCCGATGGTCGTGCGACGCGGCGAGATCAGGGCCTTGCGGACCGCCTCCAGCTCCTTTCCGATCGCCTTCCACTGCTTGGCTTCGGACGAGGTCAGCGCCTTCAACGCCGCCAGTTCCTCGGCCAGGGCGTTGTATTCCTTGTCGATCGCCATTTCCTCGATCCGCGCCAGTTGGCGCAGACGAGTGTCGAGGATGTAGTCGGCTTGCGGCTCGCTCAGGCCGAAGCGCGCGATCAGGACGGCCTTGGGCTGCTCTTCCTCGCGGACGATGCGGATCACCTCGTCGAGGTTCAGGAAGACGATGCGCAGGCCTTCCAGCAGATGCAGTCGCTTCTCGACCCGCTCGATCCGCCACTGGCTGCGACGGTTCAGCACCTCGCGGCGGTGATCCAGGAAGGCCTGCAGGCAGTCCTTCAGACCCATGACGCGCGGCGTGCCGCTGGCGTCCAGCACGTTCATGTTGATCGGGAAGCGAACCTCCAGATCGGACAGCTTGAACAGGCTCTCCATCAGCATCTCGGGCTCGATGGTGCGGTTCTTGGGCTCGAGGATCAGGCGGATGTCTTCCGCCGACTCGTCGCGCACGTCGCCCAGCAGCGGCGCCTTCTTGTTCTCGATCAGGTCGGCCAGCCCCTCGATCAGGCGGCTCTTCTGCACCTGATAGGGCATCTCGGTGACGATGATGCGCCAGACGCCGCGGCCCAGGTCTTCGGTCTCCCAGCGGGCGCGCAGACGCACGCCGCCACGACCCGTCTCATAGGCGTCCAGAATGGAGGCATGGCCTTCGACCGAGACGCCGCCGGTGGGGAAGTCCGGCCCCGGCACGATCTCGACCAGTTCCGCCGTCGTCGCCTCGGGGCGCTCCAGCAGCAGCTGACAGGCGTCGATCAGCTCGCCGACGTTGTGCGGCGGGATCGAGGTCGCCATGCCCACGGCGATGCCCGACGAGCCGTTGGCCAGCAGGTTGGGGAAGCCCGCCGGCAGGACCAGCGGCTCTTCGTCCTGATCGTCATAGGTGGGGCGAAAGTCGACCGCGTCCTGATCGATCCCGTCCAGCAGCAGGACCGCGGCGGGCGTCAACTTGCACTCGGTGTAGCGCATGGCCGCGGCGCTATCGCCGTCGATGTTGCCGAAGTTGCCCTGCCCGTCGACCAGCGGATAACGCTGGGCGAAGTCCTGGGCCAGACGCACCAGGGCCTCGTAAATCGAGGCGTCGCCGTGCGGGTGATAGCCGCCCATGACCTCGCCGACGACCTTGGCGCACTTGCGCGCCGCCGCCTGCGGGTTCAGCCGCATCTGGTGCATGGCGTACATGATGCGCCGGTGCACCGGCTTGAAGCCGTCGCGCACGTCGGGCAGGGCCCGGTTGGTGATCGTGGACAGGGCGTAGGCCAGATAGCGCTTCGACAGCGCATCGCCCATCGGCTCTTCAACGATGCGGCCGCCTTCAGGCGTCGGGGTGTGGATGGTCATGCGACTTCGAATCGGTGATCTGAACGACAAAGTCTAGCGTAGCGCGCGGCTGACGCGGGGACGATCCGCGCCTATCTGTGGAGCGCCGTCGTCGAAAAGGCAGGAACCGCGCATGAAGACCGCCCTCACCGACCGCCTCGGACTGGACCTGCCCATTATTCAGGCCCCCATGGCCGGGACCTCGACGCCCGAACTGGCGGCGGCCGTGTCGAACGCCGGGGCGCTGGGTTCCATCTCCATCGCCTCGGTCGATGCGGCCGAAGGGCGACGCCAGATTCAGGCGCTGAAAGCCCTGACCACCCGGCCGTTCAACATCAACGTCTTCTGCCATGCCCCGACGCCGCCTGATCCGGCGCGCGACCGCGTCTGGATCGACAGCCTGCGCCCGATCTTCGCCGAGTTCGGCGCCGCGCCGCCAGAGACCCTGAACGAAATCTACGAAAGCTTCCTGACCGACGACGCCAAACTTTCCCTCCTGCTGGAGGAAAGGCCCGCCGTGGTCAGCTTCCACTTCGGCCTGCCTCAGGCGGACAGGATCGCCGCCCTGAAGGCCGTCGGCTGCATCCTGATCGCCAGCGCCACCACGCCGGATGAAGGTCGACAAGCCCAGGCTGCGGGCATCGACATGGTGGTCGCGCAAGGGGTCGAGGCCGGCGGCCATCGCGGCGTCTTCGATCCAGCCGACGACCCGCGCTTCGCCACCCTGCCGCTGACGCGGCTGCTGGCGCACGAGTTGGACCTCCCCGTCATCGCGGCGGGCGGGATCATGGACGGCGCCGGGATCGCAGCGACCCTGGCGCTGGGCGCAGCGGGCGCGCAGCTGGGCACCGCCTTCGTCTCCTGCCCCGAGTCCGCCGCCAATCCCGCCTATCGCGCCGCTCTGGCCGGACCGCGCGCCGAGCGCACCCGCATCAGCCCCGTCATCTCGGGCCGTCCCGCGCGCGGGATCGAAAACGCCTTCATGCAGCGGGCCGACGAGGCCCTGACGGCCGGCTACCCCTATGCCTACGACCTCGGCAAGGCGTTGAACGCCGCCGCCAGCGCGCAGGGCGACGACGGCTACGCCCCGCAGTGGGCCGGTCAGGCAGCGCCCCTGTCGCGCGCCCTGCCCGCCGCAGAGCTGGTTGAAGCTCTCGGGCAGGAAGCCCGCGCCGCCATCCGCGACCTGCAACAGCGCCTGTAACCCGACGCCATCCGAAGCGTTCAACAAGGTCTGAGGCCAGAGGACGACGCGATGCTCCTGATCCTGCTGTCCTATCTGGCCGGGGCGCTGACCATCCTCAGCCCCTGCATCCTGCCGGTCCTGCCCTTTGTCTTCGTCCGCGCGGGTCAGCCCTTCATGAAGAGCGGCCTGCCCCTGCTGGTCGGCATGGCCCTGACCTTCACAGCGGTGGCGACGCTGGCGGCGGTTGGCGGCGGCTGGGCGGTGCAGGCCAATGAGGTCGGGCGCTGGATCGCCCTGGCGGTCATGGCGGTGCTGGGGCTGACGCTGGTGTTTCCGTCGCTGGCGGATCGGCTGACCCGGCCCTTGGTGGCGCTGGGCTCGCGCCTGACCGAAAAGGCCAGTGCGGAGCAGCAGTCCGGCGGCGGCGTCTGGCCCTCCTTCTTGCTGGGCGTGGCGACGGGCCTGTTGTGGGCGCCCTGCGCCGGGCCGATCCTCGGACTGATCCTCACCGGGGCAGCGCTGCAAGGGGCCAGCGTCGGCACGACCCTGCTGCTGGTCGCCTACGCCGCCGGGGCCGCGACATCCCTGGCTCTGGCCCTGCTGATCGGCGGCAAGGTGTTTCAGGCGATGAAGAAGTCGCTGGGCGTCGGCGAATGGGTGCGCCGGGGTCTGGGCGTTCTGGTCCTGATCGGGGTCGCCGCCATTGCTCTCGGTCTCGACACCGGCCTGCTGACGCGGCTGTCGACGGGCGGCACCAACCGCATCGAACAGAGCCTGCTCAACCGCTTCGGCGCCGCCCAGCCCATGGACACCGCCCGCGCCCCGCTGACCGCCCTGCCCGTCGAAGGCGCCATGCCGCCGCTGACCGGCGCGACCGAGTGGATCAACAGCCCGCCCCTGACCACCGAACAACTGCGCGGCAAGGTGGTGCTGGTCGATTTCTGGACCTATTCCTGCATCAACTGCGTGCGGACCATCCCCTATGTCCGCGCCTGGGCCGAGAAGTATCGCGATCAGGGTCTGGTGGTGATCGGGGTCCACACACCCGAGTTCGCCTTCGAGAAGTCGCCAGCCAATGTCCGCGACGCCGTGCGCCGGTTCGGCATCGCCTACCCCGTCGCCATGGACAACGACTTCGCCATCTGGCGGGCGTTCGACAACAAATACTGGCCGGCCCACTACTTCATCGATGCGAGGGGGAACATCCGCTACCACCATTTCGGCGAGGGCGACTACGAGCACTCCGAACGGGTCATCCAGCAACTGCTGAAGGATGCCGGAGCCGCCAACGACGATCAGGCCATGGTTCAGGTGCGCGGTCAGGGCGCCGAGGCCGCCGCCGACATGGCCGAGGTCGCCTCGCCTGAAACCTATGTCGGCTATGCCCGCGCCGAGCATTTCGTCTCGCCGGGCGGCTTCGGCTTCGACGTGCGCAAGACCTATGCGGCGGCTCCGCTGAAGCTGAACGACTGGAGCCTGAGCGGCGACTGGATCGTGCGCGCCGAACACGCCGACCTGCAGGCAGCGGGCGGACGTCTGGCCTTCCGCTTCAAGGCCCGCGACCTGCATCTGGTGATGGGACCGAGCAGTATGGGCCAGCCGGTCCGCTTCCGTATCCACATCGACGGTCAGGCGCCGGGCCTCGACGCGGGCGTGGACATCGACGCGCAGGGGACGGGCCGGATCGACAGCCAGCGCCTGTATCAACTGGTGCGCCAGTCCGGCGGCGCGCGTGAACGGACGTTCGAGATCGAGTTCCTCGACCCCGGCGTTCAGGTCTTCGCCTTCACCTTTGGCTAGAGCCGTCCGGCCTCGCCCAGCCGCTCGATCATCCAGACGCGCGCGGGCGGTAGCGGCTTGTTCAGGGCGTGAAAGACGAACTGCTCGAGGAAGTGCCCGGTCAGGTCCAGCCCCGCCCTCACGTCGCCTTCGCTCAAGCCCGCCTGCGCCCCCAGCATGAAGGGCGGCAGGTTCAGCAGTTTGTCCGCATAGGGTGCGCCCGCCTCGCGGCTGACGGCGCGGCCCGTGCGCGGGCTGACATAGACCAGATCGTCCATCGAACCCGTGGCGGCGCAGCGCGACAGGTCCAGACCAAAGCCCAGATCCTCCAGCAGCCCCGCCTCGAACCGCACGAAGATGGCGGGCCAGACCTCGGGCATGACGAAGGCCCCCATCAGGGCCTCGAAGGCGTAGAAGGCCCCCGGATGCGCCTCACGCTCGGGCAAGGCCCCTTGCGCCACCGCAGCGGCGGCATTCAGCCCCACCAGAGCCAGCGGATCGTCGAACAGCGCCGCCGGCCCCTCGCCCACCGGCTCCAGTCGCGCCGATCCCAGTTGATCCGAGGTCCTCGACCTCAGATCGGCCACCACCCGCGCGCCCGCCTGCAGGAAGGGTCGCATCTTGCGCGACGCCCCGCCCGCGACATAGGCGGCGCGGCGTCCATGCCGTTCGGTCAGCAGTTCGACCACCGCCCCCGTATCCCCATGCGCCCGCGCCGACAGGACGAAGGCGTCGTCCTGAACCTCCATCAGTCGGCCTTGATCACATCAACGACGGCGCGCGCCTTGTCGTTCGGCACGGCGAAGCTGAGCACATACTGCTCGATCTTCCAGCCCTCGTCGGTCAGCCGCAAAACGCCCGAACCCCGCGTGGTCCCATAGGCGTCGTTGTCCAGCACCTCGTCGAACCAGGCCACGCAGCGGCAGTCGATCGGCGCGATCGTCACAACCCGGGCCGACGGACGATAGGTCCAGCCCTTGCCCTGCGAGAAGTAGGGCATGGCGTAGGCGCGGAACTCCGGCAGGCTCCACCGCTCGGTCGCATCCGTGCCGATGAAGCGACCGTCCGGCGTGAAGGTCGCAAAATAGGCCTCGCCGTCGGCGCGCGACGCTGCCGCGTGCATGGCGTCCAGCACGCGATGCACGGGTGCGATCTCAGCGTCGGGCGCAGGCGCGGCCTGAACCGGGGCGACGGACAGTTGGAGCATCAAAGCGGCGGCGATCATGGCTTTGTTCTATTCCTGTTCCGGCGCCGACGAAAGCTTCTGCTTTGACGGAAAGATACGCGACGCCGCGCGTTCACACCTCCAACCCGACAACCTGGAGAGATCTCATGAAGATCGTCACCAGCCTCAGCTTTCAGGGCCAGTGCCGCGAGGCTTTGGAATTCTATGCCCGCGTGCTGGGCGGCAAGGTCACCGCCGCCTTTCCCTTCGGCGACGGCCCGCCCGACATGCCGGTCGATCCCAAGTACAGGGACTGGCTGATGCACGGCTGGCTGGAGGTCGGGGATCAGGCGATCATGGGGGCCGACATGCCGCCCGAGTTCGCGCCAAACATCGACAAGCCCAAGAACGGCTTCGACGTGTCCTACCACACCGACGATGTCGCCGAGGGACGCAGGGTGTTCGACGCCCTGTCCGACGGCGGCAAGGTGTCCATGCCCTTCGCCGAAACCTTCTGGTCGCCCGGTTTCGGCAGCTTCACCGACAGGTTCGGCATCCCGTGGATGGTCAACACCAACCCGACCGAGGAATGGAAACCGGGCGGCTAACGACCTTGTGATCACGGACTGTTACGACCAAAGCCGTATTGGAATCAGGGTGATGCGGCGCCTATGTCCGCCTCGTTCCCCGAGCCCTCCCCGGCTCCAGTCGTCAGGTTTGCGATGTCCCGCGTCCGTAACGCCGCCCTCAAGTCGAAGATCATGTCCGCCCAGGACGCCGCCGCCCTGATCCCGGCCAACTCGACCGTGGGCATGAGCGGCTTCACCGGCTCGGGCTACCCCAAGGTCGTGCCGATGGCCCTGGCCGAGCGGATCGAGGCCGAGCACGCGGCGGGCAATCCCTTCAAGCTGAAGGTCTGGACCGGCGCCTCGACCGGGCCGGAACTGGACGGCGCCCTGGCCAAGGCCGACGGCATCGAGTTCCGCCTGCCCTACAACTCCGACCCCATCGCCCGCGAGAAGATCAACAAGGGCGAGATGGAATACCTCGACATGCACCTGTCGCAGGTTGCGCCGGTGGCCTGGCAGGGCTTCCTCGGCCCGCTGGAGACGGCGGTGGTCGAAGTCTCGGGCATCCGTGAGGACGGAGCGCTGATCCCTTCGTCGTCCATCGGCAACAACAAGACCTGGCTGGACCGCGCCGACCAGATCATCCTCGAGGTCAACAGTTGGCAGAATGCGGCGCTGGAGGGGATGCACGACATCTATTATGGCACCGCCCTGCCGCCCGCGCGCGTGCCGATCCCGCTGACCAAGCCGACCGACCTGATCGGTGAGACAGTCTTCCGCGTCGATCCGTCGAAGATCGCCGCCATCGTCGAGACGGACAGCCCCGACCGCAACCTGCCCTTCGCCGCGCCCGACGCCAGCGCCACGGCCATCGCCGGTCACCTGATCGAGTTTCTGCAGCATGAGGTGAAGCTGGGCCGCCTGCCCGCCCATCTGCTGCCGCTGCAATCGGGCGTGGGCAATGTCGCCAACGCCGTGCTGGCCGGCCTTCAGGACAGCCCGTTCGAAAACCTGACCGCCTATACGGAGGTGCTTCAGGACGGGATGCTGGACCTGCTGGACAGTGGCAAGCTGACCGTCGCCTCGGCCACCGCCTTCTCGCTCAGCCCCGAAGCCGCCGCCGATCTGAACAGCCGGATGGAGCAGTTCCGCGGCAAGATCATCCTGCGCCCGCAGGAGATTTCGAACCACCCGGAGATCATCCGCCGCCTGGGCTGCATCGCCATGAACGGCCTGATCGAGGCCGACATCTACGGCAACGTCAACTCGACCCACGTCATGGGCTCGCGCATCCAGAACGGCATCGGCGGCTCGGGCGACTTTGCGCGTAACGCCTACATCTCCTGCTTCGTCACGCCGTCGACGGCCAAGGGCGGCAAGATCTCGGCCATCGTCCCCATGGCCAGCCACGTCGATCACATCACCCAGGACGTGCAGGTCATCGTCACCGAACAGGGCCTGGCCGACCTGCGCGGCCTGTCGCCCAAGCAACGCGCCCAGGTCATCATCGCCAACTGCGCCCACCCCGACTATCGCGACGCGCTGAAGGACTATTACGACCGCGCGCTGGAAGGGTCATACGGCCTGCAATCGCCGCACCTGCTGACCGAGGCCCTGTCCTGGCACCAGCGGTTCATCGAAACGGGATCGATGAAGCCGTAACTGGCGATCCTCCCCCGCTTGCGGGGGAGGGGGACCATGCACAGCATGGTGGAGGGGGCGGAAACGGGCGGGCGCTCGGACAATCAGAGGGCAGCGCTCTGTAGCTCGCCCCCTCCACCGCCTGACGGCGGTCCCCCTCCCCCGTCGCTGCGCGACAAGGGAGGATTAGCTGTCTTAGCGGTTCAGCCCAGTCGGGAAATCGCGCCCAAGCGCTTCGGCCATCGCCTGCTGACTCAGCATGAAGACCAGGTCGCGCTGGTGGTAGTTGTTGGACAGCACCACCACGGTCACGTCGGCGTCCGGCTGATAGAGGACCAGGTTGCGGAACCCGGCCCAGCTGCCCGTGTGATAGATCTGCTTGTCGTCAAAGGCCGGCGTCACCTGCTCGCCCAGGCTGTTGACGTAGATGCCGTAACCATAGGCTCGGTGCGCGCGGCCCCGCTCCTTCGGCGTGCCCTCGGGCGCATGGTCGGCGATCATCTGGGCGTAGGCCGCGTCGCTGAGGACATGGCCCTTATGCAGGGCCTGGTTCCACACCAGCATGTCGTCCAGCGTCGAATACAGGGCGCCGGCGCCATAGACGACGCTGACATTGGCGATCGGCTGGGCCGCCAGTCCGCCGGGGAAGTTGGCGTAGCCCATGGCCAGGCCTTGCGCGTCGGCATGGGCGTCGGAGCCCGTATCCTTCAGGCCCAGAGGCTTCAGGATGGCGTCGTTCAAATAGGTCTCGAACGGCTTGCCGCTGGCCTTGGCGACGATCTCGGCGGCCAGGTTATAGGCGGCGTTGTCGTAGCGGATCTTGGTGCCCGGCTCGAACTGCAGGCCGTAGCGGGCCGAGGTCTCGGTCAGTTCCTGCGGCGTGCGCGGGGTGACGCGAATGCGGCCCCACTCGGACTGGGCCATCAGGTCCGGGATGCCCGAGGTGTGCGACAGCAGGTGGTGAATGCGCAGCGGCTTCCACGCGTCCGGGCAGGCCTCAATCCACTGGCAAACGGGATCGTTGACCGTCAGCTTCCCCTCGTCCTGAAGTTTCAGGATCGCAGCCGCGGTGAACTGCTTGGACACCGAGGCCAAGCGGAAGCGGGTGTCCAGCTGCAGCGGCTGATCGTTCTCGTAGTTCGCCTTGCCATAGACCTGACGGAACAGGACCTGATCGCCCTTGGCCACCAGGATGGCGCCCATGAACTGCTTGCGCTCGCCCAGATAGTCCAACCGCGCCTTCAACTGCGGCAGGGCCTCGACCACCTCGACCGGCGGCCGCTTCGGCAGCCTCGGCTTCGCGACCGCCGCCTGGGTTTCAGGCGCAATGGCGTGGACGATCCAGGCGCCAGCGCCGGCGGAGGCAAGGGCGACCGCGGCCAGGGATCCGAGGAACCAGGGCCGCCCGCCTGCAGACTTGGGAACTACAAACACGATACTGAACTACGATCCTAGACGTCGAACTCCAGCCCGAACTGGGCGTAAAGGGCGCGGCTGTCCTGCCACTTCGGGTCGACCTTGACGGTCAGGAACAGGTGAACGGGACGGTCGAGCAACTCGATCAGTTCCTCGCGCGACTTCTGGCCGATCCACTTCAGGGTCTGGCCGCCCTTGCCCAGAACGATGGGGCGCTGGCTCTCGCGCTCGACATAGATGGTCTGTTCGATGCGCACCGAACCGTCGGGCTTCTCGTCAAACGCCGTGGTCTCGACCGCCGCCGAATAGGGCAGTTCCTCATGGACGCGCAGATAGACCTTCTCGCGGGTGATCTCGGCCGCCAGCACGCGCACCGGCACGTCCGCCGACTGGTCTTCCGGATAGAGCCACGGACCGGCGGGCATGGAGCGCGCCAGACGCTGCTTCAGGTCGTCCACGCCGTCGCCGCTGAGGGCCGAGATCATATAGACCTCTTCATAGACGCCGGTTTCGAACAGGCGGTGCGACAGGGCCAGCAGGGTGTCGCGACGCATCCCGTCGATCTTGTTCAGCACCAGGATGACCTTGGTGCCCGTCGCCTGCAGATTGGCGATGATGGTTTCCGTGTCCTCGGCGGACTTGCGGTCGGCGGCGGTGCCGTCGCGGCCTTCCGAGGCGATATGCGACGGCGCGTCGATCAGGTGGACCACCACGTCGGCGTCCTCGGCGCCGCCCCAGGCCGAGGCGACCATGGCGCGGTCCAGACGACGGCGCGGGGTGAAGATGCCGGGCGTGTCCACCAGGACGATCTGGGCATCGCCCTCGATGGCGATGCCGCGCACGGGAAAGCGCGTGGTCTGGACCTTCTGGGTCACGATCGAGACCTTGGATCCCGTCAGCCGGTTCACCAGCGTCGACTTGCCGGCGTTGGGCGCGCCGATGATGGCGGCGAAGCCCGCGCGCTGGTTCGGGTTGAGGGTCTCGGTCAAATTACGCCTTCTCGTTTCAACAGCGCCGTGGCGGCGGCTTTTTCCGCCTCCTGACGCGAGCGTCCTGTTTGTTGCACGGGGTCGAAGCCGACCACCGTCGCTTCGACCACGAAGGTCGGAGCATGATCTGATCCGGTGCGTTCCACCACCCGATAGGTCGGCAGCGGACGCCCTTGAGCTTGCGCCCACTCCTGCAGAGCGGACTTGGGATTGGTCACGGCGGGCGCCGGGGGCGACGCGAACTCCTCGGCCCAGGCGATGTCGAACATAGCCTTGGCCGCCGTCAGGCCGCCGTCGCGATAGACGGCCGCCAGAATAGCCTCGACAGCATCGGCGATGACTCCGGCCTTTCTGCGGCCGCCCGTCTTGGTCTCACCCGGCGACAGGCGCAGCGCCGCGCCGACACCCAGCCGCTCGCCCACGCGGGCGCAGGCGGCCTTGTCCACCAGGGCGTGCAGACGGCCAGACAACTGGCCTTCGTCGGCAGAGGGAAAGTCGCGGATCAGCCGGTCGGCGACCAGCAGGCCCAGCACCCGGTCACCCAGGAACTCCAGCCGTTCGTTGTCGGCGATGGGGCGCCCCTCAAGCTGACCCGCGCCCTCGCCCACGCTGGCGTGGGTCAGGGCGCGTTCCAGCAAGGTCGGATCAGCAAAGTCATGGCCCAGCCGGCGCCGGAGCGCGGCGACGGCCTCGGCCCGAACGTTCGCCATCAGTCCAGGATCTTGAAGAACCGGCTGGGACGCAGGTTGGCGAACCAGCTGACCGGGTTGAACAGCGAGGCGCCAGGCGACCACGAGAACATGATGATCTCGGCCTTGCCGACCAGGTTCTCGGCCGGAACCATGCCCACGCCGGCCGACATCTCGACGCGGCTGTCGATCGAGTTGTCGCGGTTGTCGCCCATCATGAAGAAGTGGCCGGCCGGCACCTCATAGACCGGAGTGTCGTCCAGATCGCCGCCAGGGCCATAGTCCTGGGTCATGAAGCTCTTGCCGTTAGGCAGGGTCTCGCGGACCTGGGTCACCGGACGCGGACCGAACATGTCAGCCAGTTCGGCGCGGCTGACGACGACGTCCTTCACCGGAGCGCCGTTGATGTAGAGCTTGTTGGCGATCATCTGCACCTGGTCGCCCGGCAGGCCGATCACGCGCTTGATGTAGTCGGTCTTGTTGTCACGCGGCAGCTTGAACACGACGATGTCGCCACGCGTCGGGTCCTTGCCCAGGATGCGGCCGTCGAACAGCGGCGGGCTCCACGGGATCGAGTGCTTGGAATAGCCATAGGACCACTTCGACACGACGATGTAGTCGCCCTCATAGAGGTTGGGCTCCATCGAGGCCGAGGGGATGGTGAAGGGCTGGAACAACAGCACCCGCAGCACGAAGGCGATCAGCAGGGCGAAGACGACGGTCTTGATGATCTCGACCGTCTCGTTGCTCGCGGACTTCTCTTTTTTCACACGTTTGGCTTTCTTGGGACGCGGCGTGGCGTAGATCGGCTTGTCGCTGTCGAGGGCTTCGGGATCGTCGCCCATGTCGAAGGGGGCGTCGCCGTCGTCGCTCCAGATCGGTCGTTGCTCGGTGGGGTCGATGGCAGGATTGCCGGCGCCGCCGTTCGCCTTGTGGTCGTCGCTCATGGTCTGCTCGAATCCCCCGCAGAACGCGGGGTTGGAAGCCTGAGGCGTAAAGGCTGATTACGCCACGGGCAAGGCTTCGATGACCACGAAAGCGAGAGCATAAGGGTGTTCGTCGCTAAGGGTCAGGTGGATGCGCGGCTCATGCCCCGGCGGGGTCAGGCGCGCCAGATGCTCCGCGGCGTGCCCGGTCAGGGCCAGGGTCGGCTGGCCCGACTTCAGGTTCACCACCCCCATGTCACGCCAATAGACGTCGGACCGCATCCCGGTGCCCAGGGCCTTGGCGCAGGCCTCCTTGGCCGCGAACCGCTTGGCGTAGCTCCAGGCCGGGTCCGGCTTGCGGTCCGAACGGGTGCGTTCCAACTGGGTGAAGCAGCGCTCCTTGAAGCGGTCACCGAAGCGATCCAGCGACTTCTGGATACGGCGAATGTCCGACAGGTCAGCGCCGATCCCGATAATCACCGCCCCGCTCCGCTTACGGCTTCGTCCATCGCCGTCCGCATCCGGCGGATGGCGGCGTCCAGGCCGACGAAGACCGCCTCTCCAATCAGGAAGTGGCCGATGTTCAGTTCCTTGATCTCGGGAATGGCCAGAACCACGCTGGCGGTGGCGTAGTCCAGACCGTGGCCCGCATGGACCTCCAGCCCCAGAATGTCGGCCTGGGCGGCGGCTGCGGCCAGACGGTCCAGCTCGAAGGCGCGTTCAGCCGGATCGGTCAGGTGGCAGTAGCGGCCGGTGTGGAACTCAACCACCTGTGCCCCCACGGCGGCGGCGGCCTCGACCTGGGCCTCGGACGGCTCGATGAACAGGCTGACGCGGATGCCGGCGTCCGACAGGGCCTTCACCACGGGGGCGATGCGCGCCTCATGATCGGCGACGGCCAGCCCGCCCTCGGTCGTGACCTCCTCGCGTCGTTCCGGCACCAGACAGGCGGCGTGCGGACGGTGACGCAGGGCGATGGCCAGCATCTCGTCGGTCACGGCCATCTCGAAGTTCAGCGGCTTGCCCGCGCGACGACACAAGGCCGTTAGCACATCGATGTCGGCGTCGGTGATGTGACGGCGATCCTCGCGCAGGTGGGCGGTGATCCCGTCCGCCCCCGCCGCCAGCGCCGCCTCGGCCGCACGGGCCGGATCGGGATGAGCGCCGCCGCGCGCGTTACGAACCGTGGCGACGTGGTCGATGTTGACGCCCAGACGTACCCGCTCGCGCTTCATCCCGCTCTCTCTTCTACTACTTGGACAGCCGGCGGCTGCCCGGGTCCTCGACCGGCAGGGCGGCCAGTTCAGGCGGCAGGGCGTCGGCCGGATAGGCCGGGACGTCCAGCGTCGCCAGGGCGATCAGCGGCACGCCCACGTCGGCGCGACCGCCCGACCGGTCTACGATGCAAGCGGCGGCGACGACTTCGCCCCCGGCCTTCTGGATGGCGGCGATGCATTCGCGCGACGACAGACCCGTCGTGACGATGTCCTCGACCATGACGACCTTCTCGCCCGGCTCGACGGTGAAGCCGCGGCGCAGCTTGAACTCGCCGCCCTCGCGCTCGACGTAGAGCGAGCGCACGTTCAGATGCTTGGCCGTCTCATAGCCGGGGATGATGCCGCCGACGGCGGGCGAGATCGCCACGTCGACCGGGCCGACTGTGGCGACGATCTTGTCCGCCAGGGCCTTGCAAAGGCGCTCGCAGCGGCGACCGTCCATGAAGACCAGGTTCTTCTGCAGGAAGACCGGGCTGTGCAGGCCGGACGACAGGACGAAATGGCCTTCGCGCAGGGCGCCGGCGTCGCGGAATTCGTTGAGGACGTCTTCAGTGTTCATGAGAGCGTCCCTTAGACCCTGCGCCTCTCGCCCTCAAGCGACCGATCTAGGTCAGATCGCAGTTAGGCTTGACGCCGCCTTCCAGCAGCCGGGTCCAGACGGTCTCGGCGTCGTCCGCGAACGAGAACAGCGCCATGTCCGAGGCCTTGACCATGCCGTGCTCGATCAGGGTGTCGAAATTGATGACCGAGCGCCAATAGGCCTCGTCGAACAGGACGATGGGGATCGGCGGCGCCTTGTCGGTCTGACGCAAAGTCAGGATCTCGAACAGTTCGTCCAGGGTGCCGAAGCCGCCAGGGAAGACCACCAGGCCATTGGCCCGCATGGCCAGATGCATCTTGCGCATGGCGAAGTAATGGAACTGGAAGGTCAGTTCCGGCGTCGACCAGGGGTTGGGCACCTGCTCATGCGGCAGGGTGACGTTGAAGCCGATCGACGGTGCGCCGGCTTCATGCGCGCCCTGGTTGGCGGCCTGCATGATGCCCGGGCCGCCGCCAGTGGCGATGACGTTGTCGCGCACCTCGCCCGGCGAGCCGCGGAAGGCCCCGCCCCGCTCCGAGGCGATGCGGCCGAACAAACGCGCCTGCTCGTACCAATAGCTGTGACGGCCCCCGCCATTGGCGCCGACGCGGGCGCTGCCGAACACCACCAGGGTCGAACGCACGCCCCAGGCCTTCAGCGCCTCCTCGGCCTTTTCGTACTCCATCAGGAAGCGCACGCCGCGCATCGACTCGCCCAGCAGGAAGTCCTGATCCAGAGCCGCCAGACGATAGGAGGGGGACGCCAGTTGAGCGGCGTTGGCGAGTGCTTGTTGTTCGGGAGACATTTCGGCCTTCAGTCAGACGCGCAGGCGATCAGCCGCGCGCGCGGTCCACGGTGTCGACGGACGGATTGGCGCGCAGCGCCGCGATGATCATGGTGGCGTGACGGGCGTCCTCGACCTCCACGTCGATGTCGACGTCGAAGAAATCCTGCTGACGATGCGCCATCGACAGGTTCAGGATGTTGCCGCCAGCCTCGCCAATGATGGTCGCCACCTGCCCAAGCACGCCCGGCGCATTGCGGATGGTGGCGCGCAGACGAGCCGAGGCCACCGCGTCCTGCTCCGCCTGCGGCGTCCACTGCAGATCCTGCCAGACGCTGTCGTCGTCGGCGAAGTCGGCCAGGGTCTGGCAGTCGATGGTGTGGACCGCCAGCCCCTTGTCGGGCTCCAGGATGCCGACGATGCGGTCGCCCGGCACCGGCGAGCAACAGGCGCCGAAGTGGATGCTGACGCCGGGCGTCAGGCCGCTGCCGCGCACGAACAGGCGCGCCTGGTCATTGCCGATCCGCTTGCGCTCGGGTCCAGCCTTCAGTTGCCCCTTCAGCGCCGGGAACATGGTCTCGGCGATCTTGGTCGCGGCCAGACGCCCCCGTCCGATGGCGTCGAACATGTCCTCTTCGGAGGCTATGGCGTGGGTTTCCAGAACCGGCTTCAGCGAGACGTCAGCCAGCGACTTGCCCGCCCGTTCCAGCGTCTGCTCCAGCGTCGCCTTGCCCAGACGCACGAACTCGTCGCGTTCCGAGGTGCGGATGTGGCGGCGGATGGCGGAGCGCGCCCTACCGGTGACCGTCAGGCTGCGCCAGTCGGTAGGCACCTCGCGCTTGGTCCCACGAATGATCTCGACCACGTCGCCGTTCTGCAGCGCCGTGCGCATGGGTTTCAGTTCGCCGTTGATCTTGACGCCGACTGCCGTGTCGCCGACCTCAGTATGGACGGCATAGGCGAAGTCCAGCGCCATGCCGCCGCGCGGCAGGGTGATCAGCGCCCCCTTGGGCGTGAAGACGAAGACCTGATCCAGGTACATTTCGAGCTTGGCGTGCTCGACCCAGTCCTCGCCGCCCTCGCCGTGCTCGATGACCTGGACCAGATGGCGCAGGTTCAGCAGCGGGTCACGGCCCCCGTCGGCCTCCATCGCCTCGCGGTCAAAGCCGTAGGAGTGGTTCTTGTAGGCCCAGTGCGCGGCCACGCCGTCCTCGGCCACACGGTCCATGATCTCGGTGCGGATCTGCATCTCGATCCGCAGGCCGCCGGGGCCGACGACCGTGGTGTGCAGCGAGCGGTAGTTGTTCGACTTGGGCGTCGAGATGAAGTCCTTGAACCGCTCCGGCACCATGGGCCAGGCCCGGTGGATGACGCCAAGCGCGCGATAGCAGTCGTCTTCGGCCTCAACGATCACCCGGAAGCCGTAGATGTCCGACAGAGACGAGAAGCCGACCGACTTCCTCTGCAACTTGCGCCAGATCGAATAGGGCGTCTTCTCGCGGCCCTTCACATGGGCGGTGATGCCGGCCTCGCTCAGGACCGTTTCGATCTCACGCGACACGCCCTCGATGGCGCGGCCATGCTCCAGCTTCAGCGCCTCCAGACGGCGCTGGATGGCGACGCGGGCCGTGGCGTTCAGATGCTCGAACGCCAGCTCCTCCAGTTCGGAGGCGATGGAGTGGATGCCGATGGAGCGGCCCAGCGGCGCATAGACTTCCAGCGTCTCGCGGCTGATGCGCTCACGCTTCTCCGGCTTGACGAAGTGGAGGGTCCGCATGTTGTGGAGGCGGTCGGCCAGTTTGACCAACAGGACCCGCACGTCCTTGGAGATGGCCAGGATGAACTTGCGCAGGTTCTCGGCCTGACGCGTGTGTTCGGCCTGAAGCTCCAGCCGCGACAGCTTGGTCACACCCTCGACAAGGACGGCGATCTCTTCGCCGAACATGGCGGCGATGTCGTCACGGGTGGCCGAGGTGTCCTCGACCACGTCGTGCAGCAGGGCCGTGACGATGGTGGCGGTGTCCAGCTTGTAATCGGTCAGGATGCCCGCGACCTGGATCGGATGGGCGAAATAGGGATCGCCCGAGGCCCGCAGCTGCGAGCCATGCATCTTCATCGCATAGACGTAGGCGCGGTTCAGCAGGGCTTCGTCGGCGGTGGGGTCATAGGCCTTGACCGCCTCGATCAGTTCGAACTGGCGCATGATCGGGGCGCGCTTGGTTTCAGGCACTTGGGACACGGACGGGGGGGACTCGGAGACTTCAGACGACAACGGCGTCGCCCCGGGAAGGAGCGACGCCGTCTGGTCTATCTGATTCGCGACTTTGTCCGGCGACGGGTCCGCGGGGGACCGCGCCGGGAGGATGGTTACGCCGTTGACAGGCTCAGCCGTCAGTAGCGTTCCTCCTGGCCGCCGTCCCGGTCGCTTTGCAGCGCGCGGATCAGTTCGGCCTCGGCCATGTTCATGTGTTGCGGCTCGGCCAGCAGGGCCACGACTTCAGCCTCATCCTCGGCCTCGGTGCGTTCATCGACGCGCTGCAGCGTGGTGATGATGTTTTCGCGCAGTTCGTCCGGCACAACCGTGTCGTCGGCGATTTCGCGCAAGGCCACGACAGGGTTCTTGTCGTTGTCGCGGTCCAGCGTCAGAGGCGCGCCGTTGGCGATGTTGCGGGCGCGGTGACCGGCCAGCAGAACCAGACCAAAGCGGTTCGGAACCTTCTCGATGCAGTCTTCGACAGTGACGCGGGCCATGAAATTCCTCTGGCGGCAGGGAGAACCGCACAAAATATAGGGTTAGGCGTGATTGTGCAACGCCGCGAAGGCCGGAATGCGGCGCAAAACGCCTCAGTTCTTCCTTTGGGCCAGCGGATAGCTGATGATCAGCACCAGGTCCACCTCCCCGGTCTGACGGATACCGACAACATTGCCGTCGAACAGATAGGCGGCGTCGCCCGCGCGCATCCGCGTCGTCACCCCGTCCGACGTCACCTCGCCTTCACCGCTGACGACATAATAGACCTCATCGTGGGCGATCGGGTGCAGGCCGATGGCGGCGCCGGGATGCATGACACGCTTGCGGAACTCCATCGCCCGGTTCGGCACGCCGTCGGAAATGCGATAGGCCGTGCTCATGCCCTCCCCGTTATGCGGCGGGACCTGGCGGACCATGGTGTCGGCTTCGCGGATCACCACGCCGATCCCCGCCGGCGGCGAGGCAGGTGCGGCCTGGATGGCGGCGATCAGGCCGAGCGCTGATAGAAGCATAGAATGTCTCCCGGTGTCATTTTTGGCGAAACTATCCAGCTTGGGGATCGGGTCAACGGCTCAAAGGTCGTGCATCAACGCCGACGCTCGCCTGCTCGGCCAGAGTCGCGGCATCGCCCTCGACCGTCGGGTGTCGCCACTGAGGCGCGATCTCGGCCAGAGGCCCCATGACGAACAAACGCTCAGCCGCGCGCGGATGCGGCAGGATCAGCCCATCCAGATCACCACTCAGACGACCGTAGGCGATCAGGTCCAGGTCCAGGGTCCGCGGCGCATTGCGAACACTGCGCCGACGGTCGAACACGTCCTCCATCCGTGACAGCTTGCTCATCAAAACGCCGGGATCATGCTCCGTCCGCACGATCACCACCCCGTTCAGGAAGGGCGGATCGCTCGGGTCAGGCCAAGCCTTCGACGACCACCAGGACGAACGGGCCAGAATGTCTATGCCCTCGGCCCGGAAGCGCGCCAGCGCCGCCTCCAGCGACTCCTCGCATGACGCCCAGACGCCCTTGTCATTGCAGCCCAGGGCGACGATGACTGCACCGTCCAGATCGAGGTCGCCCTCGGGGATTTCGGTCGGGGCGCTCATATTCTCGACCATTTCCACGGACTCATATTCATGACCGGCCATAGGGGCGACCGCATCGCCTTGTTCATCGACGGCGCCAACCTCTATTCCTCGGCCCGCGCGCTCAACGTCGATCTCGACTTCAGAAAGCTGTCCGACTGGTTCGGCCAGAAGGGCCAGCTGGTGCGCGCCTATTATTACACGGCGGTGGTCGAGGGCGAAGAGTTCTCGCCGGTCCGCCCGCTGGTCGACTGGCTCGACTACAACGGCTTCACCGTTGTGACGAAGCCGGTGAAACGCTTCACCGACGCCCAGGGCCAAAGCCGCATCAAGGGCAACATGGACATCGAGATCGCGGTGGACATGCTGGAGCTGGCCCCGCGGCTGGATCACATGATCCTGTTCTCGGGCGACGGCGATTTCCGCCGACTGGTCGAGGCGATCCAGACCAAGGGGGTTCGGGTCACCGTGGTCTCGACCACACGCTGCCAGCCGCCCCAGATCGCAGACGAATTGCGGCGTCAGGCCGACGCCTTCATCGACCTGGCCGACGTCATGATCCATTTCAGCAAGCCCAAGACCGCCATGAATCAAGGCGTCGCCCGCACCCTGGACCGGAGCGACCGGACGTGAACAGCGCCCTGAACCCGGAACCGGCGCGCGATTGCCCCCTGTGCCCGCGTCTCGTCGCCTATCGTCAGGAGAACATCCGCCAGAACCCGGACTGGTGGAATGGTCCCGCCCCCTCCTTCGGGGATCCGAACGCACGACTGCTAGTGGCAGGCCTTGCGCCGGGCCGCATGGGCGCGAACCGCACCGGCCGCCCCTTCACCGGCGACCATGCGGGTTGGCTGCTGTTCGACACCCTGAGGAAAGCCGGGTTCGCACAGGGAACCTACGACCCCGACGGAAACGACGACCTGACGCTGGTCGACTGCATGATCACCAACGCCGTGCGCTGCGCCCCGCCGCAGAACAAGCCGACGGGCGATGAGGAAAACACCTGCCGCCCCTTCCTGATCGATCGGCTGGCCGCCCTGCCCCGGCTCAAGGTCATCGTGACACTGGGCGACGTGTCGCGGCGCAGCATCCTGCGGACGCTCGGCTACCCCGGCACGGCCATCCCCGCCGGGCACGGCGTCGAGGGCAAGGTCGGCGGCTACACCATCATCAACAGCTATCACTGCTCGCGCCTGAACACGAACACGGGTCGCCTGACGCCGGAAATGTTCGAAGAAATCTTCCACCGCGCCAGGCTGGCGCTGGACGACTAGGTCAGCCGCCGCCGGCGACCTCGCCGGCCACCATCACCGGCGCCGAGGGTTCGCGGAAGTAGCGGTCGATGCCCTCGGCGACCGAACGCATCAGGCGGCGACGCGCACGCTCGTCGGTCAAAACGCGCTCGTCCTCCGGGTTGGTGATGAAGCCCATCTCCAGCAGGATGGCCGGAACGTCCGGGGCCAGCAGGACCGCCAGACCGGCGTCGCGATGGCTGCGGCGCAGCAGCGGATGGCTGTCGCCCTCCAGATGGGTCAGCAGGACCCGCGCGAACTGGGCCGAGCGGTTCTGGGTGGCGCGCTGGGTCATGTCCAGCAGGATGCGGTCGACCGAGGGGTCGCGCCCCGGCAGACGCAGATCACGCTGCCAGTCGTCGCCACGCGTATACTCGCGCACCGCGCGTCCCGCGCCCTGTTCCGACAGGGTATAGACGCTGGCCCCGCGCAGGGCCGGATCGGTCCCGGCGTCGGCGTGCAGGGATATGAACAGGTCGGCCCCCGCGTCGCGGGCGATCTGCACCCGACGACCGTGAATGACATAGACGTCGCTGTCGCGGGTCAGGCGCACGCGATAGCGGCCGGTGCGCTCGATCGCAGCCTTCAGTTCACGCGCGGCGGCCAGGGTGACGGCCTTCTCCTGGGCGTGGACGCCCTGAGCGCCCGGATCGCGGCCTCCGTGACCGGCGTCGATGACGATCAGCGGCTTTTCCTTGCGCGCCTGTTCGCGGCGCGGCGGCGGTGCGCCGGCGACGGCGGCCGCCGCGCCCGTAGCTTTCAGGTCGATGACATAACGATAGTGCGAAACGCCATCGCCCGGCGGCAGCAGGAATCGGCGCTCGATCTCGGCGCCACGCGCCAGGTCCAGGCGAATGCGCGAAGATGTGCCCGCCGAGCTGACGTCATAGCCGCGCACCAGGCCCGAACCATTGCCGTCCAGACCCCTGCCCGGCGCCACATCCGACAGGGCGACGACGACGCGGCCGGTCGTGCCGTCCTCGATCACCTGGCCACGCGTGGTCTTGCCCAGATCCAGCACGACGCGCGTGCGCTGGCCGTCGCCGCCGAAGCGAATGCCGGAAATCTGCCCGTCCGGCCCAAAGGCCAGGCCGCGGCCGGCCGCCAGCACGACGGCGCAAATCACGACGAAGGCCAGGCCCGTCATCGCCCATTCACGCACGCCCCAACGGGCCAGATTGTCACGCCACCGGCCATACATAGACGGACTTCACCCTTCTGGTTCAGACGACAGGATGGGCCGCGCGACTAAGGATTTCGTTAATACCTGTAACGGTCGTGGTTCTTTTATTTTCCGCTACATATGCCTATGATCTGGTCCGCAAGCGAATGATCGCGCCCCCTGTGGTTTCGTCAGGGTTCGGGCGCGCCCTCCTCGCGGCGCTGACTTTCACCTCATTCCGAGGATCGCCCGGCCTGGCCGACGATCCGAAGAACGGGTCCGGGACGCGGCCTTGAACGGCGCGTTCGGATCCAGGACCGACAGAACCTCATGGGCCGACCCGCCTGCGCTCCCGACCGGCAATTTGATGCCGCTCTCGCCATCCGCGAGGGGATGACGCGCGCCCTGGCCCCCATTTCCATTCGGCGAGCCGCCCCCTTGTCCGCGGATGTATCCGCAGGGCCCGGCCTGGCGCGCCAGAGAGAGACTTTTAATGTCAAAGACAATGCTGATCGATGCGGCGCACGCGGAAGAAACCCGCGTCGCCATCGTGGACGGACGCCAGGTTGAGGAATTCGATTTCGAATCCACGGCCCGCCGCCAGCTTCGCGGCAACATTTATCTCGCCAAGGTCACCCGCGTAGAGCCCAGCCTCCAGGCGGCCTTTATCGAGTACGGCGGCAATCGTCATGGCTTCCTGGCCTTCAACGAAATCCACCCCGACTACTATCAGATCCCGGTCGCCGATCGCGAAGCCATCATGGCCGAAGCGAACTCGGACGACGACGATCACGATGATCTGGGCCGTGAAGGCGATGACGAGTCCGAAGGCGGCCTGGCCGACGAGGAACGCCTGAAGCGCCGTCTGATGCGCCGCTACAAGATCCAGGACGTCATCAAGCGCCGCCAGATCCTGCTGGTGCAGGTCGTCAAGGACGAGCGCGGTGCCAAGGGCGCGGCCCTGACCACCTGGCTGTCGCTGGCCGGCCGCTACTGCGTCCTGATGCCGAACACCGGCAAGGGCGGCGGCATTTCGCGCAAGATCACCAACACCTCGGACCGTCGCCGCCTGAAAGCCGCCGCCTCGGCGCTGAAGGTGCCGAAAGGCATGGGCCTGATCATCCGCACGGCCGGCGCCAAGCGCACCCGCGCCGAGATCAAGCGGGACTACGAGTACCTGCTGCGCCTGTGGGAGACGATCCGCGAGACGACTCTGAAGTCGAACGCTCCGGCCGTCATCTACGAAGAAGAAAACCTGGTCCGTCGCGCCGTACGCGACATGTACGACAAGGACTTCGACGGCATTCAGGTCGAAGGCCTGGAAGGCTTCAAGGAAGCCCGTGACTTCATGCGCGTGCTGATGCCGTCGCAGGCCAAGAAGATCCACCTCTATCAGGGCTCCAAGCCCCTGTTCGCCGCCAACGGCATCGAAGAGGTGTTGACCCAGATTCACCAGCCGGTCGTGCCGCTGAAGTCAGGCGGCTATCTGGTCATCAACCAGACCGAGGCCCTGGTCGCCATCGACGTGAACTCGGGCCGCTCCACCAAGGAGCGCAATGTCGAGGCCACCGCCACCAAGACCAACCTGGAAGCCGCCGTCGAGGCCGCTCGCCAGCTGCGTCTGCGCGACCTGGCCGGCCTGATCGTCATCGACTTCATCGACATGGATGAAGGCAAGAACAACCGCGCCGTCGAGAAGGCGCTGAAGGACGCTCTGGCCAAGGATCGCGCCCGCATCCAGATGGGCCGCATCTCGGGCTTTGGCCTGATGGAGATCAGCCGCCAGCGCCGCCGCCTGGGCGTGATCGAAGGCGCCACCGAGGTCTGCGCCTGCTGCCAGGGCGCCGGCCGCATCCGCTCGGCGGAAAGCGCCGCCCTGACCACCTTGCGCGCCGTGGACATCGAGGCCGGCCGCAACGGCGCAGGCGCGATCAACCTGCGCGTCTCGACCGCCGTCGCCCTCTACATCCTGAACCACAAGCGCAGCTACCTGCAGCGCCTGCTGGAGCAACGCGGCCTGAACGTCGTCATCCAGATCGACGACAGCCTGGCCCAGGGCGAGCACGCCATCGAGCGCACCTCGACCAACGAGGACTTCGTGCCGGTCGTGACCCACATCTCGGCCGCCGAGTTGGACGACGGCTATGACGACCACGCCTTCGACCACGAGGACGAAGACGAGGACGACGAGGTCGTCGAAGGCGATGACGAGGACGACGCCGACCTGGATCGCGAAGACGAGGACGACGACGAAGCGCGCGAACGCGCCGAGCAGCACGACGGTGAAGGCCGCGGCCGTGGCCGCCGTCGCCGCCGTCGCGGCGGCCGTCGTGACGAGGAAGGCTCGGACGAGGGTTCGGTCGACACGGTTTCCGCCGACAGCGAGGACGAAGACGGAGACGCGGGTCGTCGCCGCCGTCGCGGTCGTCGTGGCGGTCGTCGCATGCGTGAAGACGGCGAACGCGACGCCTTCACCTGGGTGCGCGGCCGCACGCCGTCGCTGGACGATCCCTACGTCTGGTTCGACCCTATCAACCCCGCCCCGCGCGCCGAGCGCGCACCGGTCGAAGCCTCGGAAGCTCGTGACGTCGAAGCCGTCGCCAGCGAACGTCCGGAAGGCGAACGCGCCGAACGTGAAGGCGGCCGCTCGCGTCGTCGCCGTGGTCGCGGTCGCGGCCGGGACCGTGGCGGCCTGCCGCACGAAGCCAAGGTCGAGGACCGCGCGGTCAACGAAGGCCTGCCCCCGGTTGGCTCGCCGGACACGCCGATCGCTACGGTCATCCCGACCGAAGAGATCGTCTCCGATGCGCCTGAGGCCGTGGCCGAAGCCGCCGAGGCGCCCAAGCGTCGCCGCGTCCGTCGCAAGGTCAGCGCCGATGTCGCCGCCGAAGCCGTGATCGAAGCCCCTGCCGAGGCAGAGGCTGAAGTCGCAGCCGAAGCCGCGCCGGTCGTCGTGCCCGCTCAACTGGACGTGGAACCGGTCGTCGCCGCCAAGGTCGAGGCCGCCATCGAGCAGGCCCTGAGTCCTGAACCCGCGCCCCAGCCGGCCGCTGAACCGACGCCTGCGCCGGTCACGGTCGTTGAGCCGACGGCCGCGCCGACGCCGGAAGTCGACGTGGCGGCCATGATCGCCGAAGACCCCAATCAGATCGTTGCTCCGCCCGAGAAGCCGAAGCGCGGCTGGTGGCGCCGTTGATCGGACACGATTAGGCTTGAAGACACGGGGGAGACTGTCGCTCTGGAGTACGTCATGACCAGGCTTCCCCGTGTCGCATCCCGCATCCTTGCTACCGCCACAGCCATCGTGGCGGTGCTGGGTGCGGCTGGATCAGCCTCGGCCCAGAGTCTGATCCGCGACACCGAGATCGAAGGGATCATCCATGACTGGTCCGAACCGGTCTTCGTCGCCATGGGGTTGGACCCGACCGAGGTCGAGATCCTGCTGGTCAACGACAACGAACTGAACGCCTTCGCCACGCGCGGGCGGATCATGGGCCTGAACACCGGGTTGATCCTCCAGACCAAGACCCCCAATCAGCTTCTGGGCGTGATCGCCCACGAGGCTGGCCACATCAAGAACCGTCACACCCTGCGCGACGGCGCCCAGAACGCCGGCATGCAGCCGATGATCATGACCATGGCCCTGGGCGCCCTGGCCGCGATCGCCGGCGCGCCTGACGCGGGCGCGGCCCTGCTGGCCTCCAGCCAGTATTTCGGCACCCTTGGCGCCCTGCGCTACATGCAGAGCCAGGAAGGCGAGGCCGACATCACCGGCGCCCGCGCTCTGGAACGCGCCGGCGAGTCCGGCAAGGGCATGGTCGAGTTCTTCGAGAACTTCCGCTCGCAGGAAGTCTTCTCGGACCAGCGTCGCTACCCCTATTTCCGCAGCCACCCCCTGTCGTCGCAGCGCATCGAATCCCTGCGTCGCCCGGTCGAAGCGGCCGCCCATTACAATCACCAGGACAGCCCCGAGCGGATGGCCCAGCACGCCCTGGTCGTCGCCAAGATCCGCTCCTTCATGGACACGCCGAACGCGACCCTGCGCGACTATCCGTCGTCCAACACCTCCCTGCCCGCTCGCTATGCTCGCGCCATCGCCTGGTATCGCGACGGCCAGACAGACAAGGCCCTCGGCGCCGTTGACGACCTGCTGACCGAGCAGCCCGCCAATCCCTACTTCTGGGAACTGAAGGGCCAGATCCTGTTCGAGGAAGGCCGCCCGGCCGAGGCCATCGGCGCCCATCAGAAGGCGGTCGAGTTGAAACCCGACGCCCCCCTGCTGAAGATCAACCTGGCCCACGCCCTGATCGAGACCAATGACGCCGCCAATCTGGACGCCGCCGTCGATCAGCTGAAGCGCGCCGTCGCGCTGGAGAGGGACAATACCCTGGCCTGGCGCCTTCTGGGCCAAGCCTACGCCAGCCAGGGCAAGGAGGGCGAAGCGCGCCTCGCCTCGGCCGAATACTGGTTCGCCCTGGGCCGCACCGAACAGGCCAACCAGTTCGCCATGCGTGCCCGCGACATGCTGGATCGCAACTCCATTGAATGGCGCCGCGCCACCGACATCGTGCTTTCTTCCGGCGCCTCGGAGAGAGACATCACCGACGCAGAGCGCCGCAATGAGCAGCGCAACAGTCGCGGCGTCATCCTGCCAAACGGCTGACGCCCTTACCTTCCCGATACCGAGACCTGCATGACCGACGACGCACGCCCCGACGCCCAAGCCCCGACGCCCGACCCGAAAGGCAGCGCCCTGTCGCACCTGTCCGGCAAGACCCTAGCCGGCGCGGCTCTGGCTGTCTCGGTCGTGGCTCTGGGGCTATCTGTTGCGCCCTATCTGACCGGCGGCGATTTCGGCGGACGGGTGCGCGCCTATCTGATCGAAAACCCGCAGGTGCTGGACGAGGTCCTGGCCGCGCGTCAGGCGCATGAAGAGCAGTCCCGCGTCCAGACCATCAACGCCGCCGTCAAGGCCAATCCCGCCCTGCTGGCCCCGGACGCCCGCGACCCCAGCTTCGGCCCCGCCGACGCCAAGGTGACGGTGATCGAGTTCTTCGACTTCCGCTGCCCCGGCTGCAAGGCCGTGGCCCACGACTATCGCGCCCTGATGGCCGCCCATCCGGAAGTTCGTTTCGTCTTCAAGGACTGGCCGATCCTGGACCGGGGCGACGACGTAACCTCACAGTACGCCGCCCGCGCCGCCCTCGCCGCGCATCAGCAGGGCAAGTATCTGGAGGTCTATGACGCCCTGATGACCGAGCGCGCCCTGGACCGCGCCGCCATCGACGGCATCCTGGCCGCGCACGGCGTCGACATGGCCAAGGCCCAGGCGGCCATCGCCTCGCCCGAGATGACCCGCCACGTCACCGACATCCACACGACCGCCGCGACCCTGGGCCTGCAAGGCACGCCGACCTTCTTCATCAACGGCAAGGCCAGCGCCAGCATCGAGCCCGCCGCCGTCGCCAAGCTGATCGAAGACGCCAAGCGCTAGGCTGCGGCCAGGCTCCGATCGCCGCCGATCCACTCGACGTTCGACCGTCGGGTCGCTTCGGCGGCGGCGTCGGCGTTCCCCAGCTTCCGCTCGGCCTCAGCCAGGACGAAATAGCTGTAGGGATCGCTGGGCCAGTCCTTCAGCAGTTCCTCGATCTTGGCCTTGGCCCCGGCGGCGTCGCCGCTGGCCAGCAGGGCCGCCGCCAGGCTGCGGCGCGTCGGATACCAGATGATCGGCGGATCCCCGCCCTCGTCGTCCATGGCCTGAATCTGCGCCGCGCGGGTGAAGGCGGCGACGGCGGCGGCCGCATTGCCCTCGATCATGGCCGCCCGGCCCTCAAGGATACGCTGGGACAGTTCGGTGAAGACCGCGCGCTGCTCGGCCATCGGCCCGGTGAAGGGCGTGGCTTCGCGCAGGGCCTTGATGGCGTCCGCCTCTGCACGCACAGCGGCGGCGTCGCCCGCCCTCGCGGCCGCCTCGCCGCGCGCATAGCGCCAGCTGATGAGTAGCAACGGGTGGGTCTCCGGCGGCTCTTTCAGCGCCGCCACCTGCTCCGGCGTGCCGAACCGGCCATAGAGGGCGTAGGCGTTGTTGGCGACGATCTGGCGCCAGTATTCCTGGGCGCCGATGTCGGGATAGGTGGCCAGGAACCAGTCGGCGAGCTTCAGCCCCTCCTCGCCGCCCCCGGCCATCAGGGCGCCGCCCATGCCGAAGTGGATGTTGTGGGCGTGCAGCCGCATCGCCGGAACGCCGCCCGGCGGCTTGGCCATGGCGTCATAGCGCCGATCCAGCGCCACAGCGTTGACGTTGCTTTCCATCGCATCGCGATAGCGGCCAACGCGGTAATAGGTGTGCGACGGCATATGCACCAGATGGCTGGCCGCCGGGGCCAACAGGGCCAGTTTCTCGCCGTAGGGAATGGCCTTGTGCGGGTCGTCCGACCACTCGGTCAGATGGATATAGAGGTGGATCGCCCCCGGATCGTTCGGGTCTTTTGCCAAGGCGTGTTCCAGCAGGCCCATGGCGCGCGGAATGGCCGGATCAGCCGCCTTGCCGTCGTCGTCCCACCATTCGTCGGCGGCCAGCAGCCAGGCGTCGGCGGTGATGTTGGCGATGGCGACATCGTCGGGGTTCTGGCGAGCGATGCGGTCCATGCGCTGGGCGAAGCGGTCGGCGCGGCTCTTTTCCGAGCCGGAATAGCGCTGGATCAGGGCGTCGATCATCTGGCGCTGCACCGGGGTGGCGTCGCGGGCCAGACGGCGGGCGTCGCGGGCGGCCGTGCGGGCGGTGTCGATGGAGGCCTTGTCCTGACCGCCGCCGTTCAGGTTGGGACCGATGGCCCAGGCTTCGCCCCAGGCGCACATGCCGCAAGACGGGTCCAGCGCCCGCGCCTTGCGGAAGGCCCGCACCGATTCGGTGTGCTCGAAGGCCCAGCGCAGCCGCACACCGTGATCGAACCAGGCCTGGGCCTCGGGATTGGCGGTGTCGATCTTGAACCCGCCGGTCCCAAAGCCCTCGACCATGACGATGTCATTGGCCGGGATCGCCTCGATGGCCGAGCCGGCGGGGCCGCAGACCTGGGGCCGTTCCAGCAGGTCGCGCACCGCCTTGTCCGCCGTGGCGTCCGCCACCGCCATCGGCCCGATCATGCAGGCCGCCACGGCCGTGCAGGCCATCAATCCAAAACGCATAGAACCCTCTCCCACAGTCGCCGGGAGAGTGCGCGCCAGAGCCTGAGGTCGCAAGCGCCCCCAGCGTCGCGGTTTAGATCAGGCCCGCTAGCGGCGAGGACGGATCGGCATAGAGGCGCTTCTTCATGCGTCCAGCCAGATAGGATTCGCGCCCGGCGATGACCGCGTGCTTCATGGCGCTGGCCATCAGCAGCGGATCGCGCGCCTCGGCGATGGCGGTGTTCATCAGCACCCCGTCGCAGCCCAGTTCCATAGCGATGGCGGCGTCCGAGGCTGTGCCTACGCCCGCGTCGACCAGGACCGGCACCTTGGACTGCTCGACGATCAGGCGGATGTTGATGGGGTTCTGCACGCCCAGGCCCGAGCCGATCGGCGCGCCCAGCGGCATGATGGCCACGGCGCCCGCGTCTTCCAGCTTGCGCGCATAGACGGGATCGTCGGTGCAATAGACCATGACCTCGAAGCCCTCGGCGGTCAGCAGCTTCAACGACCGCAGCGTTTCTTCCATATCCGGGAACAGGGTCTTCGGGTCCGCCAGAACCTCCAGCTTGACCAGTGTCCAGCCGCCCGCCTCGCGCGCCAGACGCAGGGTCCGCACCGCGTCCTCGCCGGTGAAGCAGCCCGCCGTATTGGGCAGATAGGTGTATTTCTTGGGATCGATGAAGTCCGTCAGCACCGGCTGGTTCGGATCGGTCAGGTTCACCCGGCGCACGGCCACGGTGACCATCTCGGCGCCCGAGGCCTCGGCCGCCGCCGCGTTCTGGGCGTAGTCCCGGTACTTGCCGGTGCCCACGATCAGGCGCGAGTTGAAGGTGCGGCCGGCGACGGTCCAGCTGTCGGTGCGGGGGGCTGTATCGGTCATGCTCCTGACCTAGCGCCGCCCGCCGCCGGGGGGAAGCGGCGTTGCCGGATTTGATCGATCAGCCGCCGCCGACGAACTGCACCAGCTCGATCTTGTCGCCCTCGACCAACGCCGTCTCGCCGTGCAGCGAGCGCGGCACGATCTCCAGATTGCGCTCGACCGCCACCTTCTTGGGGTCCAGCGACAACTCCTGAACCAGACCAAGAATGGTCGTGGCGGCGGTATCCCGCGCCTCGCCGTTGACTTCGATACGCAAACTGTTCGCTCCAAGGGTGCGCGCGGAGGCAGAGCCTCTCTCAAGTGACGCAGATAATGAGGGTTCACGCGCCGGACTTCAAATCCCGGACCTTATGACCGCAATCGACAGATTGCGGAGATCCACTCAGATAAAGCATCATTGGCGGATGTCAGCGTCGGATTACAACGACCCCAGCTCCAAACTTAAGCTGCGCTTTCGACCGCTGCGCGGCTCAAGCACGCTTGTCTTGCTGGCTGCCGGACTGTCCATGTTTGCTACGATCATCTGCTTAATCGCATTCCTGGCCACGTTTCTTCCCGGTGCCGAAGTTAGCGGAAGTTCGTTCTTGTTCCTCGCCGGAGCGGCAGTCTTTGTCCTCGGCGCCGGAGTCTTTTATGCGGCTCACAGATTCTTGCGGCGCTTCCGCTGAACGGCAGCTTCCCGCCCTTAGCCCAGCTTCAAACGATCAGCCTTCGGGGCCCCTATAGTCAATTCGAAGCCCCCGCCTGCCCCTACGTCATCCTTTTCAACCACCCGCTTTGCGCCGCGCGCCACCTGAGCTACAACGCGCGCTCGATTCCGCGCGGACACGGCGCGCCTGTTTTGCGAGCGAATGCCCGAAACCCTCACCCTCTATGTCCTGAACGGGCCCAACCTGAACCTTCTCGGGGTTCGGGAGCCGGACATCTATGGCCACGAGACCCTGGCCGACGTTCAAGCCATGTGCGAGGCGGCGGCCGAGGGCGCGCGGGTCGTGTTCCGCCAATCGAACCATGAAGGCCAACTGGTCGACTGGATCCAGGAAGCCAGGGCCGATGCCAGCGCCCTGGTCATCAATCCGGCGGCCTTCACCCACACCTCGGTGGCCCTGCTGGACGCGCTGAAGACGCTGAGCATCCCCGTGGTCGAATGCCATCTGTCGAACCCCGCCGCCCGCGAGGCGTTCCGGCATCACTCCTATGTTTCCCTGGCCGCGACCGGCGTCATCGCCGGCTTCGGCCCTCGCAGCTACGAACTGGCCGTCCGGGCCGCTCTGGATCTGGCGCGCCGCGCCGGAGCCCAGGGCTGACCCCCTCGCGCCGCACAAAGATCAAGTAGAAGAGACCCAAATGTCCGACGACAAGCACAAGAACGACGCCATCGACGCCGGCCTGATCCGCAGCCTGGCCGACATCCTGAACGACACCGGCCTGACCGAGATCGAGGTCGAGCGCGGCGAACTGCGCATCCGCGTCGCCCGCGAAGTCACGGTCGCCGCCGCCCCGGTCCAGTACGCCGCCGCCCCGGCCCCGGTCGCCCATGCCGCGCCGGCCGCCGCTGCCCCGGCTTCCATGCCGTCGGACCCGGCCACGATCGTCTCGCGCAAGGGCGAAGAGGTGAAGTCGCCGATGGTCGGCACCGCCTACCTGCAACCCTCGCCGGAAGCCCCGCAGTTCGTGAAGCCGGGCGACAAGGTCAAGAAGGGCCAGACCCTGCTGATCGTCGAGGCCATGAAGACCATGAACCCGATCCAGGCCCCGCGTGACGGCGTCGTGTCGGAAATCCTGGTCGGCGACGCCCAGCCGGTCGAGTTCGGCGAAGCCCTGGTCCTGCTGGAAGCCTGAGACCGGATATGTTCACCAAGGTCCTGATCGCCAACCGCGGCGAAATCGCCCTGCGCATCCACCGGGCGTGCAAGGAGATGGGCATCTCCACCGTCGCCGTGCACTCCGAAGCCGACCGCGGCGCCATGTGGGTGCGGCTGGCCGACGAAAGCGTCTGCATCGGCCCGGCCCCGGCGGCCAAGTCCTATCTGAACATCCCGCAGATCATTGCGGCGGCCGAAATCACCGGCGCCCAGGCGATCCACCCGGGCTATGGCTTCCTGTCGGAAAACGCCCGCTTCGCCGAGATCATCGAGGCCCACGGCCTGACCTTCATCGGTCCCAAGCCCGACCACATCCGCGTGATGGGCGACAAGATCACCGCCAAGCAGACCGTCAAGGACGCGGGCATCCCCGTCGTCCCCGGGTCTGACGGCGAAGTCGAAACCGTCGAGGCCGCCATCGAGGCGTCCAAGACCATCGGCTTCCCGCTGATCGTTAAGGCCGCCGCCGGCGGCGGCGGTCGCGGCATGAAGGTGGCCATGACGCCCGACGATCTGGTCGAGGCCGTCCAGACCGCCCAGACCGAGGCCAAGGCCGCCTTCGGCAACGGCGCCGTCTACATGGAGCGCTACCTCCAGAAGCCGCGCCACATTGAGATCCAGGTCATCGCCGACAGCCACGGCAACGTCGTCCACCTGGGCGAGCGCGACTGCTCGCTTCAACGACGCCACCAGAAGGTGCTGGAAGAGGCCCCCTCGCCCGCCCTGTCGGCCGAGGGTCGCAAGAAGATCGGTGAAACGGTCAACAAGGCCATCGCCGCCATCGGCTATCTGGGCGCCGGCACCATCGAGTTCCTGTGGGAAGACGGCGAGTTCTTCTTCATCGAGATGAACACCCGCCTGCAGGTCGAACACCCGGTGACGGAAATGATCACGGGCGTCGACCTGGTCCGCGAACAGATCCGCATCGCCGCCGGCTTGCCGCTGTCCTTCAGCCAGGAAGACATCCACTTCGAGGGCCACGCCATCGAGGTGCGGGTGAACGCCGAGAACTCGGAAACCTTCACCCCGTCGCCGGGCACGATCACCGACTTCCACGCCCCTGGCGGCCTGGGCGTGCGTCTGGATAGCGCCATCTACGCCGGCTACTCGATCCCGCCCTACTACGACAGCCTGATCGGCAAGCTGATCGTCCACGGCCGCGACCGCGAGGAGGCCCTGGCCCGCCTCAAGCGCAGCCTGAACGAAATGGTCATTGGCGGCGTCGACACCACCATCCCCCTGTTCCAGAAGCTGTTGGCCGAGCCGGACATCCTGTCGGGCGACTACGACATCCACTGGCTGGAAAAATGGGCCGCCGCCCAGAAGGCCAAGGCCTAACCCCTCTTGGACGAACCCGAGTTCAGCGCCAGCAGCCCCTCCAGCGTCTTCGGACCCGAGGAGCTGCTGGCCTGCTACGCTCGCGGCGTCTTTCCGATGGCCGAGGCGCGCGACGACCCGCGCGTCTTTCTGGTTGAGCCGGACCAGCGGGGGGTCATCCCGCTCAATCGCTTTCACATTCCCAGCCGTCTGCGCCGCACCATTCGGGGCGAGCCGTTTCAGGTGCGCGTCGACACGGCGTTCGACGCCGTACTGAGCGCCTGCGCCGCGTCCGCCGAGGGCCGCGAGGACACCTGGATCAATGACCCGATCCGCTCACTCTATCTGCAGCTTCACCTGCGCGGCTGCGCCCACAGCATCGAATGCTGGCGGGACGAGGTTCTGGTCGGCGGCCTCTATGGCGTGACGCTGGGGGGCGCCTTCTTCGGCGAGAGCATGTTCAGCCGGGCGCGCGATGCCTCCAAGGTCGCCCTGGTGCATCTGGTGGCGCGACTGCGTAAAGGCGGTTGGAGCCTGCTGGACGCCCAGTTCCTGACCGAGCATCTGAGCCAGTTCGGTGCGATGGAGACGCCCCAGGCGGCCTATTTGCGGCTGCTGAAGCTCGCGCTGCGCCTGACGCCGGACAAGTCAGCCCTGACCGCGCCCATGACAGGCGCGGAGGCTGTGACCTACGCCTTACAGCCGACCACCCAAGCATCGTAGATCGGGTGCTGCAGGCCGCTGACGCCCGGCGATGAGGCAAACATCCAGCCCTTGAAGATCTGGCGCGCCTCGGTCGGCACGATGACGCCGCGCGGCTGAACCCCGACTTCCAGATAGGCGATGGCGTCCTCGGTCTGTTCGTCCGAGGCCGAGACCTCGCATGCGCGGGCGCTGAAGATCAGGGTCTTGTTGAAGCGCACCGGACGACCGCCGACCTCGACCTCGAACAGCATCGATTCAGCGGTGACCTTGTCGATGGCATGGATAATGGCCACCGGACGACGTTGACGGCGACCAGGCGTGGCGACGGGCTCAGCCGCCGGTTTTGGCGCTTCGGCCTCGACCTCGGGGGGAACATCTTCCTGCACAGCCGCAATCTCAACCTCGGGCGTCGAGACCACTACAGGCGTGCCGGGCGCGGCTGTCGGAGCCGTTGCGGGCGCAGGGCCTTGAGCCGGGGCTGCCGGGGCCGACCCCTGCGGGTTCTGCAAGGGCGTACGATTGGTGTCGCGCAGAAGATCGCCAACCGGGTCCTGAACCGGAACCGCGTCCTGCGGCAGGTCCATCAGGGCGCTGGTCATGCCGGCGCCCGCGACCGCCAGTCCCGCTACGGCCACGCCGACAAGCAGGAGGCGGCGTGCGGTCATTCGGGGCTCCAGGCCTGATAGTCGCCGGTGGCGGCGGGGCGCTTGCCTTCGTTGGCCAGCGAGCCCTGCGGACGCCACGCCATCGGCGTGCCGGTCAGGTTCGGCAGATGATCCTTCTCCCAGGCGCGGCGCGGCAGCGGCTTCTCGACCGGGGTCTCGTCATAGGTGTAGCGCAGCCAGCCCTGCCATTCCGGCGGAACCTTCGACGCCTCGGCATAGCCGTCATAGATGACCCAGCGGCGCTGGCGGCCGTCGTAGCTGACCTTGTCGCGCGACTGATAGTAGCGGTTGCCGAACTCATCCGTGCCGACCAGTTGGCCGCGTTTGCCAACGGTGAACAGGGTTCCGATGGTGGCGCCGTTCCACCAGGTGAAGATCTTGCTCAGCACGTCGTCGAACCTACTCGAATCCCGTCGCCCAGGGAGGTCCGGCGACGCCACGCGATCATAGAAACCGCAGCCGCCCGCGTCCAGCCCGAGACCGGCATAGAGCGCCGCAGCCAAACATCAACATCTTGGGGGTAACCCTACCAAATGACCCAAGATTTATTGAAACCCCGTGCGCAGCGTCGTTAATGTCACGATCAGGACACGCGCGGAGACGTTGTGATGCGCATCAAGCCCCGATTTTTCGACCTCGCCGCCGTCGTCGCGCTGGACCCGCGCGCCATTGAGCGCCCTGGCGTGGTGGCGCCGACCCTGGCCCCAGTCGACTGGACTGATGTCCGCGTCGAAGCCTGGTTGGACTGGGCGGAAAGCCTGCCGACCGACCTGCCCCGCGACGGGGCGCCGCTGGACGACGACCACGACGCCTGGCTGGGCGGGGCCACCGACCGCTGGGCCCATCGTCTGGCCGCCTGGGGCCGCATCCAGAGTCTGTTCACAACTGCCGAGGACGCCGTCGCCTTCGCCGACGAACTGTCAGCCTCGCTGCGGCTCGGCGTCGCTGCGCCCGCCGCGACCAATGAGCCCGCAGCGGCAGCCCCATTCATCGCTCTGAGCGAACCCGGCGCCGCTCGGCGACTGGGCGACCTGACCGCCGCCCGGCGAGGCGAGCGCCTGTCCAGACACGCCGCGGAGGCCCTGTCCGACGCCCTGCGCGCCGTCGCCGACGCGGTCGATCGCTGCGATGGTCCGCGCAACGCCTGCATCGATCCGTTCCGCAATCCTGCCCTTGCCCGCGCTGCATTGACCGCTCGCCGTTGCGGCGCGACCGATGCGGACGTCATCCGAGCCGCCGAGGGCGAAAGCCCGGCCATCGTCTTGCCTGAACTCGCCGCGCGCGCCGTCCAGCCCGTCCTGGCTCAACGCGACGCCATAGCCTCGGGCGGTCCTGAAGCCCTCACCGTGGCTGAGGCTGCGCTTGAGGACGACCTGGCCCTGACCTTTACGCCGCGCGACGCCGAGGCCCTAGCCGACGTCGGGCTGGAGGCCCGCGCCGCGATTCACCTGCCGACTCTGGCCGCGCTCTACGGCGACAGTTTCGACGAAGCGCTGGACGACTTGACCCGGCTGTGGGTCTTCGCCCTGGAAATCGAGACCGCTTTGCGCTCGGCCGACCGTCGCCGTGAAGCAGCCCGCCCCATCGCCCTGGGCCTGTCCGGTCTGGCCGACTGGGCCGTGGCGAAGGACGCCGAGAACGCCGCCGACCTCGCTGCCTCTGTCGGCGCCCGCGTCTCCGCCGCCGCCAACGCCGCATCCAGCGAGATCGCCGCCAGCCTTGGTCCGTGCGTCGAATGGGCCGCCGCCAGGGACGAAGCCTTGGACCTCGCCATCCAACGTGGTCAGGACGCCTCGCCCCTCACGCGCCATGGGCGCCGACACGCCGTCATCAGCCTGTTCGTCAGCGACCCGGAACTGGACCTGCGCCTCGGCGCCTCGCCGTTTTCCGCCACCGACCTGTTCCAGACCGAGGACGGCGAGACCGAACGGCGACTGCGCCCCGCGCTGGCCCGCGCCATCGCCCGCGCGGGCGGCGACGTCGAGGACGCCGAGCGCCGGCTGTTTGGCCGTCGCACCCTGATGGGGACGCCCGGAATCAATCACTCCGCCTTGCGTGACCTGGGCTTCACCGATGTCGAACTGGAGGCCGTCGAACTGGCCCTGGGCCAGACCGACCAACTGGCCGCCGCCTTTGCCCCGCCCGTGCTGGATGCGGGCTTTGTCGGCGATGTCCTGGGTCTGTCGGTCGTGGACGGCGCTGACCTGCTCCCTCGCCTGGGCTTTGATCAGTCCGCCATCGAGGCGGCCCGCGCCGCGGCCTTCGGCCATGCCGACCTGTCCGACTGGGCCGGGGCACCCGAAGCCCTGCGCCCCCTGTTGGCCGCCGATCCCGCCGCTTTCGAGGCTGAACTGCGCCGCGCGATCGAACCCTTCAGCGACACGCCTGACGCGACGCCGGACCTGATCGACTGGCGCGCCGGGCCGCTTCAGGCCGCCCGCACCCTGGGTCAGGGCGCCCGCGAGGGGCGTCGGGCCGTGGCCCTGCGCCGCGCCGCGCCGCCCGCCGACTTCCATCTGGATCTGCCCGAACCCGACGCCCCGCTTCAGCGCCGCGCCGAGCCCGAGGCCAGGACCGTCGAACGGGTCGTCGAGAAGGTCATCGAGCGCGACCGCACCCGCCGCAAGCTGCCCGACCGCCGCAAGGGCTACATCCAGAAGGCGGCTGTCGGCGGCCACAAGGTCTATATCCACACCGGCGAGTACGAAGACGGCGAGCTGGGAGAGATCTTCATCGACATGCACAAGGAAGGCGCCGCCTTCCGCAGCCTGATGAATAACTTCGCCATCGCCATCTCGATCGGCCTGCAATACGGCGTGCCGCTGGACGAGTTCGTCGACGCCTTCGTCTTCACCCGGTTTGAACCGGCGGGGCGCGTCACCGGCAACGACTCGATCCGTTCGGCGACCTCGATCCTCGACTACATCTTCCGCGAGTTGGGCGTCTCCTATTTGGGGCGGCAGGAACTGGCCAACGCCGAGCCCGAAGGGCTGAACCCCGACGGTCTGGGCGCGGTCGCGAACAACGACGCCGAGCCGGTGCCCGCGGCACGGTTCATCTCCAAGGGCTTTGCGCGCGGCGCGGCGCCCGACAACCTCGTCGTCGTCCCATTTGGACGCAAGGCCGAGGCGCCGCGTGACGCCGCTCCGACCGAAGCCGTCGCCTGTCCCGCCTGCGGCGATTTCAGCCTGCAGAATCGCGGCGGAGGCTGGATTTGCGACACCTGCGGAGCCGCTCCGCAGATGCAAGGCGGCTAGACATGGCGTCCGGCCCGCTTCTTGCTTGAGAAACGTCAAAGCTCGGAGCCTTCGCATGAACCGTCTCGCTATCGCACTCGTCGCCTCGTTGCTCGCCGCCACGGCCCTTCCCGCCGTCGCCCAGAACGCCTCGCAGATCAGCCGCGTGCGCGGCGGCGCCAGCTGCCCTGGCTGCAATCTGTTCCAGGGCGACTTCTCGGGCATGGAGGTGCGCGGTCTCAACCTGGCCGGCGCCCGCCTGCGTCAGGCCGACCTCAGCCTGACCGTCATGAACCGGACCCGCTTCTCGCGCACCGATATGCGCGACGTCGAAGCCTACGGCGGCGTCTTCTCGGGCTCGAACTTCGCCGGGGCCGACCTGACCAACGCCAGCTTCGTCGGGGCCTATCTGGACGGCTCCACGATGTCGGGCGCCAAGCTCAGCGGAACCAACCTGTCAGGCGCTCAGTTGGCCCGCGCGGTCGGCCTGACCCAGAGCCAGCTCAATCAGGCCTGCGGCGACGACGCCACCGTCCTGCCCCGCGGCCTGCGCATTCCGGCCTGCTGAGCGTCGCCTTCGTTACCGCGATTTAAGTAGGGTTATTCGGACGATGAGCGCATTTAGGTAGCGTGATGAAACGCCCGTTTGCCCTCCTCCGTCGCCTGGCCCCCGCAGCCGCAGCCCTCACCGGCGTGCTGGTGGCGGCCCCCGCCTTCGCCGGCGTGGTGAACCTGTCTCAGATGCAGGACCGCGACGTCGCCCGCATGGTTTCCCTGGGCGGCAGCTGCAACCGCTGCGAGCTGTCCGGCCGCGACCTCTCGGGCGCCACCTTCACCGGCGCCAGCTTCACCAACGCCACCCTGGTCGGCGCCACCTTGCGCGGGGCCGAACTTCTGGGCTCAAACTTCGCCGGCAGCGACTTCAGCCGCGCCGACATGCGCGGCGTCGAGATGATGGGCGCCAACTTCACCAGCGCCGTCTTCGCCAGCGCCAATCTGACCGGCGCCGAGGCCACAGGCGCCAATCTGATCGGAACGAACTTTCAGGACGCCAACCTGTCCTCGGCCGAGTTGAACGGCGCCAACTTCAACCGCGCCGTCCTGACCCGCACCCGCTTCAACAGCAGTGAGATGTTCGGTTCGACCCTGGCCAATGTCCGCGCGACCGGGGCTGATTTCTCCAGCGCCGAGATCAACGCCTCCAACCTGAGCAATGGTGTGTTCGACGGGGCCAAGTTCAACAACGCCTCGCTGGACAGCGCCCGTCTGACCGGCGCCAGCTTCGACCGCGCCAACTTCTCTGGCGCCTCGATGAACCGCACGGACATTCGCGGCGCCGACCTGTCCGGCGCGCGCGGCCTGACCCAGGACCAGATCCACGATGCCTGCGGCGACGGCGCGACCCGCCTGCCCAATGGCCTGACGGTACGGTCGTGCGGCGGCGTCGGCGGCATCCGCGTCATTCGCAAGCCGCCTGCGCCTCCGACCCCGCCCGCGCCGCCGATCCCGCCGCGTCAGCGCAATCTGGTCATCGCCTCAGGCCACTAAGGCCCCACAGATCATCCAAACAAAAAGGGCGGCCCGCGAAGGCCGCCCTTTCCAATTCACCTGACGGCCGCCGCTTACTTGAGCGGCAGGGCCGTGCGGATCGACAGTTCCTTCAGCTGCTTGTCGGCGGCCTCGGCGGGCGCGCTCATCAGCAGGTCCTGGCCCTGCTGGTTCAGCGGGAAGGCGATGACTTCGCGGATAGCCGTCTGGTTGGCCAGCAGCATGACGATGCGGTCGATGCCCGGGGCCAGACCGCCGTGCGGCGGAGCGCCGAAGCGGAAGGCGTTCAGCATGCCGCCGAACTGCTCCTCGACCACCGAGGCGTCGTAGCCGGCGATCTCGAAGGCCTTCAGCATGATCTCGGCCTTGTGGTTCCGGATCGCGCCCGAGCACAGCTCATAGCCGTTGCAGACGATGTCGTACTGATAGGCGCGGATGGTCAGCGGGTCCTGCGTCTCCAGGGCCTCCAGACCGCCCTGCGGCATCGAGAACGGGTTGTGCGAGAAGTCGACCTTCTTCTCTTCTTCCGACCATTCGAACATCGGGAAGTCGACGATCCAGCAGAACTTGAACTGCTCCTCGTCGACCAGCTTCAGCTCCGTGCCGACGCGGGTGCGGGCCAGACCGGCGAACTTGGCGAAGACGGCGGGGTCGCCGGCGGTGAAGAAGGCGGCGTCGCCCTTGCCCAGGCCCAGCGAGGCCATCAGGGCCTCGGTCGGCTCCTGCCCCAGGTTCTTGGCGATGGGACCGCCCCAGGCCTGCTGGTCGTCGGACCAGAAGATATAGCCCAGGCCCGGCTGGCCTTCGCCTTGAGCCCAGGAGTTCATGCGGTCGCAGAAGGCGCGCGAGCCGCCGGTCGGCGCCGGGATGGCCCAGACGGCGTTCTTTTCGTCCGCGCCGAGGATCTTGGCGAAGAGACCGAACCCGCCGTCGCGGAAATGGTCCGACACGTCCTGCATCTTGATCGGGTTGCGCAAATCCGGCTTGTCCGAGCCGTACCACTTCATCGACTGGGCATAGGTCAGACGCTCAAAGCCCTTGTGCTCGAAAGTCTGGCCGAAGTCGTTGGTGAAGGTGTGGGTCCCGTCGATCGGCGACACCGGCTTGCCCTCGCCGAACTCGTTGAACACGCCGTTCATCAGCGGCTCGATAGCGGCGAAGACGTCTTCCTGCGTGACGAAGCTCATCTCGACGTCGAGCTGGTAGAATTCCAGCGAACGGTCGGCGCGCAGGTCTTCGTCGCGGAAGCAGGGCGCGATCTGGAAGTAGCGGTCGAAGCCCGAGACCATCAGCAGCTGCTTGAACTGCTGCGGGGCTTGCGGCAGGGCGTAGAACTTGCCCGGGTGCATGCGCGACGGCACCAGGAAGTCGCGCGCGCCTTCCGGCGACGAGGCCGTCAGGATCGGGGTCTGATACTCAAGGAAGCCCTGCTCGACCATGCGCTGGCGGATCGAGTGGATCACCTTGGAGCGCAAGACGATGTTCTTGTGCAGGGTCTCGCGACGCAGGTCGAGGAAGCGGTTCTTGAGGCGAATCTCTTCCGGGTATTCCGGCTCGCCGAAGACCGGCAGCGGCAGCTCGGCGGCTTCGGACAGGACCTCGACCGAAAGGACTCGCACCTCGATCTCGCCGGTGGGCAGGTTGGCGTTGGTGGTTTCGGCCGAGCGGCTGACCACTTCGCCGTCGATCTTGATGACGCTCTCGGCGCGCAGGCGCTCGACGGCTTCAAAGCCCGGCGTCTCCGGGTGCAGCACCAGCTGGGTCAGGCCGTAGTGGTCGCGCAGGTCGATGAACAGCAGGCCGCCGTGGTCGCGCTTGCGGTGAACCCAGCCCGACAGACGAACATTCGCGCCCGCATCCGTCGAACGGAGGGCGCCGCAGGTATGGGTGCGATAGGCGTGCATGATCGGATATCGTCTGAAAACGGCTGTAGAACAGCGTGAATTAGGAGGGGCGAAAGGCCCATCATCGCCCCGGAAAGTCAAGGCTGGCGGCTAAATCCACAGCGCCGCGCGGTTGTCCACCGTCGCCGAAAACCTGCCCACAGCACGCTGGACGGCCTCTGCTATGGTTTCCACATGACGGCTCTCGGTTCCGACACCCAGCAACTGCGCCTGCCTCTGAGGCAGGAAGCGTCGCAACGCGCGGCTGATTTCGTGGTGTCCGAATCCAATGCGACCGCGACCTCGGTGCTGGCGACCTGGCCCGAAATGGCCGGTTCGGTCCTGTCGATCTTTGGTCCGCCCGGCAGCGGCAAGAGCCACCTGGCCGCTGCATGGGTCGAGCGCACGGGCGCGGTCGCCCTGCACGGGGCCGAGGCGGCCCTGGTCGATCCCATCGAGCTGGAAGGCCAGTTCGTGCTTCTGGACCGCGCCCAGGACGCCGACGACGAGAGCCTGTTCCACCTGATCAACCTGACCCAGTCCGGCGGCGGCGCCCTGCTGCTGGTGTCGCGTGATCCGCCGTCGGCCTGGCTCTGCGACCTGCCCGATCTGCGCTCGCGCCTGAACGCCATCCGCACCGTGGGCATCGAAGCGCCCGACGACGTCGTCCTGGGGGCCATGCTCAAGCGCGCCTTCGCCACCCGCAACATCACGCCGGGCGAGGAAGTCATCGACTATCTGGCCCGCCGCATTGACCGCTCGGCCGACGCGGTCGAACGCATCGTCGACCAGTTGGACGCCTATCACCGCCCGGTCACCCGTGTTCTGGCCCGCCAGGTTCTGGGCGACAGCGACGAGATGTCTGACTGATTACGCCACATCGCGGTTGCAGCCGTCACAGGCCCGCGCGACAACACTCAAATGACTGAAATCGCGCCCATCGCCGTCGACACCACCGGTGAGGAAGTCCCCTCCTCGCGCGCCCCGCAGCTGGAGCTGTCCGAGGCGCTGATCACCTCGCCCGAGCGCTTCATCAACCGCGAACTGTCGTGGCTGGCCTTTAACGGACGCGTGCTGGAAGAAGCCGCCAACGAGGGGCATCCGCTGCTGGAGCGGGTTCGTTTCCTGTCCATCTCGGCCAACAACCTGGATGAGTTCTTCATGACCCGCGTGGCGGGCCTGAAGGGGCAGGTGCGCGAGCGGGTCCGCGTGGTCTCACCTGATGGTCTGACCCCCGCCGAACAGCTGGAACAGGTCAACGCCGCAGCCGGGGGCCTGATGGCCGAGCAGCAGCGCCGCTGGCGGGTCCTGCGCAAGGAAATGGCCGCCGCCGGTATCGAGGTGGTCGAAGCCGCCAAGATCACTCGCACCGAGCGAGAACGCCTGGAACCCGAGTTCCTCAGCCAGTTGTTCGCCGTGCTGACGCCTATGGCGATCGACCCGGCCCACCCCTTCCCCTTCCTGCCCAACCTGGGCTTCTCGCTGGCGCTGAAGCTGCGCCGCAACAGCGACAACCGCGTCCTCTACGCTCTGGTGCCGGTGCCGACCCAGGTGCGTCGCTTCTGGGCCCTGGCGACGGACGGGCGCTCGGCGCCGGGCCGCAAGCGCTTCGTCTCGCTGGAAAACCTGCTGCTGCTCTTCATCGACCACCTCTTCCCGGGGTGCGAAATCCTGGAAAAGGGCCTGTTCCGCCTGATCCGCGACTCGGACATCGAGATCGAGGAAGAGGCCGAAGACCTGGTCATGGAGTTCGAGGAGGCGTTGAAACAGCGCCGCATGGGCTCGGTCGTCCGCATCAAGATCCAGGCCTCCATGCCCGAGGACCTGCGCGACTTCATCATCGCCGAACTGCACGCCCAGCCCCAGGACGTGGTTCTGGTCGAGGGGATGTTGGGTCTGGCGCAGCTGGCCGAACTGATCCCCGGCGGCCACCCGGACCTGAAGTTCAAGGGCTATGAGCCGCGCTATCCCGAGCGCGTCCGCGACAACGGCGGGGACATCTTCGCGGCGGTTCGTGAAAAGGACATGCTGATCCACCACCCGTTCGAGAGCTTCGACGTGGTGGTGCAGTTCCTGCGCCAGGCGGCGCGCGATCCCAACGTCATCGCCATCAAGCAGACCCTGTACCGCACCTCCAAGGACAGCCCCATCGTCGCCGCCCTGATCGAGGCGGCCGAAAACGGCAAGAACGTCACCGCCCTGATCGAGCTGAAGGCGCGCTTCGACGAGGAAGCCAACCTGCGCTGGGCGCGGCAGATGGAACGGGCCGGCGTCCACGTCGTCTTCGGCTTCGTGGAATACAAGACCCACGCCAAGCTGAGCGTGGTGGTGCGGCGCGAGGGCGACGCCTTACGCACCTACTGCCACTTCGGCACCGGCAACTATCACCCGACGACGGCCAAGATCTACACCGACCTCAGCCTGTTCACCTGCAACCCGGTCCTGGGCCAGGATGCGACGCGGGTGTTCAACTACATCACCGGCTATGCCGAGCCGGATGAGCTGGAAGCCCTGGTCGTTTCGCCGCTGAACATGAAGACCTCCCTGCTCGAGATGATCGGCAAGGAGATGTCGGCCGCCGCCAAGGGCAAGCCCGCCGCCATCTGGGCCAAGATGAACGCCCTGGTCGATCCCGAGATCATTGACGCCCTGTATCGCGCCAGTCAGTGGGGCGTGCGCATCGAACTGGTCATTCGCGGCATCTGCTGCCTGCGTCCCGGCGTGCCGGGCCTGTCGGAGAACATCCGGGTCAAGTCGATCGTCGGCCGCTTCCTGGAGCACAGCCGTATCATCGCCTTCGCCAACGGCCACGACCTGCCCAGCAACAAGGCGCGCCTCTACATCTCGTCCGCCGACTGGATGCCGCGCAATCTGGATCGCCGGGTCGAGCTGATGACGCCAATCCTGAACGCCACGGTCCACGATCAGGTGCTGGATCAGATCATGGTCGCCAACCTGAAGGACGATGCCCAGAGCTGGACCCTGGCCGCCGACGGAACCTATCACCGCGTCACGCCCTCCGGTCCTGAACGTCCCTTCTCGGCCCACAAGTATTTCATGACCAATCCCAGCCTGTCCGGTCGCGGTCGCAAGGTGAAGACCCTGCCCGGCGCACTGTCCTATTCGGGTCTCAAAGCCCGGAAGCGCCGCTGATGGGCGTCGAGGCCGAATATCCGTCGCGTCAGATCGCCGTCATCGACATCGGCTCCAACTCGGTGCGCCTGGTGCTGTACCGGCTGGAAGGCCGCGCGGTCTGGACCATGTTCAACGAAAAGGTCCTGGCCGGTCTGGGCCGCGATCTGGCGGCGACTAGGCGCCTGTCCGTGCCCGGCGTCGTCTTGGCCATGACAGCCCTGCGCCGCTTCGCCGCTGTCATCGAGGGTGTGCAGCCGGACCAGACCATCATCGCCGCCACCGCCGCCGTGCGTGAGGCCGAAGACGGCGCCGACTTCTGCGCCCGCGTGGCCGCCGAGACGGGCCTCCAGGTCCGCGTCCTCAGCGGCGAGGAGGAAGCCCGCTATTCGGCGCTTGGCGTCCTGGCCGGCGCGCCGGGATCACACGGCGTGGCCGCCGACATGGGCGGCGCCAGTCTGGAGCTGACCCGGATCGGCGCCGGCGGACGCAATCGCCCGCTGGACAAGGGTGTAACCCTGCCGCTGGGCCCCTTCGCCCTGACCGATCCCAAGGGGTTCGACGTCGACCGTCTGCGCTCGCGCATCGCCAAACGGCTGGCTCCTGTGGCCGAGACCTACGCCACGACCGATCTGCACGCGGTCGGCGGGGCCTGGCGCAGTCTGGCCCAGATGCACATGGCCCAGACAGACCATCCCCTGCGGATCGTCCACGAATACGCCATGACCGCCGCCGATGCGCGCGACCTGGCCCGTCTGGTGGCGCGCCAGTCCAAGGCCTCGCTGGAAAAGCTGCCGGGCGTGTCCAAGCGCCGCGCCGAGACCCTGCCCTACGCCGCCCTGGTGCTGGACGGCCTGATCGAGGCCCTCGGCCTGAAAACCGTGACCTTCTCCGCCTGGGGCGTGCGCGAGGGTCTGCTCTACGCCGGCCTGTCGCCCGAGATGGCGGCGGTCGATCCCCTGCTGGCGGGCTGTTCGGCCTGGGGCGGCCGCCAGGGCGTGGACCCGGCCTTGCCGCGCGCGCTGGACGGCTGGCTGCAGCCCGTGGTCTCGGCCATGCCCGAGGCCTTTGGCGAGGAGCGCGACGCCCTGCTGACCGCCTCGGTCTGCCGACTGGCGGACCTGGGCGCCCGCCTGCACCCGGACCACCGGGTCGATCTGGTCTTCGATCAGGTGTTGCGCTCGCCCATTCCGGGTCAGACCCACGCCGAACGCGCCTTCCTGGCCGTGGCCATGAACGCTCGCTATGGCGGCGAGGCCAAGACCCCCGCCCCCGAGACCGTGAACCGTCTGCTGCCCGCAGCCGGCCAGAAGCGCGCCCGCGCCCTGGGCCTGGCCATGCGACTGGCCTGCGACCTGTCAGGCCGCTCACCGCAACTGCTGGCCAACGCCGCCGCCACCGTCGAGAAGGGCGCGCTGCGCATCACCGCAGCTGAAGGCTACGCCGACATGCTGCTGGGCGAACAGACGCGCCGCCGCGCCAAGGCCCTGGCCGAAGCCATGAACCTGACTCTGAAAATCTAGAGGGACGATCCCATGCCCGTGACCGGAATCGGCGGCTTCTTCTTCCGCTCAAAGGACACAAAGGCCCTGGCCGACTGGTATCTGACCCACCTCGGCGTCGGGGCGCCGGAAAATGTCTGGATCTGGAACCAGCAGGCGGGGCCGACCGTCTTCGCCCCGTTCAAGGAAGACAGCGACTATTTCGCCGCCGACCACCGCTGGATGCTGAACCTGCGGGTCGAGGGGCTGGACGACCTGATCGCCTCGCTGAAGGCCGCGGGGATCGAGGTCATCACCAAGCCGGAATGGGACGCGACCCCCGAGATCGGACGCTTTGCGCGCATCCACGATCCCGAGGGCAATCCGATCGAGCTGTGGGAGCCGGCGTCGCCGCCAGCCTCCTAGGCCCTAGCCTTCGATTTCGACCACTTCGACACGCGAACCATTCAGCACCAGGGCGATCTCGCCCTTCTTGAGCTTCAGCGCGTCGTCGCCGAACAGCTGACGGCGCCAGCCCTTCATGGCCTCGACGTCGGCGTTGTCGTCGTTGGCGATCTTTTCCAGATCGGCGACGTTGGCGATCAGCTTGGTGGCCACGCCCGCGTTGTCGCTCTTGGCCTTCAGCAGCACCTTCAGCAGTTCGACCACCGAGGGCGGCGCCGGCTGGCTGTGCGCCGGGCGCTCCAGCTTGGGCGCGTGGGCTTCAGGGTCGGCCAGAACGCGCTTCAGCTCAGCGGCCAGTTCCAGACCCAGGCGCGAACCGCCAAAGCCCTTGGGCACGGAACGCAAACGGTTGAAGGCCTCGGGATCGGTCGGCGCCTGAACGGCGATTTCGTCGATGCCTTCGTCCTTCAGGATACGGCCGCGCGGCTGGTCGCGTTCCTGGGCCGCGCGCTCGCGCCAGACGGCGACGGCGACGAAGGCGGCCAGATACTTGGCGCTGAACTTCTTAGGCTTCAGCCGCTTCCACGCATTCTCGGGCGTGGTGTCATAGAGGGCCGGATCGGTCAGGGCGCCCATTTCGGACATGACCCAGTCCAGACGACCTTCCTTCTGCAGCCGATCGCGCAGCTTGGGATAGAGGGCGGCCAGATGGGTCACGTCGCCTAGGGCGTAGGTCAGTTGCGCATCCGACAGCGGGCGACGCGCCCAGTCGGTGAATCGGCTGCCCTTGTCCAGTTCCTGACGCAGCATCTGGCGGACCAGCTGCTCATAGCTGACCTGATCACCGAAACCGGCGGCCATGGCGGCGACCTGAGTGTCGAACATCGGCTTGGGCATGGCGCCCAGGCGGTTGAAGATTTCGACGTCCTGACGCGCGGCGTGGAAGACCTTGATGATCGATTCGTCGCGCAGCAGGGCGAGGAAGGGCTCAAGGTCCAGATCCTCGGCCATCGGGTCGATGATCGCAGCATCCGTGGGCGAAGCGGCCTGGATCAGGCACAGCTTGGGCCAGTAGGTCGTCTCGCGCATGAATTCGGTGTCGACCGTGATGAACGGGGCCTTGGCCAGGCGTTCGCAGAAGTCGATTAGCGCGTCATTGGTGGTGATTGGCGTCATTCCGATGCTATAGCCCCGCGCGACGCCGTCGTGGCAAGAGCGCTTCGACAGATTTTCGCCCCCGATTTCGAGCCGTGACCGATGAGCGACACCCCTGAAACCCTGAAAAACGGCCTTACCTACGCCGATGCGGGCGTGGATATCGACGCCGGAGAAATGTTGGTCGACGCGATCAAGCCCCTGGCCAAGTCGACTCGCCGCCCCGGCGCCGAGGCTTCGCTGGGCGGATTCGGCGCCCTGTTCGACCTGAAGGCCGCCGGTTTTGAAGACCCGCTGATCGTCACCACGACGGACGGCGTCGGCACCAAGCTGAAGATCGCCATCGAAACCGGCCGTCACGACGGCGTGGGCGTCGATCTGGTCGCCATGTGCGTCAACGACCTGCTGGCGCAGGGCGCCGAGCCGCTGATGTTCCTGGACTACTACGCCACCGGCAAGCTGGACGTGGACGCCGCGCGTCGCGTCGTCGCCGGCATCGCCGAGGGCTGCCGCCAGTCGGGCAGCGCCCTGGTCGGCGGCGAAACGGCCGAAATGCCCGGCATGTATTCGGGCGGCGACTATGATCTGGCCGGCTTCTCGGTCGGCGCGGTCGAGCGCGGTCAGGTTCTGCCCTATCTGGACCAGCAGAAGGTCGGCGACATCATCATCGGTCTGGCCTCCTCGGGTCCGCACTCCAACGGCTACTCGCTGATCCGCAAGGTGGTCGAAAAGTCCGGCCTGGCCTGGGGCGACGACGCTCCCTTCGCCAAGGACAAGACCCTGGCCCAGGCCCTGATGGAGCCGACCCGCATCTATGTGAAGCCGGTCCTGCCGCTGATGAAGGCCGGTCTGATCAAGGGCGCGGCCCACATCACGGGCGGCGGCCTGATCGAAAACCCGCCGCGCTGCATCGCCGAGGGCCTGCAGGCCGCTTTCGACTGGAACGCCTGGGCATTGCCCCCCGTCTTCGAATGGCTGGGTCAGGTCGGCGGCATTTCCGACCATGAACTGCGCCGCACCTTCAACTGCGGCGTCGGCTTCATCCTGATCGTCTCGCCGGAAAACGCCGAGCCGGTCCTGGCCGCCCTGCTGAACGCCGGCGAGGAAGCCTTCATCTGCGGACAACTGGAAGCCGCCTGAGCTTCCACCGCCTGAAACGACAAAGGCCCCGGTCGCGAGACCGGGGCCTTTTTCTTTGGTCCGCTCACCCCGACCGAAGCCGGAGTGAGCAAAATCGGATCAGCGCACGCCGCCGTTCTCGGTCTCGTCGTAGAACTTGGCCAGATCGACGTGCAGTTCCTCGAGCGCCTTGCGGCTCGTGTACATCATGTGCCCGCCCTCATAGTAGGTGAACTCCAGGTTCTGACGCAGCTTGGGTTCCAGCATCATCTGGGCCAGGTCGAACTCGGTCGAGAAGAAGGGCGTGGCTGCGTCATAGTAGCCGTTCAGCGCCAGCACCTTCAGATGCGGATTGCGCCGCATGGTCGTGGCCAGATCGATCGCCGTGTTCGGCGTGGTCTGCATCCCGCCCACAGGCGGACGGTGACTCCAGTTCCAGTTGAATCCCGGCAAGCCGCGCGCCGACTGGCGATAGTCCATGTCGGTGCGGAAATTCAGCGTATTGGCGATGTAGTCGTTGAAGACGCCGAAATAGGCCCCGGTGATGGCGCTGCTCGACGGGTCTTCCTCCGGCTCGCCGCCCACGGCGTCGGCGTCCATGCCCAGATAGCGGGTGTCCAAACGGCCGATGGTCTCGCGACGATCCCGCAGCAGCTCCTTGCGGAACGGCGACAGCTCGACCCTCAGGTTGGCGTTGTCGATGAAGGTCGGCGAGACGCCGATCAGGTCGCTCATTTGCTGGGCGATGCTGGCGCGTTCGGCGTCCGAGATCATGTGCCCCTTGGCCAGAGCGGCCGCATAGGGCCCCATGGCGAAGTCACGCGCCCTCTGGACGTGGGCTTCAACCGTGGCGGGACGGTTCGGCACCTTGTTGTGATACCAGGCCGTCGCCGCATAGGTCGGCAGCAAGGTGATGAAGTTCTGCGCATAGCCCGGCTGGCGCACGCCGTAGTTCATGATCGACGACAGCAGGATGACGCCGTTCAGCGACATGCCGCGGCTTTCCAGCTGATGCGCCACGGCGCCCGTTCGCAGGGTGCCGTAGCTTTCGCCCAAGACGTATTTCGGGCTGGACCAGCGGTTGAACTTGCTCGTGTAGCGCATGATGGCGCGGGTGAAGGCGTCGGCGTCCTGATCCACGCCCCAGAAGGTCGAACCCGGCGTCTCGGCCAGCGGGCGCGAATACCCGGCGCCGACCATGTCGATGAAGACCAGATCGGTCTTGTCCAGCAGGGTCATGTCGTTGGGGCCGACGTTGAAGGGCGCCGGGCGCTCGACCACCGGATCATCCGTCAGCACCCGGACCGGCCCGAAGGCGCCCATGTGCAGCCAGACCGTCGGCGAGCCCGGCCCGCCGTTGTAGAGGTAGGTCACCGGCCGACGCCCGACCGGCTGGCCGTCCAGGGTATAGGCGACGTAGAACAGGCTGGCCGTCGGCATGCCCGCGTCGTCGCGAATGGTCAGGGTGCCGGCCGTGGCCTTGTAGCGCATGGCGCGGCCGTGGGCGGTGATCGAATGGCTGGTCGTCACCTCCTTCTCTTCCGGCGTGGCGCGGGCCCAGTTGCGCTCTACCTGCTCGGCGTTGGCGTTGCGCAGACGGTCCGAGGCCGAACGGACCGGGCCCGAGCCGCCGCCGGACGCTTCCTGAGCCGTGGAAACCATCGGCACAGCCAGGATCACCGCCGCACAGGCAGCAGTCAGCAGATGACGCATTATGAAACTCCCCCTCACGCGCCGGACATCCCGGCGCCGGGACGCTAACGCCAAGCGGGGCCGTCCGGCAACGGACTTTATAACGCCCAGATCAGCGGCATGGGCTTGCCAAGAGGCGACGACGGTCGCATCCCTCCCGCCTCCCCGATCTGTCGCCCGAGCCGCTCCATGACTGAAACCCACAAGCCCAAGACGCGCGTGGCGGTGCTGATCTCCGGCTCCGGCTCGAACATGGCCTCGCTGATCGCCGCCAGCCAGGCGGAGGACGCGCCCTATGAGGTGGTGGTCGTCGTTTCCAACATCGCCGACGTGGCGGGTCTGGATAAGGCTCGCGCCGCCGGGGTGGAGGCCCTGACGGTCGAGCACAAGGCGTTCGGCAAGGACCGCGAGGCGCATGAACGCGCCATCGACGCCCTACTGGTTGAACGCGACGTCGAGGTCATCGCCCTGGCCGGCTACATGCGCCTGCTGACGCCGTGGCTGGTGCAGAAATGGGCGGGGCGGATGCTGAACATCCACCCGTCGCTGCTGCCTCTCTATCCCGGTCTGAACACCCACGCCCGCGCCATCGAGGCCGGCGACGCCGAGGCAGGCTGCACCGTCCACGTGGTTACCGAAGGCGTCGACGAAGGCCCCGTCCTGGGACAGGCGCGCGTGCCGATCCTGCCCGACGATGACGCCGACACCCTGGCCGAGCGGGTCAAGACGGCGGAGCACAGCCTGTATCCGCAGACCCTGGCGGCCTTCGTCGCGCGCTGAAGCCCAGCCCAACCTTAACGATTTTTAATGCGACAGGCGGTCGCAGGGGGGAGCAGTTTCCCCGCGAACGATCGGACCAGTTCTGCTGGCGACCGCTCGCTGTTTCCACATGGGAAGACCCGATGTCCAAGACCCGCCTGATGGGCGCCGCCGGCCTGGCGCTCGCCCTCGCGCTCTCCGCCCAAGCCGCCTCGGCCCAGAACGCCCACGCCGGTCACGCCGGTCACGCCGCTTCTGCTTCGACTGACGCCCCGCAGATCCACCCCTGGGGCTTCGACCTGAACGGTCGCGATCTGGCGGTGAAGCCGGGCGACGACTTCAACGAATACGCCAACGGGACCTATCTCAAGAACACCGAGATTCCCTCGGACAAGGCCCGTTTCGGCCCGTTCGACGTCCTGTATGAAAACGCCCAGAGCCAGCTGAAGTCGATCATCGAGGCCAGCGCCGCCAACCCGACCAACGCCAATGCGCAGAAGGTCGGCGCCCTCTACGCCAGCTTCATGGACGAGGCCCGCGTCAACCAGCTGGGCGCCCAGCCGCTCGCCGCTGATTTGGCGGCCGTGCGCGCCGTGACGGACCACAGCGGCATGGCCCGCCTGATGGGCGAGAGCCACGCCGGCTTCGGCGGCTCGCTGTTCGGCGTCGACGTGTTCGAGGACCTGCAGAACCCCAACCTCAACTCGGCCTACATGGGCCAGGGCGGCCTCGGCCTGCCCGACCGCGACTACTATCTGAAGGCCGATTTCGCGCCTCAGCGTGAAGCCTATGTCGCCTATGTCACCCGCGCTCTGACGGCCGCAGGCTGGGCCAACCCGGCCCAGGCCGCCGCCGACATCCTGGCCTTCGAGACCAAGGTCGCCGAGAAACACTGGACCACGGTCGAGCGTCGCCAGATCGACAAGATCTACAACCCGGCCGCGACCGCCGACCTGGCCAAGCTGGCCCCCGGCTTTGACTGGACCGCCTTCCTGCAAGGCGCCCAGATCAGCAACGTGCCGAACATTGTCCTGATGGAAAACACGGCGATTCCGGGCATCGCCCAGGTCTTCGCCGAGACCTCGCTGGACACGCTGAAGGCCTGGGAAGCTTTCCAGATCGTCGATCAGGCCGGCCCCTACCTGTCCGACGCCTTCGTCAACTCGCGCTTTGAATTCCGCGGCAAGACCCTGCGCGGGCAGCCCGAGAACCGTCCGCGCTGGAACCGCGGCGTCGCCCTGGTCGACGGCCAGCTAGGCGAGGTGCTGGGTCAGGAGTACGTCCGACTGCACTTCCCGGCCTCATCCAAGACCCAGATGGAAGCCCTGGTCGCCAACCTCAGCGCCGCCATGACCGAACGCCTGAAAAATCTGGATTGGATGAGCGAGCCGACGCGCGAGCAGGCCCTGTTGAAGATGTCCAAGTTCGGCGTGAAGATCGGCTATGCGGACAAGTGGCGCAGCTATGACGGCCTGGAACTGTCGGCCGGCGACCTCTACGGCAACGTCGAACGCGCCTCGGCCTTCGACTGGGCCTGGAAGCGCGGCAAGATCGGCCAGCCGGTTGATCCGTTGGAATGGGGCATGACGCCCCAGACGGTGAACGCCTATTACAACCCGCCGCGCAACGAGATCGTCTTCCCGGCCGCCATCCTGCAGCCGCCCTTCTTCGACCCGAACGCTGACCCTGCGGTCAACTACGGCGGCATCGGGGCCGTCATCGGCCACGAGATCACCCATGGCTTCGACGATCAGGGCCGCAAGTCTGACGCCAACGGCGTGCTGCGCGACTGGTGGACGCCCGAAGACGCCGCCCGCTTCGAGGAGCGCGCCAAGGTTCTGGGGGCCCTCTACGATGCTCAGGAGCCTGTTCCCGGCGCCCACATCAACGGCGCGCTGACGATGGGCGAGAACATCGCCGACCTGGGCGGTCTGCTGATGGCGCTGGACGCCTATCACCGCAGCCTGAACGGCCAGCCGGCCCCGGTCATCGATGGTCTGACCGGCGATCAGCGCGTCTTCCTCGGCTGGGCTCAGGTCTGGCGCGAGAAGTCGCGCGAGGCGGCTCTGAAGGAGCAACTGACCACCGACCCGCATTCGCCGGGCGCCGCCCGCGCCGCCACGCCGCCGCGCAACATCGACGCCTGGTACGCCGCCTTCGGCGTCACGCCGGGTCAGGCGGAGTACATCGCCCCTGAAAGCCGCGCGCGCATCTGGTAAGCGGCGCGTCCGATAGCGGGCACGAAAACGGCGTCAGCTTCGCAACTGACGCCGTTCTTGTATCCAGAAGGCCCGGGCGAAATCAGTTCGGCTTCTTGGGGGTCGTCACGGCGCCTGCAACCGCACCGATCGCGGCGCCGGCGACGGTCGCGCCCGTATTGCCGCCGATGGCCTGACCGGCGACAGCGCCGCCGAGAGCGCCCGAGGCCGCACGTTGTTCCGTAGTGGTGCCGCAGGCGGCCAGCAGGCCCACGACGCCGATAACCGGAGCCAGTTTGAGGATCGTCTTCATGGCGGTCTTCCTTGATGGCTGAACAGGTAACAGGACCGTGAAAACGAAACGGCCCGCCCCCGGTTCCGGAGGCGGGCCGTCTTTATGCTCTCGCCAGGCTGCGTCGGGTCGAAAAGGCGGAGCCTTTTGACCGCAGCCCAACAAGAAAGCCCTTAGCCAACGATGTCAGCTTCGGTGAAGAACTGAGCGATTTCGATGCCGGCGTTTTCCAGCGAGTCCGAACCGTGGACCGAGTTTTCGCCGATCGACAGGGCGAACAGCTTGCGGATCGTGCCTTCAGCGGCGTCGTTCGGGTTGGTGGCGCCCATGACTTCGCGGTACTTGGCGACGGCGCCTTCGGCTTCCAGCACCTGGACGACGACCGGCTCAGCGATCATCTGGCCAACCAGTTCGCCGTAGAAGGGACGCTCGGCGTGCACTTCGTAGAACTTCTTGGCCTGGGCTTCGGTCAGCTTGATGCGGCGCTGAGCGACGATGCGCAGGCCAGCGCCTTCGATGACGGCGTTGATCGCGCCGGTCAGGTTGCGGCGCGTGGCGTCGGGCTTGATGATCGAGAAAGTGCGTTCGGTCATGGGAAGACTCTTTGCGGTTTGGTAGTTTGAGGGTCGCGGGCTTATAGCGGCGCCCTCCCCGCTTTCCAACCGCCACCTCAACGTCAGTCGTTTTCCATGCTCCAGATCGCCAACCTGACGTTCAACGCCTGGGGCCGCCAGTTCCTCGACGACGCCTCCGTCAGCCTGCCGCCGGGCTCGAAAGTCGGCCTGGTGGGCCGCAACGGCATCGGCAAGTCGACCCTGTTCAAGCTGATTCTGGGCGAACTGGCCGCCAACGGCGACGAGGTCAGCCTGCCCAAGACCGCCCGCGTCGGTTCGGTGGATCAGGAACACCCGGCAACGCCCGACAGCGTGCTGGACACCATTCTGGAAGCCGACGTCGAACGTCACGAACTGATGAATCGGCTGGAAACCGCCCAGCCCGAGGAGATGGGCGAGATCTGGGCCCGTCTGATCGACATCGACGCCGACTCGGCCCCGGCCCGCGCCGGTGAAATCCTGGCCGGCCTGGGCTTCAGCCAGGAAGATCAGCAGCGTCCCATGTCCGAGTTCTCAGGCGGCTGGCGGATGCGCGTGGCCCTGGCCGCGGCCCTGTTCGCCGAGCCCGACATGCTGCTGCTCGACGAACCGACCAACTATCTCGACCTGGAAGGCGCCCTGTGGCTGGAAAGCCGGCTGCAGAAATACCCGCACACGGCCCTGATCATCAGCCACGACCGTGAACTGCTGAACAACAGCTGCACCCACATCCTGCACCTGGCGAACCGCAAGCTGGAACTCTACACCGGCGGCTACGACATGTTCGAGAAGGCGCGCGCCGAGAAGGCCCGCCTGCAGCTGTCGGCCAAGGCCAAGCAGGACGCCGAGCGCGCTCACCTTCAGGCCTTCGTTGACCGCTTCAAGGCCAAGGCGTCCAAGGCCGCCCAGGCCCAGTCACGGATGAAACGTCTGGCCAAGATGGAGCCGGTCTCGACCACGATCGAGGAGCGCGTCGCACCCTTCACCCTGCCATCGCCGCCGCGCCCCCTGGCGCCGCCGCTGATCCGTCTGGAACGCGCCAACGTCGGCTATGAGGCCGGCAAGTCGATCCTGCGCAACCTGAACCTGCGCATGGACCTGGACGACCGCATCGGCCTGCTGGGCGTCAACGGCGCCGGCAAGTCGACCTTCGCCAAGATGATCGCCGGCGCGCTGAACGTCTCCGAGGGCGAACTGCACCGCGACAAGAAGATGCGCGTGGGCTGGTTCCACCAGCATCAGATCGAAGCCATGGACCCGACCGACACCCCGCTGGAGATCATCCGCCGGGCCATGCCGGACGCCAGCGAAAGCAGCCGTCGCTCCAAGCTGGCGCAGTTCGGTCTGGGCTACGAAAAGCAGGAAACCACGGTCGAGAGCCTGTCGGGCGGCGAACGCGCCCGCCTGCTGCTGAACATGGTGGCCATGGAGGCGCCCCACGTCCTCATCCTCGACGAACCGACCAACCATCTGGACATCGACAGCCGCCGCGCCCTGCTGGACGCCCTGAATGAGTACAGCGGCGCCGTCATCCTGATCACCCACGACCGCTCGCTGATGGAGCTGGTGGCCGACCGCCTATGGCTGGCCGCAGACGGCACGGTGAAGCCCTATGACGGCGACATGGACGACTATCAGAAGTTCGTCCTGGATCGCGCCAAGGCCGCCGCCGTCAAGCCGAGCCAGATCAAGCAGGAGGCCGCAGCCGCCGCCCCCTCGCAAGGCGGCAAGAAGAAGAACGACAAGAAGTCCGGCCCCTCGCCCTCGACCCTGCGTCATGCGGTGAAGAAGGCCGAGGAGCGCATGTCGGCGCTGGCCGCCGAGGTCGCCCGCATCGACGACGACCTGGCCAACGCCGCCGTGTCAAACCCCAAGGCGCTGGAAGGCCTGACGCGCGCCCGCGCCAAGACCCAGACCGAACTGGAAGCCGCCGAGGCCGCCTGGATGGAGGCCGAGGAAGCCCTGGCGGCGGTATCCTGATGGCCAAGCCGATCCAGTTCACCAAGGACGAGCGCGTCGCCATCGGCGGCCGCATCCGCGACTTCTTCGCCAAGGAACTGGATCAGGACATCAGCCAGCTTCAAGCCGAAATGGTGCTGGAGTTCTTCGGCAATCAGATCGGCGGCTGGTTCTACAATCGCGGTCTGGCCGACGCCCAGGCCGTGGTCACCGCCAAGGCCGAGGACATCGCCGACGCCATCTACGCCTTGCAGCGGAACGAGCTGCCGCTTCGATAGATCGGCGTTCTTCAAGACTTGAGAATCATGCGACAGCTTCGAACATCAGACCCTCGGAGCCGCCATGATCAGAACCTTCGTCGCCCTCGCCCTGACCGCGTCCCTGCTCTCGCCCGCCGCCGCACTGGCGCAGGACGCGACCCCGCAGCGCTACGCGGTCGAGCTTCAGCTGATGGAAGGCGGCAAGGACGTGGTTCTGGCCAGCACCTTTGTCGCGGTCGGCGGCACTGCGACCCTGACGTTGAACGCCGACAAGGACACCTTCGACTTCTCGACAAACCTTTACGCGCAGCAAGGCGACGGTGCCGACGACATGCTGGTCACCGAGGTCAATCTGGTCCGCAACGGTGAAGAAATCGCCGCCCCGCGGATGATGATGCGGCGCGGCGGCGCCGCCCGCTATGAAGTCGGGACCGAGGGGGCTGACGTGGTTCGCGTCACGATCAAGCCCGCCCCCTGATCCGCGTCAGCCGCAGCTGACGCGCGTCACGACATTGGTCTTGTCGTCGTAGGTGAAGTTCACGCGGTTATCGCGGTAATCCATCGTGGCCGCGCAACTGCTGCACATGACGCGGAAAATGCGCCCGCGCGGGGCGTCGGCTGGAATGGTCGAACGGTTGCGGCCGACATATTCCTGATAGTCCCCAGCCTTGCAGGCCACGGGGGTCGGCTCGGCGCCCGGTGCGCTGTCCTGGGTCGGGGCGCAGGCCGAAAGCGCCACGGAGCCCGCGAAGGCCGTCAGCATCAGAATGGTCTTCATGGCGTCTCTCCGTTTCAGCCTAGCCGCAGCTCACGCGCTCGATCAGGCCGGATTGCTGATTATAGAAAATATTCAAACGGTAAGGCGAATAATCTTCGGTGACGGGACAGGTGGTGCAGGCCACGCGACGGTTCACCACATCCACCGGAACGGGAATCTCGGTCCGCGGTTTCCCGACCAGCCATTGAAGCTCGCCGGCCTTGCACATGTCAGCATCAGCGGTGCGCACGCCCGGTTCTGACAGATAGGGCCGTTCGGTGGGAGAAACGCGTGGCGCGCTCCCCGGCTGGGCAGGTCGCGTCGGCGGCGGAGAGGCGCAGGCCGAAAGGACGATCAGGCCTGCAGTCGCAAGGATCAGGCCGCCTTTTCCCAGCGCCCTTCGTCCGTCTGTTTCCAGTAGGCCAGGTTGGCGTCGGCCGCCTTCAGCGTGCGCCAGCGCTCGCGCGCCTGCTGCAGCGCCTGTTCGTTGCGTCCGTCGAAAATGATGAAGCACCGCTCGTACCCTTCCGTGGCCCCCAGCTCTGCCTCATCGACGATGAACAGCGCCTGAGCACCATTCAGGTTCTCGCCTGATTCGGACAGGAGGATGGGCTGACGAGCGGCATGGTCCTGCGACGCCAGGCCGTGCGGCAGGAAGCTGTCGTCGCGATAGGTCCAAAGGTGTTCGTCGATGTCGTCGAGGCGGTGCGAAACCGCCCCCCGCACCAGGGCGCGCCAGCCCCGCTGGAGGGTTTTCTCCAGCAGGCCCGGCAGCACCTGATCGAGCGTCGAACGCTCCAGGTGATAGAACCAGATTTCCGGCTTTGCGTCAGACACCCGGCCCTACCTTCCTGAACAGGGATCAGCCTTCGTAGTGATCGGCGACCATGCGGTCGAGCAGACGCACGCCATAGCCCACGGCGCCGTCCGGCACGGTCGGGTTCTTGGAGTCCTTCACCCAGGCGGTCGAGGCGATGTCGATGTGCGCCCACGGCGTGCCGTTGGTGAAGCGTTGCAGGAACAAGGCGGCGGTGATCGAGCCGCCAGCGCGGCCGTTGCCCATGTTCTTCACATCGGCGATCGGGCTGTCGATGTGGCGGTCGTACTCAGCCGGGATCGGCATGCGCCAGGACTTCTCGCCCACCTTCGGGCCGGCGTCGGCGATGTTGGCGGCCAGTTCGTCGCTGTTGGTGAAGACGCCCGCGTATTCCAGGCCCAGCGAGATGATGATGGCGCCTGTCAGGGTGGCCAGGTCGATCATGAATTTCGGCTTGAAGCGATCCTGCGTGTACCAGAGGGCATCGGCCAGGACGAGGCGGCCTTCGGCGTCGGTGTTCAGCACTTCGATGGTCTGGCCCGACATGGAGGTCACCACGTCGCCCGGACGCTGGGCGTTTCCGTCCGGCATGTTCTCGACCAGGCCCAGGACGCCGACGACGTTGACCTTGGCCTTGCGGCCGGCCAGGGCGTGCATCAGGCCGGCCACGGCGGCGGCGCCGCCCATGTCCCACTTCATCTCTTCCATGCCGTCGGCGGGCTTCAGGCTGATGCCGCCGGTGTCGAAGCAGACGCCCTTGCCGACGAAGGCGATGGGGGCTTCGCCCGCCTTGCCGCCGTTCCACTGGATGACGGCCAGCTGGCTTTCACGCACCGAGCCCTGGCCGACGCCGAGCAGCGAGCCCATGCCCAGCTTCTCCATCTCGGCCTCGCCCAGGATCTCGACCTTGGCGCCGAGGGCCTCCAGCTCCTTCACGCGGCGCGCGAACTCGGCCGGGTACAGGATGTTGGCGGGCTCCGACACGAGGTCGCGCGAGAACAGCACGGCGTCGGCCACGGCCGACAGCGGCGCGAAAGCGGCCTCGGCGGCCTTCGCGTCCGAGGTCACGACGCGCACCGTCGTCACCGACGGGATCTTCTCGGCCTTCTGCTTGGTCAGGTATTTGGCGAAGCGGTAGGCGGCCAGACGCACGGCGAAACCGGCGCGCGCGGCCTGTTCGGCCGACAGGTGGGCGGCGTCGATGGTCAGGACTTCCGCGCCCGACAGCTTGGCGGCGTGATAGGCGGCGGCGGCGGCGGTCTCGATGGCCAGGTCATCGAACTTGTCGGCCGCGCCCGCGCCAACCAGCAGCACGGAATTAGCGTCCACGCCGGCCGGAGCCGCAACGGTCAGGTGGCTGTTGGCGCCGCCATTGAAGCGGCTGTTGGCCATAGCCTTAGTCAGGGCGCCCGAGGCGGCGGCGTCCAGGGCCGAGCCCGTTCCAGCCAGCGCGCGTCCCTCATGAACAAGGACGGCAAGGATCTGAGCGGCGCTGGGGGAAGCGACGAACTCGATTTTCATGAAACCTACTCCAGGCCAGGGTTCCATGCCCCGGTCGTGCTTGAATCAGACATAACGCAGCGGCTGTTTCACCGTCGCGTTGGGATGTGTATTACATGGCCCGCATCGCTCGCGGCTGCAACTCGCTCGCCCCCGAAACACTTTCTTTCCCGACCATGACGCTGATTCAGGGCTATCTTTTCCGCCAGATCGGCCTGCCCGTCGTGGCGGCGTGCGCGGCCCTGGCCGGAATCGGCCTGTTGAGCCAGAGCCTCGATCAGCTCGAGGTCATCGTCGAGCGCGGTCAGAGCGTCTGGGTCATGGCCAAGCTGACCCTGCTGGCCCTGCCCCAGCTGATCGCCGTCATCTTGCCCATCGGCCTGTTCGTCGGCGCCCTGATCGCCCTGACACGATTGCAACGCGAGCAGGAACTGACCGCCGCCTACGCCGCCGGCGTCAGCCGCTGGTCCCTGATCCGCCCCGCCATCCAGATCGCCGTCATCGTCGCCGTGATCGCCCTGATCACCAATGTCTTCGTCCAGCCCTGGGCCCAGCGCGAGGCGCGTCGTCAGGCCTTCGCCATCCGCACCGACCTGGCCGCCCTGCTGGTCGAGGAAGGTCGGTTCGTTCAAGGCCCCGGCGGCCTGACCGTCTATGTGCAGCAGATCGAGCAGAACGGCCTGCTGAAGAACCTCTTCGTCTATCTGGACAACGGCAAGACGGTGACGACCTGGGACGCCGAATCGGCTCGTTTCGGCCGCGTCGACGGCCTGCCGGTCCTGACCATGCAGAACGGCTCGATGCAGCGGTATTCATCGCGCGCCGTTCTGAACCAGCTGTCCTTCGACCAGCAGGTGTTCGACCTGTCGCCCTATACCAAGACGACCGAGCGCATCCGTTTCAAGCCGTCGGACCTGTGGCTGACGGAACTGTTCGACCCCACGCCCGCCCAACTGGAAAGCGCCGGGACGCGTGGCGAACTGCTGGCCGAAGCCCATTCCCGACTCGCCTCGCCCCTCTACGCCCTGGCAGCGATGGCGCTGGCCCTGACGGCCATCCTCGGCGGATCGTTCAGCCGCACCGGCTACAGCGGTCGGATCGCCAAGGCGGCGGGCGTCTTTCTGATCGTGCGCGTCATCGGCTACGGCCTGGTCGCCGCCAGCGCCTGGAATGGCGCACTGAATCTGCTTCAGTATCTGCTGCCCCTGGGAGTCAGCTTCGTGGCCCTGCGCCTGCTGTTCCGGGCGCTCAAGCCGCATCGGCGGCGCGTCTGGGCCCCCTATGAGCGTTTCAAGGCAAGGTTCGCATGAGGATCCGTCTCGGTCGCATCGAACGTTATGTTCTGACACAACAACTGCGCGCGCTCGCCGTCGCCCTGGCCATCATCACCGCCCTGGTGATGCTGATCGACTTCGTCGAGGTGTCGCGCGGATTGAACTCGTCCGGCGAGTTGTCCAGCGCTCGCATCTTCGGGCTGGTGCTGCTGAAGTCCCCGACTGTGGTGGTCCAGCTTCTGCCCTTCGTCTTCCTGTTCGGCACCTTGGCGGCCTTCGTGGGCCTGAACCGGCGCAGCGAACTGATCGCCATGCGCGCAGCGGGTGTTTCGGCCTGGCGTTTCGTACTGCCGGCCGCAGGCTGCGCCCTGGTCCTGGGCATCCTCACGGTCACTGTATTCGGCCCCATGGCCGCGTCGGGCGACGGGATGTGGCAGAGGGAACGGGGGCGCATCTCCGGCACCTCGCCGGGCGCCGAGACCCAACAGGCCGTATGGCTGCGTGAAGGCGACGCCGCACGTCAGATGATCATTCGCGGCGCACGCCAGGACCCGGCCAGCGGCCGCCTGCTGGACGCCAGCTTCTTCATCTACACGACCACCACCAGCGGCCGGCGCGCCTTCACCGAGCGGATCGATGCGGCCACGGCGACGCTGAACGCCGGGCGCTGGCGCCTGACCGACGCTACGGGCGCCCAGACAGGTCAGCGCGCGGTGCGTTACGCCACCCTCGATCTGCCATCGAACCTCGCGGACAAAGAAGCCTTCCAGCGCTTTGCGCGTCCCCAATCGACGCCCTTCTGGTCGCTGCCGAACCAGATCCAGAGAATTGAGGACGCCGGCTTCGCCTCCACGGCCTATCGACTGCGTCTGCAGCAGTTGTTGGCCACGCCTCTGATGTTCGCCGCCATGTCGATCCTGGCGGCGGCCTTCTCATTGCGGCTGATGCGTTTGGGCGATCTTGCCAAGATGACCGTGGCGGCCGTCGTGCTGGGTTTCGCTTTCTTCTTCGTGAACCAGTTTTCGTCGGCCATGGGCTCAGCCGAGGTCGTCCCTCCCTTCCTGGCCGCCTGGTTGCCGCCCGTGTTGACGGCGCTCGCCGCCTTTACCTTGCTGTTTTATACCGAAGACGGCTAATCGGACCGTCCCGGTCGCCCGGCAAAGAGTGGATTTCGCATGAGTGATCGCCGCACAACCCGAGAGGGAGCCCTGCGCGCCCGCCTCCTGGCCGGTGCGGCCGTTCTCGCCTGCCTTCCGGCCCTGCCCGCGATGGCTCAGAACGCCGCATCGCCCCAGCCCGCGCCGCAAACGCCCGCACAAAATGCGCCGGCCGCAGACGGTCTGGAGCCCGGCAGCCTCTATGTGAACGCCGACGCAGCTGAGCGCGCGGGCGATGTCGTGACCGCCCGAGGGACGCCTGAGGACCGAGTTTACGCTCGTGCGCGCGACCACAGCATCCGTGCGGAAGCCGTCACCTACGACCTGAAGACCGGCGTGGCCACCGCGGCCGGCCATGCAGAGCTTTCCGCACCCGACGGCACGGTCGTCCATGCCAGCCGCATCGAGTTGGACAGTGATCTCAAGGCGGGCGTCGCCACTGATCTGGCCATGCGACTGGCCAATGGCGCCAGCCTCATGGCGGCCACGGCGGTTCGGCGTTCCGAAAACGTCAGCGAACTGAACCGCGTCATCTTCACGCCCTGCCCGATCTGCGATGTGAACGGACCCAAGCAGCCCAGTATCTCCATCCAGGCTGACAAGGCCGTGCAGGATCAAGACCTTCGCGCCATCCTGTATCGCAATGTCGTCTTCCGCGTCGGTGGGGTGCCGTTCTTCTACCTCCCGGCCTTTGCTCACCCCGATCCCAGCGTCGAGCGCGCATCGGGCTTCCTGATCCCCTTCCCTGACTATGACGAAGGCCGCGGCGTCTCTCTGGAGCTGCCCTACCTCCACGTCGTCTCCCCATCGGAAGACTGGCTCATCAGCCCCCAGATCAATTCCGATGTGGCGCCCTTCTTGAACCTGCAATGGCGCCGACGCTTCGACAGCGGCTCCCTGGTGGTTCGTGGCGGCTATACCTACGAGCGCAATTTCGGCGACTACGACACGAACGGCGACGGCGTCATTGAAAACAATGTCCGGTTCGGCGACCGCACCAATCTCAGCTACCTGCTGGCGCACGGCGCATTCGACCTGCAAGGCCCCTGGCGTTGGGGATTCACGGCCGAGCGCACCTCCGACAAGACCCTGTTCGACCGCTACAACGTCCGCGACACCTATCAGGACAACGGCCTCTACTATGGCGACCGCCGCCGTCTGATCAGCCAGATCTACGCCGAACGGCAGACCGATCGCTCCTACCTCTCCGTTGCGGCCTTCTCGATGCAAAGCCTGCGCGTCTCTCGGTTCGATCCGGTGACGCCGGCGCTGAACGTGTTCGAAGACGACAAGACCCTGCCGCTGGTGGCGCCCTTGATCGACGCCCGCTGGGAACCTGAGTCGCCTGTCTTCGGTGGTCGTCTGCGTCTGCGGGGCTCGGCCGTGGCCCTGTTCCGAGACGCCTTTGTCGGATCACCCGCCCTGCCGCCGGAACTGATCCCTGCTGGCCCGACCGATGGTCTGCCTGGCGTAGATAGTCGTCGCGTCTCAGGACAGGTCGACTGGCGTCGCACCTTCATCTCGCCGCTGGGCGTGCGCTGGGAACCCTTCGTGGACGCCCGTCTGGACCTCTATTCCGTCAGTGACCTGCCGCCGATGATGGGGGTGGAATCGGACACCTTCACCCGTGGCCGGGCCAGCGCGGGCGTGGATGTCAGCTACCCGCTCTATCGCCGGCTTTCGACCGACGCCGACCTGATTCTGGAGCCGATGGCCCAGATGTCGGCGTCGAGCAACGCCGATCTGGACCCGCGCATTCCCAATGAAGACAGCCAGACGCTGGAATTGGACCACACATCCCTGTTCCGCATGGACCGCTTCCCCGGCCATGACTTGATGGAGGGCGGGCTGCGCTTCACGGCGGGCGCCCGCGCCACCCTGCGCTGGGACAACCGGCGATCGGCCAGCCTGTTCGTCGGTCGCAGCATCCGGGCCGACGACCAGCCCGAGTTCCTCACCCCGACCCCGGACGATCCCACGCGGCTATACGACCCCTCGGGCTTGACGGACCGGACGTCGGACTGGGTCGTCCAGGCCACCTTCTCGCCGTCCGATCGCATTCGCGGCTGGGCGCACGCCACCATCGATCCCAATGGCGATGTTCGTCGCGGCGAAACCACCGTGGACGGCCGATGGGGGCGCCGCAACCAGGCTAGCCTCAGCTACATCATCGACCGCTCCAACCCGGTGTCGGGGCCACTGAACCGCAACTACGAATTCGTCCAGTTGTCGGGGCATCAATTCGTCTACGGCAACTGGGGCGTGGCGGTGAACGGCATCGCCGACCTGGAACGCGACATCATCACCCGTTCGGAAGTCGGCCTGCTGTTTGACGACGACTGCTTCCGCATCGAACTGGGCTGGCGACGCGACAATACCCGCGTCCGTCCCTCCGGTCCGTCGGAAGGCGTCTATGTTCGACTTAACCTCGCCACTTTTGGCGGTTCAGGCTATTAGCGTAATGATATGCGCTAAGCATGGCGTACAGGGGCGCGCCCTCCAGCTTCAGGACCGTCGATGACGGTGCTGAGCCGGAGCAGAGACGGCTTTAGGGAATCAGGACTGACGATGCGTTTGAAGCGTTACACGACGGGCGTGGCCATGGCCGCCCTCATGGCCGGTACGGCCGTCGGTCAGTCGGCGGCCCAGACGCCTCCGGCTCAACCGACGACGGCGGCCGGAACGCTCAACCCCGCCGCGGAAGAAGCGCCCCAACGAACCTCGGCCGCGCCCCAGTTCCGCATGTCGGACGGCATCATCGCCACCGTCAATGACCGGATCATCACCGGCTACGACCTGCGTCAACGGATGCTGGTCGTCATGGCCATGGCGCAGGTCCAGCCCACTGAGGAAAACATCGGGGCTATTCAGCAGCAGGCGCTCAACGACCTCATCGAACAACATCTGCAAGCTGCAGAGATCGCCAAGTTCGAGCAGCTGAAGATCACCGATCAGGAAGTCGACGAGGAAATCGCCGGCATGGCGCGCGAGGCCGGAACCACGCCCGCCAACTACATGGCCTTCCTGGAGCAGGGCGGCATTCGCCCTCAACCCTTCCGCGAGCAGCTGCGCACCGAGATCGGCTGGCGCGATCTGGTCGGCGGACGTTTCCGCGACCGGGCCAAGGTCAGCCGCACCCAGGTCGAACAGGCGATGCGTCAGCTGACCGAGGCAGCCACCAAGCCTCAGTATCTGGTTGGCGAAATCTACCTTGAAGCCAGCCGCGTCGGCGGCATGCAGGAAGCCATGAACGGCGCCCGCCAGCTGGTCCAGCAAATGGTTCAAGGCGCGCCCTTCATGGCCGTGGCCCGTCAGTTTTCGGCTGCGCCTTCGGCGGCGCGCGGCGGCGACGCCGGCTGGGTGGTCAAGGGCACGGTTCAGCCCGCCCTGGAGCAGGCGATGGAGACCCTGGCCGTCGGCCAGCTGTCCAACCCCATTCCGGTCGATGGCGGCGTCTACATCCTCTACATGCGCGACAAGCGCTCGGGCGCTGCGACCAGCCTGGTTCAGATGAAGCAGATCATGATCGAACTGCCTGAAACCGCCAACGAAGCCGATGTCGCCGCCGCGACCCAGCGACTGGAGGCCATCCGCAGCGGAACCACCTGCGAGAACATCCTGCAACGCGCCCGTGCCGAGCAAGGCATGCTGGGCGCCGACCTGGGTGAAAGCGACGTGGCCAACCTGCTGCCGCAGTTCCAGCAGGTCGCCCGTTCCGCAGATGTCGGCACGGTCAGCAGCGTCGTGCGCACCCAGCTGGGCGTGCACATCCTGGCCGTCTGCGGTCGTCGCCTCGGCGGCCCAGAGGCTCCGTCGGCCCAACAGGTCGAATCGCGCCTGCAGAACCAGAACTATGCCATGCTGGGCCGCCGCTATCTGCGCGACCTGCGGGCCGACGCTCTGATCGAGATCAAGCAGTAATGACGATGCGGCCGCTCATCGTCACGATGGGCGACCCCGCCGGCGTGGGGCCGGAAATCATCGCGCGCGCCTGGCCCGTTCTGGCCACGCAGCCCGGCCCGCTAGCCCCCGTCGTCCCCTTCGCCGTCATCGGCGACGCTGACGTCCTGGCGGCGCAAGGCGCCAAGGTCGAGCAGATCTTCAACCCGTCCGAGGCCGCCGCCGTCTTCGGCCGCGCCATCCCCGTTCTGCACCACCCGGCCCCCGCGCCGGTCACGCCGGGCCAGCCCGATCCCCGCAACGCCGTCGCCGTGGCCGACTGGATCGAGCGCGCGGTCGACCTGACGATCTCGGGCGAGGCCTGCGGGATCGTGACGGCCCCCATCGCCAAGGCGCCCATGTACGCCTCGGGCTTCCGCTTCCCGGGCCACACCGAGTTCATCGCCGAACTGACCGCCGATATGCCGTTTTCCGGCACGCGCGGTCCGGTCATGATGCTGACGGCCAAGGACCTGCGCGCCTGCCTGGTGACCATCCACGTCGCCATCGACCAGCTGCCCGAACTGGTCACGGCGGACCGCGTCATGCGCGTCGCCCGCGTCGTCCACGAATCCATGAAGCGCGATTTCGGCATCAAGGCTCCGCGCCTGGCCATGGCCGCGCTGAACCCCCACGCGGGCGAAGGCGGTTCGATCGGCCTGCAGGAAGTCGAAGTCCTGCGCCCCGCCGCCGCCGCCCTGCGCGCCGAGGGGCTGAACATCACCGATCCCCTTCCTGCCGACACCCTGTTCCACGACGAGGCGCGCGCCCGCTATGACGCGACCGTCTGCCTCTATCACGATCAGGCCCTGATCCCGGTCAAGACGCTGGACTTCTGGGGCGGGGTCAACGCCACCCTGGGCCTGCCCATCATCCGCACCTCGCCCGATCACGGCACCGGTTTCGACATCGCCGGAAAGGGGATCGCCCGCGCCGACAGCTTCATCGCCGCCGTGCGACTGGCTTCAGAGATGGCGGCGGCGCGCGCCACGCGCTAAGGCGTCCGTATGACGGACCTGCCCTCCCTTCGCGAAACGCTCGACGCGCACGGCCTGCTGGCCAAAAAGAGCTTCGGCCAGCACTTCCTGCTGGACCTGAACGTGACACGCAAGATCGTCCGCTACGCCGGCCCGTTCGAAGGCCGCGCGGTGATCGAGGTCGGCCCCGGCCCCGGCGGCCTGACGCGCGCCATTCTGGAAAGCGACGCCGGCAAGGTGGTGCTGGTCGAGAAGGACCCGCGCTTCATCCCCCTGCTCAGCGAACTGGACGACGGCTCGGGCCGCCTGACCATCGTCGAAGGCGACGCCCTGAACGTGCGCGAGGCGCAACTGACCGAGGGCCCGACCCATCTGGTGTCGAACCTACCCTACAACGTCGGCACGCCCCTGCTGATCAAGTGGCTGACCGGCCCCTGGCAACCCTGCGCCCTGACCCTGATGTTCCAGAAGGAGGTGGCCGAGCGTGTTGTGGCCGCCCCAGGCGACGACGCCTATGGCCGCCTGGCCGTCATCACCCAGGCCGTGGCCGAGGCCCGCATCGTCATGCACCTGCCCGCCGCCGCCTTCACCCCGCCGCCCAAGGTGGCCTCGGCGGTCGTCCATGTGGTCCCGCGCGCCGAACGCCCCTCGCCCGAGCGCCTGAAGAAACTGGAGCGCGTCACCGCCGCCGCCTTCGGCCAGCGCCGCAAGATGCTGCGCTCCAGCCTGAAACAGCTCGGCGGCGCCGCCCTGTGCGAGGCCGCCGGCATCGAACCCGACGCCCGCGCTGAAGTCATCGACATCGCGGGATTCCTGCGCCTCGCCGACGCCCTGAAGTAGCTCGCCATGACCGTTGAAATCGAACCATTCCGCGCCATCAGCGTCAGCCGCCTGGCCCATGAACTGAAGGCCCAGGGCCGCTCCATCATCCACATGGAGTTCGGCCAGCCCTCGACCGGTGCGCCCACCGCCGCCATCGCCCAGGCCCACCGCATTCTGGACAGCGAGCCCGGCGGCTACTGGGAAAGCCCGGCTCTGCGCGCTCGCATCGCCAAGCTCTATGACGACCGCTACGGCGTAAGCGTCGATCCCGAGCGGGTGATCATGACGGCTGGCGCCTCGCCCGCCCTGGTGCTGGCCCTCATGATGCGCTTCCAGCCCGGCGACCGGGTGGCAATCGCCCGCCCCGGCTACGTCGCCTATCGCAACACGCTGAAGGCCCTGCACATGGAGCCGGTCGAGATCGACTGCGGCCCTGATGTGCGCTTCCAACTGACCGCCGAGGCCCTGCGCGCGCTGGACCCGGCCCCCGCCGGCGTCATCATCGCCAGCCCCGCCAACCCGACCGGCACCATCATCCCCGAAGCCGAGCTGAAGGCCATCGCCGAGGTCTGCCGCCAGCGGAACATCTCGGTCATCTCGGACGAGATCTACCACGGCCTGTCCTATGTCGGCCCGACGCCGTCGATGCTGCAGTTCGAACCGAACTCATTGATCGTCAACAGTTTCTCCAAATACTGGAGCATGGCGGGCTGGCGTCTGGGCTGGCTGATCCTGCCCGAGGCCGAAGTGCCCCAGGCCCGCGCCCGAGTCGGCAACATGTTCCTGACGCCCGCCACCCTCAGCCAGCACGCCGGCCTTATCGCCATGGACGAGGAGGAGGAGCTGGAGGCCAACATCGACGTCTATCGCGCCAACCGCACCCTGATGCTCGGAGCCCTTCCTGCCATGGGCCTGCGCTCCATCGCCCCGCCGGACGGCGCCTTCTACATCTACGCCGACATCGGCCACCTGACCGACGACAGCATCGGCTTCTGCGAGGCCCTGTTGCGCGAAACCGGCGTGGCGACGGCGCCCGGCGTCGACTTCGACCCGGTCAACGGCCACCGCTTCATCCGCTTCAGCTTCGCCGTCTCGACGGCGCAGGTTGAGGACGCCCTGGCCCGCATCAAGCCCTTCTTCGCGGCCCGAACAGCGGCTGCCGAGGAACGCCTCACAGCCTAGGGACGTTCGACAAGCCCCGAAACCTTCGGAGCTTTCATGCTGAAATCGCGTCTCGCTGCATCCGCCGCCCTGCCCCTCGCCCTGGCCGCCCTGACCGCCTGCGGATCACCTGTCGAGACGCCACAGTCCGAACAGCCACCTGCTGTCTCGACGCCGCCCGCCCTGACGCGCGAGGCTGTCGAGACGGCGGTGTTCGAGGCCGCCCCGCCGCCCGCAGCGAACGGCGCCGCCACGCCTGCCACGCCCGACCCGGCCGTCGCCCGCGCGCAAATCCTGCTCGACCGGGCCAACTTCTCGCCCGGTGTGATTGACGGCCTGGGCGGCGACAACACCCGTCAGGCCATCGCCGCCTTCGAAAAGGCCATCGGCCTGCCCGAGGACGGCGTTCTGGACGCCGAGGTCTTCCGCCGCCTGACCGCAGGCGACAACGGCAAGGTGCTGGCCAACTACGTCATCACCGCCGCCGATCTGGCCGGCCCCTTCATTGGTCAGGTCCCGTCCGACCTTCAGGCCATGTCGAAGTTGGGGACCGTGGGCTACGCCACGCCGCTGGAAGCCTTCGCCGAGAAGTTCCACATGACCGAGAGCCTGCTGCGCGCCCTCAACCCCGGCGTCGATTTCGGCAAGGCGGGCCAGAGCATCTTCGTCGCCGCCGTCGCCCAGACGGACCTGACCGCCGAGGTCGCGCGCATCGTGGTGGACAAGACCGAACGCTCGGTCCGCGCCTATGACGCCGACGACCGGCTGCTGGCCTTCTATCCGGCCACGATCGGCAGTTCGGCGCGCCCTGCGCCTTCGGGCGACCTGAGCGTGGTCGGCGTCGCGCCCGAGCCCAACTACACCTACGACCCCGACCGGGTCAGCTATGATCGGGGCGACCGCAAGGTCATCGTGCCGCCGGGGCCGAACAATCCGGTCGGTTCAGTGTGGATCGACCTGTCGCGCGACACCTATGGCATCCACGGCACGCCGGACCCGTCCAAAGTGGGCAAGACCTCTTCCAGCGGCTGCGTGCGCCTGACCAACTGGGACGCCGAACAACTGGCGTCACGGGTCAAGCGGGGCGTGCGCGTGGTCTTCCGCTAGACCCCGTAGAGGTCCGCCGCTGTCCACCGCGGCACGTCCAGTTGCGTCAGGGGCAGCGGCGGCGGATCCAGCGTCACGCCCAGCGTCTGATAGGCCGCCGTGCTGGCGAAACCATAGGGCTCGGCGTCGGCGTTGCTGAAGGCGTAATAGACGGCGCTGACACGCGCCATCACCGCCGCCGCCAGACACATGGGACAAGGATGACCACTGGCGTAGAGGACGCTGCCCGACAGATCGACCGTGCCCAGCGCCGGCCCTGCCTGACGCAGGGCCTCCATCTCGGCGTGCGAACTGGGGTCGCCGGTCGCCATCATCCGGTTGACGCCCGTGCCCACGACGGCGCCGTCCCTGACCAGAACTGCGCCGAACGGCCGCCCGCCCGCGCGGACGTTCTCAAGCGCCAGATCAACCGCCTGGGCCAGCCAGAGGCGGTGTTCGGCGTCGCTCATGGTCGTCAGACCACTTCCTTCATCAGCGCGCTCTTGTAGGCGTCGACCCACAGGTTGCGGTGACGGCGGCTACGCTCGGCGTGATAGATGTGGGCCAGTTCGGCGTAGGAACGGTCGAAGTCCTCGTTGACTAGGACGTAGTCGAACTCGTCGCAGTGCTCGATCTCGCCCTTGGCGTTGGCCACGCGGCGCTCGATCACGTCCTCGGCGTCCTGCGAACGCGTCACCAGACGGCGGCGCAGTTCTTCCAGGCTGGGCGGCAGGACGAATACGCGGGCGGCGTCGCCGGGGCATTTCTCGGCCACGTCCCGGGCGCCCTGCCAGTCGATGTCGAACAGGACGTCGCGGCCCTCGGCCAGGGCGCGGTCCACCGGCGCGCGCGGCGAGCCGTAACGGTTGCCGTGGACGTCAGCCCATTCCAGGAAGGCGTCGGCGTCGATCAGACGCTGGAATTCCTCATGCGTGACGAAGTGATAGTCGCGGCCGTCGACCTCGCCCGGACGGATGCCGCGCGTGGTCATGGAGACCGACAGCTCCAGCCCCTTGTGGTCGGCCATCAGGCGACGGCACAGCGACGTCTTCCCGGCCCCCGACGGACTGGCCACGATCAGCAGGACGCCACGGCGGGGGGTGCGGTTATTCGACATTCTGAACTTGTTCTCGAAGCTGCTCGATGACGGCCTTCAGTTCGAGGCCGATTCCGGTGAGCGGCGTGGTAGCGGATTTCGAGCAGAGCGTGTTCGCTTCGCGCATGAATTCCTGCATCAGGAAGTCGAGTTTTCGCCCGGCGGGGGGTTGCTGCAACAGTGTCCGGGCCGAATCCACGTGGGCCGTCAGGCGATCCAGCTCTTCGCGTACGTCCGCCTTGGTCGCCAGGGCGGCGGCTTCGAGGAAGATTCGCTCGTCCAGACCCGGCGCGTCGGGGGCCAGTTCGCTGATCCGGCGAGTGAACCGCTCGCGGATCGCCTCGGTCTGGCTGGAAGCCTCCAGCGCGGCGCGCGCCGTCAGGGCCTCGATGGTCCCGACGAAGTCGTGGATGACCGGGGTCAGTTGCTCTCCCTCGCGCTGACGCGACAGTTTCAGGGCGTCCAGCGCCTGTTCAATCGTGGCGGCGATGGCGGCCTCGACAGCAGCGTGGGCCTCGGGGTCCTCGACCTCTTCAGCCACCTCGATGACGCCGCGCAGGGCCAGAAGACCGTCGGCCGAGGGCGGGGTCGCCCCCTCCTCCGCCAACTGGTTCGCCAGCTTCAGATAGGTGGCCAGCACGGTCTCGTTGACGCGCGGCGCGGGCTCGCTGCCCTCGGCCCGCTTGGCCTGAACGCCCAGCGTCACCTGACCCCGGTTCAGGCGCGCCTGCGCCGCCGCTTTCGTCAGTCGTTCAAGGTTCTCGAAACTGCCGGGTCCGCGATAGCGAACCTCTAGCGAGCGCCCGTTGACCGAGCGCGCCTCGACTGTCCAGGTCCAACCGTCCAGCGCGCCATCGGCCCGACCAAAGCCGGTCATGCCTGAAATGGAGCCGGAGACGCCGCTCACGGCGCGACCGCCGTCGGCACGGAGATGACCTTGGCGCCCGGCGGAATGACCACGGGTGCGGCCTCGCCCATCGGCGTCGGCGCCGCGCCGGGCACGGAAGCGGCCTGGCCGGGCGGCAGACCCGCCTTGCGGCGCTCGATCTCGCGCCAGCGCGCGACGTTCAGCAGGTGCTCGGGATAGGTCCGAGCGAAGACGTGGCCGCCGGTGCCGTCGGCGACGAAGAAGACATATTCTGAGCGCGGCGGGTTCAGCACGGCCTTCAGCGCCTCTTCGCCGGGGTTGGCGATGGGCGTCGGCGGCAGGCCGTCGATCAGATAGGTGTTCCACGGCGTCTGGGCGCGCAGTTCCGAGGCGCGGATGCCGCGTCCCAGCGGACGGCCCTTGGTCACGCCGTAAACAATGGTCGGATCGCTCTCCAGCCGCATCCCCAGCCGCAGACGGTTGGTGAAGACCGCCGCCACCTCGGGCCGTTCCGAAGCCAGGCCCGTCTCCTTCTCGACGATAGAGGCAAGGACCAGGGCCTCCTCCGGCGTGGTGACGATGGTGTTGGGCGAGCGCGCGGCCCACAGGGCGGCCAGCTTGGTCTTGGCGGCGCGCTGCATGCGAGCAACGACCGAGGCGCGGGTCTCGCCACGCGACACCTCATAGGTGTCGGGCCACAGGCTGCCCTCAAGCGGAACCTCGACCTCGCCGGTCAGGACCGGCTGCTTCATCAGGATGTCGACCGCCTGGGCCGAGGACCAGCCCTCCGGCAGGGTCACGTAGTGGCGCACCGCCTTGCCGTCGACCAGCAGGCCGACCACGGTGGCCAGAGAGGCGCCGGACGGGACTTCGTACTCGCCCGCACGGATCTTGCGGTCAGCGCCGCTCAGGCTGACGGCGACGCGGAACAGGTCGGTCGAGCGGATCACGCCCGAGGATTTCAGATTGGCCGCGATGGCCGACACGCCCGCGCCCGACGGCAGGGTGACGACGGTGGCGTCGCCCTCGGCCGCCTTCGGACCCGGTCCCCAATAGACGATCCACAGGCCGATGAGAGCGGCCAGCACGAAGACGCCCAGCGTCCCGGCGGCGGTGATCAGGCCGACGCCGAGGCCGGATTTGGCGGCTCCGCCGCCCCGCTTCGGCACGCGGTTCTTAGGGATGCGAACCTTGGGCGTGGAACGACGCGACGGAGCCTTGGCCAAATCAGTCGACCTTCTTGAAGATCACGGCCGCATTGGTGCCGCCAAAGCCGAAGCTGTTGGACATGGCGACGTCGATCTTCATCGGCTTGCCCTTGTGCGGGACCAGGTCGATCGGCGTCTCCATCTCCGGGTCGTCCAGATTGATGGTCGGCGGGGCGATCTGATCGCGGATGGCCAGGACCGAGAAGATGCTCTCGATGGCGCCGGCGGCGCCCAGCAAGTGGCCCGTCATCGACTTGGTCGAGGAGACGGCGACGTCCTTGGCGTGATCGCCGACCAGACGCTCGATGGCCTTCAGCTCGATCCAGTCAGCCATGGTCGAGGTGCCGTGGGCGTTAACGTAGTCCAGGTCCGAGGGCTGCAGCCCCGCGCGCTTCAGCGCCGCCTTCATGGCCCGCAGGCCGCCGTCGCCGTCCTCGGACGGGGCGGTGATGTGATAGGCGTCGCCGCTCATGCCATAGCCGACGACCTCGGCGTAGATCTTGGCGCCGCGCGCCTTGGCGTGCTCGTACTCTTCCAGCACCATGATGCCGGCGCCCTCGCCCATGATGAAGCCCGCGTGGCCGCGGTCATAGGGGCGCGACGCCTTCTCGGGGGTGTCGTTGTAGGCGGTGCACAGGGCCTTGCAGGCCAGGAAGCCGGCGATGCCGATCGGCACGACCGAGCTTTCGGCGCCGCCCGCCACCATGACCTCGGCGTCGCCCAGGGCGATCATGCGGGCCGCGTCGCCGATGGCGTGCGCGCCGGTGGCGCAGGCAGTCACCACCGAGTGGTTCGGGCCCTTCAGGCCATGGCGGATCGAGATCTGGCCCGAGGCCAGGTTGATCAGGGCCGAGGGGATGAAGAAGGGGCTGACCCGTCGGACGCCCTGTTCCTTCAGGATGATAGCGGTGTCCGCAATGGGACCCAGGCCGCCGATGCCGGAGCCGACCATGACGCCGGTGGCTTCCTTGTCGTCCTCGGATTCGGGCTTCCACTTCGCGTCGGCCAGGGCCTCGTCGGCGGCGGCGATGGCGTACAGGATGAAGTCGTCGACGCGCTTGCGGTCCTTGGCCGACATCACCTGATCGGGATCGAAGACGCCCGGCTGGTCCGGCGCGCCGCGACCACGGCCGTCCACCGACGGCACTTCGCCGGCGATGGTGCAGCCATAGCCCTCGGTGTCGAAGGCAGTGATCGGACCGATGCCCGAGCGGCCCTCGACGATGCCCTGCCAGACATGTTCCACGCCCGAACCGAGCGGAGTGACAAGGCCGAGGCCCGTGATGACGACGCGGCGCATGGTTCGCGCTCCTTGGACTATAAGAATCGTGACCGAAAACAATAATGGCCGCCGGACGGTCCCGCTAGGGGCCCGCCACGGCGGCCATCACTCAGGAAGTGCGACGGATCGCAGCTGGATTAACCAGCCAGCTTCTCGTCGATGAACTTCACAGCGTCGCCGACGGTCTGGATGTGCTCGGCGGCGTCATCCGGGATCTCGACGTCGAATTCTTCTTCGAAGGCCATGACCAGTTCGACGTTGTCGAGCGAGTCGGCGCCCAGGTCGTCGATGAAGGAAGCCTTTTCCGTGACCTTGTCCGGATCGGCGTCCAGGTGGTCGATAACGATCTTGCGGACGCGTTCGAGGGTGTCGGACATGAGTGTCTCTCTGCCTGTTTGTTTGTCGCCGTGAAGGCGGGGTCTCAATGTTCGCCGTGTCACGGCAGCCTGTAGGAAGCAAGCCTCCGAAGAGACTCACAACCGCGAAGCGTTCCCGCCCTTTAGCACAGCCATCGGGGCGGGAAATAGATTGTTGCGCGTCGTGATCGCGACACGCAACGCCTTAAATCATCGCCATGCCGCCGTTCACGTGCAGGGTCTGGCCCGTCACATAGGCGGCTTCGTCCGACGACAGATAGACGGCGGCGGCGGCGATTTCCTCGCCCGTGCCCAGACGGCCCGACGGAATCTTGGTCAGGATCGCCTCGCGCTGCTGGTCGTTCAGCACGTCGGTCATCGGCGAGGCGATGAAGCCCGGCGCGATGCAATTGACCGTGATCCCGCGCGAACCGACTTCCTGAGCCAGCGACTTTGAGAAGCCGATCATGCCGGCCTTGGACGCCGAATAATTGGTCTGGCCGGGGTTGCCGGTCACGCCGACCACCGAGGTCACGCCGATGATGCGGCCCGAACGGCGCTTCATCATCCCCTTCACCGCGGCGCGGGTCAGGCGGAAATAGCTCTCCAGGTTGATCTGGATGACGGACTGGAAGTCCTCGTCCTTCATCCGCATCAGCAGGCCGTCCTTGGTGATGCCGGCGTTGGCGACCAGGATGTCCAGCGGACCGTCGGCGGCTTCCTCGGCGCGCGCGACCAGGCCGTCGACCGATTCCGGGTCCGACAGGTTGGCGGCGGCGAAGAAGGCGCGCTCGCCCAGTTCCTTGGCCAGATCCGCCAGAACCGCTTCACGCGTGCCCGACAGCACCACGGTCGCACCCTGGGCGTGCAGCGAACGCGCAATGGCCCCGCCGATGCCGCCGGTCGCGCCGGTCACCAGGGCGATCTTTCCCGAAAGGTTGAACATTGTTTCTATCCCTATGAAATCAGAGCGACTTCGCGAACGCTTCGAGGTCTTCCGGCGTATTCAGCGCCAGGCTCTCGGCGTCCGGCGCGATGCGCTTGGCCATGCCGGTCAGGACCTTGCCCGAGCCGATCTCGACGAAGCGGGTCACGCCGCCTTCGCCGGCCATCCACTCCATGCTCTCGCGCCAACGCACGCGCCCCGTGACCTGCTCGACCAGCAGGCGACGGATCACTTCGGCGTCCGTTTCCGGGCGGGCGGTGACGTTGGCGACCACCGGCACGGCCGGAGCGACGATCTTGGCGTCGGCCAGGGCGGCGGCCATTTCGTCAGCGGCGGGCTGCATCAGCGGGCAGTGGAAGGGGGCCGATACGTTCAGCGGGATGGCGCGCGCGCCCAGTTCCTTGGCCTTTTCGATGGCGCGGTCCACGGCGGCCTTGTCGCCCGAAATGACGACGTTGCCGTTGTTGTTGTCGTTGGCGACGACACAGACGCCGACTTCCGAACCGGCCTTGGCCGCTTCTTCCGCCAGGGCCAGGTCGGTCTTGGGACCGATCAGCGAGGCCATCGCGCCCTTGCCCACCGGCACCGCGCGCTGCATGGCCTGGCCGCGCAGCTTCAGCAGGCGCGCCGTGTCCGACAGGCTGATCGCCCCGACCGCCGCCAGAGCCGAATATTCGCCCAGCGAGTGACCGGCGACGAAGCCGGCCTTGGTCACGTCCACGCCGAACTCGACCTTCAGCACTCGCGCCGCTGCGGCGGAGACCGCCATAAGGGCCGGCTGGGCGTTCTCGGTCAGGGTCAACTGATCTTCCGGCCCTTCGCGCATCAGGTCGAACAGCTTCTGGTTCAGCGCGTCATCGACCTCGGCGAAGACGTCGCGTGCGCTGGCGAAGGCCTCGGCGAGAGCTGCGCCCATGCCGACGCTCTGGCTGCCTTGTCCAGGAAACAGAAGGGCGAGTGTCATCTTTTCTCGTCGCGAGCCGTTGATTCAGGGCCGGAAGGAGTAGGCTTATAGGCTGCACCGGGCAAGCCGCTCATCCTCGCGACTGAGGCTGCTTGGATTCGACCTCATCATCCGGCGGCGCGCGCAGCAAATCCTCGGCCGCGTCGTTCCGGCTTTCAACCTCGACTTGCGGCGCAATATCCTTGGTCGGTTGCGGCGGCGCCAGATCGAGCGCTTCGAAGGCCTGATCGCCTTCGCGGCCGAACAGGCTGCGGACACGTACGTCGGTTTGTGGAAACGGCACCTCGATCCCCGCCGCTTCCAACGCGTCTGCGATCAGCCACGTATAGGCCGCCATCATCGACGCCGGTCGCTTGACCGCCTCGGGCGTCGGCCAGACCAAGAGCTCGAAATTCAGCGCGGAATCGCCAAACCCGACCAGCCAGACCTGACTCCTTCGCAACTCCGTCTCGGGCAGCGTGAACGGACTGGCTCGCGCCGCAGCCAGCACGGCGCCGCGGACGCGCCCCCGATCCGATCCATAGGCCACCCCGAAAGGCACGTGGATGCGCCGCGTATCCCCCTTCATCGTCCAGTTCGTGAGCGGCCGATCTATCAGCAAGGAGTTGGGGACCAGGATGTTGACGTTGTCGTTGGTGCGAATAGGCGTCGCCCGAGGGCCGATCTCCATCACGCCGCCACGGATGCCGCCTTCCAGTTCGACGTAGTCGCCTACGCTGACCATTCGGTCGAAGATCAGGAACAGACCCGAGACGAACTGCTTGACCACCCCCTGCAGGCCGAGGCCGATGCCGATGCCTACCGCGCCCGCCAGCAGGGCAAAGGACGACAGATTGAGCCCCGCCGCCGAAAGGGCCATCAGAACGCCCGCGACGACAATCGCGTAGCTGACTATCTTCTCGAGAACATACAGCGACGCCCCGCTTCGCACCGAACGCTCGCGAATCCTCTGCAAGGCCCTGGCAGCCGCCCCGGACAGGGTCATGGCGACAAGCAGGATGACCCCAGCGGTCACCAGCCCCCCGACCGTTACCGTCGCCCCGCCAAGCCGGAACAGCGCCGTCTCGTCGATCTCGTTCAGTCTTTCCATCAAGAGAGGCGAGCGTTCCAGCGCCGCATGGGTTCCCTGGCAGACGCCATACGCTTGCTCATGCGACCCTTTTCCCCTATACGCGCCGCCTTTCCAGGGTTTCGGTCCTGTTGCGGAACGCCAAAGGGTTCGGGAGTTCGTCCCAGCCGCCGCTTCAGGAGCCATCGTGGTTCGAACTACCCGGTTCGTCCTGCGCCGATGCCCACAAGGGAGATACCGCATGGCTCTTTACGAGCACACGGTCATGACGCGCCAGGACATCTCGGCGCAACAGGCCGAAGCGCTGAACGACACCATCAAGGCTCTGATCGAAGAAGGCGGCGGCAGCGTCGCCAAGATCGAGTACTGGGGTCTGCGCAACCTGACCTACCGGGTCAAGAAGAACCGCAAGGCTCACTATTCCCTGCTCGCCATCGACGCTCCGGCCGCCGCCGTGGCCGAAGTCGAGCGTCAGCTGTCGCTGAACGAAGACGTCCTGCGTTGGCTGACCGTCCGCGTCGAGGAACTCGACCTGGAACTGTCGCCCCTGCTGGCTCGTCGTGAACGCGAGCGTGACCGCGATCGCGGCCCGCGCGCCGACGAAGCTGCGGCCTCGGAATAAGGAACCGGATCATGACCGACACCACCGCTCCCATCCCGGGCGCCCCGGCCGGCTCCGGCTCGGCCGGCCGTCGCCCCTTCTATCGTCGCCGCAAGGTTTGCCCGTTCTCGGGCGCCAACGCGCCGAAGATCGACTACAAGGACGTGAAGCTGCTGCAGCGTTACGTCTCCGAACGCGGCAAGATCGTGCCCTCGCGCATCACCGCCGTTTCCGCCAAGAAGCAACGCGAGCTGGCCAAGGCCATCAAGCGCGCCCGCTACCTGGCCCTCCTGCCGTACGTGGTGAAGTAAGATGAAGGTCGTTCTGCTGGAACGCGTCGAGAACCTCGGCGCCATCGGCGACGTCGTCACCGTCAAGGACGGCTTCGCTCGTAACTACCTGCTGCCGCGCGACAAGGCTCGCCGCGCGACCTCGGCCAACCTCAAGGCGTTCGAACTCGACCGCGCGGCTATCGAAGCCCGCAACGAGAAGAACAAGGCCGAAGCTCAGAAGGTCGCCGACAAGATCGACGGCCAGACCTACGTCATGATCCGTCAGGCCGGTGAAACCGGTCACCTGTACGGTTCGGTCGCCGGTCGCGACGTGGCTGAAGTCATTCAGTCCGAAGGCGGCAAGGTCGAGCGTTCGCAGGTCGTGCTGAACGTCGCGATCAAGGCCCTGGGCGTCCACGAAGTGCCGGTTCGCCTGCACCCGGAAGTCCGCGCCACGGTCAAGATCAACATCGCCCGTTCGGCCGAAGAAGCCGAGCGTCAAGCCAAGGGCGAGGATGTCATCCGCGCCCAGTTCGACGACGAGCGTAACGCCGCCGAACAAGCCGCCCAAGAACTGATCGAAGGCGGCGCCGGTCAACAAGAAGGCTTCGGCGACGAAGCCTGATCTGTCGACTGACGGTATCGATCAAGGGGCGCGTCCTTCCGGACGCGCCCCTTTTTCTTGGCCTATGTATTTAGCTTTTCTAACCATTCGGCGACATATTCTCGATATTCCACGCCGCTTTCGCACCGCAATATCGCCATGGCTCATCCTCCCCGATGGGCAGGAGACGATGATGCGAATGCGCCTGTACGCCACAACACACCGCCCGGTCCTTCGACCGGCGCGATGTCCAGCCCGCCGCTGATCGCCCTTCGGCCGGTCCGCCGCCGGCCCTGACCACCCAGACAATCGACGCCGCTTCACGACGCCGCTCAACGGCGCCGCCCGCCGCCTTGCGTCCAATCAGAAAAGCTGACCTCTCGAGATGACCTTCGCCTATCGTTCCAGTCTGTTCCTCGCGGCATCCGGCGCCGCCCTGCTGATCGCGGGCGCCGCCTCTGCTCAGGAAGCCCCCGACGACGCCACCTCGGTCGACGACATCGTCGTCACCGGCAGCCGCGTGCCCAGCCGCTCGCGCCTCGACACCCTGGCCCCCGTCGACGTCGTGACCGCCGAGACCCTGTCCAACCGCGGCACCACCGAGTTCGCCGCCGCCCTGGCCCAGACCGTCCCCTCGCTGTCCTTCGCCCGCCCTTCGGCCAACGACGGCTCCGACTCCATCCGCCCCGCCACCCTGCGCGGCCTGTCGCCGGACCAGACCCTGGTGCTGCTGAACGGCACGCGCCGCCACGCCTCGGCCCTGGTCAACGTCAACGGCACGGTCGGTCGCGGCTCGGCTGCCGTCGACCTGAACGCCATCCCGACCGGCGCCCTGGACCGGGTCGAGGTGCTGCGCGACGGGGCCTCGGCCCAATACGGCTCGGACGCCATCGCCGGGGTCATCAACCTGCGCCTCAAGGAAGCCCGCGAGGGCGGCGGCGCCAGCGTCACCTACGGCCAGTATTTCACCACGGTCGAGACCGCGCGCGGCGAGCGCGACGAAACCGACGGCCGCACCGTCACCGCCTCGGCCTGGCAGGGCTTCGGTCTCGGCTCCGACGGCTTCCTGACCCTGTCCGCGGAATATCTGAACCGCGAGCCGACGAACCGTTCGGACCTGGACCCGCGCGTCACCCCCAACGCCGTCACTGCGCGTCTGGGCGACCCCGAGGTCGAGCAATGGACCGTCTTCGCCAATGCCGGCAAGCCTCTGGCCGCGGGCTGGGACGCCTATGGCTGGGCCGGTTATCAGGACCGCGACAGCGAAGGCGCCGCCTTCCCTCGCCTGGCCAACAACGCCAACAACGTGCCGACCATTTACCCCAACGGCTTCCTGCCCAAGATCGCCATCAACTCGAAAGACCTGTCGCTGGCGGGCGGGGTGAAGGGCGAGATCGCCGGATGGAACGCCGACTTCAGCCTGGTCTATGGCCGCAACGCCCTGGACTTCCGCACCGAGGACTCGCTGAACGCCACCTATGGCGCAGCCTCGCCGACCAGCTTCGATTCCGGCAGCCTGATCTATGACCAGCTGGTCTTCGGCGCCGACTTCACCCGTCAGTTCGAGGTCGGCCTCAGCGGCCCGCTGAACTTCGCCTGGGGTCTGGAAGCCCGCCGCGAAGGCTACAAGATCGAGGCCGGTCAGCCGGAATCCTGGAACCGCGGACCTCTCGGATCCAACACCGCCCTGGCGGGCGGCGCCCAGGGCTTCGTCGGCTTCCAGCCGTCCAACGAGGTGGACGAGGACCGCGACGCCGTCGCCCTCTACGCCGACGTCGAAATCCCCCTGACCGACAAGTTCACGGTCGAAGGCGCCCTGCGCGTCGAGGACTATTCCGACTTCGGCGACGCCCAGACCGGCAAACTGGCGGCGCGCTACGACTTCAGCCCCAACTTCGCCCTGCGCGGCTCGGTCTCGACCGGCTTCCGCGCCCCGTCGCTGCAGCAGAGCTTCTTCACCTCGACCTCCTCGGTGATCCAGAACGGCGCCGTGGTCGAGACCGGCACCTTCCCGGCCACCAGCGCCGTCGCCACGGCCCTGGGCGCCAAGGCGCTGAAGCCTGAGACCTCGACCAATTATTCGCTGGGCGCGGTGGTCCGGCTGGGCGACTTCGATCTGACGGTGGACGCCTACAAGATCACGATCGAAGACCAGATCGTCCTGTCCGAGCTGATCAACCGCAGCTTCTCGCCCCAGGTCGCGGGCCTGCTGGACCCGCTAGGGGTCCAGGCGGCCCGCTTCTTCCTTAACGGCGTGACGACCGAGACCGAGGGTGTCGATATCGTCGGTCGCTATCGCCTGCGCACCGAAAGCGTCGGCGACTGGGATTTCACCGTCGCGGCCAACGTCAACGACGTCAGCGTGACCAGGCTGCCGACCTCCTCGTCGGTGCTGAACCCGGTTCCGACCCTGTTTGCCCGCAGCCGCATCCTGACCATCGAGGAAGGCACGCCGGATACGAAGATCTCAGGCTCGGCGGACTGGAAGTTCGGCCGCTGGGGCGCGACGGCGCGGGCGACCTACTACGCCGACGTGCTGCAGGCTGGCTCGACCCCGGCCAACGACTATTCGACCGGGGCCAAGACCACGGTCGATCTGGAAGGCCGCTTCCAGGTCACGGATCGGATCGGCGTCGCCATCGGAGTGGACAACGTCTTCGACGAATACCCCGACTTCGTTCCTGCCAGCCTGAACAGCAACGGCGTCCTGGGCTTCCCCTACTACTCGCCGTTCGGCTTCAACGGCCGCTACGGCTACGCCCGTTTGAGCGTGAAGTGGTGACGGCGGCGGGACCCGAGCGCGAGGGAGCTCTCCCCTCCGTCTCGCGCAGGGCCCTGCTGGTTGGGGGCGGCGCAGCGGCTGCGGCGGCGACCGCCGCGGCCGCTGCGTCCCGTCCCGCCGAAGCGGCGGTTCAGGTGGGCGACGAGAGCACCCTCAGCCCCTGGGGCGCCCGCCCCAAGGGCCCGCCCGAGCCCCTGCCGCGCGGTGTCGATCTGCCGACCGCGCCGCGCGCCTACACCGAGATCAGCAGCTACCACGCCCACATCTACTTCAACGAGGACACGGCCTATCGCGCGGCCCAACTGCGCGACTGGGTCATCCATCGCTTCAAGGTCGAACTCGGCGAATGGAACGAGGGACCGCGCGGCCCCCACACCACGCCCTCCTTCTACTTCGGCTTCGCCAATGAACAGGTTCCGACCGTCATCCCCTGGCTGATGCTGAACCATCTGGGGCTGAAGATCCTGATCCACCCGAACACCGACGATCCCTACGCCGACCACCTGATCAACGCCCTGTGGATCGGCGAGACCCAGCCGGTGAACGCCTTCCGCATGGCGCGCTCGGCCAAGGCGACGGGCGGCGACATCGAGCGGATCTATCCCAACACCCTGCCGACGCTGCCGCTGGAGACCTGACAGCGTTCATCGAGCATTCATCGCAAGGACGAGAAGCTGGGCCGTTCCAATCGGAGGGGTCCGCATGAAGAAGGCCACGCTCGTCCTCGCTCTCGCCGCCAGCCTGTGGGCCGGCAGCGCCAGCGCCATGACGGTTCAGGAGTTCCTGACATCCGCCAACCGAATCCCGCGCAATCCGACCGCCCTGCTGCGGTCGGACACGCGTCGCCTGATGAACGAGGTCAAACAGGCCTTCACCGCTGTGCGTGGCGAACAGGACGCCGCGCGGACCGCAGGTCGCCGTCCGGCCACCTGCATGCCCGACAAGGTCAGCCTGTCCGCCGACGCCTTGCTGGCCCGCTTCAACGCCATCCCCCAGGCGCGCCGCAACATCAGCGTGACCCAGGCCGTGCAGGAATGGATGGCGGCGGAGCATCCCTGCCCGGTCTGACGCTGCGGCCTCGCTTGCGATACGGAGCCTCGGTCCGCATCTAGGCTTCATGCCTCGCGTATCCGCATCCTTCGCCGTCGTCTTCGGCGCTCTGGCTCTGCTCGCCCCGCCTCGTCAGGTCTTGGCCTCGGACATGACGGTGCAGCAGTTCCTGAGCCTGGGCGCTGACGTGCCTCGCAATCGCGTCGCCGCCATGCTGCGCCCCCAGACGCGCCGCCTGATCCGGGAAGTCACCGAGGCCGTCAGCATCGTGAAGGCCGAACAGGCCGCGGCTATCTCCGCCGGGCGTTCGCCCGCCCACTGCATCCCGCCTTCCGGCACTGGCATTACGCCGGAAAGCCTTGTGGTGCGTTTCGAGACCTTGCCCCAGGCGCAAAGGAGCAGAACAGTCACCCAGGCCGTCCGCGACTGGATGATCGAACGCTACCCCTGCCGGAACTGACCCGACCGTCACTGATCAGACAGGGCTTTTCGGGACGGTCCACAGGCGCCGCCGGATGTCCACGACCAAGGCGATGCCCGCGTCTGACGCAATGGCCGCATAAGGCTATGCGTATTTCAATGAACGCCTTCGCTCCCATGCCCTACGGAAACGCCGATCAGGTCTCCGTCTCGTCCATGCCCCACAACCTGGAGGCGGAGCAGGCGCTGCTGGGCTCGCTGATGTTCGACAACGCCGTGTTCGAGCGGCTGAGCGACCGCCTGCGCGGCACGCATATGTACGAGCCCTTCCACCAGCGGCTCTTCGAAGCGATCGAGGACCACATCCGTCAGGGCCTGCTGGCCGAGCCGACTATCCTGATGGAGCGCTTCAAGCAGGACCCGGCCTTCCACGAGTTCGGCGGCCTGCGCTACCTCGCCGATCTGGTCGACCGCGCCCCGCCGGCGGCCAACGCGCCCGACTACGCTCGCGTCATCTACGACCTGGCGCTGCGCCGCGACCTGATCCGCATCGGCGGCGAGATGATCAAGGAGGCGCCCAACCCGGACACGCCCGCCGACGAACAGATCGAACAGGCCGAACAGACCCTCTATTCGCTGGCCGAGACGGGCAAGCCGTCGTCGGGCTTCGTCAACTTCTCGACCGCCCTGGCCGGCGCCGTCGAAATGGCGGGCGAGGCCTATCAGCGCGAGGGCAAACTGGCCGGTCTGGCCACCGGCCTGGTCGACCTGGACCGCAAGCTGGGCGGCCTGCACCCGTCCGACCTTCTAATCCTCGCCGGTCGTCCGTCGATGGGTAAGACGGCGCTGGCCACCAACATGGCCTTCAACGTGGCCCGCGCCTATCAGTGGGAGCCGACGCCGGAAGGCCGCAAAACGGTCAACGGCGGCGTCGTGGCCTTCTACTCGCTGGAAATGAGCGCCGAGCAGCTGGCCATGCGTATTCTGGCCGACGCCTCCGGCGTGTCCTCGGACAAGCTGCGCAAGGGCGAGATCGACGCCTCGGACTTCGGCAAGCTGCGCGACGCGGCGGTCGAGATCGGCGAGAGCCCCCTCTACATCGACGCCACCGGCGGCATCTCCATCTCCAAGCTGGCGGCCCGCGCGCGACGCCTGAAGCGGATGGAACACGGCCTCGACCTGATCATCGTCGACTACCTGCAACTGGTCACGACGGGCGAAGGCGGCGGACAGAAGAACCGCGTGCAGGAGGTGTCCGAGATCACCGGCGGTCTGAAGGCGCTGGCCAAGGAACTGGGCGTGCCGATCATCGCCCTGTCGCAGCTGTCGCGTCAGGTCGAGCAGCGCGAGGACAAGCGCCCGCAACTGTCCGACCTGCGTGAATCCGGCTCGATCGAGCAGGACGCCGACTGCGTCATGTTCGTCTATCGCGAAAGCTACTACCTGGGCCGGGCCGAACCGCGCGAGGGCACCGAAGAACACCTGCAATGGCAGCAGGACATGGACCGCCTGCAAGGCCAGGCCGAGGTGGTCATCGGCAAGCAGCGTCACGGCCCCATCGGCATCGTCAAGCTGGCCTTTGACGCGGACACCGTCCGCTTCGGCAACCTGGCCCACGACGACCGCTACGGCACCTATGCGGATATTCCCGAGTAATTCGACCCAAGGGTCATGGCGCCGCACAAATCTTGCGGCATAAGGGCTCCATGTCCCTCCCCGCCTCCCTCACCGTCGATCTCGGCGCCCTTGCGCGCAATTTCCACACCCTGCAGGGCCTGACCGGCGTGCCGGTCAATCCGGTCGTGAAAGCCGACGGCTACGGCCTTGGCGCCGCAGCCGTGGCCAGGCGGCTGATGGCCGAGGGCGCGCGGACCTTCTTCGTGGCGCGGGCGGCCGAGGGCGTGGCTTTGCGCGAAGCCCTCGGGGCCGAGCCGGTCATCTATGTGCTGGACGGCTGTCACGGATCGTCAGCAGCCATGATCAAGGCGGCGAACCTGCGTCCGGTGCTGAACCAGCCGGGTCAGATCGAGGCCTGGACGGCGGCGGGCGGCGGCGCCTGCGGCCTGCAGTTGGACACCGGCATGAACCGGCTGGGCTTCCGCGTCGAGGATGCGCCCGAAGCATTTGCGGGGCTGGAGTTGGTGATGACCCACCTGGCCTGCGCCGACGAGCCGTCCCATCCGCTGAACCGGGCGCAGCGCGACGCCTATGCAGCCGCAGTGACCCGCTATCCGGGCGTGACACGTTCCTTCGCCAACTCGGGCGGCTGCTTCCTCGGCCCCGACTTCGCCTTCGACGTCGTGCGTCCGGGCATCTGCCTGTACGGCGGCGGGCCTGAGGGCAAGCCGGACGAACGCATCGCCCCGGTGGCCACCCTGAACGCCCAGATCATGCAGGTGCGCGACGTGCCGACGGGCGAGACGGTCGGCTATTCGCAGGGCTATCGCGCCGAGACGCCGATCCGCGTCGCGACCTGCGGAACCGGCTATGCCGACGGCGTCATGCGCAGCAACAGTCCGCGCGGTCAGGTCTGGGTGGCGGGCGAGCTTCGGCCCATCATCGGCCGGGTGTCGATGGACGTGCTGGCGGTGGACGTCACCGGCCTGGACGTGGCGGCGGGCGACACGGTCGAGATCTTCGGCGCCAATCGCCTGGTGGACGACGCGGCGACGGCGGCGGGAACCATCAGCTACGAGATGCTGACCTCGATCACGCCGCGCGTGCCGCGCCTCTACGTCGGCTGACTTAGCTCAGGGCCATCGCGCCCAGGCCGATCGTTCCGACCACGAAGCTGGCCACCACGGCGGCGGCGATGGCGCTGACCACCATCCACAGCACGATGGCCGAGATGACGACGACGGCGGTGTAGGCCAGGGCCTTGTCCTGCGGGGCCTTCATCACCGTCGGCAGGCCGAGATACAGCAGATAGAAGCCGTAGAGGCCCAGCAGACCGCCCAGCCAGGCCAGCGCCGGGAACAGGTTGAAGATCGAGGCCGTCCACGCCGCCGTCATCGAATAGACGGCGACCTTCATCGACTGCACCTTGTCCTTGGTGCCGTTGAAGGTCGGGGCCAGGGCGTCGATGATCAGCCCCAGAACAAAGACCGACACCAGCGACAGGCCCCAGGTGACGATGGCGCCCAGCAGGCCGCCGACCATCGGGGTCCGCATCACCGACCCGAAGATGGAGATCGGGAACAACTGGCCGCCGATCAGGCTGGCCACCGGGCCGATGGCGGCCAGGATCATGGCGTAGCGGGCGAACAGGCTACGCGTCGTGGCGTACTCGGCCTCAATGACCGGCCATTCCAGCTTGGGCCGCATAAGGATGTTCTGCACGCGGGCGACGAGGCCCGGATCGATGGCGGGCGGGTTCGGAGCGGTCATGAAGGCCTCGGCGGGGGTTGAGTCGTAACGACGCTATAGCTTGGCAGGATGACGGGCATATGAGGCCCAATGCAAGCCGCGCGCGTCGCCCTGCGTCAGAACCGGACGCAGCCCGTCGCATGGCCCCTCGCCCGCGCCGCGATTCCTGCTAGGTCAGGGGCATGGCGCGCGACACCCTTCTCTATGTCTGTCAGTCCTGCGGGGCGGTTCACTCCAAGTGGTCGGGGCAATGCTCCGGCTGCGGGGAATGGAACTGCCTGTCCGAGGAATCCAAGTCGGCCCCGCCCGGCGCGATGAAGCCCGCCTCGACGGCACGCGGACGCGGCCTGACGTTCGAGACCCTGCAATCCGACACGCCCGAGCCGCCGCGCATCGTCACCGGCGTGACCGAGTTCGACCGCGTCTGCGGCGGCGGCGTGGTGCCGGGCTCGGCCATCCTGCTGGGCGGCGACCCCGGCGTCGGCAAGTCCACCCTGCTGCTGGAGGTCACGGCCAAGGCGGCCCGCAACGGCGCCCGCGTGGCCTATATCTCGGGCGAAGAAGCCATCGAACAGATCCGCGCCCGCGCCAAGCGCATGGGCGTCGCCGACGCCGCCGTGTCCCTGGCTTCCGCGACGGCCCTGCGCGAAATCCTGACGACGCTGAAGCGCGACAGGTTCGACATCGTCATCATCGATTCCATCCAGACCCTGTGGTCCGACGCCCACGAGGCCGGCCCCGGCTCGGTCACACAGGTCCGCGCCTGCGCCGCCGAACTGGTGCGGCTGGCCAAGGACGGCGGTCCGGCCATCGTCCTGGTCGGCCACGTCACCAAGGACGGCCAGATCGCCGGGCCGCGCGTGGTGGAACACATGGTGGACGCCGTCCTCAGCTTCGAGGGCGAGCGCGGCTATCCCTTCCGCATCCTGCGCGCGGGCAAGAACCGTTTCGGCGCCACCGACGAGATCGGCGTCTTCGAGATGAGCGACGTCGGCCTGCGTGAGGTCACCAACCCGTCGGCCCTCTTCCTGGGTGAAGGCAAGGACCGCGCGCCGGGCGCCGCCGTCTTTGCAGGCATCGAAGGCTCGCGACCGGTTCTGGTGGAGATTCAGGCCCTGGTCGCGCCCTCCGCCTACGGCACGCCGCGCCGCGCGGTCGTGGGTTGGGACAACGGTCGTCTGGCCATGCTGCTGGCCGTGCTGGAGGCCCGCTGCGGCCTCGGCTTCGGCGACAAGGACGTCTATCTGAACATCGCCGGGGGCCTGCGGATCAATGAACCCGCCGCCGACCTGGCCGCCGCCGCCGCCCTGATCAGTTCGGCGCTGGACAAGCCCCTGCCGCAAGGCTGCGTCGTCTTCGGCGAGATCGGCCTGTCGGGCGAGGTCCGCGCCGTCAATCGCGCCGAGGCGCGGCTGAGAGAGGCCAAGAAGCTCGGCTTCGACCGCGCTCTGGCCCCGTCTCAGGCCAAGGACAAGGTCAAGAAGGGCGACGTCGCCGTCACGGCCGCAGGCCTGCTGACCGAGGTGGTCGAGCGAATCTCCCAAAACCGCTATTGAGGCGGCGTCTTCTTCTCCAGCGATTGCAGCGCGCGTGACCGGCTACGACGTCTTCGTCATCCTTGTGCTTCTGGCCTCCGGCGCCGCCGGCTGGTTCCGGGGCGGCGTACGCGAGCTGACGGCCTTCTTCAGCTTCTTCCTGGCGGGCCTGTTGGCCCTGATCACCCTGCCCTGGACCGCGCCGGTGGGGCGGTCGTTGGTCGATCCCGACTGGGCCGGATCGGTGCTCGCCGTGGGGCTGACCTTCCTGATTCTCTACTTCGGCCTGCGCCTGCTCGGCGCGGCGATTTCCAAGGGCGCACGCGGCAATGCGCTCGGCGCCCTTGATCAAACCTTCGGTCTGACGCTGGGCGCCGTGCGGGCCTTGGCCCTGATCGGGGCCGCGCACCTGACCATCATGGGCGTCATGTCCGACAATCCCCCGCGCTGGCTAACCGAAGCGGCCCTGTCGTCTGTCAGCGAAGCCTCGGCAAAGGCCATCCAGACGGTCCTGCCGACGCTTGGAAAGGGCGCCGACGCCCTGACTCCCGTGGTCGGTTCTTCCGTCCGCGAAGGGTTTTCCGATCAATGAGCCTTGCCCTCGACGCAATGGCGGACTACGTGCGCGGCGCCGCCGCCTGAGTTATCCTGTCCCGGTCATCGGAGCCTGACGATGCGCCACCATATCGCCGATCCCATCGTTCACCGCGAGCACTGGCGCGAGCCGGAGGATGACCAGCTGCGGCTGGAATGCGGCGTCTGCGGCGTCTGGGGCGCGCCCGAGAACGAGGCCTCCTCCATCGTCGCGCTGGGCCTGCACGCCCTGCAGCATCGCGGTCAGGAAGCCTGCGGCATCGCCAGCGTCCACGACGACCGCTTCTACACCGAGCGCCATCAGGGCCTCGTCGGCGAGGCCTTCGGCAACGCCGAGCTGACCACCCGCCTGCCCGGCGGCGCCGCGGTCGGCCACACCCGCTATTCCACCGCCGGCGGCAGCTTCCTGCGCAACATCCAGCCGATGTTCGCCGATCTGGACCAGGGCGGTATCGCCATCGCCCACAACGGCAACCTGACGAACTTCAAATACCTGCACGGCCAGTTGGTCTCGGAAGGCGCGATCTTCCAGTCCACCTCGGACTCCGAGGCCATCCTTCACCTGATCGCCCGCAGCCGTAAGGCCAAGATCGTCGAGCGCTTCATCGACGCCCTGGGCCGGATCGAGGGCGGCTACGCCCTGGTCGCCCAGACCCGCTACAAGATGATCGGCGCCCGCGACCCGCTGGGCATCCGCCCCCTGGTGCTGGGCAAGGTCGGCGAGGCCTGGGTTCTGGCGTCCGAGACCTGCGCCTTGGACACCATCGGCGCCACCTTCATCCGCGACATCGAACACGGCGAAGTGGTCGTGATCGACGAGGACGGCCTGACCTCGATCAAGCCCTTCCCGCCCCGCGCCGCCCGACCCTGCCTGTTCGAGTATGTCTACTTCGCCCGCCCCGACAGCGTGGTGAACGGCCGCTCGGTCTATAACGTCCGCAAGGAAATGGGTCGCCGCCTGGCACGCGAGTTCGAGGTCGAGGCCGACATCGTCGTGCCTGTGCCGGACTCGGGCGTGCCTGCGGCTCTCGGCTATGCGCAAGAAAGCGGCATTCCGTACGAAGTCGGCATCATCCGCAGCCACTACCTGGGCCGCACCTTCATCCAGCCCAGCCAGGGCGCTCGGCAAAAGGGCGTGCGGATGAAGCACAGCCCCAACCGTTCGGCCCTGGAAGGCAAGCGCGTCGTGCTGATCGACGACTCGATCGTGCGCGGCACTACCTCGCTGAAGCTGGTCCGCGCCGTGCGCGCGGCGGGCGCCAAGGAGGTTCACCTGCGCTCGGCCAGCCCGCAGATCCTCTTCCCCGACTTCTACGGCATCGACATGCCCGAACGGACGCAGCTGATGGCCGCGACCCACACCATGGACGAGATGCGCGCCATCCTGGAAGTCGATTCGCTCGGCTTCCTGTCCATCGACGGCCTGTATGACGCCCTCGGCGCCGGACCGCGCGACGCCGCCAATCCCCAGTTCACGGACCACTACTTCACCGGCGACTATCCGACCCGGCTGCTGGACCGCGAAATCGAAGAAGGCGGCCGAGACGCCAAGGGCGGGCAACTTTCCCTGCTGGTGACCGCTTAAGGCGGTATGATCCAACTCGGCTACTTCACACTCGACACCCCGGACATCCAAAAGGCCCGCGCCTTCTATGCGGGCCTGTTCGGCTGGACCTTCGACGAAGCTAGTTCGCACCCGGCCTACGCCCACGTCAGCGGCTCTGATCCCGCCTTCGGCATCACCAAGGGCGAGCACCGGGCCTATCCCCACCTCTACTTCCGCGTGGACGACATTCACGCCACATGCGCGCGGGTGAAGGAACTGGGCGGCCACGCCGCCATGCCGGCCCAGAGCCCGTCCGGCCTGTCCGCCGTCGTCGCCGACGACCAGGGCGTCAGCTTCAGCCTGTGGCAACCGGCGCCTGGCTATTGATGCAAGGCTAAGCCTTTCGCAGGATCAGTCGGCGCGCTATCAGCGCAACATGTCCGAACACGCTTCCCTTCCCCTCGCAAATCGCATCGCCCTGGTCGTCGGCGCCTCGCACGGCATCGGCTATGAGACCGCCCTGGCCCTGGCCAAGGCCGGCGCCCACGTCGTAGCGACCGCCCGCACGCAGGGCGGCCTGGAAGAGCTGGACGACGCCATCTTCGCCGCCACCGGCCAGCACGCCACACTGGTCCCGTTCGACCTGGTGGACGGCGGCGCCATCGACCGTCTGGGCGGCGCCCTGTTCGAGCGTTTCGGCAAGCTGGACATCTGGGTTCAGGCCGCCGCCACCATGGGCCCGTCGGGCCTGACGCCGGTCGCCCATGCCGAACCGCGCGAGTTCGCCAAGGTCGAGAAGATCAACTTTACCGGCGTCTATCGCCTGATCCGCTCGCTGGAGCCGCTGCTGCGCGCCTCGGACGCCGGCCGCGCCATCTATCTGACCACCAGCGTCGCTGCTGACCCGCGCGCCTTCTGGGGCATGTACGCCGCCACCAAGGCCGGGGCCGAGAACCTGGTGAAGTGCTGGGCCGACGAAGTCGAAAGCACGCCCATCCGCGTCGCCGTGGTGGATCCCAGCCGCATGCGCACCCAGTTGCGCGCCCAGGCCTTCCCGGGCGAAGATCCCGCGGTTCTGCCCCATCCTTCGGAGATCGGCCCCCTGATGGTCGAACTGGCTCGTCCCGACCTGACCCCGCCCCTGACCGTCAGCTTCAAGGATTGGAAGCAAGGCCTGTCGGCGGAAATTCAGGTCTAGAGACCGGCTCATGTCGATCCAGTCGCCGGGGGGGCGGCTTTCAGGACCGACCGGACGCGCCGTCCGAACAGCGGCAGACGCAGCCACGCGACCCGCGCCCGTCATGCGCGCCACCCCCTATGGCGACATCCTGGCCTTCATCGCCTCGGTGATGATCGTCCTGATCTATTCCCAGTCCTGGGCGGCGCCGATGACGGGCTATGGCGCTCGCTCTGCGGACTTCCTGCGAAACGGCTTCTATCCCGCCTATGCTCTGGCCGTCGGCCTGTTGCTGACGCGGCCCGGCACGGCTTTGAAGGCCGTGGGGCGATCGCCCCTGCTCATCCTGATGCTGCTGCTCACCGCCGCCTCAGTCGCCTGGTCGATCACGCCCGACGTAACGCTGCGTCGGATCATGGCCTTGCTGTTCACTACTCTGGGCGGCGTCGCTCTGGCGGCGCGTTGGCGATGGTCCACCCTGACCGAGGTCCTGGCCGTCGCCATGACGGTGATGATGGTCGCCTCCCTCTTCCTTGGCGCCCTGATGCCCGAGTGGGGGCGGATGCATGAATTGTTTCCCGGAGCCTGGCGCGGCCTGTGGCTGGAAAAGAACGCCCTGGGCGAGAACATGGGGCTGGCCGCCATATGCATGGCGGCGGCGGCCGTCATGGTTCCCCAGCGACGGAGGCTTTGGCTGGTGTGCGCAGCGCTCGCCTCCGCCCTAGTCATTCTTTCAACCTCCAAAACCGGTCTGGTGGTCCTGGTTCTCGCCTTCGCCAGCATGGGGTTCGTCGGCCTGGTTCAGGGCGGTCCCAAGCGGGCCATCATCGGCACCTGGCTGGCCATCATGGTCGTTTGCGCCGCCCTGCTGGTGGTTGCGACGCAAAGCGACCTGATCTTCGACCTGCTGGGCAAGGACGCGACGCTAACGGGCCGCACCGAGATCTGGAGCGGCATCCTGCACCAAATGGAACAACGCCCCTGGTCCGGCTTCGGCTATGGCGCGATCTGGGACGACGCCTCCTTAGCCGGTCCAAAGGCCTGGATCGCCTATGAAGCCAAGTTCAGCGCCGCCCACGCCCACAGCGGCTGGCTGGAAGTCTATCTGGCCCTGGGCATTCCCGGCGTCATTCTGTTGGCCGCCTGGATGATCGAGATGTGGGGGCGTTCGCTATGGGCGGCCTATGCCCGGCCGTCTGGCTGGCTGCTTATGCCGATGATGACAGCTTACACCCTGACCATGCTGACCGAGAGCATCACCATGAACTGGCACAACCTGCGCTGGGTGCTGTTCGTCGCCCTGGCCTTGAAGGCGGTCATCGGCGATCAGGACGCCCCCGCCCGCATAGTCGCCGCCAACAAACGAACCAGGCGAACAAGACAGGCCTAGGGCTCGCTCAAAGAAAAAGGGCGAGCCGTCGTCGCTGACGGCTCGCCCTCAACCTTTACAAGCCGCCCCGGGCGACCCGCCTACTTCTTTGGCGCGTGCTTCTGGCCGGTGCGAATACGGCCCGAGCGCGAAACCTGGCGGGCGCCGCCGCGGGCGCCTTTCTGGACGGCTACGCTTTGACCGGCCTTCTTGCTGGCGCCGGCCTTAAGCCCGCCCAGGGCCTTCACCTTGGGTTTGATGCCCGACTTCTTCTGCTCCAGCGCCTTGCCCGGCAGGTTGGATAGGGCTTCAGCGGCCTTCTCGGCCTTCAGCACCTTGCGCGGCGCAGTCTTGGCCGTGCCCTTGTAACGCTCGGGACCGGACTTGGCGCCGCCCTCGGCATAGGGGTTGGCCGAGCCCGACTTGACCGTCAGGCGGATCGGCGTGCCGGGCAGGTCAAAGCTCTCGCGCAGGCTGTTCACCAGATAGCGCTTGTAGTGTTCAGGCATGTCGCCTGCGCGGCTGGCCATCAGCACGAAGGTCGGCGGACGGGCCTTGGTCTGGGCCATATATTTCGGCTTCACGCGCTTGCCGTCGACGGCGGGCGGCGGGTGCCTCTGGGTGGCCATGGACAGCCAGGTGTTCAGGTCCTTGGTCTTGACCTTCACCGACCAGGTTTCATAGGCCTTGATGATGGCCGGCATCAGCCGATCCACGCCGCGCCCGTTGTGCGAGGACAGGGCCACGAAGGGCGAGCCCTTCAGTTGCGGCAGCTTGTCCTCAGCCAGGCGTTTCAGCTCGGCCATCTTGGATTGAGGCTCTTCCTCCAGGTCCCACTTCGACGCGACATAGACCAGGGCGCGGCCTTCGCGCTCGACCAGGTCGGCCAGTTGCAGGTCCTGGGTGTCGAAGGCGTCGTCCTTGTCCATCACCAGCACGACCACCTCGGCGAAGGTGATGGCGCGGATGGTGTCGGCGACCGATAGCTTTTCCAGCTTCTCCTGGACGCGGGCCTTGCGGCGCATCCCGGCGGTGTCGACGAAGCGGATCGCCTTGCCTTCGTATTCCCAGTCGACCGAGATGGAGTCGCGGGTGATCCCGGCCTCGGGACCGGTCAGCAGGCGATCTTCGCCCAGCAGGCGGTTGATCAGCGTTGACTTGCCCGCGTTCGGACGGCCGATGATGGCGATACGGATCGGCTTGTCGGTCTCTTCCTCTTCCTCGATGAAGACATCTTCGGAAGCGACCAGCAGGGCCTGATACAGGTCGGCCATGCCTTCGCCGTGCTCGGCCGAGATGGCGACCGGTTCGCCGAAGCCCAGGCTGTGGGCCTCGCCTACGCCACCCGAGCTTTCGCGGCTCTCGGACTTGTTGGCCAGCAGGATGACCGGCTTGTGCACCTTGCGCAGACGGTCCGCAAAGATGCGGTCCAACTGGGTCACGCCCTCGCGGGCGTCCATGGTGAACAGGATGACGTCGGCGTCCTCGATGGCGGCCTCGGTCTGCTCGCGCATGCGTGCTTCAAGACTTTCGTCGGTGACGTCCTCGTAGCCGGCCGTGTCGATCAGCGTCAGATCCATGTCGCCGATATTGCCGTCGGCATAGCGACGGTCACGGGTCACGCCCGGGCGATCATCGACCAGCGCCAGACGCTTGCCGACGAGTCGGTTGAACAGTGTCGACTTGCCCACGTTGGGCCGGCCGACGATGGCGACTTTTAGAGCCATGTCGGCTTTCTAACTCAAATTCAGAAAAAAGATCAGCGGATGCTGACCAGTTCGCCCTTGTCCGTCAGGACATAGAGGGCGCCGTTGTAGGCGGCGGGAGCGATATAGGCCGCCGCACCCAGCCGGATGCTGGACTGCTGCGCGCCGGTTTTCGGATCAAAGGCCACGGCCTCGCCGTCCGAATTGACCAGCACCAGACGGTTCGATGCCAGGATCGGACCCGACCATGTCGGACGCACGGTGCGCTTGCCGAAGCCCAGAATGCCGCCTTCCTTGCGGACACGCCCCTCGTTCAGGTCGCGCGTCCAGTAGACCTGACCCGAGTCACGATTGACCACCGTCAGTTCGCCCGCCTTGGACACGACATAGACGACGTCGCCGACCGGCAGAGGGGCATTGACGCCAGCGACCGGCAGCGACCACTTGGCCTGACCCGAGCGAATGTCCATCGACTGCAGGACGCCCGATTGGCTGATGGCGTAGACAAAGCCGCGGCTGACGACCGGGCGACCGGCGATGTCGCGGATCTCCGACAGGGCGCTGGTGCGGCTGGTGCGCGACAGCACCTCCTGCCACACGGGCTGACCGTTCGAGGCGCGCAGCGCCACCAGTTCACCCGAGGAGAAGGGCGCCAGGACCGTGTCGCCGCTGACCGCCGGGCTGGAGGCGCGCATGATGCGGGCCGGCTCGGTGATGCCGCGATAGGACCAGTCCTGCTGGCCGGTGTTCACGTTGAAGGCGATCAGCTGGTTGTCGACATCGATGACGAAGACCCGCTGGCCCTGAACCGTCGGCGCGCCGTGGATCGGCAGATCAACCTTCGACGTCCAGACCACTGCGCCCGTAGCGGCGTCCAGCGCCGTCATGGAGCGATAGCCCGAGGAAACGAAGACCTTGCCGCCGCCGACGGCTACGCCGCCGCCGAAGCCGCCGCCGCCTGCACCGCCCCCGAAGCCGATGCCCAGGAAGCGCGAGCCGCGATCGGCCTCATCGACCTTGACGTCGGCCTTCCACAGAACCGCGCCGCTGCCGGCGTCGACGGCGGTCACGCCGGCCTCGCCGTCCAGAACGAAGATCTTGCCGTTGTCGGCCACGACCGGCGCCATGACCTGACGCGTCTTGCTGGAGCCGGCGCCGATGTTGCGCTTCCAGGCCACGGTGAACTCAGGAGCGGCGATGACGTGCTCGACCGCGTTTTCGGCGTTGCCGCCGGGCTGGGTCCACGCCGTGGCGGCCTGCGGTCCCGGCAGGAAGAAGTCACGCCCCGACAGGGCCGCCGAAGGCGCCAGCTGTTGCTCGAACTCGAGGATCGAGACGCGTTGACCTTCGGTCGCCTTGGCGATGTCTTCCTTTTGTCCGCCCAATCCGAACGGCAGGGCGTTACGCACCGTGCCGCAGGAGGCGACGGTCATGGCCAGACCGCACAGCAGGGCGACTTTCAGCGTTCGGTTCATGCAGGGCGTCCTGAAAGCGGCGATTACGGGCGAGCGGCGGCGGGCGCCGCTTCGGCAGGAGCGGCGGCGGCCGTAGCCGGCGCAACAGGCGCAGCAGCCGGCGCCGGCAGGGCGACAGCAGCGCGAACGATGGCGGCCAGAGCAGGCGCAGTGCCCGAATCAACCGCCTGAACCCCCGCCTGGGCGCGCTGGCGGATGTCGTCCGGCACGTTCTGACCCAGTTGCAGCTGGACGAAGATCTGACGCGCCTCGGCGGTCTTGCCATGCTGCAGCAGGGCCATGGCCTGGGCTTCCTGCGCGAAGGCGTGCAGCGGGCGCTTGTCGTTCGCCAGAGGCTCCAGACGCTTCTGGATATCGGCCAGCGGGGCTGTGTCCATCAGCAGGAAGGCCGCCTTGATCGCGGCGGCGTCGGCGATGATCGGATCGCCAGCGGCCTTAGCGGCGTCGTCGAACAGCTTGACCGCATCCTCGATCTTGTTGGCCGTGACGGCGATGCCGGCCTGCTGCATCAGGGCCAGCGCCTTGTAGGCGCCGTTGCCCGACTTGGCGGCTTCGGCGAAGGCGGCGTCAGCGCCCGACGGATTATTGGCCTGCAAGGCGATCATGCCGCGGTCATAGGCGGCCGAGGCCTTATCAGCCTGATTCGTCACATAGCTCTGCCAGCCCCACCAGCCCAGGGCGGCGACGAGCGCGACCGCCAGCAAACCTGCGCCGATCGGCAGCCAGGTGCGAGCCAAGCGCTTGTATCGATCGGAGCGAAGCTCCTCCTCGACCTGTTCGAAGACATCAACCACGAAACGTCGCCCCAAAAACCGCTGCCAAGACTGGTCGCTAAACCGGCGCGACCCTAGAGGGTCGTCGTCCTGCCCGCAACGCAGGCGTTCGCGCCGCGACCTGAAATTTCAGCAGTAGGTCGCGACTTCGGCAGGAAAACGGCGCTCAGATTTCCTGCGACAGCTTCACGACCCCGGCCGCAAGCAGCGCAACCAACACGCCAGCCGTGGCCCAGAACATCTGCATCCCGCCCATGGCGCTGAAGTCCAGCCCAGCCAGACCAATCCGGTCCAGCAAGGATTGCGCGGCCTGAGCGGCGTCCACGCCGGCCATGCTCAGCCCCTGAGCGGCAGGCTCTGAGCCGGCCGATGCAGACACGGACGACGACGCGAAATTGAAATCAACGTTCAGGACCTCGCGCACGGCGATGACGCCGCCGATCAGTCCCGCCGCCGAAAGGGCCACGGTGCGGAAACGCGAGGACTTGTTGAGTTTCGCGGCCAAGGCCGCCTCGAACTGGGCCGAATCGGCAAAGCTCGGAGCCTTGGCGAACAGGCGCTCGATGGCAGGGTCGAACTCATCAACCGACATGGGACGCGCTCCCGTGAGCAACCGGTTCCGACTGGAGCCGGGCCCGAAGTTTATCCAGACCACGCTTGACATGAGATTTCACCGTTCCAAGCGGCAAATTAATGGCGGCCGCGATTTCAGGATGGGACAGGCCCGCCCCGTGGCACAGGGAGACGCACAGGCGCTCCGGTTCCGTCAGCCCCTTCATCGCCTCATCCAGATCCATCCGCCCGGCGCTGTCGACGTTGGGCGCGATTTCGTCGTTCTCGACCTCGTCCACATAGCGGGCGTCCTTCGAACGACGCTTCAGATACAGACGCGCGGCGATGCGCTTGATCCAGGCGCCGAAGGTCCCCTCGCCGCGAAACTCGGCGCATTTCTCAAACGCCAGAAGAAAGGCGTCCTGGGCCACGTCGTCGGCCAGGGCGGGTTGCGCCCCCATCCGACGCAGCAGGCCGCGCACCGCCGGGCTGTGGCGACGCACCAACTCCCCGAACTCGCGACGCCCGCCCGCCGCCGACAGGGCGGCGAGCTCGACATCGTGCAGGTCACGTAAAGGCTTGGCCATGACGGTCTCCCCTCCCCGTCGCCCCTCAGCCCTTGTTCTTGTTGAAGATGCTCAGGACGATGAAGGCCAGACCGATCATGCCCGGAACCGCGGCGCTGCCGGCGATGGGATAGAAGGCGTCCATTTCAGCGAAGCTGACCATGTAGCCAAAGAGGGCGACGCCCAGGCTGACCGCCAGTAGGATGACGCCAACCCGCAGGTCGCGCGCCGCCGACGCCGGAGGCTTGATGTTGTCCTTGCTCAGCGAGTCGATGACTTCGGGCGGCAAGGGCTGGCCCTTTTCGATGGCCGAGCGCAGGGTCGCCTGCATCTCCTTGCGCTCCTTGCTCTTCAGCCAGCTCGGCACGATCACGATCGCACCGATCATGATGAAGAATGCAACGGGAATGAACTCTTCCATGGGTTTCGCCCCTTCTTGAACAGTGGAGCCGAGCGTGACGCTGCGGCCTTCTGATAACAAGAGGTGATGAGCGCGCCGATCAGATGCAGGATCGCGCATGAACTCTTTGTAAGGTGGTTCAACCCAGCGCCAGTCGACGAACCGCCCAGAAAACCGTTCCCACAGCGACGGCGCTCAACCCCACCACGCCCAAGGCCGGCTCCAACTCTCCGAACCCTGCCCCCACCATATCCAGCATTGGCCGCAAGGCCCACAACACCGCTGCCGCCACGACCGCCCAAGGCAGACAGGCCAGCACAGACAGAATTGCGCGACGTCGGGCGATCCTCTGAGCCGCCACGGTCATGAAGACAAGATCGCGCGCAGGCGCAGCGTCATTGGCGAAAAAGGCCTCCAACTTCTGTTCAGGCGTCATCGAGACCTCCCAACGCTTCGAACAGGCGCGCTCGACCGCGAGCAATATGCGACTTCACGGTTCCTATCGGCAAGGACAGAGCAAGAGACGCCTCGGCGTGCGACCAGCCGTCGGCCAAGCACAAGGCCACGCAGGCCCGCACGTCCGGCGGCAGATCTGCCATCGCCCCGGCAAGCGCCAGTCGGTCGGTAAGTGAAACGCCAGATGGCGCATCCACTGTCCCCAGCCAATCGGCGTCGCGCGCCGCGCCACGCCGCGCCGAACGTATCCGGTCCTGGGCTTTGCGCCAGGCGATGCCCAGCAGCCAGCTGCGAAAGCCGGTCGCGTCCTTCAGCCGATACAGGCTGCGCCAAGCGGTCAGGATCGCCTCCTGCGCCACGTCGTCGGCCTCGGCCCAGCCGCCGCCCAGGGTTCTGCGCAAGAACCCCCGCAGCGCCGCCTGATGCCGCTCGACCAGCCGAGTGAAGGCGATGTCCGACCCCGTCCGCGTCAGACCGACCAGTTCCGCATCCGTCATGCCCCCCAGCCCCCGACTGACGCCTCAGGATCGCCCGCGCCGGGTCAGGGCGTTGATCAGCGCCCAGATCGCCACCGCGCCCATGGTGACCGCCACAACCAGAAAGGCGCCGCTGCCCCCATCAATGCCGGTAAAAGCGCCGGCGGATCCGAACCCGGCGGCCAGGGCAGCAAACAAGCCGAACAAGGACCAGTAGTCCGCCGCCACGCGCGGCGCACGGGGCGTTGAAGCCTCAAACGACACCTCGCACACGGCGTCGGGATCGTGAGGCTTTTCAATCATCCGCAACAGCGCCTCAGGCGGTTCCTGGCCGCGCTCGACATAGGTCCGCACCAGATCCAGCGCATTCTTCTGGCCGCGATAGCGGAAGAAGCTCGAAAAGGCGCTGCCGACGATCCAGGCCAGCGGGAACATCAACCACCAGAAGTCACGAAACAGGCTTTCCATCGCTCTCTCCCCCTGCGCCCCGGCGACCATCGCCCCTGCGCTTTCATAGAGTAGTCGTCGCCGAACGCGGAAACGGATGCAGCCGACTTGGCTTTTTGTCACCACAGCGTGACTCGACAGCGGCCTCGGGTCGATCAACGGTGACGGCGCGGCGTTGTTCGCGCGTGCAGTGGCCTTGATCCTTCCTCCTGAACCTGAGGTGTCGCCATGCTGCCCCAACTGTCTGCGCTGGGCTGGTTTCATACGCTCGGCAGTCTGCCCGCAGTCCCCATCGGCCTGATCCTGCTGCTGATGCATGGGCGGATCGACCCCGCCACGCGGATGGGCAAGGCCTATCTGGCCTTCATGTTCATCGGCGCCATCTCGGCCATCTTCGTCATCAAGACCCCGCCGGGCGCGGCCGTGGCGGCGCTCAGCCTGATCTCGCTGACGGTCGGCGCGACGGTCGGCTTCATCAAGCCCCTGGCCAGCTATCGCTGGTCGATCGAGACCATCGCGCTCAGCGTCTCTTACTTCACCCTGCTGCTGCCCAGCGTCACCGAGACCCTGACGCGGCTGCCGGCGGGCGATCCCGTCGCCTCGGGCGTCGAGGATCCGCTGGTGGTCGGCTTCCAACTGACGTTGCTGGTCCTGCTGATCCTCGGGGTGAGCCTTCAGCTTATGTCCCGCCGCCGTCGCCTGTCGTCGGCGGCCCTCGCGTAAAGGAGACCGCGTGACCCGTATCGTCTATCGCATCGTCCCGCATGACGGCGGCTGGGCCTACAAGCTGGGCGACAGCTTCTCCGAGACCTTCGCCACCCACGACGCCGCGCGCGCCGCCGCCGTCGCGGTCTCGCGCGAACAGCAGGTGCCGGACCGCACCTCCTGGATCGAGTTCGAGGACGCCTCGGGCCAGTGGATCACCGAACGCGCGGACGGCCACGACCGCCCGGAAACCACCGTCGAGGACTAAGCGCCAAAGGCCTCGGCATAGCGCTCGGGCTTGAAGCCGACCAGGGTCCGCCCGTCGCCCAGGTCCAGCACCGGCCGCTTGATCATCGACGGCTGGGCCAGCATCAGGGCGACGGCCTTGTCGGCGTTCAGGTCGGCCTTGTCCGCGTCCGACAGCTTGCGGAAGGTGGTCCCGGCGCGGTTCAGCACCGTCTCCCAGCCATGCTCGGCGATCCAGCGCTCCAGATCAGCCTTATTCGCGCCCGCCACCTTGTAGTCATGGAAGGCGTAGTCCACGCCCTGCCCGTCCAGCCAGACGCGCGCCTTCTTCATCGTGTCGCAGGCCTTGATGCCGTGCAGGGTGATGGTCATGGGGCGCTCCCTCGCTTTGCTGAGGGCCGCGATCTGGCATCGGGCGGCGGAGGGGTCAAATTTCCACTTTTCTGATTTGAAATGGATATCGACTTCCGAGCCTTTGAAGACGCGCCACCTTTCCAGCGCTACATTAGGCCTACGGCCTAGCAGGGCGAGAGCGAGATGAGTGACGCTGACGACCATCGACCGATGCATCTCTGCCGGACTGCGAGATGGAAGGCTGCCCTCGGGGTCCTAGGTAGCATTGCCTTCGTCTGGATGGGGTGGGTTCTCATCAACGGAACTGGCACGGCACGCCATCCCGCAGTTTTGCAACATCTGACAGGCTGGACCAGTATCGTCTTCTTCGGGATTTGCTTTTTGAGCTGGCTGATCGCGCTCTTTGTCCCCGACCGCCTTGTACTTGAAAGTGATGGGTTCAGTTTGAGGAGGGGTTGGAGAGGAACAAAGCACTACAGATGGGACGAAATCGACCGGATCACGGTCCTTCGGCAGATGGGAGGCGCAAGGGTGGTCTGGACAAATAACGAGCAGTCTCGCGCCATCACAAGGGCGAAGCTCGGCTACGACGGATCGCTGCCGGGAGGCTTGAATATGCCCCCCCATCCGACTGGCAGAAGAGTTGCTATCCGCCAAGGAACGATATCGGCTCCGCACTACTTGAGATCAGCTTCCCACCCTTCGCTGACGCTTGGAATGCCCGCAGGCGGCTATCAGCGCCTGAAGGAGCCCTCATGAAGCTCTACGCCCATCCCTTCTCGTCCTACTGCCAGAAGGCGCTGATCGCGCTGTATGAGAACGACACGCCGTTCGAGTTCCGGCTGCTGGAGGGCGAGGCCGCCTTCGCCGAACTGACGGCGCTGTGGCCGGTGCGCAAGTTTCCGGTCTTGCAGGACCGCGACCGCACGGTCGTCGAGGCGACCTCCATCATCGAGCATCTGGCTGTGCATCACCCCGGTCCGGTGCGGCTGATCCCCGACGATCCCGCCGCCGCCGTCGAGGTGCGGATGATGGACCGGGTGTTCGACCACTATGTCTCGACGCCGCAGCAGAAGCTGGTGGCCGACGCCCTGAGGCCCGAGGGCGACCGCGATCCCTATGGCGTGGCCGAGGCGAAGCGGATGCTGGACGCATCTTACGCCTGGCTGGACGAGCGGCTGGCGGGGCGGGAATGGGCCACCGATCACGGCTTCAGCCTGGCCGACTGCGCCGCCGCGCCCGCGCTCTTTTATGCCGACTGGTCCCACCCCATCGAAGATCGCTTCACGACGCTGAAAGCCTATCGCGCCCGGCTGCTGACCCGGCCGTCGATGGCGCGGGCGGTGGACGAGGCCCGACCTTACCGCGCCTACTTCCCGCTGGGCGCGCCCGACCGCGATTAAGCGGCCTTTTGGCTCCACAGGTCCAGGTCGGCTTCGCGGCCGATCAGGGCCAGGCCCGAGGCGATGGATTCAAACTCGCCGCCCGTCTCGATCCGGTCGGCGCCGAAGCGGCGGATGAAGATGTCGCGCACCGCCGGCACGAAGGAGGTGCCGCCGGTCAGGAAGACGCGGTCGATCTGCGCCCCGTCCAGACCCGACTGGGCCATGGCCTCGTCGACGGCGACCTCCATGGCCTGAAGTTCCGGCGCGATCCAGCCTTCGAACTCTGTGCGCTTGACCGGCTTCTCGATCCGCACCGATCCGGCGATGAAGGAAAAGATCGCCTCCTCCTCGCGCGACAGGGCCTCTTTCAGGCCCGAGACGGCGCGATAGAGGGCGTAGCCGTGGTTGTGGTCCAGCACCTCGATCAGGCGTTCGATCTTCTCGGGCTCCAGCGCGGTCGAGGCCAGTCCCCGAATGTCGCGCATGTCCTTGGACGCGCGCAGCAGGGCCAGTTGGTCCCAGCGGGCAAAGGCGCTGTAGTAGCGCTGGGGGATCGGCAGGCGGTTGTCGAAGGCCCGGTACAGGCTGCCCTTGCCCAGTTCCGGCGAGACCAGCTGGTCGATGATCCGATAGTCGAAGGCGTCGCCCGCCACGCCCACGCCCGACCGCGCCAGCGGCGTGGACGTCAGCGCGCCGTCCGCCCGCTCGAACCGCACGATGGAGAAGTCGCTGGTGCCGCCGCCGAAGTCGGCGACCAGGACATTGGCGTCCTGTTTCAACTCGCGCGCAAAGAAGAAGGCTGCGCCGACGGGCTCATAGGCATAGCGGATGTCGGTGAAGCCCAGACGGGCAAACGCCGCCTCATACCGCTCCAGCGCCAGAGCCTCATTGGGATTGCCGCCTGCAAAGGTCACGGGCCGCCCCACGATGATGCGCGGCGGCAAGTCGTCCATCGCCCCGTCGGCATGGTGCTTGAGCCGCAGGAGGAAGGCCGACAACAGGTCCTCGAACCGATAGCGGCGGTTGTCGATGCGCGTCTCGGTGAAGGCGGCGCTGGCGGCGAAGGTCTTGAACGACTGGATGAAGCGCGTCTCCAGCGGGTCCTCGACATAGGCCTCGATGGCCCAGGGCCCGGCCTCGATCACCCGCTCGGGCGAGCCGCCGTCGCGCGCTTCGTGCAGTTGAAAGCTCAACGCCGAGCGGAAGGCGAACAGGTCCTTCTCCTCGACCTGGAACCGCACCAGGGTCGCGGGGCCGTCGCCGTGGGTCAGCGACACCACCGTATTGGTCGTGCCGAAGTCGATGCCGATGGTGGCGGGCGTCGCGGACGTCATGGGGGAGAACCTGCGGGGAGAGGGGCCGGGGTTCGTAGTCCCCTGCCCGCTCACGTCAAGGCCGTGCATGACTTGTCGCAGCAAATGGACCCCACGGCCCGGCTGCTTCACAGTCGCCCCATGCGCGATTCGTCCGATTCAGCCCCCAGCTTCTACGAGTTCTTCGCCGGCGGCGGCATGGTCCGCGCTGGCTTGGGCGCCGACTGGACCTGCCTGTTCGCCAATGATTTCGACGCCAAGAAGGGCTTTTCCTATCAGGCCAACTGGGGCACGGGCGGCGAGCTGACGGTGGGCGACATCCGCGCGCTGGAGGCGGCGCAACTGCCGGGCACGGCCGACATGGTCTGGGGCTCCTTCCCCTGTCAGGACCTGTCGCTGGCCGGAGCCGGCGCAGGGCTGAAGGGCGAGCGGTCCGGCACCTTCTACGCCTTCTGGGACCTCATCCACGGCCTGATCAAGGACGACCGCGCGCCGCGCATGGTGGCGGTCGAGAACGTCTGCGGCGCCCTGACGTCCCACGGCGGCAAGGACTTCGAGGCCATCTGCCGGACCTTCGCCGAGGCGGGCTATCGCTATGGCGCCCTGGTCATCAACGCCGACCTGTTCGTGCCCCAGTCGCGCCCGCGCCTGTTCGTCATCGGCGTCCACGCCGACGTGGAGGTCGCCTCCGATCTGCTGTCGCCCGAACCGATCGAGCCTTTCCACACGCGCGCCCTGCGCCGGGCGGTCGGCGCCCTGCCCGTCGACGTGCGTGAGCATCTGCTGTGGTGGAACGTGCCGACGCCCGAGCGACGCATCGCCACCTTCGCCGACATCATCGAGGACCGCCCGACCAGCGTCGCCTGGCACACCCAGGCCGAGACGAAGAAGCTGCTCGACATGATGTCGCCGGTCCACCTGGCCAAGGTCGCCGCCGCCAAGCGCGCCGGGCGCCGCATGGTCGGCGGCGTCTATCGCCGCACCCGCATTGACGAGACCGGCGCCAAGGTCCAACGCGCCGAGGTTCGCTTTGACGACGTCGCCGGCTGCCTGCGCACCCCTTCGGGCGGCTCCAGCCGTCAGGTCATCCTGGTGGTCGAGGGACGGCGCATCCGTTCGCGCCTGATCTCGGCGCGAGAGACGGCGCGCTTGATGGGGCTGAAGGACAGCTATGTCCTGCCCCGGCAATACAGCGACGCCTATCATCTGACCGGCGACGGAGTCGCGGCTCCGGTCGTGCGGCATCTGGCGGAACATGTTTTCGAGCCCCTGTCCGGCTCGCACGTCGCAGCCGCCCGGCCTGCGCGGGTCGCCTAAACCCGATCAAACCTGACTGGTTTCCGGCGCCTTGGTCATGGCCCTCGGCGTCGATAAGCGGCATGCGGCCAAAATGCGGCAAAGCGCGATTCGTCGGGAATGTAAACGGAACTCAAGCCCGAAATGTTGGTTAAGGGGAGGTTAACGTCCCGCTTAGCTTTGGCGCACTCGCCTTAAAGATGAATGAAATCGCCAAAGCCAAGTATCCAAGATACAAGCAACTGATCACTTAGGGCTGTAAGAGATGGTTGAAAATCGTCATTTCTACAATCGCCATGAAAACTATGTCGAACCGAGCTCGGCTGTAATAGTTGTTGCTGGTGGAGCTGGATTTCTAGGGTCGCATCTTTGCACCCAATTAATCGATAGCAGGCATTCGGTCTTCTGTGTCGACAACTTCCACACTGGACGCCCGCAAAATGTCGAGCACCTAAAGGCGTCGGAACGCTTCACGCTCGTGCATCACGACATCAACGAGCCTCTGCCGGCCGCCATTCCCCGATGCGACCAGATCTACAATCTGGCCTGCCCGGCCTCACCGGTTCACTATCAATATGATCGTGTGAAAACCGCGCTGACCTGCTCGCTCGGGACACTCAATCTGTTGAAGCGCGCCGCTGACGACAACGCCCGCTTTTTCCAGGCTTCTACCTCCGAAATCTACGGCGACCCTGAGGTGCATCCGCAGACGGAAAACTACCGAGGCAATGTCAACACGGTCGGCCCCCGCTCCTGCTACGACGAAGGCAAGCGCTTCGCCGAAACCCTGGTCACTGACTTCGGCGCTCAACACGGCCTGACGACCCGGATCGTGCGCATCTTCAACACCTATGGCCCGCGCATGCATCCCGACGACGGGCGCGTGGTGTCCAACTTCATCGTGCAGGCCCTGCGCGGCGAGGACATCACCATCTACGGCAGCGGCGAACAAACCCGCTCATTCTGCTTCGTCGACGACCTTGTCGAAGGCTTCGTGCGGCTGATGAACGCCAATGCGGACATCGACGGACCCATCAACATCGGCAATCCGAATGAAACGACCGTCAACCAGTTGGCCGAGCAGATTCTCGCCATGGCGGGATCGTCATCCAAGATCGTCTATCACCCCCTGCCCGTGGACGACCCCCGCCGCCGCAAGCCCGACATTTCACGCGCCCTGACGCGCCTGAACTGGTCGCCGCAAGTGCCGCTGCAGGACGGCCTGTCCCGAACCATCGCCTACTTCCTGGACGAAATGAGAAACAGCGGCCGCAATCAGACCAACGCCTTCGCATCCTGAAATCAGCGCAACACTGCCTCAAAGAGACACGCACGACACCACCGGAACGACAGTACTTCACCACGAAAATCCTGGGCGGGCCTTTCGATGCAAAACTATAGTATCCCGACGATCCTGATCTGGCTGTTCGCCATATCGCAGCTGCTCTATTTGGGCTGCTTCCTGCTCGAGATGTACTTCCGGTCACTGCGGGTCAATCAGGTCGACATGAACGCCCCCATGCCCGCCGAATCGGACACTCCCTTCATCGTCCTGCTCTATCCCGTGCTGCGGGAACTCGAACGCACCATGGAGACGACCTTCACAGCCCTGGCGAAGCTGGACTACCCAAGCGACCGCTATCGTGTCCTGGCCATCCCCAACTCGAACGACGTCGAGACAATCGCCAGCCTGGAACGACTGACGAAGACCTACCCTTTCGTGGAAATTCTGGCCGTTCCGCCGACCAGCGATCCTCGCTGGGACATGGTCTGGAACGCTTGGGACGCCAACCCCAAGGCCTACTGGTGGCATAGCGGCAAGCGCGCGGGCGTAAAGGATCTGCCGCCCAAGAAGACCCGGCAACTGATCTACGCCCTGTATCAGGTCGCAGAGACCTATCGTGACAAGACCAAACTAACCATCGACTATATCGACGCCGACAGTTGCCCGCCGGCCGACCACTTCAAGGCCGCCGCGATCGGGCTGCAGACATACGACGTGCTCCAGGCGCGGAACGTCGCAGGCAACCTGAACGCCAGTCTGGCCGCCGCCTTCCATGCCTTCGACCACATGACCTGGGACGGCGCCAAGTACGGCCACCTGTCCGACCCCAAACAACCCTTCTGGGTGCTGGGCAAGGGACTGTTCTTCAAGGTCGACGATCTGATCGCGCTCGGCGGCTTCCACCCCTGGATCACCATCGAGGACCCCGAGGTGGGCGAGCGCTTCTGGAAGAACGGCAAGACCCTGGGCATCATCGAGGGCTCGCTGATCGAAGAGGTGCCCGAAACCTTCAGCGAGGGCATCACCCAGAGAAAACGTTGGGTGGCGGGCTTCTTCCAGAGCCTCGGCGCGCCGCTGAAAGAGATGGACTTCTCCTTCGGCGAGCGGATGCGCGCCTGGACCAACTTCCTGCCCTGCATGTCGTTGTGGGTGAATACCCTGGGAATTCCACTCGGCATCTGGGCGGCGTGGCGTTTCTTCACCGGCGACAGCGCCCTTCCCTTGTGGCTGGTGGTTCTGTCGGTGTTCAACATCATCGCCTTCACCGTCCTGATCGTCGGCCTCTACATGCGGACCTGGACGCGAACGGGCCTGGTGCTGGAACGCACGACGGACCGCATCGGCTACATGCTGATGGTCAATCCGGTCTTCGTCATGATCTGGTGGTGTGTCTGGATCATTCCCCTGACGCTCGGCTTCGTCATGTACCTGAAGGACAGCGGTCAGGTTTGGCAGCGCACCGAGAAGATCGACGCCAACAATACGCTTGTGCGGTCCAAGCTGGATCAGTTCGGCGTTCTCCCCCATCACCATCACTGAGCGGAAGCGGTCATGGAAAAGCATATCCTGATCACCGGCGGCGCCGGCTTCATCGGATCGCACTTAGTCGACGCCATGCTGGCGCGCGGATACCGCGTGAGCGTTCTGGACAGCCTGTCGCCTCAGGTTCACGCAGACGGTGAAATGGACGCCGAAGGCTGGCCAACCTATCTCGACCCTCGCGCTCGACGGATCAAAGGCGACGTGCTGGACGAAGGCGTGTTCGAGGCGGCGCTACAAGGCGTGACCCATCTGGCCCACCTGGCGGCCTCGGTGGGGGTCGGACAAAGCATGACCAACATCGTCGACTACACTCGCAACAACGTCATGGCCGCCGCCGTCATGCTGGAGGTGCTGTCGCAGAAACCACATACGGTGGAGCGCATCGCCGTGGCGTCGTCCATGTCGATCTATGGCGAGGGGGACTACGTCCGCCCCTCAACCCATGCCCATGTCACCGCCGATGTGCGTTCACACGCCCAGCTTGAGGCGCGACAGTGGGAGGTTATGGTCGAGGGCGAGGAGTTGGAGCCCGTCCCCACGGCGGAGGACAAGCTGCTGCAGCCCAACTCCATCTACGCCGTGAACAAGCGCGACCACGAGGAGATGTTCCTCTCGGTCGGCAGGGCGCTGCAGATCCCGACGGTGGCGCTACGTCTGTTCAACGCCTACGGCTCGCGTCAGGCGCTGAGCAACCCCTATACTGGTGTCGCGGCCATCTTCATTTCTCGCCTCCTGAACGATCAGCCCCCCCTGGTCTTCGAGGACGGTCGGCAGATGCGCGACTTTGTCCACGTTCAGGACGTGGCCCGCGCCTTCGCAACTGTGCTCGACAGTGATCGTCAGACCTGGGACGTGTTCAACGTCGGCAGCGGCACGCCGATCTCCGTCAATGAGATCGCCGGCGTCCTGGCCCGCCTTCTGGGCAAGAACATCGCACCCGAGGTGCTGAACAAGTATCGCGTGGGCGACATTCGGCACTGTTTCGGCGACATTTCCAAGATCGAACGCGCCTACGGCTTCAAGCCGGAGCGCGACATGGATTCCGGCATGGAAGAACTGATCTCCTGGGTGTCCCACGTCAGTGCGCCCGTCGATCGAAGCGCTGAATGCATGGCTGAACTCGCGCGAGGGAAATTGGTCGTCTGAAAGTATTAACCAAAATGATCCAGCCTTCGCTGAAGCGCCTTCCTCTGCGCCGCTGAGAATGCGGTGCGCCGATACTATCGTCAGGAATGTTCATGACCGATCTTCGCCGTCGCCTCGCATCGAGAACCGCAATCGCAGCCGCGACGGCCATGGTCGGCGCGGCCTGTTGGACGAGCGCCGCTTTCGCGCAAAGCGATGTGACCATCTTCGCGGGCGGCAAGATCGATGTTGCGGATTCCGCCTATGCCGGAGCCACCTTCGGCTTGCCGGGATCGGTCGACAACAGGGGCTGGGCGGTTCGCGGCGCAGTCTTCACCGGCGGCTACGAATACAACAGCGGCCCCACGACCATCGACGCCGACTTCACCGGGGCCCAGGCCGAGTTGGTCCATCGCTACGGTTCAGGCCCGACCTGGGGCAGCCTAGGCCTGGGCTATCGCTATGTGGACACCGATCTGAGCCCGGCAGACCCCGGCAACCGCCGCGACGGCGGCGAGGGCGAAGTCATGGTCAGCCTGGACGGCGGCCATGTCGCGGGTCCCTGGCGCGTCGACTGGTATGGATCCTATGGCTTCACGCTCGACGACTATGACGCTCTGGTCAGCCTGACCCACACCGTGGGCAGCTCTGGCCGCATGCGTCTGGGCCTGGAGGTCGCAGCGGACGGAGATTCCAACTATTCCGCCTACCACGTCGGCCCTGTGTTGGGCGTCAAGGTCGGCGATCAGGCCGAGTTCCAGATTTCGGCAGGCCTAAGTGACGGCGACGACCGCGATTCCGATGGCTATGTTCGCGTCGGCTTCTATCGCAGTTTCTGACGCTACTCTTCAGCAAATCCAAGCCCCCTCGCCCAACATCGAATTAATTTCGGCCCTAGAAACACCAAAGGGCAATTGTTAACTCGGCATTATCTCCGGGAAGTTTAACAAGCACGCTTACTCTTCTCCGCGACCTGAGAAGGCTAGGCGTAGTATGCTGACGCTTCCGTCACGACGATCTGTATTGGCCGGTCTTGCACTGACGCCCGCGCTCGCTATTGCGCCGCATGGCGCTTGGGCCGAGGGAGAAGGCGCCGCTCTGCCTGACACGTCCAGCCTGCCGCCTTCCCTCTCCCACGCCGCGCGCAGCGGCGGACGGTACTACGGGGCCGCCGCCCGCGCCGATCACCTGCTTCAGGACAAAGCCCTGCGCGCCGCCGTTCTGCGCGACTGCGAGGTGCTGACCCCCGAGATCCATCTGAAATGGAACTCGCTGGAGTGGCGCAAGGGACAGTTCCACTTCGACCCCGTCGATGATCTGTTGACGTTCGCCGACGACAACGGTCTGCGCGTGCGCGGCCATACCCTGTTATGGGATCAGAGCACGCCCGACTGGGCCAAGCATGAAATGCTGGACAAGCGCGACTGGCGACTGATGTCCGAGCACTTCTCGCGCGTCCTCGGCCGCTACGGCTCGCGTATTGAGGAATGGGACGTGATCAACGAGCCCATCGACACCGAGGCGGGCGCCCGCACCTTGCGCCGCAACACCTTCTTCCGCGCCTTCGGCCCGACCTATATCGAGCGCGCGATGGAAGAGGCGCGGGCCTATGCGCCCAAAGCCCATCTGGTCATCAACGACTACGGGTTCGAGTACGGCAATCCCGTGGACAAGGCCCGCCGTCAGGCATTCGTCGCTCTGGCTCGCCGGCTGCGCGCCGCGAACGTCCCCCTGGACGGCGTAGGGGTTCAAGCCCACCTGGACCTGTCCAAGGGGCCGATCGACGCAGTCGGCCTGCAGGAAATGACCAAGGCCCTGATCGATCTCGGTCTCGACATCACGGTGACCGAACTCGACGTCAAGGAATCCGAAGCCGCCGCTCCGACCGCGGCGCGCGACCAGAAGGTGGCGGACGAAACCCGCCGCTATCTCGACGTCATGCTGGCCTTCCCTGAGGTGCGCGGCGTCGTGACCTGGGGCCTGACCGACAAATTCTCCTGGCTGACCGAGCAAGTGGACGCCCGCGTGCGCGCCGCACACGGCGCCAACCGCGGCCTGCCCTATGACGACGCCTATAGCCCCAAACCCATGTACTGGGCCCTGAACGAAACCCTTCGCGCCAGCGCCTGACCGCGAGGGTTCAGAACTTGCGGTTTCATTAGTCCGGCGCCACCGCTGGACAAGACCGGAGTTTTTGCGGCAGGAACACGCACCCTTTCTGTCTGGCTGGCGTTAGGGAAGCGAAGCCGGGGGCCAGGTTGCGTACACTCGCCAAAACAATCGATCTGGTCGCCGCGTTCGACGCATCGCCCAATCCCTACATGCTGCTGGACGCCCAGCTTCGCTATGCAGGAATGAACCAGGCCTATCTGGACGTGACCCACCGTCGCCGCGAGGACCTGCTGGGTCAGCCGGTGATGCAGGAATTCGACGCCGGGCCGGGCAAGGAAGCCCCTGAAAACGCCCGCCAGCTTCTGGCGTCCTTCGAGAAGGTGATGACCTCGGGTCAGCCCGATCATCTGGCCGTGCTTCACTATCCCATCCCGGTGCCCCAGGCCGACGGGACGACAATCTATGACGATCGGTACTGGAGTTGCACCCACACCCCGATCAAGGACGCCGAGGGCCGCGTCACCCACATCCTGCAGCACACCAGCGACATCACCGAACTGGAGCGGCTGCGCCGGCAGGTCGGACGACTGAGGCCCGAAGAAACGACCTCTGCTCTAGACAGCCTGATCGGCGGAGGCATGTTCCGTCGCGCCATGAGCGTGCAGGCGGACAATCGCCGGCTGGAGACCGAGCGGCGCCAACTGCTCGACATGTTCATGCAGACGCCGGGCTTCGTGGCGGTGCTGAACGGCCCGGAACATGTCATCCAGCTGCACAACGGCGCCTATGGCCAGTTGATCGGCCATCGCGACGTGGTCGGAAAGCCCATCCGCGAAGCCCTGCCCGAACTGGCGGGTCAGGGCTACTACGACTTTCTCGACGAGGTTCTGGCGACCGGCGAGCCGCTCCAAGGCCGCCAAAGCCCGGTGCAACTTCAACAGACGCCCAACGGCCTGCTGGCGACCCGCTACCTCAACTTCATCTATCAGCCGATCCGCAACGATGGCGGCGAGATCGTCGGCGTCTTCATCCAGGGGCATGACGTCACCGACACCGTCCTGGCCGCCGAGCGTCAGAAGCTGATGATCGACGAACTGAACCACCGGGTGAAGAACACCCTGGCCACGGTCCAGTCCATCGCCATGCAGACGGCGCGCTCGCATGAGGACCCTCGATCCTTCGCCGAGACCTTCCAGTCACGCATCCTGTCGCTGTCGCACACCCACGACCTGCTGACCCGCAGCCATTGGGAGGGCGCGGACCTGCGCGAGGTGCTGGAGCATGAGACGACCGCTTACGGCCTGCATCGGCTGACGCTGAACGGCCCCAACGTGGCGCTGGACCCGGCCATGGCCGTGTCTCTGGGCATGATCTTCCACGAACTGGCGACCAACGCCGCAAAGTACGGCGCCCTGTCCCCCGGAGAGGGTCGGGTCCTTGTCGACTGGTCGGTGGCGGACCAGACCAACCCGCATCTCGGCATCGTCTGGCGCGAGACCGGAGGCCCATCCGTAGCGCAGCCGGAACGCCGGGGCTTCGGCAGCCGTTTGATCGAACGGAATGTGCGACACGATCTGGCGGGCACAGTCCAGATGCACTACCGCGATGATGGCTTCACCGCCGAGATCACCATTCCACTGACCAAGGAAGCCGCATGACCAACGCTTTGCAGGGCCGTCGCATTCTGGTGATCGAAGACGAGTCCCTGGTGGCCATGCTGCTCGAGACGATCCTGGACGACATGGGCTGCGCCGTGGTCGGGCCGGAATCCAACATCGACGACGGCTTGATCGCCGCCACGACGGAGGCGTCGCTGGATGCCGCCCTGCTGGATGTCAATGTCGCCGGCCGCGAGGTCTTTCCAGTCGCCGAGGCCTTGAAGGCGCGCGGCGTGCCCTTCGTATTCTCCACGGGCTATGGCGAGGCCGGTCTGCCCGAGCACTGGCGCGGCAACCCCACGATCCAGAAACCTTTTACTGACCGCGCCATCCGCGACGCCCTGATGAAGGCGCTGAACATCAGCCTGGCTTGATGTCCTTCAGCACGGCGCGGGCGGCGTTGTGGCCGGGCGCGCCCGTGACGCCGCCGCCGGGATGGCTCCCTGAACCACACAGATAAAGCCCCGGAACCGGCATCCGATGGTCGGCATGACCCAGAACCGGCCGGGCGCTGAACAGCTGATCCAGCGTCAGCCGCCCGTGGAAGATGTCGCCGCCGATCAGGCCGAAACGCCGTTCCAGATCGCGCGGGCCCAGCGCCAACCGCCCGACCACCGAGGCCTTGAACCCCGGCGCATGAGCCTCGACCGTCTCGGTCATCAGGTCGGCCACCGTGTCGCGATGCTTGTCCGCCAGATCGGGCGAGACGTGCTGGCAGAACAGGCTGGCGACGTGCTGGCCGGGCGGCGCCAGGCTGTCGTCCAGGGTCGAGGGGATCAGCATCTCGACGATGGGCTTCGACGACCAGCCGTTCAGCCGCGCCTCGGCATGGGCGCGGTCCATATAGGCCAGCGACGGCGCGATGATGATGCCCGCTGTCAGATGATCGCCCGTCTCCGGCAAGGCGGTGAACTGCGGCAACTCGGACAGGGCGACATTCATGCGGAAGGTGCCCGAACCCGAGGCGTAGCGGCTCATCCGCTCGGTGAAATCCGCCGGGACCACCGCCGGATCGACCAGCCGGTCGAACAGCAGACGCGGATGAAGGTTGGAGACCACGGCGCGGGCGCGGATCACATCCCCCGCCTCGGTCACGGCCCCTACCGCTCTGCCCTTCTCCGTCAGCACCTCGGCGACCGGCGTATCCAGGCGAATGTCGACGCCCTGCTCGGCGCAGGCGGCGGCCATGGCCTGGGTGATGGCCCCCATGCCGCCGATGGCGTGGCCCCACGCCCCCTTCTTGCCGTTCACCTCGCCAAAGACATGGTGCAGCAGGACATAGGCCGAGCCGGGCGTATAGGGGCTGGCGTAGTTGCCGACCACGCTGTCGAAGCCGAACAGGGCCTTGATCGGATCGCTCCCAAACCAGCCGTCCAGCCAGTCGCCCGCCGACTTGGCGAACAGGTCCAGCAGATCGCGCCGCGCCGTCATGTCCAGGCCCGAAACCCGCCGCCCCAGCGAGGCCGCCTTCAGCATTTCCGGCAAGGCCGCCAGCCAGCCGCCTTCAACCACATTGGGCGGGGTGGTCAGGATCAGATCGCGCAGGATGGCGGCGACCGTCTCCAGCCGCGTCTCGTACTCGGGCAGACGTTCAGCGTCTCGGGTCGAGAACTTGGCCACCTCGGCCTGGGTCCTCCCCTCCCCGGTCAGCAGGTAGCGCCCGTCGTCGAAGGGCAGGAAGTTGGCCGCCCGCCGCTCGACCACGCGCAAGCCGTGGCGAGCCAGCTCCATGTCAGCGATGACACGCGGGTTCAGCAGGCTGACGGTGTAGCTGGCGGTCGAATTGCGGAAGCCAGGATGAAACGCCTCCGTCACCGCCGTGCCGCCGACGACGCCGCGCCGTTCCAGCACCGTCACCTTCAGCCCGGACCGCGCCAGATAGAAGGCGCAGACCAGCCCGTTATGCCCGCCGCCCAGGATAACGATGTCCGTAGTCGATTGCGCCATGCCGCCCCTCCGCTCGGAGAAGGCTAGCATCTGAGAACCGCGCCGTCAGGACGCCGAGACCAGCCCCATGACGCCCTTGGCGATCAGATAGATCTGCCCAGCCATGGCGGCGGCGCTCAGCACGGTCAGGGCGACGATCATGGACCGTGGCGTGGACAGTTCGGGGCTGCGCAGCATGACCAGGGTCTCCGCCGTGGATAACCCCATCATACAACTTCCCCAACCCTTAACACAACCTTAAGTTATGAAACTGGCCGCCCTGCCAGATAGCGCCGGTGCAGCAGGGGCGCGCCCAGCCAGTAGCAGAGCTCGGCCGGGCGGCTGATGTCCCAGACGGCCAGGTCGGCGGCCTTGCCCGCTTCGATAGTCCCGACCTCGTCCTGCAGCCCCAGGGCGCGGGCGGCGTGGCGGGTGGCGCCGGCGATGGCTTCCTCAGGCGTCAGGCGGAACTGGACGCAGGCCAGGTTCAGCGCCGCCGTCATCGAGGCGACCGGCGAGGTGCCGGGGTTGCAGTCGCTCGCCACCGCCATGCGGACGCCGTGCTGACGCAGCAGGGCGACGGGCGGAAGCTTCGTCTCGCGCAGCATCAGGAAGGCGCCGGGCAGCAGGACCGCCACCACGCCCGCCTCGGCCATGGCCTGCACGCCCGGCTCGGTCGTGTGCTCGATGTGGTCGGCGGACAGGGCGTGGTAACGGGCGGCCAGCGCCGCGCCGCCGCCGTCCGACAACTGGTCGGCGTGCAGCTTGACCGGCAGTCCCAGAGCCTCGGCCTTGTCGAACAGGCGCGCCACCTCGTCCGTGGTGAAGGCGATGGGCTCGCAATAGGCGTCCACGGCGTCGACCAGACCCTCGGCATGGGCGGCGGGCAGGATTTCATCCACAGCCTTGTCCACATAGGCCGCGCGGTCGGATTTGTGTTCCGGCGGCACCGCGTGCAGGCCCAGATAGGAGGTGCGGACCCGCACCCCGGCCTCGCGCCCGATGCGACGGGCGACGCGCAGCATCTTCAGTTCACTGTCGTGGTCCAGGCCATAGCCGGACTTGATCTCAAGCGTGGTCACGCCGGTGGCCTTCAGCCCCTCCAGACGCTTGCAGGCCGAGGCGTAGAGCTCGTCCTCGCTGGCCTCGCGGGTCGCCTTGACCGAGGAGACGATGCCGCCCCCGGCGCGGGCGATCTCTTCATAGGTCGCGCCCTCCAGCCGCCGCTCGAACTCGCCCGAGCGGTCGCCGCCGAAGACCAGATGGGTGTGGCAGTCGATCAGGCCCGGGGTGACCCAGCGGCCGCCCAGATGGTCGGTTTCCACAGCCTTGTGCACAGGCAGATCCGCGCGTGGCCCGACCCAGACGATGCGCCCGTCCTGGATCAGAATGGCGGCGTCCTCGATCGCGCCATAGGGCTGGCCGCCCTCGGTCATGGCGGCGGCGTGGCAGTCGGTAATGAGGCGGTCAGCGAGGATCATCGGCTTTCTCCGCTCATCCCCGCGGAGGCGGGGACCCAGTTCTGTCCAGCGAGACGCCGAGGTTTCAGGGTAGTCGAACGCACATTCTCAATGGCTGCGCCTGCTAGCCAAAGCACTGGGTCCCCGCCTCCGCGGGGATGAGCGGAAGTGAAGGTCATCGCGTGGCCACCCCCGCCAGGATTTCGCAGAACCAGCGGCCAGCGGTCAGGGAGCCGAGGTCGCCGACTTCCAGCGAGGGGTCGTATTCGGTCAGGTCGACGGCGCGGACCTTGGGACAGGCGCCGATGGCGCGGGCGGCGTCGAAGAAGTCGTGGACCGAGACCCCGCCGGGGCGCGCGCCGGGGCTGGCGGGCCACTGGCTGCGGTCGATCACGTCGATGTCGAAGTCGACGTAGATGACCTCGCACAGCGACGACAGGCGCTCCAGTTCCTCGATCACCACGGCGGCCAGACCACGCTGGCGGCACTCGCGGGCGGTGCGGACGTTGATGCCGGCGGCTTCTGCCTTTTCATGGGCGCGGCGGGTGTTGGCGAAGGGGGCGAGGCCGACCTGACTGATCCGACGGCCGTCCATGCCGTCGTCCAGCAGGGCCTGGATCGGATTACCGTTGGTCAGGCCCTGATCCGTGTCGCGCAGGTCGAAATGGGCGTCCAGCGTCAGCACGCCGACGCGGTCCAGACCCAGGGCGTGGACGCCAGGCCGGGTGATGGCGTTGTTGCCGCCGACAAGGATGGTCAGGGCGCGATGGGCCTGAGCCGCCACCGCGTCGCGCACCGGCTCGAAGGCGTCGAACGGCGAAACGGCCTTCAGCGCCACGTCGCCCGCGTCATGGACCTTGATCTCCAGCTCCAGCCCGGTCTCGACGTCATAGGTGGACAGGCGCGGCAGGACGGCGCGCAGGGCCTTGGGACCCAAGTCACAGCGGCCCGGCGTCAGCGACCGCTCGTTCAGCGGCGCGCCGATCAGGGCGACGGGGGCGTCGGGATGGTTCCCCACCAGATCGCCGACAGAGCGCCAGCCGAGGGCTTCAGACGGTTGGCTCATCGGGTCATCCTTTGGTCGGAGAGAAACGGGCGACCAGATCATAGGCCGCGCCGGGGAAAATCTGTGAGGCCCAGGTCACGCCCTGACCGTCGCGCCAGGTGCGGCGCTCCAGCCTCAGGCAGGGCGCGCCGTCGGCCAGACCCAGCCCCGCCGCCGCCTCGCGATCGGCGCCGACCGCCGAGATGCGATGCTCGGCCTCGGTCCAGGGCATATGGGCCAGCAGCCAGCCGCCCGGCGGCTGGGCGGTGAAGTCCGCGGCCTCGGCGTCGGGCGCGGCGCTCAGTGAGATCAGGCGGCGCTCGAAGACAAAGGGAAGATCGTCGGCCAGATGCAGGGTCTCCAGCTCGATCACCCGCTCGCTCAGCCCCTCGTCGGGGCGCGCCGGGCGGACGATCCGGCCCAGCAGACGGTGGGAATAGGCCAGCCCCCTGCCCTCAACCTCGGACTGGATGTCGGGGATGGCGACCAGCGCTGACGAATGCACCGGCGGATGGGCCACCACGGTCCCCGCCCGTCTGCGACGCACCACCAAGGCCCGCGAGGACAGGTCCGTCATGGCGCGCGACACGGTCATGCGGGCGCAGCCGTATTCGGCCATCAACTCGGCCTCGGTCGGGATGCGGAAGCCCGGCCGCCATTCGCCCGAGGCGATGCGGCGCTCGATGTCGCCGGCGATCCGTCGATGAAGCGGCTCATGATCCATGAATCGAAACTGCCTCTTGCACGCGATAATGTCTAGACATAACACTTGAGCCCAAGACACGACGGCGACCGACGCCGCATGGAGGATTCGATGGCCACCCCCAACACCCGCATCATCCGCAGCCCGCACGGGTCTGAAAAGACCGCCAAGACCTGGGCCGCCGAGGCCGCCATGCGAATGCTGATGAACAACCTCGACCCCGACGTGGCCGAGCGCCCCGAAGACCTGGTCGTCTATGGCGGGATCGGCAAAGCGGCCCGCAACTGGCAGGCCTTCGACACCATCGTCGATCAACTCCAGAAACTGGAAGCAGACGAGACCCTGCTGGTCCAGTCGGGCAAGCCGGTCGGCGTCTTCCGCACCCACGAAGACGCCCCGCGCGTGCTGATCGCCAACTCCAACCTGGTGCCCAAGTGGGCGACCTGGGACCACTTCAACGAGCTCGATAAGAAGGGCCTGGCCATGTACGGCCAGATGACCGCCGGCTCGTGGATCTACATCGGCACCCAGGGCATCGTTCAGGGCACCTATGAGACCTTCATGGAGGCGGGTCGCCAGCACTACGGCGGCGACTGGTCGGGCAAGTGGATCCTGACGGCGGGCCTCGGCGGCATGGGCGGCGCCCAGCCTCTGGCCGCGACCATGGCCGGCGCCTCGTGCATCACCATCGAGTGCCAGCGCAGCCGCATCGAGTTCCGCCTGCGCACCCGCTACGTCGACGTCCTGGCCGAAACCCTGGACGAGGCCCTGGCGCTTCTGGAGCAGTCGTTCAAGGACAAGAAGCCCCTGTCGATCGGCCTGTTGGGCAATGCGGCTGACCTTCTGCCTGAAATGGTCAAGCGCGGCGTCCGCCCCGATCTGGTGACGGACCAGACCAGCGCCCACGACCCCGTCAACGGCTACCTGCCCTCGGGGTGGACCGTCGCCGAGTGGGAAGAAAAGCGCGTCAGCGCCCCCCCCGCCGTCGAGGCCGCCGCGCGCAAATCCATGGCCGTCCACGTTCAGGCCATGCTCGACTTCCACGCCATGGGCATCCCCACCACCGACTATGGCAACAACATCCGTCAGGTCGCCTTCGACGAGGGCGTGAAGAACGCCTTCGACTTCCCCGGCTTCGTGCCCGCCTATATCCGCCCGCTGTTCTGCCGCGGCATTGGTCCGTTCCGCTGGGCCGCCCTGTCGGGCGATCCCGAGGACATCCGCAAGACGGATGAGGCGATGAAGAAGCTGTTCCCGGACAACGCCGGCCTGCACCGCTGGCTGGACATGGCCGGCGAGCGCATCGCCTTCCAGGGCCTGCCGGCGCGCATCTGCTGGATCGGTCTGGGCGACCGTCACCGCGCGGGCCTGATGTTCAACGAGATGGTGGCCTCGGGCGAGCTGAGCGCCCCCATCGTCATCGGCCGCGACCATCTGGACAGCGGCTCCGTCGCCAGCCCGAACCGCGAAACCGAGGCCATGATGGACGGCTCGGACGCCGTGTCCGACTGGCCGCTGCTGAACGCCCTTCTGAACACCGCCTCGGGCGCCAGCTGGGTGTCTCTGCACCACGGCGGCGGGGTCGGCATGGGCTATAGCCAGCACTCGGGCGTCGTCATTGTCGCCGACGGCACGGAAGAAGCCGCCAAGCGGCTGGAGCGCGTCCTGTGGAACGACCCGGCCACCGGCGTCATGCGCCACGCCGACGCCGGATACGAAATCGCCAAGGACGCCGCGCGCGAACACGGCCTGAACCTGCCGAGTTTGACCTGAACCTGAAGCCCTCCCCCTCGAGGGGGGAGGGTTGGGTGGGGGTGAATCCTCCGCCCTTTCCTTGAATGGCTCTGGAGGCGCCGCCTCCCGCGCTTGAACTTCAGGCGAACTGCCTACACCCCATCCCCGGCCCTTCCCCCTCGAGGGGAAGGGAGGAGAAGAAGACGAATGACCCAGATCATCATTGGCCAAGACCCGCTCACCCTCGCCCAGCTTCGCACGGTGCTGGCCGGCCCCGTGGCCGTCAGCCTGACCGACGCCGCCTGGGCCAATGTCGAAAAGGGCGCGGCGGTCGTCGCCGCCATCCTGGCCGAAGGCCGCACGGTCTATGGCATCAACACCGGCTTCGGCCTGCTGGCCAACACCAGCATTGCGCCGGAAGACCTTGAAACCCTTCAGAAGAACCTGGTGCTCAGCCACGCCTGCGGCGTCGGCGCGCCGCTGGACGAGAACGTCACCCGCCTGCTGATGGTGCTGAAGATCGCCAGCCTGTCGAAGGGCGCCTCGGGCGTGCGTCGCCACACGCTGGAGACGCTGATCGGCATGGTCAACGCGGGCGTCCTGCCGCTGATCCCGTCCAAGGGTTCGGTCGGCGCCTCGGGCGATCTGGCTCCGCTGGCCCATATGAGCTGCGTCCTGATCGGCGTCGGCGAAGCCCGCTATCAGGGTCAGGCGCTGGACGCCGTGACGGCCTTGGCCAAGGCCGGGCTGAAGCCTGTCGTTCTGGGTCCGAAGGAAGGTCTGGCCCTGCTGAACGGCACCCAGTGCTCGACCGCCCTGGCCCTGACCGGCCTGTTCGCCGCCGAGGACGTCTTCGCCGCCGCCATCGCCGCGGGCGGCCTGTCGGTCGATGCTCTGCTGGGTTCGGATGCGCCGTTCGACCACCGCATCCACGCCCTGCGCGGCCAGCCGGGTCAGATCGACGTGGCCCGTCGCCTGCGTGAACTGCTGACCGGCAGCGCCATCCGCGACAGCCACCGCCACGACTGCGCCAAGGTGCAGGACCCCTACTCGCTGCGCTGCCAGCCGCAGGTCATGGGCGCGACGCTGGACGTTCTGCGCAACGCCGCCGCCATGCTGGAGCGTGAAGCCAACGCCGTGACCGACAATCCGCTGGTCTTCATCGAGGACGGCGACGTGATTTCGGGTGGCAACTTCCACGCCGAACCTGTTGCTTATGCAGCAGATCAGATCGCCATGGTCCTATGCGAGATCGGCAATATCAGTGAGCGCCGCACCTCCATCCTGGTCGACCCCAAGATGACCGACCTGCCCGCCTTCCTGGTCAAGGACAGCGGCGTGAACTCGGGCTTCATGATCGCCCAGGTGACGGCGGCGGCTCTGGTGGCCGAGAACCGCATGGTCGCCCACCCCTGCGTCATCGACACCGTGCCGACCAGCGCCAATCAGGAAGACCACGTCTCCATGGCCACCCACGGCGCCCGTCGCCTGCTGGACATGGCCGCCAATACGGCGACCGTGGTCGGCATCGAACTGCTAGCCGCAGCGCAAGGCATCGAATTCCGTCGCCCCCTGACCTCGTCGCCGGAACTGGAGCAGACCTACGCCATCGTGCGCGAGGCGGCTCCGGCCTATGATCAGGACCGATACTTCGCGCCGGACATCGCCCGGGCCACGGATGGGGTGCGGGCCGGACGTTACCGCGCCTTCGCCGGCGACCTGCTGCCCTCGGCGTAAATCTCGGCCAGGCCCCGCACATGGACGACAGACGTGTGCGGGGCTGACACTCCCCTTGAAGCCGCGCCCAAGCCTGGGCGCTCCCTCTTAGCCTCCCCCCTAACGAGGCCGCAGAAGCTCCGGCGTGAACCTCAGCCGCCTCTGACCCGTTTAGGACGTGCGCGGCGTTTTGGTCGCGCTTGCGGGAGGCTTCTGAATGAAGGTCGTCGCTCTGAGCGGACTGGCGCTTGGCCTCATGATGCTGGGAGCCGGGGGCTGGGCGGCGTGGAACTCCACGGCCATCGCCCACCGCGACGTCGTCGGCGCCTCCATGCATATCGAGGTGGTCGCGCCCCAGGAACCGGACCTTCCAGCCCCTACCGCCCTGGCCGTCGGCGACCTGCGGGATGACTATGTTCATGACCCGGAGCGGCTACGGCCGCCCGCCGTACTCGATGCAGAATACGCCTATCTCGAAGCGGGTTGGTCCGACCCGCCTCCCGTAGAGGAGCCGCCGCTCGAGCGTACAGGCGGGCTGGTGTGGACGACCTTGCGCCCCGCACCGCCCCAACTCGAGCCTCACGACTACAGCTTCGGCTTCGACCAGCCGCTACCGGCTCAAACGCCGGAGGATGATCGCTCGCCAACCCAGATCGCGGCCGCCGATACGGCCATCCGGGACGAAGGCGGCCTCGACTAGAGCCGTCGAGGCCGCCGCATCATCAACGACGCGAGGTGACGCTGAGGGTGTAGTCGCCCTCTTCCGACGAGCCGAGCGTGTTGGCGCGGATCGAATAGGTTCCAGGACGCAAGGTCTGGACGATCTGGGCGCTGGTGCCGCCGCCGCTGTCGTCGTCGGTGGCCAGGGAGTCGCCATCACACTGCGGGCCTTCATAGAGGCCCAGGTAGGCGTCGAAGTCGCCGGAATCGAGACGAATGGCGACTTGGCTCGCGCGCGCGATCGTCAGGGCGTAGCAATCGTAGAAGGAGCCGTCGTCGGCGCGACGGTCACTGAACTCCAAGCGGCCCGAACGGCTCTCACCGACCGCGATGGGCAGGACCTGGGTCGTCGGTCGGATGCGCTCGCCCGCCGAGACGCGCAGTTCATAGCGGCCGGTCTCACCCTCGCTCAGGGTGTTGGCCTTGATGATCCACTGACCACCGTTGGAGGCGAAGCGCAGTTGCGAGTTGGTGCCCATGTCGGGACCGTCGTCATTGGTGACCGAGGTGTCGTCGCAGTCCGCCCCCGCGCCCGCCGACAGATAGGTGTCGAAATCCGACGAGCTGAGCGTAACCGTATAGGCCTCGTTCGGGTTGGTCTGGATGACGTAGCAACGGTAGTGCGAACCGTCGCCCATACGGGCGTCCTTGGCGGTGAAGTTGCCCTGCACCGTCTGGCCGGGGCGGATTGTGCTCTGGGCCGAAGCGGCGCCGGCCAACGCCAAGGCCGAGGCAAGAACCGTCGTCATCAGAAGGGTGCGCATAGAGGGGGAGTCTCCGTGGATGTTCCGAAAGAGCGCTTTAATACGAGCGCATAAACAGTTGATTTATTTTACACTTAACAAGGGAACGCGTTTCAACGCCGCCACGCTGGCGGCGTTGGTGCAGAAGCAGACCGTACGCAGCTGCCGGATCACGGTCTGGAAGTGACCGACCACCGCCTCGGTGGATTCCGTGGCCGCCTGAATGACGCCAGAGGCCATGCCGACCACGTCGGCGCCCAGACGGATGGCCTTGGCCGCATCGACGCCATCGCGGACCCCGCCCGAGCCGATAATCAGGGCCTCAGGAAGGGCATTGCGGGCCTCGGCGATGGCGCGGGCGCTAGGGATGCCCCAACCGGCGAAGGCGATAGCATGGGCCTTGTCCGCCGCATCGGTCGCGCGTTCGCCCTCGATCAGGCCCCAGTTGGCGCCCCCGGCCCCGGCCACGTCGATCCCCGCCGCGCCCATGGCGATCAGACGCTGGGCGGTGACGGCGGAAATGCCCGCCCCCGTCTCCTTGACGATGACCGGCGCGCCCAGATCGCGGATCAGGGCCTGAAGCGCGGCGCCGACGCCCCACCAGTCGCGGTCGCCCTCGGGCTGGCAGGCCTCCTGCAGGGGGTTGAGGTGCACCACAAGGGCGTCCGCCCCGATCATGTCCAGCGCCCGCTTCGCCTGTTCGACGCCGAAGCCGCGCGTCAGCTGGGCCGCGCCGATGTTGGCCAGGATGGGCGTGTCGGGCGCCCGGTCGCGCAGGGCGCGATCCAGCCCGCCGGTCGCCCCGCCCTCGATGGCCGCGCGCTGCGAACCCACGGCCAGGGCGATGCCCAGGTGTTGAGCCGCCTCGGCCAGACGGGCGTTGATCGCCTCGGCGCGGGCCGGCCCGCCGGTCATGGCGCTGATCAGCAGAGGCGCCTGCAACCGCCGCCCCAGAAAGTCGGCGCCGAGATCGATCTTGGCGTGGTCCAGATCCGGCAAGGCCTCATGAACGAAGCGCCAGTCATCAAAGCCCGAGGCCAGGGCGTGCCGCCCGCCGCCGGACAGCACCACGTCGAGGTGCTGATCCTTGCGGCCCAGGATCAGGTCGTCGCTCATCGCGCCCTCCCCTTGGCGATTAGGGCTGACGCTCGACCGTCAGCGCGTAATCGCCGGCTGAGGCGGCCGCAAAACTGCGGGCCCTCACGACATAGGTTCCGTCGCGCGGTGCGGTCCAGTCCAGGCGGGCGTGGGTGTCCGACAGACTGTCGTCGTCCTCGGCCAGGCTGCGGAAGTCGCCGTCCTTGTCCTCGCCCACCTCGACCACAGCGTCGAAGGCCGGAGAAATCAGGGTGAAGCGCAACTTCTCGTCCGCCTTGGCCTTGAAGGTGTAGGCGTCGAAGGAGACGCCCTCGTCGGTCAGGGCGTCGGCTTCGGACAGGCTGCCGCGCGCGGTCGAGCCGACCAGAAGACTGCCCGGACCCGGCTCAGGCCCGCGATCCGTGAATTCCAACGAATACAGCCCCTTGCCGGTGCTGGAATAGGGCGATGCGCGAAGAACATAGTCGCCGTCTTCCGGCAGGGTGAAGGTCAACCGCGCGTCCGTGCCCTGACGCAGGCCGTCGTCGTCGCTGGCCAGTTGCTCAAACTCGTCGCCCGCCTTGCCGACCTGCAGCAGGGCGTCGAAATCGCCCGAGCGCATGATGGCCTGGACGCGCTGCCCCTCCGTCCCGCTAAAGGTGTAACCGTCATAGAGGCGGCCTTCGTCATCCATCGCGCCCCCCTGCTTCAACTCGCCCTGAACCGTCTGGCCGAAGCTGAGCGCGACGGGCGGCGGCGGCGGCGCCACCTCTTCCACCTTCAGATCATAGCGCCCCTCGGCGTCCGAGAAACCACGCGCCTCAATCAGGTAATCCCCATCGTCGGGCAGGACGAAGGTCAGACGCGCGTTCAGCTCGCCGCCGCTGTCGTCGTCGGTGGCCAGGCTGTTGTGGTTGGCGTCGAACAGTTCGAGGAAGCTGTCGAAATCGTCGGCCTTCAGACTTATGGCCACGCGCTGACCGGCGCGGCCGGTGAAGCGATAGAGGTCGGCGGGGGCGCCCGCGTCGCTGCGGGGGCTGTCCTCGTCCAGGCGACCATCAACCTCGTCGCCGATCGCGATGCTGCGCGCCTCGGGCGCCGGCGGCCCCTGTTCCAGCGACAGGCGATAGCCGCCCTCGGCGCCGCTGCTGACCGACGAGGCCTGGATCACATATTCCCCGGCCTGTGGCGCAGTGAAGACCAGATAGGAGTTCAGACCTTTGCCAGCGCCGTCGTCGTTCTCGGCCGACTGCACGAAGGCGCCATTGACCATGCGGCCGATGCGCACCAGCGGATCAAAGTCGTCCGCTTCCAGCAGGACCGCGACGCGATCCCCGGCATTAGCCCGGAAGGCGTAGGCGTCGAAGGTCTTGCCGTCCTCATCCTCGGCGTCGCCGCTGGTCAGGCGACCCGAGACGTCACCGCCAACCGTGATCCGGCCCGGACGCGGTTGCCGCGGAACAACCCGCTCGCTGAGCGCCAGGGTGTAGGCGCCGGTCTCCAGCCCTGAATAGGGCCGAGCGCGGACGATATAGACGCCGTCGCTTTCGGGTGTGAAGCGCAGGCGGGCGTTGGTGCCGCTATCTGCGCCGTCGTCATCGGTCGCCAAGGGTTCGCCCGAGGTGCGCCCCTCGGCGTAGATAGCCAGAAAGGCGTCGAAGTCGCTGCTGCGCAGTTCGGCCTGCAGCCGCTGTCCGGCGCGCAGTTGCACCCGATAGTCATCGTAGCGATAGGCCTCGCCGCCGCGCGTGCGGGCGTCGCCCTCCTCCAGTCGTCCCCGGACCTCTGCCCCGACGTGCGTGTCGGTCGCTGCCGATTCCGAGGATTGGGCGGAAACCGAACCGGACGACAGCAGGGCGATAGCGCTGACCGCCCCGAACAGAGCCGCGAACTGAGAATGACGCATGAAAACCTCTTTGCTGGCGCTATCATAGACGCCGAACCGCAGCGGCTGTAAATCGCGGCCACGCTTTCCAGTTCCCGACGAATGGAGCCGATCATGGCTGACGAACCCGCCCGCGCCTCTCTCATCGACGGCAAGGCCTTCTCGCAGACCCTGGTCGAGCGCGTCGCCGCCGCCGCCGCGCGGCTGGAAGCCGCCCACGGGGTCAAGCCTGGCCTGGCCGTCGTCATCGTCGGCGAAGATCCCGCCAGCCAGCTCTATGTTCGCAACAAGGGCGAGACGACGCTGAAAGCCGGGATGCGGTCCGACACCCACCGCCTGCCCGACACCACCACCCAGGCCGAGCTGCTAGCCCTGATCGCGGCGCTGAACGCCGACGCGGGCATCCACGGCATCCTGGTGCAGCTGCCCCTGCCGAAGCATATCGATTCGGCGGCGGTCCTGGCCGCCATCGACCCGGACAAGGACGTGGACGGCTTCCATGTGGTCAACGTCGGGCGTCTGGCCGTCGGCCTGCCGGGCATGATCCCCTGCACCCCCCTGGGCAGCCTGATGATGCTCAAGGACCAGCTGGGCGACCTGTCGGGCCTGAACGCCGTCATCGTCGGGCGCTCCAACATCGTCGGCAAGCCGATGGCGCAACTACTGCTGGGTGAAAGCTGCACCGTCACCATCGCCCATTCGCGCACCCGCGACCTGCCCGCCCTGTGCCGCACCGCCGACATCCTGGTCGCCGCCGTCGGTCGCCCGGAGATGATCAAGGGCGACTGGATCAAGCCGGGCGCCACCGTCATCGACGTGGGCATCAACCGCATCCCCTCCAAGGACCCGGTCAAGGCCGCCGAGGGCAAGACCCGCGTGGTCGGCGACGTGGACTTCAACGAGGCGGTCGAGGTCGCCGGCCGCATCACCCCCGTCCCCGGCGGCGTCGGCCCCATGACCATCGCCTGCCTGTTGGCCAACACCTACACCGCCGCCTGCCGCGCCGCGGGCGTGGAGCCGGAAGACCTGAACAGCTAAACGTCTCGAAAAATCCAGCCTTGAAGCGGAGCCTTTCGGCCCCGATAGTCTTTACCGGATCAGCGGTCATCATGGCCGCCGGAGGAGCTCATGGCTGGATTCTCGCCCCGTCTCGCGGCTGTCGCCGCCGTCGTCGTCCTGACCCCCGCCGTGGCGGGTTGCGGCTACAACACCATTCCGACCAAGCAGGAACGGGCTGAGGCGGCCTGGGCCGACGTCCAGAGCCAGTATCAGCGCCGCTCGGATCTGGTGCCGAACCTGGTCGCCACGGTTCAGGGCGCGGCCATTCAGGAACGCACCACCCTGACCCAGGTGATCGAGGCCCGCGCCAAGGCCACCAGCGTCAACATCGACGCCTCCAACCTCGATAACGCCGCCGCCTTCCAGCAGTACCAACAGGCCCAGGGTGAGCTGTCGTCGGCCCTGTCGCGACTTCTGGTGACGGTCGAGGCCTATCCCCAGCTTCAGGCCAATCAGAACTTCCTGACCCTGCAGTCGCAGTTGGAAGGCACCGAGAACCGCATCGCCGTGGCGCGCCGCGACTACAATGAGGCCGTGCGCGACTACAACACCAGCCTGCGCACCTTCCCGACCGTGATCTGGGCCAAGACCCTGCACGGCGGCTCCAAGCCCATGCAGTTGTTCACCGCCACCGCCGAAGCCCAGAGCGCTCCAACGGTGAACTTCAACCTCGGCGTTCCGGGGGCTCAACCGGGTGGCGGCGCGCCTGCGACCACGCCGGGGGCCGCGCCCGGTTCGACGCCGCCCGCCGCAGCCCCGGCCCCGGCGGCGTAGTCAGCCCGACATGAACCCTTCCGCCCTCGCTGCGAGGGACAGACATGCGCCGGGTCTGATCCCGGCTCTGCTGCTCGGCCTCTTCCTGTGGCTGGCGGCCCTGCCCGCCTTCGCGGCCGAGATCAACTTCCCGGCCCTGACCGGACGGGTGGTCGATGACGCCCAGCTGCTGACGCCTGAGCAGGAACAGGCCCTGACCGGCAAGCTGACCATGCTGGAACAGCAGACCGGCGATCAGTTGGTCGTGGTCACCCTGCCCTCGCTTCAGGATCAGGAGATCGAGGATTTCGGCTATCAGCTGGGCCGTCACTGGGGCATCGGACAGAAGGAAAACGACGGCGGCGCCCTGCTGATCGTCGCGCCGAACGAGCGCAAGGTGCGGATCGAGGTCGGCTATGGGCTGGAGGGCGTGCTGACCGACGCCTATTCCTCGCTGATCATCCGCAAGGACATCCTGCCGGCCTTCCGGAACGGCGACTATGCGGCGGGCATCATCGCCGGCGCCGACGCCATCATCGCCCAGCTGACCGCCGATCCCGCCGAGGCCCAGGCCCGCGCGGCGGAGGCCAAGAGCGCGGCCAGCGAGCGCGAGAAGCCCATCCTGCCCGCCCTGATCATCTTCCTGATCTTCTTCTTCCTGTTCATCAGCCTGATCATGGCGGCGGCGGGCGGCAAGCGTCGGCGCGGCAAGAACGACGGCCTGACCCCCATCCTCATCTGGGCGGCCAGCGAGGCGCTGAAGAACCAGGGCCGCGACGGTCGCGGAGGTGGCGGCTGGGGCGGCGGCGGCGGCTTCGGAGGAGGCGGCGGTGGATTTGGCGGGGGCGGCGGCGGCTTCGGCGGCGGCGGCGCCTCGGGGGGATGGTGATGCAGTTCACAACCGACGACCACGCCCGCGTCGCCGAGGCCATAGCCCGCGCCGAGGAGAACTCTTCCGGCGAAATCTTCTGCGTCGTGGCGCGGCAGGTGTCCTCCTATCGCGACGTCAGCCTGGCCTGGGCGGCGGCGGCGGCCCTGCTGCTGCCGCTGGGCCTGATCCCACTGGGCTTCGAGGCGCATTGGCTGCCTTGGCTCGGCGCCGACTGGCAGGCGGCCCATGCCGCCGCGCGGGAGGTCGAGATCGGACAGGCCCTGGCCGCCTACGCCCTGGTGCAGGCGGCGGTCTTCCTCGGCGCCTTTCTGCTGAGCCTGATCCCGGCGGTGCGGCGGCTGCTGACCCCTGCTCCCCTGCGCCGCACCCGCGTGCGCCGCGCGGCGATGCAGCAGTTCCTGGCCCACGGCCTGCACGTCACCCAGGCGCGGACCGGAGTGCTGATCTTCGCCGCCCTGGCCGATCATCAGGTCGAGGTCATCGCCGACGAGAGCATCCACGCCTGCGTCAGCCCCGAGGTCTGGGCCGACGCCGTCGCCGCCCTGACCGCCGGCCTGCGTCGAAATCAGCCGGTCGAGGGCATGCAGCAGGCCATCGCCCTGTGCGGTCAGGTTCTGGCGGAACAGTTTCCGCCGCGGCCCGCTGATATCAACGAGGTCCCCGACCGTCTGGTTGTCATCTAGACCGGATAGACAGGCGGCGGGATCGACCGCGCCGACAAGGACTCATGCCCAGACTCGTCACCTATAATGTGCACCGTTGCGTCGGCGTCGACCGCAAGCTGGACGTGGCCCGCATCGCCGCCGTCATCGCCGAGCTGGAGCCGGACATCGTCTGCCTGCAGGAACTGGACGTCGGCCGCGCCCGCACCAACGGCGTCGACCAAGCCCATGCCATCGCCGAGCGTCTGGCGATGGGCTTCCGCTTCCATCCGGCCATGACCATCGAGGCCGAGCTGTATGGCGACGCCATCCTGACGGCGCGGCCCGAGAAGCTGATCCGCGCCGCCGCCTTGCCCACCCTGCCCAATCTGCGAGGGCTGGAGCCGCGCGGAGCCCTGTGGTCGGCCATCGACTTCGACGGGATCACGCTCAACGTCTTCAATACCCACCTGGGCCTGGTGCCGCGCGAGCAGAGACTTCAGGCGGCGGCCCTGGTCGGACGGGACTGGCTGGGCGATCCGCGCTGCACCGGGCCGACCCTGCTGACCGGCGACTTCAACGCCACCTCGATCACCCGCCCCTATCACGCCCTGACGCGGCGGCTAGCCGACGCCCAGCGCCGACTGGGGCTCAAGCCCTCGGTGAAGACCTTCCCGTCCAGCTTCCCCGCCATCCGCATCGACCACTGCTTCGTCAGCCCCGAAATCCGGGTGACGGGGGCCATGACGCCGCTGCACCCGCTGGCGCGCACAGCCTCGGATCACCTGCCCTTGGCCATCGACTTCGAGTTTCAGCTCCCCGCCTGAGGCCCGGTCAGCCTGGGACGATGCGAACGGTTCAACCGCTTCCACGGCCGCCAGGCGTCCATCGACGAGGCCGGATCGCCCAACTGCCATTCGGCGATCATCCGCTCGACCGCCGACGGCGGCGTCGAACCAAGCAGGGTCATCCGTTCCGAGCCGAAGGTCAGGACGGCCCGCCCTACCGAGCCCATGACAGCCTCGGCCTGGGCGAAATCTTCGCCCGAGACGCCGATGAAGTGGCCGATGGAGCGCTGACGGAAGCGCCGCACCACGTCGCGCCCCGCTTCGGTCGTCGGTTCGGCGGCCACGTCGCACTCGGTATCCAGGCCCTGTGAGCGGTTGTTCAGATTGGTCGAACCGATGCGCAGCAGCCGGTCGTCGATGACGGACATCTTGGCGTGGACGATGATCCGCTCGCCCTCGACCGTGCGCGGGCTGAAGGCGAAAAAGCGGTTGTAGCGATCGGCCTGCTCCAGCCGATACAGAACCTCGGCGCGGGCCGTGTCCATGGTCAGGCCGTCGAACCAGCTGGGGCTGCGTCCGGTAGAGACCAGAACAATTTCCGGCCCTTCCGGCTCGGCCAGCCGTTCGGCCAGGGCGTGCGCGATGACCGGCGAGGTGAAGTACTGGTTCTCCAGATAGATCAGCCGCTTCGCCCGGTGGATGGCTTCCAGATGCAGGGCCTCGTTCTCACGCACCTCGGGCCGGCCGCGGACCCGCGGTTCAGTGCGGGCGATCCCGACCGGCACGTCGGTCAGGGCGGGCTCGACCCCGTCTGGCCAGGGGTCCTCGTCGGTCTCGTCCGGCAGGGTGCGTTCCCAGGTGGCGCGGAACCAGCGCTCGCGCGCCAGATCGCCGAGGGCGCGGGCCGCCGCCCCGCTGATGACGCTCATCACCTCGTGCCGGGGGGCGCTGAACAGACCCGACGGCTGGCAACGGCGAGGATCATTGTCCAGATGTTCGTCGGTGTCCCAGCGGTCGGTGGCGATGTCGCCCCCGCCGCAGAAGGCCACCTTGTCGTCGATGACGATCACCTTCTGATGGTGGCAGGCTCCCAAAATGCCAGGCTTATCAAGGCGGAACTCGACCGTCCGCTTGCGAAACCATCGCTGCGCCCTGTGCGGATAGAAGCCCTGCGAGGCCGCGATCAGCAGCGGCGACTTCCAGATCAGCAGCCGCACGTCCAGGTCCGGCTTTTCACGCACCAGCATCCGCAGTTGATGGCCGATCTCGCCGCGATGGTCCGTCAGTGGAGACTCCGGGTTCAGCCGCGTTCGGGGGTCGAACTGCCAGCCCAAGACGACGATCGACTTTTTGGCCTTCTGCAAAGACGACGCCAGAGCGTCGAAGTAGGCTTTGTTCTCCATCAGTGGCGTGAAACGATCCGCCGTCGCCACGCGCCAGCAGACGCGCCCAGGATCGAGCAGGCTGCCTTCATAGGTGTCGCCCTGGTCGTGCATTCCGCCAAACTGTCTGATTCGCGTGACGTTCCGCTACGCGCCGTCCGGTACAGTGACGCTCGAACGGTTTTCGTTCCACGAACCGCAATCAATGGCCACGCTTCACAAAGAGGCCGCATTGTGAAAAGCGCTCGCATCTGTCATCATGATCACCATGCAAATGCTGCTGGAAATGCTGGCTGGCCTGATCGCAATGCTCGCTGCGGCGGCGTTGTCGCAGTTCGGCGTCGATCTGCACGCTCCGCGCCATGCGGAGCGCGAAATCCAACGCGTTCAGGATTGCAAGGAAGCGCCCGCTGCGACCGTCACGGTCACCTCCCCCAGCGACTGCTAAGGGAGGGGCGCCGGGACGATCATCCCCGGTCTTCTCACGAAATCCCGCCCTGCTAGCCTTTGCGTGACCCGATCAAGCCGTTAGGGTCCATTCTCCGCGCGCCCTCGCCGCGTTTTCGGCGAATAGTGAACGAGACCGACGCCCCATGAAGTCCAGCCATCGGCCGCCGCTCAATCTTTCCGACCCGGAACCGGGTGAGGATCACGACGCCGCCGCCGCTGTCGCAACAGACAACGGCCCGGCCAGCGGCGACGCGTTTGACGCTGACGACCTGACGCTTCACCCGGCGCCCGAAAGGCCGATGTCCGAACGCCGCCGTCGTCGCCTTCTGGAGGAGCAACGCCTGGCCGACGAGCGCGCCGCCGCCCTTCACGCCCAACCGGCGCCCGACCTTGGCCCCCTGACAGTGTCCGCCGACGCGCCGCCCATCGCCGTGGACGAGACGCCCCCGCCCGCCCCCGTCGCGGCCCGCCGCTCCACGGTTCAGGCGTCTGGCGGCAACGCCTATCTGATCGCCGGCCTGGCCTCGGCCCTGTGGATCGGCGGCGTCGCCTCCTGGTTCGCCTATGAATTCGGCTCGGGCGCCGTGCCGCTGGAGCCGCTGCGTCTGGCCGTCTACGCCCTGATCGCCCTGGCCCCCGCCGGTCTGGCCATCATGCTGGCCCACGCTATCCGTCAGGGCGCCCATCTCGCGCTGGAAACCCGCCGCGCCCGCGACATGGCCGAGGCCCTGGTGGGTCCGACGGCGCTGGCCGCCCATCAGACCGGACAAGTCCTGACCTCCCTGCGCGGCGACATCGACCAGGCGGCCCTGGCCGCCGAGCGCGCCCGCAACGACATGGCCCTGCTACGCGAGGCCCTGGCGCAGGAAACCACGCGCCTGAACGAGGCCGCCGAGAGCGCGGGCCGCACCGCGCGTCGTCTGACCGACCAGTTGGGACGCGAGCGCGAACAGATGGGCGCCCTGGGCGTGCAACTGGACAGCCAGGCCGCCGGCGTCGTCGATGCTGTCGAACGTCAGTCGCGCATGGTGGTGGACGCCTCCGATCTGGCCCAGACTCAACTGCGTGAAGCCGAGGCCGCCCTGGCCGCCCGCGCCGCCGACCTGGCCGCCGCCGCCAACGAGGCCCAGGACGCCGCCCGCGCCGCCGCCGACGACCTGGCCCGCCAGACCCTGCGTCTGGAAACCGCCGGAACCGGCGTCGCCGAACAGATCCAGTCGGTCGAGGAAGGCCTGAGCCAGCAGCGCGCCTCGCTGGTCACCGCCGCCTACGCCCTGCGCACCGATCAGGAGGACTTCTCGGCCCAGATCGAGAGCCAGCGCGCCCAGTTCACCGAACAGTTGTCCCTGACCCGCAGCGCTGCCGGCGAACTGAACCAGACCACCGGCGATGTCAGCGACGCCCTGAAGGCCCAGGTCGAGGCCGTGACCGACCAGTTCCGCGCCCTGGTGGACCTGTCGCAGCGCGAGGCCGACGGCTTCGACCACGCCACCAAGCTGGCGCTGGACCGCTTCGAAGCCCTGGCCGCCGAGGCCCGCGACCTGCTGGTCGAGGAGACCCGTCGTGCTCTGTCGGCCCTGCAGGCCACCGCCGACGAGCAACGCGCCGCCGCCGCCGCCGCCATCGAACAGGCCCAGATCCGCGCCGACCGCCTGGGCGAATCCCTGTTCGACGCCGCCCAGAAGGCCGACGAAGCCGCCGAGGCCCGCATCGACGGCGCTCGCAAGATCGTCAACCAGACCGCCGACATGGTCGACCTGACCGGCGAGAAAGTGGTCGAGCGGCTGGAAGGCACGCTGGAGCGCATGACCGCCGCCCTGGCCCAGGTTGAAAGCGCCGTGGCCGAAATGGACGCCCGCGCCGATCGCCTGCCGCAGGAAGCCGCCGCCCGTGTGGACGCCGTACGCGCCTCAGTCGAACAGGGCCTCGCCGCCCTGTCGGCCGCCTCGAAGAAGGCCGCCGACGACACCGAGGCCATGGAAGCCGGCTTCCAGGACCGGGTGCGCCGCAACTACGAGATGCTGACCGAGGCGGTGCGCGTCATGGGCGTGGTGTCCGGCGACACGCCCGCCAGCCGCCGTCGCGAGCCCCTGCTGTCCGTGCCGACGCCCGAAACCCCGCGCTACAAGCCGCGCCCAGCCGAACCGAGGCCTACGCCCAAGCCTGAGCCGGTCGCCAAGCCTGCCGAGGAACGCAGCTTCGGCCTGCGCGGTCGCCTACGGCTGGAGCCGACCGAGGACGCACCGCCGGCGCCCGTTCAAGACGAGCCCTTGGACTGGAACGACCTGGCCGGCGATCTGAACACGGAGGCGCACGAGGCGCCGCTCGAACTGGACGCCCCAGTCGGCACGCCGGTCGACGCCACCGTCCTGGCCGACCGCGTCACCGCCGCCATCCGTCGCATGGGGGTCGACCCCAACGCTCTTCTGCCCCGTGCTCGCATCGAGGAAGCCGCCCGCGCCCTGTCGGCACAGGAACCCGATCGGGCCCGTCAGATCGTGCGCCGTGTCGCCCCGGCCGCCGTGCGCAGCGTTTCGCGCCGCATCCTGGCCGACGCCGAACTGCGCGCCGACGCCGACGCCTATGTCCGCGCCTTTAGCCGCGAGATGCAGGATCACGCTCGTCAGGGCGACGCCCACGACGTCCAGGCGCGTCTGGCCACGGACGAGGGTCGGGCCTTCATGCTGCTGGACGCCGCCATCGGCGACCTGGGCTAGGCGTCTGCGCCGTAGAACCGTCACATTTTGCCTCGGCGGGCTTGACCTCTCGTCGGGTTTGACCGCACCGTTCCGGCTGCTGTCGCGTTAGTGTCACACAGGGTGAACTCCTTGCTGGATATGGATACCGGGCCTCGCCCAGACCGGCGCCCCGCCATCGCCATCTGCGCCTGGGACCCGGGCTTCACCGCCTGGGACCCGGTCGAAGACCTGTCGGGCGATCCGTGGAACCCGGTCGGCGCGCGCACCCTACCCGTTCCCGGTTCGGCCGAGGCCGACGCCCTGGCGACCGAACTCAGCGCCCTGCTGGCCAGGGGTGATTGCAGCGCCTTGCTGCTGGTGGGCCGCACCAGCCACGCCGGCGCCTTCCGTCTGCAGATGCGGGCCGAGAACCGACGTCTGGATCAGAGCGAGCGCCTGGATCACACTGGACCCGGCGTGGCCCGGGCCACGGCGCCCGCCGCAGAGATCGTGCGCGATCTGGCCGACGCAGGCCTGCCCGCCATGGCCGCCTCGGATGCCGAGGAGGATGCGGGCAGCTATATCCTTTATCGCATCCTGAACGACCTGCCCGATGGTCCGGCCTCGCCCGCCATCGGCCTGATCCGTGCGCCGTCCGACGCGCCGAACGCCAAGGTCCAGGCGGCGGTCAAGACGGCGGCCTCGGTCATCGCCCGCCATCTGGCGCCCCTGCCCCGGCCCAACGCGGCCTGAGGCCTCAGGCCTCCTTCAACCGCAATCCCAGGATCAGCCCAGCCAGCCCCCCGGCCGCCGCCAACCCCGCCATGGCCAGATAGCCCTTGAGACCAAAGGCGTCGTACAGCGGTCCTGACGCCGCCGTCGCCAGTCCGATCAGGACGCCCGCCGACACTACGGAGCTCAGGGTCTGGGCCGCAGTGTGATTGTCCGACGGCGACAGCCTCTCCACGATCTGCACCCCCGCCAGGTAGGTGGCCGCAAAGCTGAGCGCGTGCAGGGTCTGCAAGGGCCACAGCGCCCACAGCGGCGGCGAAAAGGCCATCAGCGTCCAGCGCACGACCGCCGCCCCCGCCCCGACCGACAGCATCAGCCACGGCCCGATTCCGGCGCGCCGCCGCCACGGCTCGATCACCCACATGAAGCCGATCTCGACCAGGACGGAAAAGGCCCACAGCAGGCCGGTCAGGCTTTCCGGAATGCCCTGCGCCTTCCAGGCGATGGCCGAGAAGCCGTAGTAGAAGGCGTGCGCCGCCTGCACCGCGCCGATCGCGAAGATGGCGGTCATGAAGACCGGATCGACCATCAATCGCCCCAGCCCCCTGAACCTTTCCAACCCCGGCACGCGAGGACCGTCGGTGACCGGCTCGGTCGGAAGGACGCGCCAGGCCGTCACCGCGATCAGCACCGCCGCCGTCCCGATCCAGATGATGACCGCATCCGGCGAGGCCCGCGTCAGCAACGCGCCCATCCCGACGTTCGCGACCACGAAGGCCGCCGAACCGCAACCGCGTGGCAGGGAGAAGGGAAAGCCGTCACGCTTGGCCACCCGCAGGGTCATCACATCGCTGAGCGGGATCAGCGCCGCCGCTGCCGTGGCCCCGACGAACCAGCAGACGGCCCAGGCCGCGAAGCCCTGAACCAGCCCTGCCCCGCCGTACCCCAGGGTCATGGCCAGCCCCAGCAGGGCGATGGGCGTGCGCCTGTATTTGAACCCATCGGCCCAGACGGCCAGCAACGGTCCTGTGACCAACCGCCCCAGCATGGGGATGGCCAGCAGGGCGCCGATCTCGGCCCCGCTCAGGCCCTGCGCGCGAAACCACAGGCCCGCGAACGGCAAGGTCACCCCGCTGGCGGCGAACAGCAGGACGTATTGCAGGGCCATGCGCGGGGCGGACTTCATCGCCGCTGCGATAGCAGACTCCGGCGAAGTTGTGGTCTAGACATTAAGCCATGAGACTCGATCGCAACCTGCTCGTCTTCGCCGCCTTCAACGGGGCCATGGCCGTAGCGCTCGGCGCCTTCGCCGCCCATGGAGCCGGGCCGGCGGTCAAGAGCCTGCTGACCACGGGCGCCCAGTATCAGATGGTCCACGCCGTACTGGCCGTGGCCTGCGCCACCTGGGCGAGCGGAGGCAAGACGGCGCGGATCGCCGGCTGGCTGGCCGCCGGCGGCGGGCTGATCTTCAGCCTGGCCCTGGCCATGATCGGCCTGCTCAGCCTGCCCGTCATGGGCATGATCGCCCCCGTCGGCGGGACCCTGATGATCGTCGGCTGGATCGTGCTGGCGATCGCGGCGTTCCGCTCACACAACATCAACGCCTGACCGGCCAATCTGAAAACCCCTCATTTCTGACATGGCATTTCCTGTGACCGACACCCTGCGCCGCGACCTCTATCCCGAGTTGGAAGCCTATGCCTCGGGCTGGATGCAGACCGACAGCATCCACGAGATCTATTACGAGGAAAGCGGCAATCCGCATGGGACGCCGGTCATCGTCCTGCACGGCGGCCCCGGCGGGGCGGTCAATCCGGGGATGCGCCGCTACTTCGATCCGGCGAAATACCGCATCGTCATGTTCGACCAGCGCGGCTGCGGCCTGTCGCGGCCCAACGCCTCGCTGGAAAACAACACCACCTGGGATCTGGTGGCCGATATCGAGCGCCTGCGTCAGATGCTGGGCATCGACAAATGGGTCGTCTTCGGCGGGTCGTGGGGTTCGACCCTGTCGATGACCTACGCCATCAAGCACCCGGATCGCTGCCTGGCCCTGATCCTGCGCGGCATCTTCCTGCTGACCAAGAAAGAACTGCACTGGTTCTATCAGGACGGTGCCTCGATGATCTTCCCCGACGCCTGGGAACGCTTCCTGGCCCCCATCCCCGAGGCCGAACGCGGCGACCTGATGGCCGCCTACAACAAGCGCCTGCTGGGCGATGACATCGCCGAACGCAACCGCTGCGCCGTGGCCTGGTCCACCTGGGAGGGCGAGACGGTCAGCGTCCAGGGCCCGTCAGGCAAGCCCGACAAGTTCGCCGATCCCGAGTTCGCCGTGGCCTTCGCCCGGATCGAGAACTGGTACTTCACCAACGGCGGTTTCTTCGACAACGAGCACTGGATCCTCGAGAACATCGACACCATCCGCCACATCCCCTGCTGGATCGCGCAGGGACGCTTTGACGTGGTGACCCCGATCTCCGGCGCCTGGGCCCTGCATCGCGCCTGGCCCGAGGCCAAGCTGGACATCGTCGGCGACGCCGGTCACGCCTCCAGCGAGCCGGGCATCATCGACAGCCTGATCAAGGGCACGGACTGGGCGGCAGGCCTCTAACGCACATCGCCCGCGCCGACCGTCGATGCGGCGGTCGGCGGCGGGTTGGTCTTCATCACCATTTCATTGAGCTGGAAGCCGATGCGGCGCGCCTCACGCTCCTCAGGTTTCTTGATCGCGGCCAGCACGACGTTGAGCTGGGTGTAGTGCTGGATCAGGCGCACCGGCTTTCCGTCGGCGTTGCGCCCGAAGAAGATGATCAGGTCCGGCCCCCAGAAACCGACATCGACGATCTGCATCGTGCCCTCGCCCGGCAGGCCGACGACGCGGGCGCCGATCTCCTCGTCCTTGTCTAGCTTGGCCTCGAACTCCTCGATCAGCTTGGACAGGCGCACGAAGGCCCATTCGGCAGGGTTGTTGCGCATCCGCACGCCCTCGGCCAGGACCGCCGCCTCATTCTTGGGATCGGCCATGACCGGCTGCGGACAGGGCGTGTCGCCGCAATCCGAAAACATCGAAGGATCGGCCTTAGGGACGGCGGCGGATTCGGGCGCTTTGTCAGTCATGGTCTCAGCCTAACGCCTGAAACCGAAATCAGAACAGCCCCTGCCCCTTCGGCAGTTCGACATAGCGGTGCACGTGGGTCGACAGGATCAGACCAAAGCCGATCATCACCGTCATCATGGTCGAGCCGCCATAGGACAGCAGCGGCATGGGCACGCCCACGACCGGCGCCAGGCCCATCACCATGGCCCCGTTGATCAGGATGAAGATGGCTAGGAAGGCCGTCATGCCCGCCGCGCTGATGCGCCCGAAATGGCTGTGCGACAGGGCCGCGATCCGCAGCGAGATCAGGATCAGGGCCAGATAGCAGCCCAGCACTGTGAAGGAGCCGAGGAAGCCGAATTCTTCCGACACGGTCGAGAAGATGAAGTCGGTGTGGCGTTCGGGCAGGAACTCCAGCTGGCTCTGACTGCCCAGGCCGTAGCCCTTGCCGAGCAGGCCGCCCGAACCCAGGGCGATCTTGGACTGGATGATGTTGTAGCCCGTGCCCGAGGGGTCTGCCTCGGGGTTGAGGAAGGTCAGGACCCGGTTGCGCTGATAGTCATGCATGACGAACATGACGAAGGGCGGGATGATCGCCACGGCGGCGGCGGCGCCCGCCGCAATCACCCGCCAGCTCAGACCCGCCATGAACATGACAGCCGCGCCGGTCAGGCCGATGACCATGGCCGAGCCCAGGTCAGGCTGCTTGGCCACCAGCAGGAAGGGCACGCCGATCATGCCGGCCGGGATCAGCAGCTTCCACGACCAGCGGGCATCCTGGGCCGAGTGGCCGTGGTACCAGCGCGCCAGTGCCAGAACGAGACCGATCTTGACGAACTCGGCGGGCTGGATGCGGATGAAACCCAGGTTCAGCCAGTTCTTGGCGCCGCCCGCCGTATAGCCCAGCGGCGTGAACTCGATCATCAGCACCAGCAGCAGCAGCACGCCGTAAACCGGATAGGCCGCGTGGAACCACCATTTCGGGTGGACCATGGCCAAGCCGATCATGGCGACCAACAGGACGCCGAAGCGCAGCAGGTGCTTCCAAGCCCACGGCGACCAACTGCCGCCCGCGATCGAATACAGCATGGCCGTGCCGATGCCGGCCAGAACGCACAGCAGGCCGATGACGCGCCAGTCCAGCTCGGCCAGCTTGCTGGAAATCCGGTCGCGTTCGCCGGGACGGGTCAGGGCGGAAGCGGTCACTGGGTAGGCTCCGGCGGGGGCGCGGCGACTTCGACGGCAGGTGTTTCAAGAGTCGGCGCATCGACGGGTTCGCCGCGGGCTTCAGCCTCCCTGGCCCCGGCATCCTCGGGCGCTTCAAAGCCCGCTTGTTCGATGCGGGCGCGGATTTCGGGATCCTTCAGCAAGGCCACCTTCATGACCTCACGGGCGCGCGGGGCGCCGGCCGTGCCGCCGCCCAGACCGCCGTGCTGAACGATCACCGACACGGCGTAGCGAGGATTGTCGGTCGGGGCATAGGCGATGAAGAGGTTGTGGTCCTTCTGGGCCCAGGGGCGCCCCGCGCCCTTGCGCGATCCCGCACCATAGTTCTGGGCCTGGGCCGTGCCGGTCTTACCCGCCATGCGGACGGCGCCGAGTCCCAGCTGACTGTTGCGGAAGCCGGTTCCGCCCACGTCGGTCACCGCCTCCATGCCGTCGCGCAGCACCTGCAGCATGGTTGTGTCGAACGGCAGATCGGCGAAGTCTGTCCCAGCGGTCTGCTCGACGCCCCCGATCGACTTGATCAGGCGCGGCGTCACCGCCTTGCGGCCGTTGGCGATGCGGGCCGTATAGACCGCCAGCTGCAGAGCGTTGACGTTCAGCGCCCCCTGCCCGATCCCATAGCTGGGCGTCTCGCCCGGATACCACTTGCCGTCGCCGCGCACGGGGTTCCGACGCCGCCATTCGCGGTCCGGCACCAGCCCCGCCTTCTGGCCGGTCAGGCCGATGTCGAAGGTCTGGCCAAAGCCCATTTCGCGCGCGGTTTCGGCGATGGCGTCCGGCCCGAACTCGGTTGCGATGGTCATGAAATAGACGTTGCACGAGGCCTTGATCGCGCCGCGCAGGTCCAGCGCCCCGTGCCGCCCCAGGCAGGCGAAGCGCCGCCCCAAGAAGAAGCTGCCGTTGCAGACCACGCGGCGGTTCGGGTCCCAGCCCCGCTTCATGGCCGCCAGACCGACGACCGGCTTGAACGTCGACCCCGGCGCGAAGGTGCCGCCCAGGGCCTTGTCCAGCAGGGGGCGGCGCTCATAGTCGGCCAGGGCGCGATAGATCTTAGACGGCACGCCCGAGACGAACAGGTTGGGATCGAACGACGGCGACGACACCATGGCCAGGATGTCGCCGTTGCGCACATCCATGACGACGCAGCTGCCGGCCTCCTCGCCGAAAACCTCCAGCGCCCGGTTCTGGACGTCGTTGTCCAGGGTCAGCATCACCTCGGCGCCCTGAACGGCGGGCCTCGATCCTGCGACGTCCTCGGCCACCACGCGACCGCGCGCGTCCACCTCGACCCGCTTGCCGCCGGCCTCGCCGCGCAGATCGGTGTCCAGGGCCTTCTCGATCCCCTGGCGACCGATACGGAAGCCCGGATTGAACAGGATGGAGGGCGGTTGCTCGCCCTTGTCGCGGATCGCCTTGACGTCGCGGTCCGAAACCTTGGCCACATAGCCGATCACATGGGCGTAGGCGCCGCCGAACGGATAGTAGCGGGCCTCGTTCATATCGGCCATGACGCCCGGCAGTTCGGCCGCGTGCAGATTGACCTTGGAGAATTCCTCCCAGGTCAGGTCGGCCTTGACCGGCACCGGCGAAAAGCGCGGCGCGGCGTTGATCTCGCGGATCAGGGTGCGGCGACGCTCCAGCGTGTCCGGCAGAAGCTGGCCCAGCAGGTCCAGGGTCTGGTCCAGGTCCTTGGTTTCGTCGCGGACGACCAGGACACGGAAGCTGGGTCGGTTGCCCGCCACGACGACGCCGTTGCGATCCTTGATCAGGCCGCGCGGCGGCGGGACCAGGCGGAAGTTGAACTGGTTGTTGGTGGCGAGGGTGGCGTATTCCTCGGCCTTGACGATCTGAAGCTGGGCCAGACGCCCGACCAGGGCCACCGTCCCCAACGCCATCCCCCCGCCCAGCAGGAAGGTGCGCCGCAGGAAGGACCCCTGCCGCTCGTTCACGTCCGAGAAGAAGATATGAGGTTCGCTGCTCATCGGAACCGCACGTCGGCATCGTCAAACCGCTGGATCAGCCAGTCCGCCAGAGGGAAGAGCAGCAGCGTCGGCACGACCTGACCCAGAACGGCGAGGATGCTCGGGGCATTCCCCAGGCTCATGGTAGTTATCATGTAGGCCAGGAAGAAGGCGAAGCCCGTCGAGGCGACATAGAGGGCGAACAGGACGATGGTCGCCTGCCCCGCCAGAAAGTTCGAAGCCAGCAGGATCGCGCCATACACCGCCAGCAGGCTCAGCGGCCACAGGCCCAGCGCCCCGCCCCAGAACAGGTCCAGGAAAAGCCCAAGGCCGAACAGCACGACCGGCGCCAGCATGGACGGCCGGATCAACGGCCAGGCAAAGGCCAGGACAATAGGCAGGACCGGCTCCGGCAGGTTCAATCCGAACAGGCGGAAGGGAATGGCCAACAGCACCGTCACCGCGATAGCGGTCAGCGCGGGATAGACGATCCATTGCAGCGGGCCGACGACGCGGACCGTGATCGCCCGTCTCACTCTGCCGCTCCCGCAGGGGTCGGCGCGGCGTCAGGCGTGGCGGCGGGCTGAACCGGCGCGGGCGCCGTCGGCCGAGGCGCGGCCGGACGCGGCTGGGGCGTCGCCGGGCGGGTGGCTGCGGGACGGGTCGTCGTCGCGGGAACCGCCGTGGTCGGAACCGGAGCGGCAACGGGCGCCGGCAGCGGCACATTGGCGGCGCGGACGCGCTCGGCGGTCGCAGCCGCTGCGGCGGCTCGACGCGTGGCCACGTCCTGGATGGCGGCGGCCTGAGCCGGGGTCGGAGGCGGCGCCGCGGCCAGGCTGGCCAGCGGCGGCGCGTTCAAGGCGTTCTGGTCCGCCAACTGGCTGAAGTCCTGGAACAGCAGGACCCGCACATAGTCGATGGCGCTGCGGTCGCTGAACAGCTTGACGCGCCACGTTCCGTCCACGCCCTTGGCGGCTACGCCGATAGGCAGGCCGCGCGGGAAACCCCCGCCGTCGCCCGAGGTCATGATGCGGTCGCCTTCCTGCACCGACCCTGCGCCACGCACATAGTCCAGGCGCGGGCTGCCGCTGCCGTCGCCGGTCAGCATGGCGCGGGCGTCCGTGCGTTCGACCAGGACCGGCGTGCGCGAGGCCACGTCGGTCAGCAGCAACATGCGGCTATTGCCCCCCGAAACGCCCATGATCCGGCCGACCAGGCCGTGTTCGCTGAGCACCGGATTGCCCACGCGAATACCCTTGGCGGCGCCGATGTTCAGCAGCCGCGAGCGCGCAAACGGCCCACGCGCGTCCGTGATGGCCAGTCCCGTCACCATGGGAATGGGCGGCTCGGTCTTCACGCCCAGCATCTGCTCATAGCGCGTATTGACGTTCTTCAGCGCCAGGGCCTCGTCGCGCCAGGCGCTCAGTTCCACGACCTCCTGCCGCAGGCGCCGGTTCTCGGACACCGCGAAGAAGTAGCCCCTGACGTAGTCGAAGGCGTTGCCGGTCCAGCGCACGGGTGCGGACAAGACTCCGCCCACCGGCGCGGCGCCGGCCTCGAACCCCGCTCTTGCGGGGCCATAGCTGTCGGCGTTCTGAGTCTGGCGACCGTCGCCCAGCAACAGCATGACCGCGCCGATCAGGCCAACGACGACCACGACCGCGGCCGTCCAAGCCAGCGGCACCTTGATGTTCTCGAACGGTCCGTCGCGAAACGCCACGGCCAGCCTTCCTACCTAGAGATCCGGGACCGGCGGAGTTTCCCGCCGGCGGTGAGAGCCTATCGCAAAAACCGATTCCCGAAGAAGGCGGCCGTCACGACAGGCTGATCAGCCTCAGAGCGAGGACTCGAGGACGCCCTTCATCCAGGACGGGTGCTCCAGCACCTTGCCGCAGCCGATGGCGACGCAGGACAGAGGATCGTCGGCCACTTGCACCGGCAGGCCGGTGTGGTCGCGGATTTCCACGTCCAGACCGCGCAGCAGGGCGCCGCCGCCCGTCAGCATGATGCCCTTGTCGGCGATGTCGGCGGCCAGTTCCGGCGGGGTGGCTTCCAGCGCGACCTTGACGGCCTCGACGATCTGCGAGACCGGCTCGGCCAGGGCCTCGGCGGCCTGACGCTCGCTCATCTTCACTTCGCGCGGCACGCCCTGCATCAGGTCGCGGCCCTTGACCTCGATCGACAGGCCTTCGCCGTCGGCCGGGATGCGGGCGGTGCCGATGTCCTTCTTGATGCGCTCGGCGGTCGTTTCGCCGATCAGCAGGTTATGGTTGCGGCGCATGTAGCTGATGATGGCGTCGTCCATCATGTCGCCGCCGACGCGGACCGAACGCGAATAGACGATGCCCGACAGCGACAGGACGGCCACTTCGGTCGTGCCGCCGCCGATGTCGACGACCATCGAACCGGTCGGCTCGTGGATCGGCAGGCCGGCGCCGATCGCGGCGGCCATGGGCTCGTCGATCAGGCCGACGCGACGGGCCGAGGCGTTCAGGCAGGAATCATTGATGGCGCGGCGTTCGACGGCCGTGGCGCCCGAGGGGACGCAGACGATCATCTTGGGGTTCACGAAGCCCTTGCGGTTATGAACCTTGCGGATGAAGTGCTTGATCATCTCCTCGGCGACTTCGAAGTCGGCGATGACCCCGTCGCGCATCGGACGGATGGCTTCCATGTGGCCGGGCGTGCGGCCCAGCATCTGCTTGGCTTCCAGGCCGACGGCGTGGACGATCTTGCGGCCGCCGACGTTGCGCAGGGCGACAACCGACGGCTCATTCAGGACGATGCCCTTGCCACGCATGTAGATCAGGGTGTTGGCCGTCCCCAGATCCATTGCGATGTCGTTGGAGATCATGCCGAAGAGGGGTGAAAGCATGGGCGTAGGTTACCGCTTGTTCGGGCCTGCTAGGGCGTGAGTCTTGTTCGTCCGCTCTGGCGACGCCCCTGCCCCGCGCACCCATGTGCTCCGGGCCATCCTGATCGTCCTCGCCTGGCCGACTACAGGCCCGTTTGCCCTCATGCCGCGTCGATTGCAAGCGCCTATGACTCGTCGATCACAGCCTTGTCACGGCAAGGCTTGAAAGCCTGTCCGCTCAAGCTTTTGCGGCCCCGCTTGCCGGTCGCGCCCTCGGGTTCCGGACACGACCCGCTCGTAGAACGCCGAACGGCCGATTCAACGGCTGAGAAGCGGCTGGCCGAGCGTCGATTTCAGTCCGTACGCGCCGCCTCCCGACGCTTCACGATCTCGCGCACCGCCAGCATAAGCCCCAGCCAGACGACGGCGACTGCCGCCAGGATCAGGGAGGTCCACACCCCGTCGCCGGAAACCGCCGCCATGAAGGATCCGCCGAAGAAGGCGACGAGAGCGGTCTTGGGCAGAACGCCCAGGGCGCACCCCGCCAGATAGCCGGGAAACGAGGCCCGCACCGCGCCGAACGCCATGTTGACGACGATGAAGGGCGCCGAGGGCACGTTCCTGATGATGAAGCTGGCGGAAAATGCGTTGCGTCCGACGAAACGCTGCAGCCGCTCGGCCGCGCCGCCGCCGAACCGTTCCAGCGCCCGCGCCGTGGGGCCGCGCCCCAGCCAGTAGGTGACGGCCGCCGAGGCTACGGTCGCGATCCAGCTGTAGAGAAAGCCAAACCAGGGCCCGAAGGCCACCACACAGGCGGCGATCAGGATGAACTGCGGCACCCCCAGAAAGGCCGACAGGGTGAAGACGACAATGGCCGCGACCAGTCCCCAGGGCCCGACCCGATAGCCCTCGAGCCAGGCCTCAAGCTTCTCTTCGGCGCCCAGGGTGAAATGGCTTTTGCCAAAGGCGAACAGGGCGATGATTCCCCCGAGCAGCAGCAGGCTGACCAGCAGGGTTCGCCACCGCTGGGCCTCCATATTCAGCAGAAATTCGACGATCCGCCGCATTAATTTCGCCCAAATCGCCTTTTGATCGTCCGCAAGGCGCACAAACGTTGTGCGCCCGCGCCGGGTTGCGTATCAAGCCTCGCCTCCCCGGCTCTCACCACATCCACCAGACGGGATAGACATGTCCAGCCTTCAGTCCGCCTCCCTCGCTCGCGTCAAGCCTTCGGCCACCCTGGCCGTGACTGCTCAGGCGCGCGAGCTGAAACGCCAGGGACGCGACGTCATCGGCCTGGGCGCCGGCGAGCCGGACTTCGACACCCCGGACAACATCAAGGCGGCGGCCATCGAGGCCATCCACCGCGGCGAGACCAAGTACACGGACGCCGACGGCATGCCGGAACTGAAGGCGGCCATCGTCGCCAAGTTCGCGCGCGAGAACGGCCTGACCTACGCCGCCAACCAGATTCATGTCGCCTCGGGCGGCAAGCCGGTGATCTACAACGCCTTCGTGGCCACCCTGAACCCCGGCGACGAGGTCATCGTGCCGGCCCCCTACTGGGTTTCGTACCCGGACATGGTGCTGCTGGCCGGCGGCGAGCCCGTCACCGTGATCGGCGAGGAAGCCGACGGCTTCAAGCTGCGCCCCGAGGTTCTGGACGCCGCCATCACGCCGCGCACCAAGTGGCTGATCCTCAACTCGCCGTCGAACCCGACCGGCGCCGCCTATACTCGCGCCGAGCTGGAAGCCCTGGCCGTGGTCCTGCGCAAGCACCCGCAGGTCTGGATCCTGACCGACGACATGTACGAGCACCTCGTCTATGGCGGTTTCGAATACGTCACCATCGCCCAGGTGGCGCCCGACCTCTACGACCGCACCCTGACCTGCAACGGCGTGTCCAAGGCCTATGCCATGACCGGCTGGCGCATCGGCTATGCGGGCGGCCCCAAGCCGCTGATCGACCTGATGCGCAAGGTCGCCAGCCAGACGACGTCCAACCCGTCGTCGATCAGCCAGTGGGCCGCCGTCGAGGCCCTGAACGGACCGCAGGACTTCCTGGCCGAACGGGCTGGAGCCTTCGAGCGCCGTCGCGATCTGGTGGTGTCCATGCTGAACCAGGCGACGGGCATCCGCTGCCCCACACCCGAGGGCGCCTTCTACGTCTATCCCTCGATCGAGGGCCTGATCGGCAAGACGACGGAATCGGGCGTGGTCATCACCGACGACGAGGTCTTCACCGCCGAACTGCTGAACCAGGAAGGCGTGGCCGTGGTCCAGGGCGCCGCCTTCGGCCTCAGCCCCTATTTCCGCATCAGCTACGCCACCTCGGAAGCCGTGCTGGAAGAAGGCTGCCGCCGCATCCAGACGTTCTGCGCCAGCCTGAAATAGGCATTCCTCATGTAGCGGCGGTCGCGTCTCTGGCGCGATCGCCCGCAGAGGCGTAGTTTTCGAAGATCGTCGATACTCGATCCTTCGGAGGCTAGTCTCATGAAGCGTTTGACGACAGCCAGCGCCCTGGCGCTGACCGCCGCCCTATCTGTGTCCGGCCCCGCGGCCGCTCAGTCCCAGCCCACCACCGGCCCCGTCGCCACCTATTGGATGACAGCCCAAACCAGCAGCGGCCTGCCCGGCATGGGCGGCGCTGGCAGTCGCGGGTTCAACCCCATGGCGATGATGTCCGGCGGCGGCGTCCACAAGTCGCTGACATTGCAGCTGCAATCCAGCCGCACCACGGCCTCGCCCCACGCCGAGCACCTGCCGCCCGCCGCGCTGGGCGTCGGCCCCAGCCTGCCGCTGATCACGCCCGACACGCCCCAGGGTCAGCGCGATTACGACCCCGGCGCGCCTCATGACTACGGCGGTTCGGTGCGGATGCTGATCTATCACGGCTGCGGCGAGGCGACCGGCGCGGGCCAACCCGTCGTGATCGAACTGTCTCGCAACAGCGCCAGCCAGTTCGGCGCCCTGGCGAACACTATTCGCCTGTCCTCGCCCACCCCGCCCTCGCCCGGCCCCGGCCGCACCTACGGCGACTGGCCCAACAGCCGCGACAGCCAGACCGTGCCGCCCGACGCCTCCCTGGTCGGCGATCACAAGGTTCAGGGCGACTACACCCCCGACATCGCCTTCAGCCTGAACGGGGATCAGGACTTCCTCGCCCCGCTGCAACTGACCGGCGTAGGGCCGAACGACGCCTCGGGCCTGGGTTGGCAAAGCGTGCCGAACGCGCGCGGCTATTTCGCCCTGACCATGGGCGCCAACGAGGCCGGCGATGTCGTCATCTGGAGCTCCAGCGACGTCGCCATATCGCCCGGCATGATTCCCGACTTCCTGTCGCCCGGCGATCTGGACCGGCTGATCGCGCAGAAAGTCATCCTGCCCGCCACGACCACACGCTGTCCGATCCCCAGCGCCGTCCTGGCCGCGTCGCCGCAGGCCATGGTGAAGGTCACCGCCTTTGGCGGCGAGACCGACTTCACCCATCCGCCGCGCCCCGCCAACCGGCGCGAGCCTTGGAACATCGAACACGTGGTCAAGGTGCGCTTCGGCTCGACCGCCACGACCATGCTGGGCATGGACATGTCGGAGTTCGGCGCTGATGACGAGAACGGCGGCGCACGCGCTCAGGAACGCGGTGTACCCGCCCCGCCGACCGTTCAGGACGCCGCGCGCTCTATTCTGAGGGGTCTAGGCGGCCTACGTCGTCGAAACTAGGCCGCGCGGCTGACCGCGAAATCCGCCAAGTCTTCCAGCGCCGAGCGCCAATCGCTGGCCGGCAGGATCGATAGCGCCGCCTTGGCCCGGTCGGCGTAGTCGCCGGCGGCGTCCAGCGTCGCCTCGACGGCGCCCGTGCCCAGGATCAGTTCGCGCGCCCGGTTGAAGTCCTCGGGCGTGCGCTCGCCCTTGGTGATGACGCGGTCCCAGAACAGGTCTTCCTTGCCCTTGGTGCGCTGGACGGCCAGCAGCAGCGGCAGGGTGGCCTTGCCCTCGTTGAAGTCATCGCCGGCGTTCTTGCCGAGCGTCGCCGTGTCGCTCCCATAGTCCAGGGCGTCGTCGGCCAGCTGGAAGGCGATGCCCAGGGCCATGCCGTAGTCGCGCAGCGCCTTGACCTGTTCCTCGGTCGCGCCCGCGCCCACCGCACCCGACTCGGCGGCGGCGGCGAACAGCTCGGCGGTCTTGGCGCGGATGATCTGCAGATAGGTGTCCTGATCCAGGTTCAGGTCGTGGGCGCGCGTCAGTTGCAGCACCTCGCCCTCGGCGATGACGCTGGAGGCCGTGGCCAGGATGCCCAGGGCGCGCAGCGAATCCGTCTCGACCATCAGTTCAAAGGCGCGTGCGAACAGGAAGTCGCCGACCAGCACCGACGAGGCCGCGCCCCAGATCAGGTGCGCCGCCACCTTGCCGCGCCGCATCTCCGAGCCGTCGACGATGTCGTCGTGCAGCAGGGTGGCGGTGTGGATGAACTCAACCGAGGCGGCCAGCTTCGTGGCGGCGGCGATGTCGCCCTCAGCCCCGATGGCGCGGGCGGCGGCGACGGTCAGCAGCGGGCGCAGGCGTTTGCCGCCCGCCGAAATCAGATGCTCGGCCAGCATGGGGATCACGGGCACGTCGGACTGCATCCGGGCGATGATCAGGGCGTCGACCGCCGCCATGTCGTCCTTGGCCAGACGAACAAGAGCGTCCACATCGCCCTTGGGGCGGGGAGCGGCGACGAGAGCTGCGTCCACGAATTTCTCTTTCAGCACAGGGGCGAAGGAGGAGATTCGCCCGGAAATCACACGCATCCGCTTGCCCGAACGCGATGCGGCGCACAATGGTGGCGGCGTCATGATGGGTCAAGCCGGGTCAACCCCTACTGTCGCCGCCGATGTGGCGGAAGCCGCCCTGCTGGGCGGACGCGTCCGGCTGCGCCAGCCGGTGAAGGGCTATCGCGCCGGCATGGACGCCGCCCTGCTGGCCGCCGCCGTGGACGCCAAGCCGGGCGAGCGGCTGATCGAGGCGGGCTGTGGCGCGGGCGCGGTGCTCATGCAGGTGGGCGCGCGACACCCCGGCGTGGCCCTGACCGGGCTGGAACGCGACCTACCCGCCGCCGGACTGGCGCGCGAAAACGCCGCGCTGAACAGCGTCGACGACCGGACGACCATTGTCAGCGGCGATGTGGCGCGGGGATTTCGCGCCCTGGACCTGCCGACCTTCGACTGGGCCGTCAGCAATCCGCCCTTCTTCGACGATCCCGGCGCGCTGCGAGCGCCCGCTCCCGGCAAGATGGCGGCCTGGATGGCCGACGACGGGCTTAAGGCCTGGACCGGCTTCCTGCTGAAGGCCGTCCGCGAGGGCGGCAGGATCGTGGTCATCCACCGCGCCGACCGTCTGGGCGACCTCTTGGCCCTGCTGGGAGAAAAGGCCGGGTCCTTCGCCATCCGCCCCATCCATCCCTATGCCGACCAGCCGGCGAAACGCGTGATGGTTCAGGCCATCAAGACCGGCAAGGCCCCCTTACGCCTGCTGCCTCCGCTGGTCCTGCACGATCGCACCGGCGCCAAGCACAGCCCCGAGGCCGAGGCCATCCTACGCGGCGAGGCGGCGTTGAACTGGTAAGACGCCTCTCCCTCCCCTCCATGGGGAGGGTGGCTGACGCGCAGCGTCAGGCGGATGGGGAGGGCCTGGCGAGCCAGGTCGCCGCTCTGATTTGCCCATGCGCCCCACCCGGCTCCGCCTTTCAGGCTCAGCCACCCTCCCCAAAATGGGGAGGGAGGGGTATGACCTCGCCATGTCCCTGCGCCCCCTCTTCCCGACCCAGGTCTATGAAGCCTCGCTGGCCGACCTGCCTGCCTGGCCCGATCTGCATGAGGAAATCCTCGACCTCTGCCTGGTCATGGCCGAGGAGGACGAGGCCGGGATCGAATGGTGCAAGGCCAACCATTATCCGGGCTACACCTCCTACGGCTCGATCAACGACCTGCCGCACCGCTTCCCCGAGTTCGCAGAACTAAAGAAGCTGCTGGACAAGCACGCCGCCGCCTACGCCAAGGCCCTGCATTTTGATCTGGCGAGGAAGCCCAAGCTGGACAATCTGTGGGTCAATGTCCTGATGCCCGGCGGCGGCCACACCGGCCACATCCATCCCCACGCCATCATTTCCGGCACCATCTACATCCACGTGCCCGACGGCGCCTCGTCGCTGAAGATCGAGGACCCGCGCCTGGTCATGATGATGGCCCGCCCCGGCCTGACCGCCGAGGCGAGCGAGGCCGAGAAGCCCTTCGTCTATCTGAAGCCGGCGTCAGGCACGATCCTGATGTGGGAAAGCTGGCTGCGCCACGAGGTGCCGGCCAACCGCGCCGAGGAACAGCGTATCTCGATCAGCTTCAACTACGCCTGACCGCTCTTTCAGCGCCGCATTTGCCCTGAACCCTGCCCTTTTGGTGAAGCTTGAGGGGGCGTCCATGCGGGTGGCGGCAAGCCTCGCTGCGGGCTGCGGCGAACGGGCCGACGCACAGACAACGAGCGCATCCGCCGCCGAAGGCGCGCCCTATGTGCTGAAGGGCACCCAGGTCTGGAGCGTGCCGGACCCGGTCTCCGGCCGCGACTACGAGGTCTTCGTAAGCCTGCCCGCCAGCTATGAGGCCGAGCCGAACCGACGCTATCCGGTCCTCTATGTCACCGACGCCGACTACGCCTTCCCCATCATCCGCCAGATCGCCCGCCGGGTGAATCTGGACGGGCCGGTGATCGAGGAGTTCATCCTGGTCGGCCTGTCCTATGCTGTAGGCGAAGGCGGCATGCGCAGCCGCACCCGCGACTACACCCCCGTCCGCATCAATGACCGCACGGGCGGCGGCGCGGCCTATCAAACCTATCTGAAGACTCAGGCCCTGCCCTTCATCGAAGACCGCTTCCGGGCGGACCCAGCACGTCGCATCCTGTTGGGCCATTCCTACGGCGGCCTTCTGGGCGCGCAGATCCTGTTCAGCGAACCGGAGCTGTTCGATGGCTATATCCTGGGCAGTCCGTCCTTCTGGTTCGGCGACCACGCAATGATGCAGACCGAAGCGGAATATGCCCGCGGCCACACCGACCTTCCTGCGCGTGTCCATATGTATATCGGCGAGTATGAGCATCCGGGGTCCGGTCGCCTCAACACCCGCTACGACATGGTCGGCGACAACGCCCGTTTCGAGGAGCGCCTGAGGTCGCGCAACTATCGGAGCCTGACCCTGACCAGCGAGTATTGGACGACGAAGATCACCTGACGGTCGCGCCAAGCGGCTTCACCAGGGGGCTTATGGCCGTTCTCCCCGCCAAGCCCTAGCGCCGCTCGAAGACCGCATCCTGATAGGTCAAAGCATTCGGGCGACCGGCCGCGTCCAGCCTGAACACCACGCCCTCGCCCCGGAACGGGGTCAGCTCGACGCGCAGGCCCTCCGGTTCGGTCAGGTAGTCGGCCAGGGCCTGCTGCACGCCGATGGCGACCGACAGCCGCTCGCCCGCCTCGCGGATTGTCAGGGTTCCATAGGCTGCGTTGGCGTAATTCCCGACATAGGCGGCGTTCGGCAGCGACAGTGTGCGCGGCCGCTTCGCCCGCGCCGCCTCCGCGCCCGCGATGCCGGTCCGACGGCGGTCGCGCTCGGTGATCAGGGCGTCGAGTTTGGCGTCATAGACGGCGTCAATGTCGGGCAGGCCCGCGAACCAGTCATAGGCGTAGTTGGCGACCACATCGGCCAGGTCGCCGGCGAAGGCGTCTTCGTTGACCATGACCGCCACACCCAGACGCCGTTCCGGCATGAAAGAGACATGGGCGCGGGAGCCCGAGAAGTTGCCGAAGTGATGGATCAGCACGTCGTCGCCATAGCGCCCGACCTGCCAGCCCAGACCATAGCCGGTGCGAACATAGGGACCGAAGGTCGCGTCCTGCGCCACGCGCGGCGCATGGGTCGAGGCGACCAGTCCTGCGGGAAACACCTGCCGTCCGCCGACCCGGCCGTCGTTGATCTGGGCCTCAAGCCATAGGGCCATGTCGCGGGTGGTGGAGATCAGCCCGCCCGCCGACTGCATCGTCGCGTCGGTCTTCTGCAGCGTTGACCGCTCAGGCTGGCGGGGGATGCGTCCGAAATGTCCGGCGGCGACCACCGCGCCGGACGTCCGCGCCGCGTCGATGCGTGCGGTCGTGGCCGTCATGCCCAGCGGCGTCAGCACCTCATCCTCGACCATCTCGCGCCAGTCGCGGCCCCAGCGGCGCTCGCTCAGGACGGTGGCCAGGTTGTAGCCGGAGTTGGCATAGACGAACTGCCCATAGGGCGTGTCGCGCGGCTGCGTCTCCGCCGTCAGCCGCCACAGGACATCGGGCGTCCAGGCGCCGGAATAGGCGACACGGAAGGCGATCGGCCCATTGTCGACGCCCGAGCGGTGGCTGAGCAGGTCGGTCAGGGTGATCCGATCGGCGATGTCGGCCGGCACGCCGGACGGCGGTGCCCACGTCGCCAGAGGCGCGTCCAGATCCACCTCGCCCCGCTGCGCCATCACGGCGAAGGACAGGGCGGTGAAGGCCTTGGTGGCTGAGGCGATGTAGAAGCGCGTGTCCGCCGTGACGGCTGCGCCCGTCGCAACGTCCGCCACGCCGAAACCCGCCGCGTGAACCAGCCCGCGCTCGTCGACGACAGCGATCGCCAGACCGGGCGCCGCCTCGACCCTCTGCTTCGCCCTTTGCGTGAAGGCGTCCATCGCTGCGCCGAACGTCTCGCGATCCTGCGCGCGCGCCCCGTCCGCCGTGCAGGCCAGAACCCCGGCGGCGATCATCGCGCCGAACGAACGTGACGTCATGGAAGTCGCTCCCTGCCCCCAGCGGGCAACGGGTAGAGGCCGCGAGCCGCCCGAACGGATGCAGCGCCTTCAAACCGCCCCGCGTTACGGCTAGAGATTTGCCCAAAGGGTCCGCGACAGCTACATCCCGCACCAACCTCCCCATCAGATCAGACGACAGGGCGTAAACGCACCTCATGGCGCAGCAATATATTTTCCAGATGCAGGGTCTGACCAAGACCTTCCCCGGCGGCAAGAAGATCTTCGAGAACATCTGGCTGAGCTTCTACAACGACGCCAAGATCGGCGTCGTCGGGGTCAACGGCTCGGGTAAGTCCACCCTGCTGAAGATCATGGCCGGCCTGGACAGCGAGTTCCAGGGCGAGGCCCGCGCCGCCGACGGCGTCAAGCGCGGCTACCTGGAGCAGGAGCCCCACCTCGATCCGGCCCTGAACGTTCGCCAGAACGTCGAGGCCTGGTGCGAAGAGAAGCAGTGGGTCAACCGCTTCAACGAAGTCGCCAACGAACTGGGCGAAAACTACACCGACGAGCTGATGGAGGAGATGACCGCCCTCCAGGAGAAGATCGACGCCGGCGACGTCTGGGACATCGACAGCCGCATCGACCAGGCCATGGGCGCCCTGCGCTGCCCGCCGGACGACTGGGAAGTCACCAACCTGTCGGGCGGTGAAAAGCGTCGCGTGGCCCTGGCCCGCCTGCTGCTCAGCAAGCCCGACATGCTGCTGATGGACGAACCGACCAACCACCTGGACGCCGAATCCGTCGCCTGGCTGCAGCATCACCTGGAGAACTTCCCGGGCTGCGTCATCCTGGTCACCCACGACCGCTACTTCCTGGATCAGGTCACCAAGTGGACGCTGGAGCTGGACCGCGGCAAGGGCCACCCGCACGAGGGCAACTACTCCTCGTGGCTGGAAGCCAAGCAGAAGCGCGTCGTTCAGGAGCAGTCGGAATCCGAAGCTCGCCAGCGCGCCCTCACCCGCGAACTGGAATGGGTCCGCTCCGGCGCCAAGGCCCGTCAGGCCAAGTCCAAGGCCCGTCTGGCCGCCTACGAGAAGATGGTCTCGGAGCAGGAAAACAGCCGCGCCGCCCAGTCCTTCGCCGTCATCCAGATTCCGCCCGGCCCGCGCCTCGGCAACGTCGTGCTGGAAGTCGAAGGCCTGAAGAAGTCCTACGGCGACAAGGTCCTGTTCGACAACCTGACCTTCAAGCTGCCGCCCAACGGCATCGTCGGCGTCATCGGCCCGAACGGCGCCGGCAAGTCGACCATGTTCAAGCTGATCACCGGCCAGGAAGCGCCGGACGGCGGTTCGATCAAGGTCGGCGAGACGGTCAAGCTGGCCTACGTCGATCAGTCGCGCGACGACCTGAAGCCGGACGAAACCATCTGGCAGGCCATCTCGGGCGGCACCGACGTGATGATGGTGGGCAAGCGCGAGATCAACACCCGCGCCTATGTCGGCTCGTTCAACTTCAAGGGCGGCGACCAGCAGAAGAAGGTCGGTCAACTGTCGGGCGGTGAGCGCAACCGCGTCCACCTGGCCAAGACCCTGGCCACCGGCGGCAACCTGATCCTGCTCGATGAACCGACCAACGACCTGGACATCGAAACCCTGCAGAACCTCGAAGAGGCTCTGGAAGAGTTCGCCGGCTGCGCCGTGGTCATCTCCCACGACCGCTGGTTCCTAGACCGTCTGGCCACCCACATCCTCGCCTTCGAAGGCGACGGCCACGTGGAGTGGTTCGAGGGCAACTTCGAAGCCTACGAACAGGACAAGATGCGCCGCCTGGGTGCGGACAGCATCATTCCCAAGCGCATCCAGCACCAGAAGTTCGGTCGCTGATCCGGCGCTAAGCTGAATGAAACGGCCCCCCGATCCGCTCGGGGGGCCGTTTTCTTTGGCTGCTGGCGAAGTGGCGGAACCGGGTTAGTCTGCGGTCCATGACCCAGCGCCCCGCCATCCTGATCATGCAGCGGCACCTCGCGCCGCTCAGCGCCTTTCTCGAAGGCGCCTATGACGTCTATCGCTTCTGGGAGGGGCCGCCGATCGAGGCCGCCGCCGACGTGCGCGTCCTGGTCGTGGCCGGCGAGTTCGAGCTGGACAAGGACCTCATCGCGCGTCTGCCCAACCTGTCGCTGATCGCCTGCTTCACCTCCGGCTATGACGGCATCGACGTCGACTGGTGCCGCGCGCGGGGCCTGCCCGTCACCCACGCCCCCGCCGTCAACCACGAAGACGTCGCCGATCACGCCCTCGGCCTGATCCTGGCCGCGCGTCGTCAGATCGCCGAGGGCGACCGGCAGGTGCGCGCCGGCGGCTGGACCCCGGCGTCCAAGACCATCACCCCGTCACTGGGCGGGCAGACCATCGGCATCGTCGGCCTGGGCGCCATCGGCGAGGCCGTGGCGCACCGCGCCGAGGTCATGCGCATGACCGTCCAGTGGTGGGCGCCGCGCGCAAAAGACGCCCCCTGGCCCCGCGCCGACAGCCTGCTCGACCTGGCTCAAGCCTCGGATGTCCTGGTCGTGGCCTGCCGCGCGGATGAAACCAATCGCGGCCTGATCTCGGCCGAGGTGATCGAGGCGCTCGGGCCGTCGGGCCTTCTGGTCAACGTCGCGCGCGGCCAGTTGGTGGACGAGACCGCCGTCATCGCCGCCCTGCGCGACGGACGCCTTGGCGGCGCCGCTCTCGACGTGTTCGAAACCGAGCCGACCGATGCCGCGCGCTGGGCCGCTGTGCCCAACACCGTCCTGACGCCCCATACCGCCGGGGCCACGACCGAGGCGGTTCAAGGGATGCTGATGCTGCTGCTCCAGAACCTGTCGGCCCATTTCGCGGGCGAGCCGCTGAAGACGCCCGTCGAGAGCTGAGCGGCCACGATTTCATCGGTCTTCGAATGATCCGTGCGGCCCTACCGCCGCACAACGCCTGCGCGCGGTCAGTTTTTGCTTGCATAATCGTATAAGGATATCTTTATACGACCTCATGACACTGACTGCTGACCAGACCGTCGAGGCCCTGCGCGCCGCGGGCGAGCCGACCCGTTTGCGGGTGCTGTCCCTGCTCGCCGCCGAGGAGCTTTCGGTCATGGAGCTGTCGCGGGTTCTGGACCAGAGCCAGCCGCGCGTGTCGCGTCACCTGAAGCTGATGGCTGACGCGGGGCTGATCGAACGATTCCCCGATGGCGCGCGAGTCTTCTACCGCCTGTCGCATGACGCCCTGTCGCGGCGGCTGATCGACACCGTTCTGGACCTGCTTGACGACGCCGAGGGCGAGGCCGACCATCGCCGCCTGGACGAGGTGCGCAAGGAGCGCGCCATCGACGCCGCCCGCTATTTCGAACAGGTCGCGCCCCAGTGGGACCAGATGCGCAGCCTCTATGTCTGCGAAAGCGCGGTGGAAACCGCCGTCGAACAGGCGGCCGGCCCCGGTCCGTTCGAGCGCGTCGTCGATCTGGGCACCGGCTCGGGCCGGATGCTGACCCTGTTCGGCAAGAAGGCGAAGATGTCGGTCGGCCTCGACCTGAGCCAGAACATGCTGAACATCGCCCGCGCCAATGTCGCCAAGGCCGGACTGGACAAGGTCGAGCTGCGCCACGGCGACATCTTCTCGACCCGCCTGCCGCAGGCCAGCGCCGATCTGGTGATCGTGCATCAGGTCCTGCACTACCTGGCTGATCCCGCCGCCGCCGTGGCTGAGGCCGCGCGTCTGGTCATGCCGGGCGGCAAGCTGCTGATCGTCGACTTCGCCCCGCACAAGCTGGAGCAGTTGCGCGAGGCCCATCAACACCGCCGACTGGGCTTCGCCGATGCGGAAATCCAGGGCTGGCTGGCCGACGCAGGCCTGACCGCCGACGCCCCGGTCGCCCTGCCGCCCGACACCGAGGGCCTGACCGTCCACATCTGGACCGGCGAACGCGCCGCCGTCCCCGCTCGAAAGACCGCCTGATGGCCTCTCCCGCCTCTCTTGCCGAAGCCCGCGCCCTGCTGCTGTCGCCGCTGGGGCCCGTGGCCCGCGCCGGCTCAAACCGCAACGCCGTCAACGTCTCCTTCGAGTTCTTCCCGCCCAAGTCGGACGAGGCCGAGGCCAATCTGTGGTCCGCCATCCGCCGGCTGGAGCCGCTGAACCCCGCCTTCGTCTCGGTCACCTATGGCGCGGGCGGCTCGACGCGCGAACGCACCCACCGCACCGTCCAGCGGATCATCAGCGAGACCACCCTGCGTCCCGCCGCCCACCTGACCTGCGTCGAGGCCTGCCGTGATGAGGTCGATGAGGTCATCGAGGGCTACAAGGCCATCGGCGTCGATCACATCGTCGCCCTGCGCGGCGATCCGCCGGGCGGAGACGGCATTGGCGGCGCCTATGCGCCCCGCGCAGACGGCTACGCCAACGCCACTGAACTGTCCCGGGCCATCAGCCGCGTCGGCGGCTTCGACATCACCGTCGGCGCCTATCCTGAGAAGCACCCCGAAAGTCCGTCGATCGACCACGACATCGACGTGCTGAAAGCCAAGGTGGACGCCGGCGCCACGCGCGCCGTGACCCAGTTCTTCTTCGATATCGAGGCCTTCCTGCGCTTCCGCGACCGGGTGCGGGCGGCGGGCGTGACCATCCCCCTGATCCCGGGGATCATGCCGGTGTCCAACTTCAAGGGCCTGAGTCGGATGAGCGCGGCCTGCGGCGCCTCGATCCCCGACTGGCTGGCCGCCCACTTCGACGGGCTGGACGACGACCCCGAGACCCGCAAGCTGCTGGCCGCCTCCATCGCCGCCGAGACCTGCGCGCGGCTGCAGGAAGAGGGCTTCTCCGACTTCCACTTCTACACCCTGAACCGCGCCGAGCTGGTCTATGCCATCTGCCGGGTGTTGGGCGTGCGTGAAACCAAGGCTGTTGCGTAAATGACTTCTCCCCTCACTCGCCCCGAACGGATCGCCGCCCTGCACACGGCGGCCAGGGAGCGCATCCTGGTCCTCGACGGCTCCTGGGGCGTCATGATCCAGCGGCGCGGGCTGGAAGAAGCCGACTTCCGCGGCGACCGCTTCGTCGCCGCCAACGGCTATGACGAAAAGGAGCAGATGAAGGGGAACAACGACATCCTCTGCATCACCCGTCCCGACATCATCGCCGACCTGCACGACCAGTATTACGGCGCAGGCGCAGACATCAGCGAGACCAACACCTTCTCGGCCACCGTCATCGCGCAGGACGACTACAAGCTGGACGCCCAGGCGGTCTGGGACATCAATCTGGAAGGCGCAAAGCTGGCCCGCGCCGCCGCCGACCGCTGGACGGCCAGGGAGCCGCACAAGCCGCGCTTCGCCGCCGGCTCCATCGGCCCCCTGAACAAGATGCTGTCCATGTCGTCGGACGTGAACGACCCCGGCGCGCGCCTGGTCACCTTCGACGAGGTCTATGAGGCCTATCGCCATCAGGTGAAGGCCCTGAACGAGGGCGGCGTCGACCTCTATCTGATCGAAACCATCACCGACACGCTGAACTGCAAGGCCTGCATCAAGGCGATCAAGGACCTCGAGGACGAGGGGCTGCCCGCCCTGCCCATCTGGATTTCGGGCACCATCACCGACCGTTCGGGCCGGACGCTGAGCGGCCAGACCGCCGAGGCCTTCTGGAACTCCGTGCGCCACGCCAAGCCCTTCGCGGTGGGCTTCAACTGCGCCCTCGGCGCCGACCTGATGCGACCCTTCATCGCCGAGCTGAGCCGCGTGGCCGACACCCTGGTCGCCGCCTACCCCAACGCCGGCCTGCCCAACGCCATGGGCCAGTACGACGAGCAGCCGCACGAAACCGCCCACTTCATCGAGGAATGGGCCGCCTCGGGCCTGGTCAACATCGTCGGCGGCTGCTGCGGCACCACCCCCGACCACATCAGGCACGTCGCCGAAGAGGTCGCGCCGCTGAAGCCGCGTGAAATCCCTGAGCGCCCCGTGGCCATGCGCCTGTCGGGACTGGAACCGTTCGAGCTGGTGGCCTGATGCGTCCTGTCTTCATCAACGTCGGCGAGCGGACCAATGTCACCGGCTCGGCGAAATTCCGCAAGCTGGTGGTGGACGGCGACTACACCGCCGCCCTCGACGTCGCGCGTCAGCAGGTCGAGGCCGGCGCCGCCATCATCGACATCAACATGGACGAAGGCCTGCTGGACGGCGCCGTCGCCATGCGCACCTTCCTGAACCTGATCGCGGCCGAGCCCGACATCGCCCGCGTGCCGGTGATGATCGACAGCTCCAAATGGGAAGTCATCGAGGCGGGTCTGAAGTGCGTTCAGGGCAAGCCGATCGTCAACTCGATCAGCATGAAGGAGGGCGAGGCCGCCTTCCGCGAGCACGCGATCAAATGCCTGCGCTACGGCGCCGCCGTCGTGGTCATGGCCTTTGACGAGGTGGGTCAGGCCGACACCGCCGCGCGCAAGATCGAGATCTGCACCCGCGCCTACAACATCCTGGTCAACGAGGTCGGCTTCCCGCCCGAGGACATCATCTTCGACCCCAATATCTTCGCCGTGGCGACAGGGATCGAGGAGCACGACAACTACGCCGTCGACTTCATCGAGGCGACGAAGGTCATCAAGGCCACCCTGCCCTACGCCCGCGTCTCGGGCGGGGTATCGAACGTCTCGTTCAGCTTCCGCGGCAACGAGCCGGTGCGCCGGGCCATCCACAGCGTCTTCCTGTACCACGCCATCAACGCCGGCATGGACATGGGCATCGTCAACGCCGGCGACCTGCCCGTCTATGACGACATCGACGCGACGCTCCGCGAAGCCGTCGAGGACGTGATCCTGAACCGGCCGCAGCGGACCAATGTGTCCAACACCGAGCGGCTGGTGGACATGGCGCCCAACTACAAGGGCGAAAAGGGTGCGGCGCGCGTCGTCGACCTGAGCTGGCGCGAACAGCCCGTCGCGGCCCGCATCGCCCACGCCCTGGTCCACGGCATCACCGAATATATCGAAGCCGACACCGAAGAGGCCCGCCTGGCCTCCGAGCGTCCGCTGCACGTCATCGAAGGTCCGCTGATGGACGGGATGAACGTGGTCGGCGACCTGTTCGGCTCGGGCAAGATGTTCCTGCCCCAGGTGGTGAAATCGGCCCGCGTGATGAAGCAGGCCGTGGCCTGGCTGGAACCCTTCATGGAGGCCGAAAAGGCCGGCAAGCCGCGCGAGCAGGCCGGTCGCATCCTGATGGCCACGGTCAAGGGCGACGTCCACGACATCGGCAAGAACATCGTCGGCGTCGTGCTTCAGTGTAACAACTACGAGGTCATCGACCTGGGCGTCATGGTCCCGGCCGACCGCATCCTGGACGCCGCCGTCGAGCACAAGGTCGACATCATCGGCCTGTCGGGCCTGATCACCCCGTCTCTGGACGAGATGGTCTTCGTCGCCCGCGAGATGGAGCGGCGCGGCTTCGACATCCCCCTGCTGATCGGCGGGGCCACGACCAGCCGCACCCACACGGCGGTCAAGATCGAGCCGGGCTATCGCAAGGGTTCGACCACCTATGTCATCGACGCCAGCCGCGCCGTCGGCGTGGTGTCAGGTCTGCTGTCGCCGACTGACAAGATCAAGAATGAGCAGGCGACCCGCGACGAATACGTGCGCATCCGCGAACAGTACGCCCGCGGGCAAGAGGTGAAGGCTCGCGCCACCCTGCAGCAGGCGCGCGACAACCGCTTCCAGCCCGATCCGGCCGCGACCATGCCCGGCAAGCCGTCCTTCCTAGGCGTGCGTTCATTCGACGCCTGGGACCTGCAGGATCTGGCCGATCACATCGACTGGACGCCCTTCTTCGCCAGCTGGGAGCTGATCGGCCGTTATCCGCTGATCCTGGAAGACGAGATCGTCGGCGAGGCGGCTCAGGACCTGTTCCGCGACGCGCAAGCCATGCTGAAGCGGATCATCGACGAGAAGTGGTTCACGGCGCGCGGCGTCGTCGGCTTCTGGCCCGCCCAGGCCGTGGGCGACGACATCGCCGTCTATGCCGACGAGAGCCGGGCCGAAGAGATCGCCCGCTTCCACACCCTGCGCCAGCAGATCAAGAAGTCGAACGGCAAGCCCAACCTGGCCCTGTCGGACTTCATTGCCGAGGAAGGCCAGGACTACATCGGCGCCTTCGCCGTCACGGCGGGCCACGGCGAACTGGAAATCGCCAAGCGCTTCAAGGACGCCGGCGACGACTATTCCTCAATCATGGCCACGGCCCTGGCCGACCGCCTGGCCGAAGCCTTCGCCGAGGCCCTGCACAAGAAGGTGCGGATCGAACTGTGGGGCTACGCCCCCGACGAAGCGACTTCGGTACAGGACCTGATCGAGGAGAAGTATCAGGGCATCCGCCCCGCCCCCGGCTATCCGGCCCAGCCCGACCACACGGAAAAGGCGACGCTGTTCCGTCTGCTGGACGCCGGGACCAACGCCGGCATGGCCCTCACCGAAAGCTACGCCATGACGCCGCCGGCCTCGGTCAGCGGCCTCTACTTCGGCCACCCCGGCAGCCACTATTTCGGCGTCGGCAAGATCGACCGCGATCAGATCGAGGACTACGCCGTGCGCAAGGGCTGGGACGTGGAGACCGCCGAACGCTGGCTGGCCCCCATCCTCAACTACGACCCCGGCGCCGTGGCGCGCGACACCGCCGCCTGATCCTTCACGCGGCGGCGCTACGGCGACCGCGACAAACAACCTCAGCCTGGTGAGCGACGTGGGAGCCTTCTCGCGGACGCCTCGCTGCGCTGGGTCTCCTCCGCTTGGCGGCATGCAGCCGACACCTGGGTTTCTAGCATCCCCAAAATGAAAGGGCGGCGGACCCGAAGATCCGCCGCCCCCAAATTCCAGACCTCTAGAGAGGTTTAGAAGTTAGCCGTGACGCCGAAGAAGACGTAGCGGCCCATGGCGTTGTACAGCTGCGGGTAGGTGTTGTTGTTACCCGTCGTGCCGACCGAGTAGGACAGCGGCGGATCGGTGTCGAAGACGTTGTTCACGCCCATGCGCACCGAGACGTTGTCGCGGGCCTGCCAGGTGGCCGCCAGGTCGAAGTAGTTGATGGCGTCGAACTCGCGGTCGATACGGGCCGCCGGCGAGTTGCCCAGGCTGCCGTCGTCGCCCAGAACGGCGATTTCAGAACCGCCGTAGTAGCGCCACGTGCCGGCCAGGTTCAGGCCCTCAATCGGAGTGCCCCAGTCCACGCGCAGACGGTGACGCCATTCCGGGTTCGGAACGCCGCACTGGTTGGCGTAGTAACCGGCGCAGTCGTACTTCGAGTTGTCGAAGCCCAGACCCGTGTCGGTCTCCAGCGACTGCAGCCAGGTGCCCACCATGGTGAAGGCCAGCGTACCAGCGCCGTCCACACCGAAGTCAGCCATATCCAGGCGGTAGTTGGCCGCCACGTCCAGACCCGACGTCGACAGACCACCGATGTTGGTGTTCAGGTCGACGACGTTGCCGGTGCCGATCCACAGCTGACCGTTCGAGTTGCGCTGGATGTTGGCGCAAGCCGCAGCCAGACCGGCCGTGTAGCAAGCGTCCAGCGAGTTCTGGGCGCCGATCGACGAGATCAGATTGTCGATCTGGATGTCGAAGTAGTCCAGCGTCAGGTTGAAGCCCGGCAGGAACTCCGGCGTGAAGACGACGCCAAGGGTCAGGGTGTCGGACTCTTCCGGCGTCAGAGCGGTGTTGCCGCCTTGCAGGAAGTTATACTGACCGGCCGGGCTGGAAATGCCCGTGCTGGTGGCTTGAGCCAGCGTCACTTGCCACGGGTTGGAGCCGATGCAAGCCGCATCGCCAGCATAGCTGGCGGCCACGTTCTTGTCGCAAGGATCGGCGTCCAGGTCGAACAGGTTGAAGCCCTGCGCGGTGAACAGTTCGATCACGTTCGGAGCGCGAACAGCGCGCTGGGCGCTGGCGCGGAAGCGAACCGACGGGACCGGAGCCCAGTCGCCGCCGATCTTCCACGAGTCCGTGCCGCCGCCCAGCTCATATTCCGAGTGACGATAGGCCAGGTCGATCGACAGCTGATCGGCGAAGGCCATGCCTTCGGCGATCGGGATTTGGGCTTCGGCGAAGACGTCATAGACTTGGTTGGCGCCGTTCAGACCCAGGGTCGGGCCGCCTTGACCAGCGCCGTCGCCGCTGGTGAACGACACATCCGGGGTCAGATCAAGCGAGTCACGACGATACTCGGCGCCGAACGCGGTCTGAACGCCACGGGTAGCCCAGGGCGACTTGACGCCGTAGACGCCGAGGTCGGCGGTCAGCGAGCCCGAGACGACCTGCTGGGTGGTCCAACCGGTGGCCAGCAGCGGCACCTGCAGGTAGTCCAGCGCTTCCTGCGTCACGCCGCCCGAGCGGAAGATGTTGTAGGGTACGCAGTCGGCGTCGATGCCGGCGACGACCGACGAGCAGACGGGCTGGCCCGACACCGGATCCGTCACGACGTCCAGAGCACGCGCCAGGCGGGTGTTCGAGAACTCGTTGCGGTAGATGTTGGTGTACTGCGCGCGCGAGTACTGAGCCGTCAGGTCATAGCTCCAGGCGTCGTTCAGATCGCCACGAGCGCCGACCACGCCGCGGTACGACTGGAAGCGGATGTCCGACTGACGACCGCCGCCTTCGACGTTCCGGCGACCAATGTACATGTCCTTGGCCGCGCCAGCCGTGATGTCAGCGGCGGTACAGCCGATGGCGCCACGCTGTTGCGCCGACAGCAGCGGGTTGTTGCATCGGATGGTCGAGCTGCCGTCCGTGGTGCGGAAGCCGTCGGCGAACTCTCCGAAGAAGTTACCCGACGGCGCGATCTGCGCGATGGTCGAGTAGTCGCTGAACATCAACTGAGTGTAGAGTTCGACCTTGTCGTTGACGTCATAGTGGCCGAAGGCGCCCAGAGTGTAACGCTCATCGGGGCGTTGATAGTAGTTCAGCGGACCGAAGTTGTAGGCGTCGCGCGCACCGACATACGGAATGAAATTGCCGTTGGCGTCGACGGTGTAGGCGTAGTTGCTGAAGTCCGTGAACTGGCCAGGGAACGAGGTGCCCGAACCGGCGCACTGGAAATCGTTCGGCGTAGCGGCGGCAGGCGCGCCCAGCGAGCAGGCCGAGTAGTCGTAGTCGCGGCCCAGGACCTTGTTGTTCTTACGGTAGCCGGCGTAGGCGGTGATGTTGCCCTTGCCGTCCGGCGTGCTGACGCCCATCAAGAGGTTGACTTCGCGGCTGAAGCCGGTCGTCACGTTGTCGTCGGGCAGTTGGAACTGTGACGGGTTGGTCGCAGCGCGGCCGGCGATGACGTTGCGGAGGTTGCCGACGCCGTCATAGTCGTTGTTGTGCTGGTTGAAGCCGTACTGGGCGTCGATTTCGATACCTTCGAAATCGCGACGCATGATGAAGTTCACGACGCCGGCGATAGCGTCCGAACCGTAGACGGCCGAGGCGCCGCCCGTCAGCACTTCAACCCGCTCGACCAGCTGGCCGGGGATCTGGTTCAGGTCGGCGGCGTCGTCTTGCGGCGAGCCGTAGCCCATGCGCTTGCCGTCGATCAGCACCAGGGTGCGCGACGAGCCGAGGTTGCGCAGCGACACGGTCGCGGTGCCCGAAGCGCCGTTCGACACGGTCGAGTTCTGCGCGGCGAAGGCCTGCGGCAGTTGGGTGACCAGGTCCTCGACGCGGGTCACGCCCTGAACGTCGATGTCCTCGCCCGTGACCTGGGTCACCGGGCTGGTGGTGGTGAGGTTCGGCTGGCGAATGCGCGAACCGGTGACGACGACGTCGCCCAGTTGGCTGGTTTGCTCCTGCTCAGCGGGCGCCGGGGTGGTTTGGGCCATGGCGGGGGCCGCCAGGCCGGCGAGCGCAAAGCCCGCGATCATCGTCGACGCCAGCAGTCGCTCGCGTTTGATCTGGAATTTCAAGGTCCGTCCTCCTGAGTTGTGGACGACAACAGCAGAGCTTTCCCCTCACCTGCCGCCCACGGCTTCACTCGATTGACACTTTACGAAGCGGTCAAACGGTAGCTGGACGGGAGGTTAGACACGTCAAATCTGTATCGGACAGGAAAATTACACCCAAGTAACAAAGTGGCCGCTCTCCTGTCGCAAAATCGCCACGCCCTGACTCGTATAGCCATCGGACAGCCACCGTGGCATTAAGGTAGACCTTGAACGGTATAAGTTCTCCTGGAAGGCAACATGCGCATCATCACCACACTCGGGGCGGCTGTTGCGGCCATCCTGTTGCTGCCTACCGGCGCTCATGCGCAAAATTCCGCCACAAACCGATCCCCCCTTCTGGAGCAGGTCGCCGCCTGCCGTCAGGTCGCATCGGACGCCGAGCGTCTCGCCTGTTTTGATCGCGCGGCAGGTGCATTGGAGGCTGCAGAGCGCCAGGGCGAGGTCGTCGTGGTCGAACGCGGGCAGATTCGCGAGGCGCGTCGCCAACTGTTCGGCTTCGAAGTGCCGGCCCTGCCGCCCATGTTCGGACGCGAGGATGCCGCCGAAAGAATCGACTCGGTCGAAACGACCCTGCTGAGCGCCGCTCAGGGCGCGGACGGCAAATGGTTCTTCCGCCTGGCCGACGGCTCAGAATGGCGTCAGATCGATTCTGACCCCGTGCGCTTCCAGAATCGGGCCGGCACGGAAATTCGCGTGCGTCGCGCCTCTCTGGGCAGCTATCAACTGACCGCCGGGCGCAGCCGCGCCGTCCGCGTGAAGAGACAATAGCAATGACCGACCCCGTCGCCTTGAACGACCGAATCTGGCTGTCCGGCCAGATTCTCCCTGACGCACTCGCCGAGATCGCCTCGCGCCTGGGCTTGCGCAAAGTGGTCAACAATCGACCGGATCACGAAGAACCGGGTCAACCTGCCAGCGACGAAATCCGCGCCGCCGCCGAAGCCGCGGGCCTTGCCTATCTGGAAGCGCCGGTGCGCGGCCTGCCCGACGCCCCGACCATCAGCGCCGTCGGCGCCTTCCTCAGCGACGGAGCCCCCGCGCTGCTCTTTTGCCGCTCGGGGATGCGGTCGGCCGCGACCTGGGCCATGGCCCAGGCGGATCAGGGCGCAGATGCTGATGAACTACGCGCTCAGGCCCTGGCCGCCGGCTACGACCTTAGCCGGCTGCCGCTCTAGCGGACCAGGTCGGCGCGAGCGGCATAGGGCACGGCCGGTTCGGGCGTGCAGGACGCAACGGCCCACTGGCTCGCCAAGAGACAGGCCAGGGCGCAGAACACGCCTACGGCTCGGTTTGACACAGGAAAAACGGCGGTTCGGGTCACGGCGCAGGCTCCTGATTGGGCTACAGGCGTTAGACGCAAGGTCGGCGCCGCGCGCCGCTCACCTGCTCCGCCTCGTCAAGGACGCCCGCTCGTGATTCCCTATGTCCGCCAGTTCGACTTCACCTACGGCCATCGTGATCAGGTCTCGTCGCTGATCCAGCGTGTCATCGCCGACAATCCGGGACCGTTCACCTTTACCGGCACCGGGACCTATATCGTCGGACGCGACATGCCGGGCGCGAGCGTGGCCGTCATTGACCCTGGCCCGGACGACGAGGCCCACTTGCACGCCCTGCTGAGGACGCTGAAGGGGCGGACGGTCAGCCATATCCTGGTCACCCACACCCACCGCGACCATGCGCCTCTCTCGCGCGCTTTGGCCGAGGCGGTCGGCGGCGCGCCCATTCTGGCGGCCAAGCCCCCCGCCCAGGCCGTCCATGCCTCCACCGCTCTGGACGAGGAGGACGACGACGACTTCGCACCAGATATCCTGCTCGCGGGCGGCGAAATGATCGAGGGCGACGGCTGGACGATCGAGACCCTGGCCACGCCGGGTCACGCCTCGAACCACATGGCCTTCGTGCTGAGAGACGAGAACGCCCTCTTCAGCGGCGATCACGTCATGGGCTGGTCCACCACGGTCGTCGCCCCGCCCGACGGCGACATGATCGCCTATATGGACAGTCTGGATCGGGTGCTCGCGCGCGGCTTCTCGACCATCTGGCCGACACATGGCCCCGCCATCACCCAGGTCGCGCCCTTCCTCAAGGCCTATCGCGACCACCGGCTGGAGCGCGAGGCGCAGATCTGCGCGCGTCTGGCGGCGGGCGATGCGACCATCGCGGACATGGTCCCGGCCCTCTACGCCGCCGTGGACCAGCGTTTGTGGCCGGCGGCCAGCCTGTCGGTCCTGTCGCACCTGATCAAACTGGTGAAGGAAGAGCGTGTCTCCGCCGCCCCAGAACCGACGATGACCGCGCGCTATCGCCTGATCGGCTAGGGCTGCAGACCGGCTGTGATAGCGCGAGCCAGGCGGCAGGCCTCGTCGCCGACCTTGACGCCCTCACGCTGGGCCACGCGCACGTCGGTGCGACCGGGGCGGATGCGGATGGCGGCGTCATAGGTCAGACCGAACCAGAAGCCTTCCTTCGCCCCATCAGCGCGGAAAGGCGCGACGCCACGAACGGTGACGCCCGCCGCCTCCAGCGCCGCCGCCGCCGTCTCCGGCGCGACCTGACGCGGAACCGACACCAGATCAGGACAGGCGACCGATTCCTCTGTCCGCCCCCCGCGCATGGCCAGAACCGCGCGCGAGAAAGCCGGCGTCTCGGCGGCGTCGGTCGTGACGTCGTTGGCGGCAGGAACGGTGAACCGCTGTCCCTGAACCGCAAACAGGGCCACGGCTGCGCCCGCCACCACCAGCGACACAGCCGCATAGAGCCCGCGACGCCGCATGTCCTTGAACGCGATCAGCACCGCAACCAGGGCCGCCGCCAGGCCCGCAAAGGCCAGGATGCGGGCGACCTTCAGCGTCAGGATCTCCAGGCCGAAACTCGCGTTCCATAGGCCGAACCGGGTCCCGAAGACAGCGATCAACACCAGCAGAGGCGCCAGACACGCCGCCAGAGTCAGCCAGCGCAGACGGATATCCGCCGCGCGCGCCTGGGTCCGGGTCGGTTCAGCCATGCGGCCCTCCTGAAAGATCAGCCTGCGGTCGGCAGGCGGTAATCCTTCATCTGCTCGCGCAGCAGCTTCTTGTCGATCTTGCCCGTGGCGCCCAGCGGAATATCGGCCAGGAAGACCACGTCGTCAGGCATCCACCACTTGGCGATCTTGCCCTGCAGGAAGTCCAGGTGCTCCTGCTTGTCCTCGGCCTCGCCGTCCTTGAGCTTGATCAGCAGGACCGGGCGCTCGTCCCATTTCGGATGGGCCGCGCCGATGACGGCGGCCAGAGCGACCTTGGGATGGCCGACCGCCAGGTTCTCGATCTCGATGGAGCTGATCCACTCGCCGCCGGACTTGATGACGTCCTTGGCGCGGTCGGTGATCTGCATGAAGCCGTGGTCGTCGATGGTCGAGACGTCGCCGGTGTCGAAGAAGCCTTCGTTGTCCAGGATCTCGCCGCCCTCGTCGCGGAAATAGGACCGGGCGATGGTCGGCCCCTTGATCATCAGGCGGCCATAGGTCGAGCCGTCATGCGGCATCTCCTGGCCGGCGTAGTTCTTCAGCTTCAACTCGACGCCCAGCGGCGGCGTGCCCTGCTTGACCCGCCACTTCAGCTGTTCCTCGAACGGCAGGGCCGCCAGTTCGGGGGTCATGTTCGACAGAGTGCCGATGGGCGAGGTCTCGGTCATGCCCCAGCCCTGCAGCACCTCGACGCCGAACTCGTCGTGGAAGGCGCGGATCATGCTCTCCGGCACGGCGGCGCCGCCGATCAGCACGCGCTTGACCGTCGAGAGCTTCAGATTGTTCTCGCGCAGATGGTTCAGCAGGCCCTGCCAGACGGTCGGCACGGCGGCCGAGAAGGTGACGCCCTCGGTCTCCAGCAGTTCATAGATGGCCGGGCCGTCCATGCGCGCGCCGGGCATGACCAGCTTGGACCCCGCCGCCGGCCCGCCGAAGGCGATGCCCCAGGCATTGGCGTGGAACATGGGCACCACCGGCAGGATGACTTCCTTGGGCGTCGCGCCCAGGACGGTCGACTGCAAGCCCAACAGGGTATGGATGAAGTTCGAGCGGTGCGAATAGAGGACGCCCTTGGGGTTCCCCGTCGTGCCCGAGGTGTAGCACAGGCCGCAGGCGGTCTGTTCGTCGAAACCGCCCCACTCCACGTCCTCGGACGACTGCTCCAGCACGGTCTCGTAGCATTCGACCACCGGCAGCTTGGTCTGCGGCATGTGGTCGGGATCGGTCATGATGACGACGCGCTCGACCGAAGGACAGTGAGGCAGGATGGCGTCCAGAAGCGGCACGAAGGTCAGGTCGACGAAGATGATCCGGTCGCCCGCGTGGTTGATGATATAGACCAGTTGTTCCGGGAACAGGCGCGGGTTCAGGGTGTGGCACACCGCGCCGATGCCCATGATGCCGTACCAGGTTTCGATGTGGTCGCCGGTGTTCCAGGCCAGGGTGGCGATCCGGTCGCCAGGCTGCACGCCCCAGGCCTTCAGCGCGTTCGACACCCGCTTGGCCCGACCATGGATCGCGCCATAGGTGGTGCGCTCGATCGGCCCCTCGACGGAACGGGTCACGACCTCGCGGTTCGGGTGCCAATTCTTGGCGTGGTCGAGAATCTTGTCGACCGTCAGCGGCCAGTCCTGCATCAAACCCAGCATCGCATTTCCTCGTGTTGCGCCCTCTAAAACGTGGCGCTTTTCGAGACGCTATCTAGGTGAACAGCGATAAGCAACGGCGCCGTTAGGGAAACAAATCCGCTCCATTCTGTCGCATCCACAGCCCCCGCGCCGCGCAACATGGTCAAGGTCTGCTGACCGGCCTAGAAAGCCGCCCGAACGTACGGAGACCGCCCATGACCATCCTGATCGCCATCACCGGAGGCTCCGGCTCCGGCAAGAGCACCCTGGCCGAGGCCCTGGTCTCCTCCCTGCCGCCCGGCGTGGCCGTGCTGATGCGCGAGGATTCATACTATCTGGACGCCGCCAGCGTGCCCGGCTTCGACGCCGACACCCACGACTTCGACGACGTGGCCGCCCGCGACCATGACCTGCTGGCCGAACACCTGTCCGAGCTGAAGGCCGGACGACCGGTCGTCGCGCCTCTCTATTCCTTCCTCCATCACGGTCGCGACCCGGGCGGCGAGCCCATTCCCGCCGCCGAGGTGGTGATTCTGGAAGGCACCCATGTCCTGTGTACGCCGGCCCTGACCGCCCTGTTCGACATCAAGGTCTTTGTCGATACGCCCGCCGACATCCGCTTCATCCGGCGCCTGCTACGCGACCAGGCGGAGCGCGGACGCACCGCTGAATCCGTCATCCATCAATATCTGCTGACCGTGCGCCCCGGCCACGAGCGCCACACCGAGCCTTCGCGCACCCAGGCCGACTTCATCGTCGCCGACGCCACCGCCGCTGTGCGGCTGGAAGATCCGCAGGCGGTCATTCGCCTGGCCGCGCCCGTCCTGGCCCACCCGCTGCTAGCGGCTTGGCATCATTAGTTGATTACGACTCGCAGAACGCGGCTACTTGTTGCAATCAAGGCATTTTAAAGGCACGTTAGCCATACGTTTTCCGGGTATGTGCCGATGACCGCCTTGGTCCAAGATTTCGACGATCCTCGCCGCGCCGCGATCGTGCGACAGGCGCGATTGCACTTCATAACCGAGGGCTACGCCGGAACGCGCATGGAGCCGATCGCCCGCGAGGCTGGGGTTTCGACCGCCACCCTCTATGCCTTCTTCGACAGCAAGGCGGTTCTGTTTGAGGCGGTGATCGACAATGCCTCCGAGGACTTCGCCCGCCATATGGCGGCGGTGCACACCACCTCCGGCACCCCGCGTGAACGCCTGAACGAGTTCATCGGCGGCTATGCCGAATTCATGAGCAACAGCTTCGTCCGATCGGTGTTTCGATTGGTCCTGGCCGAGCGGCCGCGCTTCGAGGCCATCGCCATGCGTTTCTTCGAACGCGGACGCAGCGATTTCGGGGCCATCCTGATCGGGATGCTGACCGACATGACCGCCGCAGGCCAGATGAAGGTGGACAAGCCCTCCTGGGCCGCCGGACAATTGATGGGCATGATCGAGCACCCGGTCTTCTTCGTGCCGCTAGTGACCGGCGACGACGTCATCGCCGAGCGCCCCCCGCGCGCCATCGCTGAAGACGCGGTCGAGACCTTCCTGGCCCGCTACGCCGCCTGACGTCGAACTAGGGCCACAGGCGCGTAGACTTCCAGCCATCGCCTTCGCGTTCAAAACGCAGCCGATCATGCAGTCGGAAAGCCCGATCGCGCCAGAACTCGATTTGTTGCGGCACGACCCGCCATCCGGTCCAGCGATCCGGGCGCGGCACCTCCTGCCCGTCAAAGCCGGCCGTCTTCTCGGCCACGCGCGCTTCCAGCGTCCCCCGGCTATCCAGCGGGCGCGACTGATCCGAGGCCCAGGCGCCGATGCGGCTCTCGCGCGCCCGACTGGCGAAATAGGCGTCGGCCTCGGCCGCGCTGACCTGCTCGACAACTCCACGCACCCGCACCTGGCGACGCAGGCTCTTCCAGTGGAAGACCAGGGCCGCCGACGGATGGGCCCACAGTTGCTCGCCCTTGGCGCTTTCCTGATTGGAGAAGAAGGTGAAGCCGCGCGCATCCACATCCTTCAGCAGGACGATCCGCGCGTCCGGCACGCCCTCGGCGTCCAGGGTCGCCAGGGTCATGGCGTTGGCGTCGTTCGGCTCCCCCGCCTTGGCCGCCTCCAGCCACTCTGCGAACAGGCCATAGGGTTCGACTTGCTCGAACATGGTCTCGTCCGCATTGGCCGCCAGTTGCGCGGCGTAGTCCTGAACAGACGGGCTGGGCGGGATCAGTGGCTGGGTCATGGGCGATTCTCTACACCCGCATTTCCCCTACGTCATCAGCTGTAGACTAGGGTGCGACACCAAGCTTCACTGTAAACTGAAATTCTCGTTTCAATCGACAAGGTTAACCCGGTCTTGACCATATTGACCCGAGGCTGGCGTCCATGTGCGCGGATGCTCTCACCCTTGATACCGCCCGATCCCTTCTGGGCCTGACCGGTCCGGTCGGCGCCGACGGCCTGGCCACCGCCTTCCGCGCGGCGGTCAAGGCGGCTCGCCCCGACGCCCCCGGCGGCGACGCCGAGACCTTCCGCCGCGTCATCGCCGCCTATCGCCTGCTGCAAGCCCAGACCCTGGCCCTGCCCGCCCCCGCATACGCCAGGCCTTTCGTCCAGCCGCCCGCCCCCGCCCCGCTTCTGAGCCTGACGCCCATGCAGGCCATCAGCGGCGGCTGCATCCGCGTGACGCTGGGCGCCCGCACCCTGCTGGTCCACGCCCCGCCCGGCGTGCGCACCGGCGACAGGATCCGGCTGAAGCGCGGCGGTGCTGGCGCGAGCGACCTGCTGCTGCCCGTCCTGATCCGCCCCGCCGACGGCCTGTCCGTTCTGGGCGGCGACCTGTTCATGACCTGGGCCGTGCCGCAGCGGATGATGGACGACGGCGGACGCATCGAGATCCAGACCCATGCCGGTCCGCGCTCGTCCTGGCTGGTCCCCGACATGGTCGAGCCGGTGCGCCTGCGCCTTAGAGGCCTGGGCCTGCCCGCGCGCGGTCAGCGCCCCGCCGGCGACCTGTTCGTCAAGCTGGAGGCCTCGGCCGACCTGCCTTCCGCGGCCGAAGACCTGCTGCTTCGCTTCACGCGGGTCTGGACGCCGGAGCGCATCGCGGCTTAAGCGGTAGGCCATGTCGCACAACACCTTCGGTCACCTGTTCCGCGTCACCACCTGGGGCGAAAGCCACGGCCCGGCCATCGGCTGCGTCGTCGACGGCTGCCCGCCGCTGATCCCCCTGACCGAGGCCGACATCCAGCCCCTGCTGGACCTGCGCAAGCCGGGCGGCAGCCGCTTCGTCACCCAGCGGCAGGAGGCCGATCAGGTCCGCATCCTGTCCGGCGTCTTTGACGACGGCAACGGCCCGGTCACGACCGGAACCCCGATCAGCCTGATGATCGAGAACACCGACCAGCGCTCCAAGGACTATGGCGAGATCGCCCGCGCCTTCCGCCCCGGCCACGCCGACTATGCCTATCAGGCCAAGTACGGCGTGCGCGACCATCGTGGCGGCGGGCGGTCGTCCGCCCGCGAAACCGCCAGTCGCGTGGCGGCGGGCGCCGTGGCGCGCAAGGTGCTGGGTGAGACCATCCGCATCCGGGCGGGCGTGGTCCAGTTGGGCCCGCATCGCATTGCTGACGAGGCCATCGACTTCGACGCCGTCTACGACAACGCCCTGTTCGCCGCCTCGGCCGAGGTCGTCCCGGCGTGGGAGGCCTATCTGGACAGCGTGCGCAAGGCCGGCTCCTCCATCGGCGCCGTCGTGGCGCTGGAGGTCACGGGCGTACCCGCCGGCTGGGGCGCGCCCCTCTACGCCAAGCTGGACGCCGAACTGGCCTCGGGCCTGATATCGATCAACGCGGTCAAGGGCGTCGAGATCGGCGCGGGCTTCGGTGCCGCCGAGCTGTCGGGCGAGGACAACGCCGACGAAATGCGTCTGGGCGACGACGGCCTGCCGGTCTTCCTGTCCAACAAGGCGGGCGGGGTTCTGGGCGGCATCTCCACCGGCCAACCGCTGACGGCCCGCGTGGCGTTCAAGCCCACCTCCTCCATCCTGACCCTGCGCCAGACCATCAACCGCGACGGCGCCGAGGTCGACCTGCGCACCAAGGGCCGCCACGACCCCTGCGTCGCCCTGCGCGGCGTCCCGGTGGTCGAGGCCATGGCCGCCATCGTCCTGGCCGACGCCATGCTGCGCCATCGAGCGCAGGTGGGCTGAGACCAATTTGAAACAAAGACAGTTGCAAATAGGATTTGGCGATCCTATCTAGGTCTCAAGCATTCCTCGGATGGGAGACCGAACCATGATCGACGTCAGACCTTTCAGCACCCTCGGCGGCGCCAACCACGGCTGGCTGAACGCCAAGCACCACTTCTCGTTCGCCAACTATTATGATCCCAAGCGCATGGGCTGGGGCCGTCTGCGCGTCTGGAACGACGACGAGATCGGCGCTCGCTCGGGCTTCCCGCCCCACCCCCACGCCGACATGGAGATCATCACCTATGTCCGCACCGGCGCCATCACCCACGAGGACTCGATAGGCAACAAGGGCCGCACGGGCGCAGGCGACGTTCAGGTGATGAGCGCCGGCACGGGCGTGCGCCACTCCGAGTTCAACCTCGAGAACGAGACGACCACCCTGTTCCAGATCTGGATCGAGACGGACAAGCCGGGCGCCCAGCCATCCTGGGGCCAGCGGGAGTTTCCCAAGAGCGACCGCTCGGGCCGCTTCACCGTCGTCGCCTCGGGCGATCCGGCGGACGAGGCCCTGTCGATCAACGCCGACGCCAAGATCCTGGCCGCGACGCTGAAGGCGGGCGAAAGCCTGACCTATGACCTGGCCGCCGGCCGCCGCGCCTATCTGGTGCCCGCCGTGGGCCGGGTGGACGTCAACGGCGTGACGCTGAACGCCCGTGACGGCGCCGGCATCGTCGACGAACCGACCATCACCATCACGGCCAGCGAGGACGCCGAACTGGTCATGGTCGACAGCTTGTAATCCCTGCCCTCCCGGAAGGCGGCGCCCGCCGCCCTCCGGGACCCGGCGGCGGCCACGATCCCGCCGTCAGCCTCTGTTCACTTCCGTCACGCAAAGTAGGCGCTTCGGGAGATTCTCATGACCAAGTCCTTCAAGCGGGCGACCGCCCTTCTGGCCGCCGTCGGCGGTTCGCTGATGCTGCAAGGCTGTCTGGTGGGCGCCGTGGTCGGAACCGGCGCGGCGGTCGTCGGCGGTACGGTCAAGGCGACCGGGGCCGTCGTCGGCGCGGGCTTTGACGCCGTCACCACCTCGGACGAAGAGACCAAGGCCAAGCGCGAGCGCGAGCAGCGCGAGTTCGAACGCGAACAGCGCCGCTGCGAACAACGCCAGCGCCAGGGCAAGGACTGCTAGGGCCCTGTTCAAGCCGTTCTCGCAGTCTTGACGACTTCACACGCCACGCCCCAAATCCTCAGCCGGAAGTGGGGATCGGCGATGCATGGATTAGGGCACGGACTTGCGGCGCTGGCGATCGCCGGCCTCGGTCTTGGGGGAGCAACAACGGCGACGGCTCAAGCCGATGACGACTGGGAATTCGCCGAGGACGCCGCTCGCAGCCTGACCGTCGCCGCTGTCCGCTACGACTCGGGCCACGCCGTCATCGCCCAGTGCGCCAGTGGCCAACTCCGGGTTCTGTTGGCCGGCCTGCCAGCGACCACCGAAACGTCGCGCCTTCTCACCGCCACCCGTTCAGGCGGCGCCACCGACACCCAGTCATGGACCATCGATGAAGGCGGCTCCCTGACCAGCACCCTTCCTGCCCGCGATGCGCGCTTCCTGCGCGCGGGCGGCGGATTGCGGCTTCGATCCGCTCCCGGAGACAGCGCACCGATCAACGCCGCGTTCGATCTTCCAGCCCAGTCGGCCAATCTCGATCGCGTGCTGACAGCCTGCGGATACCCGCTTGAGGACGACCGGGACGCCATACCCAGGGCAGCGCCGGACCTGCGGCTGCAACGGCCTCCGCGCGAAGGCGACGTCGGGGGTCGCCCCGGACGTTCTCTGGAACTGAGCTGCATCATTCAGAACGGCGCCTACAGCCAATGCCACGCCGACCACTTTCCAAAGGCCATGAACGTCAGAAGCGCACGAAGCGAAGCCCTCAACAGAAACGGCTCGCGCCTGCACCCCGACGACGCCGCCGCCAACGAAGGCAAGGTCGCCTATATCTTCGTCCCTCTGCTGATCGCCGTTTCGAGAGAAGGCCTCTGACAGCCTCCTCGCCTGTGGTCAGGCCGCTCATGCGCCAAGCGGCCCTGTCGGACCGCGCCATACCGAGTCTAGGGTGAGGCTCCCTCCCCTGACGAGCCCGCCATGCAGATCGCCATCCTGACCCTCGACGGCTTCAACGAGCTGGACAGCTTCATCGCGGCGGGCATCCTTAACCGCATGAAGGCCCAGGGCTGGGCGGCGCACATCACCTGCCCGACGCCGGAAGTCACCTCCATGGCCGGGGTGACGATCCGGCGCCAAAAGCCGCTGGAGTTTCTGGCCGAGGCCGACGCCGTCCTGATCGGCAGCGGGATCAGGACCCGCGACTACGCCGCCGACCCCGCCTTCCTGTCACAGCTGAAACTGGACCCGTCGCGCCAGCTGATCGGCGCCCAGTGCTCGGGCACCCTGCTGCTGGCCAAGCTGGGCCTGATCGGCGACCTGCCCGCCTGCACCGACCTGACCACCAAGCCCTGGGTCATCGAGGCCGGCGTCAATGTCGTGGACGCCCCCTTTGTGGCGCACGGCAATGTCGCCACGGCGGGCGGCTGCCTCGCCTCCCAATACCTCGCCGCCTGGATGATCGCGCGAATGGCCACCGTTCAGGACGCCGAAGAGGCCATCCACTACGTCGCCCCCGTTGGCGAGAAGGCCGAATACGTCGCGCGGGCGATCGCCGCGGTGGGGCCGTATCTGACGGACGGGACGATACTGGCGGCTTAGGTCTGCTTTCCACCCATTGCGGACATCAGGGAACGAGCCATGATGCCTAATCTGATGGAGATCGCTGCGTGCAGAAGGACGATTACTTCACCCTTACAACCGGACTTGCCGGGGGTGAGGCCGTTCAGTTCGCCGACGGGCGTTGGCCGGGGGAAATCGGTGCGGGCATCGCGATCAAGGAGGAAGCCTTCGACCTCATTGAGCCTCATCTTCGCGCCGTAGCGCCAGATTGGACCATTGGGCATCGATACGGCGTGTTTGAACTGAGCGTCGGTGCCCGAGATCGCTTGGCTAAGAGCCTACGATCCGTTGTCAGTGACAGCGCCGAGACGACAGCAAAAGACGCGTTGTTCAGGGCGTTGGCCCGGTGGCTGGATGAACGCCCAGGTGAAGACTCGCCGGTCAGCATCCTCGGCCTCTAACTTCCGCTAACCGCCCGTTGCCGACGTTCGTGACGTCCGCTGCCCGCCCTACCGCACCCCGATATACTTGTGCGTCTGGACGCTTAGACGCCACTGCGGGTGGGTCAGGCAGTATTCGATGGCGGCGGCGGTGTTGGCGGCCTGGTCGGGGCCGTCCATGGGTTGCAACCAGAAGCGTTCGAAATCCAGTCCCTCGAACCGCTCGGGCATGGCCAGGGCCTGGGGGAAGACCAGCTTCAGTTCCTGGCCCGAGGTCTGGACCACGGGGGCGTCGGCCTTGGGGCTGATGCAGATCCAGTCGATCCCTTCGGGCGCCGCCAGGGTGCCGTTGGACTCGATGGCGACCTCGAACCCGCGCGCGTGCAGGGCCTCGATCAGCGGCGCGTCCAGCTGCATCAGCGGCTCGCCGCCGGTGCAGACCACCAGCTTGGGATCGCCCGCGCGGCCCCGCCACATGCCGGCGACATGGTCGGCCATCGCGTCGGCGGTCCTGAACTTGCCGCCCCCGTCGCCGTTCACGCCGACGAAGTCCGTGTCGCAGAAGGTGCAAACGGCGGTGGCGCGATCCCGCTCCAGCCCGCTCCACAGGTTGCAGCCGGCGAAGCGCAGGAAGACGGCGGGCCGCCCGGCCTGACCGCCCTCGCCCTGCACCGTCAGAAAGACTTCCTTGGCCGAATAGGTCACGCGCGCGCCGCCCATTCGCCGTAGCCCGCCGCCCGCAGCTCGCAGGCCGGGCAGGTTCCGCAGCCATAGCCCCAGTCATGGCGATGCGTCCGGTCGCCCAGGTAGCAGGTGTGGCTGGCCTCAACGATCACCTGAACCAGAGCCGCCCCGCCGATCCGCTCGGCCAGGGCCCAGGTCTCGGCCTTGGTCAGGAACATCAGCGGTGTCTCGATCGGCGACGGCTTGGCCAGACCCAGGGTCAGGGCGTGGCTCATGGCCTGGATCGTGTCGTTGCGGCAGTCGGGATAGCCCGAGAAGTCAGTCTCGCACATGCCGCCGACCAGGACCTCCAGCCCCCGCCGGTCAGCCAGCGCCGCCGCCGCCACCAGAAAGATCAGGTTGCGCCCCGGCACGAAGGTGTTGGGCAGGCCGCGCGCATCGGCCTCGATGGCCCGATCCGTGGTCATGGCCGTCTCGCCGATGGCCCCGAAACCGGTCAGGTCCACCACGTGATCCGGCCCCAGCCGGTCGGCCCATTGCGGCAGGACGTTCACCATCTGCGCGCGCACGCTCTGACGCGCCTGCATCTCGACCGCGTGACGTTGGCCATAGTCGAAGCCGATGGTCTCGACCCGCTCATACCGCTCCAGCGCCCAGGCCAGGCAGGTGGCGCTGTCCTGCCCGCCCGAAAACAGGACAAGGGCAGTAGTTTCAGAAACTTGCGACGTGACGCTCATGACAAACCTGCGGTCGGCCGACGGCCGCGCGCATCCAGGAAGAAACGGGGAAAAGATGGATCTTTCGCCCTTATACGCCAGACAGGCGGCGGCGGCAAAGGACCCGCGCCCCCGCAGCGGCGGCCTACGTATTTTCCCGGGGGGCCTTTAACGCTTTCGCAAAGCGTTAGCAGCAAATGTAAAACTCCATATTGGAGTGCCGGCCGTATGCCGACGATCGAAGTGTTGACCGAGCGCGTAGAGCCGGTGTCCGCCGCCGCCATGGCGGGCGAGGTCTTCGCGCGTTTCGAGCGCGAGCCGGACACCCTGGTCATCCCCGTGGTCGACGGCGAGCGGCCGCTCGGCCTGATCGAACGCAGCGACTTTTTGATGAAACTGGCCGGCCCTCTGGGCCTGAGCCTGTACGGCGCCCGCGAAGTCACCCACGTCATGGACAGCGAGCCCGCCGTGGTCGAGGCCGGCGTCCGCATCGACGCCTTTTCCGACATCATCCTGAAAAGCGGCCCCGGCGCCCTGATGCGCGGCTTCATCGTCACCCGCAACGGCGCCTATCGCGGCGTCGGCACGGCCGTCTCCCTGCTGCGCGCCGTCAATGACATTCAACGCCAGCAGAACCAGGATCAGGCGGATCAAATCCGCGCCCTGAGCGACGCCAAGATTCAGGCCGTGGCGACGGCGCGCGCCAAGAGCCAGTTCGTGGAGTTGATGAACCGCGAGCTGCGCACGCCGATGAACGGCGTCCTGGCCGTGGCGGAACTGTTGCTGCGTCAGCCGCTGAACGACGCCGCCCTGGCCCATGTTCAGACCATAATCGATTCTTCCGACACCCTGATCGGCACCCTGCAGGACGCGCTGGACCTGGCCCGCGCCGAGGCCGGACAACTGACTCTGACGGCCTCCCCGACCCCGCTTCGCGCCGTGATGGACGAGGTGCAGGCCCTATGGGCGCCTCGCGCGGCCCAGGACGGCGTCAGCCTCATGGTCGGCTACGAGGGCGATACCGAATTGGCCGGCGTTCTCGACGGTCCGCGCCTGAGCCAGGTGTTCAACACCCTGATCGGCCACACCCTGAAGTTCGCGCGCAATGGCATGGTCGAAGCCAGCCTCAAGGCGATCGTCGTCGGCGATCAGGTCCGTCTCGAAGCTCGCGTTCGCGACGACGGCGCCGGGCTCGATCCGGCCCGCATCCACCAGATCTTCGATCACGCCGGCAATCCCGACGACGGCGGTCTGGGCCTATCCATCTGCCGCCATATCGTGGAGCAGATGGACGGCCGCATCTGGGCCGAGAACAACGTCGGTCGCGGCGCCACCCTCGCCTTTGACCTGTCGGCGCCCCGCGCGATCATCCAGCAGGAAGAACCGTCGAACGTCTCCAGCCTCGACGAGTTGGATCTGCAGGTGCGCCCGCATATCCTGATCGCTGACGACAACGCCACCAACCGCGTCGTAGCCCAGGCCCTGTGCGAGATGTTCGGCTGCACCTCGGAAACCGTCGAGGACGGCCAGGAAGCCCTGGACGCTGTCCAGGCCCGCCCGTTCGACCTGATCCTGATGGACATCAAGATGCCCCGTCTGGACGGGGTGCAGGCGACCCAGGCCATTCGGGCCCTGCCCGGCGACAGCCGCAACATCCCCATCGTCGCCCTGACCGCCAACGCCGATCCCGACGACGCCAAGCATTATCTGGCTGTCGGCATGGCCGCCGTGGTCGAAAAGCCGATCAAGCCGGAACGGCTGCGCATGGCGATGAACGCGGCCCTGGCCGCCCCGGCCGCCGCCGCATCAACGGCCCCCGTCGCCAGCAAACGCCCCGCCGCCTGACCCGAGGTCAGCTTCAGCGCTTCAACCCGCCCGGTTCGCCGAGGCGGCTTAGGTCTATGGACAGCCCTCCCGACGCGCGCCACCAAAGGCGGGCGCTGCGGTGATCTGAGCGACCGCAGGCGGCCCTTAGCCAAAGGACGTCTCGATGACGGATCAGTTCCTGACCACCTTGTTGCCGCAACTCGCTTCAGGCGCGGCCCACACCCACGCCCTGGGGTTCCGCTATGAAGGCCTGGAGGGCGACCGGGTGCGCCTGAGGGTTCCCTATCGCGACGACCTGGTCGGCGATCCCGAGACCGGCGTCCTGGCGGGTGGACTGGTCACCACCCTGCTGGACCATGTCGGCGGCCTGGCCGTCTGGGTCGGACTGAAGACCTACCAGCCCATCGCCACCCTGGACCTGCGCGTCGATTACATGCGCGCCGCGATCCCGGGTCGAGACCTGATCGCCGAGGCGCGTTGCTATCGGCTGACGCGCAGCATCGGCTTCGTTCGCGCCTGGGCCTTCGAGGATGACCCCGCCGATCCCGTCGCCGCCGCCCAGTCCGCCTATGTCATCAGCGCCGAGGGCGATCACCGCGCCGGCGCCAACCTGCGCGCCAAGTCCGGCGCCGGAGACGCCGCATGACCGCCCCGCTGCTGGACAACCTGCCCTACGCCCGATTCCTCGGCCTCAAGACGCAGTTGAACGGCGACGATCTGACCGTCGTCATGCCCTTCGCAGACCACCTGATCGGCAACCCCATGTTGCCGGCCCTTCATGGGGGTTCGACCGCCGCCCTGCTGGAGATGACCGCCGTCGCCCAGGTCTCGCTCAGCTATCCGCGCATGCGCCTGCCCCGCCCGATCAACGTCACCGTCGCCTATCTGCGCTCCGGGCGACCCAGCGACGTTTTCGCCCAGGCTCGGATCACCAAGGCCGGACGCCGGGTCGCCTATGTTTCAGCCGAGGCCTGGCAGCAGGGGCGGGACCAACCCATCGCCGCCCTGACCGCACATTTCCTGCTTGACCTTGACGATGACACAACCTGAGGACTCGCAATCTCGACCATAGGTTGAAACGTAACCTTTGGTAAATAAACCCCTATCAAACACCCTTAATACGCGTTAAGAAATGACGGTATTTCTTTATTGAGGGGTAAAGTCATGGACCGCACTGAAGTGATCGCTGGCGTCGCCGGCGAATTGTACGCCACCGAAAAAGCGGTGGATGACGCCATCACCCACGCCACCACCCTGGTTCAAGCCATGATCGGCGCGCGCGCCGCCCTGTCGATCTCGCCGGTGTCCGGCGCCGGTTCGCAGGCCAAGGCCGTCGAAGCCATCATGGCGCTCAGCACCGCCCGTGACGCCGTCGTCGCCTGCCACGCCGAGCTGCAGAAGGACCACCGTCGTCTCGGCTACGGCGTCTACGCCGCCGGCCCGGTCAACAAGCCAGACGAGTGGGATGACCGCCCGATGATCCGCAAGGCCGACCACCTGCGCGTCGCGTGAAATAAACGTAACCTAGAGGATCGGGCCTCCGGTTCTCGGTGATTTTGCGATATGTTCGCCCCCATTGTCGCATGACGATGGGGGCGATTCATGTTTGAGACGATTGCGGCCTATGTGGGCGCCGCCTTCATGGTCATCGTCGGCATGTTCGCCCTGCTCAAGGGCGGTGAGCCGGAGCGTATCGGTGCGGGCGCCTACCTCTTCGCCTGGTTCGCCTCCTTGCTGGTTCAGAGCAACGCTGGCCTAGGCGTGCAATGGGCGATGTTCGCCATCGACGTGGCGGTTCTTCTGGTCTTCATAGCCATGGTCTGGAAAGCGCCGCGGTCATGGCCGGTCTGGGCCTGCGCCATGCAACTGCTCACCGTAACCAGCCACATCATGCTGATGCTGAAACTGCCCACGCCGATCTCGGCCTTTTACACCGTCGTCAACATGACCGGCTATGGCATCATGGCGGCCATCGCCATCGGCACCTTCTGGGCCTGGCAGGAGCGCCGCGCCATCGGCGCTGACGCCGACTAGGTGGATATTCCTACTCCTTCCGTGTAGGCTTTCGGGACCATGCCCCTGTCTCACGCCAAGCTCTGGAAGGCTCTCGACGCCCTGGCCCGTCGTGAAGGCACGTCGCCGTCCGGGCTGGCCCGCCGCGCGGGTCTGGACGCCACCAGCTTCAACCCCTCCAAACGCTTCGGGCCAGGCGAGCCGCCCCGTCCCCGCTGGCCCTCGACCGAAAGCCTGACCCGAGTGCTGGAGGCGACGGGGATTTCTCTCGGCGCCTTCGCGGCCCTCGCAGACGACGCCCCGCCGGAGGACCGTTCCATCCCCCTGCTGGGTCTGGCCAAGGCGGGGGCTGACGGCTTCTTCGACGACGCCGGCCTGCCCCTGGCTGAGGGCTGGGACCAGACCGACTTGCCGACGCGCAAGGACAGCCTGATCAGCCTGACCATCGACGGGGATTCCATGACGCCCCTCTATCGCCCCGGCGATCGGGTGATCGTGGATCTGGAGGCGTCGGACGTGCGGCGCGGCGACCGGGTGGCGGTGCGGACCGCCGACGGCGAAACCCTGGCCAAGGAGATCGCGGCCATGAACGCGCGCGAAGTGACCCTGACCTCGATCAACTCCGCCTATCCGCCGCGCGCCCTGCCCCGCCGCGACATCCTGTGGATGGCCCGCATCCTCTGGGTCAGCCAGTAGCCGCGCTCATGTACGCCGGACGGCCGGTAGCGCACCAAGAATGTGCTCAAGTAGGCCGAAGGCCGGTAGCGCGCCAAGAATGTGCTCAAGTAGGCCGAAGGCCGGTAGCACCCAAAAAGAAAGAGCCGCCCCACCGGGGACGGCCCTTCCTCACTCAAGCTGTCAGTCGCCTAGTTGCGCGCGACATAGTGGGCGTTCACCCAGCCGCCGCCGGCGATCTGAACCCACTCGCCTTGCGAACCCACGGCGGTGAAGGGCTGGCCGGCCGACAGGCTGCCGGTCTGGCGATAGTTGGCGCCCGGACCCGTGCGGATGCGCAGGTTCGAGGTGGCGCGGTACGAGTTGGCGGCGGCCTGGTTGGCCGAACGCGCGCGCTGCTGGTTGCAGCCGATGTAGGAACCGGCGGCGGCGCCGGCGCCCGCGCCGACCACGGCGCCGAGGGCGCGCTCATTCTTGGACACCTGGCTGCCGGCCAGGCCGCCCAGGACGGCGCCGATCGCGGCGCCGGCGCGCTGACGGCCGCCGGGTGCATCACAGTTGGTGACGCCGTTGGCTTGCGGCATGGCGCTGGCGGTCATCGGCACGGCGGCCGAACCCAGGGCGGCGAACATAGCGGTGGCGGCCAGACCCGCCTTGAAGAACTTCGACATGTCTCTCTCCTGTCATCGAGTGTCGTGAGGAGACAATGCCCCGGCGAAGCTGAAGGCTCCCCCCGTCGCGCCGTTATATTCGGTTCATCTTTAGCGAGGCTGCGGACGAGCCGCGCGACGACGTTCAACCAGGCTGCGAGCCGCCGCGACATCGCGCACCACCAGATGCTTGCGCCGGACAAACTGGAAATCCATCACCTTGGCCCACAGGTGGAAGAAGGCGTCGGGCGTGACGAAGGCCGTCACCGCTTCGACAGCGGGCGGCGGTCCCCAGGCGGCGGACAGCTTGGCCAGATGCTCGTGGCTGGCGTCGTCGGGCAGAGGATCGCCCAGAGCGATCCAGTCCCAGGCGCAAAGCTCCGGCCTCTGCGCGATCAGACTCATTACCGTCGCCAGAACCTCGTCCGCAGAGCGGACGGACGCCATGTCGAACTGGAGGATCTTCGCCTCCTCGTCGATCTCGTAATGCACCGCAGTCCTTCCTCTAGAGGATGCCCGGCTCGCAAATGGCGCCCGCTTCCGCCTTCATTCGTCAGCCGCCGGCCAGTTCGCCGTTCGCCCCGGCTTCGATCAGGGCGATGGTCTGGGGCAGACCATAGATGGCCGCGAACGACCCGAAGCGCGGCCCCTGCGACGCGCCCAGAAGCACCTCGTAGAGCGCCTGGAACCAGGCCCGCAGCGGCTCGAACTCGTGCGCCTTGCCCACCGCATAGACCTCGCCCTGGATGATCTCGCCGTCGGTCGTGTCCGCCGGCAGGGCCTTCAGACGCATCGCCAGGTCCAGCAGCGCCGCCTTTTCCTTGTCGTCGGGCAGACGATAGGTCTTCGAGGGCTTCACGAAGTCCTCGTAGTAGTTCAGCGCATAGCCCATCAGACGGTCCAGCACCGGCTGGTTCTCGGGCGTGGCGTCCGGCAGGTATTTGGCGAAATAGGCCCACAGTTGGTCCTTGCTGGAGGCGTTGGCCACGCCGACCAGGTTCAGCAGCAGGGCGAAGGACACCGGCGAGGCGCTCTGCGGCGGCTGGCCCGAGTGGATGTGCCAGACGGCGTTGTCGATCTGCTTGGCCGGTTCCTGCGTCTTGAACTGCTCGATGAAGGACAGATAGTCGTCCGTCGCGCGCGGAATGACGTTGAAGTGCAGGCTCTTGGCCGACTTCGGCGACTGGAACATGTACCAGCTCAGGCTCTCGGGCGTGCCGTAGCGCAGCCACTCCTCCATCGTCAGGCCGTTGCCCTTGGACTTGGAGATCTTCTTGCCCTCGACGTCGAGGAAGAGCTCGTAGTTGAAGCCTTCCGGCGGCGTACCGCCCAGGGCGCGACAGATCTTGCCGCTCTCGCGCACGCTCTCGATCAGGTCCTTGCCCGACATCTCGTAGTCGACGTCCAGCGCGGTCCAGCGCATGGCCCAGTCGGGCTTCCACTGCAGCTTCACATGGCCGCCGGTGACGGGGACCTCGGTGCGGCCGCCCGCCGGGTCATCAAAGACGATGGTCCCGCGCTCGACGTTGCGCTCCAGCGTCGGCACCTGCAGCACATGGCCGGTGATCGGGCTAACCGGCAGGAAGGGCGAATAGGTGGCGCGGCGCTCCTCGCCCAGGGTCGGCAGCATGATGCCCATGACCTTGTCGAAGCGCTCCAGCAGGGTCAGCAGGGTCGCGTCGAACCGGCCCGACCGATAGGTCTCGGTCGAGGACATGAACTCGTAGTCGAAGCCGAAGCTGTCGAGGAAGGCGCGCAAACGGGCGTTGTTGTGCGCGCCGAAGCTGTCATGCGTGCCGAACGGGTCGCGCACCCTGGTCAGCGGCAGGTGCAGGTCCTCGCGCAGCATCTCCGGATTCGGCACGCCCTCCGGCACCTTGCGCAGGCCGTCCATGTCGTCCGAGAAGGCGATCAGGCGCGTGCGCCAGTGATCGCCGGTCAGGGCGCGGAAGGCGTTGCGCACCATGGTCGTGCGCGCCACCTCGCCGAAGGTGCCCATGTGCGGCAGGCCCGACGGGCCGTAACCCGTCTCCAGGATCACCGGCCGGTTCAGCGCCTCAAAGGTGGCCAGAGCTTCGTCCGCCTTGCCCGCGTCGATCAGCAGTTTCGCGGCATCGCGCTCCGCGTCCGACAGCCGTTTCTTGAGCACGTGGGCCAGCAGATTGCGCGCTTGCTCAAACGGCCACGAACGGGCCTCACGGGACAGGGTTTCAAGGTTCTGAAGCATGAACGGGCTTTGCAGCCTTGAACGCCCGCGGTCAACCGCAGGGGGCGGATCAGAGCCTTGCTTCGGCGTTCCTCGGCAACTGCATCTGGTTCTCGAAGCTCATGGCCAGGTCGCCGTCCTGATTGGTGACCCATGTCTTGGTACGCACCACGCCCCGGTCGGGCTGGCTCTTCGACGGGCGGATGTCCATGATCTCGCGCCGGACCGTCAGGGTGTCGCCGGGCCGCACCGGCCGCACCCACCACAGGGCGTCGACGTTCATGCCCAGCAGCGGCGTCTGGCCGAAATAGGCCTCATCCACGAACTGACGCATCACGCGCGAGCAGACGTGCCAGCCGCTGGCGATCAGGCCGCCGAACCGCCCCGCCTCGGCCGCCGCCTTGTCCACATGCATGGGCTGGGGGTCGAACTGGGTCGCGAAGGCGATGATCTCGGCCTCCGTCATGGTGAAGGGCTCGCCCGTCCAGCTTTCGCCGACGCTCAGGTCGTCCAGATAGCGATCGGTCATGGGGTGCTCCTTGCACGACAGGGCGTCAGGCGACCGGAACCGCCTGACCTGACAGGGCCTCGTACAGGAAGCTCGCGACCGACCGCCAGAGCGGCGCGTCGTAAAACACTGCCTCCAGCGTCTGCTCGACGAAGATCGGCAGGCCCACCCACAGCCAGACCGTATGCACCCGCCCCTCGACCAGACGATCGCGCATCATGGCCGCGACCATCAGGGAATCGGCCGCCACCACGCCCAGCCAGAACTGCGGGTCCGGCACGCCGGGCAGCCAGTGCCGCAGCCGGAACCAGGCCGGCCACAACACGACGATGGTGGCCAGCAGCATCAGCCGCTTGTGAACCGCACCGCGCCCTCGAAACGCCGCCCAGGCTCCCGCCATCACCAGACCGAGGAAGATCGCCATCGAGGTCAGTACACCCGGCAGGTTGGAGACCGCCCCCGGCCCGCCCCCCGACACCAGGTCGCGCTCGACCGCCAGAAGCGCGACCGGAACCGCCGTGATGGCCGTCGCAGCGGCCAGAGCCAGCCCTAGAAAGCCGGTTCGCACATGGATGTCATAACGTTCGGCCCGGATCAGGCTGGGCTGCAGCACGAACAGCAGCACCCAGCCAAAGGCCAGGGCGCCGTGCAGGTGAACCACCGCCGCTGCCTGGAAGTCGCCTTGCGCCATCGGGGCCACATAGGTCCGCGAAAAACCCAGCAGCACCACCGCCAGCCCGGTCAGGGCCATGCCGACATAGAAACCGCCGCTCTGGGCGGCGCCGGTCCTCACGCGCGCCATGCGCTCTCCCCTGCCTTCACGCCGAACGACGATAGCAGAAAACCCGCCGTCGGCAGCCCGCCCTTGACCCACCGGCGCGGGCATGGCCTTTGCCCCACCTCATGCTGACCTCAGATTTCGACTTCGACCTGCCCGATGACTGCATCGCGCTGCGCCCCGCCGAGCCGCGCGATTCCGCGCGCCTGCTGGTGGTCAGGGACGGCGCCCTAGACGACCGGATCATCCGCGACCTGCCGGACTTCCTGCAGCCCGGCGACGCCCTGGTGTTCAACGACACGCGGGTGATCCCGGCGCGCCTGTCGGGCGTGCGTCAGAGAGTCGGGCCGGAGGGCGAAACCCTGACCGTCGAGGTCGAGGCCACCCTGCATCACCGCGACGCCCCCGACGTCTGGTCCGCCTTCATGAAGCCGGGCAAGCGGCTGAAGGTCGGCGACCGGGTGCGCTTCGGGCGACAGTCTGACGGCGCCTGCGAACTGGGCCGCCTCGACGCCGTCATCGAGGCCAAGAACGAAGACGGCCTCATCACCCTGCGCTTTGACCTGGCCGGGCCGGCGCTGGACGACGCCATTCGCGACGTCGGGGTCATGCCCCTGCCCCCCTATATCGCGGCCAAACGGCCCGAGGACGACCGCGACCTCAAGGACTATCAAACCGTCTTCGCCACCTATGACGGCTCGGTCGCCGCGCCCACGGCCGGCCTGCACTTCACCCCGGCCCTGCTGGAGGCGATCCGGGCGCGCGGCGTCAGCACCCACGCCGTGACCCTGCACGTCGGCGCCGGCACCTTCCTGCCGGTCAAGGCCGATGACACCGCCGACCACAAGATGCACTCCGAGTGGGGCGAGGTCTCGCCCGAGACCGCCGCCGCCCTGAACGCCGTCCGCGCCGCCGGCGGCCGCATCGTCTGCGTCGGCACCACCTCGCTTCGTCTGCTGGAAAGCGCCACGACCGAGGACGGCGTGATCCAGCCCTTCCACGGCGACACCGCCATCTTCATCACGCCCGGCTACCGCTTCCGCGCCTGCGACGTGCTGATGACCAACTTCCACCTGCCGAAATCGACCCTGTTCATGCTGGTCAGCGCCTTCGCCGGGTTGGAGACCATGCGCGCCGCCTACGCCCACGCCATCGACAGCGGCTATCGCTTCTATTCTTATGGCGACGGGAGCCTGCTGTTCAGGAAGGACGCATGACCGAGGACCTGCCCGACGATTTCGCCGCATCCCTGGACATCCTCGCCTCGGCGGCGAGCGAGCTTCAGGACCCGTGGTGGATCTTCGGCGGCGCGGCCATGGTCCTGTGGGGCCTGCGCGACTGGCGTGCCCCTGACATCGACATCCTGTGCACCCCCCGCGACGCCCGCCGCCTGATCGAGGCCCTGCACGGCGAAGTCACGCCCGATCCCGGCGAGGGCCTGTTCCGATCGCAGGTCTTCGGCCAGATACTGACCACGCCGGTGCCGCTGGACGTCATGGCCAATATGGATGTGCGGGCTGGCGGCGACTGGACGCCCGTCACCTTCTCGACCCGCGTGCCGATCGTGCTGGAGGACTTCACCGTCTTCACCCCCTCGATCAACGAGCAGATCGAGACCTGCCGCCTGTTCGGCCGCCCCAAGGACCTGCAGCGCGCCGAAATGCTGGAAAGCCTGCTCTAGCCTGCCTCTCCCCGGAGTTTTTAGTGCCCTTCCCGTTTGAAATTTCCGCCACCGAAGGTCGCGCCCGCACCGGCGTGCTGAAGACCCCGCGCGGCGACATCCGCACCCCCGCCTTCATGCCGGTCGGCACCGCCGCCACGGTCAAGGCGATGACGGTGGATCAGGTCAAGCAGACCGGCGCGGACATCATCCTGGGCAACACCTATCACCTGATGCTGCGCCCCGGGCCGGAGCGGATGGAGCGCCTGGGCGGCCTTCACAACTTCATGCGCTGGGACAAGCCGATCCTGACGGACTCCGGCGGTTTTCAGGTCATGAGCCTGTCGGGCATTTCCAAGCTGACCGAGGAGGCCGTGACCTTCTCCAGCCACATCGACGGCTCCAAACACGTCCTGACGCCGGAGCGCTCGATCCAGATCCAGGCCGACCGCCTGGGCTCCGACATCGTCATGCAGCTGGACGAATGCGTTGCCTGGCCCGCCGAGGAAAAACGCGCCCGTCAGGGCATGGAGCTGTCGGCCCGCTGGGCGCTGCGGTCCAAGAACGCCTTCGGCACGCGCGATGCGCAGGCCCTGTTCGGCATCCAGCAAGGCTCGACCTATGAGAACCTGCGCCGCGAATCCTCGGAGCGTCTGCAAGAGATCGGCTTCGACGGCTACGCCATTGGCGGCCTGGCCGTCGGCGAGGGCCATGAGGCCATGTGCGAGGTTCTGGACTTCGCCCCCGAGTTCCTGCCGAAAGACCGCCCTCGCTATCTGATGGGCGTGGGCAAGCCGATCGACCTGGTCGAGGGGGTCTGGCGCGGCGTCGACATGTTCGACTGCGTCCTGCCGACCCGCGCCGGTCGTCACGGTCAGGCCTGGACCTGGGACGGGCCGATCAACATCAAGAACGCCCGCTTGGCCGAGGATCAGGACCCGCTGGACATGGGCGTGCCCTGCCCCGCCTCCAACGACTATTCAAAGGCTTACCTGCACCACCTGATCCGCGCCGACGAGATTCTCGGCAAGATCCTGCTGAGCTGGCACAACATCGCCTTCTTCCAGGCCCTGACCGCCGCCATGCGCGACGCCATCAGCGAAGGCCGATTCGAGCAGTTCCGGCGCGACTTCCGCGCCCGGCACCTGAAGGCCTAGCCGCCCGTTCGACTGCGGGTCGGGCGCGGGACGAACCCCGCCGGGGCCGCCGGCGGGGCGCAGTTGCGCTGCATCCCCACGCCCTTGAGGAAAGATCGACGGCGCAGCCCCGCCTGGATGGCCGATTGCACATGCTTGCTGTGGGCGTCCGCGCCGCTCAGGCGACGGACCCAGCTGCGTGCCGGGATGAAATCGGTCACGGCCCCGCGCACCGCATCTAGCGTCGCGCCCGCCGCCGCGTCCGCCGCCCGCTCGCTCATGTAGGACCCGTCCTGCGACGGCGGCGCGTCGGTGTCCGGCCCCAGGGCCTCGTCCAGACGCGCGATCTCGGCGGCGATGGTGCGGCAGTGGTTCAGGTTGCGCAGGTCATAAGGATTGCTCTCCGCCTGCAGCAGGACGGTCGGGATCAGTTGCCGACGCAGGTTCAGATCATCCAGAGGCGCCGTGACGGCGTCGCCCAAACCGGCGCTGACCTGTTCTGCGCCGCCGCGCGCGGACGCGCCGGCGTTGCAGCCGGCAAGCGCCAGGGACAGAGACAGAGCGGGCAGAAGGACATGGGTATTGCGCATGGCGGCCTTAGATCACGGCAAAGCCGGATAAGCCAAGCCGTCGCCCCACGAACCGCTGTCGTCTCTGAATTAAAAGGGGAAGATGGTACGCCCCCTCGGGCTCGAACCGAGGACCCTCTGATTAAAAGTCAGACGAAATATTGATTTCATTGGGTTTCAGGCCATTTCACGATAATCCAGTACTCACTGTTTTTATTATCTTTTCTAATTCAGATGTCGTCAGGGGTGTTCAGGCTGCTTCTGCTTTCTGTGTCCCATATGTGTCCCAAACCGCTTTGGGACACAGACAAATCTGGCATACTCGTCGGATGCCCAAAGTCAGATTGACAGACAAGTTCGTCGCTTCGGTCGTCGCGCCGGCCAGGGCACGCATTGAGATCTATGATGAAAACCCACTTGGCGCGGGTCTCATGCTGAGAGTCAGCGAGACGGGGAGAAAAACCTGGGCGATCCGCTACCGGACGGAAGACGGCGACGAGCGCCGCTTCAGTCTGGGCCTCTACCCCGACCTTTCGCTCGCCGATGCCCGAAAACGCTGCGCTCAAGCTCGCCTTCAGGCCTTGGATGGGGTGGATCCCGCAGGAGAGAAGCGCCGCAAGAAGGTCGAGCGCCGCTCCCAGACCATCAAGACATTTCGGGACCTCAGCCTCGCCTATTTCGAGGCCACCGAGCGCGGCGAGTGGAAGCCGCGCGGAAAGCGCAAGCGGGCGTCCACGATCGCTGGCGAGAAATGGCTTTGGACCAAGCACATCGAGCCGGCCCTGGGGTCGCTTCGCCTTGAGGACGTCACTCCAGCCGCGATCAAGACGCTCCTGCGCGCGCTGATCACAAAGGGCCAGGACACGAGCTCCAATCGAGTCCGCGCCCAGATCCGTCAGATGTTCAACTACGCGATCCTCGAGGCCGAAGCCGTAACCGCGAACCCTGTCGCAAGAGTGCCGGCCCTGGGTGACGAGTCCCCTCGTGAACGCGTATTGCGCGATGCGGAGATCGGCGCGATCTGGCGAGCCTTGGATGACCCCACTGCGCTGACGTGCGCGAAAAGCGCACGTCGCAAGAACCTGCGCGTCTACGTCAGCCGTCCGGTCGGCATTGCGATCAAGCTGCTGCTGCTCACCCTGCAACGCCGCCACGAGGTCGCATGCATGACCCGAGCGGAGGTGGACCTCGAACAGGCGGTCTGGACCATACCGGGATCGAGAACCAAGAACGGCCGACCTACGCTGGTGCCGCTGTCGCCGGGGGCCGTGGCGCTCATTCGGGAGGCCATGACCCTCGTCAACGAACCCACGCAGTTTATCTTCCCTGCCCGCTGGGACCGTGAGAAATCCCTGACGCCCGCCGCATTGAGCCGCGCCCTGCGCGATGTGAGAAGCGCTCTTTCGTTGCCCGCCCTGACCCCGCATGACCTGAGACGCACGGCGGCGACCAGCATGGCGAGCGAACGGCTGCGGATCTCACCTTTCGTCATCGGTCGAATCCTCAATCACACGAGCGAAAAGGGCGGAGCCGCCGCCGTCACCCTGTCGACCTACGCCCTCTATGATTTCATGGTGGAGAAGCGATCAGCGCTGGCAGCATGGAGCGTGTTAGTCGGTGAGATAGTGGCCAAGCAGCCTCTGAATGCACCAAGCTCTCCTGGCTGAGACTTCGAGATGTGACGCGCTCGCGCAAGTCCCTCCCCCAACGAGCAGCCTGACCCGACGCCTTCAGGAATGATCGACCCGCAACCTATCATGCCGGAGCGGCGGGCGGCGTCTCTCCAATCAGACCTGCAAGAAAGTCGGCGAAGGGCCCAATGTTCTGATCGACGCTCGCCTGTTCCAGCGCGGCCATATAGGCCTGACGCCGTTGAACCGGGATGACGGTCCATGGATAGCCGCCCGAGGCGAACATCAGATTCATCAGAAACCGCCCCATCCGGCCGTTCCCGTCCAGATAGGGGTGAATATAGACGAAGATGAAATGACCCAGCACCACGCGCACGCTGGGCTCGGCCTCTTCATCGAGCAGTTCGAATAGCGTCCCCATGGCGTCTCTCACCGCATCAGGGTTCAGCGGCGTGTGGCGCGACCCGCGAATATAGACCGGCCCGTTGCGATAACCGGCGAGCGCGCCGGCAGGAATAAGCCCGGCCGTGACGCTCGGACCGAAGAGTTGGCGATACCAGCCTCTATGGTCCTCATCGGCGATGCGCCCGGCGTTCTGGCCCTCCAGCACCCGCGCGACGCTGGCTTTCACCGCCTGGAAGGCGTCATGGTAGCCCCTTGCCGCCAGAGCGTCGCGTTGCCGACGGTCTTCATCATTTGACTCGGGATTCCAGTCTCCGCGCCGCACCCGATCGATCAGGGCCGCATCGACCCGGTAGCCCTCGATCGAGAGCGAATGATAGGCGTCGGTGACGTAGAGGTCCTCCACCGCCTGGAGATAGTCCCTGGGGGCGACGGCTTGGTGGGCAGGCGCCGGAAAACGCGCGGGTATGTCGTCCCGCAAGGTTTGCCACATCAACCTGATCCGTCGGGAAGCCGGCGGCTCGTCACGGCGATAGACAAAGCCGGGCAATCGTCCGGCAAAGGGATCGGTCTCCCTGACATCATAGCCGGCGGCGCGCATGGTTTCGAGAATTTCGACGGCTTCGCCATCACGGCCGATATTTCGGCACGCGCCCGCGAGGCGACCGGCGATGACGGAATGCCCCCCGTTCAACAGCCTCTCAAGCACGGCGGAGAAATCGCGCTGGCCAGCCAGAACGGTCCTCATCTCCGTCGGATGGGTTGCGTAGACGCCGGGCCCAGCGGCGATGAGCGCCGCCTCCACCTTGTAGACCCGCAGGTTTCTCAGAACCGTCTGGTCCCGGTCCTGAGCCCCCGGCAAGCGGAGATCGTACACGCTTGAGCCGTGAATGAACTGCGTGACCTGACCGCGGCCACGTGGAGACCGGACCAGAAGCTGCTCAGGCACCCTCCACTGCTCTGCATGCAGCAGCAGGGATTGTTCCGGGGAAAGCGACCAGGCGTCTCCAAAGCGGTCTTCCAGATAGGCGCTGACGAAATCCCAGTAGGAGGCATACCAGGCGGTGGTTTCTCCAACAGTCTCGTCTGGACGAGCCGGAATGTACCAGCCGTTGATGACCGGGCGGATGAAACCCTGCCTGGTGAGACGTTCGCGCTGAACCCGCGTGAGATCCTGCGTGCGAATGACGGTTCGCCCCTGCTCCTGAAGCGCGTGCAGCGCCTCCAGGGCGTCAGCTAGCTTTTCCTGCGGCGTGGCCAAGGGGTCTGCGTCCTTCGTCCAAAACGTGCGCTTCGATCGCTGAATCAAGCTACGCGCTATTTTTCGCTTTTCATGCTGTATCAAATTTCGCTTTTAATGTCGTTTTATATTTCGCTTTTTTGGCTGCGTTAAATTTCGCTTTTCTTGTTGCGCCAAATTTCGCTTTTTACGTCATTAAAAATTCCAGGACGGTTTCGGTCCGATGCCCAAGACCAAAATCAACCCGTTGGGACGGCGTTCAAGAACGTAGATTGGCAAACCGTGGGGCCGCCCTGCTAGACCCGCGCTGTCGCGGGCTCTTCGAGATCGAAACGGTCGGCCCGGGCCAGGCGCCAGCTCTCGGAATAGAAGCTGCGGCCCTCTTCGCCAGTCAGGAGTTCGCCCGGGCGAAGGAAGACGTGAAGCTGTGAAAACAGCTTGATCTCGGTCTGGCTGATGCGACGCGCCAGATGGTGGGGGCGCAGGTCGCTGGGGTGGCGGATGCCCGCCGCCGCCAGCATTTCCGACAAGGCCTTCAGGGTGGTGCGGTGGAACTGGTGCACCCGCTCGGCCTTGTCCGGCACGACGAGGGCGCGCTGGCGCAGGGGGTCCTGGGTCGCAACCCCGGTGGGGCAGCGGTTGGTGCCGCAACTCAGAGACTGGACGCAGCCAAGGGCGAACATGAAGCCGCGCGCGGCATTGGCCCAGTCAGCGCCTATGGCCAGAACGCTGGCGATGTCGAAGGCGCTGGTGATCTTGCCGGCCGCGCCGATGCGGATCTGGTCGCGCAGGCCGGCGCCGACGAGCGTATTGTGGACGAACAGCAGACCCTCGCGCATCGGCGTGCCCAGATGGTCGGTGAACTCCACGGGCGCCGCGCCGGTGCCGCCCTCGCCGCCGTCGACGACGATGAAGTCGGGACGGATGCCCGTCGCCAGCATGGCCTTGACGATGCCCATGAACTCCCACGGCTGGCCGATGCACAGCTTGAAGCCCACCGGCTTGCCGCCCGACAGTTCACGCAACTTGGCGATGAATTCCATCATCTGCAGCGGGGTCGAGAAGGCGCTGTGGCTTGCGGGAGAGACACAGTCCCGTCCCATGGGCACGCCCCGCGTGGCCGCGATCTCGGCGCTGACCTTTTGAGCGGGTAGGATCCCGCCGTGGCCCGGCTTGGCGCCCTGGCTCAGCTTGATTTCGATCATCTTGATCTGGGGGTTCGCCGCCTGGGCCGCGAACCTTTCGGGGTCGAAGGCCCCGGTCTCCGTGCGGCAGCCGAAATAGCCGCTGCCCAGCTCCCAGATGATGTCGCCGCCGTTTTCGCGGTGATAGGGGCTATAGCCGCCCTCTCCCGTGTCATGGGCGAACCCGCCCATGGCCGCGCCCTTGTTCAGGGCGCGGATGGCGTTGGCGCTGAGCGAACCGAAGCTCATGGCCGAGATGTTGAAAACCGAGCCCAAGTAGGGCTGGGCGCACTGGTCGCCGCCGATCAGGATGCGGAAGGTGGCGGGGTCCGCAACGGGCGCGGGCCGGATCGAATGGCCCATGAAGTCATAGCCGACGCTATAGACATCCATCTGGGTGCCGAACGATCGTTCCGAACCTTCCTTCTTGGCCCGGGCATAGACCAGCGAGCGCTGGTTGCGGGAAAAGGGCGCAGCCTCCTGATCGGCCTCAATCAGATACTGCCGGATTTCCGGTCGGACCATCTCGGCCAACCAGCGGACGTGGCCCAGGACCGGATAGTTGCGGCGGATCGAGTGTTGCGGCTGGATCAGGTCGACGACGCCCAGCAGGACCAGCGCGCCGGCGATCACGGGCACAAACCACAGCCACGGATAATACAGGGCCAACGCCACGCCGACGATGAGAACGAGGATGCAGAGGCCAAAGGCCGAATACTGATTTAACCGCATGTTGCTGAGGTCCCTGTCGCCAGCGACCCGAATGCTCGGCCGGGTCTCATAGTCCCGCAACTATGGCGGCTGGATTGCGCCGAGACCAGCGTCAGCTTCTCCGACGACGCCCGCACGGCGCGCCGTCGTCTGGCGTAGATCGGCATCTCAATGCCAGATCAACGAGACCCCTCCTCCGATGGTCGCACCGCCTGGGCGGCGCAGGCGATCTGGGGCGCCCTCCCTCTCACCGGGCCTTCTGCATATCTACTTCGAAGCAATAGGGCTCGGGTCCAGTTTCGAGACCTATGTCATGATCTGTAATCTTCCCCTCCGAACCGCCTCAACCGGCGCCGCGATCAGGCTGAGGCGGTTCGCCGGGCGCTTCGCCCAGCGCGCGGACATCCAGAGGTTCTGGCTTGCGGCTGGCCTGGAGCGGCAGGTCGGGGACCAGCAGCGTCGACGCCAATCCCAGAAGGCAGACGAGGAATCCCGTGAACACCACGCCCAGAATGGCCGAGGTCACCGCAGCGCGAACCTCCGGCTGGACGACAGCGACCGCGCCCTCCCCCGCCGCGCCCTGATGCGCGCCCACCGCCATCTTCTCGATCTCCGCCAGCGACAGGCTGCGAACCTGCGCCGTCGGATCAGCAGCGGGCGCGCTCTTCATGGGAGCGGCCAGATTGTGGGTCAGGACCGCGCCGAAAACCGCCACGCCGACGGTTGAGCCGACCTGGCGGAAGAACTGACCCGCGCTGGTGGCCACGCCCAACTGGTCCCGCGGCACGGCGTTCTGGGACGCCAGGTTGAAAACGCTCTGCGCCGGGCCGAGCCCCAGCCCCAGAAGCGTCACCCGCCACATCAGGTCCGGCAGTTCAGCGTCCGCGGTCATGCGGGTCCCGCCTTCGTGGACGTCGCCATGTTCGACGTCGCCGTCGCCATGCAGTCGCACGTCGTCCAGAACTACCTCGTCGCCGGCCGCCAGCCGCAACGCCGCGGCAACGCCGGCAACGGCGGCCACCCCGCCCAGACCTTCGACTGCGCGGACGGCGTGATCTATATTTCTGCGGGGACGGATCAGCACTACGCCAAACTGTGCGAGGCGCTCGGCCGCCCGGAGATGATCCACGACGCGCGTTTCGCCAATGTCCTCGCCCGGGATCGAAACCGCGCCGAAATCGACGCCGTTCTCGGTCCGATCCTGAGGACCTTTGCGCGCAAGGCCCTGATGGATCTTCTGGTGAAGGCGGGCGTACCCTGCTCCGTCATCAACACCTACGCCGATCTGGCGACCGACCCCCAGGTCAGGGCCCGCGCCCTCGTCAACCAGGACGAAAACGAGCTCCCCTGCGTCGCCAGCCCGCTCCGTCTGCCGCGCTCGCCCCTGACCTATCCCGCGCCGCCACAGCCCGGCGGAGCCGACGGTCAGGATCACTCCTGGCTCCGACCGCGTCGCCTCCCGCCCCGGCCCGCCCCCAGCGTCCGTACAGCCCAGCCGCTTGAGGGGATCAAGGTCCTGGATCTCGGTCGGGTGTTGGCCGCGCCCTGGGCGTCGCAGGTGCTCGGCGACCTTGGCGCGGACGTCCTGAAGGTGGAACGGCCCGGTCGCGGGGACGACGCGCGCCTTTACGGCCCTGACGCCCTGACGGATGCGACCGGAGCCCGCACCCTGGAATCCGCCTTCCATCTCTGCGCCAACCGCAACAAGCGCTCCATCCTCGTGGACCTCGCCTCCGCCGAGGGACAGGCGCGCGTTCGCTCGCTGGCGGCTGAAGCCGACGTGCTGATCGAAAACTTCATCGCCGGCAACCTGGCGCGCTTTGATCTCGACGCGGCCAGCCTGACGACGCTCAATCCCCGGCTGATCTATGTCTCTCTCACCGGCTATGGCCAGTTCGGTCCCTATGCCGGCAGACCCGGCTACGACGCTGTGTTCCAGGCGCAGGGCGGCCTGATGGCCATGACGGGGCGTCCCGACGGCGAGCCGGGGGGCGGCCCTTTGAAGACGGGTCCCAGCCTGATGGACGTTTCTACCGGTCAGTTCGCCGCCCTGGCGGCGGTCGCCGCCCTCCATCAACGCTTCGCAGACGCCGCCCCCGGGCAGCATGTGGACGTCGCCTTGCTCGACGTGGCGGTCGCCATGCAGGCCGGCAGTCTTCAGGCCTATCTCGAGACCGGGGTCCAGCCGCCGAGACGCGGCAATCGGGTCGGTCCATCGCCAACGGATCTCTACCAGTGCCTGGACGGACCCATCTTCCTGTCCGCGAGCCGCCCCCGCCACCTCGACGCCCTGACAATTCTGGGCGAAGAGCTCGCGGGCGAACATCCCGCGTCCGACGACCACCCCGGCGCATCGCCTCTGGAAACCGCCCTGCGACACGGGTTCCGGCGTCTGCCCCGGGCACGCCTGCTCGAACGCCTGGTGGCCCTTGGCGTGCCCAGCGCCGCCGTGAACAGCTACGAAGAGGTCATGGCTGATCCTCAGGTCTGCGCCCGAAATCTGGTTCAAAGCCTCCCCCATCCGGCGACCGCGGGGGGGTCCGTCAGGATTCTCGCTTCACCGATAAGGCTAGGCGACGGGAGACCGCCGCTCCAGCGCCCGCCGATGCTGGGCGAGCACGAGGCTGCGGGCGGCTTTCGAACTTCGACAGGGCCGGGTCGGGCCTGAAGGCGGCGTCGCCGGCCCTCACACTCCGGCCCGCGCCCTTCCTCTCGTTGGTACCTGCGCCAGGACTGGTGTGACGAGGCGTCAACCCAGGGCGACGTCCGACGCCTCTCGAAGCGCAAGATCGACGCCTCGAGGGGCGGCCTCCCGCATCCATCCCGCCGATTCGTCGGACTTGAGCCGGTCCAGAAGGGCCGAAAGCTGTTCGCGCTGGCTCTCCACGTCGGCCAGCCTCTCCTCGATGATCCGCCTGAGTCCGCCCGTGTCGCCGTCCTTAAGGATCCTGGCGATATCCGCCAGAGGGACGCCGAGGCGTCGCATCCTCACCACCTGCAGAGCCCTGCCCACCGAAGCAGGCGAATAGAAGCGCTCCTGGCGCCCCCCGCGATGCGGCGTCAGGAGGTCGAACTCCTCATAATACCTCAAGGCGCGCGCCGTCGTTCCGGCGAGTCTCGCAAGCTCCGTGATCGTAAGTCCTTGAAGGTCTCGCCTGCGCGAGGGGCGGCGCGTCCCGGCCATGAAATCGTCCTGATGCAAGACCGGCCGGCTTGCGGCGCGGACGGATTGAAATTCACCAGCCCTCCCATCGCCCGCCGCGGAGCGACGCCGACGGTGAGGCCGGGGTTTGCAGCCTAACTCCAGGCTCCTGCCGCCGCGATCGTGAGCGGAAGCCTGTGATCGTCTCCGAGGGCGGCGCAGGCCATTGCGACGTCCTTGTCGAGATAGGGCTTAATCCGCTCGAGGAGGTCGGGCGCCGTGGCGCCGCCCTGAAACCGGGACATGGCGTAGCTGGCGCTGCTGGAGGTCATGACGGCCTGAACCGTCAGGTCCGGATCCAGACCCCAATGATCGGCCTGGATCCGGACCTCAGCCGCCAACGACATCTGCGCGGCGAACAGGAGATTGTTCAGAAGCTTCGCCCGACGCCCGTCGCCCAGAGCCCCCACGTGAAGGATGCGCGAGGCATAGGACTCGAGAACAGGTCTCGCCGCCGCGAGGGCCTGAGCCTCCCCGCCAGCCATGACAGCGATACGACCGGCCAGGACGGCGTCCCTATCGCCGCTGAAAGCGACGTCCAGCAGGCTCACGCCGGCGGGTGCATGGGCGGACAGCCGCCCAAAGAGTTCAGGATCTCCGGTCGTGTGGACCATGACCACGCTGTCCGCCCGCATCGCCGCCAGCGCGCCATCAAGGATCAAGGCCTGATGGATCTGATGATCGTCGAACAGACAGACGCCGAGGATATCGACATCGATAGCCGCCTCCGCCCCGGACCCGCACGCGATTGCCCCTGCGGCTCGAACGTCTTCGCCCTCCGCCGGCTTTCGAACAAAGGCCTTCAGGTCATGGCCGGACTGTAGAATTCGCAGCGCCATCGGGACCCCGATCTGCCCGAGCCCGATCCAGCCGACCTTCATCCCGGGCCTCGTAGGCCGCCGCGCAGAGCCGTCATCCCTAGTCCTCCGCGCGCAAGGCCCGGGCCGTACGCTCATAGGGCTTGAGCCCCGACCAGGTAATCCACAGGCCGAGCAGGGAAACCGGCGCCCCGACCAGGGCCAGCGCATAGGGCAAGGCGGCGTCGCTCTTGAACACATGGTCGGTGACCAGGGCGATGGACATCGGGCCAAAGCCGATGCCCACCAGACCGCCGAACAGGAGATAGAGCGCCACGGCCTTGCCGCGCATGCGATTGGGCGTGATTTCCTGAACCGCCGTCGGCGCCGCCGCCTGAGCCATGCCGAAGCCGGTGACGACCAGCGTCAGCAAGAGGAAGCTCAGCCAGGGCGTTCCCACAAGGGACCAGGCGCAGACCGTCGGCAGCACCAGCAGCCAGGCCAGCATGGCGACCCGCAGGCGGGCCGCCGGCACGCCCTTCGTCGCCCATCGGTCGCTGATGTAGCCGCTCGCCAGGGTGCCGGCGAGCCCGCCGACAGCCACCAGGACGCCGATAATCAGACCCGAGGTCTTGGTCGGGATATCGAAGCGTCGATCGAAGAAGGTCGGGGCCCAGGCCAGGTTGCCGTAACCGATGATGGCGACAACTCCCGGATAGGTCAGCACGCGGCTGTAGGTGGACTTGAAACGCCCCAGATGACGAAGGAACTCCATCCAGGTGCCTTCGGCCCTGCTCTTGCCAGACGCCTGGTCGCGTCGGATTGGTTCGCGGATGGTCAGGACGATCAAGGCCAGGATCACCCCTGGCGCGCCGGCGATGAGGAAGGTCATCCGCCATTGCTCCATCTGCCCCACGAAGGGCAGGGCCAGCCCGGCTTCGGGCACCAGATGGGCGATCAGGGCGCCGAGGATCAGGGACGCGCCCGAGCCGATGGCCAGGGCGAGATAGTAGACGCTGAAGGCGCGGCCCCGCCGATGGGGCGCGACATAGTCGGCGATGATGGAATAGGCGGCGGGGGCCAGCACGGCTTCGCCGATGCCGACGCCCATGCGGGCCAGGACCAGGTGGTTATAGTTCTGCGCAAAGCCCGAGAGGACCGTCATGACGCTCCAGACGACCATGCCGACGATGATCAGGTTGCGCCGCACGGTCCGGTCGATCAGCCATCCGAACGGAAGGCCCGCGACGGTATAGAAGAGGGCGAAGGCATAGCCCTGGAGGAAGCTGAACTGGGTGTCGGAGATGCCGAACTCGGCGCGAATAGGCTTGACCAGGAGCGCAGGCAGTTGCCGGTCCAGCTGCGACAGCAGGGTGGCGACGAACAGGACGCCAATCACATACCAGGCATATTTGAGCGGCGGATACGGCGGCTCGACGCCGGACCTCTCGCCTGGCTTGTGTGTGGTCCCGACCATCAATCTCTCCCTCGTCTCTTGTCCGGTCGATCCCGGCCGATGGCGCCTTCGCCTGAAACCGGCGGCGCTTTCTTGTCCTGGCCGCAAGCGGGCACAGCAGCGGACAGAATACCTGCGTCGTCACAGGGGCTGTCAAGAATTGTTTTGATATCGAAATAGCATTCACATAATAGAATATTTTCGACGCAGCCATGCGCGGTGCGTCCGTCCCGGAACCGCTGACGGCCCTGATCCCTAGCGGACCATGAGCATGCCGCCGTCGATGGCGATCACCTGGCCGTTGATGAAGCGGGCGCCGTCTGAGGCCAGGAAGGCGAGCACGGGCACGAAGTCGCGCTCGACGTCGCCCAGCCGCCCTCCGAGCGGGATGGTCTGCGCCTTGACGGCGTCGTGAGCCGCCAGCTGGTCCTCGTCCATCGCGGCGCGGGTCTGGTCGTACATCGGGGTCCAGATGGCCGGCGCCACGGCGTTGGCGCTGACGCCCTCCCGCCCCCACTCGACGGCGATGGTTCGCGTCCACGCCAGGACGGCGCCCTTGGCCGCCGCATAGGCCGCCTTGCCGGGATGCCCCTTCACGCCGGCGGCGGACGCAAAGTTGAGGATCGTCCCGCCTTGCGCTCTCAGATGCGGGTAGGCGGCGCGATTGGTCAGGAAGGCGCCGGTCGCATTGACCGCCATGACATGGTTCCAGAGATCCAGCGTGGTCTCGGCGGCGGCGGCGAAGGGCGCGACGCCGGCGGCATGGATCAGAACGTCCAGCCCGCCCAGAGCCCCGACGGCGGCCTCCACGGCCGCGATCACTGAGGCTTCCGAGGCCACGTCGACCTGAAAGAAGGCCACGGCCCCGGCTTCATCGACGATCCGCGCGCCGTCAACCGACTGGAGGTCCAGCGACGCCACTCGCGCGCCCATGGCGGGAAAGGCGCGAACCATGGCGGCTCCCATGCCGCTGGAGCCGCCGGTGATGATGATGCGGCGCCCGTCCAGCGATGCCGACATGGCCATGCTCCCCGGCAAGACCGACCCTGGGAAAGGGTCGACCGAAGCAAAAAGGCGGGGCGCGGTCGCACTGAACCGCGCCCCGAGGATAGAGGGCTGGAACCCCCAGACTTACGCGCGCCTCAGAAGGCGTAGGACACCGACATTCCGTAGGTGCGTGGGCTGCCGACCACGATGCTGTTGAAGTTCGCCCCCGCGAACGAGCCCGACCTTGCGGCGAAATACTCGTCCGTCAGGTTCTTGCCGTAGAGGGCCACTGTGATCGGCCGGGCGTCGAAGGTCCACGACACCTGGGCGTTGAGCAGCCCATAGGCGTCCTGGCGGATAGACTTCCGCTGGAACTCCGTCAGGTCCACCGGCCCCGCCCCGGTGATCGTCACCGTGTTCAGGAAGTAGACGTCCGAGCGCCAGTTGTAGTCGAGATGCAGGTCAAGACGTCCGGCGTTGAACTGGACGGGATAGTCGGCGCTGACCGACCAGGTCGTCTTGGCCACCGTCGGCACCTCGCTGCCCTTGTAGGGGCCGTCGGTGAACTTGGGCTCGATCAGGCCGAGCGACCCGTGCAGGCGCAGGTCGCCGAGCAAGGCCGTGGCTTCAAACTCCGCGCCGTAGATTTCAGCAGTGCCCGAGTTGAGCACGGCGATGACGACCGGCGACGTCTGCAGGACAGCATTTTGCTGGATGTCGTCGAAGGTGGAGAAGAAGCTGCTGGCGGAAAACCGCAGCCGGTTCTCGAACAGGGCCAGCTTCGCGCCGATCTCGTAGCTGCCGACGCTTTCCTCGTTGAAGGGCGTGAAGAAGGCCGCCGTCGTGCCGCTGGCCTGCTGGAAGCCGCCGGTGCGGAAGCCCTTGGAGTATTTGGCGTACAGCAGACCGTCGCCGGGAAGCCTGTAGTCCAGGCCGACGGTAAAGGGCACGGTCTCGAAGCTGATGTCGTCCGGCGTGTAGAGGCAACTCCCCGGCGCTTCATTCAGACCCATGGCCGTGAAGGGACAGGGCCCCGGCGTGATCGCCGAAGCCGGCGGTTCGGCATTGGTTGGATTGCCCGTCACGACATAGCGCGCCGGCGTATAGGTCATGCCGCGGGTGTCCTTGACGGCGCGGACGCCGGCCGTGAACCGCAGGCTCGGGAGGATCTCGTAGCTTGCCTGGGCGAAAACGCTGACTGATTTGTTGTCAGGCCGGATCGTATTGTCCTGGATGGCGGCGGGGATACGCGTCAGGGGCGTATTGCGCACCTGTTCGTGGAAATAGTAGGCGCCCACCGTCCAGTTCAGACGATCGGAAAGGCTCGCGCCCGAGAGCTGCAACTCCTGGGAGACCTGTTCGCCGTCGAGGACGAACTCGCGGACATCCGCCGTCGGCAGGGGCGTGCCGTCCAGGTCGGACGCGCCTTCGAAATAGACGTTGCGATAGGCGGAAATCGACTTCAGCACGCCGAACGGCAGTTCCGCCGTGATGGTCCCGTTGAAGTCATAGACCCTGGAGTCGTTGACCGGATTGATGCCGGCCTGGCTGATCCGTGACCCGGGCTCGGCCACATAGGGGGCGTACATGGCCGGGCTCAAACCGGCCTGATAGGTGTTCAGCACCCACAGAGGCTGGTGGTTCGAGCCCCAGTAGTGGTCGAAGCTCAGATCCACCCGCAGCTCGGGGGCGATGTCGGCCCGAACCGAGGCGCGAACAAAGTCGTCGTTCTGGTCGGCGACGTCGCTGCCCAGCGTCGGATTGCGGCCGTAGCCCGAATGCTCGACATGGCCGTAGACCAGGCGCGCCGCCAGCTTGTCTTCGACGAGCGGCAGGTTGACGATGGCCGTGGCGCTCAGGGCGTCGTAGTTGCCGTAGCCGACCTTCAGCGAGCCTCCGAACTCATAGTTCGGCTTGTTCGTGGTGATGTTCAGCGCGCCGCCGATCGTATTGCGTCCGAACAGGGTCCCCTGGGGACCGCGCAGGACCTCGGCCGAGGCGACGTCCACCAGAGCGAAATTACTGCCTTCAGGACGGGCGTAATACAGACCGTCGACATAGGTGCCGACCGCCTGGTCGACGTTGGGAAGCACGCCCCCCGGCGCGACGCCGCGGATCGCCAGGATCAGGTCATTGTTGCCGTAGGGGGTGGCCGTGAAGGTGATGGACGGCGCATTCTCGGTCAGGGCCCGCACGTCGGTGATCTGGCGGCGTTCCAGCTCCTTGACCCCGAAGGCGGTCACGGCGACCGGCACGTCCTGCAGACGCTGCTCGCGCCGTTGGGCGGTCACGATCACATCCTCAAGACCCGTCGGTCCGCTCGCAGGCGCCTCAGGCTCGGGCGACGCGCCCGTCGTCTGGGCCAGGGCGGCGGAGGGCAGAACCAGCACGGATGCGCTAGCGCAAAGCAGGGCTTTCCAATGAACAGCGGTCAACGACACTCTCCCTAATGTCCGGCGCGACGGGGGAGACCCGCCATGCCCGCGACCTTTGCCGCGAGGTCGCCCCGCCGACACGGCCGCTTGTCGTCTCCCATTCGGATATGGACTTCACCGAGTCAACAAATTTTCTCACACTAAAATTTCATTCTGAATCTAGTCCATCCCCTGAAGGTCGATTCTGAGGCGCTCGACGCCGCCGGACCGGAACCGACGCCAAAAGCCCTGGCGCGCCGCCCTCGACGGCGTCGCCCCGGGTCCGGAGTGCATCGGGGCGCCGCCCCTCTCCGGCCACCTTGAGGCCGGGCGGGGTCGAGACGGTTCGCGTGTCACCCAAAATTCTCTGGTCAGAACCATATTCTCGGATGTATGGATTTGGGGCTTCCCAGGGAAGCGGGCCAACATCCCGGAATCACCAGTGAATCTCCTCGATCAGTTCGGCGCGCCAGCGCTCCCCCCCGGCCTTGAGCCACTGAGAGACCAGGTCCGCGCCTTCCTGGCGCAGCGGCTGGCCGACTATCCTGCTCAAGAACGCGCCCTCTCCTGGATGGGCTTCGACCCCGAATTCAGCCGGGCCCTGGCCAGGCAGGGCTGGGTCGGCCTCACCCTGCCCAAACAATACGGCGGACACGACGCGACGTCGTTCGAGCGATTTATCGTCAGTGAGGAGCTGCTTGCCGCCGGAGCGCCGGTCTCGGCGCACTGGATCGCGGATCGACAAAGCGCGCCCCTGATCCTGCGTCATGGCGCCGAGAGCCAGAAGCAGCGCTATCTTCCGGCCATCGCCGCCGGGGAGATGTACTTCTGCATCGGTATGAGCGAACCCGATTCCGGTTCCGACCTCGCCTCCGTCCGGACCCGCGCCGACCGTCAGTCGGACGGCCGCTGGCGGCTGAACGGCCGCAAGGTCTGGACCACCAACGCCGACCGGTGCCACGCCATGATCGCCCTGGTTCGCACGGATCCGGCCAGCGAACGACACGCAGGCCTGTCCCAGGTGATCGTCGACCTCGACCTGCCCGGCGTGACCATCCGCCCCATCCGCGACATTTCCGGCCATGAACATTTCAACGAAGTCACCTTTGACGACGTGATCCTGGAGGCTGACGCCCTGGTGGGAACCGCAGGCGAAGGCTGGGCGCAGGCGACCTCGGAGCTGGCCTTCGAACGCAGCGGCCCCGAACGGTTCCTGAGCGCCCTGACGCTGTTCCGATGCCTGACGGAGGCGGTCGGGGTCTCCCCCGACGCCCGCCAGGCGGTGGAGATCGGCCGCCTGGGGGCCTGGCTGGTCGCCTTGCGCGCCATGTCCATCTCCGTCACCGGACAATTGGCCGGCGGACAGGACCCGGTCTGGGCGGCGTCCTGCGTCAAGGACCTGGGCACAGGATACGAGCAGGACACCGTCGAGACAGCAATCCGCCTGATTGATTCTCTGCCCGAGGCCGATCAGGCGCGAACCACGCGTCGGGTCCTGGCCGTCACCCAGGGCATGGCGCCCTCGTTTTCTTTGCGGGGCGGCACCCGCGAAATCCTGCGCGGCATTCTTGCGCGCGGTCTGGGAGTCCGCTGATGCGCGCCATGTTCCAGGAGAGCGTCGAGCGCCTGTTTGCGGACGCGGTCGACGCCGAGACGCTGCGCCTCGCCGAGACCGGCGCCTGGTCCGACAGCCTGTGGGCTCAGATGGAGGCGCTCGGCCTGCCCCTGGCCGCCGTTTCCGAGGACCTGGGAGGAATCGGCGCAAGCTGGACCGACCTCTTTCCCGTCATCCGGGCCTGCGGCGCCAGCGCCGTCCCTGCCCCCCTGCCGGAAACCCTCGTCGCCAACGCCCTTCTGTCCGCCTGCGGCATCGCCCCGCCGGAGAGCGGCGTGACTGTCTTCGCGGCGGGCGACGCCTTCTCGGTCCTGCCCGACCTGCCCTGGGGCCGTCAGGCGCGCTGGCTGGTCCTGCATGACACGACGCGCGGACGCCTGGGCCTGCACGACATGACGGGCGCCGCCGTGGAGCACGACGTGAACGTCGCCGGCGAGCCGCGCGACACCGTCGTCCTCGCGTCCGGCTCCCTGGTCTCGGACGCGGCCTTCGACGGCCCGCCCGACACGGTGCGCCTGAGCGGCGCCCTGATCCGCTCGGGCCAGATAGCCGGCGCACTCGGACGGCTGACCGAGATGAGCGCCCAGTACGCCAACGAACGTGTCCAGTTCGGCCGCCCGATCGGCAAGTTCCAGGCGGTCCAGCAGCAGCTCGCCCTGCTAGCGACCCAGGCGGCCGCGGCCGGCGCCGTCGCGGAAGCCGCCTTCATGCAGGCCCGGCGGACGCCGCATTTCGCGACCACGGCCTCGGCCAAGGCCGTGGCCGGCGAAGCCGCGGGCCGGGGCGCGGCCATCGCCCATGCCGTTCACGGCGCCCTGGGCTTCACCCACGAACACAGCCTGCACTTCCTGACACGACGCCTCTGGGCCTGGCGGACGGAGTACGGATCCGACGCGCGATGGTCCGAACGGCTCGGTCGCCTCATCGCCGACGCTGGCGAGGACGGCCTGTGGCCCTTCATCACTGAAACCCTCAAGGAGCGCCCTCAGCCATGAGCGACTTTCTTCTGAAGTCTCGCGACGGCCCCGTGACCGTCTGGACCCTGAACCGACCGGAACAGCGCAACGCCTTCAGCCGCCCCGAGGACATGTACGCCTTCGAGGACGCCTGCGAGGAGGTCCGCGCCGATCCCTCCATCCGCGTCGTGGTCCTGACCGGAGCAGGCTCTGCCTTCTGCGCGGGCGGCGACGTCAAGGCCATGCGCGACCGCACCGGTCTTTTCGAAGGCTCGCCCTACCAGCTGCGCAATCGCTATCGCGACGGCATCCAGCGGATTCCCACGGCCCTCTATGAGCTGGAGACGCCGATCGTCGCCGCCGTCAACGGGCCGGCGATCGGCGCGGGCCTGGACCTGGCCTGCATGTGCGACATCCGGATCGCTTCGGAGAAGGCCACGTTTGCGGAAAGCTTCGTCAAGCTCGGCATCGTCCCGGGCGATGGCGGCGCCTGGCTGCTTCCGCGCATCGTCGGCATGCCGCGCGCCAGCCACATGGCCCTGACGGGCGACGCCCTGGACGCCAAGACTGCGCTGGACTGGACCCTGGTCACCCAGCTGACGGCGCCGGATGCGCTGATGGAGACCGCCATGGCCCTGGCGCACCGTATCGCCGGCAATCCCGGCCATGCCCTGCGCCTCACCAAGCGGCTGCTTCACGAGGGGCAACACATGCGGCTCGGCGCCCTGCTGGAATTGTCCGCCGCCTACCAGGCGCTGGCGCACCATACCTCCGATCATGCAGAAGCCGTGGCGGCCATGCTTGAAAAGCGTCCCGCGCGCTTCACTGACAGCTAGACGGAGCTCAAAATGCGCAAGGTCTTCCGCGAGGACCACGAGATGTTCCGCGATCAGGTCCGACGCTTCGTCGAGACCGAGATCGCGCCGCATCACGCCCAATGGGAACGGGACGGGATCGTGCCCAAATCCCTCTGGCTCCGGGCCGGAGAAGAAGGCCTGCTCTGCGTGACAGCGCCGGAAGCCTTTGGCGGCGCCGGCGGCGACTTCGGCCACAGCGCCGTGCTGATCGAGGAACTGGCGCGGGTCAATGCGACCGCTGTGGGCTTCACGACCCATTCCGACATCGCCGTGCCCTATCTTGTGAACTACGGCTCCGAGGACCAGAAGGCGCGCTGGCTGCCGAGGCTGATCAGCGGCGAGCTCATAGCCGTCATCGCCATGTCTGAACCCCAGATCGGCAGCGATCTGCGCGGCATGCGGACCAAGGCGCGCCGCGAGGGCGACCACTACATCCTGTCCGGCCAGAAGACCTTCATCACCAACGGCGTCAACAGCGGGCTCGCCATTGTCGCCGCCAAGGTGGAGGGGCAGGCCAATCCCAAGGACATCACCCTCTTCTGCGTCGAGGAGGGAACGCCGGGTTTCACCAAGGGCGCCAAGTTCGAGAAGATCGGCCTGCGCGGCCAGGACACTTCGGAACTCTTCTTCTCCGACGTGCGGGTGCCCGTGGAGAACCGCCTCGGCGAGGAGGGCCAAGGCTTCGCATGTCTGATGACGGAGCTGGCGAAGGAACGTCTGGTCATCGCCATCCGGGCCGCCGCCTCGCTGGAGGCCATGCTGGACAAGACGATCGCCTATACCCGCGAGCGCATCGTGTTCGGCAAGCCCCTGCTGGAGTTCCAGAACACCCGCTTCAAGCTGGCCGATGTTAAGGCGCGCACCACCATGCTGCGGGTCTTCGTCGACGACTGCCTGCAGAAGCTCCTGGACGGAGAGCTGACCCCCGAGACCGCCGCCATGGCCAAGCTTACCGGCGCGGAACTTCATGGCCAGCTGCTGGACGAACTGCTGCAGCTGCACGGCGGTTACGGCTACATGAGCGAATACGACGTCGGCCGCGCCTGGGTCGACGCCCGGGTCGCGCGCATCTACGCCGGCACATCCGAGATCATGAAGGAAATCATCGCCCGCACCCTTTGAGGGCGGTCGTCGGAGCAGAATCATGGACCTTGGCCTCCAGGGCAAACGCGCCTTCGTCAGCGCCTCCTCCGCCGGCCTGGGCAAGGCCTGCGCCCTGTCTCTGGCGCGCGAGGGCGCCGAGGTCTGGCTCAACGGACGCGATGAAGAGCGGCTGGCCCGCGCGGCGGATGAAATCCAGAACGCCGTCGGTCGCCGCCCGCATACGGTGGTCGGTGACATCGACGCCGCCGAAGGCCGCGCTGCGGCGCTTTCGGCCTGCCCCGCCCCGGACATCCTGGTCTGCAACAGCGGGGGGCCCAAGCCTGGCCATATGGACCAGTGGGATGAAGCCGCCTGGACCGAGGCCGTGTCTGCCAAGATGGTCTCCCCCATCCTGCTGATCCAGAGCCTGATCGGCGGCATGCGCGCCCGGAGATCAGGCCGGATCGTCGTCATCACCTCCGCCATGGTGAAGTCACCGCAGCTGCCCATGGCCCTGTCGGCGGGTCCGCGCGCCGGTCTGACCGCCTTCTGCAAGGCCCTGGCCCGGGAGGTCGCCGGCGACGGCGTCACGGTGAACTGCCTTCTCCCGGAGAAGATCGACACGGATCGCCTTGAGCGGATGACGCGGTCCCTGGCCCGCCTGAAAGGCGTCGACGAGAGCGCGGCCCGCGCGGAAATGGCGCGCTCGCTCCCGGCGGGACGTTTCGGCCGGCCTGAAGAAGTCGGAGACGCCTGCGCCTTCCTCTGTTCGTCCCGGGCCGGCTACATCACCGGCCAGAACCTTCAGCTCGACGGCGGGGCCTACGCCGGCCTCGTCTAGACGAACGGCCTCGCTCAAAGCCCCTCGCCCTGGGACCTCGCCAGGCGCCGCCGCCTGACCCTTCATCGTCAAAGACCGCCAGACGAGCGCCTGCGCGCCAATGCGGTGCGGCTGCTGGGCCGCGCCGGACGCTGGCTCGATGAGGCCCGG
>NZ_DAMBRE010000006.1:0-231984 GCF_032055285.1 Brevundimonas sp.
GCTCGTCAGGCTCATAACCTGAAGGTCGCAGGTTCAAATCCTGCTCCCGCACCCACTACAATAGTACAATCGCCGTCCTGGCCGACCAGGGCGGCGATTTGTCCTTTCACGGTCAGCCCATATTGGCCCCGCTGCGCCAGCCGCGTCACCACGACCGTCTCGATCAGGCGACGCACCAGATCTCGCGCCTCGGCCGCCGCTTCGCTGTCGCTGCGATGAAGCGCTTGGGCGAGGTCGCCCACCACGCGGCGATAATGCTCGGCGATCACCGGATGCAGGGACACCGGCGAGGGGGCTTCCTCAGCCGCCAGTTCTGCCTCCAACGCCGCGCGCTGGGCCTCGAGTGCGCCAGCTTGTCCTTGATCGCCGCGCCGCTCAGTACGCCGTCGGCGACCTGGTCGATCAAGCGGTCCGACCGGCGGATGGCTTCGGCCAGGTCGCCTTCCAGCTTGCCGCGCCGGCCTCGGACTTCCCGATTGCGTTTCTCCATCTCGAGGCGCGCCTCCTCCATGGCCGAGGCGACGATGTCGGGCGACAGCAGGCGATCCCTGAGGCCGCCAGGACGTGGTCGGCGATGTCGGTGCCCTTGGCCCCGCGCCCGTTGTCGCAAGCGGCGGGACCGCGTTCTCGCCGCCAGGAGCAGACGAATCTCTCCTCGGATCCGCTGCGGATCATCGGGCCGCCGCAGCAGCCGCAGGTCAGCTTGCCGCTGAGCAGATGCCTCGGGCGCACCGAGACCAATGACGATGTCTTCTGTGGACCCAGCCGGTCTTCTTCGTAGCGGGCCCGGACCTTGAGCCAGAGTTCCTCAGGAACGATGCGCAGGGCCGGACTTTCTGGCGGACGATGCTGGCGGGATCGCCCTTGCGCGCATTGCGCGCACCGGTGCTGCGGTCCTTCAGCCAGGTCTGGCGGCCGAACACCAGGACGCCCCGGTAGAGCTCGTAGAGCCCCGGTGGGGACTCGTTCAGAAACCTCCCGCGGGAGGTGCACTCATTACGCACATCTAAGGGGGCGGGGGACGTAGCTCAACTGCCGAAGCCGTATTCAACCCATGAAGCGACATGGGCGGCGCTTCAAGAGGAGACGTACTCCGTGAGGTGATCAAGGAAACGCCCAGATGTTGGAAAGCGCGTTTGACTCAAGGCAGCGGTTAGCTGCGACCGCTTTCGGGCAAGCCGCTCAGTCGACGAGTGTGCATATCCGGCTCTTGGCTGTCGCTGCCAAGCATGCACTTAGGCCAAGCTTATGGTCGTGATGCAAAACGCAGCGCGGCTGGAAGCGAGGCGTAGGGGGTCGAGCCGTGATCCTCGTCGTTCAGCACGGAGAGCATGACTCCGGCTTTCGCCAGCAGGCTGCGGGTGTTGCTGATCATGCGGCGAGCGAGGTGGTCTTGGGTTAGTCCCTCTGTCTCTTCTTCACTGCCGACGAAGACCGTCAGATCATCGGCGCAGGTTGATCCTGAAGGCTGAGCATGGATGACTGAAGGGTTCGACCAGATCGAGGGGCCGACGGCGACATAGCGTGCGAAGGGCGCGGCGGCGGCGCGTGCCTCAAGGACAAACAATCCGGACATGGAGTGGCCCAGGAGGGTGAGGTTCGCCGTGTCCGCGCCCTCCATCTCCATCCGGGGCAGGATGTCGAGGATCAAGCGTTGCAGCAAATGCTGTCCACGAGGCGGTGCGCCCGATCGCTCTTCTAGGGAGGAGAAGCCGAACGTCGCTTGGCGATCGGCGCTGTCGTCCAGGGCTATGCCCACGATCATCAAGGGCTCGATACGCGTCTTCGTTGAACGTCGGGCTAGGCGTTGCGCCATCTCGGCCGCGGCGGTGAAGTAGGCCTCGCCGTCCAGCATGATCAGAGCGGGCCATCCTTGCGGGGGGCGTTCGCCTGAGGGTTTGTTGATCCAGAGAGTAAGGCCAGGCGCCTCTGCTTCGGCTGGTAGATGCAGCGTGCGACAGCCTCCGGTCAGGGGCGGGGAGGCGTCGGTGAAGACAGGAGCGGACATCGTCATGACGACACCCTAGCCGATAATGGTGCGGGGGTGTATTGCGACGCATTCGCGTAATGGAGGGCGTCAGATTGGCGAACGCAGAACGTGCGGCGCCAGATGCGGTGCTCGCCTATTCCCGGGACGTTCGGGCCAGGTTCGTTGCGGTTGGGGTTCTGACCCTGCTGGCGGCGGCGGCTTTGCTGCTGGATGTGGTCACCGGACCTTCTTCGATCTCGGCGGCGGCCGTGGTGAAGGGCGTTTTCGATCCGTCGTCTCTCAGCACGGCGCAGCAGGCCATCGTCTGGCAGGTGCGTCTGCCCTACGCCCTGATGGCGACCATGGTCGGCGCGGCACTGGCCCTGGCCGGGGCCGAGATGCAGACGGTGCTGAACAACCCGCTGGCCAGCCCCTTTACGCTCGGCGTGTCGTCAGCGGCCTCGTTCGGAGCCTCACTGGCCATCGTGCTGGGGGTGGGAGCCAGCTTCATCGGGTCGGACTGGCTGGTGCCGCTGAACGCCTTTGTCTTCGCCTTCGGCTCGGTGCTGGCGCTACAGGCCCTGGCGCGGATGAAGGGATCGGGGGTCGAGAACATCGTCCTGTTCGGCATCGCTTTGGTCTTCGCCTTCAACGCCCTGACAGCTCTGGTGCAGTTCCTGTCCTCGGCCGAAGCGTTGCAGCAACTGGTGTTCTGGACCATGGGGTCGCTGTCGCGGGCCACTTGGGGCAATGTCGGAGCCTTGGCCCTGGTGGTGGGATTGGTCACGCCATTCTCGATGTTGGCGTCGCGCGGGCTGACGGCGCTGCGGCTGGGTGAAGATCGCGCCATGAGCTTCGGCGTGGACGTGAAACGCCTGCGCTTCCTGTCCCTGCTTCGGGTCAGCCTCTTGTCGGCGACAGCCGTGGCCTTTGTCGGCGCCATCGGCTTCATCGGCCTGGTCGGGCCGCACATCGCTCGCCTGCTGGTGGGCGAGGATCATCGCTTCTTCCTGCCGGCCAGCATCCTTTCGGGCGCCGTCATCATGTCGCTGGCTTCGGCGGCGTCCAAGGCCATCGTCCCGGGCGTGCTGATGCCGGTCGGAATCGTCACGGCCGTGATCGGCGTGCCGGTCTTCCTGTTGCTGATCTTCCGCAACGGAGGCCGGGCATGACGGGATTGCGGGTTCAGGACCTGAGCGCCGGCTACGGCGGACGGCCCATTGTCGAGGGTCTGACCCTGCCGTCGCTCAACGCGGGCGAAGTCGTCTCGGTCGTCGGTCCCAACGGGGCGGGCAAGAGCACCTTCCTGCGGGCGCTGGCGGGGCTGATCCCGGCCAAGGGGTCGATCCGGCTGGACGAGGCTGAGCTGACCGGCCTGTCGCTGGCGGACCGGGCCAAACGCGTCACCTACATGCCGCAAACCTTGCCGCAGGGCGTGGCGCTGACGGTGCTGGAAACCGTGGTGGCCGCCATTCGCGCCACGCCCTTGGGCGGCGCCGCCTTCACTGACGCCCAGGCAGTCGAGCGGGCCTTCGAAGTTTTGCAACGCATCGGCGCCGAAGCCCTGGCCGGGCAGCGTCTGGACCGGCTGTCTGGCGGTCAGAAACAGTTGGCGGGGCTGGCCCAGGCCTTGGCGCGCGAACCGCGCCTGCTGCTGCTGGATGAGCCGACCAGCGCCCTGGACCTCTATTATCAGTTGCGCGTGCTGGATCTGGCGCGCGAGGCGGCGGCCGAGAGAGGCATGACGGTGATGATCGTCCTGCACGACCTGCAGGCCGCGGCGCGCGTGTCGGACCGGATCGCGGTCATGGCGAAGGGGCGGCTGGCGGCCTTTGGCGCGCCGGATCAGGCGGTGACGCCGGACATCCTGGCCGAGGTCTATCGCGTCTCGGCGCGCGTCCAGCGCTGTGAACGCGGGGTGCTTCAGGTCCTGATCGACGATGTGCTGAAGGCAGGCTGATCCGACGGACAACCCAACAAAAAAGGCCCGATCGACGGATCGACCGGGCCAGTTTGGGGAGGAAACGTGAAGGTCAGGGACGGATCAGCGTCACCACGTCGCCCGTCGGATCCACCGGGACGGGCGTACCGGCCGGGGCGTTGCGCGGCAGGCCGCGCGCCTTGTTGGTGACGTAGACGGCGTTGGTGGCGCGATCGATGGCGATGGTCTGGGGCAGGGTGCCCGTCGGGAGGTTGGCCTTCACCGCATAGGTGTCGGAATCCAGCACCGTCACCGTGCCTGCCTGACGGTTGGCGACATAGATCTGCTTGACCGCGCCATTGTAGGCCACGCTCAGCGCGCCTTCGCCGGTGGCGACCTTGTGGATCAGGGCACCGGTGTCGGCGTTGAGGACCGTCAGCTCGCCCGACTTCTGGTTGGCGACGAACAGGCGGCGCCCTTCGGAATCGACCGCCACGTTGATGGCGGATTCGCCGTGCGAAGCCCATTTGCCGACCGTTTCTCCGGTCGTCAGGTCGATGGCGGCGACTTCATTGCTGCCCATGCCGGTGACGTAGAGACGATTGGTCGAGCCGTCGAAGGCGGCGCCGGTCAGGCCGCCGACCGGCGCGGCGATGGTCCGCTCGACCTTGTGGGTCGCGCCGTCGATGACCCAGATCAGGTTGGGACGCGAGGAGTCGCCCGCGTCGCCGCCGACGACAGTGACATAGGCCTTGTTGCGTTGCTCATCGACGATGACTTCGCGCACGTGCGCGCTGTCGTCTTCCTCGTCGTGACGGATGGTGGCGACGACGGCGCCGGTCTTCAGGTCGATGGCCGAGACCGCGCCTGTGCGCGTGTCGGTGCCGTACAGGGTCTGGGTGCGGCTGTTCAGGCCCAGGCCGTAGAGCGGGCGGGCTGACACGTCGATGGGCGTCTCGGCGGCTAGGGTCTGGCCGTCCAGACGCACGATCTGAGCCTGGTTGGCGCCGCGCGGGCCGACCGCGGCGACATAGATGTCGCTGTCTGCGGGGTTGAAGACGATCTCATACAGGCCGCCCGGGGCGACCTTGACCGTCTTTTCGATCGTCTGGGCCGAGGCGGCGCCGGCGGCCATGAGGGCGACGAGGCTGGTCGCCATAAGGGCGCTGTGGCGAAGGGTGATCATGGGGTCTCTCCTTGGGACAGGGCGTCAAGCGGGGACCAGATCGGTCCAGTAGTCGCCGTGGTAGGGCACGGCGAGGAAGCGTTCGTTGATGGTGTTCAGCGTCGCGCGCGGGTCCAGGTCGGCGAACAACTCCGGCTGGATCCACTTGGCCAGAACCTCGGTGGCGACGATGTCGATGGGCGAGTTGATCAGCTGGTGCGACAGGCCGTGCACCTTGCCCTCGCGCACCGCTTTCAGCGTCGACAGGCCGCGCCGATCCGCCACGCGGCGCAGCGAGGCGCGCGAGGTTTCGGCGTCGTACTTCGGGCCGACGACGAAGCCGCCTGTCTTCTCCAGATGCGGGCCTCCGGTGGCGATGTAGATGTCGGGATCGCGCTCGACCACGAACTCCAGGTTCAGCTTGCCGGACGGCTGCTTGAGCACCTCTGCGCCGATATTGCGGCCGCCGACGAAGGTCAGATAGTCGCCTATGTTTCCGGCCCCGACCGAGTTGCAGCAGTCGGGGCCGTTGCCCGCGTGCGCTTCCAGGAAGACAGTCGGCTTTTGTTCGTCCTTCAGGTCCGCGACCCGGTCCGAGATGACTTTCAGCTTGGCGGCGCGGAAGGCGTTGTAGGCCTCGGCCTGTTCCTCGCGGCCGATCAGGCTGCCCAGCAGGGACAGGCTGCGCGACTGGTTCTCGAACGGGTGCTGGAAGAAGTCGATGTAGGCCACGCGCACACCCGCCTGTTCCAGCTGGGCGGCCTGGGCGTCGGTCGGACCAGAGTCCAGAGAGACCAGCGCGACCTGCGGCTGGGCGCCCAGCACGGCCTCGACGTTGAAGGCTGCGGCGGAGCTCGGCGTTTTGGGCAGGGTGGCCAGCGTCGGGGACTTGGCCAGATAGGCGGCGTAGATCTCGGAGCTGAGGCGGTTTACGTCGCCAGCCCAGGCCGCCAGCAGGCTGACCGGGTCAGGATGGATCAGCGACAGGGCGATCAGGAAGCGGCTGTCGTCGATCGATAGCTTGCTGATCGGCGGCGTCACCGCCAGCGGGCGGTCGCGCAGATCGGTCAGCAGAGATGAGGGGCCCTCGTCGTCACGGCGCGCACAGGCCCCGGCGCCGGCTACAAGGGCGGCGGCGCCCAGCAGAAGGGCGCGACGGCCCGGCTTGAATTCCGTCATCCGGCCCATCCTCAGAAATCCCAGCTGACGCCCATCCAGTAGCGACGGCCGTCGCCCTGGAAGTCGTAGGTCGCCACGTCCAGCACCTTGTCGGTCAGGTTGTAGACCCCGAACTTCAGCGTCACGTCGTCCCGCACGCGCCAGTTGGCCCCCACATCCAGCAGGGCGTAGTCAGGATAGCGACGGCCGACCTGACGCGGACCGTCCATGATCGGTTCATCATTGTTCGAGGGCGTCTCGATCAGTCGATGGGCGTCCAGTGCATATCGGCCAGCTAGCGGACCTGGTTCATCCAGTCAGGCGGCAGGCGTTCCGCCGGCGCTGGGCCAGGCTGATCATTTGGCCGTGCCTGAGGCGGGCTGGGTCTGTTCGGGCGACTGGCGCCGGTGCAGATGACGGCGACCATGATCGCCGCCTGGTTCCCGGCGGCCTTTGCCGGCAACCTCTTGGCGGGGCTGGTCGGCTCGACCTGGAACCTGATGTCGCCGGGCCCCTATTTCGCACTGATGGGCATGGTCGCCAGCGCCTCCTTCTTGGGCCTCTCCCTGCTTGTCCGCCCTTTTAGGAAGCTGGAAGTCTAGCCTCCCAAACATCTCAAAGCCCCGTAGCTCCCAAGACGAGGGCTTTCTGCTCCTGTGCGTTGCAAGTGACGAGCAGGACTGGGGGCGTCGGCGTCCTTATGCCCGCCTTATGCGCGGCGCTGAGTTCCGTATGGCCTGCTTACGCCCCGAAAGCGTCTCTTCCGGCTCTAACTGAGCTGGAGGCTTCGGCATGGCCGATGTGATCTTTCTGGCGATCGGCGGCGGAGCCTTCCTGGCCTTCGCCGCCCTCGCCGTTGCGTTGAAGAGGTTGTGACGATGCTGCTGAACGTCCTGTGGGGCGTCGGCGCCCTCGTCATCGCCGGCTACATGGTCGCAGCCCTGCTGCGCCCCGAGCGGTTCTGAGCGGAGCCGCCTCAAGATGAATATTCAAGGATGGGCGGAAATCGCCCTGACGATCGGCCTCGCCGTCATGCTCGGCTGGCCGATCGGTATCTATATGTCGCGCGTCTGGAACGGCGAACGCAACTGGCTGGACCCGGTTCTGAAGCCGGTCGAGGGCCTCTTCTATCGCGCCGCCGGGGTGGTCCCGAGCCGCAGCCAGGGCTGGCTGGGCTATGCCGGGGCGCTGCTGGCCTTCAACCTGGCGGGCTTTACCCTGCTGTACGCCATGCTGCGTCTGCAGGGCGTCCTGCCGATGAACCCGCAGGGGTTTGACGGCCTCAGCCCGCACCTGGCCTTTAACACCGCCGTTAGCTTCGTCACCAACACCAACTGGCAGAGCTATGGCGGCGAGACCACCGTCTCGACCTTTACCCAGATGGTCGGCCTGACGGTGCAGAACTTCGTCTCGGCGGCCACCGGCGCGACCATCGCCGCCGCCCTGGCCCGCGCCTTCATCGCCAATCGCGGCGAGGGCCTCGGCAACTTCTGGGCCGACCTGACGCGCACCAGCCTCTATGTCCTGCTGCCCATCGCCTTCATCGTCGCGGTGGTCCTGGCCGGTCTGGGCGTGGTGCAATCGCTGGCGGCCTCGACCGATGCGACGACGCTGGAAGGCGGTTCGCAGACGATCAGCCTGTTCCCGACCGCCAGCCAACTGGCCATCAAGCAACTGGGCATCAACGGCGGCGGCGTGTTCAACGTGAACTCGGCCCACCCGCTGGAGAACCCCACGCCGCTGACCAATCTGATCACGGCGATCAGCATCAACGTCCTGGGCTGGGCGGCCTTCTTCGCCTTCGGCCGCAGCGTCCTGGCCAAGCGCGACGTTCGCGCCCTGGCCGTCGCCGCCGTCATCCTGCTGGGCGCCGCCGGTTCGGCCCTCTACGCCATCGAAATGCAGCCGGCTCCCGCCGTTGTCGCCGCCGGCGTCGATGCGTCGGCCGGCAATATGGAGGGCAAGGAGGTCCGCTTCGGCGTGCCGTCTTCCGTCGCCTGGGCGGCCCAGACGACCGGCGCCTCGAACGGCTCGGTCAACTCCATGCACGCCAGCTACATGCCGCTGGGCGGGGCTGTGACCATGTTCCTGATGCAACTGGGCGAGATCCTGCCCGGCGGGATCGGTTCGGGCATCGCCGTCATGGTGCTGATGGCCATGCTGGCGGTCTTCGTGGCGGGCCTGATGGTCGGCCGCACGCCCGAATACCTGGGCAAGAAGATCGAGGCGCGCGAGATCCAGTTCGCCATGCTGGCGGTCCTGGTCGTGCCTTTGTCGGTGCTGGGCTTCTCGGCCGTCGCGGCGGTCCTGCCCGAAGCTCTGGCCGGACTGCTGAACAAGGGGCCGCACGGCCTGTCCGAGGTCCTCTACGCCTACACCTCGGCGACCGGCAACAACGGTTCGGCCTTCGCCGGTCTGACCGCCAACGCCCCCTGGTGGAACACCACCCTGGGTCTGGCCATGCTGCTGGGCCGGTTCGTTCCCGCCGTCGCGGTGCTGGCGGTCGCCGGCGCCCTGGTCGTCAAGCCCAGGCTGGCGCCCTCGGCCGGGACCCTGCCGACCCACGGTCCGCTGTTCATCGGCCTGCTGATCGGGGTGATCCTGATCCTCGGCGGCCTGCAGTTCTTCCCCGCCCTCTCCCTGGGTCCGATCGTGGAGCATTTCGACATGCTCCAGGTCGTGGCCCGGTTCTGATCGGATAATCCCATGACTCAAGTCACGCTCGATCCGTCGAGCCCCCGGTCGACGCCCATCGCGGGCGGATTGTCCGGGGCCATGCTCAGCCGGGCGCTCGGCGACGCCGTCGTCAAGCTGAAACCGACCAAATTGCTCAAGAACCCGGTGATCTTCGCCACCTGGATCGTCGCCCTGCTGGCGACCGCTTCGGCGGTCGTGGCGGCGGCGAGCGGCCAGGCGGCGGGCTTCGCCATCCAGCTGGCGCTGTGGCTGTGGGCCACGGTCCTGTTCGCCAACGTCGCCGAAAGCATCGCCGAAGGGCGCGGCAAGGCGGCGGCCGACTCCTTGCGCGCCACCCGCGTCACCACCAAGGCCAAGCTGATCGTCGATCCCAAGACCGGCACGGTGGTTCCGACCCCGGCGGGGGAGCTGGAGATCGGCTCCATCGTCCTGGTCGAGGCCGGCGACGTCATCCCCTCGGACGGCGAGATCATCGAAGGCGTCGCCTCGGTCAACGAGGCCGCCATCACCGGCGAAAGCGCCCCCGTCATCCGCGAAAGCGGCGGCGACCGCTCGGCCGTCACCGGCGGCACCACCGTGGTGTCGGACTGGATCAAGGTGCGCATCACCTCGGCCCCCGGCGCCACCTTCCTTGACCGCATGATCGCCATGGTCGAGGGCGCGGACCGTCGCAAGACGCCGAACGAACTGGCCTTGTCGGTGCTGCTGGCCGGTCTGACCCTGGTCTTCCTGATCGCGGTGGCGTCTCTGCTGGGCCTCGGCGCCTATTCGGGGATCAAGCTGGACCCCATCGTCCTGGGCGCCCTCTTCATCACCCTGATCCCGACGACGATCGGGGGGCTGCTGTCCGCCGTCGGCATCGCCGGCATGGACCGGTTGCTGAAGGTGAACGTGCTGGCCACCTCGGGCCGCGCGGTGGAGGCGGCAGGCGACGTCGACACCCTGCTGCTCGACAAGACCGGCACCATCACCTTCGGCAACCGCATGGCCACGGAAGTCATCACCGTGCCGGGCGTGCGTCCTGAGGCGGCGATGCGCGCGGCGGTCATGGCCTCCCTGGCCGACGAGACGCCTGAGGGCCGCTCCATCGTCGAACTGGGTCGCAACGCCGGGGTGACGGGCGACATGCCCGCCGGCGCCAAGACCATCCCGTTCAGCGCCATGACCCGCCAGTCGGGCCTGGAGGCGGACGGCCAGTCCTGGCGCAAGGGGGCGGTGGACGCCGTGCTGAAGTCCCTGGGCGTGGCCGAAAGCGCCGCCCCGGCCGAGTTCCGCGCCGCCGTGGACCGCATCGCCCGCTCGGGCGGCACGCCCTTGGCGGTGACCGAGAACGACGCCCTGGTCGGCGTCATCCACCTGAAGGACGTGGTCAAGCCGGGCGTGAAGGCGCGCTTCGCCGACCTGCGCCGCATGGGCCTGCGCACCGTCATGATCACCGGCGACAACCCGGTGACGGCGGCGGCCATCGCCTCGGAGGCCGGGGTCGACGACTTCCTGGCCGAGGCGACGCCCGAGGACAAGATGCGCCTGATCAAGGCCGAACAGGCCAAGGGCCGTCTGGTCGCCATGTGCGGCGACGGGGCTAACGACGCGCCCGCGCTCGCTCAGGCCGACGTCGGCGTGGCCATGCAGACCGGCGCCCAGGCCGCCCGCGAGGCCGGCAACATGGTCGATCTGGACAGCGACCCGACCAAGGTCATCGAGATCGTCGAGGTCGGCAAGCAACTGCTGATCACGCGCGGCGCCCTGACCACCTTCTCCATCGCCAACGACGTGGCCAAGTATTTCGCCATCATCCCGGCCATGTTCGTGGTCGGCCTGCCGTCGCTGGCGGCGCTGAACGTGATGAAGCTGTCCAGCCCGCAGAGCGCCATCCTGTCGGCGGTCATCTTCAACGCCCTGGTCATCATCGCCCTGATCCCGCTGGCGCTGCGCGGGGTGAAATACCGCGCCGTGGGGGCCGGAAAACTGCTGGGCCGCAACCTGCTGATCTACGGCCTGGGCGGTCTGATCGCCCCCTTCGTCGGCATCAAGCTCATCGACATCGTCATCTCCGCCCTCGGCCTGGCCTGAAGCCAGACCTGAGCGCGACCAAGGAAACACTCATGCGTAAACGTAACCTCTCCAAAGCCTCCGGCTCCAACGACGCCCTGTTCGGCGGCGCCTGCCTGGTCGCCATCATCGCCCTGGGCCTGTGCAGCAGCCCGGCCAAGGCCGAGGAAAAGACCGGCCCCGACGTCGCTTTCAACGCCGCCGTCGGCACCGACTACGTCTTCCGCGGCGTCAGCCAGACCGAGAGCGATCCGGCCGTCTCCGCCGGGGTCGATGTGACCCATGGCCTGTTCTACGCCGGGGCCTGGGCCGGCAACGTCTCCTTCGCCGGCGACGGCGACACCGACGCCGAGATCGACCTCTACGCCGGGGTCCGGCCCGAGTTCGGCGGCTTCAACTGGGACTTCGGCCTGGTCAGCTATTTCTACGCCGGTCAGCCGGACGGCGCCGACTACGACTATGTCGAGCTGAAGGCCGCGACCTCGCGCGCGGTCGGCCCGGCGACGCTGGGGGCGGCCATCTACTACTCGCCCGACTTCTTCGGTGCCTCTGAGGACGAGGCGACCTATGCCGAGATCAACGGGGCGATCAGCCCCGCCGACAAGTGGACCATTTCGGCGGCGGTGGGGCGTCAGTGGGTGTCGTCCGATTTCGACTACACCACCTGGAACCTGGGCGCGGCCTGGCAGATGACCGACCATCTGGCGCTGGACGTCCGCTATTTCGACACCGACGAACACGACTTCGGCGACGCCTATGACAGCCGCGCCGTGGCCAGCTTGAAGGCGACCTTCTGATGCTGAACCACATCCGTCCGGCGATCGTGATGATCGTCCTGTTCACCGGCGTTCTGGGCGTCGCCTATCCGTTCGCGGTGACGGGCGTGGCCCAGGCCGCCTTCTCGGAGCAGGCCGACGGCAGCCTGGTCCGGGACAAGGCCGGCAAGGTCGTCGGCTCGGCCCTGGTCGGGCAGAACTTCGCCGAGCCGGCCTATCTGCATCCGCGTCCCTCGGCGGCGGGCGACGGCTATGACGCCTCGGCCTCGTCAGGGTCGAACCTCGGCCCGCTGAACCCGGACCTGATCGCCCGGGTCAAGGCGGACGCGGATGCGCTGCGGGCCGAGGCCGGAGCGTCGGCGGTTATCCCCGCGGACGCCGTGACGACCTCGGCCTCGGGTCTCGACCCGCATATCTCTCCGGCCTACGCTAAGCTTCAGGCCGCCCGCATCGCCCAGGCGCGGGGCGTGGCGGTGGAAGAGGTGAGCAAGGTGATCGAGCAGCACGTCGAAGGCCGAACGTTCGGGGTGCTGGGCCAGCCGCGCGTCAATGTGCTGCTGACCAATATGGCGCTGGACGCCCGCTTCGCGCGCTCCGCCGCGGAGGGTTGATGGCGCCACCTGTTCTTCCGACGGACAAGACCCCGGCCGCCCCGCGCAAGCGTGGGCGGCTGAAGGTTTTCGTGGGCATGTCGCCTGGAGTCGGCAAGACCTACGAGATGTTGCGCGCTGCGCGGCGCCGGAAAGCGGAAGGCGACGACGTGGTGGTCGGCGTGGTCGAGACCCACGGCCGCAAGGAGACCATGAGCCTGCTGCGCGGGCTGGAGGTCATGGCCCGCAACCCCATCGCCTATCGCGACCGGACCCTGCTGGAGTTCGACATCGACGGCGCCGTGGCGCGCCGCCCGGACCTGCTGCTGGTCGACGAATACGCCCACTCCAACGCCCCCGGCTCGCGCCATCCCAAGCGCTGGCAGGACGTCGAGGAGATTCTCGGCGCCGGGATCGACGTCTGGACCACCCTGAACGTCCAGCATCTGGAGAGCCTGTCGGACGTGGTGCTGCGCATCACCGGGGTGCGCCAGCGCGAGAGCGTGCCCGACAGCGCCCTGTCGCGCGCCGACGACATCGAGGTCGTGGACATCACCCCCGAGGAGCTGCGCAAGCGTCTGGCCGAGGGCAAGGTCTATGTGCCGGAGACGGCGCGACTGGCCTCGGACAACTTCTTCAAGATCGAGAACCTGACGGCCCTGCGCGAACTGGCCCTGCGCCGCGCGGCCCAGACGGTGGACGATCAGCTGGTGGCCCGCCTGCGCGAACAGGGGGTGCCGGGGCCCTGGGCGGCGGGCGAGCGGATCCTGGTGCTGGTCAGCGGCGACGCCCACGCCGCGCCTCTGGTCCGCGCCGGTCGGCGGCTGTCGGACATGATGATGGACGCCCCCTGGACCGTGGCCCACGTCGACCGGCCCTCGGGCCCGCGGCACGGCGTCGGCTCGGCGGGCAAGCTGTCGGATGCGCTGAAGCTGGCGGAACAGCTGGGCGGGCGCACCGTGGTCCTGTCCGGCGACGACGTGGTGCGCGCCGTCATGGATCACGCCCATCAGAACAACGTCACCCAGATCGTGCTGGCCAAGGGGCGCGACAGCCGCCTGTCCGAATGGCTGGGCCGGTCGCTGGCGGCCGAGTTGCTGCGTCAGGCGCGCGGGGTCGCCGTCCACGTCATCACTGACGGGGCCGATCTGGAAGAGAAGACGCTGCGCGAGCCGCGCGTGTCCCTGCCTGGCGGCTGGCGCGGTTACGCCGTGGGCGCGGCCTTCGTGATCGCCGCCACCGGCCTGGCCCTGCTGCTGGATCGGACGTTCGAGCGGGTTGATCTGGGCGTCATCTATCTGTCGGCGGTGCTGGCGGCGGGGGTGCTGTACGGCCTGCGCCCGGCCCTTGCGGCGGCGACGGTCGCCTTCCTGACTTACAACTTCCTGTTCTTGCAGCCGAAATACAGTTTCGCCATTGGCTCTCCGACCGACGTCCTGACCCTGATCGTCTTCTGGGCCGTGGCCCTGACGACGGGCTTTCTGGCGGGCCGGGTGCGCGAGCAGGCGAAGGCGGCGCAAGGGCGCGCCTCGGCCGTCTCGGCCCTGCTGGCCGCCAGCCAGAGGCTGACCGGCGTCGGCGACCGCGCCGCCGCCGCCCGCATTCTAGCCGAACAGACGGCCGCCGCCGCCGGGGCGGGGGCGGTGGTCCTGCTGCCGGTCGAGAACGAACTGACCCTGATCGCCGGGGCGCCGGGCAAGCCTGAACTGGGCGCCGAAGCCATGGCCGCCGCCCGCTGGGCCTGGGAGAAGGGCGAGCCCGCCGGACACGGAACCGGCACCCTGCCGCAGGCGCGCTGGACCTTCCGGCCCTTGCAGGGCGTACGCGATCGCGCGGGCGTCGCCGGGATCGAGGCGGCGGCCCTGTCGCCCGGCTCCGACGAAGAGAAACTGGCCCTGGCCCTGCTGGACCAGGGCGCCGTCGCGGTCGAGCGCGCCGATCTGGCCGGTCAGGCGGTCGAGACCGAGACCCTGCGCCGCACGGATCGTTTCCGGGGCGCGCTGATGAACTCGGTCAGCCACGACCTGAGGACCCCCCTGTCCACGGTGCTGGGGGCCTCGACCACCCTGATCGACTTGGGCGACAAGCTGAAGCCCGCCGTGCGCGCCGACCTGCTGCTGTCGATCCGAGAGGAGGCCGAGCGGCTCAGCCGCTATGTCGGCGACCTTTTGGACATGACCCGGTTGGAGGGCGGCGGCCTGAACATCCGCGCCGACTGGGTCGACGTGCGCGACGTGCTGAACGCGGCGGGCAGGCGGGTGGCGCGGCGTCTGGGCCAGCGGACGATGACCCGCGACTTTCCGGCCCAGCTCAGTCTGGTCATGGTCGATCAGGGGCTGCTGGAGCAGGCGCTCGTGAACATTCTCGAGAACGCCATCGCCTACAGCCCTGACGGCTCGACGGTCGAACTGGCGGCCTATGAGGATCGCGGCGCGGTGGTCATCTCGATCGAGGACGAAGGAAAGGGCATCCCGACCGCCGAGCTGGAGCGGGTCTTCGACAAGTTCCGCCGCATGGAGGAGCCGTCCGACCGCACCAAGGGCGCCGGTCTGGGGCTGGCCATCGCCAAGGGCTTCGTCGAGGCCATGAACGGCCGCATCGCCGCCGCCAGTCCTATTCAGGATGGGAAAGGCACCCGCATCCTGATCAGCCTGCCCAAGGCCGTCGTCACCCACCCGAGCCTGCTCTAGACTTCCTCATGGCCGCTGTCCGTCCCCAGATTCTCGTCATCGACGACGAGCCCCAGATTCACCGCTTCCTGTCCCCGGCGCTGGACGCCGCCGGCTATGAGCCGCGCCGCGCCGACAGCGGGCAGGAGGGACTGCGCGGCATCGCCCTGTGGAGCCCCGACGCCGTGGTGCTGGACCTGGGCCTGCCCGACATGGACGGCAAGGACGTCCTGGCCCGCGCGCGGGAATTCTACGCTGGCCCTATCATCATCCTGTCGGCGCGCGACAAGGAGGCCGAGAAGATCGCGGCCCTGGACCTGGGCGCCAACGACTATGTCGAAAAGCCCTTCGGCGTCGGCGAGCTTCTGGCCCGGGTCCGCGCCAACCTGAGGCAGGCCGCGCCGCGCGTCGAGGCAAGCGGGCCGCTGACGGCGGGGGATGTGGTCATCGATCTGGAGCGCCGCCTGATCACCCGCGCGGGCGAGGGCGTGCGCGTCACGCCCAAGGAATACGACGTCCTGGCCCATCTGGCGCGCAACGCCGGCAAGGTGGTCGGCCACCGCGATCTGCTGACCGCCGTCTGGGGCAAGGCCCACGCCGACGACACCCAATACCTGCGCGTGGTCATCGGCCAACTGCGCCAGAAGCTGGAGGCCGACCCGGCCCAGCCCCGGCTGATCGCCACCGAGCCGGGCGTGGGGTATCGGCTGGTCGATTGATCAACATGCCGGTGGGACGCCTTTGGATCGCGCGTCGGCGCGCGCTTGGGCGTCGTCCGACAGGTCACCGCTGGGCGTCCGTGCTGAGGGCTTCTGTCGCACCTATGTGATGGCTGTCGCCGAGGCGTGCCTCGGCGACAGTTCAGGCGATGTGGGACCCTGTCAAACGGTCGCCAGGCTCGCGCTGTCGATGACGAAGCGATACTTCACGTCGCTGCGGGTCATGCGGGCGTAGGCGTTTTCGATCTGCTGGATCGGGATCATTTCGATGTCGGCGACGATGCCGTGCTCGGCGCAGAAGTCGAGCATCTCCTGGGTCTCGGCGATGCCGCCGATCATTGAGCCCGCGATGGACTTGCGCCGGAAGATCAGCGACGCGAACTGAGGCGACGGGTGGTTGTGCTCGGGCACGCCGACCAGAACCAGGGCGCCGTCGCGACGCAGCAGGTTGGTATAGGCGTCCAGATCGTGGCTGGCGGCGACCGTGTTGATGATCAGGTCGAAGCTGCCGCGGTGCGCCTTCATCTCATCGGCGTTGCGCGAAACGACGACCTGATGAGCGCCCAGGGCCTTGGCGTCTTCACGCTTGTTTTCCGAGGTGGTGAAGGCCACGACTTCTGCGCCCAGGGCGCGGGCGAGCTTGACCCCCATGTGGCCCAGGCCCCCGATGCCGACGACGCCGACCTTCTTGCCGGGGCCGGCCTTCCAGTGCCGCAGCGGCGACCAGGTGGTGATGCCAGCGCACAGCAGGGGGGCGACGGCGGCCAGTTGATCCTCGGGGTGGCTGACTTTCACCACGAACTTGTCGCTGACGACGATGCGTTGCGAATAGCCGCCCAGGGTGTGGCCGGGGGCGTCCGGCGTAGGGCCGTTGTAGGTGCCGACCATGCCTGTGCCCTCGCAGTATTGCTCAAGGCCTTCGTCGCAGGCGGCGCAGGTCTGGCAACTGTCGACCATGCAGCCGACGCCGACCAGATCGCCTTCCTTGAAGCGGCTGACATGGGCACCGACGGCGGAGACGCGACCGACGATTTCGTGACCGGGCACGCAAGGATAGAGGGTGCCGGCCCATTCGCCGCGCACCGTGTGCAGGTCGGAATGGCAGACGCCGCAATAGGCGATCTCGATCTGAACATCATGCTCGCCGGGCGCGCGGCGGACGATGTCGAGCGCTTCGAGCGGTTTGTCGGCGGCGTGGGCGCCATAGGCTTTGACGGTCATGATGTTTTCCTCGGGGGACGCGGGTAGGGGGTTAGTCGGCCTGGACGGGGGCAAGGTATTCCGCCTCGGTCACATGTTCCATCCAGTGGTTCTGGACGACTGGCCTTCCAGATCATCGTCGACGCCCTGCGGCGACCTGCGGGCTGACGTTTCTCGAGGGCGCGCAGGGCGGGGCGGCGCAATCCTTGACGTCTCGACATTGAATGGAAAGCGCCAGCGATAACGCGGGTGGACAGAAGTAGTATATCGTATACATTATATCGCATTCAAAAATACTCTCAGGGGAGGGATGATTTATGAGTGCGATGAGTGGGCAGGCGGCTGCGGCCTCGGGTTGGAGAAAACGGGCGCTGATTGCGGGGGTCAGCCTGGGATCGCTGGCGGCGCCGATGGCCGTTCAGGCCCAAAGCAGGTCATCGACAGGACCCGAGGAAGTATCCCAGGTCGAGGAGGTCGTGGTGACTGGCTCGCGCCTGCAGCGGAGCGGTCTGGATGCGCCGACGCCGACCATGGCCATGACGGCCGAGACGATCGAGGCGAAGGGCATCACCAATATTGCTGAGATCCTGAACGAGATGCCTCAGGTGGCGACGGGCCTGTCCAACGCCAACACCAGCTACAGCTTCGGCAACATCGGCCTGAACCAGGTCAATCTGCGCAATCTCGGCGTTCGCCGCACCCTGACCCTGGTGGATGGCCGCCGCCGTGCGGGCACCCCCGACGATTCCAACTTCCTGGCCTTCGACCTCGGCAATATTCCAGCCGCCCTGGTGAAGCGGGTCGAGGTGCAGACGGGCGGCACCTCGGCGGTCTATGGCGCCGACGCCGTGGCCGGCGTGGTGAACCTGATCCTCAAGGATGACTTTGACGGCTTCGAGACGAACCTGCAGTACGGCTCGGACGAGGGCGGCGACTACGACACCCTGACCTATGGTCTGACGACGGGGGTCAACTACGATCGCGGCAATGCCGTTCTGCATGTCAGCCGCACCGAAAGCGCTGGCTTGACGCGCGGCGACCGGGGGCTGGGAACGCGCTATGCCTTCGTGTCCAATCCCGCCAATGCCGGCTCCACCGACGGCGTTCCGGCGCGCATTCCGATGCGGGATCTGCGCTTCGCCTATTTCGCTCTGGGCACGCCGACCGGCTACCTGCCATTTGGGCCGGGCGGCGCCTGGACGGATGTGATCTTCGATTCCGCTAGCCAGACCTTCCGCCCGTTGAAGGCGGGGGATCGCGGCGTGATCGACGGATCCTATTCCACCGACGAAGGCGGCAATCAGAACGCCGACACCCTGGTCGCGTCGCTGGAACGGACCAATGTCTACGCCAAGGCCGATTATCGCCTGAACGATCACCTCAAGGTCTTCAGCGAGGTCGTGTTCGCCGATATCACCGCCCGTGACCGCATCAGCGCCGTGTTCGACTCCTGGAGCACCAGCGTGTCGACCGACAATCCCTACATGCCGACCGCCGTGCGCGACGGCCTGATCGCGGCGGGCGAGAACTCCATGTACTACGCTCGCTCGCATGACGAGTTCGGCATGCGCGGCACGGATATGAACCGCAAATACTACAGCGTCGCTGCGGGGCTGGAGGGAGAGTTCGCCGACACATGGAAATGGTCGACGGTCTTCGAGTACGGCAAGTCGCAGACGTCCAACCGCAATCTGAACGACCGCATCGACGAGCGCTGGTTCGAGGCTTCGGACGCCATTCGCGATCCGCTGTCGGGCAATATCGTCTGCCGCAGCCTGGAAGCGCGGGCGCGCGGTTGCGTGCCGGTCAATATCTTTGGCCAGGGCACGATCTCGGCGGAAGCCGTCGACTATATCCGCGCCGACCACACCTCGACCACGGACACCAGCCAGACCTTGATTCAGGGTCTGATCGCGGGCGACCTGTTCCAGCTGCCGGCGGGCGCGGTGAAGGTGTCGGCGGGCGCTGAATACCGCAAGGACGAGATCGATTTCGCGCCCTCCTATGTGTGGGAGAAGGCGCTCGGCTTTTTCGCCAGCCAGTTCTCGCCCATCAAGGAAAGCAACGAGGTGCGCGAGGCCTTCGCCGAGATCCTGGCGCCCCTGGTCAAGGACAAACCCTTTGTCCATGCGCTGGAAGTCGAGGGCGCCTATCGCGTGTCGGACTATCAGCGCGCGGGCAGCGTCGAGTCCTGGAAGCTGGCCGGCTCCTGGGCGCCGATCCCCGACATTCGCTTCCGCCTGACCAAGGCGACGGCGGTGCGCGCGCCGTCGCTGGGCGAGATGTTCAACCCCGGCAGCCGCGGCGCCTCGGGTCTGAGCGATCCCTGCGATCCCAACCTGTTGGACAGCGGCACCGAAAACCGCCGCAAGAACTGCCTGGCTCTGGGTTTCGATCCGGTGACCTGGGACCCGAACACACGCCGCATGACGACCCTGGTGTTCAGCACCGGAAACCCGGATCTGGGCGTCGAGGAAGCCGACACCATGACGGTCGGCGCCGTGGTGCGGCCGCGCTTCCTGCCGGGATTCGCCTTCTCAACGGACTACTACAAGATCAAGCTCGACGGCGGCATCGCCCGTATCGGGGCCCAGCAGACGGTCGATAACTGCGTCGACCTGCCGTCCTTGGACAACCAGTTCTGCGGCATGCTGACCCGTCGCTCGGACGGCAACCTGTATGAGGTGCGCGACAGCTACATCAACGTGGCGTCCTTTGAGGTCGAGGGCGTTGATTTCGAGGCCACCTACCACGCCGAGGTCGCGGATCTGCTGCGTCGGGACGATGACCTGGGCCGCATCAGCCTGCAGGGCGTCGCCTCCTACCTGAAGCACAACATCTTCATCGACCGAGATGTGGCGACAGGGGACGAGACGGCCTTCGATTCGGCCGGAGAGGCGGGCAATCCCAAGCTCCGGGGCATGATCAACGCCACCTATTACAAGGGCGATGTCCAGGTGAACTGGTCGAGCCGCTATGTCGACGACACGGTCACGAGCAACACCGTGTTGAACCCGGCCGAGGACGTCGGCAGCTACTACAACATCCCGTCGATCTGGTATCACGACCTGTCGGTGGCGGTGGATACGCCGATGAACGTCCGCTTCACCGCCGGTGTCCGCAACGTGTTCAACGAAGGCCCGCGCGATCACCCCTTCACCGCTCGGGGCAACCTGGGGATGGACGATCTGATCGGTCGCTTCTTCTTCCTGGGGGCCAAGTGGCGCTTCGGGAACTAGGCCTTACCTGAAGGACGTCTGACGTCACGCAGGGGAGGGGGGCGGTCGATCGACCGCCCCCTTTCTTGTGTCCAGGGCGCTCCGCAGAGGGTAAGAAAAAGGCGGGCTGTGCGGCCCGCCTTCTCTTCTGGTCGTGTTGTCGCTTAGTCGAACGGCTTCATGGGATAGGCTGCAGGCGGGGTTTCGTGCAGCAGCTCTCGCACGAAGAAGTCCCAGCGACGGCGTTGATAATAGGGCACGGCGTCCAGGAAGTGGTCGGCGTTCGGCACCATCAGGAAGTCGAAGTCCTTGTTGGCCTTGATCAGGGCGTCGACCAGGCGCAGCGAGGCCAGGGGAGGCACGTTCTCATCCAACTCGCCGTGAGCGACGAACAGGCGGCCTTCCAGCTTCGGCGCCCAGGCGATGTTGGAGTTCTCATCGTAGAGCGGCCCCAGCTGGGCGCCCATCCACTGTTCGTTCCAGATGGCCTTGTCCAACCGATTGTCGTGATTGCCGGAGGCGCTGACGCCGACCTTGTAGAACTCGGGGTGGCGGGTCATGGCGCGCACCACGTCATAGCCGCCGGCCGAGAAGCCGTAGATCCCGACCCGTTCGGGGTCCATCCAGGGGTTGCGGGCCGCGACGGCGCGGATGCCGGCGATGTGGTCCTCCAGCCCGACGGCGTGCAGGTTCTTGTAGGCCGGCTGCTGGAAGGCGCGCGAGCGGCCCCAGGTCCCGCGACCGTCGATGGTCACGGCGATGGCTCCGAGTTGGGCGATCGAGTTGGCGTTGCGCCCGGTCATCGCCGCCTCGAAGGACTTGGGCGTCATCACATAGTGCGGCCCGGTGTAGATGTCCTCGATGATCGGATAGCGCTTGGAAGCGTCGAAGTCGGCAGGTTTGAACAGGGCGCCGTAGATCGGGGTCACGCCGTCGGCGGCCACGGTCTGGAACGGTTCGGGCAGACGATAGCCCGCCGCCAGATAGGCGCTGACGTCGGCCCGGCCCAGCTCCATGACGATGCGGCCGTCGCTGGCGCGGCGCAGGACCGAGCGTGTCGGCTGGTCGATCGCCGACATGTTGTCGACGAAGAAACGGCCGTCGGGCGAGACCGAGACGTCGTGGTCCAAGGCCTCGGGCGTCAGCAGGCGCGGCTGTCCGCCGGCCGACGGCGCCGAATAGAGATGACGAAGATAGGGGTCGCGGCCCGCCTCGCGCCCTGAGCCGACGACCAGGATGCGTTTGGTCCTGTGGTCTTCGCCCGCCACCGAGCGGGCGCGCCAGTCGCCCGAGGTGATCTGACGCCGCGCGCCGCTCTCGGCGTCGATGGCGTAGACATGGGCGAAGCCCTCGGGATCGGCGGTCCAGTAGTGGGTGTTCGACTTGTCGTCATAGGACCAGTGATGGCCGTAGTAGTCGACATAGGTGTCGGACCTGTCTTCCGTCAGCAGGCGGACCTGACCAGTCGCCGCCTCGATGCGGTTCAACTGCAGGGCGTCGTAGCCGCGTGTCGGCGTGCGCTCGAACACGGCGCGGCTGTCGGCGCTCCACTCGTAGTCGGGGCCGCCGTAATAGAGGACCGGTCGAGGCGGCGTCTGCATCGGGATGCGGCGCCCGCTCTCGACCTCGAAGAAGAGGCCTTCGACCATGGGCGTCTCGGCGTCGCCGGTCAGGGGGTAGAGGTAGTCGAAGACGCGCGGCGGCCCGCCGTCCCTGGGAGCCGACTGAACCAGGGACAGACGCCGGGCATGGTCGCGGTCGATGCGATAGGTGGCGATGTAGCGCGAGTCTGGCGACCACTGGACCTCGGGAGACATGGCGGGTTGGGGCACGCCCTGGCCCACCATGGTCTTCAAATTGATCAGGGGCGTGGCGTAGGGCGAGGCGGCGCCGTCCTGGGTCAGCTGCCGTTCGGCGCCGTCCGCCGTTGCGACGATGACCAGATCGCCGTCCCGCACCTCGGCGCGCCAGCGGCCGTCGGGCGAGACCACGCCCTTGGCCGCCTCGGCCACCGCCTCGACCGCGCCGGTGGCGGGGGCGAAGCGCCAGTTGCGACCGTCGTGGCTGAACTCCAGTCGCCGGGTCTTGGCGTCGAGCTTCAGCCCCTTGAGCTGCAGGTCCTTGCGCGCCAGCGGCTTGCCCGAGGCGGCGGCCAGGGCGGCCGTCAGGGCGTCGTGGTCGAACAGGGGGCGGGTCTGGCCCGAGGTCGGATCGACCAGCACATAGTCGCGCCCTTGCGCCGTGCGGCGCTCAAACCAGAACTCGGCGCCGTCGCCGATCCATTGCGGGCGCACGCTGAGACCGTAGATCAACTCGTCGACGTGCTGGGGCAGCACTGCTTCGGCGCGGGCGTAGACGGACGGCGACATGGCGGCGGGCGCAGCGACCTCGATCCCAGCCAGGGCGGGCGTGGCGAAGATCGGGGCGACGGCCAGGGGCGCGGCGCTGCTCATCAACAGCACGGCCAAGGCGGGTAGGCGCTTCATGAAGATTCCCCCTTAAAATCGGATACAGTATTCGATAATGGAGTGGTGAAGCCGATCGCCTCCGGCGTCAAGTCTGCGCTTTTTTCGTGGTCCTGATGCCTGCGTGGCGCGGCGATATTGCATGCGATCAATCGGGCATCCGGGAGTGTTCTGTGGGCGTGTTTGAAAATGAAGAGACGGTCGCACTGCCGATTCACGAGGTGTTCGCCCTCTCGTGTAGGGTGCTGACCGGGGCGGGGCTGTCGACGGCGCACGCCGAGGCCGTGGCTCGCGCCCTGACGGCGGGCGAGCGGGACGAATGCGCCTCGCACGGCCTTTATCGTCTGCCGGGCTGCGTCATGACCATGCGCTCGGGCAAGATGTCCCTGGACGCCGAGCCGGTGATCGAGGACGTCTCGCCCGCCCTGGTGCGGGCCGACGCAGGCCATGCCTATTCCCTGCTGGCCTTCGAGCGCGCCGCCCCCCTGCTGGTGGAGAAGGCCAAGGCGGTCGGGGTGGCGGCCCTGGTCATCAACAACTGCTTCCATTTTTCGGCCCTATGGCCGGAGATCGAGCATCTGACCGGGATGGGCGTGGCCGCCTTGGCCATGACGCCCAGCCATTCCTGGGTGGCTCCGGCGGGCGGAAAGCGGGGGCTGCTGGGCACCAATCCCATCGCCTTCGGCTGGCCGCGTCCGGGGGCGCAGCCCTATGTCTTCGACTTCGCCACCAGCGCCGTCGCGCGCGGGGACATGTCCCTGCACGACATCGCCGGAAAGCCCATCCCCGAGGGCTGGGGCGTTGACGCCGAGGGCCGCCCGACGACCAGCGCCCGCGCCGCGCTGGACGGGGCCATGTTGACCTTTGGCGGGCACAAGGGCTCGGCCCTGTCGACCATGATCGAGCTGATGGCGGGGCCGCTGATCGGCGACCTGACCAGCCGCGAATCCATGGCCTTTGACGACGGCACCAAGGCGGCGCCCATGCATGGCGAGCTGATTCTGGCCTTTGACCCCGCCATCATGGGCGGGGGCGACCCCGCAGCCAACGCCGCGCGGGCCGAGGCTCTGTTCTCCGCGTTCGCCGATCAGGGCGCGCGCCTGCCGTCTGAGCGCCGTTACGCCGCCCGCGCCCGCAGCCTGGAACGCGGCGTGCGGACGCCCAAGGTCCTCTACGACCAGATCCTGGCCCTGGGTCTTTGAGCCCGACGCCGGCCATTCTTCCTCCTATTCAGAGAACAATCCCATGACCGCTCCGATTGAACTGTCCCACTGGATCAACGGCGAGCGCCGAGGTTCTGGGAAGGTCGAGAGCCTGAATCCGTCGGACGTGCGCGAAATCGTGGCCGTTGCGCCGCAAGGCGGAACCGCTGAGGTCGACGCCGCCGTGGCTGCGGCCTCGGCGGCCTTCGACGGCTGGGCCAACGCCTCGCCCGAGATCCGCTCGGACGTGCTGGACCGCGCCGGAAGCCTGCTGATGGAGCGCCGCGAGACCGTCGGCCGCCTGCTGTCGCGCGAAGAGGGCAAGACGCTGGCCGAGGGCATTGGCGAGACGGCCCGCGCCGCCCGCATTCTGAAATACTTCGCCGGCGAGGCCTTGCGCCTGCATGGCCAGAACCTGGCCTCGACCCGTTCGGGCGTCGAGGTCCAGACCTATCGCCAACCGGTCGGTGTCTACGGCCTGATTACGCCGTGGAACTTTCCCATCGCCATCCCGGCCTGGAAGGCGGCGCCGGCCCTGGCCTTCGGCAATACGGTGGTGATGAAGCCGGCCAGCCACACCCCGGCCACGGCCGAGGCGCTGGTCGCCATCCTGCATGAAGCCGGCCTGCCCAAGGGCGTTCTGAATCTGGTCATCGGCGGCGGCCGCGTGGGCCAGGCCATCGTCGATCACAAGGACGTGGCGGGCGTCAGCTTCACCGGCTCGCAAGGCGTCGGGGCAGGGGTCGCGGCCGGGGCGGTCGCCCGTCAGGCGCGCGTGCAACTGGAGATGGGCGGCAAGAACCCGCTGATCGTGCTGGACGACGCCGATCTGGAGCGGGCGGTCAACATTGCGCTCGACGGCAGTTTCTTCGCCACTGGCCAGCGTTGCACGGCGTCCAGCCGTCTGATCGTGCAGGACGGCATCCATGACCGCTTCGTCGCCGCCCTGGCCGAGAAGGTCGCGGCCTTGCGCGTGGGTCACGCCCTCGATCCGAACACCCAGGTCGGCCCGGCGGTCAGCGAGGATCAGCGCGAGACCTCCTATCGCTATATGGAGCTCGCCGCCTTCGAGGGCGGGCAGGTCGTCGCCGGCGGCGAGCGCCTGACCCGGGAGACGCCGGGCTGGTACGTCCAGCCGACCCTGATCGCCGACACCGACCCGGCCATGCGGATCAACACTGAAGAAGTCTTCGGCCCCGTCGCCTCCACCATCCGGGTGAAGGACTACGAAGCGGCCCTGGAGATCGCCAACGGGACCGAGTTCGGCCTGTCGGCGGGCATCGTCACCCAGTCGATGAAATACGCCCGCGACTTCCAGCGCCGGGCCAGGGCGGGGATGACCATGGTCAACCTGGCCACCGCCGGGGTCGACTATCATGTGCCGTTCGGCGGCACGAAGGGCTCGTCCTATGGTCCGCGTGAGCAGGGCTTCGCCGCCGCCGACTTCTTCACCCTGACAAAGACCAGCTACAGCGCCGGATAGGCGGCTAATCGCTTGACTTCGTCGTTATTTGAATATCGTATACGAAAATAATTCTACCTTTAGGAGGAATGGCTTATGGCCAAGGCGAAGCTGGACTGGACCGGAGTCATCCCGGCGGCGACCACCCAATTCGACGAGGGGCTGGCGGTGGATCTGGACGCCACCCAGAAGGTGCTGGACGGCCTGATCAAGGACGGCGTCGACGGCATCATCGTCATGGGCACGGTCGGCGAGAACAACTCGCTGGAGCCCGAGGAAAAGCGCGCTGTCCTGAAGGCGGCGGTCGAGGTGGCCGCCGGTCGCGTGCCGATCATCACCGGGGTCAGCGAACTGACCACGCCGCGCGCCGAGGCCTACGCCCGGGACGCCGAGGCCATCGGCGTGGACGCCCTGATGGTCCTGCCGGCCATGGTCTACATGCCCACGGCCGAGGAGCTTGAGGCTCACTTCCGCGCCGTGGCGGCGGCCAGCGGCCTGCCCATCATGCTCTACAACAATCCGACCATGTACCGGATCGCGCTGACCAACGCCGACCTGAAGCGTCTGTCGGACGTGCCGAACATCGTGGCCCTGAAGGAAAGCGCGCCGGATTCGCGACGCATCACCGACATCATCAATGAACTGGGCGACCGCTATTCCGTCATGGTCGGCCTGGACGACGTGGCGCTGGAAGGTCTGGTGCTAGGCGCCAAGGGCTGGGTCTCGGGCCTGACCAACGCCTTCCCCGAGGAATCCGTGGCCCTGGTCAAGGCCGTCAAGGACGGCGATCTGGCCCGCGCGGTCGAGATCTATCGCTGGTTCATGCCGCTGCTGCACCTCGACGCCGTGTCGGACCTGGTGCAGTCGATCAAGCTGTCAGAGGCCATCATGGGCCGCGGGACCGAGCGAGTCCGCATGCCGCGCATGCCCTTGACGGGCGCGCGCCGGGCTGAAGTCATCGCCCTGGTCGAGAAGGCGGCGGCGACCCGTCCCGTCGGCTCGGGCAGGGCCCTCAAGCTCGTCTGATCGGAGCACGGATGCGCGACGTCTTCTTCTGCATCGACGGTCATACCGCCGGCAATCCGGTTCGTCTGGTCGCCGGCGGCGCGCCCCTGTTGTCAGGGGCCAGCATGGCCGAGCGACGGCTCGACTTCCTCGACCGCTACGATTGGATACGGACGTCGCTGTGCTTCGAGCCGCGCGGCCACGACATGATGAGCGGCGGGTTCCTGTACCCGCCGACCTTGCCCGACGCCGATGCGGGCATCCTCTTCATCGAGACCAGCGGTTGCCTGCCCATGTGCGGCCACGGGACCATCGGCATGATCACCTTCGGCCTGGAGCACGGTCTGATCCGGCCGCGCACCCCAGGACGGCTGAAGATCGAGGTCCCGGCGGGCGTTCTGGACATCGCCTATGAGACCGAGGGCGACCGCGTGACCTCGGTCCGTATCCGCAATGTGCCCGCCTATCTGGCCGCGGAAGGGATCGAGATCGAGGTTCCGGGCCTGGGGCCGTTGACGGTCGATGTCTCCTACGGCGGCAACTACTACGCCATCGTCGAGCCGCAAGGCGCCTACACCGGCCTGGATGATCTCGGCGCCAGCCGCATCATCGAGCTGAGCGGTCTGGTGCGCGAGCGCGTGTGCGCAGCCTTCCATCCCGTCCATCCCGACGAGCCGTCGATCAACGGCGTCAGCCATGTCCTGTGGGCCGATGTTCCGAAAGGCGAGGGGGCCGATGGGCGCAACGCCGTCTTCTATGGCGACAAGGCGATCGACCGTAGCCCCTGCGGCACCGGCACTTCGGCCCGGCTGGCCCATCTGCACGCCAAGGGGCGGTTGCAGGTCGGCGACGCCTTCGTCCATCAAAGCTACATCCGCAGCCGCTTCATCGGCCGGGTTGAGGCAGAGACGACAGTGGGCGGGCTCAGGGCGATCATTCCCTCCATTGAGGGCTCGGCGATGGCCACGGGATTCAACACCATCTGGGTGGATCGCCGGGACGCCTTCTGGAAGGGGTTCCAGGTCGTCTGACGCATTCCGCGTCGTAATTGCGGCCATCGCGCGCTATGGATGATCCGGGCGTCCGGCCCAGTCGACTCGATAGACCGCATGGCCGCATCCCCGCTTGAAGTCCGCACGCTTTCCGACCGCCTGATGGAAGTTGTGCGGGACATGATCCTGTCCGGCGCCATTGAGCCCGACGTGCCGATCCGGCAGGACGCTCTGGCGGCGGATTTGAACGTCTCGAAGATCCCGCTGCGCGAAGCCCTGGTCCGCCTGGAGCAGGACGGGCTGGTGGTGTCGCACGCCAACCGCGGCTTCTTCGTTCGCGGCATGAGCGCGAGCGAGGTCGAGGAAATCTACGAACTGCGTCTGAAGCTCGAACCCGACGCTGCGGCCCAGGCCTGCCTGGCGGCGGATGATGATCAGCGCGCCGCCGCCCAGCGCATCCTGACCGAACTGGACGCCGCCGCCGCCGCTCGCCTTCCTAGCGTCGGGCCGCTGAACCGCGCCTTCCACATGGCCCTGATCCAGCCCGGCGGACGGGTGCTGACGACCGAGATCACGGCGCGTCTGCATGTCATGGCCGATCGCTATGTGCGCAAACATCTCGAAGGCGCCGACCGCCACCTCACGGCCGAGGCTGAACATCACGAGATCATGCAGGCCTGGCTGAACCGTGACGCCAAGGCTGTCCGCCGCATGGTGGGGGCGCACCTGGAGCACACGCTGCGTGATCTGCGCGAGGAGTTCAGCATGAACTTCGTCGCGTCCAGTTCGGCGACGCCGGGTCGAGGCCGCAAGCGCGCCTAGCGGGGCGTCCCTTGCCGGGAGCCCCGAAGCATGAAAGAAGGACAGGCATAAATCAGATACGATATACGTTGCTGGCATGACCTTCTCCGCTCCCTTTGCCGCCCCCATCACCGCTGACGAACGGCGCTCCCGCATTCAGGCCATGGCCGAGCGATTGAGCGCGCAGGGGCTGTCGGCCCTGCTGCTGGGACCGACGACCTCGCTGCGCTATTTCACAGGTCTGGATTGGCACCCATCGGAACGCCTGACCGGCGCCCTGATCCATGCGGATGGACGCTTGGATTATGTCTGTCCTCGCTTCGAGCTGGACAAGATCGGCGGGCTGACTTCGGCGCCGAACGCGGTCGCGGGCGAGATCCTGACCTGGGAAGAGGAAGAAAGCCCCTATGCCCTGGCGGCGACCCGCGTGCCGTCGGACGGCAAGCTGGCGGTGGACGATCAGGCGGCGGCCTTCATCTGGCTGGGCCTGAGCAAGGCCCTGGGCGCGGATCGCCTGGTCGACGGCGGACCGCTGATCACAGCCCTGCGCAGCGTCAAATCCGCCGCCGAGATCGCCCTGCTGACGCGCGCCAAGGCCATCACCCTGGAGGTCCAGCGCCGCACCCGCCATTGGCTGAAGGCCGGGGTGCTGACGTCCGAGGTTAAGCGCTTCATCGACGCCGAACACCGCGCTCTGGGCGGCGAGGGCGGTTCCTGGTTCTGCCTGGTCTCGTTCGGCGACGACACCTGTCTGCCGCACGGCGGCGAGGGCGATCGCGCCTTGCAGGTCGATGACGTGGTGCTGATCGACACCGGCACCCTGGTCGACGGCTATCATTCAGACATCACCCGCACCTATGTCTTCGGCAAACCAACCGAGGCTTTCCGCCGGGTCTGGGAGCACGAAAAAAAGGCTCAGGCCCTGGCCTTCGAAGCGGCGCGGATCGGCGCTCCGTGTGAGAGCGTAGACGCTGGCGCGCGCGACTATCTGACCGGTCTCGGTTACGGGCCTGACTATCGTCTGCCGGGTCTGCCGGGTCTGCCGCACCGCACCGGTCACGGCATCGGCCTGGACATCCACGAGGCGCCCAATCTCGTGCGCGGCGACACCACGTTGCTTCAGCCCGGCATGTGCTTCTCCAACGAGCCCATGCTGGTCATTCCGGGCCAGTTCGGCGTCCGTCTGGAAGACCACTTCTACATGAGCGAGGCGGGGCCGGTCTGGTTCACCCAGCCGTCGCACAGCCTGGACGATCCCTTCGGCGAGGGCGCCGCCGCGTGACGACGCTTCAGCGTTGGGCGGTGGTCGGCGGCGGTCTGGTCGGCGCGGCCATCGCCCTGAGGCTTCAGGCGGCGGGGTTCGAGGTGGTTCTGATTGACCGAGGCGATCCCCGGCGCGGGGCTTCCTTCGGCAATATCGGCCATATCGCCGCCGAACAGTGCGAGCCCATGCCGTCGCCCGCCACGCTGAAGAGCGCGGCCGGGCGGTTGTTCGGTTGGGGCGGGCCGCTGGATTTCCGGGCGCGCGACGTCGGCATGTGGGGACCCTGGGCCTTACGCTTCCTGGCCGCTTCGCGGCCCGCTGCGGCGGCGCGGGGGGCGGAGACGCTGGCGCATCTGTTGCAAGACCCTCTGGGGGCATGGGCGCGGCTGGCCGCCCTGGCCGAGGGGGCCGACGACCTGATCCGCCCGACCGGCCACGCCGTCGTCTGGTCGACGCCGGAGGCGGCGCGGCGGGGCCTGCATGCCTGGCGCGGCGCGCGTACCGGAAGCGCGACCTTCCGGCCGATGGAGGCGGACGACCTGGCCGCCTACGACGGCGTTCTGGCCGCACGTCCGGCTGGCGGCATCCGTTTCAGCGGCACGGGGCAGGTCAGCGAACCGCAGAAGGTGCGCGACGCCCTGTTGAGCGGCTTCCAGCGGTTGGGCGGGCGTGTGATCCATGCCGAGGTTTCAGCCGTGCGGCCCGCGGCCGAAGCCGCCGAGGTCGTGTTGGCGGACGGTTCGGTTGTGGACGCGGGCAAGGTCGTGGTCGCTGCCGGAGCCTGGTCGGCGCGCCTGATAGCGCCGCTGGGCCTGCGTGTCCCGCTGATTGGAGAGCGGGGCTATTCGGTGCAGTCGGCGGAACATGCCTGGCCCGACGACCTGCCCCTGACCGTGTTCGAGGACCGCGCCTTGGCCGTCGCGCGCTTCAACGGCGGCCTGCGCGCCTCCAGCCACGTCGAGTTCGGCGATCCGTCCGCCAAGCCGGACCCGCGCAAGTGGCGTCACATTGAGGCGCATCTGAAGGCTCTGGGCGTCGCCTTCTCCGACGCGCCTGACCGCTGGTGCGGGCCGCGCCCGACGCTGGCGGACTATCTGCCGGCTATCGGGCGGCTTCAGGCCCATCCGGCGATCCACTACGCCTTCGGCCATCAGCATCTGGGCCTGACGCTCGCGGCCTCCACGGCCGAATGGCTGGAGCAGATGGCGCTGGGCCGACCGGCTCCGGCCTGGCTGGATGCTCTACGGATCGAGCGGTTCCGCTGAACCCCTGATAGCGAAACGGCTCCGCCAGAGGCGGAGCCGGAACGGGAGGCAGTCGAACTGGGCGGCGGCTAGAGCGGCGCCGTATTGGCGATCAGCCAGTCCTTCGCTAACGGATCGGCGATCAGGTCGGCCAACTCCGACCGCACCCGCGCATGATAGCCATCGACCCAGGCGCGCTCCTGCTCGGTCAGCAGTTCGAGGTCGATCAGGCGGCGGTCCAGCGGAACCAGGGTCATGTCGCGCAGCCGGATGAAGCCGTCGCCGTCCTCGACCACTTCGCACAGGTTTTCGATGCGGATGCCGTAGCGCCCGGCTTCGTAGTAGCCCGGCTCATTGGTCAGGGTCATGCCCGCGGTGATCGACGTCATGACTGGGTCCTTGCCGATCCGCTGCGGGTGTTCATGCACCGACAGGAAGTGGCCGACGCCGTGACCCGTGCCGTGGTCATAATCGAGCCCGTGCGCCCACAGGGCCTCGCGCGCGAATGCATCGATCTGATAGCCGCGCGTGCCGTCCGGGAAGCGCAGGGTCGCCAACCGGATATGGCCCTTCAGCACCAGGGTATAGTGCTTGCGCCAGATGGCGGACGGGGCGTCGAAACAGACGGTGCGCGTCGTGTCGGTGGTGCCGTCCAGATACTGCCCGCCGGAATCGATCAGGAACAGGCTGTCGCGCTGGATCATCGCGCCGCCGTCGGCCGGGGCGTTGTAGTGGCACATGGCGCCATTGGCGTCGGCGCCGGCGATGGTGCGGAAGCTGGGGCTGACGAAATGCTCCAGTTCGCGGCGATAGCGGAGGATTTCCTCCTCCGCTTCCAGTTCCGAGATCGGCGCCGAGGCGACCTTGGCGTCCAGCCAGGCGAGGAAGCGGACCCAGGCGATGCTGTCGCGTTTCGACGCCGCGCGCAGACCGGCCAGTTCGACCGGGTTCTTGACCGCCTTGAGGGCGGTCAGGGGGTCGGGCTCGATGAGGACGACCGCCCCGGCCTCGCGCGCGGCTGTCGCCGCACCGACCGGCGAGAACTTGGGATCCATCGAGACCCGATCGCCGCCCTTCAGGCGTTGGCTCAGGCGTTCGAGGAAGGCCGAGGGCTCATGAAGCGTCACGCCCTCCAGTTCGAACGCCGCGCCATCATTGCCCAGCTTGCGGGCGTCGACGAACAGGTCGACCGCGCCGGTCGCGTCGACCAGCATGAAGGCCTGGACGATGGGGTTGTCGGGCACCTCGTCGCCGCGCCAGTTGAGCAACCAGGCGATGTTGTCCGTCTGGGTCTCGACCAGGAGATCGGTGCGCGCCGTGCTCAGGCGTTCGGCCAGGCGGTGTCGCTTGACCAGAGAGGTCTCGCCCGAGCGGGCGGCGGGGAAGGGGAAGGCCGGCTTGATCGGGGTGTCGGGCCGATCGCTCCAGGCGCGGTCGATCGGGTTGGGCGATATCGCGCGCAGCGAGGCGCCCTGCTCGATGATCGTCGGCTCGATCTGCGCATGGACGATGGGATTGAGGATCATCGGGTCATAGCCGTAAACCTCGCCCTTGGCGGCGGTCCGGGCCAGCCAGCGCTCGACCGGCTCGTCATAGAGGTGCTTCAGTTCGAAATGAGCGGTCGAGACTTCGGCTGCGGCCTGGACCGTGTAGCGGCCGTCCACGAAGACAGCGGCGCGATCCAGGGTGACGACCGCCAGACCCCAGGTGCCGGAAAAGCCCGTGGCCCAGGCCAGGCGCTCGTCGGCGATCACGACGTATTCCGACTGGTGGGCATCCCAGCGCGGGATGATGAAGCCGTCGAGGTCGTTCCGGGCCATTTCGGCGCGAAGGCTGTCCAGCCGCGCGGGCGTCCAGCCGGCGGCGATCTGCAGTCTATCCATTGAGTGTCCTTGAGGGTAATGCGCGAGGGCGGTCAGGCCGACAGGAAGTCGCCGAAGCGGGCGGGCAGCATGAAGCCTTGGGCGAAGGGGTCCTGGGTCTCGAGGATCAGTTCGGAGCGCGCCATGTAGTAGGCGCGGCCCGAGACAGCGGCGATGACGCCGCGCTCGGTCGGCCGGGCGACGGCGCCGTCGAAGGCCTGTCCCGAGGCCCCGGCGAAGGCGATGCTGTCGCCCGGCGCGATCTGGCCGCGCGCATGGGCGACGGCGAGGCGGGCCGAGACGCCGCTGCCGGTGGGGCTGCGGTCGATCTGGGCCTCGCCGAACCAGCAGAGATTATGCGTCAGCTGGCCCGGCGTGACATGGTCGCCGTCGGTCAGGATGGCGCCGTAGAGGAAGGAGAGGTCCGGCTCTTGCGGGTGGCGGAAGCTGCGCGTCGCGCGCAGTTCGGCCACCAGCTTGCCGGCGGCGTCGACCAACTGTTCCAGCGGCGTCTGATGAAAATCGAGACCGAGCCGGCTACTGGGCAGGATGGCGTAGAAGGCGCCGCCATAGCCGACGTCGAATTGGACGTGGCCGAAGCCTTCCAGTTCGAGGCTGTCGTCCAGCGACAGCGCGAAGGATTCGACGCTTTCGAACCGCACCGAGGGCGCCGCCGCCGGATCGGCGTCGGGCGTCACTTCGATGGCCACCGGGCCGCAGGGGCATTCCAGTGTGAAGCGGGTCTGGCTCCGACCCTGAAGGCGGGCCTGGTCATAGAGCAAGCGGCCCAGGGCGACGGTCGCGTGGCCACACATCGTCGAATAGCCCGATACATGGGTGAAGAGCACGGCGGCGTCATAGGCGGGGTCGCTCGGCGGAACCAGGATGGCCCCATACATGTCGGCGTGACCGCGCGGCTCCAGCATCATGGCGCGCCGTAAGTGATCGAACCGCTCCCCCATGGCGCGGCGCTTTTCGAGGATGGTTTCACCAGGGAGGCCCAATAGAGTCGCGTCGTAGATGCGGACCGGCTCCCCCGCCGTATGCATGTCGATGACGGAGAGGCGGTCCGCCTTCAGTTCCAAGTCGTTGATGCTGACCACTTGCGGCTCCCTCTGATGGCGTTTGCCATATCAGATACCGTATACTATGTGGTTGTGTATAGCCTCAAGGCTTGACGTGGAACGTCGGTGGGGTGGCGGCCTGCGTCCGAAACGTCTGCGTTATTCTGGAGGGGATAATGAAGCACTCGTCGGCCCTGATTGGGGCGTCCAGCCTCGCGCCGGAGGTCTCGTCGTGAGCGCGGATATCAGTGCGTCCGCCGAAGACGGCGGCGCGCGGACGGAGCCTTCCCTTGCTCTTGGCGTTTCGACGCGGCGGTTGTTCGGTCACCCCGTGGGCCTTTGGTATCTGGCCTTCGCCGAGGCGTGGGAGCGTTTTTCCTACTACGGCATGCAGACCCTGCTGGTCCTCTACATGGTCAGCCAACTGCTTCAGCCGGGTCATGTCGAGAATGTCGCCGGGTTCGCTCAATTCCGCGCCGTGGTCGAAGGCGTCTATGGCCCCCTTTCGACCCAGGGCCTCGCTTCGGCGATCTTCGGAATCTACACTGGTCTCGTCTATCTGACGCCGGTTTTGGGCGGGCTGATCGCCGACCGCTGGCTGGGGCGGACCCGAACGATCCTGCTGGGCGGGACGCTGATGACGATCGGCCACTTTCTGATGGCGTTCGACGCGTCCTTCTTTTGGGCCTTGCTGTGCCTGGCGATCGGAACGGGTTGTTTCAAAGGCAATATCGCCGTCCAGGTAGGCAGCCTGTACGCGCCCGAGGACAACGCCCGCGCCGACGCCTTCCAGATCTTCTACCTGGGCATCAGCGCCGGGGTGATTGCTTCGCCCCTGGTCTGCGGCACTCTGGGCGAGGTCTACGGCTGGCACTATGGTTTTACGGCGGCGGGCATCGGCATGGCGGCGGGGGTGGGTATCTATCTGGCCGGGGCGCGCTTTCTCCCCGTCGATCCGCCGATCGTCAGAAGGACGCAGGAAACCCGGGTCCGCTTGTCCAGGGCGGACTGGCGCATCCTAGCCCTTCTGTTGGCCATGCTGCCGGTTCTGGCTTTGGCGCTGCTGGGCAACCAGCAGATTTTCAACGCCTATATGGTCTGGGCCCAGAGCAGCTTCGACTTCTCCCTGTTGGGGCGCACCATGCCGACCAGCTGGCTCATCACCTTTGATGCGGCCGCCTCTGTGGCGATGCTGGCTCTGTCGGTCCTGTTCTGGCGCCTGTGGTCGCGGCGTTTCCCCGAGCCTGACGAGATCACCAAGCTGGTCGTCGGCGCGGTTCTGACGGTGCTGGCCTTCCTGGTGTTGGCGACAGGAGCGGCGCAAGCCGACGAAGGGGCCAGGATCAGCCTGTGGTGGGCCGTCGCCTTTCACGTCATCAACAGCATCGGCTTTGCGCATCTCGTGCCGGTCGCCCTGGCCCTCTATGTCCGCATGGCGCCCAAGGCGATCGGAGCGACCATTGTCGGGGTCTTCTATCTGCACCTCTTCGTGGCGAACAACCTGGTGGGCTGGGCCGGCACACGTCTGGAAGCCATGAGCGCCGATCGTTTCTGGCTGGCGCACGCCGTCGTGGCGGGCGTCAGCGCCCTGATCCTGTTCGGGCTGCAGTGGCCGATCAAACGGGCGATGGCGAAGACTGCGGCGGAGCCTTGGCGGCCGGATGTCTAAGGCTTTGGAATGAGTTTGGTTCAGGCGGCGCAGGCTGTAGCAGGGCGGCGCCAAGCGTCAGGCATGATGCGTCGGATGCCCGTCGATCCAGGTCTCGATGACGTTCAGCCCGTCGCCCAGGCGCGCGAGATCGGCAGCATAGCCGGGCGCTATTCGGCCGCGTTCTCGCTCCAGCCCCAGGAAGGCCGCGGGCGCGCCGGAGGCCATCATGGCGGCGGTCGGCAGGTCCAGGCCCAGCAGGTCGCGGGCGTTGCGGACGGCGGCGGCCATATCGAGATCCGACCCCGCCAGCACGCCGCGTTCGTCCAGACAGGCGCCGTCCTTCACCGAAATGCGGCGGCCCTGCAGATAGAAGTGGTCGTCTCCGTCGCCGAGATGGGGGGCGTTGACGCTGGGCATGGCGTCGGTGACCAGCATGAAACGGTCAGCCGGGCGGCAGCGCAGGGCCAGTTTCAGCACCACCGGATCGACGTGGTGGCCGTCGATGATGATCCCGCACCAGGCGCGGGTGTCCTCTAAGGCGGCTCCGACCACGCCAGGCTCGCGACTGGTCAGCGGCGACATGGCGTTGAACAGATGGGTGAAGCCGGTCACGCCCGCGTCCAGCGCGGCGCGCATGGCGGCGTAATCGGCGTCGGAATGGCCCGCCGCGACCACGACGCCGCCCGCAACCAGGGCCGCGATCATGTCCGGCGTGGTCATTTCCGGGGCCAGGGTGATCAGGGTGCGGCCGGTCTTCATTCGCGTCAGAAGACGCACGGCTTCGAGGTCCAGGGTGCGGAACTTGGCCGGATCGTGGATGCCCTTGCGGGCCACGTTCAGAAAGGGACCTTCGATGTGGATGCCCAGGACGCCGGGCACGCCTTCAAGCATGGCCTGTTCCACCGCGTCGATGGCCCGATCAATGACCGACAGGTCGTCGCTGATCAGGGTGGGCAGGAAGCCGGTGGTGCCGAAGCGCCGATGAGCGGCGCCGATGCGGGCGATGGTCTCCACTGTGGGGGCGTCGTTGAACAGGACGCCGCCGCCGCCGTTGACCTGGGTGTCGATGTAGCCGGCGACCAGGCGGTCGCCGTTCAGGTCGCGAGTCTGGGCTTCAGGGAAGGCCGCGCGGATGACGTCTTTCGGACCGACGGCGGCGATCCTTGCATTGTCGATGACCACGGCGAAGTCATCGCGGAACCCGTCGTCGGTCAGGATCGGCCCATTGTGCAGCAGGGTGGGCATCAAACGGTCTCGGTCACCTTGTTGAGGTAGGGCGGACGGTCGGGGTCGAAGCCGCGCGCCACGGACAGGGCGGCGGCCAGGCGATAGAAGCTCTGGATCAGCAGAATCGGTTCCAGCGCCGGGTGAGCGCTGATGGTCGGCAGGGCGGTGACGCCAGGCGCGCTCGTGGCGCCGGCGAAGAAGACCTGGGCGCCGCGCCGGGCGAAGTCGGCCGCCAGAGTCTCGGCGTCGTCGTAGGTCGCGTCCGACTGCGGCAGCAGCAGGACCGGGAAGCCGGTCTTGACCAGGGCCATGGGGCCGTGACGGACCTCGGCGGTCGAGAAGGCCTCGGCGTGCAGGCCGCAGGTCTCCTTGAGCTTCAGCGCCGCCTCGCGGGCCACGCCGAACCCGACGCCGCGTCCGACGACATAGAGGTTGGTCGCGTCGACAAGAGCGGGCAGGGCGGCGGACCAGTCCTGGGTCCAGGCGGCGTCCAGTTGCTGGGGCAGAAGGTCGAGGGCGGCGGACAGGTCGGCGTCGCCGCTCCAGTTCGCCACCAGGTGAGCGAAGGCGCTGAGGCTGGCGATGAAGCTCTTGGTGGCGGCCACCGACAGTTCCGGACCGGCGCGCAGGGGAATGGTCAGGTCCGCCACCTGGCTGAGGGGCGAGTCTTCGACATTGACCAGGGCGACGACAAAGGCGCCGCCCGCGCGGGCGCCGGCTGCGGCGGCGACCAGATCGGGGCTCTTGCCCGACTGCGACACGGCCAGGCACAGGCCGTCCGGCACATGGGGCGCGCGGCCATAGACCGAACTGACGGCCAGGGGCATGGGGCTGGTCATGACCCCGACCTCGGTTTCGATCAGATAGCGGGCGAAGACGCCGGCGTTGTCGGAGCTGCCGCGACCGCAGATGAGGGTGGCGCTGGGCGGATGCATGCGCAGCCGCTTGGCCGCCTGGGCCACGACACCGGCGTTGGCGGCCAGTTGGGCGGCGACGAGCCGGCCCGAGGCGGCGGCCTCGGCGAACATCTGGGTATCTTCGGCGCGCATCAGGCAGGTCCGTCGTTCAGTTCGGCGACGAAGTCGTAGGCGTCCCCGCGATAATAGGATTGGGTCACTTCCACCGGCTCGCCGTTGTGGAAGGCGCGCCGCTCGATCAGCAGGCCCGGCGCGCCGGGGGTTATGCCCAGAAGTTCACATTGTTCGGCGTTGAACAGGACGGCGCGCAGGCGCTGCAGGGCGCGGTTCGGCCTGTGCCCGCTGACGGCCAGGGCCTGATAAAGCGAGGTTGTCACAGCTTCGAGGCTGGACAGGCAGGAGGCGGGCACCGTCGAATACTCCAGCGCCATCGGCGCCCCGTCGGCATAGCGGATACGGTGGAAGCGATAGACCGGCGCGCCGGGGCTGAGGCCCAGAGTCAGGGATTCTTCGGGCGTCACCGTGCCCTCGCTGCGGCTCAGCCACGAACTGGTGGCCTTGCGCCCGCGCGCCGCCATGTCCTCGGAAAAGGAGGTCAGCTTGGAGAAGCTCTTCTCCACGCGGGCGGCGACGAAGGTGCCGGCGCCCTGACGCCGCGTCAGGAGCCCCTCGGCCACCAGCCCGTCGAAGGCCTTGCGAATGGTGATGCGCGACACCGACAGCTCATTGGCCAGGTCCCGTTCGGGCGGCAGGGCGTCGTCGGGCTTCAGCGTGCGGCGCTCGATGGCCTGGCGCACAGCCTGTTGCAGCTGTTGATACAGGGGCGCAGGCCTCTGGGCGTCCAGCGATCCTATGGCTTCAAGAAACGGCATGGCGTCCTCCCCCAGAGTGCGTCCCAACGCCCTTATCTGAACTCATGTTATGCAACCAATCAAGGACCAATATGAAGAAAGTTTAGGCCCAATGTGAAATTTGGTCTTGCGGGATGCGACGCTTTGGTGAAACTCTGCCTCCAATTCCCATGTTCTCTCGATCTGGTCGAAAGAGGGGCGGGCCATATTGGTCTTGAATTGGGTAGGTCGGACCTGCGGGGGCAGGTCACTGGAGGGGAGTCCAGCGCTATGAATATCCGTCACGCCTTGCTTGCCGGCTCTGTCAGCGCCCTGGCGCTGGTCGCCGGCGCCGCCGTTGCCCAGGATGCGCCGACCACTCAGGTCGATGAAGTCATCGTCACGGGCATCCGCGCCTCGCTGCAGCAGTCGATCACGACCAAGCGCAACGCCAACGCCATCGTGGACGTGGTCACGGCCGAGGATGTGGGCAAGTTCCCCAGCTCGAACGTGGCCGAAGCCATCACCATCATTCCCGGCGTCACCGTCGATCGCGCCTTCGGTCAGGGTGAGAAGGTCTCGATCTTGGGCACTGACCCGGCGCTGAACCGCACCTTGCTGAACGGACAGACGGTCGCCTCGGCGGACTGGTTCATCCTCGATCAGCCGGGGCGGACCTTCAACTACGCCCTGCTGGCCCCGCAGATCGTCGGCAAGGTCGAGGTCTACAAGTCGCCGGAAGCCCGCGTCGACGAAGGCTCTATCGGCGGCACGGTCGATGTCTCGACCCGTCGGCCGCTGGACCTGGGCCGTCACACCCTCTCAGGCGCAGTCACCTATCTCTACAATGACCGCTCCGAGAGCGGTGACGCCCAACTGTCGGTGCTGGGTGGCTGGCGCAATGAGGATCGCACCTTCGGCGTCCTGATCTCGGCTCAGCGCGCCGCCGACGACCTGCGTCGCGACGGCCTGGAAGCCTATGGCACCATTCCGGCCAGCTACTACGCGGGCGGCAATGCCGAGAATCCTGGCGGCAACTCGATCGCCAACGGCAACTGCGTCGGGGCCTGCGCCACGACGCTGCTGGCCAATCCCAATGCCAAGGGACTGAACGCCTTCGGCACCCACTTCTTCGAGCAGGGCCGCGAGCGCAACAGCTACACGGTCGCCGCTCAGTGGCGTCCGAACGACAACCTGGACCTGAACTTCGACTGGCTGCGCATCGACGCCACCTACGACAATATCAACCAGGCCCTGTTCGCTTTCCAGGGCAACACCTGGAACAGCCTGGGCGCCCTGACAGGCGTTCAGGTCGATGACGGCGTCATCACCAAGGCTTCGTTCAAGAACGCCCTGAGCGTGCTGGACATCCAGTATCGCGAGGCGGCCATGACCTCGGACAGCTACCACCTCGATGGCAAGTACACGGGCGACGGCTGGGACCTGTCGGGCGACATCGGCTACACCAAGGCCGACGGCGGCACCCAGCGCCAGTTGTTCGGCGAGTTCCTGAACTGGGCCGACTACACGGTCGACTTCACCGGCGCGCCCGGGTCGCCCGGCGTCCTGACCTACGCCAACGGCAATGTCCTGAACGATGCGTCGAAGTTCTCGTTCGACGGCGGTTGGGGCGGAGGCGATCCGGCGGTCGGCCCGACAGGATACAACGCCGGCTGGGGCGGCAACATCGTCTCCAAGCCGACCATGGACGAAGAGAGCTACGCCCAGGCCGATCTCGGCTTCGACCGCAACGGCTTCTTCAGCCGGCTCCAGTTCGGCTACAAATACCGCAAGCACGAGACCGATCAGAAGATGTCGGGCGTGACGGTTCAGATCTATGGCGCGCCCGACAGCGCCTCAATGTTCAACCCCAGCCAGGTGCCGGGCAATTATCTGGACGGCTTTGACGGCGCCAATGATCAGATGAAGGGGCGTTTCCGCATCGATGGCCGGGCGCTCGCTGACTACATCGAAGCGGGCGAGTATCTGCGGCCCTGGCAGGCCAAGCCGGTGCCGACCGTCTTTGGCAACGCGGAGTTCACCGCCCAGAACTGGAATGTCCAGGAGACGATCAACGCCCTCTATGGTCAGGCGAATTTCGAGAACGACCGCGTCCGCGGCAATATCGGCCTGCGCTATGTCCGCACTGAGTCGGATAGCGGCGGCTACGTCTGCGTGAACCAGACCGCCAGCGGCTGCGGCGTTACGGCGGCGGACTGGGAGTGGAGCGTCCGGAGCAAGAAGTACGACGACTTCCTGCCCAGCCTGAACCTGGCCATCAATGCGAGCGACGATCTCATCATTCGACTGGCCGCGGCCAAGGTCATCGCCCGTCCTAACTATGCGGACATGTCCAACTACTTCTGGCTGTCGGATCAGATCCTGACCGGCGGGGGAGGGAACCCGGATCTGGACCCCTACAAGTCCACCAACCTGAACGCGGCGGCCGAATGGTATTTCGCACCTGACGCCATCCTGTCGGGTGAAATCTTCTACAAGAAGATCGACAACTACATCCTGCAGGCGACCGCGCCGGAAACCCACTTCAACCAGGCGCAGAACAAGCAGACCACCTATCAGATCAGCCGTCCGACCAATGCGGGTTCGGCGGATCTGAAGGGGGCGACCTTCGCCTATCAGCAGAACTACGCCTATGGCCTGGGTCTGCTGGCCAACTACACCTATGTCGACGGCAGCGCCGACAACGGTCAGGACCTGCCTTTCAATTCGAAGCACCAGGTCAACATCAGTCCCTTCTTCGAGGCTGGCGCCTTCTCGGCGCGCATGACCTACACCTGGCGGTCGAAATATTTCACCGGCGTGGATCGCGGCGACAACATGTATGTCCGCGCCTACACGGGCCTCGACGCCACGGCGGCCTATGCCTTCACCGATCGGGTCAGTCTGACGGTGTCGGGTCAGAACCTGCTCGACAGCGAATACTACGCCTACGCCAATACGGTCAGCCTGCCGCGCGGCGTCTATCGCACCGGTCGCAAGCTGATGGCGACGCTGAGCGTCGAGTTCTAGGACGCCGCGATCAGGGGGCGGCGTTCGTCGCCCCCTGTTCCGCCTATCGCCAAGGCCCTCTCCTGAGGCCAGACTGGCGCGGGGCGTCACCGTCCCGCGCGCTTTTTTTGATGCGAGACTGCGTATGACCCAGGTCGTTCGATCGGCGAAAGCGTTCGCCCCCATGCTGACGCTTGCGCTGAGCCTGGCTGCGTCCTCCGCCGTCATGGCCCAGGTTCCGACCGGCGCGGTGATTCCGCGGCCCGCCGCCGTCACCCCGGCGCCCGGCGTCTTCGCCCTGAACGAGGCCACGGTTCTCATCACGCCGCGCGGCGACGCCGAGGCCCTGCGCGCGGCGACCTATTTCGCCGACCTGATGCGGCGCACGCGGGGCCTGAGCCTGACGGTGCGCGAAGGCGAGGCCGCGCCCGGCGCCGTCGTCTTCCGTCGCGACCTCGGCGCCGCCGCAGACGCCTACCGACTGGACGTCGGTCCGCGCGGCGCGGTCATCGCCGCCGGCGACTTCGGCGGGCTGCTCTATGGGGCGATCAGCCTGTGGCAATTGGCGACGACCGAGGCCGGGCAAGGGGCGGCGACCATTCCCGCCGTCGCCGTTGCCGACGCCCCGCGCTTCGGCTGGCGCGGCGTCATGCTGGACTCGGCCCGCCACTATCAGTCGCCCGAATTCATCAAGGGCTTCATCGACTGGATGGCCCTGCACAAGCTCAACGTCTTCCATTGGCACCTGACCGACGACCAGGCCTGGCGGCTGGAGATCAAGCGTTATCCCAGGCTGACCGAGGTCGGCGGCTGGCGTGTCCATGCGGGCGCGGCGGCCCAGAAGGACATCGACCCGGCGACCGGCCGCCCGCGTCTCTATGGTGGGATCTACACTCAGGACCAGGTCCGCGACATCGTCGCCTACGCCGCCGCCCGCAACATCGTAGTGGTGCCAGAGATCGACGTGCCCGGTCACGCCAGCGCGGCGATCGCCGCCTATCCCGAACTAGGCGTGACCGACGTGCCTGGCGCTGCCGTTCCGGCCGTGCCCGCCGACTGGGGCGTCTATCCAACCCTGTTCAACGTCGAGGAGGCGACCCTGGTCTTCTTCGAAAACGTCATGGACGAAGTGGTCGATCTCTTCCCTTCCGAATACGTCCACATCGGCGGCGACGAGGCGGTCAAGGATCAGTGGAAGGCCTCGCCTCGCGTGCAGGAGCGGATGCGCGAACTGGGGCTGGCTGACGAGGAGAAGCTGCAATCCTGGTTCGTCGCCCGTCTGGAGAAACGCCTGAACGACCACGGTCGTCGCATGATCGGCTGGGACGAAATCCTGGAGGGCGGCATCAATCCCAGCGCCAGCGTCATGTCGTGGCGCGGGGTCGAGGGGGCCATCGAGGCGGCGCGTCTGGGCCACGACACGGTGATGTCGCCGGCGCCGGTCCTCTATTTCGACAACCGCCAGAGCGCCGATGACGGGGCGCCGGGACGCGGATTCACCTCCACCCTGCGGGACGTCTACAGCTTCGACCCGACCCCGGACGAACTGACGCCGGAACAGGCGCGGCGCGTTCTGGGCGTGCAGGGCAACCTGTTCTCCGAGCACATGCGGACCGAGGACCGGGTCGAATATCAGGCCTTTCCCCGCATCTCGGCCCTGGCGGAAATGGCCTGGACCCCGCACGCGCGAATGGACTTCGCCGACTTCCGCACCCGTCTGGAGCCACAACTGGTCCGCTATCGCAGCCTCGGCATCGATTATGCGACCAGCGGCCTGACCGAGGTTTCCGCCACGCCGCCTGCCGACGGCCAGCGTCGCTATGATCATCAGATGAAACTGTGCAGCGCGGCCCTGCCGCTGTCGCTGATCGACGACGCCCCGCTGGAGGGGGAACGTCCGGCCCTGCTGATGGATATTCTGAATCCCTGCTGGATCTATCAGTCGGCTGACCTGAGCAAGGGTCTGCGTTTCGAGGCCGCCGTGGGTCAGGTTCCCTTCAACTTCCAGATCGGCGCCGATCGCGACAAGATCCGCCTGGGGACGCCGCGCACCCCGGCCGGCGAGCTGGAGGTCCGCATCGGCGGTTGTGAGGGCGAACCGGCCCTGATCCTTCCTCTGGCCGAGGCCGCGGGCAACGACGGGATCACCACCCTGTCAGGCCAGCTTCCGGCCCGGGCTGGGCGCCATGACCTCTGCCTGAAGTTCACGCAGAAGGAACTGGACCCGATGTGGGGCGTCGACTGGGTGCGCGTTTCCGACCCCGCCAAACGCGAGGAAGACTGATGGCGGTCGAACTGATCGTCCACGCGCCGATCGACGGCTGGGTCTGTTCGCTGGACGAGGTCCCTGACGCCGCCTTCGCCGGGCGCATGGTCGGCGACGGGGTGGCCATCGACCCGACAGGCATGACGGTGCGCGCGCCCTTCGACGGAGTGGTGTCGATCCTGGCCCGCACAGGCCACGCCGTCAGCATCTGCTCGGATCATGGGCCGGAAATCCTGATCCACCTGGGGCTGGAGACGGTGTCTCTGAACGGTGCGGGTTTCACGGCCCACGTCGCCGCCGGGGATCGGGTCAGGACGGGCGATCTGCTGTTGAGCCTGGATCTCGATGTGATCGCCGCCGGCGCCAAGAGCCTGATCTCGCCCATCCTGCTGGCCAATGAGGGCGAGGTCCGCCTGCTGCCGATGAACCGTCTGGTCGTGGCGGGCGAGCCGATCATGGCTGTGCGTCAGGTCGTTGTCGCCGAGTCGGCACCTCAGGCTGTGGAGGCGACGCTGACCCGCACCGTGCGTGCGCCGCTGCCGCATGGCCTGCACGCCCGCCCGGCCTCGCGACTGGCCGCCGCCGCCAAGGGCTTTGACGCCCGCGTTCTCCTGAGCCTGGGCGAGCGCAGCGCCGACGCGGTCAGCCTGACCGCCATGATGACCCTGGGCCTGAAGGACGGCGACGACCTGACCCTGAGCGCCAGTGGTCCGCAAGCAGAGGCGGCGCTGGAAGCGATCCACGCCCTGATCGCGTCCGGTCTGGGCGAGGGCGGGGAAGCGACCCATGCCGCGCCCGTCGCCGAACCGCCGATCGCGCAGACCGGGCCCGCCACCGGTGAAGACGGCGAGCTGATCTTCTCGGGCGTCACGGCGGCGCCGGGTCTGGTCATCGGTCGCGCGGTGCGCCTGCGTCAGGCCGAGATCGAGACGCCCGAACATGGACGCGGCGTCGCGCTGGAACAGGCCGCCTTGCAGCAGGCCCTGAGCGCCGTGCGTGGGCGGATCGAGGCTTCGGTGGCGTCCGGAGGCGCTCATCGCCGCGCCATCCTGGCCGCCCATCTGGCCTTTCTCGATGACCCCGGCCTGCTCGCTACGGCGCAGGAGGCTGTCGAGGCGGGCCGCAGTGCGGGCTTCGCCTGGCGCACGGCGACACAAGGGGGCGTGGCCCTGTTCCGCTCGCTCGGCGACGCCCGCACGGCTGAACGCGCCGACGACCTGATGGATCTGGAGCGTCAGGTCCTGGTCGAACTGTCGGGCGAGGCCGCGCCGGCGCCGGTGGTGCTGGGGGCTGGCTCGGTCATCCTGGCCGACGATCTTCTGCCGTCGCAACTGATCGCCCTGGATGCGGTCAAGGTCGCGGGTCTGTGCACCGCGCGCGGCGGACCGACCTCGCACGTCGCCATCCTGGCCGCCGCCATGGGGGTGCCGGCCCTGGTTGCCGTCGGTTCGGGACTGGATCGAGTCGAGGACGGCGCCCTGGTGGTGCTGGACGCCGACGGACGACGCCTGGTCGCTCATCCGTCCGCCGCCCGTCAGGCCAAGGCGCAGAGCGCCGTCGCCGCCCGCGACCGTCGCCGTCTTGAGGCCCGCGCCCTGGCCGCCGAGGACTGCCGCACCGCCGACGGCGTCCGCATCGAGGTCTTCACCAACCTGGGCGACGTGGCCGAGGCCGCGCCCGCCGTGGCCGGGGGCGCCGAGGGCTGCGGCCTGCTGCGCACCGAATTCCTCTTCCTGGAGCGCCAGAGCGCCCCGACCGAGGACGAGCAACTGGCCCAGTATCAGGCCATCGCTGACGCCCTTGACGGACGGCCCCTGGTCATCCGCACCCTGGATGCAGGCGGCGACAAGCCCTTGTCCTATCTGCCCATGCCGCATGAGGACAATCCGGCCCTGGGCCTGCGCGGAGTGCGCACGGGCCTGCATCGCCCCGACCTCTTGCTGACCCAACTGAGGGCCATCTGCCGGGTGCGGTCCAGCGGGACCGTCGCGGTCATGCTGCCGATGATCGCCTCGGCGACCGAGGTCCGTCAGGTCCGCGCCCTGCTGGACATCGCCGTCTCCGAGACCGGCGGCGCGGCGCCCTTGCTGGGGGTGATGATCGAGACCCCGGCGGCGGCCATGACGGCCGACCTGCTGGCGCCCCACATCGACTTCGTCTCGGTCGGCACCAATGACCTGACCCAGTATGCACTCGCCATGGATCGTCAGAACGCCCACCTGGCGGCACAGCTGGACAGTCTGCATCCGGCGGTGCTGCGCCTGATCGCCCAGACAGCGGCGGGCGCCGCGGATACGCGCTGGATCGGCGTCTGCGGCGGACTGGCTTCAGATCCGCTGGCCGCGCCCATCCTGATCGGTCTCGGCGTCACCGAGCTGTCGGCCACGCCGTCCATGACAGCCGAGATCAAGGCCCTGCTGCGGGGCTTGAACCTGGCCGACTGTCGCCAGCTGGCGGCCGAGGCCCTGTCTCTGGACAGCGCCGAGGCCGTGCGGTCCCTGGCCGACGACCGTCTGGCCGCCCTCATGAAATCCCGTGTCGTCGGAGCGGTCGCATGAAGATCGGACTGTCCAGCCTGCAGCCGCTCGGCCGGGCCCTGATGCTGCCCATCGCCGTCTTGCCGGTGGCGGGCCTGCTGCTGCGACTGGGCCAGCCGGACCTGCTCGACATCGCCTTCATCTCGGCGGCGGGGCAGGCGGTCTTCGCCAACCTGGGCCTGCTGTTTGCGGTCGGCGTCGCCGTGGGCCTGGCCAGGGACAACAATGGCGCGGCAGGACTGGCGGGCGTGGTCTGTTTCCTGATCTCGGTCGAGGCGTCCAAGGTCCTGCTGGCGGTCCCGCCCGAGGTGGTCGCGGGGCTGACCGGCGATGCGGCGGATGCGGCGTCCAAGGCCTTCAAGGATCAGGCCCTCTCCCGTCTGGGGGTGCCCATTGGCATCGTCGCCGGCCTGATCGCCGGGGCCTGCTACAACCGCTTCTCGACCTTCAAGCTGCCGGACTATCTGGCCTTCTTCGCCGGGCGCCGCTTCGTGCCCATTGTGGCGGGAGTGGCCGGTCTGGTCGTGGCGGCCGTTGTCGGCCTGACCTTCACCGGCATCGACCACGCCATCGACGTCTTCAGCCGCGGGGTGGTCGGCTCGGGCGAGTTCGGGCTGTTCGTCTACGGCGCGCTGAACCGCCTGCTGATCGTCACCGGCCTGCACCACATCCTGAACAACGTCGCCTGGTTCATCGTCGGCGACTACAGCGGCGCGACCGGCGACCTGAACCGCTTCTTCGCGGGCGATCCCAGCGCGGGCGTCTTCATGAGCGGCTTCTTTCCCGTCATGATGTTCGGCCTGCCCGCCGCCTGTTTGGCCATGTACCACGCGGCCCGGCCCGAACGCCGCAAGGAGGTCGGGGGGATGCTGTTCTCGCTGGCCCTGACCGCCTTCCTGACCGGGGTGACCGAGCCGATCGAGTTCACCTTCATGTTCTTGGCGCCGGTGCTCTACGCCATCCACGCGGTGCTGACCGGGGTGTCGATGGTGGCGATGGACCTGCTGGGTTCGCGTCTCGGCTTCACCTTCTCGGCGGGCCTGTTCGACTATGTGCTGAACTATGGTCGCGCGACCCGGCCGTGGATGCTGCTGCCGGTCGGGCTGATCTACGGCGGCCTCTATTATGGCCTGTTCCGTGTCGCCATCAGGGTCTTCAACCTGAAGACGCCGGGGCGTGAGGATGAACCCGTCGTGGCGGCGCCGGTCGCCGATGTGGCGGGCGGGAGAGCCGGGGCCTTTGTCGCGGCCCTGGGCGGGACGGCCAATCTGACCGCCGTGGCCGCCTGCACCACGCGCCTGCGGCTGCACATTCGCTCGCGCGAGGCCGTGGACGAAGCGGCGTTGAAGCGCCTCGGCGCGCGTGGGGTCATCGCCCCGGGACCGAACCAGCTCCAGGTCGTGCTGGGGCCCATCGCCGACGCGGTGGCGGACGAAATCAGGGTGGTGGTCGGTGCGGGCGGCCCTTCGTCCGCTCCGGTCGCTTTCACAGAGGACGCGCCATCGCTCGCGCCCGAGATCCTGGCGGCGCTGGGCGGCGCCGGCAATATCGAGGTCGTCCACAGGAGCGCCGGACGGCTATGTGTCCGGTTGAATGAAGCTGAAGTGGATCAGGACCGACTAACCGCTCTCTTGCCGCGGGGCTTCGTGCGGACTGGCGAGCGAACGCTCCAGATTCTGAGTGTCGCTGAATAGGCAGGCTTCCGGCCTGTCGAAGCTGCGGGTTGGAAGATCGCCGCCCAATAGACTGGACAGGGCGCCGGGACCTGATTCAGAAGGTGTGCCTATGAGCATCGTCCTGGACGCTATTGACCGCCGTCTCCTCTCCATCGTGCAGGAAGATGCAACGGTTTCCGTCGCTGACCTGGCTGAGCGGGTCGGCCTGTCCCAGACACCCTGCTGGAAACGGTTGAAACGGTTGCAGGACACGGGCGTCATAGTCGCCCGAGTCGCCTTGTTGGATCGGGATGCGCTGGACCTGCCGCTGGTGGTCTTTGTCTCGATCAAGACCAGCCAGCACGACGAGGCCTGGCTGGAGGCCTTCAAGAAGGCCAGCGCCCTGCCTGAGGTGGTGGAATTCTATCGGATGAGCGGCGAGGTCGACTATCTGCTCAAGGTGCTGGTCAAGGATATCGCCGCCTATGACCGCTTCTATCGGCGTCTGATCGCCATCGCCCCCCTGTGCGACGTCTCGTCCAGCTTCGCCATGGAGCAGCTCAAGTTCACCACCGCCGTGCCGGTACAGGCCGGCTGATCATGCTGAGAATGAAATTCTCCCTCATGCCTGAAATAGGGACGAAATAAGAAAATCTCTCTCGAGCTGGCGAAATAGACTCTTCGTCTGGTCTGGAGATTCTCATGTTCAAACGTCTGTTCGTCGAGCACCCCGCATCGGTGGGTGAGAGCTATTTCGAGCACATGGGCGTGGCGGCCTCGTTCGGCGGGGCCATGTTCCTGGGAGCGCTGGCCTGTTTCGTCCACGCCGTCTTTCCGGGGCTGTGCGTCAAGACGGGCAGCGGCGTTGTCACGACCCTGCATCATCGCATGGTTACCCACCGCACCGACCCGGCCCGCGCGGTGACCACGGACAGCGCCCATGTTTGATCGCCTGCCGCCCGCCCGCACCGATTCCCTGATGGAACTGGGTATGCTGATGCAGGCGGACCCGCGAACAGACAAGATTGATCTGGGCGTCGGCACCTATCGCGACGAGCGCGGCGGCATCCCCATCATGGCGGCGGTGAAGGCCGCAGAACAGATCATCCTGAACATACAGACGTCCAAGGGCTATGTCGGCCCGGCGGGCGATGGCGAGTTCACCTTGCGCCTTCAGGAAGCGACCTTCCCAGGGCTTGAAGGCGCTGCGTCCGCTCGGCTGGGGCGCATCCAGACGCCGGGCGGCACCGGCGCCTTGCGGCTGGCGTTGCAGGTAATCGCTCTGGCCAATCCTCAGGCGCGCGTCTGGATCGGCGTCCCGACCTGGCCGGCGCACCTGCCGCTGATCGAGGCCGTAGGCCTGCAGGCGCAGACCTTCGCGCACCTGGACGCCGACGGACATGCGAACGTCGAAGCGCTGAACATGGCCCTGGCCCAGGCGCGGCCGGGCGATGTCGTCCTCCTGCACGGCTGCTGCCACAATCCGACGGGGGCTGACCTGCCGTTGGAGGCTTGGCGGGAAATCGCTTCGGTCGCGGCGAGCCGGGGCCTGACGCCGCTGATCGACCTGGCCTATCCGGGCTTGGGCGATGGGATCGAGGCGGATGTGGCGGGTGTGCGCGCCCTGTTGGACGTCTGCGAGACCGCGCTTGTGGCCCTGTCCTGCTCCAAGAGTTTCGGTCTGTATCGTGATCGCGCCGGGATGTTGATGATGCTGGGCGGGACGACGGCAACTGCGGTCAATATGGGGCGCACCGCCGCTGGCCAGGCGCGGCTGCTGTGGTCGAATCCGCCGGATCACGGGGCGGCCGTGGTCAAGGCGGTCCTGACCTCGCCAGACTTGGCGCGTCAATGGCGTAGCGAGCTCGAGGCGATGCGCGACCGTGTCAATCTTGTCCGCAGACGACTAGCGGCGATCCCCTTGGAGCGTCTGGATCTGAGCCGTCTGTCGGGACAGCGGGGCATGTTCGCCTTGTTGCCGTTGGCGGGGGAGGAGGTTCGGGTCCTGCGTGAACGTCATGCTGTCTATATTGACGCTTCCGGTCGCATCAATGTCGCGGGCTTGAACGACGCCAATTTCGAGCGGTTCGCAACGGGGTTGGTCGAGATCGACGCAAGGGCGGGGTGAGACGGGGTCAAGGCCTCCAGAGCATGGTGGGCGACGACTTGGGCATGTTCGCGCAGGTCGGGCACTGCGGTCGCTTCCCAGAACAGGCCTCGCGTCAAAGGACCGACAGCGAAGAGGCGGTCGTGGATCAGCAGACGGCCGTCGATCAGGCGGCTCTTGGGGTCCACGGCCAGGCCTAGATCCAGGGCGGCCGGGATGGCGAGACCCTGTCTCAAGAGGTCTTTCAGCAGCGGGTCGTGGCTGTGGGTCACGTCGCCGGTCGGGCCGGAGCAATTGATCACCGCATCGAACCGACGGGCCGGGGACTGAGGACCGCCCCGCAGCTTCAGCACGGCTTCGACATGGTCGTTGACGGCCGAGACCGTGAGGACGCGGGCCGCTAAGATCTCCAACTGTTCCGAAGCCAGCATGGCGGTGATCTCGCGTGCGACGCCTGGGGCCAGGCGGTGGCGGCGATTGTCCCACAGCGCACGAAGATGGCGCAGGAACCGGCTGCGCTGGGGCAGGGACCAGGATGACCACAGGAGCCGAGCGGAATGACGCACGTCATCCACCACGGCGCGCCAGTCCTCTTCAGCGGCGGCGAGCCTCGCCTGCCGCAAGACCTCGGCCGGTCCACCCGAATAGGTGCGTTTGCGTGACGCCATGGTGGTCGAGCCGTGGCTGCGAGGCAGCAGGCCGTGGCGCGAGACCGCGGTGAAGCGGCGGCCAGGGCGGCGCAGGGCGATGGCGGCATCCACCATGGTCAGGCCAGCCCCGATCAGCAGGATGTCGTCGGCCTCGGCCGGCAGGGCGTCCAGCGCGCCCCACGGATCGCTCAGATAGCGGCTGGAACCGATCAGGGCGGGATCGAGGCCCGCAGGCGCAGCCGGACTGAGATTGCCCTGGGCCAGGATCACGGCGTCGGCGACCGTCGAACTGCGCCCATCCAGCATGATCTTCCAACCGTCTTCATGCGGGCGGATGGCGCTGACCTCGCCGCGGATCAGGGACAGGCGCTCTCCGTCCCGGTCAGAGCGCAGGGCCTGATCCAGCAGGTGGGCCAGATAGCGGCCATAGTCGCCGCGCGTGATGAAGTCGTCGCGGGCGAACCAGGCGGGCTGTTCGGCCATCCAGTCGGCCAGATGGTGCGGCTTGTCGGGAAAGGCGCTCATGTTCGACAGGCGGACATTGAGCAGATGTTTTGGGTTGCCGGTCGCATAGGCGGGGCCGAGGCCAAAGACGCCGCGCCGCTCGATCAACTGCACCGAAACATCCGGCGACATCCGCAGCAGGTTGAGCGTGGTCAGCAGGCCGCTGAACCCTGCGCCGATGATCGCGACCGTCGGCCCGCTCATGCGCTTTTCGCCAGGACATGGAAGCGGCGGGGGTGCAGGCGGACCGGCGCGCCGGGCGCCAGGGTCGCCAGCGGGTCGCCGATGGGTCGTTCCAACTCCAGTCGGCGGCCGTGTAGGGAGACGGCCACACGGGCGCGATCGCCGCGTCGCAGGCTGGACATGACCACGCCGACCAGGCCGGTGTCGGCGGCTTCCAGATCATCCGGGCGGATGCAGAGAAGGGCCTCGCCGGTCGGGGCGTCGGACGGCGCGCGCCAGTCGTTCGACACGACCTCGCCGCGCGCCACCGTGGCCTGAAGCTGCAGACCTTCGCCAAGGAAGTCATGGACGAAGGCCGAGGCGGGGCGGTCATAGAGGGCTTGCGGCGTGTCCACCTGTTCGATCCGGCCCTGACGCAGGATGGCGACGCGGTCGGCCAGTTCCAGCGCCTCTTCCTGGTCGTGGGTGACGAGGACCGTCGTCACGCCGGTCCGCTCATGCACCTGACGCAGCCAACGGCGCAGGTCGCGGCGGACGCGGGCGTCCAGGGCGCCGAAGGGCTCGTCCAGCAGCAGCAGGCGCGGCTCGATAGCCAGGGCGCGGGCCAGGGCGACGCGCTGGCGCTGGCCGCCGGACAACTGGCTGGGATAGCGGCCGCCATATCCCTCCAACTGGATCAGCCGCAGCAGGTCCTGAACCCGTTCAGCGATCTCGGCGCGGCCGGGACGTGATCCGCGCGGGCGAACCTTCAGGCCAAAGGCGATGTTGTCGGCCACCGTCATGTGGCGGAACAGGGCGTAGCTCTGGAACACCATGCCGACGCGGCGCTGGCGCGGGCTGAGGGCCAGGAAGTCCTCGCCGTTGAAGCCCACCTGTCCCGCAGACGGGCGATCCAGTCCCGCCATGATCCGCAACAGGGTGGTCTTGCCCGAGCCGGAGGGGCCGAGCAGGGCCAGGAACTCGCCGTCGCGGACTGTCAGGCTGACGTCGTCGAGCGCGGGCAGGCCGTCATAGGCGCGGGTGATGGATGTGATTTCGAGGGTCATGTCAGCGCCGCCCCCTCGCGGCGAGGTCGTCGGCGTGGCGGCGCTCGAGGAAGGACTTCAGGATCAGGGTCACGAGCGCCAGAGCGGCTAGCAGGGCGGCTGTCGCAAAGGCGCCGACGAAGTCATACTCGTTGTAGAGAATCTCGACGTGCAGCGGCAGGGTGTTGGTCAGGCCGCGAATATGGCCGGACACCACCGAGACGGCCCCGAACTCGCCCATGGCCCGGGCATTGGCCAGCAGGACGCCGTAGAGCAGGGCCCAGCGCACATTGGGCAGGGTGATGAAGAAGAAGATGGCCGAGGGCCGTGCGCCCAGGGTCAGGGCGGCCAGTTCCTCATCCGACCCCTGCTGTTGCATCAGCGGAATCAGCTCGCGCGCCACGTAGGGCAGGGTGACGAGGATGGTGGCCAGGATGATGGCGACCGGGGTGAACATGATCTGCAACCCGGCCGCGTTCAGCCAGGGGGCAAACCAGCCTGAGGCGCCGAACAGAAGCACCCAGACCAGGCCGGAAATGACCGGCGACACCGACAAAGGCAGGTCGATCAGGGACATCAGCAGGGTCTTGCCGATGAAGTCGAACCGGGTGACGCACCAGGCGGCGGCCAGACCGAAGACGGCGTTCAGCGGCGTGGCGATGGCCGTGGTCAGCATGGTCAGCCGGGCGGCGGCCCAGACGTCGGGCTGGGACAGGCTGGCGGTCGCCGCGCCCAGGCCCTTGCGCAGGGCCTCGGCCAGGATGACGCCGAGCGGGGCGAGCACGATCAGCACCAGCCAAAGCAGGGCCAAGCCGATCAGCAGGTTGCGTCCGAGGCCTCGTTTGCGTGAGGCGGCGGCGGGCGCAAGGGGCAGGGCTTCGGCCGTCATACGCCCCGCCTCGCGATCATACCTTGCAGGCCGTTGAAGCCCAGCAGGATGGCGAAGGACAGGATCAGCATGGCCAGACCGATGGTCGCCGCCCCGGCATAGTCGAACTGCTCCAGTTGGGTGACGATCAGCAGGGGCGCGATCTCGGACCGCAGCGGCATATTGCCGGCGATGAAGATGACCGAGCCGTATTCCCCGACGCCGCGCGCAAAGGCCAGGCCGACGCCGGACAGCAGGGCCGGCAGGATGGCGGGCAGGATGATCTGCGTGGCGCGCTGGAACGGCGAGGCGCCCAGGGTCTCGGCGGCCGCCTCGACCTCCCGATCCAGATCCTGAAGCACGGGCTGGATGGAGCGAACGACGAAGGGCAGGCCGACGAAGATCATGGCCACGACCACGCCGACCGGGGTGTAGGCGATCTTGATCCCCAGCGGCGCCAGCAGACCGCCGACGGGGCCGTTCTGCGCGTAAAGGGCGGTCAGGGCGATGCCCGCCACAGCGGTCGGCAGGGCGAAGGGCAGGTCGATGACGGCGTCGGCCAGCCGCTTGCCCGGAAAGTCGTAGCGGGTCAGCACCCAGGCCAGCAGCCCGCCCATCACCGCATTGACGGCGGCGGCGACAGCGGCGGCGACGAAGCTGAGCCTCAGGGCCGCCTGGGCGCGCGGCGAGGTGATGGCCGCGATGACGCCGTCCAGCCCGTTCTCCCACGGCCGGACCGCCAGGGCGGTCAGGGGGATGAGGACGAAGAGCGACAGGTAGGCAAGCGTGAATCCCAGCGATAAGGAAAAGCCGGGCAGGGGGCTGGGCGCCTTCCAGATCACCGGTCGGGTCATGATCGTCGGCCGAGCTGATAGATCTGATCAAAGACCCCGCCATCGGCGAAGTGGCGCTTCTGCGCCGCGTTCCAGCCGCCGAAGTCCGAGATGTCGGCCAGAGTCAGGTGGGGAAAACGGTCAGCGAAGCGCGCCGAGACGGCTGGGTTGCGCGGGCGATAGTAGTGCTCGGCCGCCAGGATCTGGGCCGGTTCGTCGTAGAGGTTGGCCAGGTAGGCCTGGGCGCGATCACGTGTGCCCTTCTGGTCCACGACCTTGTCGACCACGGCCACCGGCGGCTCGGCCAGTATGGAGAAGGGCGGGGCGACGATGTCGACCTGATCCGGCCCCAGTTCGCGGGCGGCGAGGAAGGCCTCGTTCTCCCACGCCAGCAGGACGTCGCCGATGCCGCGCTGGACGAAGGTGGTGGTCGATCCGCGCGCGCCCGTGTCCAGAACCGGCACGCGGCGGAACAGATCGGAGACGAAGGCTTGCGCCGACTGTTCCGTCCCGCCCGGACGGCGCAGGGCGTCGGCCCAGGCCGCCAGATAGTTCCAGCGCGCCCCGCCCGAGGTCTTGGGATTGGGGGTGATGACCTCGACGCCGGGCTTCAGCAGATCCGGCCAGTCGAGGATGCCCTCGGGGTTCCCCTTGCGCACCAGAAACACGATGGTCGAGGTGTAGGGCGAGGCGTTGTTGGGCAGGCGCGTCTGCCAGTCGGCGGCGATCAGACCGCGCGCGGCAATCTCGTCGATGTCGGACGCCAGGGCCAGGGTGACGACGTCGCCGGGCAGGCCGTCGATGACGGCGCGGGCCTGCTTGCCAGATCCGCCGTGCGACTGTTCGACAGCGAACGGCGTGCCGCCATTTTCACGCCAGTGGGCGAGGAAGGCCGCGTTATAGGCGCGGTAGAACTCGCGCGTCGGGTCGTAGGAGACGTTCAGCAGGGCGGCTTCGGTCCCCTTGCTCTGGGCGCATCCGCCGAGCGCCAAGGCGCCGGCGCCAAGGAGAAGTGCGCGTCGATCCGTTGCAAGTCCCGCCATCACGCCAACTCCCGCACGTCTGCGGCGATCCATTGCGGTGTCGGCAGGCCCTTGCTGCGCAAGAAGGCCGGGTTGAACAGACGCGAGGCGTAGCGTGTGCCGGGATCGCACAGGACCGTCACGATGGTCTTGCCCGGCCCGAGGTCGCGCGCCAGCCGCACCGCGCCGGCTAGGTTGACGCCCGAAGACCCGCCTAACGACAGACCCTCATGCGTCACCATGTCAAACAGAATGGGCAGAAATTCAGCATCTTCCACGCGATATGTGAAGTCGGGCGTGAAGCCTTCCAGATTGCCGGTGATCCGGGCCACGCCGATGCCCTCGGTGATCGAGCTGCCCTCGCCGGTCATCTGGCCTTGGGTGAACCAGTTGAACAGGGCGGCGCCCGCAGGGTCGGCCAGGCCGATCTTCACCGCCGGATTGCGCTCGCGCAGGAAGGCGGCGACGCCGGCCAGGGTGCCGCCGCTGCCGACGGCGCTGATGAAGGCGTCGACCTTGCCTTGGGTCTGCGCCCAGATCTCGGCGGCGGTGCCCTCATAGTGGGCGGCGCGGTTGGTGGTATTGTCGAACTGATTGGCCCAGAAGGCGCCGTGGGGCTCGCTGAGGTTCAGCTTGCGCGCCACCTCCTCGGAGTAGTGGACGAAGTGGTTGGGGCTGGAGAAGGGGGCGGCGTCCACCTCGATCAGACGCGCGCCCAGGGCCCGGATGGCCAGCTTCTTCTCTTCGGACTGGGTGCGCGGCATGACGATGACCACGCGGTGGCCCAGCGCCGCCCCGACCAGGGCCAGGCCGATGCCGGTGTTGCCCGCCGTGCCTTCCACGATCACGCCGCCGGGCCGCAGCGCGCCCGAGGCCTTGGCCTTCTGGACGATAGAGAGGGCGGCGCGGTCCTTGATGGACTGGCCGGGATTGAGGAATTCCGCCTTGCCCAGGATCTCGCAGCCGGTGGCGTCCGACAGGCGGTTCAGGCGGATCAGCGGCGTGTCGCCGATGAGGTTGATAATGCTGGCGATGGACAAGGGAGGTCTCTGGGTCAGGTCTTGGAATGGGATTGGGCGAGGCGGCGGATGGCCAGGGTCAACAGACCGGCGCCAGGGTTCGTCCATGGATGCCGCACTCAGTCTTCTCCTGACCGGCCCAGCGGCCGTCGCGCGCGCCTTCATCGGCGACGACGGCGCGGGTGCAGGGCCAGCAGCCGATGGAGGGGTAGCCCTGCTCGACCAGCGGATGGCGCGGCAGCTGGTGATCGCGCAGCCAGTTTTCGATCTGATCGGCTGACCATCGGGCCAGAGGGTTGACGGTCAGGACGCCGCCGACGGCTTCGAACGGCATGAGGTCGGCGCGCTGGCGGTTCTGATAGCGTTTGCGGCCGGTGATGCGGGTGTCGAAACCGTCAAGAGCCTGGGCCAGAGGCTGGACCTTGCGAACGGCGCAGCAGGCGTCGGGCGCCCTGCGCCACAGGTCGCCGCGCGGATCGGAAACGGACAGGGTGTCGGCGTCGGGCGCGATGTCGCGCACATCGGTCAGAGCCAGCCGCTCGGCCAGTTCACGACGATAGGCCAGGGTCTGGAAGAAGTGCTGGCCGGTCTCGAGGAAGACGACGGGCAGGTCGGGCTGCACGCGCGAGATCAGGTGCAGCAGCACTGCCGCCTCGGCCCCGAAGGAAGAGACGGCGGCGGACCTGCGTCCCAAGGCCGGGTCCAGAACCGCGCGCAGCAGGTCTTCCGTATCGGCGTCGGCCCATTGGGCGTTGAGGCGCGCGGCCAGGTTCCTGGCGTCTTGGGCGGCGGCGTCCTCGGCGGCAGGCGCATGACGTTGCCGCCAGACCAGCCGGTCATCGCCGCCTGCGGGCTGATAGGCCGCGCTGAAGACCTGATCCATGCGCCGCCACGCTGCGGCGTCGGCGCCGGGCGCCAGCTCCACCGCGTCAAAACCGCAACGGCGCAGGTGCCGCGCCTGATCGGGCAGGACCTTGCCCGCCGCGATCAGTCGACCGCGATAGCCGTGACCGCGCAGGACGGCGGCCAATGAGAAACCGCGCCCGTCGCGGAAGGCCTCGAACTCCAGGATCAGGCTGTCGTTGGCGGCGGCCGCCGCGCGGATATCGTTCTCGGGCGTGGATACGGTCAGACGGACGCCGTCCTGGGCTTGCTCAAGCAACTGCATCGATCGGCTCATAGATGGCGGTGCGGAAGGGATCGGCGCCCAGGCGACGAACCGTGTCGATGAACAACTCGCCGTCGTTGCGGATTTCCAGATAGCGATCCAGGGCGCGGGCGATGGCGGGGGCGACCTCCTCGGCGGGCAGGCTGCGGCCGACGATCTCGCCCAGAGCCGCCTGCTCGTCGGGCGAGCCGCCGACGGTGAGCTGGTAGTATTCCTCGCCCTTGCGGTCGACGCCGAGGACGCCGATGTGGCCGACATGGTGGTGGCCGCAGGCGTTGATGCAGCCGCTGATGTTGATCCGCACAGGCCCCAGTTTTTCCTGAAGACCAGCGTCGGCCAACTGGCGCGACAGGGCCTGGGCCACGGGGATGGAGCGGGCGTTGGCCAGACTGCAGTAGTCCAGGCCGGGGCAGGCGATGATGTCGGTGGCCAGATCGGCGTTGGCCGTGGCCAGACCGACCTCACGCAGTCGGCTCCAGACCGCATGAGCGTCCTCCAGCCGGACGTGGGGCAGAACCAGATTCTGTTCGTAGGAGGCGCGGACTTCGTCGAACGAGAAGCGTTCCGCCAGATCGGCGACGACCTCCATCTGATCCGCCGTGATGTCGCCGGGCACGCCGTCGACGGGTTTCAGCGAGATGATGATGGCGCCGTATCCGGCCTGCTTGTGCTCTCGCAGGTTCGACCGGGTGAAGCGGGCGAACTCGGGGTTCAGGCGACGGGCGGCGTCATAGGACGAACTGGCTGCGGCCAGGTCCGCGAACGGCGGCGGGGTGAAGTAGGCCCGGATGCGCGCCAACTCCTCGTCGGGGACGCGCAGGTCTTCCTGCCGCAGGATGGCGTACTGTCGCTCGACCTCGTCGCGGAAGGCGTCGATGCCGACGGCGGCGACCAGAATCTTGATCCGCGCCTTATGGATGTTGTCGCGCCGCCCCAGCAGGTTGTAGGCGCGCAGGATGGCGGTCAGATAGGCCAGCAGCGAGCGCCCAGGCACCGCCGAGGCGATCTCTTGCGCGATGTGCGGCAGGCGTCCCTGACCCCCGCCGACGAAGACGCGAAACGCCGTCAGGCCATCCTCTCCACGCACGATCTGCAGGCCGACATCGTGGGTGCGGATGGCCGCCCGGTCCTTGGCGGCGCCGATGATGGCGATCTTGAACTTGCGCGGCAGGAAGGAGAATTCCGGGTGGATGGTTGACCATTGGCGGACGATCTCGCACCAGGGGCGCGGATCCTCGATCTCGTCGGCGGCGACGCCGGCGAAGACGTCGGTGGTGACGTTGCGGATGCAGTTTCCAGAGGTCTGGATTGCGTGCATCTCGACCTCGGCCAGGTCGCTGAGGATGGCAGGCAGGTCCTGCAGCGCCGGCCAGTTGAACTGGATATTGGTGCGGGTGGTGAAGTGGCCATAGCCCTTGTCATAGGTGCGGGCGACATGGGCCAGCTGGCGCATCTGGTGGCTGTTCATGACGCCATAGGGCACCGCGATCCGCGCCATATAGGCGTGCAGTTGCAGATAGACGCCGTTCATCAGCCGCAGCGGCTTGAACTCGTCCTCGGTCAGTTCGCCCTTGCTGCGGCGATCGACCTGATCGCTGAACTCCGCGATGCGCTCGCGGACCAGGGCGGCGTCGAACTCGTCATAACGGTACATCAGGCGGTCTCGTTGCGAGCGACGAAGGCGAGGCTGTGGCCGACCGTGGGGCCGAGCGAGCGAATGCGCTCCTTCAGCCGGTCGCGGCCTGTGGGCGCGCGGCCCTCGACTTCGATCAGGTAGGGATTGACGAAGATGGCGGGGCGGGACTGGGCCTGAGCCAGGGCGGTGTCGGCCGCGTCTGCCTCCAACGGACGGGCGGCGTCGATGGCCTCGACCACAGCGTCAGCCTCGCCCAGATAGATGACGCGGCCGTCGTTCAGGCGGTTGGCGGTCAGCAGTTTCATGCCGCCGCCTCGATCAGGGAGCGCTCGTCGTCGGCGACGGCCAGGGCCGCCGTTTCGCCGATGAACAGCAGGGCAGGGCCGGTCAGGTTCATGCGGGCGACCAGGGCGGCCAGATCGTCCAGTCGGCCCTTGAAGGTGCGCTGATCCGGGCGGCTGCCGTTCTCGACCACCGCGACCGACGTGGCGCCGTCGCGACCGGCGGCGATCAGGCTCGACGCGATCTCTTCAGCCTGCCCGGCTCCCATATAGACGGCCAGGGTATGGTTCGGCGCCGCCAGCCGGGTCCAGTCCGCGCCCTGACCGCCGGGCTTGGGTTGGCCGGTGACGAAGGTCACGGCCTGGGCGTGATCGCGGTGGGTCAGGGGGAGGCCGGTGGAGGCGGCGCAGGCCAGGGCGGCGGTGATGCCCGGCACGACCATGGCCTCGATCCCGGCGGCGCGAACGGTTTCCAGTTCTTCACCGCCGCGCCCGAAGACGAAGGGGTCGCCGCCCTTCAGTCGCACCACACGATGGCCGGCGCGGGCCTCTTTGATCATCAGTTGTTCGATCTGATCCTGAGGCACCGAATGGTCGCCGCGGGCTTTGCCGACATAGATGCGCCGGGCGTCGCGACGGGCGCGGTCCAAGACTTCGGCGGAGACCAGCTTGTCGTGGATGATGACGTCGGCGTCTTGCAGGGCCCGCAAGGCCTTCAGGGTTAGAAGTTCGGGATCGCCGGGACCGGCGCCGACGATGTGGACGACGCCCGGAGCAGCCTTTTCACGCGGCGAAGCGGCGACGTTGAGCAGACGCACCATCTCGCGGCGGGCCTCGGCCATGCGGCCGTCGGCGGCCAGGTCGGCAGCCGGGCTGCGGAACGCGCGCTCCCAGAAGCGGCGACGGTCGAGGAAGTCGGGGATGGATTCCTTCACTGCGCCGCGCAATTCGCCCGCCAGCCGCGCGACCGAGGCGACGCCTTGGGGCAGAACAGCTTCAATGCGCGAGCGCAGATCGCGGGCCAGGATGGGGGCGTTTCCGCCGGTGGCCACGGCTGCGACCACTGCGTCGCGGTCGATCAGGGCGGGGGTATGGAAGTCGCTGAAGGCGGGTTGATCGACGAGATTGACCTGAGCTCCCGCCTGACGTGCGGTCTCGGCGATGCGACGAGCGAGGGTCACGTCATGCAGGGCGATGAAGACCAGACGGGCGCCGTTCAGGTCGGCGGCGCCCGGAATACGGGCGATCGGCGTCGGCGCCGTGCGCGGCGTTTCCAGCGCGGCGGGATCGCCGTCCGGCGTGAACCAGACCAGGTCGGCGGGGCTGCTCAGGAACAGGCGCAGCTTGGCCAGGGCGGGTTCGCCCGCGCCGACGACGACGATTTTCGCCCCGTCCAGGGGGATGGATGCCAGAAAGACGCGCATCGGCCTATTCCATGATCTGATGACTTCCGCCCTTGCTTTTGCGTGGCGGCTCGACATTCAGCATCCGTCGTGCACGATCCTTCCACAAACCAGATTGTCTTCGTCGCTCTGATAGGTTTTCTACAAGCGCATGGTTCGACCGCTTTTGCCTCTCAACGCCCTGCGTGCTTTTGAAAGCGCGTCGCGGCATCTCAACTTCTCGCGGACGGCGGATGAGCTCTCGGTGACGCCGGGGGCTGTCAGCCAGCAGATCCGCTTGCTGGAGGAGATCATCGGCGGGCCGCTGTTCACCCGCGAAGCGCGCGGTTTGCAGCTGACGGAGCTGGGCCGGGCGGCCATGCCGCTGCTGCGCGAGGGGTTCGAGCGGCTGATGGACGCCTCGGCCATCCTGCGCGAACCGCCGCTGAACCGGACGGTGGCGATCAGCGTGGCGCCGTCCTTCGCCTCGAAATGGCTGATGCCTCGAATGGACGACTTCCACGCCGCTCACCCGGACATCGAGGTCTGGATTTCGGCGGACATGGAGCCGGTGACGGTGGGCAAGGGCAAGGTCGATCTGGCCATCCGCTATGGCCCCGGCGACTATCCCGGCCACGTCGTTGAGCGCCTGCTGACTGAGACGGTCATTCCGGTCTGCTCGCCCGCGCTGATGGAAGCGCCGCACCCGATCCGCACGGCCGAGGACCTGACCCGCCACACGCTGCTGCACGACATGTCCGAGGACGGCGACGCCTCTCGCCCTGACTGGGCCATGTGGTTGAAGGCCCGTCACGCCAGCCATGCCGACGCCCGACGCGGCTCGCGCTTCGACCAGTCCAGCCTTTTGATCGAGGCGGCGGCGGCGGGGCGCGGCGTGGCCCTGGCCAAGCGCAGCCTGGCCCAGGCGGACCTCGCCACCGGGCGTCTGGTCGCGCCCTTCCCGGATGGCAGTCAGGTGCTGGGCTTCGCCTATTTCGTGGTTCTGCCGAGGGACCGTCCGGCCTCGCCCGGAACCAAGGCCTTCGTGGCTTGGCTGAAGAAACAGGCGATCGACTACGACAACAATCTGGACCAGCTATAAGATCGACCTGCAGATTTTCTCCACGCTCAAGACAGGATTGATCGTTTCCTCGACGGACGCCGCCCGCCCTATGTCGAAGGCCTTCAAGCAGGAGGTCGGTCGTGAGCGAAGTCGCAGTTCTGGAACGTGTCCGTGTCGCGGCGCCCGCGCCGTGGACGCCGCAAAGTGTGCGCTGGGTGCGGCGCTGGACCGACCATCTGTTCAGCTTCGCCATCGACCGACCTGAGGATTTCCGTTTCCGCTCGGGCGAGTTCGTCATGATCGGCCTGCCGTCCCTGGACGGGGCGGGCAAGCCGACGCTGCGGGCCTATTCCATCGCCAGCCCCTCGTGGTCGGACGAGCTGGAGTTCTTTTCCATTCGCGTCGAGGACGGGCCGCTGACATCGCGACTGGTCGACATCCAGCCCGGCGACGAGGTTCTGCTGGGCAAGAAGCCGACCGGGACCCTGGTGCTCGACGCGCTGAAGCCGGGGCGGCGGTTGTTCCTGATCGGTACGGGTACCGGCCTTGCGCCCTGGTTGAGCGTGGCGCGCGATCCAGAGACCTATGAGCGGTTCGAACAGGTGGTCGTCACCCACACCGTGCGTCAGGTCGCCGACCTGGCCTATCGCGATTTCCTGCAAGCCGGGCTGTTCGAGGACCCGCTGGTCGGCGAGGAGGCGCAGGGGCGGCTGACCTATTATCCGACCGTGACGCGCGAGGCGTTCGAGCGACCGGGCCGCATCACTGACCGCATCGCCAGCGGCGAGTTCTTCCGCGATCTGGGGATCGAAGGTCGGTTCGATCCGGCGCGGGACCGGGTCATGCTCTGCGGCTCGACCGCCATGATCCGCGAGACGGCGGCCCTGCTGGAAAGTCATGGCCTGAGCGAAGGCTCGAACGCCGAGCCCGGCGAATACGTGCTGGAACGCGCCTTCGTCGGCTGACCGCCAGTTTTTCTATCGGCCGGCGCGAGATCATATCGTTCGACGCGGACCGGCCCTGCACGCTTCAAATACCCCTCGTTCAAGGCGACCAGTGAGGACCGCAGCCTATGCAGGCGACCGTCGAAAAGCAGAGAGACGCCACCGCGCGTCGCGTCCTGCCCCCGCATCTGCGCCGGCTTGAGGCCGAGGCGATCGAGATCCTGCGCGAGGTGGCGGCGACGGCGCGCAACCCGGTCATGATGTATTCGATCGGCAAGGACTCGGGCGTCCTGCTGCATCTGGCGGCCAAGGCCTTTTATCCGGGGCGCCCGCCTTTCCCTCTGCTGCACGTGGATACGACGTGGAAGTTCCGGGACATGATCACCCACCGCGACCATGTGGCGGGCCTCTATGGCGCACGGCTGCTGGTCCACACCAATCATGAGGCCCTGGCGCGCGGGATCAGCCCGATCACCTCGGGGTCGTCGGCTCATACTCAGGCGATGAAGACCGACGCCTTGAAACAGGCGCTGGACCTGCACGGCTTCGACGTCGCTATCGGCGGCGCCCGTCGCGACGAAGAGAAGTCGCGGGCCAAGGAACGCATCTTCTCCTTCCGGGGCGCGGACCACAGCTGGGACCCGCGTCGTCAGCGGCCGGAGCTGTGGCGGCTGTGGAACTCGAACCTGGGACCAGGCGAGAGCCTGCGCGTCTTCCCCCTGTCGAACTGGACCGAGCTGGATGTTTGGGAATACACCCAGGCTGAGGGCATCCCCGTCGTGCCGCTCTATTTCTCGGCCCTGCGCCCCGTGGTGGTGCGCGACGGCGCCTTGATCGTTCGTGACGACGAGCGCTTGCCGCTGCGGGAGGGCGAGACGCCGGAACTGCGCCGCGTCCGTTTCCGCTCCCTGGGCTGCTATCCGCTGAGCGCGGCCGTGGAGTCCGAAGCTGACAGTCTCGACGCCGTCATTCGCGAACTGCGGACCAGTCGGCAATCCGAGCGGCAAGGGCGCTTGATCGACGCCGACGAGACCGCCTCGATGGAGCGCAAGAAGCGCGAGGGCTACTTCTGATGGACGGCGCTGTGACAGCCTTCCCGCAGCAAACCCGGCGAGAGGAGCGCGACCTGCTGCGCTTTCTGACCTGCGGGTCGGTGGACGACGGCAAGTCCACCCTGATCGGGCGGCTGCTGTTCGAGACCGGCCAGGTGCCCGAGGATCAGCTGGCGACGCTGGAACGCGACTCGCGCCGTTTCGGCACCGATGGGGCGAACCTCGACTACGCCTTGCTGCTGGACGGTCTGGAGGCCGAGCGCGAGCAGGGCATCACCATCGACGTGGCCTATCGCTACATGTCGACGCCGCGCCGCAGCTTCATTGTCGCGGATACGCCGGGGCATGAACAATACACCCGCAACATGGCCACCGGCGCCTCGACCTGCGATGCGGCGGTCGTGCTGGTCGATGCGGTCAAGGGCGTGACGGCCCAGACGGCGCGCCACAGCCGCATCGTGGCTTTGTTCGGCATTCGCCATGTCATCCTGGCGGTCAACAAGATCGATCTGGTCGCGGATGATCCGTCGGCGTTTGAGCGTATTCGCGAGGTCTATGCCGATCTGGTCGCTGATCTTGGCTTTCGTTCGGTGACGGCCATTCCGGTCAGCGCGCGTAGGGGGGACAACCTGACGGCGCGGTCCGCCGCCACGCCCTGGTACGGCGGCCCCAGCTTGATCCAGGCGCTGGAAAGCCTGCCGGTCGCCGAAACCGGCGCTGCACGGCCCTTCCGTCTGTCAGTACAGTATGTGAACCGGCCTCACGCTGATTTTCGCGGCTATGCCGGGACCATCACCTCGGGCGAGGTGAAGGTGGGCGACGCCTTGGCGGTCTGCCCCGGCGGACGGACGGCGACATTGGCGCGCATCCTGTCGGGCGATGTCGAGGTCGCCGTCGCCCGCGCCGGCGACGCCGTGACCCTGGTGCTGGCCGAGGATGTCGATGTGGCGCGCGGCGATGTCCTGGCGCCGGTCGAGGATAGGCCTGCCGCATCGGATCGGCTGGACGTTCGGCTGTTGTGGATGGGGGATCAGGCCTTCAATCCGGCGGGCCGCTATCAGGTCAAGCTGGGCACCCGAACCCTGGCTGCGGGCCTGTCCCTGTCCGACGCCGCGGTCGCGCTGGCGCCCAACGAGGTGGCTGACGGTCGCCTGACACTGCCGTCGCCGGTCGCGGTGGAAGCCTTTCATCAGGACCCGGCCCAGGGCGCCTTCGTTCTGATCGACCGGGCCTCGGGCGTCACCGTCGCCGCCGGGGTGGTCACGGGCGTCTCGGGCCAGGCGGCGCATATCCATCAAAGCCCCGCCGCCGTCTCGCGTGAGGCGCATGAACTGGCTAACGGCCATCGCGGCGGCGTGGTCTGGCTGACCGGGCTGTCCGGCGCCGGCAAGTCCACCGTGGCTCAGGCGTTGCAACAGAGCCTGCATGGGCGAGGTTGCCGCACAGTGCTGCTGGACGGTGACAACCTGCGCCACGGCCTCAACCGCGATCTCGGCTTCTCCGACGCCGACCGCGCTGAGAACGTGCGGCGGACCGGCGAGGCGGCGCGACTGTTCGCCGAGGCCGGCGTCATCGCCATCTGCGCCCTGATCTCGCCGCGCCAGGCGGATCGCGACGCCGTGCGAGCGCGGTTTGACGAGGGCCGTTTCGTCGAGGTCTTCGTGGACGCCTCGCTGGAAAGCTGCAGGGCGCGCGATCCCAAGGGGCTCTATGCGCGGGCCTCGGCCGGGACCATTGCGGGCTTCACCGGGGTCGCTGCCCCCTATGAAGCGCCCCGCGCGCCCGACCTGACCCTGGCCACGGAGCAGTTGTCGTCGTCGCAGGCGGCCGATGCGGTGCGCCGCCTTCTTGAGGAACGCGGCTGGCTCTAGGCCGCCGCCAGACTGGATTTCGCCCGTGACCTATCTCGTCACCGACGCCTGCGTGAAGTGCAAGTTCATGGACTGTGTCGAAGTCTGCCCCGTGGACTGTTTCTATGAGGGCGAGAACTTCCTCGTCATCTCGCCCGACGACTGCATCGACTGCGGCGTCTGCGAGCCTGAATGCCCGGTCGACGCCATCAAGCCCGACACCGAGGATAGGCCGGACGGCAAGTGGCTGACCATCAACGCCGACTACGCCAAGGTCTGGCCCAACATCACGGTTAAGGGCGAGCCGCCCGCCGACCGCGCCGACTATGAAACTGAGACCGGCAAGTTCGAGAAATACTTCAGCCCCGAGCCGGGCCGGTGAGGCTTCCGGGCCGCCGATCGACGGCCCGGAACTCGCAGGATCAGGCCGCCAGCAGTTCGTCGGTCGGGCCGAAGAACTCATAGTGGATGCGATCGTTCGGAACGCCTGCCTCGGACAGTTGCGTGACCAGGGCGCGCAGGAAGGGGCGCGGTCCGCACAGGTAGTAGTCGGCATCCTGAATCGGCGTCTGGGCGCTTAGCCAGGCGCCGTCGATCAGGCCTTCATGGTCGTAGTGGACGCCCTGGGCGTCGTTCCCAGCCGGAGCCTCATAGAAGGTGCTGCTGCTGACGCCGGGACGCGAGGCCGCGAGGCGCTGGACGTGTTCGCCCATGGCGTGGGTCTGGCCGCCATGCGTGCCGTGGACATAGTGGACCTGAACCTCGGGGTTCCGCTCGACCAGGGTCTCCAGCATCGACACCATGGGCGTCAGGCCGACCCCGCCCGACAGCAGGACAACCGGGCGCTCGACCTGTTCCGGCAGGAAGAACTCGCCGGCCGGCGGCGACACCTTCAGCACCATGCCGGGGCGGGCGTTGTCATGCAGCCAGCCCGAGGCCAGGCCGTGCGGCTCGCGCTTGACCGAGATGCGATAGGTCGCGTCGTTTGGCGCGCACGAAATGGAGTAGTTGCGCTTCACCGGCGGCTGGCCGGGAATGTCGAACCAGAAGGTCAGGTACTGACCCGGCTGATGGCGCAGCACCGGACCGCCGTCCACCGGCTTCAGCACGAAGGAGGTGATGAGGCTGCTCTCGGGTTTGATCTCGGCGATCTCGAAGGCGCGCCATCCCTTCCAGCCGCCGTTGGCGGCGGCCAGGTCGTCATAGATGGCGGCTTCGCGCGTGATCAGGATATTGGCCAGGAACCAGTAGGCCTCGCCCCAGGCGTTGAGGATTTCCTCCGTCGCGGCTTCGCCCAGGACGTGGGCGATGGCGCCCAGCAGGGCGTTGGCGACGTGGGGATAGTGTTCCGGCAGGATCTGCAGGCCGACGTGCTTCTGGGCGATGCGCTCGACCGCGGCGGCCAGGGCGCCCAGGTTATCGATATTGGCGGCATAGGCCAGGATGGCGCCGGTAAGGGCGCGGGGCTGGGAGCCGTTGGCGTCGTGGTGCGACTGGTTGAACAGGTCGCGGATCTCGGGGTTTTGGAACATTCGCGAATACATCTCGCGCACGATGTCCATGCCGTGGGCTTCGAGGGCGGGCAGGGTGGCTTTGACAAGCGTGATCGTACGCTCGCTGAGGGCTTGCGACATCAGGGTCTCCTTGGACGATAGCGATGTGAGAGAGTTTGAGGCGTCTGCGCGGCGTCAGCCGGTGGGCGGCGCGCTAATGCGTTCTGAGCGGTGAAGCTGCGCCTGCTCCAGGGAGGGGATGGCTGCGCGGCGGTCGATCTGCGAGTGGCCGGTCATCGGCTTCGCTCCATTGATGCATTACAGATGCATCTATAGGTCGCGTTTGAAAGATGCAATCAGAATGCATATAATTTCGTGCGGCGGGATGACGCGCTGACCGGAGATCGAATGCGCCTCACGCGATACACTGACTACGCTATGCGGGTGCTGCTCTATCTGGCCGCACGGCAGGACCGTCTGTGCTCCATCGCCGAGATCGCGGGCGCCTACGGCATATCCCAGAACCACCTGATGAAGGTGGTCAGCGATCTGGCCGGCGCGGGCTATCTGGTCAGCGTGCGCGGGCGTTCAGGCGGGGTTCGCCTGGCGCGGGCTCCGTCTGAGATCAATATCGGGGCGGTGGTTCGCCACACCGAGGACGGCTTTGATCTGGTGGACTGCGGCAGTTGCATCATCGCCCCGGCCTGCGGTCTCACTGGCGCTCTGGCCCAGGCCTTGGCGGCCTTCATGAAGGTGCTGGACGGCTACACCCTCGAAAATCTGATGAACAAGCGGCTCGATATGTCCGGCCTGTTCGACGCCGCAGCCTCAAGAGAACGAGCGCCGGCGCTGGATTAGAAAAAGCCGCCTCCCTTGGTCGAGGGAGGCGGCTTGGGTCGCTTAGTCCGCCGGATAGGCGAAGGGATCCGTCGGCGTGGGTTCGGTCGGCAGCGGCATGCGCGGCAGGGGCGCGTCGCGGTTGGCCGCGTTCAGCAGGAAGCTGGCCAGGATCACGGCCGCCTGACGCAGGTCTTCGGGCTTCAGGTGGTCATAGCTGTCGATGCTGGTGTGGTGGATGCGGCTGGAATAGTCGAGCGGGTCCTGGATGAACTGATAACCGGGCACGCCCACGGTCTGCATATAGACGTGGTCGGTGCCGCCCGAGGGGCGCAGCGAGACCGTGGTGGCGCCCATGCTGGCGAACGGGGCCAGCCATTCCTGGAAGATGGGGGCGGCGGCGACATTGCCCTCGGCGTTGATGCCGCGGATCTTGCCCGAACCGTTGTCCAGATTGAAGTAGGCGACCAGGTCGCGATAGCCGGGGCGCGGCTCGACGGGCCAGCGGTTGCGCCAGGTCCGGTTGTTGGGCAGGGCGGCCAGGGCCGGATCCGACGCTGGCGCGCGCGTGGCCAGATAGCGGTCGACATAGGCCAGAGAACCCAGGATGCCCTGTTCCTCGCCGTTCCACAGGGCGAAGCGGATGGTGCGCTTGGGCTTGACCTTCAGCTGCGACAGGATACGGGCGGCCTCCATCACCACCGCGCTGCCGGCGGCGTTGTCCTGAGCGCCGTCCGAGGCGACCCAGCTGTCCAGGTGGGCGCCGGCCATGACGTACTCGCCCGAGCGGTCCGTGCCGGGAATGTCGGCCAGGATGTTGTAGGCGTTGACGTCCTCGTCGTGGAACTGGACCTCGCTGAGCAGCGACAGCATGGGCGGGGTGTCGGTCAGGGCCAGACGGGCGAGGCGGCGATAGTCCTCGGCGGCGATCTCCATGCCCGGCAGCTTGGGCGTGGCGCCGACCTGATAGGTGTAACCGGTCCCGTGCAGCAGGCCGCCGTCCCGTTGCGACATGCGCACCCAGGCACGCGCGCCTTCCTCGACCAGGAAGGCGTCGAGGCGGGCGGCGAACTCGGCCATCTTCACCTGGCGTTCGACGGGGACGTGGGCGTGCTGCGGCTGGCTGTAGGTATTGCGGTCGCGCAACTCAGCGTCGGTCCAGCGACGGAAGGCCGGCTCGGTCGGCTCGGAGCCCGTGTCCGGGCGGGTCAGCATGACGATCTTGCCGGACAGCTTACCGCGCCACTTGTCGAAGTCCTCGACCTTGGTGATCGGGGCGACGACGACGCCCGCGCTGATGGTCCCGTTGGTCGAGGGCGTCCAGGCCACAGGAATGGCGCGCAGCTCGATCGGGCGCGGCGCGGTCATGCGGGCGCTGGAGCGGACGATCGACCAGCCGCGGCCGAACTCGAAGCCCTCGGCGCGGACGTTGGACAGGCCCCAGTCGCGGAACTGCTGCTGGCTCCACTGTTCGGCCTGACGCATCTGCGGCGAGTTGGTCATCCGCCCGCCGATCCGGTCGGTCAGGTAGGCGGCGGTCTGCATGACCTCGCTGTGGTTCAGGCCCTGGTCGATGATGCCGTTGATGGCGACGCGGTCGACCGACTGGGCCAGGGCGGGCGTGGCGATGCACAGGGCCGACAGGCCGACGAGCAGACGTTTCATTCAGAACCCCCAAGAATCAATTACGCGGGGATTTGACGCCATGCGCGCCCGCTCTGCAAACCACGGCGACGCTTGCCGTGTCTTTGGTTGACCCGGGCAAGCGGGCGGCCCTACTGGCGTCACTGGACTTGAGGGGAGGGCCGATGGCGGCGCTGATGATTCAGGGCTGCGGCTCGGACGTGGGCAAGTCGGTGCTGGTCGCGGGCCTGTGCCGCCTGTTCGTCAACCGTGGCCTGACGGTGCGACCGTTCAAACCGCAGAACATGTCCAACAACGCCGCCGTCACCGCGCCGGACGCCGAAGGCCATGTGGGTGAAATCGGCCGGGCGCAGGCGTTGCAGGCCTTGGCTTGCCGCACCCCGCCGACGGTGGACATGAACCCCGTCTTGCTGAAGCCGCAGAGCGACACGGGCGCGCAACTGGTCGTGCGCGGCCGGGTCGAGGGCGTTTGGCAGGCGGCGGCCTATCAGGACCGCAAGGCTATCCTGCTGGACGTGGTGCTCGACAGTTTCCAGCGTCTTCAGGCCGAGGCTGATCTGGTCATCGTCGAGGGGGCGGGCAGCCCGGCCGAGACCAATCTGCGCGCCGGCGACATCGCCAACATGGGCTTCGCCCGCGCCGCCGACGTGCCGGTGGTTCTGGTCGGCGACATTGACCGGGGCCATGTGATCGCCAGCCTGGTCGGCGCCCACGCCGTGCTGGACGACGGCGACCGCGCCATCATCCAGGGTTTTCTAATCAACAAGTTCCGCGGTGATCCTGCGCTGTTTGATGAGGGGCGCGCCGAGATACGCCGGCGCACCGGCTGGGCCGATCTGGGCATGGCGCCTTGGTTGGCCGATGCGCGATCCTTGCCCGCCGAGGACGCCGTGGTGCTGGACCGGGCGGCCGGAAGTGGGGCGGGGCGGCGCGTCCGCATCGCCGTTCCCATGCTGTCGCGCATCGCCAATTTCGACGATTTCGACCCGCTGCGGCATGAGCCGGGCGTGGACTTCGGCTTCGTCCCGCCCGGCACGGCCCTGCCGGGCGACGCCGATCTGATCATCCTGCCGGGGACAAAGGCGACCCTGGCGGATCTGGCCTTCCTGCGGGCTCAGGGCTGGGACGTGGACATCGCCGCCCATGTGCGGCGCGGAGGACGGGTGCTGGGCGTCTGCGGCGGCTATCAGATGCTGGGGCGGACCATCAGCGATCCCGACGGCGTCGAGGGGGTGGCGGGTTCGGCGCCGGGGCTGGGCCTGCTCGACGTTGAGACCGTGCTGGCCGGTGAGAAGACGCTGCGCCAGACCGCGGGGAGTCTGGCGGCCTCGGACGCAGCGTTCGCAGGCTATGAGATTCACATCGGCCAGACCGAGGGTCCCGATACGGCGCGGCCCTTCGCCCGCATTGACGGACGGCCGCACGGCGCCGTTTCGTCCGATGGACGGATCGCTGGCCTCTATGTCCACGGCCTGTTCGATCAGGCCGTGGCGCGGGCGGCGATCCTGGCCGATCTCGGCGCACCATCGGACGGCGCGGACCAGATCGAGCGCGTTGATCGCGCCCTGGACCGGATCGCCGAGGTGCTGGAGGCGCACTTCGACATTCCGACCATCAGCCGGATCGCCGGCCTGATCTGAGCAGCTTCAGGCGGCCAAGGTGGTGTGGACCGGCACGCCGTTCTTGATGGCCAGGGTGACGGGGGTGCGTTCGGCCACGTCGGCCAGCCGGGCGCGTTGGGCCTCGTCCAGCGGTCCGGTGGGGGCCAGGACGCGCTCGATGCGCGGCGGAGTCTCGCCGCCCAGATACTCCAGGCGAATATCCAGCCCCTCCAGCGGCCAGCCCTTCTTCTCCGCATACATGGTCAGGGTAATGGCGGTGCAGGCGCCAAGGGCCGAGATCAGCAGGTCGAAGGGCGCCGGGCCGCTGTCGGCGCCGCCCAGGCGTTCGGGCTCGTCGGCGGTCAGTTCGTGCTTCAACTCGCCGCCCGTCCGGATCGAGGTCCGGTAGCGGGCGGTTCCGATATGGGCTTGGGCGACGGCCATGCGGGGCGTTTCCAGTCAGGACATGGGATTGGCGGGCGGGGTCGGGTCGGGCGGCAGGGGGATGAACTCCTGATCGTCCATGTCGGGCAGCTTCATGCGCCCGGCGCGCCAGTCGGCCTTGGCCTGCTCGATGCGATCCTTGGACGAGGAGACGAAGTTCCAGTCGATGAAGCGTTCGCCGACCGGCTCGCCGCCCAGGACCATGATGGTTGAGGGTTCAAGGGCGCAGATCACCGAGGCGACCTTCTTTTCCAGAACCGCCATCTGGCCGTGACCGAGGGGGCGGCCGTCGTCGATCTCGACCAGACCCGAGACGACATAGACCGCGCTTTCGGAATGCTCGGCCGGGGTCTGGAAGCGGGCGCCGGGCTCTAGTTCCAGATGCAGATAGTGCAGGGGCGAGAAGGTGCTGACACCGGCCTTCATGCCCAGGGCCTCTCCTGCAGCTAGGCGGCCCTTGACGCCGTCCTCGCTCCAAGTCGGCAGGTCGGCGGTGCCGACGTGCTGGAAGGAGGGGTCGATCTCTTCCTGGCCGTCGGGCAGGGCGACCCAAGCCTGGATGCCCTCCAGGCGGGCGCCTTCGCGGCGGGCGCGCTCGAAGCGTTCGGAATGGGTGACGCCGCTGCCGGCGGTCATCCAGTTGACCTCGGCGGGACGGATGTCCTGCTGCACGCCCAGGCTGTCGCGGTGGGTGATCTCGCCGTCGAACAGATAGGTCAGGGTCGAGATGCCGATGTGCGGGTGCGGCCGCACGTCCACGGTCTTGGGAAGACCGGCGGGCATGTCGACCGGCCCCATGTGGTCGAAGAAGACGAAGGGGCCGACGGCACGCCGTTTGGCGTAGGGCAGGACGCGGCCCACTTCGAAACCGCCGAGGTCCTTGCGACGCTGGTCGATGACGAGTTCGATCATGGAATTCTTCTGCTCCTGGACGAGATCGCGAACAATCTGGACACAAATCACCGGGCTGACCATGGCTCTTTGACCATGTGTGATCACGTAATGGAGCTTGTAGTTGAGGGACGCTCATCGAGACAGATTGTGAAATTGCCTCGCTGCGTCCTATCAGTAGAACGATGCGAGACCTCAACGACCTCTATTACTTCGTCCAGGTGGTGGACCACGGCGGCTTCGCCCCGGCGGCGCGGGCCCTGGGGATGCAGAAGTCCAAGCTGAGCCGACGCATCGCTTTTCTGGAGGACCAGTTGGGCACGCGCCTGATCCAGCGTTCGTCGCGCAAGTTCTCGGTCACCGAGGTTGGTCAGGAATACTATCGTCACTGCCTGGCCATGCTGGTCGAGGCCGAGGCGGCGCAAGCCGTGATCGACAATGTGGCGGCCCAGCCGCGCGGGGTCATCCGCGTCGCCTGCGTGCCGGGGCTGCTGACCTATCAGATGGGCGGGCTGATCGCCCGCTTCATGGCCGTCTATCCCGAGGTCGAGGTGCATCTGCACAGCACCAGCCGCCGGGTCGACGTCATCGGCGAGGGCTTTGACCTGGCCATTCGCGTGCGCGAGCCGCCGCTGGAGGTTACCGACCTGGTCATGCGCAAGCTGGACGAGAGCGTGCATCGTCTGGTGGCCTCGCCTGCACTGATTGCGCGGTTCGCGCCGCCGAGCGGCCCGGCGGATCTGAGCGACTGGCCCAGTCTGGATTTCGGCCCGGCGCATCGCGACCACGTCTGGGTCCTGAACCACAGAAACGGGATGACCGCCTCGGTGCGCCACGCGCCGCGTCTGGTGACCGACGACCTGCACATGCTGCACGAGGGGGCGCTACAAGGGCTCGGCGTCGTCCTGCTGCCAAGCGTGGCGGTGGCGCGCGATCTGGAGGCAGGGCGCCTGATTGACCTACTGCCCGACTGGCGACCCAAGAAGTGGATCGTCCATGCGGTCTTCCCGTCGCGGCGCGGGCTTCTGCCCTCGGTAAGGTTGCTGCTCGATTTCCTCGTCCAGGGTTGCGCCGAACAGCAGATTCACGGTGAAACCCAAGCGTCGCCGCGCGCGACTCCCTATGCCTTTGCGGAGACGAGCGACTGATGCGTCTGATCGGAGTATCGGGCAGCCTGCGGGCGGGCTCCTACAACAGCGCCCTGCTGCGGGCGGCGCAAGGGTTGACGCCGGACGGCGTGGACCTGATCGAAGGCTCGATCCGGGGGATCCCCCTGTATGACGGCGACGTCGAGCGCGATCACGGTCTGCCCGAGGCGGTGGTCGCGTTGAAGGATCTGATCGCTGGCAGCGACGGCCTGCTGCTGTTCACGCCCGAGTACAACAACGGCATGCCCGGCGTTTTCAAGAACGCTATCGATTGGCTCAGCCGGCCGGCCTCGGACATCGACCGGGTATTCGGAGGACGGCCGGTGGCTGTGCTCGGCGCTTCGCCGGGGCCGTTCGGCACGGTGATGAGCCAGTCGGCCTGGCTGCCTGTCCTGCGCACCCTGGGGACCGCGCCTTGGTTCGGCGGTCGCATGTTGGTGCCGCATGCGGGGGCCGCCTTCGATGCAGAGGGCCGGTTGATCGATGAGGAAGCGCGCCGTCGTCTGACGCGGTTCGTCGCCGGCTTTGTCGAGCACTGCCGCCCGGCGCGCTGAAGCTGATCGAGCCCGGGCAAAAAAGAAGGCGCTGGCGGTCAGACCGCCAGCGCCGAGTTCACCGCTCAGGAGTGCGATGTAAGTCGGATCAGAACTTGTAGCGGGCGCCCACGAAGACCTGACGGCCCGTGTGATGATAGACGTAGGTGCTGTCACGCACGCCATCGAGTTCGCCGTGGTTCTGGCGGTTGAACTCGTCGGTCAGGTTGATGCCCTCGATCGACAGGGCCAGCTTGTCGTTGACGTCGAAGGAGGCCGAGGCGTCGATGCTGAGGGTCTCGGTCTTGCCGGTGACCGCGATGCCGCGCGTGCCGCCGTTGGCGCCCGGAACCTGCTGGTAATAGGTGTCGCGATAGGCGGCCGAGACGCGGGCGTTGAAGCGACCGTCGTCATAATAGAGCGTGGCGTTCCAGGCGTCGGGCGACAGGTTCACCAGGTTGGCCGTCACATAGACGTTGCAGGCGGCCGTGGTGCAGTAGTCGATTTCAGATTCAACGTGCGTGAAGTTGGCCTGCACGCCCAGGTTCGAGAAGGCGCCCGGCAGGAAGGTGAAGGGCTGCTGGTAGCTGATTTCGAAGCCCGTCAGCGGTCCACCCGGCGTGTTGGTGGGGGTGCTGAAGACGTATTGGTCCGAGACGGGGCGATCCGCAGCCGCCGGGAAGGCCGCCGGGTTCATCGCCGTCAGTTCGGCATAGGTCAGGGTCTGCTGGGTGGTCTGCACATAGGTGGAGATGTCCTTGTAGAATAGCGCCAGCGACAGCAGGGATTCCGGCGCGAAATACCATTCCAGCGACAGGTCGAAGGTGTCGGCGCGGTAGGGGTCCAGATTGACGTTGCCCAGCGACGCGGTGCGGTTGGCTGCGTTCGGCGCGCTCAGCGAGAAGACCGGCACCAGGCTGGTGACGGGCGGACGCGACATGACGCGGGCCGCGCCGAAGCGGACCATGACGTCCTCGATCGGTTCGATCGACAGGTTCAGCGACGGCAGGATGTCATCATAATTGTTGGAACCCGAGACGCGGGTGGTCACGCCGCTGAGTGCAGAGTAGCCGGCGGCCTCGACCTCGGTGTTGACCCAGCGGGCGCCGAAGTTGCCGCGAACCGGCATGCCGGCCCATTCGGTGTTCCAGTCCAGCTGCGCCCACAGACCGGTGTCCTTCTCGGTCACGTCGCGCCAGTTGCCCAGGGCGGTCGAGCCGTTCTCCAGGCCCAGCAGGCGGAAATCGCCGCCCGCAACACCGGTGTTGCACAGGCAGTCGGCGCCATAGGCCTTCATGATGGCGTCGAGGTTGGGCGAGATCCAGGCCGTCGCCGAGCCTTCAGGCAGGTCCAGGTTCTTGCCGAAGCCGTCGAGCAGGTAGGTCAGGCTGCCGATCGAGGAGCCAGCCGGCATGGCCGGCACCGCATTGGTCTGACGCGCGTAGCCCGAACCTTCGGATTGATACTCCTTGTAGCTTGCCCCGACCTTGAAGGTCATGCGCTCGTCGATGTCGAACTCGAAGCCGCCTTCGAAGGTGGTGTAGGTGTTGCTCTGCTCGCTCGACAGGATACGCAGTTCCGACAGCGGCTGAGCGCCCGCCGGGCCGGTGATGGTCCACTGGTTCGCATCGGTGACGTCGAAGCCATAGACGATCTTGGGCAGGTCGCGATTCTCGCGGAAGTCGATCGACCAGCCGTCGCCGTTCTGGTGGTCGATGATGGCGTTGACCTGCAGCGGGTTGCCGAATTCCGACTTGGAGCGGCCAGCCACGCCCTTGAAGCGCACGCTGTCAGAGAAGTCGTGTTCGACTTCCAGGGTGTATTGCGAGAACTCGCTCTTGAGGATGTCAAAGCGTTCCTCGGTGCGCATGTCCATGTCGTCGAGGCGCAGATAGACCAGTTCGCCCGTTTCCGGGTCGGCGACGGCCTCGACGATGTCGACCTGGGGCTTGCCGCCTTGCGAGGCGTTGCGGCTCAGCGACCAGGCTTCGAGGAAGTTCTCCTGACGGGTCGAGTCGAGCTTGGAATAGAGGGCGTCCAGGCTGACGGTCGTGGCGTCCGACGGGCGCCATTGCAGCGACGCAGTCGCGCCGATGCGCTCCTGTTCATGGCTCAAACGGCCGTAGCGCGGGATGCGCGGGTGGAAGAGGCCGCCGGCGGCCGCCGAACCGCCGGGCAGGGCGGTGGGGTTCTGGAAGCCGTTGTCGCCGTTGGCGGGACCCCAGCGGACGGAGCTGAAGCCTTCTTCGATGGAGCTCTTGTCGCTGTAGGCCAGCGACAGCAGGGCGCCGAACTTGCCGTCCATCCAGGTGTCGGAGATCAGGCCGGCGAAGCGGGGGCTCCACTCTTCGGACAGGTCGTTGTAGCCGCCCTGCACCGAGGCGACGGCGGTGAAGCCCTGATAGTCGAACGGGCGCGCGGTGCGCAGGTCGACGGTGGCGCCCAGGGAGCCTTCTTCGACCTCGGCCGAGGCGGTCTTGCGGACCGTGATGTTGTTGAAGAGTTCCGAGGCGAAGACGTTGAAATCGAAGCCGCGGCCGCGGTTCACGCCGCCCGAGGAGTCGGTCGCGCCAGTCGTGGCCTGGGCCTCGATGCCGTTGATGCGGGTGCGGGTGAACTCCGAGCTCAGGCCGCGCACGGTGATCGAGCGGCCTTCGCCTGCGTCGCGATCGATCGACACGCCGGGAATGCGCTGAATGGATTCCGCCAGGTTGGTGTCGGGGAAGTCGGCGATGTCCTCGGCCGAGATGGCGTCAACCACGCCGGCTTCGCGGCGCTTGATGTTCAGGGCGTTCTGCAGGCTGGCGCGGAAGCCGGTGACGACGATTTCATCGACCGTCGTGGCGTCCTGTTCCTGGGCGGGGCTTGCCTCTTGGGCGTGAGCGCCGCTGGCCAGGGCCAGGGTCAGGGCGCCCAGCGAGGCGCCGAGGGTCAGCGCGTAACGCGCACGGGTAGCGTGGTGGGTCATCTGTGTCCTCCTCCCAGTTGGGCCTTTCGAGGATCGTGCGTCCCCGTTCCAGCCTCCGCGATCGCGGGAACCGGTGTCATTTGGCGTTTGTCAGCCTCTGCCACCGGTGTCATATAAAGCTACGCACAGTTTCCGGCGTGTGGCAAGATGATGACGAACGCTGATCGCATCGGAGCCGCACGACGGTTCTGCGCCCGAAGAAAAGAACCAAACGACCACCCCCGTCAGAGGGGCGGCGAAAGGGGAAGCGGCCCTGTCGGATTCGGATCAATGGGTCCGGCGGCAATGCGATTCGCTGAGCCTTGCGTCCTGCTCTGACTGTCCGAAATCCAGTCTCGAGTTGTCGCATGACCCAGCCGCTTCGCCTGAACCCCGACCGCCTGTTTCCGGCCGACGCCGACACGCGGGCCGTCGCGCGCCGCCTTTACGCCGAGGTGAAGGGGCTGCCGATCATCAGCCCGCACGGCCACACGGACCCTAGCTGGTTCGCAGGCAATGAGAACTTCGCCAACCCGGCCGAGCTGCTGATCACGCCCGACCACTACGTCTTCCGAATGCTGCACTCGCAGGGCATGGCGATGGAGGACCTGGGGGTGCCGCGCGCCGACGGCGGCCCGGTCGAGGCTGATCCGCGCAAGATCTGGCGCCGTTTCGCCGAGAACTATCACCTGTTCCGCGGCACGCCTTCGCGCATGTGGCACGACTGGGTCTACGCCGAGGCTTTCGGCATCGACGTGCGCCTGTCGGCCGAGACGGCGGGTCACTATTACGACGTCATCGACGCCGCGCTGAAGACCGACGCCTTCAAGCCGCGCGCCCTGTTCGATCGCTACAACATCGAGGTCCTGACCACGACCGAGAGCCCGCTTGATGCGCTGGAGCACCACAAGGTCATTAACGCCTCGGGCTGGAAGGGGCGGGTGCTGACCGCCTATCGCCCCGACCCTGTGCTGGACCCGGACTACGAGGGTTTCCGCGACAATCTGAAAATCCTGGCCGAGCAGACCGGCCGCGATACGATGTCGTGGGAGGGCTATCTGCAGGCCCTGCGCGACCGCCGCGCCTTCTTCATCGAGATGGGCGCCACCTCGACCGACCACGGCCATCCGACCGCCTTCACCGCCGATCTGTCGAAGGCGGAAGCCGAGGCCCTGTTCAAGCGCGTTTCGACCGCCCCGGCCAGCGCCGCCGACGCCGAGCTGTTCCGCGGCCAGATGCTGACCGAGATGGCCGCCATGTCGGTCGAGGACGGGCTGGTGATGCAGCTTCACCCCGGCAGCTTCCGCAACCACTCGGCCACGGTCTTCAACCGCTTCGGCCGCGACAAGGGCTGCGATATCCCGACCCAGACGGATTACGTCCGGGCGCTGAAGCCGCTGCTGGACCGCTTTGGTTCGGATACCCGCCTGACCCTGATCCTGTTTACGCTGGACGAGACCTCTTACAGCCGCGAGCTGGCTCCGCTGGCGGGTCACTATCCGGCGCTGAAGCTTGGGCCGAGCTGGTGGTTCCACGACAGCCCCGAGGGCATGCGCCGGTTCCGCGAGCAGGTCACCGAGACGGCGGGCTTCTACAACACCGTCGGCTTCAACGACGATACGCGCGCCTTCCTGTCGATCCCGGCGCGCCACGATGTGGCCCGGCGGATGGACTGCGGCTTCCTGGCCAAGCTGGTGGTCGAACACCGCATGGAGGAGGACGAGGCCCACGAACTGGCCCACGCCCTGACCTATGGTCTGGTCAAGGCGGCCTACAAGCTGTGACCCGCCTGACTGACGCGGCCCTGTCGGGCCTGCCCGCCGACGTCGCGCGACCGGAATATGATCGTGCTGAGGTGAAGACCGGGGTGGTTCATCTGGGCATCGGCGCCTTCCATCGCGCCCATCAGGCGGTGGTGTTCGACGACGCCCTGGCGAGCGGCGACCTGCGCTGGGGCGTGCTGGGGGCCTCGCTGAGGTCGCCGGGCGTGAGGGATCAACTGAACCCGCAGGACGGGCTCTACACCCTGGTCGTGCGCGACGGGGCCGAGGAGCATCTGCGGGTGATCGGCGCCGGCCGAGGCGTTCTGGTCGGGCCGGAAGACCCCGCCGCTCTGGTCGCGGCCATGGCCGGGCCCGAGGTCCACATCGTCACCTTGACGGTGACCGAGAAGGGCTATCGCCTGGATCCAGCGACTGGCGACCTGCTGCTGGATGATCCTGACGTGGCCGTCGATTTGGTCGATATTTCCGCGCCGCGCACGGCGCCGGGCTTCATCGTCGCGGCCCTGCGGGCGAGGAAGGCGGCGGGGCTGAAGCCTTTCACCGTCATTAGCTGCGATAACATCCCCCACAACGGCAAGCGCATCCGGGCCGGCGTCATCGCTATGGCCCGTCGCATTGATCCGTCGTTGGCCGAGTGGATCGAGGCCGAGGGCGCCTTCCCCCAGACCATGATCGACCGGATCGTCCCGGCGACCATTCCTGACGACGTATCCCGCCTGGCTGCCCGCCTCGGTGTTGAAGACCCGGGCATGGTCAAGGCCGAGCCCTTCACCCAGTGGGTGATCGAGGACTGGTTCGCGGGCGAGCGGCCCGACTTCGCCGCCTTCGGCGTGCAACTGACCGACGCGGTCGAGCCCTGGGAGGACGCCAAGCTGCGCCTGTTGAACGGGGCGCATTCGGCGACGGCCTATCTCGGCGCCCTGTCCGGCTACGAGCACGTGCATGAAGCCGTGGCTGTCCCGGCCTTCCGCGCCTTTATCGAGGCTTTGTGGGACGAGGCGCAGACGACGCTGAACCCGCCGCCGGGCCTGGACGTGTCGGCCTATCGCGACGAACTGATGGCCCGGTTCTCCAACTCGGCCCTGATGCACCGGACGCGCCAGATCGCCATGGACGGGTCGCAGAAGCTGCCGCAACGACTGCTGGCGGGCATGGCCGAAAGACTGGCGGCGGGACAGGGCGTCGAGGCCCTGGCCCTGGGCGTCGCCGCCTGGATGCGTTGGCAGGAGGGCGTGACCGAGAGCGGCGAGGCCGTGGTGGTCGATGATCCGCTGGCGGCGCGCACCGCCGAGTTGATCGCGGCGTCGGAGAACGACGAGGCTGAGGTTCGCGCCCTGCTGACCCTGTCGGCGGTCTTCCCCGAGGCTCTGGCGAACGACCGGCGCTTCGTCGAGGCGGTGACCGGGGCCTTCCTGTCGTTGAGAGAGCACGGCGCGGTAGAAGCCGCGCGCCGTGTGACGGAGTAGATCATGAGCTGCGTCCTGATCCTGAACCCCGCCGATGACGTCGCCATCGCCCTTGACGACATCGCCGTCGGCGAGGTGCCCGAAGGTCTGGCCGCACCGGCGCGCGCCGACATCGCCACCGGGCACAAGATCGCTCGCCATGCCGTGGAGGCGGGCGGTCTGGTTCGCCGCTACGGTCAGGTCATCGGGCGAGCCAGGGCGGCCATCGCCGCCGGAGATCATGTCCACGTCCACAATCTGGCCATGGCCGAGGACGGGCGCGAGGCCGAGGTGGGGGCGGACGTCCACGCGCCGACACCGCGGTCTGGCGCGACTTTCAACGGGATCGTTCGCGCGGACGGTCGTGTGGGGACGCGCAACTACATAGGCGTCCTGACCAGCGTGAACTGCTCGGCCACGGTGGCGCGGCGGATCGCCGACGCCTTCCCCGACGCCAGCCTGCCCAAGGGCGTCGACGGGGTGGTGGCCTTCACCCATCAGGGCGGTTGCGGCGGCTCTTCGCTGTCCAGCGACACCACCCTGTTGCAGAGGACGCTGGCGGGTTACGCCCGGCATCCGAACTTCCATTCGATCCTGATTGTGGGCCTAGGCTGCGAGGCCAATCAGATTCCGGCCTGGCTGGCCAATGAGGGTCTGGAGGCAGCACCGACGCTGCGCGCCCTGACCATTCAGGAGGCCGGCGGCACGGCCCGCGCCATCGAGGCCGGGATCGAGGTCGTGCGCGAACTGGTGGCCGAGGCCGCCAAGGTCGAGCGCCAGCCGGTGTCGGCCTCGCACCTGACGGTCGGCCTGCAATGCGGCGGCTCGGACGGCTGGTCCGGCGTCACGGCCAACCCGGCCCTGGGGGCGGCGGTCGACCTGCTGGTCGCGCACGGCGGCTCGGCCATGCTGTCGGAAACGCCCGAAATCTGGGGGGCGGAGCACCTTCTGCTGCGTCGCGCGGCCTCGCAGGAGGTGGCGGATCGGCTGAACGCGCGTCTGGAATGGTGGAGGGCCTATGCCGACAAGCACGGCATGGAGCTGAACAACAATCCGTCGCCCGGCAATCTGAAGGGCGGCCTGACCACTATTCTGGAGAAGTCGCTGGGGGCGGTGGCCAAGTCGGGTTCGACGCCGCTGAACGACGTGATCGGCTATGCCGAGCCGCTGACGACCCAGGGCCTCAGCTTCATGGACAGCCCGGGCTACGACCCCTGCTCGGCGACGGGGCAGATCGCCTCGGGCGCCAATCTGATCGTCTTCACCACGGGCCGTGGCTCGGTCTTCGGCGCCAAACCCGCGCCGTCGATCAAGGTGGCCTCCAACGCCAAGCTGGCCAGCTGGATGGACGAGGACATGGACATCGACGCCTCGCCGGTTCTGACCGGCGTGGCGATGGAGGAGGTCGGTCGCACCATCTTCGAGCGGATGCTGGCGGTGGCCTCGGGTGAGCCGTCCAAGTCCGAGGCCCTGGGCATCGGCGACAACGAGTTCGTACCCTGGCAGGTCGGCGCCTATCTCTAGGCGCCGACGCTACCGCTGATCAGCCCGCCAGGGTCTCGATCAGTTCGCCCATGTTGCGAATGAACACCTGGGTCGAGACGCACTCGACCGGATAGTCGGTGTTGTAGGGCGAGGTGTCCCACAGGTCGCCGACGCGGGTGGTCTGATACTCGCCGCCCGTGACCGCCGCCGGGGCCTCGCCGATATAGGGGTTCGAGGTCGTGGTCAGCGGCGAGGGCCAGTAGCCGCGCGCGTTCAGCCCGGCGACCAGTTCGGCGGCGCGGCCCGGCGCGGGCTTGGCCAGGCGGCGGGCGTCGGACGACATGTCCCAGACATCCACGTCCTGAAGCGTGAAGTATTTCGGCAGATGCAGCGTGCCGGGGCGCGCTTTCAGCGGCGAGTTGCGGCTGGCTTCCTCGGGCGATTTCGCGGCCAGTTCCTCGTACTCGCGGCGCAGGGCGGCGGTGTCGACGTTACGGAACGAGCCGTAGTGGACGATCAGGTTGTTGGGGTTGGTGTCGGCGTAATACTGGCCGTTGGTGATGTTGGACCCGCGCCGGTGGATATAGACCGGGGTGTTCGAGCCTTCGAGGATGAAGGTCGGGTGGGTGCGGCCCGGCGCGATCAGGTTCTGGGGCGTCTTCACCTGATCCAGCCAGTCCAGGGCCTCGGGCAGGCGGGCGATGTATTTGCGATCGCCGGTCAGGCGGTAGAAGCCCAGCATCGACTTGATGTTGGTCCCCGTGGCGTGGGTGGCGAAGGCTTGCGGTTCGATGGTCCGCGCGCCCGCGGGCTTCAGGGTGTCGGGGAAGTGCTGCAGGCCCCAGGCCGGCTGCGGCTGCGGCTGCTGGGTCTTCACGAAGATATCCATGCCGCGATGGATGGCGTCCAGAACGCGCGCGTCGCCACGCCCGTTCACTGCCAGGCCATGATAGGCGTAGAGCAGGAACTCCAGGTTCTCGCCCGCCACGTCGTCGTTGAAGGTGATGTAGGGGGTGTAGTCCTCGTGGCCGTGAACGCCGCCGCCCTGGACGAAGGGATAGCGCTGGGGCCAGCCGCCGTTGGCGTACTGGGCGTCGAGGACGAACTGGATCGCCTTGTCCAGCGGGGCGCGATACTTGCGCTCGCGCTTCTCCAGATAGACCCGCAGCAGCAGTTGCGACGCCTCGGCGGTGCCCGCGTCGTCGAAGGTGGCGTTGCCGTAGTAGCGGTGGAATTCCTCCATCCGCCAGGCGTTCTTGCCGTAGGTGGCGTACCAGCGCTTCAGCGATTCCTCGCCCGCCGTGTCGATGACGTAGTTCCAGCCGCCCGCCGGGTGCTGGCCGCGCACCAGGGCGTCGGTCGCGGATTTGGCGGCCTCATAGAACTGCTCGTCGCCGGTGGCGTGATAGGCGTCCAGATAGAGGTGGCCGACGGTGGCCGTGCCGGGGGGCTGGACCCAGATCATGGTCGGGGAGGCTTCCAGCTCGCCCCAGCGGCGCGAGAAGTCGGGCAGGACGTTCCAGACATAGCCGCCCTCGACGGCGGCCTCGTCGGTCATGAAGCGGGTCGCCCGCTTCATCGCGGCCAGGACGGCGGCGCGGTCGGGCGCGGCCTGCATGACCGTCTTGGCCAGGGCGGGAGCGGAGGCGGCCGTAAAGGTCGCGGCGGCGCCGGCGGCCAGCAGGGCGCGGCGGTTCATGAGCGTCATGGTGTCTTCCTCGGGATGCGTCGCCTCACAGCTCTGACGGCTGCTTGAGTTCAGCGAAGCTAAACACGATTGACACCGGTTTCCTAGTGCCGGAGCGCCGCTGAAAACGCGCCGGTTTTCACGAAACCGTCAGCGACGAATGTCGAAGCCGCCGTCGCCCATGGCCGCGCGCACCTCGGCGGCGGTGAACAGGTTGAAGTCGCCGGGTACCGAGTGTTTCAGACCCGCCGCCGCCAGACCGAAGTCCAGGGCTTCCTGGTCGGACCAGCCGCTCCACAGGCCGAACAGCACGCCTGAGGCGAAGGCGTCGCCGCCGCCGACCCGGTCCACGACGCCGGTCATGTGGATGGCCTCGGTCGCGGTCTCGATGACTTCGCCGCCGGCGCCGCGCGTCAGCATGACCGACGACAGGGCCTGATCGGCCACGCTTTCCTGCACACGGAGGGTGCAGGCGATGCGTTGCAGGCGGGGATAGGCGTCAAACGCCGCAGCGGCGGCCAGACGGCGACGCGCATGGGGATCGGCGTCCTCGAACTTCGTCTTCAGCACCAGGGCGAAGTCGCGATCGTCGGCGAAGGCGATCTCGGCCCCGGCCAGCATCTTGCCCAAGGTGACGGGCGGGTCGCCGGCCCATTGTTCCCACAGTTTGCCGCGGAAATTGCCGTCGTAGCTGACGCGGACGCCCCTGCGGACGGCAGCCTCGACCAGTTCGACCGCCGCACGCGACCCGTTGGGGCCGGTGGCGGGGGTGACGCCTGAGACGTGCAGCCACTCATAGCCGTCCAGCAGGGCGTCCCAGTCGAAGGCGTCGGCGACGCGCTCGACAAAGGCTGACCCGGCGCGGTCGTAGAGGACTTCGGACGGGCGGCGAACGGCGCCCGGCGTCAGGAAATAGAGACCCATTCGGCCCGGCGAAAAGACGATGGGCGCGGTGTCCACGCCGTAGCGCCGGACTTCGTCGCGGGCGGCTTGACCCAGGGCGTTGTCGGGCAGGACGGTGGCCATCGCCGCCGGCGCGCCGAAGCGGGCCAGGGCGACAGCGACATTGGCTTCGGCCCCGCCCGGACGCGCGGTCAGGGCAGGGGATTGCAGCAACAGTTCGTTCTGGTTCGGACTGAACCGCAGCAGCATCTCGCCAAAGCAAAGGATGCGGCCGCCCGATTTCGTCTGGGTCATGGTCTGGACGCTAGCGCGGGATCAGCGCGCCAGCCAGCCGCCGTCGACCGGCAGGGTGATGCCCTGCACATAGTCGCTGGCGCGGCTGGCCAGGAAGACGGCGGCGCCGCCGATGTCCGACGGGTCGCCCCAGCGGCCGGCCGGGATGCGGCCCAGGATTTCCTTGGAGCGCACCGGGTCCTCTTGCAGGGCCTGGGTGTTGTCCGTGGCGAAGTAGCCGGGGGCGATGGCGTTGGCGTTGATGCCGTGCTTGGCCCATTCGTTGGCCATCAGCTTGGTCAGGCCCGCCACGCCAGACTTCGACGCGGTGTAGGACGGCACGCGGATGCCGCCCTGATAGGACAGCATGGAGGCGGTGTTGATGATCTTGCCGCCGCGTTGGTCGGCGATCATCCGCTTGGCGGTCGCCTGGCTGAGGAAGAACAGGACCTTCAGGTTGACGTTCATCACGTCGTCCCAGTCCTGCTCCGAGAAGTCCACGGCGTCGGCGCGGCGGATGATGCCGGCGTTGTTCACCAGGATGTCGACGGGGCCGAGGGCGGCGGTCGCCTCGTCCAGAACGCGTTCGACCGGTTCGATCGAGGTCAGATCGGCCTGGATGGAGACACCCTTGCGGCCCTTGGCCAGCACCTTGCCGACCGTGTCGTCAGAGGCGCGGCGAGCGACCGAAGCGATATCGGCGCCCGCTGCGGCCAGCGCCAGGGCGATGCCCTGACCGATGCCCGTATTGCCGCCGGTGACCAGCGCGACCTTGCCGGTCAGATCAAAAGGATTGGCCATGCCCATGTGTCCTTACTTCAGCTGACAGATGTCGAGCTTGTCCATGTCTGTGTAGTCTAGGTTCTCGCCGCCCATGCCCCAGATGAAGGTATAGTTCGACGTGCCTGCGCCCATGTGAATCGACCAAGGCGGGCAGATCACGGCCTCGCCGTCGGCGACGACGATGTTTCGGGATTTGTCCGGCTCTCCCATGAAGTGGAAGACGCGGTCGTCCTCGCCCAGGCCGAAGTAGAGGTAGGCCTCGGAGCGGCGGTCGTGAATGTGCGGCGGCATGGTGTTCCACACCGAGCCGGGCTTGAGCACAGTCACCCCCAGCAGCAGCTGGCAGGACTTCACCTTGGCCGGCACGATGTACTGGTAGATGGTCCGCTCGTTGGACGTCTCCAGCGCGCCCATCTCCAGCGGCACCGCGTCGGCGATCGAGATCTTGGTCAGGTCGTGGCGCGTATGGGCCGGGGTGGCGACCAGATAGAATTTTGCCGGTTCGGCGGCGTTCGTGGAAGCGAAACTGACCTCGTTCGAGCCCATCGGCACATAGGCGCCGTCGCGGAAGCCCAGTTCCAGAACCTCGCCGTCGACGGTGACCGTTCCGGCGCCGCCGATATTGACGATGCCCAGTTCCCGGCCTTGCAGGAAGGGCGCGCCGGCCAGCGAAGCCGGCACGGAATGGGTCGGCAGGGTCAGGGGGCTCGTCGTCGGAGTCGCGCCGCCCATGATCATCCGCTCGTGGTGCGAATAGTTCAGGCTGACCTTGCCCGGCGCGAACAGGCCTTGGATCAGGTAGCGATCCCGCAACTGCTGGTTCGAGGCGCCGTCCATCATGTCGGGATGGGTGGCCTGATAGACCTTGTCGTACATGGGGTCGTAGTACATGCAGGGCTCCCTGGGGTCTCGCTGCGCGAGCCGCCGGGACGGATCTTGCGTCCGTCCTTCAGTGGACTAGGTAACCGGTGTCATATTATGATGCAATCGGTTAGACCATAATCGCCGGCATCAGATCGGCATCGCTTCGCCACCGTCTTGAGGATCGCCCCCATGAAAATCGCTCTCATCATTGAAAACAGCCAGGCCGCGAAGAGCGAGACGGTGCACGCCGCCCTGACCGCAGTCGCCGAGCCCCTGGGCCATCAGGTTTTCCACTACGGCATGTACACGCCCGAGGATAAGGCCTCGCTGACCTACGTCATGAACGGGCTTCTGGCGGGCATCCTGCTGAACTCGGGCGCCGCCGACTTCGTCGTCACGGGCTGCGGCACGGGCATGGGCTCCATGCTGGCCGCCAACTCCATGCCGGGCGTCTTCTGCGGCCTGGTCATCGACCCGACCGACGCCTTCCTGTTCGGCCAGATCAACGACGGCAACGCCATCTCCATGCCCTACGCCAAGGGCTTCGGCTGGGCGGCCGAGCTGAATCTGCAGGACGTCTATCGCAAGCTGTTCGAGGGCGAGCGCGGTCTGGGCTATCCTAAGGAGCGCGCCGTGTTCATGGCCAAGAACCGCAGCATCCTGAAGGATCTGAAGGCCGTCACCTGCAACGATATGCTGACCGTCCTGAAGTCCATGGACCAGGACCTGCTCAAGGCCGCCGTGGCCGGCGAAAAGTTCCAGGAATACTTCTTCGCCAACGCCACCGACGAAGGCATCCGCGAGTACCTGAAGGGCGTCATCAGCGCCTGATCGGCGCTCGAAACGGCATAGAAACAGGCGGTCGGCGCGCAGGCGCCGGCCGCCTTTGTCGTTGAAGGGGGGCTTAGGCAAGGGGCGCGGCGGAGTGGCGCACGACCAGGGCAGGGCGTACCTCAGGCTGAACCAGCTTGGCCGGATCAACCCCGCGCGTGGGAGCCAGGAGCTTCTCAGCCGCCATCCGCCCCATGTCGCGGATCGGCAGACGCACCGAGGTCAGGTTGGGCCAGACCCGCGCCGCCATCGGCAGGTCGTCGAATCCCACGACCGACAGGTCGCGCGGCAGTTCCATGCCTCGCTCGCGCGCCGCCTGCATGACGCCCAGGGCCATGTCGTCGTTCAAGGTGAAGATGGCGGTCGGCGGCTCGGCCAGGGACAGCAGGGCATGGCCCGCCTCCACGCCCGATTCGTAGGTATAGGCGCCCTGCAGGTCGTATTCGGGCGACAGGGTGATGCCTCGCTCGGCCAGGGCGTCGATGAAACCCTGACCGCGCACCACCGACGAGCGGAAGGAGGCCAGGCCCCGCACCAGGGCGATGCGGCGGTGGCCCAGGTCGGCCAGATGGCGGGCGGCTTCCGCGGCGCCGATCCAGTCGTTGGTGACCACCATGTTCTGCGGCTCGTCCAGCGTCAGCGAGGCGATGCGCACATAGGGGCAGTCCAGCTCCTGCAGGAGTTCGATGACCGAATCATCCTCGGACACCGAGGGCGGCATGATGACGCCGAACAGGCGCTGGCGTTCGATGAAGCCGCGGATGTCCTTGAGCAGGGTGGGAGAGTTGCGACTGCACGGATGGACCACCAGCTCGAAACCCGACCCCTTCAGGGCGTCCAGGATGCCCTGCTGCATGTTGACAACATAGGTCGGGCTGGGCTGGTCGTAGATCATGCCGACCAGGAAGGACCGGCGGAAGGCCAGGCCGCGCGCCTGCGGGTCGGGAATGAAGCCCAGTTCGTCGATGGCCGCCTGGACGCGCTCACGTGTGTCCTCGCGCACGAAGGGCGACTGGTTGATGACGCGCGACACCGTCTTCTTGGAGACCTCGGCCACGCGGGCGACGTCGTTGATGGTGGCGCGCTTGCCCGGTTTTGCCGTGCGCGAATCGTCTTCCGACAACAGCGTTCCCCTTGGTGTTCTTGTTTGACGCTAGGCATAGCCTCGCTCGGCCTCGGGCGCCATGGGCTGTTTTCAAGGCGGATTGACACCGGTTTCCTAACCCGACCATTATCCAGCGTTTTCCAATGGGGCGTCACTTGACCGACCAGATCATTCTTTCGGAGCGCCAGGCATGACGGCAGCTCCCGTGCAGACGCCGGACGCCGATCAGGCCGTCGCCGAGACCTTCGTCAACGCGCGTCTCGCTGCGCGCGCCGTGCCAGGCTATCCGGGCGATGTCCCTGAACAGATGGCCCGTTCCTACGCCATTCAGGACGCCGCCATCGCCCTCTATCCGGACCGCGTCGTGGGCTGGAAGGTCGGCGGCGTGCCCCCGGCGCAGCAACCGGCCCTGGGCATCCACCGTCTGGCCGGCGCCATCTTCGCCGGCAATGTCTGGACCACGGGCGAGGCGCCGACGCCTCTGCCCGCCATCGAGGGCGGTTTCGCCGCCGTCGAGGCCGAGTTCATCGCCCGCATCGGCGCCGACACGGACCCGGCCAAGACCGACTGGACCATCGAGGAAGCCGCCGATCAGATCGACGCCGTCTTCATCGGCGTGGAACTGGCGGGCAGCCCGCTGTCGGCCATCAACGACCTGGGCTCGGCGGTCGTCGCCTCGGATTTCGGCAACAACGGCGGTCTGGTGATCGGCCCGGAGCTGACCGACTGGCGCGACCGCATGGATGCGATCCAGGTCGAGACGATCATCGACGGCGTCAGCGTCGGCACGGGCGGCTCGCCCTCGCTGGCCGGCGGCGCTCTGGAATCGGTGCGCTTCCTGCTGGAGCATTGCGCGCGCTGGGGGCGTCCGCTGACCGCGGGGACGCTGGTCTCGACCGGCGCCGTCACGGGGGTGCATCGCATCTACGCCGGCAGTGAATCGACGTGCGTGTTCGAAGGCGTGGGAGAAGTCCGCTGCACGGTCGTGAAGGCCGCGCCGCGTCCGACGTCAGACTAGTATCTAATCACTGCGTGACCCTGTCCGCCGTTCAGGGTGGTCAAGAAGACGGGGCGCGCCGAGGAAATCAAAGGGAATGGGTCTCGTACCATGAGTGACGCTTCGAAAGCCGCACCCGCCGGGGAGGGGCCGATCCGCGTGATGGCGCCGCCGGCGGGCAAGTACCGCTGGATCGTGATGTGGCTGCTGTTCGCGGCCATGGTCATCAACTACGTCGATCGCCAGATGATCGGCTTCCTCAAGCCGACGCTGTCGGCTGAGTTCGGCTGGTCCGAGACGGACTATGCGGACATCGTCTTCTGGTTCCAGGCCTCCTACGCCGTCTTCTATCTGATCTTCGGACGGATCATGGACCGGGTTGGCGCACGCTGGGGCCTGGGGGTCGCCTTCTTCATCTGGCAGATCGGCCACATGATGCACGGCGCGGCCCGCGACCTGTCGCACTTCATCATGGCCCGCATGATCCTGGGCGTCGGCGAGGCAGGCGGTTTCCCCGGCGGGATCAAGGCCGTGGCCGAGTGGTTCCCCAAGAAGGAACGCGCCTTCGCCACCGGCCTGTTCAACGCCGGCACCAATATCGGCGCCATCGTCACCCCCCTGCTGGTTCCGGTTCTGGTGCTCAGCTTCGGCTGGCAGATGGCCTTCGTCGTCACCGGTCTGATGGGCCTGATCTGGCTGCCGATCTGGCTGCTGGTCTATCGCCGTCCGCGTGAAGTGAAGAAGCTGTCCACGGCCGAGCTGGAATGGATCGAGCAGGACCCGGCCGACACCGTCGAGAAGATCGGCTGGAAGAAGCTGCTGACGGTCAAGGAAACCTGGGCCTACGCCGCGGGCAAGTTCCTGATCGACCCGATCTGGTGGATGTTCCTGTTCTGGCTGCCTGACTTCCTGGGCAAGAGCTACGGCCTGGACCTGAAGACCTTCGGCCCGCCGATCGTGGCCATCTATCTGCTGTCGGATGTCGGTTCGGTGGGCGGCGGCTGGATGTCGGGGCGCTTCATGAAGATGGGCATGAACCTGAACAAGGCGCGCAAACTGACCATGCTGATCTGCGCCCTGTGCGCCGTGCCGGTCGCCTTCGCCGCCTTCGCCTCGAACCTGTGGATCGCGGTCCTGATCATCGGCCTGGCGACCGCGGCGCACCAGGGCTTCTCGGCCAACCTCTACGCCTTCCCGGGCGATGTCTTCCCGCGTTCGGCGGTGGGCTCGGTCGTCGGCATCGGCGGCATGTTGGGCGGCATCGGCGGCATGATCATGGCCAAGTACGCTGGCTTCGTCCTCGACAAGATCGGCACCTACACCCCGATCTTCGTGGTGGCGGCCTCGGCCTATCTGGTGGCGCTGCTGGTGGTTCACATCATCTCGCCGCGATACGAACCGGCCAAGGTCTAAGGATCTGACGCCGAGAGGGGCGCTCGTCTGAGGGGGCGAGCGCCCTTCTTCAATTCTGGAGGAGGCGGACGTGAAACTGCATCGACGGGGTTTGCTGACGATGGGCGCGGCGGTCCCGGCTCTGGCCGCGGCCTTGCCCGCTGTTGCGAAGGCGCAAGCCGTCGCGCCGCCCGATCCGACCGAAGTGATCCGCCTGTGGCCGCAGGGCGCGCCGGGCGGGGAGGGGGTGACGGTCGTCCCCATCGTGCCCGAGCGCTCGACCGATCCGGCCTATCGCGACCGCTACGCCCAATACACCACCGATCCGATCATGACGGTGATGCGGCCCGACAAGCCCAACGGCTCGGCCATGCTGCTGATCCCCGGCGGCGGCTATCGCTGGTCGGTGCTGGACAAGGAGGGCTTCGACGTCGCCCGCGTCTTCGCCGCCAGCGGGACGACCTGTTTCGTCCTGCGCTATCGCCTGCCGGCCGACGGCTGGGCGGCGGGGGCGGACGCGCCCTTGCAGGACGCCCAGCGCGCCATCCGCCTGATCCGCAGTCGGGCGGCGGAGTTCGGCGTACGGCCGGACCGCATCGCGGTGCTGGGCGCCTCGGCGGGCGGGCATCTGGCGGGGCTGGCCAGCGCGCGCACCGATGCGGCCTATGCCCCCGTGGATGCGGCGGACGCGGTGTCGCTGCGCCCGGATCTGACGGTGCTGATGTATCCGGTGGCGACCATGAGCGACCCGCACGTCCACGCTGGATCGCGCACGCATCTGCTGGGTGGGGCGCCGAGCGCGGCGCGCATCGCCGCCTATTCTCTCGAGCAGATGAACTGGATTGGCGCGGCGCCCGTCTTCCTGCTGCACGCCATGGACGACGCCTCGGTGCCGGTCGAGAACAGTCTGATGCTGCTGACCACGCTGAAAGCGGCGTCGGTCAAGGCTGAGGCCCACCTGTTCCAGGAAGGCGGCCACGGCTTCGGCATCCGTCTGATCCAGGGCAGGCCGGCGCAGGTCTGGCCCGAGCTGGCGCGAGCCTGGGCCGCCCGTCTGGACTTTGCTCTCTAGATCGGGGCCCTCTAGGTTCCAGGCTGCACATAGGGGATGGCCGAGAAGAAGGCCCGTTCGTCGCCGCGCGGGTCGCTCGCCATGCGGGGCTCCACATCGAACAGCAGGGTCTGGCGCGTCGGCAACTCATAGCGGTCCCAGCGCGGCAGGCCTGCGTGGTTGGGATCGCCGGTGCGCGCCAGGGCGATGAAGGCGTCGCTCATCTGATCCGACACGGCCTGAGCGCCCGGCCCTTTCGTGCGCGACCCCGGCGCGTTCACATTGTCGAACACCAGGGGAATGTCGGCCGTATGGAAGGCGCCCTTGCGACCTGAGGCCGTCGCTCCGGGAAAGTCCAGTTGATAGACCCAGGCCGGGGCGCCGCCCTCGGCCCGTTCCTCGGCCTCGATCACCGCGCCGCGCCATGACCGCCCCGCCGTGGTGGCGGCGATCAGGACCTGATCCGGCGACCAGTCGGGATGCATCCGGCGATAGGCCTCGATCACGGCTTCGGGCGTGATGTCGATGCGCATGACGCCGGGCGACATCCGCGCAGGCAGGGTGTCCCACGTCAGGCCGACGTTCTTCGGGTCATTGCCCATGAAGCCGAGGGTTTCCTCGCGCGTGTTGCCGATGATCATGGGGATGGTGAGGCCCTGCGGAGCGGCGTCGGGATAGAAGGGGTGGCGCGGCAGGCTGCGGAAATCCAGCACCGGCCCGAAGTAGAGCCCGCCGTAGCCGAGGATGGGGTCCTCGACGCCCTGCGCCTCCAGCAGACGTTCGACGGGCAGGGTCGCGGCCTGATGGGCGCGATCCGGCGTCAGGCCCAAGGCCTTCAGCCAGGCGGTCGCGCGGGTCGTGGCGTTGATGGGGCCGGACGCCGTGACCTGCTGGCCGCTCATGGTCGCGGCGCGGTGGAACAGGCCCCTGGCGGCAGGCGTCGCCATCAGGGTTGCGATCTTGGCCCCGCCGCCCGACTGGCCGAAAACCATGACGCGGTTCGGGTCGCCTCCGAAGGCCGCGATGTTGTCGCGCACCCAGCGCAGGGCCAGGATCAGGTCCATCTGGCCGACATTGCCCGAGTCCTCGAACCCCGGCGCCAGCCGCGCCAGATAGGCGTAGCCCAGGGCGTTCAGCCGGTGGTTCAGCGTGACCACCACCACGTCGCCGCGCGCCGCCAGCCGCGACCCGTCATAAAGCGGGTCGGATCCCGATCCGCTCGAATAGGCGCCGCCGTGGATATAGACCATGACCGGCCGACGGCTCGCGTCGATCCCCGGCGTCCAGACGTTCAGGAACAGGCAGTCCTCGCTCTGGTTCGGCTCATCGCCGCGCTGAGGGCTGGCCGCGCCATAGTCGAAGGCGGGCGCCGGGTCGCGCCACGGCGTCGGCGGCTGGGGCGGCTGGAAACGCTGCGTCGGCGCGCCGTAGCGTACGCCCTTGAAGACGTTGATCCCGCCCTGACGCCGACCGACGACCGGTCCGGCCGTCGTGACGGCGCGGGGGGCGCGCGGCGCGGCCTGCCCGGCGGTCGCCGTCGCCGTGGCGGCCAGGCCCGCCAGAACCGCGGCGCGTCGCGTCATTCCCATGGTCACCCTCCCAAGAAACCGGTGTCATTGACTGTAGCAGGCAATAGCTTCCGGGCTCTAGTGGCCCTCTAACCGCGGCGCCCGGCGCCAAACCTGTCCAATCTGTAACTTGTCGAGGGGGCGATGAAGCCGTCAGTGTGAAGTGTCTTTTACATCCGCGGGGGCGCGTCATGCTGTCGATCAACAATCTGGTTCATGTCTACGGCAACGGAACACGGGCGCTGGACGACGTCAGCCTGACCATTCCGACGGGCATGTTCGGCCTGCTGGGCCCGAACGGGGCGGGCAAGTCGACGTTGATGCGCACCATCGCCACCCTTCAGAGCCCGACCTCGGGTGAGATCCGCTTCGGCGACATCGATGTGATCCGCCAGCCTGAGCTGCTGCGCCGCACCCTGGGCTATCTGCCCCAGGATTTCGGCGTCTATCCGCGCGTCTCGGCCTACGACATGCTGGATCACATGGCGGTGCTGAAAGGGATCGCCGACGGCAAGGAACGCAAGCAGACGGTCGAGGCCCTGCTGAACCAGGTCAACCTGTGGAGCGTCCGCAAGAAGGCCCTGGCCGGCTTCTCGGGCGGCATGCGCCAGCGTTTCGGCATCGCCCAGGCCCTGATCGGCAATCCGCGCCTGATCATCGTCGACGAACCGACCGCCGGTCTGGACCCGGAGGAGCGCAACCGCTTCCTCAACCTTCTGGCCGAGATCGGCGAGAACGTGGTGGTCATCCTGTCGACCCACATCGTCGAGGACGTGGCCGACCTGTGCCCGCGCATGGCGGTGCTGGCGGGCGGCAAGATCCAACTGGAAGGCGCGCCGCTGGAACTGATGAAGCAGATGGCCGGCCGCGTCTGGAAGAAGGCCATCGCCAAGGAGGCCCTGCCGGAACACCGCGCCCGTTTCGAGGTCATTTCGACGCGCCTGTTCGCCGGCCAGACCGTGATCCACGTCCTGGCGGACAGCAAGCCGGGCGAGGGCTTCGAGCCGGCCTCGGGCGGTCTGGAGGACGTCTACTTCTCGACGCTGGCCGCCTCGCGTCGCCCTGCCGCCGCTCAAGCCGCCTGAGGCCCGGATCATGTTCGGGAAAGTCGCGGCCTTCGAGTTCCGCTATCAGCTTCGCCAGCCCGCCTTCTGGGTCATTTCCATCCTCTTCTTCCTGCTGAGCTTCGGTTCGGTCGCCAGTCCCAACGTCAGCGTCGGGTCGGGCGGAAACGTGTTCAAGAACGCGCCGTTCGCCATTGCGCAGGCCCATCTGATCTTCAACCTGTTCTTCATGCTGGCGACGACAGCCATCGTCGCCAATGTCGTGGTGCGTGACGCCACGACGGGCTTCGGTCCGATGATCCAGTCCAGCCGGTTGTCGAAGTTCGACTATCTGTACGGTCGCTTTCTCGGCGCCTTCGCCGTGGTGGCCCTGGCCTTCCTGAGCGTCGCGCTGGGCATCCTGATCGGCACCTTGATGCCATGGGTGGACAAGGAGACGGTCGGTCCCTTCCGTCCGCTGGACTACCTCTATGGCTTCGTCGTCATGGGTCTGCCGGGGCTGCTGTTCAGCTCTGCGGTCTTCTTCACCCTGGCGACCGTGACCCGCTCGATGATGGCGACCTATGTCGGCGTCGTCGGCGTCTTCATCTTCTACATGACCACGACCTCGGTCTTCGGCTCCAAGCCGGAGCTGGAGACCCTGGTGGCCTGGCTGGAGCCCTTCGGCGCCGGCGCCTATGGCTTGGCGACCAAGTATTGGACGGCGGCTGAGCGCAACACGATCAATGCCCCGCTGACCGGCCTGCTGCTGGGCAACAAGCTGCTGTGGCTGGGCGTCAGCCTGGCCTTCCTGGCCGCCGCCTATCCCCTGTATCGCCCGTCGCCGCGCGGATCGAAGCTGCGCAAGCAGGAGAAGCTGAAGGCGATGGCCGAGGCCTCGCCGGACGCCAGCGCGCCTGTCGCGCCGCTGGCCGCACCGTCCTATGGCTTCAAGGCCGGCTGGACCCAGCTGATCTCGCGCACCCTTTTCGAGATGAAGGCGGTGTTCAAGAGCCCGGCCTACTTCGTGATGCTGGCCCTGGGCTTCGCCTTCGGCATCGCCGTCCTGCTGTTCGCGGGCGAGATGTACGGAGCGCCCGTCCTGCCGGTCACGCGCGTGGTGATCGAGACCCTGGGCAGCTCCTTCGGCCTGATCGTCATGATCATCTCGATCTACTATTCGGGCGAACTGGTCTGGCGTGATCGTGAGCGGCGCACGCATGAGATCATCGATTCCACCGCGACGCCGGACTGGACCTTCCTGCTGCCCAAGACCCTGGCCCTGATCCTGGTCCTGGTCTCGACCCTGCTGGCCGCCTCGCTGGCCGGAATGATCGTGCAGACGATCAAGGGCTACACCAACTTCGAGATCGGCAAGTATCTGTTCTGGTACGTCGTGCCCCAGTCGATCAGCTTCGCCCTGATGGCGGTGCTGGCCATCTTCGTGCAATCGCTGTCGCCGAACAAGTTCGTCGGCTGGGCCGTCATGGTGGTCTATCTGATCTCGACCATCGTCCTGTCCAACCTGGGCTTCGACCACATCCTCTACCGCTATGGCGGAGGGACAGGCATGCCGCTGTCGGACATGAATGGTCTGGGCAAGTTCGCGGGCTACGCCGCCTGGATGCAGGCCTATTGGTCGGCCTTCGCCGTCGTCCTGCTGGTCATCGCCTATGGCCTGTGGCGCCGAGGGGCGGAGACGCGCTTCATGCCGCGTCTGAAGCGTCTGCCGCGGCGTCTGATGGGGCCGGCGGGCGTGATCGGCGGCGTCGCTCTGACCGCCTTCGTGGCCCTGGGCGTCTTCAGCTTCATCAACACCAATGTCTGGAACGAGTACCGCAGCCGCGATCAGCGCGAACAGCTGATGGCGGACTATGAGAAGACCCTGCTCAAGTACGAGAAGACGCCTCAGCCCGCGATCACCGACGTCAAGCTGGACCTGGACCTCTATCCGCACCAGCCGCGTCTGACGACCAAGGGGACTTACGTCATCGAGAACCGCACGGGCGCGCCTCTGGGCGAAGTCCACCTGCGCTGGAACCAGGACCTGAAGATCGCCAGGCTCGACGTTCAGGGTGCGACGGTCGCGAAGGAATGGCCGCAGTTCGAGTACCGCATCTATCGTTTCGCCACGCCGATGCAGCCGGGCGAGAAGCGCACCATCGCCTTTGAGACGGTGCTGGAGCAGCGCGGCTTCAAGAACAGCGGCGACACCACGCGGATCGTCGACAACGGCACCTTCGTCAACAATGGCGAGTTCGGCCTGACCATCGGCATGGGCCGCGACGGCCTGCTGTCTGACCGGGCCAAGCGCCGCAAGCACGGCCTGCCGCCCGAACTGCGCATGGCCAAGCTGGAGGACGAAAGCGCGCGGGCCCACAACTATATCGGCGCCGACTGGGTCAACGCCGACATCACCGTGACCACGGTCGCCGATCAGACGCCGATCGCGCCGGGCTACAAGGTGTCGGACGTGACGAAGAACGGCCGTCGCACGGCCCGCTTCGTCACCGAGGCTCCGGTGCTGAACTTCTTCTCGGTCCAGTCCGCCGACTATCAGGTGGCCAGGGAGCAGCACGGCCCGATCGAACTGGCCGTCTATTACCACAAGGGCCATGAGCGGAACGTCGAGCGCATGCTGACCGGCATGAAGTCGGCGCTGGACTACTACGGCAAGGCCTTCAGCCCGTACCAGTTCCGTCAGGCCCGGATCATCGAGTTCCCGGCCTACGCCAGCTTCGCCCAGGCCTTCGCCAACACCATGCCCTACTCGGAAGGCCTCGGCTTCATCGCCGACCTGACCGACGAGGAGAAGATCGACTACGTCACCTACGTCACCGCCCACGAGGTCGGCCACCAGTGGTGGGCGCACCAGGTGGTCGGCTCGGACCAGCAGGGCTCGACCCTGCTGTCGGAATCCCTGGCGCAATACTCGGCGCTGATGGTGATGGAGAAGCTGTACGGGCCCGACAAGATCCGTCGCTTCCTCAAATACGAGCTGGATCGCTACCTGCGCTCGCGCGGCATGGAGCGGCTGGAAGAGATGCCGTTGATGCGCATCGAGAACCAGCAGTACATCCACTATCAGAAGGGCGGTCTGGTCATGTACCTGCTGCGCGATCAGATCGGCGAGGAGGCGGTGAACCGCGCCCTGCGTCGGGTGCTGGCGCAGTACGCCTTCAAGTCCGCGCCCTATCCGCGCTCGCTGGATCTCATCAACGCGATCCGCGCCGAGGCGCCGGCCGACAAGCAGGCGCTGATCACCGACCTGTTCGAGAAGATCACCCTGTATGACGTGAAGTCGAAGTCGGTCACGGCGACCAAGCGCGCCGACGGCAAGTGGGACGTCGCCCTGACGGTCGAGGCCCGCAAGCTCTACGCCGACGGCAAGGGCGAGGAGACCGAGGCCCCGCTGAACGAAACCTTCGACGTCGGCCTGTTCTCTGCCGAGCCGGGCAAGGGGGCGTTCGACGGCAAGTCGGTCATCCTGATGGAGCGCCGTCCCCTGCGCAGCGGAACCCAGGTCTTCCGCTTTGTCACGGACCAGAAGCCGGCCTTTGCAGGGATCGACCCCTACAACCGCTGGATCGACCGCAACTCGGACGACAACGTCAAGCCGGTCGGCTGAGGTCTGAACCCTCTCCTCTCGTCGCTGGACGGGAGGGGAGGGACCCCTACGCCGAGTTAATCCGGCTGCCTTATTTTAGACTCGATCCGCTACGCATGTAGCGCTACAAATGTAGCGTCAGCCGATGCGGAGATTCCCCATGATCGAGTCCTTGCCCCGACGCGAACGCGAGGTCTTCGAGACCCTGTGCCGGCTGGAAACGGGCACCGCCGCGGGGGTGCGCAACGCCCTGACCGATACGCTCAGCGACTCCGCGATCCGCACTCTGCTGGCCCGGCTGGATGCCAAGGGCTTGGTTCAGCGGGAAGCGGGCGCCGACGGCTTCGTCTATCGCCCTGTGCCCCGCACCGAGACCGTCGCCGCCGGCGCCCTGCAGCGGATGATTGACACCTTCTTCGCCGGTTCCGCCGCCAGCGCCGCCACCGCCTTGCTGGGCATGGGGCAGCGCCTGACCGCCGACGAGGCCGCCGCCCTGGAACGCGCCATCGACGAAGCGGTGGAGCGCAAGCCATGAGCCTGACCCTGTTGCTGTCCCTCCTGGTCAAGTCCAGCCTGATCGCGGCGGCGGGCCTGATCGTTGCGCGCTTCGTCGCCCGCCGCGCCGCCGATCGTGTGGACATCCTGCGCGCCACCGTTTGCCTCTTGCTGGCCCTGCCGGTGCTGGCGGCTGTGCTGCCCGCTGTTGAGCTGGGACTGCTGCCCGCCTCGTTCGTCGAGCCCTCGTCCATCCAAGCCGTCAGTACGCCGATAACCCCGCTGTGGTCGGGCGAGGTCGGCCCTGTCGCGGGTGTGGCGGTCTCCGCCAGCCTGCCGTGGCCGTCGCTGGCGACCGTGGCGGTCGGATTGTGGATGCTGGGCGTGGCGGCGGTCGTCGGGCGGCTGTTGCTGGGCCTCAGCGCTCTGAGCCGCTGGACCGAGCAGGGGCGTCCGGTCAAATGCCCCGCCTGGCGCTCGCCGCTGGAACCGCTGGCCCCTGCCGCCCGTCCGCGTCTGGTCAGCAGCGAGCGGGTGTCCAGCCCGTTGAGCTGGGGCGTGGCGCCCGGCGTTATCGTCCTCGACACCGCCAGCCTGGCCGAGCCCAAAACCGCCTCCGCCGTCCTGGCGCACGAACTGGCCCACCTGCGGCGCAAGGACTGGGTCTTTCTGATCCTGTCGCGGCTGGCCCTGGCGCTTTTCTGGTTCAACCCTCTCGTCTGGCGGCTGTCCGTCGTCCTGACCGAAGCCTCTGAAGAAGCCGCCGACGCCGAAGCCGTGCGCACCGTGGACCGCCGGGATTACGCCCGCGTCCTGGTCCGCCTGGCCGCCCATCCCGCCTCCTGTCCGGCGACCGCCATGGCCGCCGAGCCCCACACGCTTGAGAAAAGGATCGCCTGCATCATGACGAACACTTCTGCTCGCCGCCGCCCGCTGGCGGTCGCCCTGACCGTCGCCGCCCTGGCCGTCGTCGCCACGCCGCTGGCGGCGCTGGAACTGCGGGAGCAGGCGTCCGCCTATGCGCCGGCTCCGCCCGCGCCGCCGCCCGCACCTCCGGCGCCTCCGGCTCCGCCCCCCCCGCCGACCTTCAGGGTCCCGCCGGCACCCCCGGCGCCTCCGGCCCCGCCCGCGCCGCCGTCTTCGCCCCGGGGTGTCAGCTACTACTATTACGAGACCGCCACGCCCGAGCAGCGCGCCCAGGCCGACGCCGCCCGCGAGGCCGCACGTGAAGCGCGCACCCAGGCGGCCGAAGCGCGCCGCCAGGCTGCGGTCGCTCGCGAGCAGGTTGTCCGTCACGCCTCAGACGCAGCGCAAGTCCGCGCCCAGGCCGTCGTCGCTCGCCGGCAAGCCATGCTTGCGCGGCAGCAAGGCGAGGAGGCGCGCGCTCAAGCGGTCATCGCGCGTCAGCAGGGCGAGCAGGCCCGTCAGCAAGCCGTGCATGCTCGCGCCCAGGCCGCCGTCGCCCGTCAGCAAGGCGAACGGGCGCGCCAGCAGGCCGCACGGAGCCTCGCCGACGCCCGTGTGCAGATGGGCAAGGGCGCCGAGGAGATGCATAGGGGCGCCGATGAGATGCGCCGGGAGGCTGTCCGTCTGCGCGACCCCGCCTACCGCGCGGAAGTGATCGCCCGCAACCGCGAACAGGGACATACGACCACGGAGGCCGAACTGATCGCGCTGAGCCCCCATCTGATCGAGCGAGCCGAAGAACTGGATCGCCGGGCCGTGGAACTGGCGGCGCGGGCCAAGGGCGCCGCATGAGTCAGGCGGCGCTTTCGTCTATGGCTCGATCGGAGGCGGGGCTGTAGGCTGAGACATGGCCCGTACCCTTCTGATCTCGTCCATCGTCGCCGTTTCCCTGGCGGCGTGCGCCTCTGGGCCGGACGTGGTGACCACGCCGCCTACGGCCCTTCCCGCTGCGGCGACGACCTATCGTCTGATCGAGCCGGAACCGGCGTCGGCGACGGACCAGGCGGTCCTGGCGGCGGTGCGGGATCAGCTGGCGGCCAAGGGGTGGCGTGAAACGCGCGACGGTCCGGCGTGGCGGATCGAGGCGGCCTATGCGGTTAGGCCGCAGACGACGGGCGCCTATTCCGACGCCTCGGCCCGCGAAGGCGATTGGCTGGATGCGCCGGTCGTGCCGCAATGGTGGGGACGCAGGCGACTGACCCACAGCCTCACCCTGACCCTGCATGGACCGGAGGCCGCGCCCGGCGACTATCAGGCGAGCGCGGCGACAACGGTAGGGCCGAGGCAGACCGACGGGGCGCTGCCTGTTCTGGCCGCCGCCGCCGTGTCTGAGCTGAAGCCCTAGTCGGTTTCGACCCAGTGGGGCAGGGTCACGACGAAGGTCGCGCCGACCTCGCCGGCCTCATAGCGAACATGGCCGCCGTGTCGTTCAGCGACGGTGCGGACGAAGGCCAGGCCCAGGCCGGCCCCTCGGTGATCGGCGTCGCCGTGGCCGAAGGGCTGGAACAGCCGCCGCGCCGCCTCGGCTGAGATACCCGGTCCCTGATCGCGGATGCGCAGGATGCAGACGTCTTCGTCTTCGGATGCCTCGATGACCAGCGTACAGACTATGACGCCGCCAGCCGGACCGTATTTCAGCGCATTGTCCAGCAGGTTGGTCAGCAGGCGACGCAGCAGGGCGGGGTCGCCTTCGACCAGATATTCTTCTTCGTCCCTCGGCGTCTGGATGGTGACGCCCTTGGCCGAGGCCTGGGGCCACAGGGTGTCGGCGGCGTCCACCAGCACCTGCCCAAGGTCCAGGACGACGGCGCGATAGGGTTGGGACTCGGCGCGCGCCAACTGAACATAGCCCTCGGCCAGATCCAGCGTCTGGCGGGCGTAGTCGCCAATGCGACGCTCAAAAGCGGGATCGGTTCGGCTCTGGCGGCCGTCCAGCAGGGTCAGGATCGACACCTGGGGGGCGCGCATGTCGTGGCTGAGCAGTTGCAGCGCCTGTTCGCGCTGGCGCTCGGCGGCACGGAACAGGGTCATGTCGGCGAAACGAACGATGTGGCCGATCGGCTGACCCGCAGCGTCGGTCAGGGCGGCGGCGGCGGCCTTCAGCACGCGGCCGCCCGGCGCCTGGATGTCGCCGGGATCGTTTTCCTCGGTGGTCAGAAACCGACGCCAGGACGGCTCCCCCAGGGATTGGAACAGGCTCGCCAGACTGGCCTGATCGTTCAGAGAGGGACCGAACAGATCGCGAGCGCGGTCGTTGGACAAGAGGACGCGGCCTTCAGGATCGGCGACCACGGTGGCGTCGGGCAGGCTGCGCAGGGCGTCGGAAATGAAGCGGTCCAGATCGCGGAGCTGTTTCAGCGCGGCGCGCAGGGCGTCTACCTGCTTGGCCACCACGTCGCCCTGAGGACGGAAGGACGCCGGGACCGCACCAGGCAGGGAGGGAGCGTCGCGCTGGAACGTCTCGACCTCGCTTTGCATATAGGCCGAGGCGGCGGCCAAACGCCGCCAACTCCAGAGGGGATAGGCCAGGGCCAGTCCCGCGATGGCGGCGGCGGGGGGGAACCACAGATTGGCTGTCAGGAAGACCGCCAGGCTTGCCGCCAATGTCAGGACGATCAGTCCTGCGCCCAGGACCATGTTGACGACTGGCCTCAGGAACAGGAAGCCGCCGACCAGCAGGGCAAGCGGCAGCAGAGACAGAACCAGCACCCAGGGCGGGGGCAGGGGGCGAGGGCCGCCGCCTTCCAGCAGGGTCTGCAGCAGGGCGGCCTGGATCTCGACGCCGGGGCTGAGTTCGCCGTGCGGCGCGGCGGGGGTGGCGTAGCGGTCGCCCAGGCCGGGCGCCGTCGCGCCGACCAGCACAAGCTTGTCCTTCAGAAAGGCGGACGGAACCTCGCCGTTCAGCACGTCGGCGAAGGACAGGGTGCGGAAGCGCCCCGGCGCGCCGCGATAGGCGATGGCCTCGGGTTGCGCGGCGATCAGGGCGTCGGGCGTGGCGGCGTCAGGGTCGGATGGTGGGACCGCCGCGCGGGTCTGGGCCAGGGGCAGGATCAGTTGCGGCCAGACCCGATGGCCGCCCTGCATATAGAGGGGCAGGCGGCGGATGACGCCGTCGCCGTCCACAGTCAGATTGACGTGGCCCAGTCCGGCAGCGGCTTGAGCCAAGGAAGGGCCAGGTTCGCTGACCCGCCAGGGCGCACCGTCCTTGCCCGGAGCGTCGACCAGCAGGGGCAGGTAGACCTCCTTAGCCCGCGCCAGCGCCCCAGCCAGAGCCGGATCATCGGCTTCGGGCTCGGTGAACAGGACGTCATAGGCGACGGCGCGAGGACCTGCCTGGGTCAGGCGGTCGATCAGGGCGGCGTGTGTGGCGCGAGGCCAGGGCCAGCGGCCGAGGGTCTGCAGGCTGCGCTCGTCGATGGCGACAATAACGATCGCTTCGTCGGCAGGACCGCTCTGGAGACGGATCAGGGCGTCATAGGCCAGATTGTCGGCCCGGTCGGCGGCGGGGCTGAGCGCCAGCCAGCAGACGACCAGCGTCGTCAGCGTCGCCACCAGCCCCCACTCGATCAGGGCGCGGCGGCCCGTCAGCCTGGCTGCCAGGCGACCGCCAGCCATGAATCAGCGCCCGATGCGCAGTTGTTGCGGCTCGGACCAGACCTGCAGCAGACGGCCGAACCGATGACGCGAGCCCTGGACCCTCCAGGTGTAAACCCCGGGCGGCAGGTCGCTGAGGGTGAAGGCCTGATCGGTCAGACCGGGCTGATCGATCAGGGGAGCGCCCTCGCGCGCCCCCTGGGCGTCTTCTCTGGACAGTTGGAAGCGGAAGTTGGCCTCGCCCTCGCCCTCCGCCTCCCAGCGGAAGCGATAGAAGCGTCGCCCATCCTGCATCGAATTGCTGGACGCCAGGCCGCCGACGCCGTTGCGGGCGCGGATGAAGCTGTAGGTGGTGCTGCGGCCCTCGACCCCTTCCGGCGAAAGGGCGCTGAGCCGCAGGAAATAGGCGCCGTCCGCCAGGCCGTCATACGTCAGTCGCGTTTCGCCCGATGCGGAGTCTGTCTCGGCGAAGGCGTCGATCATGCCCGCGTCGGTGGCCAGGCGTCCCCGATAACGGTCAGCGCCCGAAAGGGCCTCGATGGCGAAAAGCGGGTGGGGGCCCGACTGGACCTCGTCGGGGCGGAGAAGGCTTGGCGCCGGCAAGAGCGGAACGGGGCGCGCGCTCGTGGCGGTGGCGGTCACGCCCTCGGCGGCGACAGCCGTCGCTTCGGTCAGGCCGTCTCCGGATTCGACCTCGACCCTGCCTTCGAGAACCTCGGTGGTGGAACGATCGGCGCCGTCGTTGAAGGCGACGCGGAAGTCGGTGCCACGGACGGCCGAAACCGAGACGGGGGTGCGGACGACGAAGCCGCCGGGTCGCCGACGCGGCGTGACGCGGGATTCGGCACGACCGGCCTCGACCGTCATGGCGTGATCGACGGCGCCGTTGATGGCGTAGCGGCGCAGGCGGGTCAGGCGAACGCGGCTGTTTGACGGCACCACCACATGACTGCCGTCCGACAGGGCCAGGCGCATGAAGGCGTTGGCGCCGGTGGTCAGAACTGCGCCCTCGGACACGGTCTGCCCCTGGATGGGCGCGGCGGTCGAAGCCCCCTGCCTCAGAGTCACGTCGCCGCGAAAGCCCGCGACCCGCGCCTGATCCGGGTCGGCGCGCAGCAGTTCGACGGGGAAGGCCAGGGTGCGCCCGATGGCCAGTTGGCGCGGATCCGCCACCCGGTTCCGGCGCTGGACCTGACGATAGTCGGTCGGCCGGTTGAGATAGGCCGTCGCCAGATCAATCAGGGTGTCGCCGGGCTGGACCTGATAGTCGAGCGTCTCGGCGGACGGGGCGGGGTCTCGTGACTGAGCAAAGGCAGGCGATATCGACAAAAACACCGCCGCAAGTCCGGCGGCTATCGCCCGCTTTTGCATCATTCCGTGGTCTCTTCCGCGCTCGAAATCTTGTCCGTGGGCGCCGTCGTCGCCTCGTCCGCCGCACCCACGCGCTCCAGACGGTATCCGTAGCTGTAAATGGGTGTCAGGCGAAAGCCCTGCTCGGGGCGAAGGTTCAGCTTGGTGCGGATGCGCGAGATATGCATGTCCAGCGAACGGCTGTTCAGATTGGGCTCGTTGCCCCAGACGGTTTCCAGAATATAGGTCCGCGACAGGGCGCGATGCAGGTTGCGGAACAGCAGTTGCGCCAGGCCGAATTCCTTGGCGGTCAGGACCACGGTCTGGCCGTTGCGCGTCACGGCCCCGGCGGATTCGTGGAAGACCGTGTCCCCATGGATCTCGGCTCCCGGCGCCGAAGGCTGGGCATAGGCGCGGCGCATCAGGGCGTTGATCCGGGCCGCCAGAACGGGCGGCGACAGGGGCTTGGGCAGGTAGTCGTCGGCGCCGGCGTTAAGGCCCGCCACGATGTCCTCGTCCTCGGCGCGGCTGGTGACCAGCAACATGGGCGGCGGCGGGCGCAGGTTGGTGCGGGCCCAGGCCAGAACCTCCAGGCCAGAGCGGTCGGGCAGGTTCCAGTCCACGATCAGGAGGTCGAAGGTGTCCTTGCGAAGCGCCGAAATCAGGGCCTGTCCGCGTGAGAAAAGCACGGCCCGATACCCCAAACCCTGGGCGGTCGTGGACATGGTTTCCAGCTGGACGGGGTCGTCATCGAGAAGGGCGATCTTCATTTACACTAGGCTCCGGCGTCACCGTGACCATAGCCGCCTGTTTACAAGATGTGGCCAAACTCAGCTGTTTAGAATGTAAAATTGCGTCACTTTTCCGCTAGTAAGGTCAAGCTTGTCAATATTGAGCGCGGGCATCGAAAATGCGTCTCCACAGCAATAGCGATTGATCAGGCGGCGTAGGGCGCCAGTCGGTCGGCGGCGTCGCGGCACAGGGCCTTGATCCAGCGCCGCGCCGCCTTCAGCCGCGCCGTGCCGTGGACCTCGCGGTGGGTGCTGAGCCAGAAGCGGCGCTCGATCAGGACCTGATCGGGCAGCACCCGCGTCAGCCCCTCGGCCAGGAAGCAGGGCAGGACCCCGATCCCGCCGCCCGCCGCGATCATGTCCCGCTGCGCCCGGATCGACGAAGACGCCAGGCGCGGCCTCAGGTTCGGACGGATCTCGTCCAGGTAATGCAGTTCCGGCGCATAGATCAGGTCGTCGACATAGCCGACGATGTCGAAACCGGGCAGGTCGTCCACGCGCTCGGGCGCGCCATGTCGGGCCAAATGCTCGGGCGCGGCGTAGAGGGCCAGTTGATAGGGCGTCAGCGGCTCGACGATCAGGCGCGGGCTGGCGGCAGGGCTGAGGGTGATGGCCATGTCCACCTCGCGGCGGCTGGGCGACAGGAAGCCGGAACTCGCCGCCAGTTCGATGTTCAGCCCCGGATGCGCCGCCAGCAGCGCGGGCAGGGCGGGGGCCAGGACGGCGCCGCCAAAGCCCTCCGAGGCGCTGATCCGCACGGTGCCGGCGATCAGGTCGGGCCGCGTCACCCGCTCGGCGGCCTCCATGGCGCTTTCGGCGTCCAGCGCCGTCTCCAGCAGTTGCGCCCCCGCCGCCGTCAGCAGCAGGCCGGAGGCCGAGCGCACCACCAGAGTCGACTTCATCGCCGTCTCCAGCCGCGCCACGCGTCGCCCGACCGTGGCCGCGTCTATGCCCAGCCGCTGTGCTGCGGTGGCCAGCGAACCGGCCCGTGCGGCGGCGATGAAGATGCGAACGTCGTCCCAGTCGAACATTGCAGGAATGCACAGCATAGGATGCAAGATTGCAATGGGTGGTTCGGCGTTCGTCTGCTAGGCCATGCTGGAACGAACAACGACATCACAGGGAAACGCCTTCATGCGCGACATTCGCCACTTCATCGACGGTGCGGCCTTCGACGGCGCATCGGGCCGTTTCGGCGACGTGTTCAACCCCAACACCGGCGAGGTTCAGGCCCGCGTCCAGCTGGCCACCGTCGCCGAGATTGACCGCGCGATTCAAGCCGCCCAGGCCGCGTTCGAGGGCTGGTCCAGCACCAACCCGCAGCGCCGCGCCCGCGTCATGTTCGAGTTCAAGCGCCTGGTCGAGGCCAACATGAACGAGCTGGCCGAGCTGCTGTCCTCGGAGCACGGCAAGGTCATTGCTGACTCCAAGGGCGACATCCAGCGCGGCCTTGAGGTCATCGAGTTCGCCTGTGGCATCCCCCACGCCCTGAAGGGCGAATACACGCAAGGCGCCGGCCCCGGCATCGACGTCTATTCCATGCGTCAGCCCCTGGGCGTGGTGGCGGGCATCACCCCGTTCAACTTCCCAGGCATGATCCCGATGTGGATGTTCGGCATGGCGATCGCCGCCGGCAACACCTTTATCCTGAAGCCGTCCGAGCGTGACCCGTCGCTGCCGGTGCGTCTGGGCGAACTGATGATGGAAGCCGGCGCGCCCAAGGGCGTGCTGAACGTCGTCCACGGCGACAAGGTGGCGGTCGACGCCATCCTGACCCACCCCGACATCCACGCCGTCAGCTTCGTCGGCTCGTCCGACATCGCCCACTACGTCTATCAGATGGGCGCCCAGCACGGGAAACGCGTCCAGGCCATGGGCGGCGCCAAGAACCACGGCATCGTCCTGCCCGACGCCGACATGGATCAGGTGATCAAGGACCTGACCGGCGCAGCCTACGGCTCGGCCGGCGAACGCTGCATGGCCCTGCCGGTGGTGGTGCCGGTCGGTCAGCGCACCGCCGACGAACTGCGCGAGCGTCTGGTTTCGGAAATCCCCAACCTGCGCGTCGGCGTCTCGACCGACGCCGAGGCCCACTACGGCCCGGTCGTCACCCAGACCCACAAGGACAAGGTCCTAGGCTGGATCAACAAGGGCGTCGAGGAAGGCGCCGAGCTGGTCGTCGACGGCCGCGACTTCAGCCTGCAGGGCCACGAGAAGGGCTTCTTCATCGGCCCGTCGCTGTTCGACCATGTGAAGCCCGAGATGGAATCCTACAAGGAAGAGATCTTCGGCCCGGTGCTGCAGATCATGCGCGCCGCCAGCTTCGAGGAGGCCCTGAGCCTGCCCAGCAAGCACCAGTACGGCAACGGCGTCGCCATCTTCACCCAGAACGGCCGCGCGGCCCGCGACTTCGCCGCCCGCGTCAACGTCGGCATGGTCGGCATCAACGTGCCGATCCCGGTGCCGGTGGCCTATCACTCGTTCGGCGGCTGGAAGCGTTCGGCCTTCGGCGACATCAACCAGCACGGCATGGAAGGTCTGCGCTTCTGGACCAAGACCAAGACGGTCACGGCCCGCTGGCCCGACAGCGAGCTGGAGCATGCAGACAGCTCCTTCGTCATCCCGACGATGGGGTAAGCTTTCCCCTCTCCCGATGGGAGAGGGCTTGAGCCTCGGAGAGCCGCAGGCGATCCGCCAAGGCGAAAGGGTGAGGGTTCGACCTGTCCGTCGGCGTCAGCCGTTTTTCGACGACTTGCGCCGACTTCGGCCGCCGACCCTCATCCGCCCCTACGGGGCACCTTCTCCCATCGGGAGAAGGATCAGGTAAGAGTATAGGGAATGACTCCCCGCTCATGGTCTGGCACCCGCAAAGTCCGGTCGATGGGCGGGAAGGCCCGCTGGGCGCAGTCGGTGCGCTCGCAGATGCGGCAGCTGACGCCCATGCGTGTCGGCGGACCGTTCAGATCGAGCCCCGCAGCGTAAACCAGCTGATCGGCATGCTCGATCTCGCAGCCGAGGCCGAGCGCGTAGCGGCGGTCGGGTTCGAGGTACGAGCCGCCCGGCTTGGACACGCTCTTGGCCATGCAGATGTAGCGCGACCCGTCGGGCATCTCCGACAGGTTGACCAGGATGCGATCCGGCGCGCCAAAGGCCTCATGCACGTTCCACAGGGGGCAGGCGCCGCCGAAGCGGGCGAACTGGAACCGCGTGGCGCTGTGCCGCTTGGTGATGTTCCCGGCCATGTCCACCCGCGCGAAGTAGAAGGGCACGCCGCGCCAGCCGGGGCGCTGAAGCGTGCTGAGCCGGTGGCAGACCTGCTCGAAGCTGACGTGAAAGCGGTTGCGCAGCCGGTCCACGTCGTGACGCAGCTCGCGCGCGGCCTCGAGGAAGCGACGATAGGGCAGCAACAGAGCCCCCGCCGCATAGTTGGCCAGACCGACCCGGCAGACGTCGCGCGCGGCGGGAATGTCGAAGGCCGCCCGGTCCAGCTCGTGCTCGATCAGGTCGTGGAAACGCAGCAAGACCAGCTGGTGCGCCATCAGGAAGGAGCGCGTCGCGCCGGGCAGGCTGGCGTCGATATAGAGGATGCGCGCCGTGGGATCGAAGCGCCGCATAGCCCCGCGCCCTTCGCCGGTGGCCAGACGCACCCCGCACAGGTCGTTCAGCGCCGCCTCCAGATCCCGTTCCGGGTGGCCGCCCGCGCCGAGGCCCAGCTGTTCGGCCAGAGCCTCCGCCGCCTGATCCAGAACGTCGATGTAGTTGTCGCGATAGTGGAAGAAGTCGCGCACCGCTTCATAGGGCAGGGCGGGGGAGCCTTGCGCCCGCTCGTCCCGCCCCAGGGTCTCGTTCAGGGTCTTCAGCCGCTCGTCGAGGCGGCGATAGTCCTGATGCAGGGCCAGGAACTGTCGCGCCAGCCGCGGCGTGGTGGTCACGGCCTGCTTCAGTTCGGCGGGCGAGGGGGCCTCGGCGTGACCGGCCACATCGGTGACGGCTTCGCGCAGGTCGGCGATCAGGCGGGCGTCGCCGTCCAGGTCGAACAGGCTGGCGTCCACGTCGAAGGCCCGCGTCAGGGCGATCAGAACCCGCGCCGTCGCCGGGCGTTGATTGGTCTCGATCTGCGACAGGTAGCTGGGCGACAGGGCCAGTCGCCCGGCGCAGGCTTCCAGCGTCCAGCCGCGCGCCTCGCGCAGCTTGCGCACCTTGGCCCCGAGATAGAGTTTTTCCGCCATCGCAACTTTGCAAAATAGCCCATCGGCCTTGGCAAGCTTATGCACTTACGCCCCTTTTGCAAAGTTGCGATTGCCTTTTTGCAACGAAGCGGCTTGGTGATCACGAAAGATTTCAGGGAGTCGCCCAAACCATGAGCCAGGCCATCCTCGAGGAACTTGAGCGCCGTCGCGCCGCCGCCAGATTGGGCGGTGGCGAAAAGCGCATCGCCTCTCAGCACGCCAAGGGCAAGCTGACCGCGCGCGAACGCATCGAAGTCCTGCTGGACGAAGGCAGCTTCGAAGAGACCGACATGTTCGTCGAGCATCGCAGCCACGACTTCGGCATGGACGCGCAGCGCATTCCCGGCGACGGCGTCGTCACCGGGCGCGGCACCATCGGCGGTCGTCTGGTCTATGTCTTCTCGAAGGACTTCACTGTCTTCGGCGGCTCGCTGTCGGGCGCCCACGCGGCCAAGATCGTCAAGATCCAGAAGATGGCCCTGACGGCCGGCGCGCCGATCATCGGCCTGTTCGATGCGGGCGGCGCCCGTATTCAGGAGGGCGTGGAATCGCTCGCCGGTTACGCCGACATATTCCTGCAGAACACCCTGGCGTCGGGCGTCATCCCGCAGATTTCGGTCATCATGGGCCCGTGCGCGGGCGGCGACGTCTATTCGCCCGCCATCACCGACTTCATCTTCATGGTGAAGGACACGTCCTACATGTATGTGACCGGCCCGGACGTGGTGAAGACCGTCACCAACGAGGTCGTCAGCCACGAGGACCTGGGCGGCGCCCGCGTCCACGCCGGCAAGTCGGGTGTCGCCGACGGCGCCTTCGAGAATGATCTGGAGGCCCTGTCCGAAGTCCGTCGCCTGATCGGCTTCCTGCCCCTGTCGAACCGTGAAAAGCCCCCGGTTCGCGACAGCTATGACGAGGCGGATCGCGACGAGGCCTCGCTGGACACCCTGGTCCCGACCAATCCGAACCAGCCCTATGACATGAAGGAGCTGATCCTGAAGACGGTCGACGAGGCCGACTTCTTCGAGATCGGCGCCGACTTCGCCAAGAATATCGTCTGCGGCTTCGGCCGCCTCGACGGCCAGACCGTCGGCATCGTCGCCAACCAGCCCCAGGTGCTGGCGGGCGTTCTGGACATCGACAGCAGTCGCAAGGCCGCGCGCTTCGTCCGCTTCTGCGATGCCTTCCACATCCCGCTGGTGACCCTGGTGGACGTGCCGGGCTTCATGCCGGGCACCAAGCAGGAGTACGGCGCCCTGATCAAGCACGGCGCCAAGCTGCTGTTCGCCTATGCCGAGGCCACCGTGCCCAAGCTGACGGTCATCACGCGCAAGGCCTATGGCGGCGCCTATGACGTCATGAGCTCCAAGCACCTGCGCGGCGACGTCAACTACGCCTGGCCCACCGCCGAGATCGCGGTCATGGGCGCCAAGGGCGCGGTCGAGATCATCTTCCGCAAGGAGGCCGGCGACCCCGAGGCCCTGGCGGCGCGCGAGGCCGAATACAAGGAACGCTTCGCCAACCCCTTCGTGGCAGCGGGCCTCGGCTACATCGACGACGTCATCATGCCCCACGGCACCCGCCGTCGCCTGATCAAGGCCCTGAAGACGCTGAAGAACAAGACCCAGGAAAATCCCTGGAAGAAGCACGACAACATTCCGCTATGACCGGAAGTTCGCTCATCGCCGTTGGATCGGAATCTGAAAAGGGCGTCATTTCCGCTCTCGACGACCTTTTCGGACCAAGCTTCCGAGAGGTAGGAGAGTATCTTGCCGACAAGGTCAAATATCACAGACTTAAGTCGCTTCAAAAAATCCTGACGAAAGCAAAGCAGTTCGGGCCTGATGGGGTGAGCTTTATTGCTCCCCCGCCCATGAAATTTTTGCTTCCGTACATCGAATCTTCGTCTCTGGAAGACGGTGACGATGATGTAATGTGTAGCATGTGGGCCAAGCTTCTTGCAGATGCATCAAGCGAATACGACTCAAAACATCTCCATTTTACTCGAATATTGAAAGACATAACGGGTAAGGAAGCGAGGCTGCTTCACGCCATCGCTACCGAAGGAAGAATAGATCCATCAATCGAAGGCAGCTGGCGCGATGACATCGAATTCGCACGATTTGAGCTTAATCGATCATCGGCCGAACATTTTCTCCAACGATATCGCCATTTCGACACCGATAAGCTGGCTGTCGAATTCATTCGTACGAATGAGTATCCAGGATCGCATATCTCCTACATCCATGTTGGCGAACGGATGGAGGATGTTGGCATTCAGACCGCCGACGATGATATATCAGGAATGGTGATGAACCTTGAGAAAGTGCATGGATCTCTGACTTTTGAGCTTCTGCACAGCATGTCGTTGATCGGTGAAGTGAGGTGCGAGGGGGTGGAGTCGGGAAATGTAGTCTTAGACTACAATGCTTGGTTTATCACCTCTTTGGGTTCCGAGTTTTATAGAAGCTGCACTTCTGTAGCCTTTCAAAATAATTCATCCGCAGCCGAACAAAGCTAGCGAATAGGGTTGAAATGTTCTCCAAAATCCTCATCGCCAACCGGGGCGAGATCGCGGTTCGCATCATCAAGACCTGCCGCAAGATGGGCATCAAGACGGTGCTCGTTTATTCGGACGCCGACGCCGGTTCGCTGGCCTGCGAGATGGCCGACGAGACCATCCACATTGGGCCGTCGCCCGCCGCCCAGTCCTATCTGATCCAGGACAAGATCGTGGACGCGGTGCGCCAGTCGGGCGCCGAGGCGGTTCACCCCGGCTTCGGCTTCCTGTCGGAAAACCCGGTCTTTGCGCGTCGTCTGGAGGCCGAGGGCATCACCTTCATCGGCCCGAACCCGCACGCCATCGAGGCCATGGGCGACAAGATCACGTCCAAGAAGTTCGCAGCTGAAGCGGGCGTCTCGACCGTGCCGGGGCACATGGGCCTGATTGAATCGACCGAAGAGGCGGTGAAGATCGCGGGCGAGATCGGCTATCCGGTCATGATCAAGGCCAGCGCCGGCGGCGGCGGCAAGGGCATCCGCGTCGCCCATTCCGACGCCGACATGGCCGAGGGTTTCGCCGCAGTGAAGGCCGAGGCCCTGACCGCGTTCGGCGACGACCGGGTCTTCCTCGAGAAGTTCATCGTCAATCCGCGCCACATCGAGATTCAGGTGCTGGGCGACAAGCACGGCAACATCGTCTCGCTGTTCGACCGCGAATGCTCGATCCAGCGTCGCAACCAGAAGGTCATCGAAGAGGCGCCGTCGCCCCTGCTGGACGACGCGACGCGCAAGGCCATGGGCGATCAGGCCGTGGCTCTGGCCCGCGCCGTCAACTACGACAGCGCCGGCACGGTCGAGTTCGTGGCCGGGCAGGACCGCAGCTTCTACTTCCTGGAAATGAACACCCGTCTGCAGGTCGAGCATCCGGTGACGGAGCTGATCACCGGCGTCGATCTGGTCGAACAGATGATCCGTTCGGCGGCGGGCGAGACCATGGGCTTCAAGCAGGACGACCTGTCGATCAACGGCTGGGCCATCGAAAGCCGCATCTACGCCGAGGACCCCTATCGCGGCTTCCTGCCGTCGATCGGCCGTCTGGTGCGCTATGAGCAGCCGGAAGAGGGTGATCAGGGCGACTATACGGTCCGCAACGATTCCGGCGTTCGCGAGGGCGACGAGATCAGCATGTTCTACGACCCCATGATCGCCAAGCTGTGCGCCTGGGGCGAGACGCGCGACGCCGCCGTCGAGGGCATGGCCCGCGCGCTGGAAGACACCCACCTGTCGGGTCTGGGCCATAACGTGCCCTTCCTGTCGGCGGTGATGGATCAGGAGCGCTTCAAGTCCGGCCAACTGTCGACCAGCTACATCAAGGACGAGTTCCCCGAGGGCTTCCGCGGTCTGGAACCCAGCGAGGCGCAGAAGGACATCTTCATCACCGTGGCCGCGGCGATGAACGAGGTTCTGGCCGAGCAGGCCGGCGATCCGTCGGAACGCACCGACTGGACCGTCCTGATCGACCGCGAAGCCCACGCGGTGTCGCTGTCGTACGACGAGGCCGAGGATCTGGTCATCTCGCTGGACGAGCGCGACCTGACCCTGTCGGAGATCGACTGGCGTCCGGGCATGGCGCAGTTCCGTGCGGTTCTGGACGACGAGCCCTTCACCGCCGAGGTGAAGCGCGCGCCGGACGGCTTCGACATCCGCCACCGGGCGGCCAGGGCGCGGGTTCGCGTCCTGACGCCCCGCGCCGCCGACATGTATCAGCGCCTGCCTGAAAAGGTCGCCGCCGACACCTCGAAACTGGTGCTGTCGCCCATGCCGGGTCTGGTCGTCGACATCCCCGTGAGCGTCGGCCAGGAGGTCAAGTCGGGCGAGACCGTCGCCATCATCGAAGCCATGAAGATGCAGAACATCCTCAAGGCCGAGCGTGACGGCGTGGTGAAGGCGATCGGCGCCAAGGCCGGCGATCCGGTCGCCGCCGACGACGTCCTGGTGGAGTTTGCGTAAATGACGACCTTTCCCACGCCGAGCCCGCTGGAGTGGCGGGAACAGGCCGAGAAGGCGCTGAAGGGGCGGGCGATAGAAAGCCTGCTGCACCTCGACGCCGACGGCCTGATCGTCCGGCCGCTCTATGCCGACGCAACCGGGGTGCAGGCGCTGCGCGCGCCGCGCACCACGGATGCCGAGGGGCGGGCGTGGGACCTGCGCACCCTGGTCGAGGGCGACGAGGCGGCGGCGATCAACGCCGCCGTCCTGACCGACCTTGAAAACGGCGCCGCTTCGGTGGTGCTGAAGGGGGCGTTCACGACCGACGAGGCGGCGCTGGCCGCCGCCCTCGACGGCGTGGCTTTGGAGCTGGCGCCGGTGGCGCTGGACGCGGGCTTTGACGGTATGAAGGCCGCTGAGGCCCTGTCGGCTGTGGCCAAAGGTTCGCCCCGCGCCCAGCTGCAGTTCCACCTCGACCCGATCTCGGCCTACGCCGAGACGGCTGAAGGTGACATCGACGCCGCCGTGACCGAAGCGGCTGAGGCCGCCGCGCGGCTGGCCCCGACCTATCCCGAGGCCAGGCTCTTCCTCGCCTCGGGCCGCGTGGTGCATGAAGCTGGCGGTTCGGCGGGTCAGGAACTGGCCTTCGCCGCCGCCAGCGCCGTGGCCTATGTGAAGGCCGCCGTTCTGGCTGGTCTGACGACCGAACAGGCGCTGAAGGGCGTGGTTCTGGGCGTCTCGGTGGACGCCGAATATTTCGACGCCCTGGCCAAGGTTCGGGCCATGCGCCTGATCTGGGCCAGCGTCAGCAAGGCCTTTGGCCATGAGATCCCCGCCATCATCGAGGCGCGCTCGTCGCGGCGGATGCTGTCGGCGCGCGATCCCTGGCCGAACCTGCTGCGCCTGACCGCCGCCGGCTTCGCCGGGGCTGTCGGCGGCGCCGACGTGGTGGTGCTGGACGGCTTCACCCGCGCCGAGGGCCGTCCCGACGCCTTCGCCCGCCGTCAGGCCCGCAACACCCAGCTGGTGCTGATGGAAGAGGCCAATCTGGGCCGGGTCGATGATCCCGCCGCCGGCTCCTGGTTCCTCGACAGCCGCACCCGCGATCTGGCCGAGGCGGGCTGGAAGGAGTTCCAGTCCATCGAAGCCGAAGGCGGCGTGGTCGACGCCCTGAAGCACCACCTGATCCAGCCCCGCGTCGAACGCGCGCGTGGTCAGCTGGAGGCCGCGCTCAAGGACGGCGCCCGGCACATGGTCGGCGTGACCAAATACGTCGATCCCGATCCGCGCCCGGCCCCGGTCGAGACGGCTGATCCGGCCTATGTTCCGGTGCGCGCCGGCGCCCTGGCCCCTGTGCGGTTCGCTGCGCCCTTTGAAGTTGCGTCCGAGGAGGCGAGCCAATGACCTTCGAAGAGCTCAAGTTTGAAGTAGGGATGATGGAGAGCCAAAAACGCCGTGCTTCCTTTCCTCAAAAGGTCGCCGTGATTGCGTATCTCGCTGCTGCAATCATCATTTGCCTCTCTATTGCGCTGATGTTCCCAGGGGATTCCGCTCCTGAATGGCTGCTGTTGCTCTTGGCCCCAATCGCACTGGCTGGATGGTTCGGTATTTCTAAGATCGTCGAGAATTCGGCCCCGCAGGGTCATTGGACAAGCCAGAATGAACAACGGCTGCAACAGCTAAAGTTAGAGCTGTTGTCCCGAGGAGGGCAGCAGCTGTGAGCATCTTCCCCGACTTCTCCGAGGTCGATCTCGACCTGAGCACGACCGGCGCCGGTCCGGTGCGCGATCCCTGGCTGACGCCCGAGGGTCTGACGGTGGAAACCGCCTATGGTCCCGAAGCGCTAGAAGGCCTCGACGCCATTCACGGCCTGCCGGGTTTCGCCCCCTATATGCGCGGGCCCTATCCGACTATGTACGCGGGCAATCCGTGGACGATCCGCCAGTACGCGGGCTTCTCGACAGCCGAGGAGTCCAACGCCTTCTATCGGCGCAACCTAGCGGCGGGTCAGAAGGGCCTGTCGATCGCCTTCGACCTGGCCACGCACCGGGGCTATGACAGCGACCACCCGCGGGTGAAGGGCGATGTCGGCATGGCCGGCGTGGCCATCGACAGTATTCTGGACATGCGGACCCTGTTCGACGGCATCCCGCTGGATCAGATGTCGGTGTCCATGACCATGAACGGCGCCGTCCTGCCGATCCTGGCTCTCTATGTCGTCGCGGCGGAAGAGCAGGGCGTGCCGCACGCGGCCCTGACCGGAACCATTCAGAACGACATTCTGAAGGAGTTCATGGTCCGCAACACCTACATCTATCCGCCAACGCCCTCGATGCGGATCATCTCGGACATCTTCGCCTGGACCGCGCAGGAGACGCCGAAGTTCAACTCCATCTCCATCTCCGGTTACCACATGCAGGAGGCCGGGGCCTCGGCCGAGATCGAGCTGGCCTATACGCTGTCGGACGGTCTGGAATACATCAAGGCCGGCGTCGACGCGGGCATGGACGTGGACCGCTTCGCGCCGCGCCTGTCCTTCTTCTGGGCCATCGGCATGAACTACTTCATGGAGGTGGCCAAGATGCGGGCCGGCCGCCTGTTGTGGGCCGAAAAGGTCGCCGAGAAGTTCTCGCCCAAGGACCAGCGGTCCCTGTCGCTGCGCACCCACTGCCAGACCTCGGGCTGGAGCCTCGCGGCGCAGGACGTGTTCAACAACGTCTCGCGCACCATGGTCGAGGCCATGGCGGCGGCGGGCGGTCAGACCCAGAGCCTGCACACCAACGCCCTGGACGAAGCCCTGGCCCTGCCGACCGACTTCTCGGCCCGGATCGCACGCAACACCCAGATCCTGCTGCAGATGGAGACGGGCCTGACCCGCACTATCGATCCCTGGGGCGGCAGCTTCTACGTCGAGCGGCTGACGCATGATCTGGCCAACCGGGCGCGCGCCCTGATGGACGAGGTCGAGGCGGCGGGCGGCATGGCCAAGGCCATCGAGGCCGGCATTCCCAAGTTGCGCATCGAAGAGGCGGCGGCCAAGACCCAGGCCCGCATCGACACCGGCAAACAGACCGTGGTCGGCGTGAACCGCTATCTGAACGATACGCCCGACGACATTCCGATGCTGAAGGTCGACAACGCCGCCGTCCTCAGCGCCCAGATCGACAAGCTGAAGAAGCTGCGCGCCGAGCGTGATCAGGCCGCGACCGACGCCGCGCTGGAAGCCCTGACCGCCGGGGCGCGCGGTAACGCCAACCTGCTGGAGCTGGCGGTTCAGGCCGCCCGCGCCAAGGCCACGGTGGGCGAGATCTCCGACGCGCTGGAGGCCGCCTTCGGTCGCCATATCGCCACGGTGAAGACCGTCTCGGGCGTCTATGGCAAGGAGGCGGGCAATGATCCCAAGGTCACCCGCGCCCGCGACATGGTGGCGACCTTCGTCGAGAACGACGGCGGCCCGCCGCGCATCCTGATCGCCAAGCTGGGTCAGGACGGCCACGACCGGGGCCAGAAGGTCGTCGCCACCGGCTATGGCGACATCGGCTTCGACGTCACCGCCGGTTCGCTGTTCCAGACCCCCGCCGAGGCGGCGCGCGACGCGGTCGAAAAGAACGTCCACGCGGTCGGCGCCTCGTCGCTGGCGGCGGGCCACCTGACCCTCGTGCCCGAATTGCGCGCCGAACTGGCCAGGCTGGGCCGCGAGGACATCATGATCGTGGTCGGCGGCGTCATCCCGCCGTCGGACGTCCAGCCCCTGCTCGATATGGGCGCGGCGGCCGTCTATCCGCCCGGCTCGGTCATCGCCGACACGGCGGCGGACCTGATTGAAAAGCTGAACCTGCGTCTGGGCTACGCCCAGCCCGCGCCTGCGGAGACCAAGTGATGATCGGCAACCTGAACCACGTCGGCGTGGCGACGCCCTCGATCGCGGACTCGATCAAGCTGTATCGCGACATTCTGGGCGCGACGAAGATCGGCGAGCCGTTCGACCTGCCGGCCCAGGGGGTGAAGGTCTGCTTCATCGACACGCCCACGGCCCAGATCGAACTGATCGAGCCCTATGACGAGACCAGCCCGATCACCGGCTTCCTGGCCAAGAACCCCAAGGGCGGCCAGCACCACGTCTGCTTTGAAGTGGCCGACATCCACGACGCCATCGCCCAGATGCGCGCCAAGGGCGTGACCATCCTGGGCACGGGCGAGCCCCGCATCGGCGCCCACGGCACCCCGGTCGTCTTCCTGCATCCCAAGGAGATGGGCGGCGTCCTGATCGAGCTGATGGAAACGCCGAAAGAGGCGCACTGAAGTCAAAAGGCCCGGTCGATGACCGGGCCTTTTTCTTAGAACAGGATCTTGCGCAGGCTGACCCGGAAGGTCCGGCCCAGCGGGTCCAGATAGTCGGGCTGATAGGACAGCGGCGTCTCGCCCAGGCCGTTCCTGACATCCAGCTTCTGGTCGAAGATGTTGTCGATGCCGACGCTGACCCGCGCGCCTTTCAGCCACGGATATTTCGCCACCCAGGTCTGACGCGACGACAGGTCGGCGAACAGGTTCAGGTTCACCGTCGTCAGGTCCGAGAAGCTCAGGTCGCTGGCGTCGTCGCCGCCGTTGATCCGCGTGGACTCCTTCCAGTTGGCGTTCAGGAAGCCGCCCATGCCGCTCTTGAAGACGCCCATCTGGAACTGGACCTCGTTGCGCGACTGACCGCCGCGCGAGCCCGTGGCGGCGCCGTCCAGCAGGTCCAGCACCGGCAGGCCGTCGCGGATCGTGATCTCATCCTGGATGCGATAGGTGTGGTACAGCGAGACGTTGAAACGGCCCTGGCCGGGTTGCATGGCCGGGCCGCGATTGCCGCGTCCGCCGCCCATCTGCATCCGCATGCCGCCGCCAGGCGGAGGGCCGCCCGCGCCGCCGCCGGGGGGCGGGCCGCCTTCCATGCGCATCACGACCGGAGCGCCGCCGGGGGCAGAAGCGCCGCCGCCCGGGCGTGCGCCGCCCGCACCGCCGGGGCCGCGTTGGCCCATCCGCGCCGCCGCCGCCGGGTCGGGCTTGCCGAACGGGGTCGAGAAGTTCAGGCCCCAGCGAATTTCCTGCTGCTCGGCCTTCTGGAAGTTCAGCGGCCGGGCGTCGATCGACAGCAGATTGCCGTCCAGGTCCCGCGTGAAGCGCTCGGGCAGGGCGGCTTCCAGTTCGGGCGTGATGGTCGGGAAGGCGGCGATGGAGCCCTCGACCTCGGTGCGGCTGTAGTTAGCCGTCAGGCGCAGGTCCTTGTCCTTCAGCGGCGTGAAGTTGAAGCCCAGCTTCAGGATGCGCTTGGTTTCCTCGGACAGGCCGGCGTTGCCGCCCTCGATGCGGGTGATGTTGACCGACTGGCCGGTGGCGAAGTCATAGACCGGCACATTGGGGGTCGAGATGGTCGGGTCATTCAACTGCGACATCGACGGGGCGTTCTGCTCATCGCTCCAGCTGACGTTGAAGTTGATGGGCGTCCAGGGCGACCAGTTGAGGCCCAGGGTATAGGCGCTCAGGCCGCCAAAGTCGGACAGGTCCTGATAGGCCAGGTTCAGGTTGGCGGACAGGTCGCCGAGCACGCCCAGGACCTCGCGGTCGCGGCTGGCGATCGGCAGGTTGAAGTTGCCCGAGGCGCTGGTCCGGTCGCGCGACAGCGAACGTTCCGAGAAGACGCCCGAGCGCACGCTCTCGGAATCCAGCGTCTGGGTGTCGAAGCCGACCTTGAAGGTCGAGGTCAGGGCGCCGGCCGGAGCCTCCCAGGCGGTGCCGTTGATGACGCCTTCGAGGTTGCCGCTGCTGGACACGGATCGTGCGGTGTCGAAGGGAAGGCGCGGCAGCAGGTCCGCGTCGCCGAACGGATCGATCGCGCCCGCCGTCACCCCGGCCTGCAGGCTCTGCTGATCCAGGCCGCGCCCGGTGCGGGTCTTGGTCTCGGTGCGGTCATAGCCGCCCGTCAGCGTCCAGCGCCAGTCGCCCAGATAGCCGTCCACCAGGGCCCCGACCTTGCCCGCGAGGGTGTCGGTGGTGCGCGACAGGGCGTCCGGCGCGTTCAGATACAGTTGCTCCGAGATGCTGGACGGCGGCAGGGCTAGTTGGACGCTCGGCAATCCCTGATAGGACAGCCGCGAGGTGTCCTCCAGGTTGGCGCTCAGCGTCAGGGCGGTGGTGTCGTTCAGGTCGCGCACTACCGAACCGGCGACCGACGCCTGTTCCTGTTTGGCCAGCAGGGTGCGGTAGGCGGTGGGATCGCCGTTCTCGCGCTGGATGTCGCGCTCGGTCTCGAACAGGGGGGTGTCGTTCTCGTACTCAAGGTCCAGCGTCGTGCGCTGCTTGCCGGCGATGCGCAGGATGTTGCTTTCCAGATCGCTGACCGTGCGGCCGCCCTCGTCCGGGCGGCGGGCGCTGGCCTGCATGGTCAGCGAACGGAAGTTGGCCTTGAGGACGAAGTTCACCACCCGCTGGTCGGCGCTGTAGCCGTAGGAGAGGGCGGTTTCCTCGGGAAGGATTTCGGTGCGTTCGATGGCCTCGGGCGGAATTCCTCGGATTTCCTGAAAGCCCGAGATGCGGCGGCCGTTGACCAGGAAGACCGGCGAGCCGCCGCGCGAACTGCGCGTCACCGGCTCCAGCAGGGTCATCAGCTCCTGGATGCTGCTGGCGCCATAGGCCTTCAGCTGTTCCTCATCCAGCACCAGTTCGGGCTCATAGTCGCCGAGCGCCGCCCCACGGCGTTTGGTCGAGACAGCCTGGATCTCGCCCAGGTCATAGGCTTCCTGCTCGTTGATGGCAGGGACCGCAGGCGTCTGGGTCTGCGGCGCCGCAACGGGCGCTGTCGTCGCCGTGTCCGCATTGGGATCGAGCGAGGCAAGAGCAAGAAGCAGAACGACGGGCGACATGAGGAGTCCTGGCTAGACCGAAAGCTTGAGCGTCGACCTGCTTGGAGACCGATGTGCGCCGAATAATGGCGACTTGGGCTCCGTCAGATTAACAGCCTGTAATGACGCGGAAATGTCACGGCAGGCTCGACAGTGGTCTAACGAACGAAGGGGCGGCGTCCGTCGCACGCCGCCTCTTCTTTTTTCCAGCTCTGATGAAGTCAGAAGCGGGCGCGGACCCCCACCACCAGGTTGCGGCCTCGCTGCGGCGCGGTCTCGGCCAGGAAAGAGGCGTGGTTCAACGCCAGCTCGTCCAGCAGGTTGGCGCCGCGCAGGAAGACCTGTGACTTCACCCCGGCCAGCTCGACATCATAGGCCACCGTGGCGTTGACCATGTTGTAGCCCGGCGTCTCGCTTTCGAAGGCGGCGATGTCGTTCTGCTTGAAGGTGCGGCTGTATTCGACGTCGCCTGACCAGGGTCCGGCGAAGGCCTCGGCGCGGACGCCGACGCGGGCGGCCGGGATGCGGGGCAGGTTGCCGCCGTCGCCCTTGAGCTCGCCGCGCACATAGTCGCCGAACACCGTGGCCGACAGCCAGGGCGTCAGCTGCTGGCGCACCTCGCCCTCGATGCCGGTGAAGGTGGCGTCGGCCTGGCTGTACTGGATCAGGCGGAAGTCCTCGAACTGGTCCAGCGTCCGGGCGAAGATGTAGTCATCATAGATGTAGTGATAGGCGCTGACCGAGGCGGTGGTGGACCCCGCCGTCTTGCGCAGGGTCAGTTCCAGCGCATTGGCCGTTTCGACATCCAGGCTGCTGTCGCCCATCTCATAGGTGTTGGTCGCCAGGTGGACGCCGTCGGCATAGAGTTCCTGGGCTGAGGGGGCGCGCTGCGAGCGTGACAGCGACACGGCGCCGGTCCAGCCGGGCATGAAGTGCCAGACCGCCGAACCCGAGATCGAGAAGGGCTTGTGCTCGGTGTCGGCCAGGCCCAGGGCCGAGGCCTCTTGCCACTCCTGACGCACGGCGCCTTCCAGATGCCAGTCGCCCAGTTCGTACTCTTCCATCACGAACAGGCCGGTGTTCTTGGTCGTGCTGGGGGCCAGGAAGCTTTCCTCGCCCACGGCGGCGAAGTCGCTCTTGCTCAGTTGCAGGCCGATCACGCCCTTGAAGCCGGCGATCTCGCGATGCTGGGCCTCGATGCGACCGTCGTAGCCCTCGTTGGTGAAGGTGGTCGAGACGACGCCTTCTTCCAGCTCCTGATGCTGATAGTCGGTGTAGCCGGCACGCAGGCGCACGTTCTCGATGCCGGGCAGGGGATCACGCAGTTCGCCGCGCAGATCGAACCGGCGGCTCTTCAGTCGGACCTCGGGCACGCCGTGGTCGTGATCGTGCTCCTCGCCTTCCTCGTGATCGTGACCGTCGTGGTCGTGATCGTCGTGACCGCCGCAATGCAGGTGGTCGCCGTGCGGGTGGCAGCCTTCGTATTCATGGGTGTGACCGGCCAACCCATAGCGGCTGGTCTGCTCGGTATAGGCCGCGCCCAGATAGCCGCGCGAGCCGATGTATGAGGCGCCCAGCGTCGCCGTCGAGGTCTCGTTGTAGGAGCCGTCCAGACGCGCCTCGTCCCAGTCAGGCACCTTGTAGTCGTCGGCCTTGCGCGCCGCCGCCTCGATGCGGACGGCGAAGTTTCCGGCGCCCACCGTGGCGCCGACCACCCCGGCCTCCTCGTTGTCGACCGAGCCGCGACGGTATTCGACCACGCCTTCACCGCCGTTGGCCGGGACGCGGGTGGGGATCTTCTTGTCCAGCAGGTTGACCGCGCCGCCGATGGCGCCGCCGCCATACAGCAGGGCCGACGGGCCGCGCAGGATCTCGATGCCTTCCAGCAGCAGGGGCTCGCCGGAAATGGCGTGGTCGGGGGAAACCTCGGAGGCATCCATCAGGCCCGCGCCTTCGCTCAGCACCTTGACGCGCGGGGCGGCCTGACCGCGCACCACCGGACGGCTTGCGCCGCCGCCGAAGGTGTCGGAGTTGACGCCGGGAATGCCGCTGAGGGTGTCGCCCAGCGTCGATTGACGGCGGTGAACCAGTTCGTCGCCGCTCAGCAGGGCGACGTGCGAGCCCACGTCATCGCCGGCGCGGCCCAGGGGCAGGGCGCGCACCACCACGTCGGCGATCTCGGTCGGCTCGTCCTGATGGGCGGTCTGGATCACTTCATCCGCCGCGAAGGCGGACGTTGAGAGGGCGGCGGCCCCGGCGGCGGTCAGCAGGAAGGTTTGAAGTCGCAAGGCACGCATCCCCGTTACAATGTCGCGAACTTGATATGTTATAGTGTATCACCGTGCAACCGCTTCGCTCGATTTCTTTGCAAGCGGAGCCTTTGGGCGGATGCGGCGTTGGGATCGGACTCACCCAGAGAGATGCCCATGACCCGTTCCGCAGTCGCACTCTTGTCCTGTCTCGGCCTGGCCGTGGCCGCCTGTTCGCAGGAAACGCCGCCCGCGCCCACATCACCGATCGAGGCGCCGACCACCCAGACCGTCGCCGCCGTCGGCTACGCTTGCGAAAGCGGCAAGGTCGTCACCGCGACCTACCCTGACACGGAGACGGCGCGGGTGTCCTACGACGGGCGCGACTATGTCCTGACCAGCGCGGTCTCGGCCAGCGGCGCGCGCTACGCCGGGCAGGGTCTGGAATGGTGGACCGCCAGCCGCAACGGGCAGGAAAGCGGAACCCTCAGCCGGCTGGCGGCGAACGATCAGACGGGCGGGACGATCATCGAGCGTTGCAGCCGCCCGGTCCCGGCCCTGGCGCCGACGCCAGAGGCGCCGTGCGTCGGCGCCAATCTGCGGCTGTCGGTCGAGGGCGGCGACGCGGGCATGGGCAATCGCGTGACGGTCCTCGCCGTGCAGAACACCGGGGCCCAGACCTGCAGCCTGACCGGCTATCCGACCTTGACCCTCGCCGATGCAGGCGACCGCACCCTGAACGCCGTCAAGGCGGTGCAGGAGCCGGGCAACTACTTCGCGCAAGGCGCGGCCCCGACGCCGGTTTCGCTGGCGCCCCGGTCCAAGGCCTATTTCGACCTGGCCTGGAACGTGGTGCCGCATGAAGCCGAGGGCGAGAAGACCTGCCCCGAGGCCAAGATCCTGCGTCTGACCGCGCCCGGCGACACGGTTGCGGTCAGCCTGCCGCTGACCCTGACGCCATGCGGAAAGCAGGTTCGCGTCGGGCCGTTCCGACCGGTGGCCGACGCCTCGGCCAGACCTGCCCCGGCGGCCTGAAATCAGGGGTTCAAACGGACCTGGATTCAGCGTAGCGGAGAAATCATGACCCAGAGCACCAATACGGCCTTCTACGACCGCATCTCCGCCGAACTGGCCGACATCGACGCCCAGGGGCTGACCAAGCCCGAGCGCGTCATCGCCTCGCGTCAGGGGCCGGTGATCTCGGTGAACGGCCGCGAGGTCCTGAACTTCTGCGCCAACAACTACCTTGGCCTCGCCGGCGACGAGCGCGTCACTCAGGCGGGCGTCAAGGCGATGGAGAAGTGGGGCGCGGGCACGGCCTCGGTCCGCTTCATCTGCGGCACGCTGGAGATTCACAAGGAGTTGGAGCGCGCCATCGCCGACTACCTTGGCTTTGAAGACACCATCCTGTTCGCCGCCGCCTTCGACGCCAACGGCGGCATCTTCGAGCCCCTCTTCACCGAGGCCGACGCTATCGTCTCGGACAGCCTGAACCACGCCTCCATCATCGACGGCGTGCGCCTGTGCAAGGCCAAACGTTATCGCTTCGCCACCTCGGACATGGCCGACCTGGAGGCCCAACTGAAGCAGGCCCGGGCCGACGGCGCACGCGAGATCATCATCGCCACGGACGGCGCCTTCTCGATGGACGGCTACATCGCCAAGCTGAAGGACATCCGCGCCCTGGCCGACCAGTACGGCGCCCTGATCATGGTCGACGACTGCCACGCCACCGGCTTCCTGGGCGAGAAGGGGCGCGGTTCCTATGCCTGGAACGAGGTCGAGGTCGACTTTGTCACCGGCACCTTCGGCAAGGCCCTGGGCGGCGCCATGGGCGGCTTCATCTGCGCCAAGGCCAATGTCGTGGCCCTTCTGAAGCAACGCGCGCGGCCCTATCTCTTCTCCAACGCCTTGGCCCCCGCCGTCTGCGGCTCGTCGCTGGAGGCCATCCGCATCGCTGCGGGCGAGGAGGGCGACGCCCTGCGCGCCCAGCTGTTCGCCAACGCCGCGCGCTTCCGCTCGGCCATGACGGCGGCGGGCTTCACCCTGCAGCCGGGCGAGCACCCCATCATTCCGGTCATGCTGGGCGACGCCAAGCTGGCGCAGGACATGGCGGCGCGGATGCTCGAACTGGGCGTCTATGTCATCGGGTTCAGCTTCCCGGTGGTGCCGCGCGGCCAAGCCCGCATCCGCACCCAGATGTCGGCGGCGCATACGTTCGAGCAGATCGACGCCGCCGTCGCGGCCTTCACCCAGGCGGGCAAGGAGTTGGGGGTCATCTGACCCCCAACAAACCTACGACTTCAGGCTGTCGTCGGCCATAATGACCGACCGGCCGGCCGGATTGAGCGCGGCCCACAGCACGACCGCGGCGACCAGCGGCGCGACCGACATGCCGATATAGCGGCCGATGATGGCGATCTGCGCCATGACGGGATGCAGGGCCGGTTGATCCAGAGCCTGCCGCACGCCTGCGCTGGGTGGGGCCAGGGCAGGGTTCAGCTGCGCCGCCAGATCGCCCCAGATCAGGCTGACCAGCGACAGGATGAACAGCAGCGTCAGAACCACCACGGTCACGACCGCCGCCTTGAGCGGGTTCGGCGTGCGCGGCGGCGCGGTCAGGAAGGCTAGGGCCAGGGGGAAGCCCAGCAGCAGCCTGCGGAGCGAGGTATGGGGCACGTCGTAGGACACGGGGACGCCGCCGCTGGTCAGGTGCGTGCCGACGCGCCAGCCTCCGTCCGCCAGCACCGCGATCTCGCCCGACAGGCCGAAGAGGCGGAACACCAGACCCGCCAGCGGGCGCAGGGCCGTTGCGAACAGGTCCGCGCCCCACAGCCACCAGAGCGGCAGGACCAGCACGAACAGGCCCAGCGACCACAGGCCGAAGCGACGACGCGCGGCCTCTTCCGGCGTCCGGGCGCCGAGGGTGTCGAACCAGGCGGTCATCAGGCGGCTTCCTCGGAGACGGTCTTGGGCGCGCTGCCCGGTTGGCGGCTCTGCCAACGGGTCCAGAAGAAGAAGACCAGCAGGCCCTCCAGGCCGATCATGGCGTCCCACACATAGTGGTGGAAGAACTCGAACATCGATTCAGAGCCGCGCGACAGATACAGCAGGCTGATGATCCGCAGCAGGTTGACCGCTTGCAGCGCGAACACGCCGACGGCGGCCCCGATCAGGCCGTCGCGCAGCCTGCCGGGGAAGGCCAGGATGGCGGCGATCAGCAGGGCGCAGACCTCGACCGCATTGCAACCCGCCAGCACCTGAACCGCGCCGTGCCCGTCGGCAAAGCGCAGGATGTCGCCCTGGGCCTGAACGCGGGGGTCAAACGGCGCGAGCACGAAGGCGCAGATGTCGACCAGCAGCTGGGTGAAGGGCTGGACGAACAGCCGCTCGGCCCAGGGCGTGGCCAGGACGCTGAACAGGGTGACGGCCAGCAGGGCGAACAGGCCCAGATACTGGACGGCGGGAGACTTGAAAAAGCGCGGCATGGTTCGGCGTCGTCGCCTCTCAGCGGGAATGTAGAATTGGAAAGGGGCGGACCGCGACGGCCCGCCCCTGCCATCGTCTGATCGGGTCAGACCGTGCGGCGGCGACGCTGAATGGTCAAGGCGGCGAAACCGCCCAGGGCCGCCGTCAGCAGGATCATGGCCCATTCCGTCATGGTGGGGACCGCTGCGGGGGCGTTGATGGTGACGCTGGGCATGGGGGAGGCCTCATCGATTGTGTTGCCGGCGCCGTTGGCGGTCTGGAACAGGGTGAAGGTCTTCACGCCGGGCGTGGCGGGCGTGCGGTAGAAGGTGGACGCCAGTTGCACTTCAACATCACTGCCAGAAGGGACCAGCGCGGGCGCCCGAACATAGACAAAGCCGCCCAGGGTCAAGCCGCAGGGGTCGAAGCCGCCAAAGGTTTGGGGGGCGCCGTCGATTTTCAGCGTGACGCCGGTGCAGCTGAACTGGTTGGCGACGATGATGTCCGTGAAGTCAGCGGGCAGTTGGAACCGCAGGATGAAGTGGTTGGCGGGAACGTCCGTCGCCGTCGTGTGCGTTGCGGTGATCGCCGTCGGCTGCGACAGCCCGCTGTTCGAAAGCGTCACGGTCGGATTGACCAGGGTGCCGGCGAGGGCGCTCGACACGGCCGTCGACAGGGCGGCCGCGATGACGGCGGCGGCGATTATCTTCTTCATGAGTTTTCGCTTGTTGGGTCCGAAATCGCGTCGAGACAACCCCGCCGTCGATCCCCGGTATCTGGCGGCTGGCTAACTGATTCGGCTGTGCCAAAACAAGGCATTTTCCCTTTGCGCCATGATGGCGATTTCCTGATTTCCGCCGCCTTTCGAATGATCCGCTTGCGGTCGTCGCCAAGGCGGCCTAGCGGCTGCATCTGAGTAAAGGGAGCTCCCACCATGACCGCCACCATGAAGGCCCTGGCCAAGACCAAACCGGCCGAGGGGCTGGAACTGATCGAAGCGCCGATCCCCGTCGCGGGCGACGAGGACGTGCTGATCAAGGTGCACCGCACCGCCGTTTGCGGCACCGATATCCACATCTGGAACTGGGACGAGTGGTCCCAGAAGAACGTGCCGGTCCCGATGATCACCGGCCATGAGTTCGCGGGCGAGATCGTCGCCATCGGCAAGGACGTGGATCGCCGCCTCAAGGTCGGCCAGCGCGTCTCGGCCGAGGGTCACGTCATCGACCTGAACTCCGAAGCGGCCCGCGCCGGTCACTTCCACCTGGACCCCGACACGCGCGGCATCGGCGTGAACCGTCAGGGCGCCTTTGCTGAATACGTGGTTGCCCCGGCCTTCAACGTCATCGAGCTGCCCGACGACGTGCCCTATGAGATCGGCTCGATCCTCGACCCGTTCGGCAACGCCGTGCACACGGCGCAGCAGTTCGACCTGCTGGGCGAGGACGTTCTGGTCACCGGCGCCGGCCCCATCGGCATGATGGCCGCCGCCGTGGCGCGCCATGCGGGCGCTCGCACCGTGGTCCTGACTGATATCAACGACTTCCGCCTGGAACTTGCACAAAAAGTTGCGCCGGGCGTGCGCACGGTGAACACCACCAAGGAAGACCTGCGCGATGTCATGCACGAACTGGGCCTCAAGGTCGGCTTCGACGTGGCGCTGGAGATGTCGGGTTCGCCCGTCGCCTTCAAGCAGTGCGTCGACACCCTGATCATGGGCGGCGGCATGGCCCTGCTGGGTATTCCGTCCAAGCCGATGGAGACGGACTGGGGCACGATCATCCTCAAGGCCCTGACCATCAAGGGCGTCTATGGCCGCGAGATGTTCACCACCTGGCGCAAGATGCTGGGCCTGCTGAAGGCCGGTCTGGACCTCTCGCCGCTGATCACCCACCAGATGCCCTATCAGGACTTCCAGCAGGGCTTCGAGGCCATGAAGTCCGGCCAGTCGGGCAAGGTCGTCCTGAACTGGGCCGACTGATCCGGCTCTGAGGCGTGAAACGAAGGCCCCCTGACCGCAAGGCAGGGGGCTTTTTCCTGTCAGGCCGGGGCTGAGCGGGGGCCGGTGGCGCGGAAGACGATGATCGCAAACAGCGCCATGCCGAGAAGGATCGTCAGGCCGGCCAGGGCCAGAACGGGCCCGGCCAGGGCCAGGGCGGGTTGATACTGGATCAGCACGAGGGGAAGGCTGGGGACCATCAGGATCACGCCGGTGACGGCGACCCAGAAATGCGCCCAGGCCAGCCGACCATGCCCCGCCTGCGGCACGACGCGATAGAACAGGCCGTAGATCGACATCGACACCCAACCCAGCAGGTTCAGGTGGGCGTGGGCGCTGCTGGTCGAATGATCATGGGTCGCGCCCATGACATTGCCCCAGATCATGCCGACCAAGGCGGCCACGACGGCAAGGCGCAGGAAGGTGTTCGACAGGGTCATGCGATCGCTCCAGTTTCGGGCGCAGTCGCCATATAAATAACATTGGTCTGTTACTTCTCCAATCGACCACCCCACGGGGGACGAACATGCGCGGCCGAAGGTTCTCGACTTGACCCCGCGCCCGGACCGGGGGACGGAGCGGGCATGAACTATCGTCACAGCTTTCACGCTGGAAACTTCGCCGACCTGGTCAAGCACGCCCTGGTCCTGTGGCTGCTGAAGGAGCGGCAGGAGAGGGGGGCGGTCACGGTCCTCGACACCCATGCGGGCGCGGGCCTCTATGACCTGTCGGGCGACGGCGCGCGGTCGAAAGAAGCCGAGGCGGGCGTGGCGCGGCTGATGACCGCTGAGGATCGTCCGCCGCTGATCGAGGCCCTGGCGGCCGAGGTCGCGGCGCTGAACCCCGACGGCGGGGCGCGCTTCTATCCGGGCTCGCCGTTGCTGATCGCGCGGGCGCTGCGTGACGGCGACCGCTACCTGGGCTTCGAGTTCCATCCGCCGGTGCAGGAGATGCTGGCCGAGGCGCTGAGTGATTGGCCCGCCGCCGAGGGACGCGCGGGCGACGGCTATGTCGAGGCGCTGAAGGCGGCGCGAACGACCAAGGGGCCGCTGATCCTGATCGATCCGCCGTTCGAACGGCCCGACGACTACGTCCGCTCGGCCGAGACGGCTGCGGCCATCCTGCGCCACGACCGCACGGCGACGGTGGCGGTCTGGACCCCCTTGAAGGACATGGAGACCTTCGACGGCTTCATCCGCCGCTTGGAGGAGGCCAGGGTCGGCCGGGTTTTGGTGGCCGAGGCGCGCCTGCGCCCGTTGAACAATCCGATGAAGATGAACGGCTGCACCATGACGGTGATCAACCCGCCGTCGGGCGCCGAGGCGGCTGCGGCGGAAATCTGCGGCTGGGTGGCGGCGACCCTGGGCGAGGCGGGCGCCCGGGCCGAGGTCTGGCGGGCCGGTTAAGCCTCGACGACCTCGCCGGGCTCATAGAGGTGCGGCTCGAAGGTGGCGATGGCCAGGATGGGCTCCATGGCGGTCACCACCTGGGGGTGGCGGGTCATGACCTTCCAGTCCGTGGCGCTGGCCCAGACGGCGTGATTGGCGACGACACGTCCGTTTAGGCCGCGATGCAGGGTGCCCGAGACGAAGCCGGGCAGGGCGCGCTGCACCTGGGCCAGGGCCGTCAGATGCTCGATCAACTCGTCCTGACGGCGCGCGTCGCACTTGAAGATATTGATCAGGACGACGGGGGAATCGGTGGGCGCGTCGGCGGTCATGAAGGGCGGCCTCGTTGCAATCGCCCGACTTCTACCCCAATCCAGAGACAGACGCTTCCTTCTCCCCGCTGGAAAACGCCGAAATGACCCGCATCGCCATTCTGGAAACCGGCCACCCGCCCGAGCATCTGCGGGACGCCTTCGACGACTATCCGGCGCGCTTCCGCTATCTGTTGGGCGAGAACGTGCCGACGACGCGCTTCGACGTGCAGTCGGGGCAACTGCCGGAAGACCCGTCCGTCTATACGGGCGTCATCGTCACCGGCTCGGCCGCCGGGGTCTATGACGACCTGCCGTGGATCGCGCCTCTGGTGGACTGGCTGAGGGCGGCGCGGGGCCAGTCCCGCCTGCTGGGGATCTGCTTCGGCCATCAGGTCATCGCCCACGCCTTCGGCGGCAAGGTCGAGAAGTCGGACAAGGGCTGGGGCGTCGGCCTGCACCGCTACGACGTGGTGGGGCACGAGCCGTGGATGCATCCGCGCGCGCCCTCCATCGCCATCCCGGTGTCGCATCAGGATCAGGTGGTGGCGGTCGCGCCCGACGCGCGCGTCATCGCCTCCAGCGCTTTCACCCCCTACGCCGGCCTGGCCTGGGGCGAGGACGCGGTCAGCTTCCAGTGCCACCCGGAGTTCCAGCCCGCCTACGCCGCCGCCCTGATCGAGGGGCGGCGCGGTCATCGCATTCCGCACGATCTGGCGGACGAGGCCCTGCTGAGCCTCGAAGGGGCGAACGACCGGGCGGTTCTGACGGCCTGGATCCGGGCCTATCTGCTGCTGACCCCGCCGCCGGTCGAGGCGGACGGCAGCGGCATTTGACAACGGCGTTCGGATTGGCGGCTCCACGCTAAACCTTGGGCAACTTCTGCTGTGCCAATCTGGGGCGTCAGTGTGGAAGTGATATGTCGCCAATCAAAGCTGCGGTCCTCGCGATCGTCATTCTGCTGTCGCCGAGCTTTGCTCAGGCGCAGGCGACCGCCCCGCGGGACGACCTGCTGCGGGCGGTGGAGGCGCGCGCGGGCGGGACCAGTTTCGCCGAGCTGGAGGCCTTCGGCGAGGCGGCTTACAAGCGCCGTGACCGCGAGGGGCTGAACCGCCTCTATCATGTCGTCTGGACGACCCAGAACCAGGGCGAGTTCGAACGCGCGGCCTTCTGGAATCGGCGACTGGAGGAGAGGGCCCGCGCACAACGCGATCAGCGCTACATCCAGATCGCTCGCCTGAATGAACTGACCGCCCGCTATGACATGGGTGACCGGACCGTCGAGGCGGAGATGAGCCGCATGGCCACCACCGGCGCCGACTGGTTCGTGCGCGCCCACGCCGCCCGCCTGACCGCCCTGAACCTGATCGACCAGGACCGGGTGGGCGAGGGGCTGAAACTGCTTAATCAGGCCGAGACCGACATCCCCGACAGCGACCCCTACGCCGCCACCGCCCACGGTGGGCTGTGGGAGATGACCGGCATGGGACTGATGAAGCTGAATGACGTGGTGGGCGCCACCATCGCCTTTCGACGGTTCGAGATCGACTACGCCGACCCGACCTATCCGCGCCCGGATTTCGACAGCCTCTACAATCTGACCAAGATGGCGATTCAGGTCGGGGATCTGCCCAAGGCGCAGGAATACTACGCCGCCCATCATCGGCTGAGCCTGCGGACCGGCCTGCCCAATCTGTTGGTCTATGACGCCGGCCTGTGCGCCCAGGTGGCGAACGCCAGGGACGAGTCGTTGGAGGTCCTGGCCTGTCTGGCGCCCTATGGCGAGGACCTGGCCGTAGGGGCCTATGTCCTGCTCGACAACCTGCCGGTGCGAGCCGTGGCGCGGGCGCGAACGGGCGATGTGGACGGCGCGCGGCGCGATCTCGCGCGTCTGCGGACGTTTGACCGCGAAGGCGGCGTGGATTCCCGCGTCGCCCTGGCCGAGGCCGAGGTCCTGTTCGCGTCGGGACGGCCGACCGAAGCCTATGAGGTTCTGCGCACCTATCAGCGCGACCGTGATATTCAGAGCGCCCAGCGGTTCAGCGCTGGCATCCGCCAGGTCACGGGCGATATCCAGGAGCAACTGGACCGGCGCCGCCAGCAGCTCGAAACCGCGCGCGCCAATACCGAACTGCAGCGCACAGTCATCCGCTGGCAAAACTGGATCGTCGGCATTGGCGTGGTCTTCATGCTGTCGGCCCTGCTGACCCTGTTGTGGCAATGGCGTCAGGCGGGCGAACTGCGCCGCGCCCGTCGTCGCGCCGAGGAGGCCAGCCGCGCCAAGAGCGAGTTCCTGGCCAATATGAGCCATGAAATCCGCACCCCCCTGAACGGCGTGGTGGCCATGGCCGACGCCCTGGGGCAGCGGGACCTGAATGCTGACGAGCATGAGATGGTCGAGGTCATCCGTTCGTCAGGGGCCACGTTGGAGCGCCTGCTGTCGGACATCCTGGACAGCGCCCGCATCGAATCCGGTCAGGTCACCATCGAGACGGCGCCCTTCCATCTGGGGCGGGCGGTTCAAGACGTCGCTGCCCTGTGGCGGGTGCCGGCTGAGGCCAAGGGGGTGGCGCTGGTCGCCCACGTGAACGCCGGGCTGGATCATATGGTCGAGGGCGACGCCGTGCGGGTGCGCCAGGTCCTGACCAATCTGGTCAGCAACGCCCTGAAGTTCACCACGGACGGGGAGGTGACCCTGGCGGTCGAGACCGGCGAGGAAGGCGATGTGCGCTTTACCGTCACGGACACTGGCGTCGGCTTCGACGAGGAGCAGAAGGCGCGCATCTTTGGCCGTTTCCAGCAGGCCGACGGTTCGATCACACGCCGGTTCGGCGGGACCGGTCTGGGGCTGGCCATCTCGCGCGAGTTGGTCGAACTGATGGGCGGCTGGCTGGAATGTGACAGCACGCCGGGGCAGGGCTCGCGCTTCTGGTTCGAGATTCCGCTGCCGCCGGTCGAGGAGGCCAGCGAGGTCGTTGAAGAGATCCAACCGGTCGGCGACGTACGCGAGCATCCGCTGCGGGTGCTGCTGGCCGACGACCACCCGGCCAACCGCAAGGTCATAGAGATCATGTTGGATGCGACGGCGATGGAACTGGTCGCAGTCGAGGACGGGGCTCTGGCGCTGGAGACTTTCAAGCGCGAGGCCTTCGATCTGGTCCTGATGGACATGCAGATGCCGGTGATGGACGGCTTGACGGCCACCGCCGCGATCCGCGCCTTCGAGGCGCAGGCGGGCCGCCTTCCGACGCCTATCCTGATGCTGACCGCCAACGCCATGGCCGAGCATGTCGAGGCGGGGCGGGCGGCGGGGGCGGACGGCCATCTGACCAAGCCGTTGACCCTGGCCGCCCTGTTCGACGGGATCGCTCAGGCGGTGGCGCGCGGCCCGCGTGTCGAGGTCGCCTAAAGCAGCGTCAGGGCCACTTCACCACGGGCGGCATGGAGCTGAGGATGGACTCGACATTGCCGCCGGTCTTCAGGCCGAACATGGTGCCGCGGTCGTACAGCAGGTTGAACTCGACGTAGCGGCCGCGACGGATCAGCTGTTCCTCGCGCTCCTCGGGCGTCCAGGCCTCGGTCATGCGACCCGAGACGATCCTGGAATAGACCTCGAGGAAGGCCTTGCCGACGTCCTGGGTGAAGGCGAAGTCCTTGTCCCAGTCGCCGCTGTCGTGGTGGTCGTAGAAGATGCCGCCGGTGCCGCGCGGCTCGTTGCGGTGGGGCAGGAAGAAGTACTCGTCGCACCACTGCTTGTACTTGGCGTGCCAGGCCGGGTCATAGGCGTCGCAGGCGCCCTTCATTGCGGCATGGAAGGCGAGGGTGTCGGGGTGGTCCTGACGGCGATCTGCGTCCAGCACCGGCGTCAGGTCACCGCCGCCGCCGAACCAGGTCTTGGTGGTCGAGATCAGGCGGGTATTCATGTGCACGGCGGGCACGCGCGGGCTGACCGGATGGCAGATCAGGCTGATGCCGGTGGCGTAGAAGCGCGGGTCTTCCTCGGCGCCGGGCACGTTCCTGGCGTAGTCGGCGGGGAAGGTTCCGTGGACGGTCGAGCAGTGGACGCCGACCTTCTCGAACAGACGCCCGTGCATCATGCCCATGACGCCGCCGCCGCCTTCCTTGCGGTCCCAGGGCGTGCGCACGAAGCGGCCGGCCTCGCCGGGGAAGAGGTCGGAGGGGGCGGCGTCTTCCAGGGCCTCGAAACCGGCATGGATCTGATCACGCAGGGTCTCGAACCAGACGCGGGCGCGCTCGCGATGCTCGACCATCAGGGTGGGGGTCTCTTGGATCATCAGGGCTTCAACCATGACGGACGGCCTTTGTGAACAGTGTGCGGTGCGCACTTCATGCGCCTTCGTCTGAAACAGGGCCTTGATCCAGATCAGACCCGGTTCCCATGCCGCTCCGGCTGTGTCAGCGTGGCCGTATCAGTATTGAGGGGACCCCCATGATCCGCACCGCCCTGCTCGCCGCCGTTTCGCTCGCCGTCCTGGCCGGGCCCGCCCTGGCGCAAACCCCGGCCGGCGACAATGCTGCGGGGCAGGAGCGGGTGATGCAGATCCTGCGCCGTACGCCGCTGATCGACGGCCACAACGACCTGCCGTGGGCCTTGCGTCAGGGCTTCGGGAACGACCCCTATCGCGTTGATCTGGCGACCAATCTGTCGGCGACGACCCGCCTTCACACAGATATTCCGCGTCTGCGCGCAGGCGGCGTCGGGGCCCAGTTCTGGTCTGTCTACGTCCCCGCCAGTCTGGAGCCGGTCGAGGCCGCCAAGGCCACCTTCGAGCAGATAGACACGGTCAAGCGCATCGCCGCGGCCTATCCCTCGGTGTTCGAGATCGCCGCGACCGCCGACGACATCGCCCGCATCCATAAGGCGGGCCGTATCGCCAGCCTGATCGGCATGGAGGGCGGCTATTCGATCGACGATTCCCTGGGCCTGCTGCGCGAGTTCTATGACTCCGGTTCGCGCTACATGACGCTGACCCATTCCAAGACCACCACCTGGGCCGACAGCGCCACGGACGCGCCCAAGTGGGGCGGCCTGTCGCCCTTCGGCGAGCAGGTGGTCAAGGAGATGAACCGCATCGGCATGATGGTGGACCTGAGCCACGTCTCCGAAGAGACCATGACCGACGCCATCCGCGTCTCGACGGCCCCGGTGATCTTCTCGCACTCGTCGGCGCGCGCCGTGACGGGCCACCCGCGCAACGTGCCCGACGCCGTGCTGCGGATGATGCCGGCCAACGGCGGCATCGTCATGGTGACCTTCGTGCCCGGTTTCATCAGCGAGCCGGTGCGCCAGTGGGGCGCGCTGCGCTCGGCGGAGCTTTCCCGCCTTTCGGCCCTGAACCAGGGCGATCCTGACGCGGTGAAGACGGGCATGGAGGCTTGGACCATGGCCCATCCGACGCCAAGGGCCACGCTGGACGACGTGGTGGCCCACATCCAGCACGTTCGCGACGTAGCGGGCATCGACCATGTCGGCCTGGGCGGCGATTTCGACGGCGTGGACAGCCTGCCTGAGGGGGTCGAGAGCGTGGAGGCCTATCCGCGCATCCTGGCCGAACTGATGCGTCGCGGCTGGAGCGAAGCGGACATCCGCAAGATCTCGGGCGAGAACCTGCTGCGCACCATGCGCGCCGTCGAGGGCGCCGCCACCGCCCAGCGCGGCGAACGCCCCAATCTGGCGCAACTGCCCAACGACGGCGCGCCGGAGTAGGGATATGGGCGCGCGGGCAACGGCATGCGGGGCGGTTGTCGGCCTGTCGTTGCTCGCGGGCTGCGCAATCAACGGGGGCGTGCAGCACGGCCTGTCGCCGGGGCGCTACGGCGACGTCGAGGTTGAGGAAGGACCTGAGGGCTGGTTGAAGCTCAGCCCGATGTCATGCGACCCTCAAAGTCAGGATGAAGCTGGCCGGCCGCAGCGTTACTGCACGGGCCAGATCGACCTGAATCGCGACGGCGCTATGGAGACCATCGCCCAGCGGTATGTGCTCAACATGCCGTCGGTGATCTCTCTTGGTTCCGAAACCTCGCCGTCGCTGTTCCAAGATGAGGGCTACAGCCTCCTGGTTGAAAAGCGCGGAGTGCGTGGCGGTTGGCCCGACATCGCCGCATTTGGCCATGGCTCGACCGCCGAGATGCGGATCGGCGCGAGGCATCGGTGGCGCAATGGCCGGTTCGCGCCCTTTCCGGAGGTTAAAGTCAGGAAAACAGCGCAACTGGCGAACGACGGCGCGCCGCAATAGCTGCCGTAAAAGCTTCAGAAGCTGGCGCGTAGGAAGACGGCTGGGCCGCTGAACTGATATCTCAGTCCGCCGGCCCATCTGCGCTTTTCGATGCTCAGGTCGTAGTCGACAAAGCGGTACATGACGCCGAGATCGACGCGATCAGACACGGCGTAGGCGGCTGCAGCCTGCATGTTCAGCACGCCGCCGTGATAGTCGCCCAGGCTCAAGGACAGATAGTCGGCCCGGCCGTTGAACGTGACCTTCGGGGTCGGTCGCCAGACGCCGAAGGCGCCCACCGTCGGCAGCGGCGCCAGGAAGGCCCGGCGCCTCACCACTTGGTCGACCTTGACGGGGCCGACCTGTCCGCGTCCCGCCAATTCAATGTTGAAGTCGGTGGCGTGCAGGCCGACCGCCACCCCCGCCTCAAGATCTTCGCGACGGATCAGGGAATATCCGACAGTGAACCGGTAGATGTCAGACCGAAAATTGCTGTCGATTGTGGCAGTGGCGGGAAAGGTGACGATCTCGAAGGGGATGTCCCGCTTCAGCACTTCGGTGCTGGAGCGGTCCAGCCTGTAGATGTCCGCGCCGAATGTCAGACGTTCCGAGTAGCGGTAGCCGCCGCTGATCGCGCCCAAGGTTTCGCGGTCGTCCATGCCCAGGTCGCCTTCAAAATCGATCTGGCCCCCTTCGGGCGCTTTGGGCAGACGAAAGTCACCTCGCGTGTCGAGATCGGCCCACATGACGGAGGCCTCGATCCAGTATCGGTCGTCCAGCGACTGCGTTCGGCCCGGAGCGGCGGCCAGGCACCCAACGAAGACTACAGGGACGACAAGTCGCATTCGGAGATAGCGCATGATGCAACGATCACGCATGCGACCAAGCCGGCCATCCGGGAAAACCCCGAGCCGAGCCTCGGATCAACGGTCCGAAATGACGGCGCCGGTCTGTCTCAGACCTTCCCACAGGGCGATGCCGGCGCTGACTGACAGGTTCAGCGAGCGCGTTTCCGGGCGGATGGGGATGAAGACGCGGGCGTCGGCGGCGGCATGGACATAATCCGGCGCGCCGGAGCTCTCCTTGCCGAACAGGAGGGTGTCGTCAGGCCGGAACTCGAATTCAGGCAGGGACGTGGCGCCCCTGGTCGTGAACAGGACTAGCCGTCCCGGCGCGCGGTCGCGCTGAAAGGCGTCCCAGTCAGCGTGGCGGGTCATGTGGCTGAGAGGCCCGTAATCCAGCGCCGCACGCTTCATGGCGCGGTCGTCGAAACGGAAGCCCGTGGGCTCGATGACGTGCAATTCGACGCCGAAACAGGCGCTCTGACGGATACAGGCGCCCACATTCTGCGGGATGTCAGGTTGAAAAAGGGCGAGACGCATTCTAAGGCCGTCATACGCGCGGGGCGGGGTCTTGTCGCGGTCTTTATTGCGACCGTTTCGCAAGTTGTGTCAGCAACTTGCGTTGAATGCGGTAAAACAAGGGCCGCAGGCATCTTCTGCCGTCTCGCAGGGACGATCCATGCCGACGACTAACCCCTTCCGGGGCGGGCGATCGGGAGTGCAGAGGTGAGAGCGTGGCCGAATCGGTCGTGAATGCTGAAGGGCCCGAGGGCCAACACGGGGGCGGCGACGCCACCCGCCGCGATTTCATCCACATCGCCGCCGGCGCCGCCGCGGTCGGTGCTGGCGTGATGGTGGCCTGGCCGCTCATCAACCAGATGAACCCCGCCGCCGACACCCTGGCCCTGGCCTCGATCGAATTCGATCTGACCAAGGTGCAGGAAGGCCAGCAGGTCGTCATCAAGTGGCAGGGCAAGCCGGTCTTCGTGCGTTATCGCACCCCAGCCGAGCTGACCAAGGTCATCGACGAGGGCGCCGTGGGCAGCCCGCCGCAGACCGACGCCGAACGCACCAAGGCCGGCCATGAGAAATACCTGGTCGTCGTCGGTTCGTGCACCCACCTGGGCTGCGTGCCGACCTTCAACGCCGGCGACTACGGCGGCTGGTTCTGCCCCTGCCACGGTTCGCACTACGACGCCTCGGGCCGTATCCGTAAGGGCCCGGCGCCGCTGAACCTGATCGTGCCGAACTACGAATACGTGTCCGACACCCGCGTGAAGATCGGCTGAGGACGGACAGAGGAACCATGAGCGATCACGAATCCACCTACGTCCCCAAAACCGCGATTGAGCGGTGGATGGACACCCGCCTGCCGATCATCCGTTTCGGCATGGACTACGCCAACCTGCCGACCCCCCGGAACCTGAACTACTGGTGGACCTTCGGCGGCATCCTGGCCCTCTGCCTGATGACCCAGATCATCACCGGCATCGTCCTGGCCATGCACTACACCCCGCACGTCGACCTGGCCTTCGCCTCGGTCGAGCGCATCATGCGCGACGTCAACGGCGGCTGGCTGATCCGTTACGTCCACGCCAACGGCGCGTCGATGTTCTTCATCGCCGTCTACCTGCACATGCTGCGCGGTCTCTACTACGGGTCCTACAAGGCCCCGCGTGAGATGATCTGGATCATCGGCTGCGTCATCTTCTTCCTGATGATCGCCACCGCCTTCCTGGGCTACGTCCTGCCCTGGGGCCAGATGTCCTTCTGGGGCGCCGAGGTCATCACCAACCTGATCGGCGCCATTCCGGTCGTAGGCGAGCCGATCCTGATCTGGCTGCGCGGCGGCCCGGCGATCGACAACGCCACCCTGAACCGCTTCTTCTCGCTGCACTACCTGCTGCCGTTCGTCATCGCCGGCTGCGTGGTGCTGCACCTGTGGGCCCTGCACGCCGCCGGTCAGAACAACCCGGTCGGCATCCTGATCCCGAAGGACCGCGCCAAGAAGGACATGCTGCCCTTCCACCCGTACTTCACGGTCAAGGACGGCTTCGCCATCATCCTCTTCCTGATCCTGTTCGCGGTCTTCGTCTTCTATCAGCCGAACGCCCTGGGCCACGCCGATAACTATATCCCGGCCAACCCGCTGCAGACCCCGGCGCACATCGTGCCTGAGTGGTACATGCTGCCCTTCTACGCGATCCTGCGCGCCATCCCCGACAAGTTCGGCGGCGTGGTGGCCATGTTCGCGGCCATCGGCGTCCTGTTCGTCCTGCCCTGGCTGGACACGTCCAAGGTGCGCTCGATGCGCTACCGCCCGACGATGAAGACCTTCTTCATCATCTTCCTGTTCGTCTGCTTCGGCCTCGGCTGGTGCGGCGCCCAGCTGCCGGACGCTCCGGTGGTGCCGGGCATGCCCAGCTTCAACCTGATCGATGGCCAGCTGAACTCCTACCTGTGGCTGACGCGTCTGTTCACGGCCTACTACTTCTTCTTCTTCCTGGTGCTGATGCCGTTCCTCGGCCTGCGCGAGAAGCCGCTGCCGGTCCCGGCGACGATCTCCGAGCCGGTCCTGTCGGGCGAAGCCGAGCAGAAGGCCTGAGCGCGATGATTTCCAACGAGAAGAAAACCGTGTCCTTCCGCAAAACCTTGGTCGTTCTGACGGCCGCTCTGGGCCTGGCCGCCACCGCCGCTCCGGCGCTGGCCGCCGGGGGCGCCAAGCATCCGCGCAGCGGGGGCTTCAGCTTCGAGGGGCCGTTCGGCACCTATGACCAGGGCCAGCTGCAACGCGGCTACAAGGTTTACAAGGAAGTCTGCGCCTCGTGCCACGGCATGAACCTGGTGCACTTCCGTAACCTGGGCGACAAGCACGGGCCGTTCTGGAACCCGGAATATCCGAACCCGAACGACAACCCGGTCGTGAAGGCCCTGGCCAAGGAAGTTCAGGTCGCGGACATCGACAGCGAGACCGGCGAGGCGCTGATGCGCGACGCCACGACCGCCGACAAGTTCCCGTCGCCCTATCCGAACGCCACGGCTGCGGCCGCCGCCAACGGCGGCGCGACGCCGCCGGACCTCTCGGTCATGGCCAAGGCCCGTCACGACGGCGCCAACTACATCTACTCCCTGCTGTCGGGCTACGTGACCCCGCCCAAGGGTCTGAAGATGACCTCGAGCCAGCACTACAACCCCTATATGGCCGGCGACCTGACCCCGTTCTGGGAAGGCGAGGGCCACGCCCCTCCGGGCGGCTTCATCGCCATGCCGGCGCCGCTGCGCGCCGGTCAGGTCAGCTATGACGACGGCACCGAAGCCACCGTCGATCAGATGGCCAAGGACGTCGCAGCCTTCATCGCCTGGACCTCTGAGCCCAAGGCGACGGAGCGCAAGCAGATGGGCTTTGGCGTGATCATCTTCCTGCTGCTGTTCGCAGGGATCACCTACGCCAGCTACCGCCGCATCTGGAAGGGCGTCGCCCACTAAGGCTTCGCCTTCAGATCGGAACGAGATGACCCGCCGGAGCGATCCGGCGGGTTTTTCGTGCTCGGCGCGGGACGTAAGTCGGATCGACACTGTGGATTTCCACCGATAGGGTCCGGGCCTCTGATTTGGTTGAGGGGTCTGTCTCCATGCGTTTGATGTCGTCCGCCGCCGTCCTGTTGTTCGCCGCCTCGCTGGCTTCGGGCGTTGTCGCCCAGACGCCTGACTTCGATGCCGCGCGCATCTCCAACGACATCAAGGTCCTGTCGGACGACAGCTTCGAGGGACGCGGCATCGCGACCCCGGCTGAGCAGAAGGTCATCGACTATCTGAGCCAGCAGTATGCGGCGGCTGGCTTTGCGCCGGGCGGCGAGAACGGCGGCTGGACCCAGGCGGTCGGCCTGAATCGGTTCACGGTCTCCAACGTCAGCGGCCAGATCAAGGTAGGCGACTGGACGCAAGCCCTGGCGCAAGGCCAGCAGGCCACCATCACCACCCGCCTGCCCGGCGACGGTGTCGACCTGCGCGGCAAGCCCCTCGTCTTCGTCGGCTACGGCACGAACGCGCCGGAGCGCGACTGGAACGACTTCAAGACCGACGTGCGCGGCAAGGTCATCGTCGTCCTGGTCAACGACGCTGACTTTGAAGAACCCGCGCTGAACACCTTCGGCGGCGTGGCCATGACCTATTACGGCCGCTGGACCTACAAGTACGAGGAAGCGGCGCGTCAGGGCGCGGCCGGCGTGCTGATCGTCCACGAGACCAAGCCCGCCTCCTACGGCTGGACCACGGTGGCCAACTCCTGGTCCGTGCCCCAGTTCGACATCGTGCGTCAGAACCCCTCGGCCGAACGTGTGCCGATGGAGGCCTGGATCCAGCGCGACGTGGCCGTCGAGATGTTCCGCCAGGCCGGGCTCGACTTCGAGCAGGAGAAGATCAAGGCCCGCAGCCGCGACTTCCAGCCGGTAGAGCTGAAGGGCGCGACCATCGACGCCAGGTTCGACGTCAAGACCGACCAGATCACCACCCACAACGTGCTGGCCAAGCTGGAAGGCACGACCCACCCGAACGAGACCATTCTCTACACCGGCCACTGGGACCACATCGGCATGGGGGAGCCGGACGCCAACGGTGACCGCATCTTCAACGGCGCCGTGGACAACGCCTCAGGCACGGCCGGTCTGCTGGAACTGGCGCGTCAGTGGTCGAAGGGCCCCAAGCCCGAACGTACCATCGTCATGATCAGCTTCACGGGCGAGGAAAGCGGCCTGCTGGGCTCGGAGTTCTACGCCGCCAACCCGCTGTATCCGCTGGAGACGACGGTGGCGGGCTTCAACCTGGACGCTTCCAGCGTTCTGGGCCGTATGAGCAAGCTGGGCGTCACCGGCTATGGTCAGTCCGATCTGGACGAGCGCGTCATCGCCCTGGCGGCGGCGCAGGGGCGTGGCTTCGAGGGCGACGCGGGCGCGGGCGCGGGCATCTATTTCCGCTCGGACCACTTCCCGCTGGCCAAGCGCGGGGTGCCGATGGGCTATCTGTCCTCGACTGGCGACTACGTGGACGAGCCGATCGCGCCGCGCCTGGCAGCCGCCGCCGAATACCGCGCCAACCGCTATCATCAGGCTGCCGACGAGTGGGAGCCGACCTGGGACTATCGCGGCATGATTCAGGACCTGTCGGTGGTCTATGACGCCGGCCAGGCCCTGGCCAACAGCCGTGACTGGCCGCAGTGGAAGACCGGTTCGGAGTTCGGCCCGGCGCGTGCAGTCAGCGCCGAGCAGCGCAAATAGGCCAAGTCCGGATCCGCCTTTGCGGAACATGACAAAAAAGTAAGGGGCGGTCTCGCAAGAGGCCGCCCTATTATTTTGCGTGAAAGCCCCCGTGGGGAGGGCTCGGGAGTTTCCATGCATCGTCGGTTCGTCAGCGGCGTCGCCGCAACCGCTCTTCTGCTCGTCGCCGGCTCGGCAGCCGCTCAGGACTTCTCAGCCCAGCGTCTGTCAGACGAAATCCGCACCATTAGCGCCGACGACTTCCAGGGCCGCTATCCGGGCACCGACGGCGAGAAGAAGACCCTGGACTGGCTGCAGGCCCAGTACGAGGCCATGGGCCTGGCGCCAGGCGGTCCCAACGGCCAGTGGCTGCAGGTCATTGACCTGAAGCGTTTCACCCCTGTCGTTGACGCCGCCAAGGCCAGCTGGACCGGCGCGGACGGTCAGGTTCACACCCTGACGCCGGGAACCGACATCACCCTGCGGGCGGTCAGCAACGACGGCAAGGCGTCGATCGCCAACGCGGGCGTGGTCTTCGCGGGTTACGGCATTCATGCGCCCGAGCGCGGTTGGGACGATTACGGCGGCCTGGACGTGGCGGGCAAGATCGTTTTGGTCGTCAGCGGCGAGCCTGACGGCGACCTGTTCAACGGTCCCTACGCCACCAACTACCAGTCCGGAGCCTACAAGGCGGACGAGGCCAAGCGCCGGGGCGCGCTGGGCGTCATCACCGTAGCCAAGGTCGGCGCGGCCGACACCGCCTGGACGCGATCGGTGAAGGGTAATGCTCGCACCCGCACCCTGACGCCGGGCGCGGCCGATCTGGAGTTCTCGGGCGCGATCAACGCCGATGTCGCCAAGGTCCTGGGCCTGGATATGGCCGAGCTGACGCCACGTATCAGCACCGGCGACTTCCGCGCCTTCGCCGTGCCGGGCGTGGCCCTGTCGGTCGAAACCGCTGAGACCATCGACACCCTGCGCACCCACAACCTTCTGGCCAAGATCACGGGCGCCAAGCGTCCGAACGAGACCATCATCTATTCGGCCCACTGGGACCACGTGGGCGTCAATGAGCACGTCGCCGGCGACGACAAGATCTTCAACGGCGCCTGGGACAACGCCTCTGGCACCATCGGCGTGCTGGAAATGGCGCGTCAGCTGAAGGCCGCGCCCGCGCCCGATCGCACCATCGTCTTCGCCCACATGGCGGCCGAGGAAATGGGTCTGCTGGGCGCCTACGCCTATGCCGCCGATCCGGTCTATCCGTTGGAGACGACGGTGGCTGACATCAACATCGACATGCTGCCCCTGTCCGGCCCGACCCGCGACGTGCCGATCTTCGGCAAGGGCCAGAACAGCCTGGAAGACGACCTTCAGGCCCTGGCCGAGAAGGAAGGCCGCTACGTCTCCGACGACGGCCAGCCGGAGCAGGGCTTCTATTACCGCTCGGACCACTTCCCCTTCGCCCGTGCGGGCGTGCCGGCCCTGATGCCCTGGCACGGCGTGGACTGGGTGGACGGCGGCAAGGAGGCCGGTCTGGCGGCGTGGAAGGCCAAGTTCGGCGCCGACTACCATCGCCCCAGCGACGAGTGGTCGGCCGACTGGGACCTGCGCTCGGCAGTCGAGAACCTGACGCTGCTCTATCGTCTGGGCCTGCAACTGGCCAACAGCGGCGAATGGCCGACCTGGAAGCCGACGTCGGAGTTCGGTCAGGTGCGCTCGGCCAGCGACGCGGCGCGCCGCTAAGCACGCTCTGAACCGGCCTGGGGCTGCGGCGTTAGGCAGGGATGCGTTCTTGCCTGCCCATCGTCGTTGCTTGCCTTTCCACGCTTGCCGCCTGTGATCGCGGTCCGCGAGTCAATCCGCCGACTGAACCAGCGGCCCCGATCAGCGGGCTAGAGGCCGTGCAGCCGATAGAGCGTCCGCCTGGCGCGGAAGCCATGTTGCCTGGAGCGGGGCCCGTCAGTTTCGTGGGACGCTGGGCCGCTGAGGCGGACTGGTGCTTCAACCCGCGCGGGGATCGTGTGCCGATCGAGATCACGACGACTGAGCTACGCGGTTACGAGAACCGTTGCGAGATTCAACGCATCACCGAGATCAGCACTGGCTATGAGGCCGCGCTGAAATGCGAGGCCGAGGGCGAGGCGCGGTACGAGCGGGTTCGCATGGCGGCGACGCAGCAGACGCTGGTTCTCACCTGGCTGGATCGAAACGATCAGGCGGTTCGCCTGATCCGCTGTTCCACGCTTCGAGGCTGAGGGCCGAACGGCGCATGAAAAAGGCCGCCCGAGGGGGCGGCCTTTCTCATGCCGGGCTGCGAAACCAGGACTAGTTGTTGAACAGGAAGTGCATCACGTCGCCGTCCTTGACGACGTAGGCCTTGCCTTCAGCCCGCATCTTGCCGGCTTCCTTGGCGCCCGCCTCGCCCTTCAGTGCGACATAGTCGTCGAAGGCGATGGTTTCGCCGCGGATGAAGCCCTTTTCAAAGTCGGTGTGGATGACGCCGGCGGCCTGGGGCGCGGTGGCGCCGACCGGGATGGTCCAGGCGCGGGCTTCCTTGGGACCGACGGTGAAGTAGGTCTGCAGGCCCAGCAGCTTGTAGGCTTCACGGATCAGGCGGTTCAGGCCGGGCTCTTCCAGACCCAGGGTCTCGAGGAATTCCTTTTGCTCCTCGTCGTCCAGGACGGCGATTTCCGACTCGATCTGGGCCGAGATGACCACCGAGTTGGCGTTGTCCTCGGCGGCGCGCTTGGCCACCAGGTCGGACAGCTCATTGCCCTTGTCGGCCGAACCTTCCTCGACGTTGGCGACGTAGAGGGCGGGCAGGGCGGTCAGCAGCTGCAGCATGTCCCAGGCCTTCTTGTCCTCCTTGGACACCTCGGCCAGACGCGCGGGCTTGCCGTCGCGCAGCTTCTCCAGCGCGGCGTCGATCAGCTTCAGCGTCAGTTGGGATTCCTTGTCGCCGCCCTTGGCGCGCTTCTCGACCTGAACGCGACGGCGCTCCAGGCTTTCGAGGTCGGCCAGCATCAGTTCGGTCTCGATGATTTCGAGGTCCGAGATCGGGTCGATGCGGTTCTCGACGTGGGTGATGTCGTCATCGACGAAGCAGCGTGCGACGAAGGCCACGGCGTCGCAGTCGCGGATGTTGGCCAGGAACTGGTTGCCCAGACCTTCGCCCTTGGACGCGCCGCGCACCAGACCGGCCACGTCGACGAAGGTGATCCGCGCGGGGATGATTTCCTTCGACCCGGCGATCTCCGCCAGGGTGTTCAGACGGGCTTCCGGCACGGCCACGTCGCCGGTGTTCGGCTCGATGGTGCAGAACGGATAGTTGGCGGCCTGGGCCGCCGCCGTCTTGGTCAGGGCGTTGAACAGGGTGGACTTGCCGACGTTGGGCAGGCCGACGATCGCGACTTTAAGGGCCATGGGATTCCTCGTGAGCGCGAGCCTTTAGCGGGTTCGGGCCCGTTTGTCAGGTGCGGCGGTGTCTGAACCCTTTCCGTTGGGAGAGGGCTTGAGCGCACGAGAGCGAAGCGAGCGTCCTTGCGCGAAAGGGTGAGGGGGCCGCGCTGTAAATCGGCGTGAGCCGTGGCGCGGCGGCTTGCGTCGATGGAGGGCTGCGACCCTCACCCTTTCGCTTGGCGGATCGCCTTCGGCTCTCCGAGGCTCAAGCCCTCTCCCATCGGGAGAGGGAAGCCCGTTCTACTCCTCGCTATCCACCACCGGCGGCTGCTTGATCGCCGCGTGGACGCCGATGGCCGGAGCCTTCTCGAAGGTCAGGGTGAAGGAGGCCACACCGCCGTCCACCAGCGGATCGCGCAGACCCATCAGCATGACGTGTGTCGAGCCCGGCTTCAGCTCGACCTTCTGACCGGCGGGCAGGGGCAGGCCGTCTTTCATCTCGCCCATGCTCATGACGCCGTTCTCCATCGTCATCTCATGGATCTGGGCGCTTTCGGCCAGGGCCGTCGAGACGCTGAGCAGGCGGTCGTCGGAACCGGCCGTCAGGGTGACGTAGCAGCCGCCGACCTTGGCGCCCTTGGGCGTTGGGCGGCACCAGGCGTCGGCGACCGTGACGGTTCCGGGCGCGGCCTCGGCGGGCTTTTCGGCGGGCTGGCCGCAGGCGCCGAGGGCGAGGAAGGCGGACAGGGCGAGGATGCGTTTCATGGCGGGTCTCTTCTTTCAGGAAACGACGGGGCGGGCCCGCATGAGGCGTCGCACTGCGAAATCCAGCAGCAGGACGGTCACGAGGCTCAGTCCCGTCAGGGGATAGAGGATGCAAAGCGGGATGACGATCCCCAGCACGGCGAACCGCACGCGGGGACCTGGCGGGGCGGTCGGCGCGCCCAGGCGAGCGTGGGGGCGAGCGCGGGTCAGACTGGGCGGGCGGCGCTTCCACCACATCATCAGACCGCTGACGCCCAGCAGCCAGACGCCGATGCAGCCGGCCAGCATGATCAGCCGGTTGATCTGGCCGAACTGCGTGCCCTGATGGGTATAGACGCCCCATTCGATGGCCTTGGCCCCGGTGCCAAAGCGATCAAAGCCGATGTCGGCCAGAACCGCGCCTCTGGCTGGGTCGATGTAGAGGGTGCGGCTGTCCTGAACGCGGCGAACCTGAGCCGTGACGGTATAGGCCGTGCCGGGCTGGGCCGGGATCGACACCGTATAGGGGCGCGGCAGGCGGCGGGCCTCGGCCGCCGCGACCACCGCCGTCAGGTCCTGTCGGTCATGGTGTGGCGACGGCAGGACGACGCCCTCCATGGTCCACCCTGCGCCGGCGGGATGGTCGTGATGCTCGGCCCTCTGCCAGGCGCCAGACACCGGCGCGGGCGGACGGCCCCAGCTGCTGGCCTTGACCGCGCCCATGACCTGATCGCCCCAGACGGCGGACCACGGCATCCCCGTCACGGCCAGAAACAGGATGACCCCGCCGACATAGAGGCCGACCAGGGCGTGCAGGTCGCGCCAGAACGGGCGACGTCGCGCGTCTGTCTCATGCGGGATCAGCACCGCGCCCTGACGCCGCCTCGGCCACCACAGATAGAGCCCCGTGGCGCACAGGACGATGGTCCATCCGGCGACGATCTCGATCAGGATGTTCAGCGACTTGCCGGTCGCCCCGCCGAACAGGCTGAGCGAGTGCAGCTTCTTGATGGTCTCGGTGACGCCGCCCTGGTCGATGACGCCGGTCACGCGGGCGGTATGCGGATCGACGAAGACGGTCTTCTGCGATCCGTCCGGGCGGTCGACGCGCACCCGCACCGCCTGGTCGGACGACGCAGGCAGGGTCAGATTGGCCGCGCGGCCGCCGCCAGCCTGGGCGGCGCTGGCGATCCAGACGTCTGGCGCGGCCTGCGTCGCCGCCGGGGCGACCTCGATCATCCGCCGGTTGGCGAACTGATCGATCTCGTCCTTGAACAGATAGAGGCCGCCGGTCAGGGCCATCAGCATCAGGAAGGGCATCACCAGCACCCCGGCGTAGAAGTGCCAGCGCCACACGGCCCGATAGGCGCCGGACATCACGTCCGGCGCCTTGGCCCCCATTGAGGAAAAGCGGCCCATCAATAGGCCAACCGCAGGCCGACAAAGACCGAACGGCCCTCGCCGGGGAAGAAGACGGCGGTGGACGCCGAACGGGCGTCGGTCACGGCCGAGAACTCTCCGACGTAACCTTCGTCCGTCAGGTTTCGCGCATCGACATAGACCGAGGCGTTCGGGCCGATGTCGAAGCCGCCCGTCAGCCCCAGCAGGGCGTAGTCGGGCGCCTTCATCGTATTGGCGTAATCGACGTAGGGGCTGCTGATCCGCCACTCGACCGATGGGGTGACGAAGACGCCGGACGGATGGCGCCAGGCCAGCTCGGCCCGGTACTGGTGCTCCGGCACGACCGGCAGGCGGTTGTCGCCCCAGCGCACATCCCCGTCGAAGCGGAAGTCGCTCCAGTTGTATGTCTGGCGCAGCAGCAGCGACCCGTCCGCGATTTCGACCGGCAGCCGCCAGTCCAGCCCGGCCTCGATGCCCTGGTGCACGGTCCTGTCGGCGTTGAAGGTCGCCGCCGGAATGTCAGCCCCGACGATGAAGTTCAGCATCTCGCCGTCGATCTGGCTGCGCCAGGCGGTCAGGTCCCAGGCTAGAGGCCCATGCCGCCCGCGCGTGCCGATCTCGGCGGTCCAGGCGTCCTGAACCTCGACGGGCGTAAAGCCGGTCAGCGGGGCCTGCACCAGGGCCCCATAGGTCGGCGGCTCGACCGAGCGGGTCACGTTGGCGAAGACCTGAGCCCCGCTCTCGGCTTCCCACAGCAGGCCCAGACGCGGCGAGAACCAGTCATAGTCCATGCTGTCGTCATTGGCCGGGTTCAGGCGGTCAGCATAGTCGCGCGTGGCCCGACCCCATGACCCGCCCGCGACCAGAGCCAATTGCTCGGTGACGAACAGCCGCCCCTCGGCGAAGACGTCGAGGCCAGACGCCTCCTGCCGCGCGTCCGCCGTCTTGGCGCCCCGCAGGCCGCTGAGATTGACGTAGCGCAGGGCCTCGACCTCGCCGTCCCGCCACGAGAAGCCGTAAAAGGCGTCGGCGCGCAGGCCTGCGACCTGACCGGTCCAGTCGATGCGGCCGAATGCGCCGCGCGTGGCGCTGTTCTGATCCATGACCTGGAAGATCGGGTGATAGAGCGACTTCTCCCAGCCCCAGACCGCGCCGTCGAACAGGGTGGACTCGTTGAAACGCCAGCGGGTTTGCAGCGTCAGGCGTTTGACCGTCAGGTCGCGGGCCTGATCGCCCGCCAGAGCCGAGGTTGAGGCCATGCGCGGCGTCTTCAGCGCCTGATCCAGCGTCAGCGAGCCGGGCAGGTCCTGGTTGATGTCCGCCGCCTGGGCGATCAGGCGCACCTCGCGGTCCTCGCCGAACGACCGCCCGGCGTTGATGGCCAAACGGCCCTGCGACTGCTGGCTATGGTCGCGCCAGCCGTCGCTCTGCATGCCGGTGACGGCGGCATAGACGTCCCAGTCGCCGTGCGTGCGGGCCACGGCGGCGTGGCCGCGGACGGAGCCGAAGCTGCCGCCCTCGAGCTGCCACAGGTTTTCCTGCAAGGCCGTGCGGCCGGTGGGCGTGACCAGATTGATCGCCCCGCCCAGTTGCGCCCCGCCGAAGCGCAGGGTGTTCGACCCCTTCCACACTTCAATGTAGCGGGCGCTCAGGGCGTCCACGCCCTGAAAGTCGGAAAAGCCGTCGGCGTCGGCGAAGGGCACGCCGTCCTGAGCCAGCAGGACCCCGCGCTGATGGAAGCCCTGGGCAATGCCTGAGCCGCGAATGGAGAGGCGGCTTTCCTCGCCATAGCGTTTTTGGGCCAGGACGCCGGGGACGTTCCTCAGAGTGTCGGAAAAGCCCTGGGCGAAGCGGTCGGCGTAGCTTTCGGCCGAGACGACGGCGACGGCGCCGGGGGTGCGGCTGAGCCGGTCGCGCGCCTCGGCCACGACGGCGGGGTCTTCGGCGTTGCGACGGCCGGTGACGATGATGCTGTCGACGACGGTTGTCGGGGCGTCAGCCTCGGAAGCATGGGCGAAGGTCGGCGCCAGGCAGGCGCCGATGAGCAGCGCGCACGGCGCCGCGGTGGACTTGAAAGACATGAAGGATCAATCCTGAAAACAGAGGTGCGGTCGCGGGCGTCGTCATGGGACGCGCGCGAGGGAGCAGAGGTTTCTGGTTTTCAGGCGTGAGGCGGGGCGGTGGACGGCGGGCGCGGCGGGGCGCGGGCCGGCGGCGGGGGGCTGACGCGGAAGGGCGCATAGGCGACCGGCTCGACCATGCGGACGACGGGGGCGGGCGTCGGCGGGGGCGGTTCCGGCAGGGCGGCCAGCAGCGGCATGACGCAGGCGGCGCACTTGGCCCCGACGTGCTTGTTGATGGGGCCGTCCACACCGCCCGCCAGGATCGTCTGGGGCCCTTCGGTCGAGCAGATGACGATGGGCTGGCCGGGAACCGAGGCCGCCAGAGCCGCGAACGGCAGCAGGCTTCCGATCACGATGGCGAACGTCGCGGCCAGGAAGGCCAGCGAGCGCGCAATCGACCAGTTTTCACTCTGGGACCGGGTCACGGACGGGGGCTTAAACCTTCCCGCAATGTGAAGCTATAGCGACCGGACGCCGCGCACCCTCGACAACGGCCGTTTCTCCGTGCCAGCGTGGCTGCCGGACAAGCTCAGGGGGAACCCATGATCCGCGCACTCGGACCCTTCGCCGTCGCCATGCTGCTGGCCGCGCCCGCAGCCGCCCAGCAGGTGGAGGAGGGGCCGGGCGGTCCCGACCGCGTCTCCCTGACCGTCTACAATCAGAACATCGCCCTGGTGGAGGACGTGCGGAACCTGAACGTGCCCGCCGGGCGCTCGCGTCAGGAGTTTCCGGGCGTCTCCGCCAGCATCCGGCCCGAGACCGTCGGCCTGTCGGGGCGCGGCCTGTCGGTGGTCGAGCAGAACTTCGACTATGACTTGCTGACGCCGGGCAAGCTGATGGAAAGCGCCGTGGGCGGCGACATCGGCATCGTCCGCACCAACCCCGGCTCGGGCGCGCAGACCACCGAGCGCGCGCGCGTGCTGGCGGCGAATCAGGGCGTGGTGCTGCAGATCGGAAACCGCATCGAGGTGCTGCGTGACGACGGCGTGCCGACCCGCGTCATCTTCGACCAGGTGCCGCAGAACCTGCGCCCGCGACCGACGCTCAGCGTCACCCTGAACGCCGAGGGCGCGGGACGGCGCGAGACGACCCTGTCCTATCTGACCACCGGCCTGGCGTGGAAGGCGGATTATGTCGCCCGTTTCGACGAGAAGGCGGGCAAGCTGGACCTGACCGGTTGGGTGACGATCACCAACAACTCGGGCGCGACCTTCTCCAACGCCCAGACGCGGGTGGTGGCGGGCGACGTCAACCTGGTCAACGACAACAACGGCTATAACCCGCGCTATGGTCAGCCGCCCCGTGCTGTGCGCGGCAACGGCACCCAGACGGGCGGGCAGGGCGCCCTGGCCGACGTCTATGTCTATCCGCTGCCGGAATCCGTCACCGTCGCCAACAACCAGACCAAGCAGGTCGGCCTGCTGGATGCGGTCGGCGTCCCGGCCAGCAAGCGCTACCTCTATGTAGCCAACGGCTTCCAGACTGCCGAGGAGCCCAGCGCGGCCGAGGTCGGCGTCATCTTCAGCAACGCCTCGGGCGCGGCGGCGCGCGCCCTGCCGGCGGGCGTCATGCGTGTCTATGTGAAGGACGAGGCGGGCGAGCCGCGCTTCATCGGCGAGGATCAGGTCGATCATGCCCCAGCCGGGTCCGAGATCGTCATCACGACGGGCGAGGCCTTTGACGTGACGGTGCAGCCGCGCGTGGTCTCCAGCGCCGCCGCGCCCAAGTCGTCCTACTATCGCTGGCGGACCCGCTACGCGATGGAATACACCGTCCGCAACGCCCGCCAACAACCGGTGACGGTCGAGGTGCGCCAGCGCGGTCTGGGCCGCGACACGGAACTGAGCGAGCAGAGCGTCGAGGGCGACCTGCGGGACGCCAATACCGTGGTCTGGCGCGTGCCCGTGCCCGCCAACGGCGAGACCAAGCTGACCGCGACCATCACGACCGGCGGCTGATCCCATGCGCCGCCTTCTGGCGATCACCACGGCTCTGACGCTGCTGGGCCCTGCGGTCTGGGCTCCCGTCGCCCAGGCCCAGACGGAAAGCGTCTCCGCGCGCCCAGATGGGGCGACGGTGGTCATCTATCGCGACCGGCCCGTGAACACCGTTGAACTGATGGCCCAGTCGCGTCAGTCCTGGAACCGGCTGGACCAGCAGGGCCTGGCCCTGATCGTCGAGACGCGCACCATCGACCTGCCGGCGGGCGAGGGGATCATCCGCTTTCGCGGCCTGGCCACCGGCGTCGTGCCGCAGAGCGCGGTGCTGGAGGGCTTGCCCGCCCATGTGGTCGAGCGCAACGCCGACTTCGACCTGTTGTCGCCCGCCAGCCTGATGGAGAAGTCGGTCGGCGAGGTGGTCCGCGTCGTCCGCACCAATCCCGCGACCGGCGAACAGGTCGAGAAGGCCGCCGTCATCCGCGCGGGCGTGCAAGGCACGGTGCTGGAGATCGACGGTCGCTTCGAGGCCCTGGACTGCTCGGGCCAGACCGAAAGCGTCATCTTTGACCGCGTGCCGGAAGGCTTGGGCGACCAGCCGGTGCTGTCGGTCCGCACCCGGGCCGAGCGGGCCGGGCGCCACACCGTGACCCTGGCCTATCTGGCCACGGGCCTGCAGTGGTCGGCGGACTATGTGGCGCGCCTGAGCCCCGACGGGCGGACGCTGGACCTGACGGGGTGGGTGACCCTGGCCAACTTCGGCGGCACCGGCTTCCCTGACGCTCCGGTGCAGGTGGTGGCCGGCACGCTGCGGAAGGACGAGGGCACCGTGCCTGTCGAGCCGGTGATCCGCTATCCGCAGACCGGCTGCTGGCCGCAGGGCACGACGACCCTTGGGTCGGGCGAGTTCGCCAACTACGGCGCGCCTCCGCCGCCCCCCCCGCCTCCGCCGCCTATGGCCGCTCCCATGATGCGGATGGCGGTCGAGAGCGCTGTGGACGAGATCGTCGTCACCGGCAGCCGGGTCGTCCGCCAGGGCGAACTGGGCGACTACAAGATCTACACCCTGCCGGAGCCGACCACGGTGGCCGCGCGCCAGACCAAGCAGGTGCGGTTCATGGAGCGCGAGGGCGTGGCCTATGACCGTGTCTATCGCGCCTGGGTCGATGCAAATGACAGCGCCGAGGCGCAGCCGGCCGAGATCCAGCTGCGACTTCGCAACGAGGCGCGCGCGGGCCTGGGTCTGGCCCTGCCGGGCGGCACGGTTGCGGTGATGCAGCCCGATGGCGCGGGCGGCGCCCTGTTGGCGGGCGAGGATCGATTCGAGGACAAGGGCGTGGGTCTGCCGGTGCGTCTGACGTTCGGCCAGTCGCCTGACGTGCGGGTCGCGACGCGGCGCGTGTCGTCCAGTTCCCCCCGGGACAAGGGGATCAGGACGCGCCGCGCGGACATGGAGGTCACCGTCACCAATGCGCGCAGCGAGGCCGTGACCGTCGATCTGTCGCCTCAGGCGGCGGGACGGCGAGGCTTCCGCATTCTCAGCCAGTCGATCCGCAGCCGCATCGACGACACCGGCTATCCGGTCTGGACCCTGACCGTGCCCGCCAACGGCGCCGCGACCCTGAAGGCGGCCTGGATGACGACGGATTGATCCATCTCCCTTCCCCCTCGAGGGGGGAAGGGGCGAGGATGGGGGTGAGGTCGCCGCCGTGAGTCTGTTGGAACGCGGGAGGCGCAGAAAGGCGGCGTCTCGCGTGTCGAGAGGGAAGCTGTCTGCCTGCACCCCCGCCCAACCCTCCCCCCCCTTGAGGGGGAGGGCTTTGTGTTTTTATTCCCCCCGCGCGGCCTGCCTCGGGCTGAACTTGGGGGCAGGGGCCAGGCGCATGACCTCGCCCTGATAGCGTTCGTCGTCGCCGTTCACCGCAAAGGGCAGGGCGTCGGCGCAGGCCTGCAGCATGGCGTCCAGCCAGGGCTTGTCGGCCTTGTGGAAGTCGCCGAGGACGTGAGCGTGGACCAACTGCGGCTCGCCGGGGTGGCCGATGCCCATGCGCGCGCGGCGGAAGTCGGCGCCCAGGTGGCTGATCAGGCTGCGGACGCCGTTCTGGCCTGCGGCGCCGCCGCCGGTCTTCATGCGGAACCGACCGGGGGCCAGGTCGATCTCGTCATGGAAGACGATGATCTCGCTAGGTTTGATCTTGTAGAAGCGCGCCGCTTCGCCGACGGCGCGACCGCTCTCGTTCATATAGGTCTGGGGTTTCATCAGCAGGACCTTGGTCCCCTCGACCTCGCCCTCGCTGACGATGGACTGGAACTTGGCCCGCTCGGGACCGAAGCGCCAACGGCTGGCGATCTCGTCCACGGCCATGAAGCCGATGTTGTGGCGGTTCTTTTCGTATTTGCCGCCCGGATTGCCGAGCCCTGCGATGATGATCATGCGGACCTCATGCCCGCTGATCCGGGCAAAGAAAAGCCCCGCGCCGGCGAACCGGGCGGGGCTGAAATCTTCCGAAGAAGAAACCTCTTAGGCTTCGGCTTCAGCCGTCGTGTCGCCGGCGTCCGACTGCGAAGCAGCCGAGTTCTTGATCGTGGCGATCACGAAGTCGCGGTCGGTGATGGTGGCCGAAGCGCCCTTCGGCAGTGCGATGTCCGACATGCGGATGGTTTCGCCGATTTCGCGACCCTTCAGGTCGACGACCAGCTCTTCCGGGATCTGGTCGGCGGCGACCAGGATCTCGACCGAGTGACGGACGACTTCCAGCATGCCGCCGGCGCGCGAGAAGGGGGCTTCGTCAGCGTTCTTGAAGTGAACGTTGATTTCGATCTTGATCGGAGCCTTGGCGTCGACGCGCATCAGGTCGAAGTGCATCGGACGGTCGGTGACCGGGTCGAAGTCGACGGTCTTGGCGATGACCGGCTGGGTCTCTTCGCCGTACTTCAGGGTCACCAGGTGGCCCAGCAGCTTGCCGGTGTAGAGCGACTTGCGGAAGTCCTTCTCGTTCACCGAGATGGCGACGGGGGCCTTGTCGCCGCCGTACAGGATGCCAGGGACAGCGCCCGCGCGACGCACGGCACGTGCGTTGCCGGTACCAACGCCTTCACGGACGTCAACGTTCAGAATGATCTCGGCCATCGGGCTCGCCTCAACAACAACAGTAACGCCGCGCCAACCGAGGCCCGCGCAGCGGGGTCATGAACCCTCGAATTCAAGAGGGCGGGCTATTACACGGAACAGGGGGAGGACGCAACCGCTCCGGTCGTTTCTGCCCACCGCGACATCAGTTCATGCCGCTTCCCGGCGTGGGATTGGTCTCGGCCATGGTCACCGCCGGGGTCGTTTGAACCGGCACAGGGCCTGTATACTGGGCCGTGCAGGTCGCCAGATCGCGCACGATATGACGGCCGGTGCAGAACATGTCCTCATAGCTGGGACGCGACGCGGCCAGGCATTGGAACAGCATCAGCTTCGACATGCTGAGGCAGAACTCGTTGTTCGATTCGCTCGAAAGGGCGTCGGTATTGGACCGCGCTTCGTCGCCGGCGGCGCCGAGGGAGGCCAGGGCCGCGATCGCCAGGGAGTTGACCACGGCGGGCGTGAAGGGCGCGCCGCGCTGGGCCGGGGTCAGGTTCAGGCCGGCGCCGCTGTTGGCGGCGGCGAACAGGCGGGCGCTTTCCTCGGCCGACGGCAGTTGCGACACGGAAAGGGATTTCGCGCCTTCCAGCCGGCCAGGGCGGTCGGCGATGGGTTGAACGGCCCAACGCCGACGCGGGTCGCGGCGTTCCTGGATCGTGTAGGCGTCGCCTTCCACCGCCTCGGCGATGGCGGTCAGAGCTGCGATGTCCTTGCCCATGGTCGAGGTGATCAGGCCGGCTGCGGCTTCGGCGCCGGGCAGGGTGGCGGCATAGGCCGGATCGGCGACGATGCGGCTGATCATCTCCTGGCGCAGGGCAGGGGTCGAGGCGAACTGGCGCACCCCGGCCACATACTCAGGCGACTGCAGCGCCAGGATGGAGCCGTAGGCGATCATGCCGCGCGACAACTGGCCGGGTTCATAGGCGGCGCCCTTGCGGATCGCGGCCTGGATGGATTCGGCGTCGGTGAAGCCAGCGCGAATGGTGCCGACCTCGCGCACGAATGCGACATAGACCGAGGCGGCCTGGGCGACGCCTTCGTTCAGGGCGACGGGCGGCGGAGGCGTGACGACCGGCGGCGGGGGCGGAGCCTCGGGCTCGGGCGTCGAGCAACTGGCCAGAAGGGCGGCTGCGGCGATGGCGGCGACAGACAGGCCGCGGCGCAAGAAGGCCTGGGACATCGGCGAACTTCCCTCAAATCAAACGCGGGGCGCGCCCACGGAACCAAGGTGGTGCGCGCTCCTGAAACAGATGCGTCTTATATCGCTGAGGGAATGGTTATTCGAAGGTTAATCGAACAGCTTCGAGACCGATTCCTCGTTGGCGATGCGACGGATAGCTTCGCCGATCAGGGGGGCCACGGAAACCGCGCGAATCTTCGAGCAGTTCAAAACTTCGTCAGGCTGTTCGATGGAATCGGTGATGACCAGTTCCTTCAGCGGGCCGTTGGTGACGCGCTGCACCGCCGGTCCCGACAGGACGCCGTGGCTGATATAGGCCGAGACTTCGGTCGCGCCGCGGTCGATCAGGGCCTGGGCGGCGTTGACCAGGGTGCCGCCCGAATCGACGATGTCATCGAACAGGATGCAGCGGCGGCCTTCGACGTCGCCGATGATGTTCATGACCTCGCTCTCGCCCGCCTTGGGGCGGCGCTTGTCGACGATGGCCAGGTCCGCATCCAGGCGCTTGGCCAGGGAGCGGGCGCGCACCACGCCGCCGACGTCGGGCGAGACGATCATCAGGTCGTCGCCGCGCGGGTAGTGGTCCTTTATGTCCTGGGCCAGCACCGGGGTGGCCACCAGGTTGTCGGTCGGAATGTCGAAGAAGCCCTGGATCTGACCGGCGTGCAGATCCATCGTCAGGACGCGGTCAGCACCGGCGCGGGTGATCAGGTTGGCCACCAGCTTGGCCGAGATGGGGGTGCGGCCGCCGGTCTTCCGATCCTGACGGGCGTAGCCGAAGTAGGGCATGACCGCCGTGATCCGCCGCGCCGACGCCCGCACCAGGGCGTCTGTCATGATCAGCAGCTCCATCAGGTTGTCATTGGCCGGATAGGAGGTCGACTGGATGATGAAGACGTCCTCGCCGCGGACATTCTCCTCGATGACGGCGAAAACCTCGTTGTCGGCGAATCGTTTCACTTGAGCCTTGGTCAGCGGCATGTCGAGGTGGGCGCCGATGGCCTGGGACAGAGTCCGGTTCGAATTGCCAGAGAGCAGCTTCATGACCGGTCATCCTTTTGCCGTCTTCGCTGCGCCAATGAGCGCAGTCGTTTCTGGACGCGCTCTTTAGCAGCGGATCGTTTTGCATCAACCCGTCATGACGGATTTCGCTGCATTGGCATGGTGGCTGTCGCTGCTATAGAGGTCGCCTAAACGACAGCGGCGCACCGGGGGTGCGCTGCAGCCAAGGCATCTTGAGAGGTCGCCCTTGCCCGCTTCGAAGTCTCGTTCCGGCCTGATCCTGATGACGGTCGCCGTCGCCGCCCTGACGGTCTCCGCCTGTTCCGGGACCAAGCCGCGCCAGCGACTGGCCTATGAAGAGCGCCCGGTCGAGGCGCTCTACAACACCGGCTATCAGCGCCTGCAGTCCAAGCGCTGGACCGACGCCGTCGACTATTTCCAGGAAGTGGAGCGTCAGCACCCCTATTCGGAATGGTCGCGCCGCGCGATCCTGATGCAGGTCTACGCCTACTATCAGAACAACAACTATCAGGACGCCATCGCGGCGGCCGATCGTTTCATCGCTCTGTTCCCCGGCAATCCCTCGGCGGCCTACGCCTTCTACATGCGCGCCATCTGCAACTTCGAGCAGATCGTCGATGTGGGCCGCGATCAGGCTTATGCCGAGGCCGCCCTGGCCGGTTTGCGCGACGTGGCGCGTCGTTACCCGAGCACGACCTACGCCACCGACGCCCGCATCAAGATCGACATGGTCAATGACCAGTTGGCCGGCAAGGAAATGACCGTGGGCCGTTTTTACCAGCGCGCCAACCAGCCGCTGGCGGCGATCAATCGCTACAAGACGGTCATCAACAATGACGCCTTCCAGCGCAGTTCGCATACGCCGGAGGCTCTCTATCGTCTGGTCGAGGTCAACCTCGCTCTCGGTCTGACCGAAGAGGCGACCCGCAACGTCGCCGTTCTGGGGCACAACTATCCGGGCAGCCCCTGGTACGCAGAGGCCTACGCCCTGCTGACCGAGCGCGGCGAGCGTCCGGACGTTCAGCCCGAGGCCAAGCGCGAGAGCTGGCTGCAGCGGATCATCCCCGGCGGGGCCTGATCCTTTGAGGGGGCGCATGCGAAAGACGCTGCGTTCCCTTTCTGTTTCCGGCTACAGTGGGCTGTAAAGTCGAATCAAGCTGGCCCATGCTGACCACACTCTCGATCCGTGACGTCGTCCTCGTCGACGCCCTCGACCTGGAGGTCGGCGAGGGGCTGACCGTGCTGACCGGCGAGACCGGGGCCGGCAAGTCCATCATCCTCGACGCCCTGGGCCTGGCGCTCGGCGCGCGGGGCGACGCGGGACTGGTGCGTTCCGGCGCCAAGCAGGCCGTGGCCACCGCCGTCTTCACGGCCCCCGACGACGAGGCCCTGATCGCGCTTCTGGCCGAGCGTGGGTTCGAGGTCGCGCCGGGCGAGGAACTGATCCTGCGCCGCGTCGTCTCGGCCGACGGCCGCAGCCGCGCCTATGTCAACGACCAGCCGGCAAGCGTCACGGCCCTGCGCGAAATCGGCGCCCTGCTGGTCGAGGTGCATGGCCAGCACGAGACCGTCGGCCTGCTGGACTGGAAGACCCATCGCGCCTTGCTGGACAACTACGGCGGCCTGCAGCCCCAGCTGTCGGGCGTCGCCGCCGCCGCCGAGCGTCTGAAGGCCGCGCAGGGCCGTCTGGACGAACTGGAAGCTTCCGCCGCCGAAGCCGCCGCCAAGGCCGAGGAGATCGCGCTCAATCTCGCCGACCTCGACGCCCTGGACCCGCAGCCGGACGAAGAAACCGAACTGGCGGGCGAGCGCGCCATCCTGGGCGCGGCAGAAAAGGCCGTGGCCGACTTGGCCGACGCCCGCAACCTGCTGGGCGGGGACAAGCTGAGCCAGCGTCTGGCCTCGGCCCTGCGCGCCGTCGAACACGCCCGCCAGCGCGCCGTTCAGGCCGGGGCTGAGGGCGACAATCCCATCATCGTCAAGCTGGCCCTGGCGGCCGAGGCCGTGGACCGCGCGCTCGTCGAGGCGACCGAGGCCGTCGCCGCCGTCGACGCCGCCGCCGACGCCTTCGACTTCGAGCCGGGCCGTCTGGACAAGGCCGAGGAGCGCCTGTTCAGCCTGCGCGCCGCCGCCCGCAAGCTGAACACCACAGTCGACGCCCTGCCGGCGCTGCGGGTGCGCCTGCGCGAACAACTGCGCCTGATCGAAGACGGAGCCGAGGCCCTGACCAACGCCCGTCGTGACGTGGCCGTGGCGATCGAGGCCTATGATGTGGCCGCCATGCTGCTGACCTCGGCGCGCGAGGCGGCGGGAGATCGTCTGGTCGCCGCCGTCATGGGCGAGCTTGGCCCGTTGAAGCTGGAACGCGCCCGGTTCCGCGTGACGCTGGAGTCCATCGAGGGCCGTCGCGGGCCGCTGGGCGTCGAGACGGTGCGATTCGAGGTCGCCACCAACGCCGGAACCGCCTTCGGCCCGCTGGACACCGTGGCCTCGGGCGGCGAACTGGCCCGCTTTGCTCTGGCGATGAAGGCGGCTCTGGCCAGCCGCGAGGACCAGCGCCAGCCGGTCATGATCTTCGACGAGGTCGATCAGGGTGTCGGCGGCGCCGTGGCCGAGGCTGTGGGCGGGCGCCTGCAACGCCTGTCCAAGGGCGCTCAGGTCCTGGTCGTGACCCACAGCCCCCAGGTCGCCTCGCGCGGTCACGCTCACTGGAAGGTCCGCAAGGCCGACGTGGACGGCCACACCCGCACCTCCATCGACGTGCTGGAACCGCACCCGCGTCAGGAAGAAATCGCCCGGATGCTGTCGGGGGCCGAGATCACGGATGAGGCGCGGGCGGCCGCGCGGGTGCTGATCGGGTAGGGCGCCTTCCTTCTCCCATTGAGGGAGAAGGTGTCATGCGCAGCATGACGGATGAGGGGTGTCGGCGCCGCCTATTAAATCTTGTCGATCCGAGGGGTGAAGTCGCCATCGGAACCGACGCGCTCACACCCCTCATACGAGCGCCTGCGGCGCCCACCTTCTCTCTCAACGGTAGAAGGAAGAAGGTCAGACCCCCAGGATCCAGCCTTCTTCGTTCTCGATCTGGGCCACCAGGGCCTCATCCGCCGTCTTCGGCGGGGCGAAGGCTTTCTGCAGGGTTCCGGCGTCGTCCATCTGAGCGAAGGCTTCGGCGGCGGTGCGGACCTGGGCCTGGGTCTTGTATTCCTTGACGCCTTCGGCGCTGACCTGGCGTTTGGCGTCGAACAGGGCGGGCCAGACCTCGACGACGACGGCCGACAGGGGCTCGACGTCGGCCTCGGTCAGTTCACGCCAGCCGGTGTTGAAGGGCCAGACAGCGGCCGAAGCGCCCAGCTTGTCCAGCAGGCGGCGCAGCATGGGCACGCCCAGCAGGGTCAGGCCGCCGACGGCGCCCGCGCCGTGCATTTGCCAGACGCTCTTGGGCGGCAGCTTGTCCTTGCGCGCGGCCAGTTCGGTAGCGCGGAACTCGGGGATGTCGGCGCCGGCGCCCTCGGGCGGCTTGGTCGTGGTCAGCCAGCGCTGGGCCTGGCTGGCGGGCGCGCCCCAGAAGGGCCAGGGCTGGTCCGTCATCAGCCGGTTCATCTTGGCCGCGACCTGATAGCGGTTGTTGGTGTTGTCGGCCTTGTCGACGATGTTGGCGGACATGAACTTGCCCATGGCCTCCCACGGACGGCCGTCTAGCTTCAGGCGCCCGGCCGTGCCGGCGGGGAAGCCGAAGTCGAAGTCAAAGCCGACCAGGACGCGGTCGCCGCGCTTGCGGTGTTCGGCCAGCAGGTCGGCGATCAGTTTCTCGCCCTCGGCGCGCGTGGCGACGTTGTGGGTCTCGGTATAGAGGCGGAAGCGCACATCGCGCTTGGCCACGCCGACCCACAGGGTCTGCTCGCCCAGCTTCTTGCCTTCGGCGGCAGTCCAGTCGGCGATGATGTAGGCGTCGAAGAGACGGGCCACGGCGGGCTCCTGAGAACACGGTAAACAGTAGAGGCGGGGGTTCTAGCCTTCCATGGCGAGGCCGGGAAGGGCGATCAGCGCTTCATCAGGGCTTCGACGTGCGACAACCAGCGGCGCCCCAGCCGCAGGGCCTCGGACGGCGAGCCGGTGGAGGCCGGCAGGTCGGCGTCCCACAGGGCCAGTTCGAACTCGGGGCTGTGGATGTCGCTGAACATCAGGCGCAGGACGACCTGCTCGGCCTCGGGCACCACGACGTCCAGATCCTTGCGCAGAGCGCCGCGCCGGGCGCGGGCGACCACGTGGCCGTCGATGATGATCTCGCCGCCCTCGACCTCGTCAAACCCATAGACCAGACCTTGCGATCCGCGTTTCCACAGCACCACCACCTGACCGCCGTCGAAATCCAGACCCGCGGCCCTGCCCTCGGCGGGCGACAGGGCCTCGGTGTCGGCCTTGACCCCCAGCGTCTTCAACAGGGCCCGTTTCAGTCGCCGCTCGGGCTCCATCCACCAGGACAGCATCAGGGCGCCGGTCGTCAGGAAGGCGGCGGTCAGGGCGATCAGCAGGATGACCCTGAACGCCTCGCTCATGGGTCAGGCCTCCAGGTCGAGGTCGACCACCACGGGGACGTGGTCGCTGGGCTTGTCCATGTCGCGGGCCTCACGGTGGGTCTCGATCCCGCGGAACCGGTCGGTCGCCTGGGGCGACAGCAGGGCGTAGTCGATGCGGATGCCGTTGTTCCTCTGCCAGGCGCCGGCCTGATAGTCCCAGAAGGTATAGGTCCCCTTGGGCTCCCCGCCCAGCTCGTGGGCGTCGGACAGGCCCAGCCACTTCATGGCGTTCAGCGCCGCGCGGGTTTCCGGCTGGAAAAGGGCGTCGTTGACCCAGTCGTCGGGCTTGGCCGCGTCGTCGGGCGTCAGGATGCAGTTGTAGTCACCGCACAGGGCCAGCGGCTCCTCATAGGCCAGCAGAGCCTTGGCGTGGTCGTGCAGACGCTGGAACCAGGCCAGTTTGTAGGGAAACTTCTCGGTCCCCAGCGGATTGCCATTGGGCAGATAGATCGACGCCACGCGCACCGGAACCGGCGCCTCGATCACGGCCTCGATGTAGCGGGCCTGCTCGTCGCTGTCGTTGCCGGGCAGGCCGCGCCGGATGTCGGACAGCGGGAACTTCGACAGGATGGCGACGCCGTTATAGGTCTTCTGACCGTGGGTCTCGACGTTGTAGCCCAGGCTCTCGAAGGCCTCGCGCGGGAATTTCTCGTCCACGCATTTGATTTCCTGGAAGCAGACGACGTCGGGATTGGCCGATTCCAGCCAGGCCAGCACGGTGGGCAGGCGGGCGTTGACCGAGTTCACGTTCCAAGTGGCGATGCGCATGAGCCAAAGCTAAGGCGCGTCGCGTTCGGCGAAAAGGGCTCGCCAAAAACAAAGACGCCGCCGGATGGCTCCGGCGGCGTCTCGGTCGTTTGAAGGTAGGGCGTCGCTTAGGCTTGCGGCGTCGCAGCCGGAGGCGTGGTCGTCAGCTTGCAGCCGCCGCCGATCTGCTGGGCGGTGGCGCAGGGATAGACCTGCTGGATGGCATGTTCGGCGTTCTGACGAATGATGAAGCCATCTGACCCGGCGCAGGTCATTTCGATGAAGCGGCCATTGGCGTTCTGACCCATCAGGCGGACCTGCTGCACATCGCAGGCGGCGGCGTCCGAACCGGGCAGCCAGGACTTGACGCTTGCGGCCTGTTCAACGGGCGTGGTGAGGAGGCAGGTGCTGTTCTGGCTGACGACCTGAAGGCACTCGGTCTTTTCCCAGCCGGAAGCGTTTTTCTCGATCCAGTAGCCATCGGCGCCGGCGCAGCCGATCTCGTAGATCACGGCGCCGTCGCCGGAACGACCGCGCACCTTGGCGTCGTCAACCGTGCAGGCAACGCCAGCCTGGGTCGCGTAAGCCTTCAGGAAGCCCTGAATGTCCTGGTTGCCCGGCAGGGTGCACGTCGGGCCAGTGGCGGGAGCTTCAGGATTGGCGGCTCGGGCGGCCTGGGCTTGACTGTCGAGAACGACGCAATCGGCCGTTTGCGGGGGCGTCGAGGCGACGAGGATGTAGCCGGGGGCCCCGGCGCAGGTGACTTCATAGATTTTCGACTGCTCGGCAGATTGGCCAAGGAGCTTGGCTTCACCGACCGTGCAGGTCGTCGATGCGGCGGCCAATACGGCCTCGGCTTCCGTCTTGATCACCGCCGGATCAGGCGCGGCCGCCTGCTGCTGGCGTCGGTTGCCACGCTGCTGGCGGTCGCTTGACGGGGCGCTGCGCGTGCGGCGGGGCGTGACGGTTTCGGAGGTGACGCCATCCCCGCCAGGGCGGCTGGTGTCGGCGCCGGGGCGGTCAGCCTTGTTGTTCACGAAAGTCCCGTCCTGGGCTGACGCGAGCGAAGGGCTCAGCGTCATGACAGCCAGGCCGACGGCAATCCCCATTGCGCGGCTGAAACGTTTGATAGTCACGATAAGGGCTCCCTCGGCCTCTGGTGAATGCGGCAAGCCTTGGCGAGGTCTTGCGAGCGGGTCAAGCGCGGCCAAGCGAACGGGGCTCGACAACCGCCACAGCTAGAACGCCGATCTGCCCTGTCCGTAACGCAAGAATGGACTTGATGCACTGTATGTTCGGAAAGACGCGATGATGATGTCGTCGGCGCCCGCGCAGGCCATTTCAACACATACGGTCATTGTCGTTTTCACCGACTAGTCGCGCCTGTTGCACGTCGCAATGGGCCGCTTCGGACCCAGGGAGCCAAGTCCTCATCGGCGCAGCCCGTTCGACCGGGGCGATGAAGGCAAGTTTCATCAGTCCTTGATATATGAATGGGTGTGGACCGGACCCGAGCAATCCGCTTAAACCTAGGCAAGTTGCGATTGGAGACGGACTTGGCGGACGGCGTGACAAGCGATGAGGCGGCGACGACCCTGCGCGGCCTGACCTATCCGTCAGGGCCGCCGCCTGAGGTCGGTCAGGCTGTCGAGGTCGCGCAGGGCGTGTTGTGGCTACGCCTGCCGCTGCCGATGACGCTGGACCACATCAACGTCTATGCCCTGGCCGACGGCGACGGCTGGACCCTGGTGGATACGGGGCTGAAGACCAGCGCCTCTCGCGAGGGCTGGGAGGCGGCGTTCGCGGGACCGCTGGGCGGCAGGCCGATCAAGCGCGTCATCTGCACCCATATGCACCCGGACCATATCGGTCTGGCGGGCTGGTTGTGCGAACGCTTCGATGCGCCTCTGCTGATGTCGCGACTGGAGTATGTGACGGCCCGGATGCTGATCGCCGACGAGGGCCAGGCTGCGCCGGATTCGGGCGCGGCCTTCTATCGCGCCGCCGGTTGGAACGACGAACAGATCGCGCGCTGGCGGACCGGATATGGCGCATTCGGCAAGGCGGTGGCGGCCATGCCCTCGGCCTATCTGCGCCTGTCTGAAAACGATGTGTTGCGCATCGGCGACGGCGACTGGCGGGTGGTGATCGGCGAGGGCCATTGCCCCGAACATGTCTGTCTGTGGCGCGAGAGCGACGGCGTTCTGCTATCGGGCGATCAGATACTGCCGCGAATTTCCTCTAACGTCTCCGTCTGGCCGACCGAGCCCGAGGGCGATCCCCTGGGCGAATGGCTGCGCTCGCTGGCGGCGCTGAAGGCGCGGATGCCCGGCGATCTGTTCGTCCTGCCGTCGCACGGCGAGCCCTTCTATGGCGTCACGATCCGGCTGGAGGCCCTGATCCGCGGCCACGAGGTGGCGCTGAAGCGACTGGAGCGGACGCTGAAGACGCCGTGCCGCGCCGTCGATGTCTTCTCGGCCCTGTTCGCGCGCCCGGTGGGTGACGCGGTGCTGAGCATGGCGACGGGCGAGGCCATCGCGCACTTGAACTATCTCGCCCGCGAGGGGCGGGCCCGACGCGACCGTGATGAGGCGGGCGTCGATTGGTGGACACTGACGGAGGCGGCGCAATGAGCGAACACATCAAGATCAATCTGGACGGCGGCGTCCTGACGGTCGTCTTCGACCGGGTGGACAAGAAGAACGCCATCACCCAGGCCATGTACACGGCCCTGGCCGAGGCGACCGAACGGGCCAAGACCGACGACGCAGTGCGCGTGGTCCTGTTCCGCAGCGAGGGCGACTCGTTTTCGGCTGGCAACGACATCGCCGACTTCATCGCCATCGGTCAGACGACCGGCGACATGGTTGAAATGGGCGTGTTCCGTTTCCTGAAGTCGCTGGCCGATCTGGACAAGCCCGCGGTGGCGGCGGTGCGCGGGCGCGCGGTGGGCATCGGTCTGACCCTGCTGCTGCATTGCGACATGGTGGTGGTGGCCGAGGACGCCTTGCTGTCGGCGCCCTTCATCAACCTGGCCCTGGCGCCCGAAGCCGCCTCGACTCTGCTGCTGCCGGCGGTGATCGGCCATCAGCGCGCCTTCGAGATCTTCGCGCTCGGCGAGGCCATCGACGGCAAGACGGCCCTGGCCTGGGGCATCGCCAACCGCGCGGTCGCGGCCGATCAGGTCGACGCCACGGCGCGCCAACTGGCCGACAAGCTGGCCCAGCGGGCGCCCAACTCGATCCGCAAGACCAAGGCCCTGATGCGAGACGCCGAAGCCCTGTGGGGCCTGATGCAGCGCGAGGCCGAGGCCTTTGGTTCGCAGATGCGTAGTCCCGAGGCGATGGAGGCCTTCATGGCCTTCAGCCAGAAACGGACGCCGGATTTCACGAAAGCCGGCTGATTTCTCGCAAACGCGATTGATTCGAGGGGGCAGGGGGTCTAGGCGCCGCGCATGAACGCCGTCGCCGCCCCAGTCTCCGTAGAAACCGCAACCCCGGTCCGCATCGAGCGAGAACGATCGGGCGATGCAGCGGCGGTCGACGCCCTGGTGCTGGCGGCCTTTGGTCCCGGCCGGTTCGCCAAGACGGCGGAGCGGCTGCGCGAAGCCGCGGCTCTGACTGCGGGCTTCTCGGCGTTCGAGGGCGAACGGCTGATCGGTTCGGTGCGGCTGTGGTCGATCGCCGTGGGCGAGGCGCGGTCGGTGTTTCTCGGCCCCATCGCAGTGGACGCGAGCAGCCGTCGCGGCGGGCTGGGGGCCGAACTGGTGCGAGCCTGTCTGGAAGAGGCCAAGGCGATGAAACTGGACGGCGTGCTGCTGATCGGCGATCCGCCCTACTTCTCGCGCTTCGGCTTTGTCGCCGCGCCCCGGGCCGTGTTCGCCGGGCCGGTGGATCAACGCCGGGTGATGTGGCTGCCGATCAGCACGGTTGAGCCGGTTGGGGCTGTGCAACCGGTCGCCTGAGGGCGGTCCGACCTTCCTTTGCCGCGCGACGCGCCCCATAGTTCGCCTATGATCAACCCTGCGACACCGCTTGGCCTGTCTGGCGTCGCCGAAGCCGCGCGACAGGCGCCCGGGCGTGGCCTGCCGCCGGTGCATCTGTGGCATCCCGAACATTGCGGCGACATCGACATCCTGATCCGCGCCGACGGGGTGTGGATGCACGAAGGTTCGCCCATCGGCCGGGCCGAGCTGGTGCGGCTGTTCTCGACTGTGCTGCGGAAGGACCCGGACGGCTATCATCTGGTCACGCCCGCCGAGAAGCTGAAGATCAGGGTCGAGGACCTGCCGTTTCGGGCGGTGACCGTGCAGGCGGCGGATGGGGTTCTGAGCTTTACGACCGACATGGGCGATGTGGTTGAGGCGGGGGCGGAGCATCCCATCGTGGTCGAGACCGACGCCGCGACGGGCGAACCGGCGCCGCGCGTCCATGTGCGGGCCGACCTGTGGGCGCGGATCGCGCGGGCGGTCTTCTATGAACTGGTCGAGCGGGCCGAGGCGGTGGATGGGCAGTTGCTGGTGCGATCCAGCGGCGAAGCCTTCTCTCTGGGAGGGCTGGAATGAGCTGCGACAGCTTGAGGAAGCGCCTGATCGCGCGGCTGGACCCGGTGGAGTCGTGGTCGCCTGAGCGCTCGCCGATCCGCTCGGACTTCGACCTCAACCCCGGCATGGCGCGTCCGGCCAAGGAGTTGCGACCCGCCGCCGTTCTGGTGCCGATCATCATGCACGACGACGGCCCGACCGTGCTGATGACGCGGCGCTCGGACAGCCTGGCCAGCCATACAGGCCAGATCGCCTTTCCCGGCGGCCGTCTGGACCCAGGAGAGACGGCGGGGCAGGCGGCGCTGCGCGAGGCGTTTGAAGAGGTGGCGCTGGACCCCGGCGTGGTCGAACTGCTGGGGCTGGGCGATCCCTATGAGACGGGGACCGGGTTTCTGGTGACGCCGGTGGTCGGCTGGCTGACGAAGCGGCCGTCGGTTACGCCCTCGCCGGACGAGGTGGCCGAGGTGTTCGAGGTTCCGTGGGACTTCCTCATGGACCCGGTCAATCACCGCCGCGACTTCTATGATCGGGAAGGCGCAAGGCGCTGGTTCTGGGCCATGCCGTTCGAGGAACGCTACATCTGGGGCGCGACGGCGGGCATTCTGAAGGGGCTGTTCGGGCGCCTATATGGCGACGAGGCCGAACCCCTGTCGGCGGCGGCCGAGGACGCCGCGTGAACCATCAACTAGAGGGGCAGGACTGGCTGACGGCTTCGGCGACACGGGCGGTCATGGCGGCCCTGGCGGCGGCGGGCGGGCCGGACTGCGCGCGCTTCGTCGGCGGCTGCGTACGCAACGCGCTGATCGGCTCCCCCATCGACGACATCGACATCGCCACCGCCCTGACTCCCGACGCGGTGGTAGCTGCGCTGAAGGCGGCGGGGCTGCGCTCGGTCCCGACCGGCATCGAGCACGGCACGGTGACGGCGATTTCGGAGCATCAGCCGTTTGAGATCACCACCCTGCGCCGTGATGTCTCGACCGACGGGCGGCGGGCGACAGTGGCCTTCACGACCGACTGGACCGAGGATGCGGGGCGACGCGATTTCCGCCTGAATGCCCTCTATGCCGATGCGAACGGCGTCATTTTGGATCCGACGGAGCAGGGCTACGACGACGCTCTGGCGGGGCGGATCGTCTTTGTCGGGGAGCCTGAGGGACGCATCCGCGAGGACTATCTGCGCATCCTGCGCTTCTATCGTTTCTACGCCTGGTATGGACGCGGCGCGCCGGATGCGGCGGCGGTGGCGGCCTGTTCGGCTCTGGCCGAGGGCGTCGAGCAGTTGTCGGCCGAACGGGTGTCCAAGGAGCTGCTGAAACTGCTGGCTGCGCCCGATCCGCGTCCGGCGGTACGGCTGATGGATGAGGCGGGGGTCTTGGCGCGGGTCCTGCGGGAGCCCGGTGATTTAGTGCTGTTCGAGGCGATGACGGATTTGAGCGGGGATGCGGTGCTGCGGTTGTCGGCCCTGCTGCCTGACGAGCCGGCGCGAGTGGGCGAAGTCGCGCGAGGCCTGCGGCTGTCGAATGCTCAACGCGACCGGCTGGTCGAGGCGGTCAGCGGGCAAGCGACGACGGCGCTGGCGGAGCCGCAGGCGCGGGCGCTGATCTATCGCGGCGGGCGGCAAACCTTCGAGGATCGTATCATGCGGGCTTGGGCGGCGGGCGGCGAGGCGGATGGGGCGCGGCGTCTGCTGGCCCTGGCGCAGGACTGGGCGCGGCCGACCTTGCCCGTTGGCGGGCGCGATCTGGCGCAGCTGGGCTTGAAACCGGGGCCGGAGACAGGGCGGGTGCTGAAGGCGTTCGAGGACGGCTGGATCGCGGACGACTTCCCCGATCACGGCCACGAAGACCGGCTCAGGGCGCTTCTGCCGCCAGTGTGAACCGCGTGATGATCGGGCGGTGGTCCGAGCCGGTCTTACGGCCCAGTTTGCGTTCCAGCAGGGCCAGATCGGGCGAGCGCCAGACCTGATCAATGGTCATGGCGGCGGCTGAGGGCAGGGCCGAGGGCCAGGTGCCAGGCCAGCCTGGGGCGGGGATCAGACCGGCCTCGGCCTGGATCTGACGACCTATGCGGGCGCTGGAGACGCTGTTGAAGTCGCCCGCCGCGATGACCGGGCCGGTCATGTCGCGGCGGATGGCGGCGAGCGCTGTGGCCTGATTGATCTGCCCCCACTGATACATGAACGGCCAGGGCCGGGTCAGGTGGGCGCCGACGATGTTAACGGGGCCGAGCGGCGTCTGGGCCACAGCCGCCACGGAAACCAGACCGTCGGGCCGGTCGGCGATGGCGATCAGAGGATAGCGCGAAGCGATGGCGGCGCGTGCGGCCCCGCTGGGCCGATCCACGCGGGCGTTCAGCACGCGATGAGGATAGCCCGCCAGCACCCGGTCCAGTTGGGCCGAGGGCGCGTCGCCGAGTTCCACCAGCACCACGATGTCGGGGTTCGCCTCTTTGATCGAGCGCGTGATGGCCTCGACGTCGGTGTTCCAGGCCCAGAGGTTGGCGGAATAGAGGGTCAGCGTGGGCGCGCCCTCGCGGGGGAGGGGGCCGCCCTTCGGCAGCCACTGAGGCCAGACCGCAAGAATCAACAGGGCCGTGACGCCCAGGCTGGCTATCATGGCGGGCCGCAACCTCAGCACGGCGTAGATCAGGGTCAGCACCAGGGTCGCCGCCAGGGCCGGGGCGACGAACTGGGCCAGCAGGTCGGTCCAGCGGTGTCCGATCCCTGACAGGGCTGACAGGGCGACAGCGGCAGGCACGGCGACGAGGCCGACCGCGGCCAGGTGAACCAGAGCCTTCAACGGAGAGATCAAGCGGACTTCCTCGCGAACTGACGCGGCGGACCGCATCCTTGGCCTATCCGACCGAGGCGGCGCGTGTCGAGTGCGCGGCTGTACGTTGAAGGCGGCACGTCGCGCGCAATCCGATGCGCCAAATCCGGTGATTTCCCGGCTTTGGCGCGCGCTACGGCGCATCAGCGCGCCGCAGCGGCGGGCCTCAGCAGACTGATCCTCCATTCCTTGGAGATCATTCGATGAGCGACGACGCCAGCGCGCGGCTGGGCCTGCCCTAGCTGGCGGCAGGACAACTGCAGAAACACGTGACCCTGAACGAGGCGCTGACGCGTCTGGACGCCCTGACCCAGACGGCGGTGGTCAGCCGTACGGTTGCAGCCCAACCGGCCGCGCCCGCCGACGGGGCGCTCTACATCCTGCCAGCCAGCCCGACCGGCGCCTTCTGGGCCGGTCGCGCGGCGGGGACGATGGTCCGCGCTGAGGCCGGGGGATGGACGGTGGTCACCGCACCCGATGGCCTGCTGGTCGTGGTGCTGGACAGCGAGGAGGTGCTGGTGCGCCGCAGCGGGGTTTGGGCGCCGCTGTCCTCAGGTGCGGATGAGCCGGTCACGGCCCTGCAGAACCTGACCCGTCTGGGTGTGAACACTGAGGCGGATGCGATCAACGTCTTCGCGGCGCGCGTGAACAAGACGCTGTGGACTGCGCTGGAGAGCGAGAGCGGCGGCGACGGCGACCTGCGCTTCACCTTCAACAAACAGGGGGCGTCGGACGTCCTGTCGCTGCTGTTCCAGAGCGGCTGGGGTGGGCGGGCTGAACTGGGGCTGATCGGCGACGATGACTTGCGCCTCAAGGTCAGCGCCGACGGCGGAACCTGGCGTGACGCCTTTTCGGTGGATCGTACCACGGGGCGGATGACGTTCGCGCGCGGCGCGGCGCGTAGCGAGACCACGGTCGTGACAGCCGATGGAAGCTGGACGCCGCCGGCCTGGGCGCGATGGGTTGAGGCGGTTTGCGTGGGCGGCGGCGGCGGCGGTGCAGGCGGGGTTTCGGTCGCGCGCTGGCCGGCTGAGGCGCTGACGAGCGCGCTGGCTATAGTGGTCGGCGCCGGCGGGGGTGGCGGCGCGACGGCTGGGGCCAATGGCGTCGCGGGGGCCAACAGCAGCCTGTCGCTGGGCGGGAACGTGCTTCTGACTGGAGAGGGCGGTAAGGGCGCTGCGGGCGGCGGCACGACGTCTGGTTTGGGCGGCGCGGGCGGCGGCGGACTGGTGCGAGGCAACGCCGGGGGGGACTCATCGATCTCGACGGCGGGGGGCTCCGGGCTGGCGTTGAGCCGGCCGGATGGCGCGGGCGGCGGCGGGGCGGGCGGCGGCGTCAGCACCTCCAATGTGGGAACCAGCGGCGGATCTGGCGGCGACGGTGCCATCTTGCACATTCGCGCGGCGGGCGGGTTGGGACGCACGACGACGGGGCTGGCAGGCCAGGCCTCGCCCATTCCGAGCCTGTCCTGGGCCGGCGGCGGCGGGGGCGGCGGGGGCGGGGCCACGGAGTTGTTCGGCGCCGGCGCCGCCGGCGCGGCGGGAGGGCTGTTCGGCGCTGGCGGAGGCGGGGGCGGCGCAGCCGTTTCCACCATCGGCGCAGGCGGCGCGGGTGCGGCGGGCGTCGTCTGGCTGACGGCGATCGGATGAACGCCATGACCCGATATTTCGACCGCCTCCTCGAACCCGACCTGCTGGACGAGGAGGTCTGGGCCGCGCCCGAGCGGCTGACCCCCGATGATTGTTTCGACCAACTGGGCAGCGACTGGCGCAGGCCCGCCGCGCCCAGCGATCAGGAGGATGAAGGATGAGCGAGATGGGCCGAAACGAGATCGGGTTGGCCGAGGGCCGCTGGCTGTGGCGCCGCCTCTCCGTCTTTGTCGCCAGCGCGGCGCTGTGGCTGTTGCTGGCGCGGGCGGTGGGGCGGACGGCCCCCGCCGACCTGCCGCGCGTGGCCGACGGGCTGATGGGGCTGATCGCCCTGATGCTGGTCCTCTATCTGGTGGCGCCGACGGCCCAGCAGATGATCGCCATGCTGGCCAATCTGCGCCTGCGTCTGGCGGCGGGAGGGAAGGGATGAGCTTTCGCCTGTCGCAACGCTCGCGCGCTCGGATGCAGGGCGTCCATCCCGACTTGATCGCCGTGGTCGAGGCGGCGATCCGCCGGACCGAGGTGGACTTCATGGTGACGGAGGGGCGGCGCGATGCGGCGCGTCAGGCGACCCTGGTCAAGGCGGGGGCCAGCCGCACGCTGAACTCGCGGCATCTGACCGGGCACGCCGTCGACGTCGCCGCCCTGGTGGAGGGCCAGGTGCGCTGGGACTGGCCGCTGTATGGGGCGATCGCCAAGGCCTTCAAGGCGGCGGCGCGCGATCTGCGCATCCCGCTGACCTGGGGCGGTGACTGGCCCCGGCTGAGGGACGGCCCGCACTTCGAGCTGGATCGGAGGGCCTATCCATGAGGGCGCGCGATCTGGTGCGGACGCTGACGCCGCTGGGGTGGCTGGCGCTGGTCGGGATGGCGGTCGTTCTGCTGGCGATCGCTGGGCGCGGGTTGGGGTTGAAGTGGGATCCGTTCGGCTTGCAGCAGCGGCGGATGGAAGCCGCCGAGGCGCGCGCCACCCAGGCCGAGAGCGACGCCGAAGCCCGGCGCATCGAGGCGGCGGCCGGGGCGCAGCAGAGCGCGCGCGTCGAAATTCATCACCGACAGATCCTGGCCGTGGAGCGGGCGACCGTCGCGGCCGTCACCCAGGCGAGGAGCGCCTCCGATGCGAATGAACCCCTGGACCCTGTGCGGGCTGATCGCCTTCGCGCTCATGACCGCGAATTGTGCCGGCTCGCGCCCGATCTCGACGGTTGCGTCGCCGCGTCTGACCCTGCCTGAGGCCGCGACACGCGCTTGCGCCCTGGCGACCCTGCCTGAAGCGCCCAGCCTGGCGGACCTGGAAGCCGCCTATCTGACGCGCGGGGCTCAGCTCGTCGCCTGTGACGGAGCGCGGCGGCTGGCGGTCGAGACGCTGACCGCCGAACGGGCGATGCAGGACCGGTGGGCCGAGGCGGGGGAGGGGCGGAATAAACGGGACAGACCCGACTGAGAATACGCTTTTTGCCGGGTGAGTCGGCAAAATTTGCCGGTTGAGGTCGCCGCCCGGCAAAACTTGCCGCGTGGAAAACGTGGTTTACCAAATCTAACGTATAAAAATCAGTGAGTTGAAAAATGCGAAGGCTGAGCCGTCTCTGGCACTGTCCTTGCTGAGTGTCTTCCCGAGCAGAAAGCTCCCGGCAGCCAAAATGGCGTCGGACATGTCGAAGACACAAGGATGGCCAAAATGGCTAACAGCATCAACACGAATGCTGGCGCGCTCATCGCGCTGCAAAACCTCAATGCGACCAGCCGTGACCTCAACGTCACGCAAAACCGCGTGAACACAGGCCTGAAGGTTTCCTCGGCCAAGGACAACGGCGCGATCTTCGCGATCGCCACCAATCAGCGCGCTGAAATGGGCGCCCTGGACGCCGTCAAGAATTCCATGCAGCGCGGCCAGTCGATCGTCGACGTGGCCCTGGCCGCCGGCGAGACCGTGGTCAAGGCTCTGGAAGAGCAGAAGAGCCTGGCGGTCGCCATCTCCAACGCCACGGGCGACGCCCTGAAGGCCTATGTCACCGACTACAACGCCCTGGGCGCTGAAATCACCAAGGCCTTGGCCGGCGCCACCTTCGACGGCGTGAACCTGTGGACCGACACCACGGCCGCGGGCGCCACCATCAGCGTCAAGACCGGCACGGGCTCCACCGACAACTTCGTGCTGAAGGGCGGCGCCGCCGCCACGACCGCCACGGCCCCGGCCAGCGCCACCGCCCTGGTCATCTCGAACTATACGACGCCCAGCGCCGCCGACATCACGGCCATGCAGGGCCTGACCACGGTCGTCACCGGCTCGATCACCTCCTTCACCAGCGAACTGGGCGCCATGGGCACCAAGTCGAAGTCGCTCGAGCGTTCGCTGATCTTCACCAACAAGATCCAGGACGCGGTCGAGGTCGGCATCGGCAACCTGGTTGACGCCGACCTGGCCAAGGAAAGCGCCAAGCTGACGGCGCTGCAGACCAAGCAACAACTCGGCGTCCAGGCGCTGGGCATCGCGAACCAGTCGAGCTCGATCCTGCTCGGCCTGTTCCGCGGCTAAGAATTAAGGGCGGGTTTCCAGAGGCTCGCCTCTCGATAAGCACTCCCCCTGAGCAGAATGCTCGCGGCGCCAGAACGGCGTCGTCCATATAAAAGTAAGGACCACCAGTATGGCCAACAGCATCAACACGAACGCCGGCGCGCTCGTCGCCCTGCAAAACCTGAACAACACGAGCCGTGATCTGTCGATCACCCAGAACCGTGTGAACACCGGCATGAAGGTTTCTTCGGCCAAGGACAATGGCGCCATCTTCGCCATCGCCACCAACCAGCGCGCCGAGATGGGCGCCCTGGACGCCGTGAAGCAGTCGATGCAACGCGGTCAATCGATCGTCGACGTGGCCCTGGCCGCCGGCGAAACCATCACGAAGGCGCTTGAAGAGCAAAAGAGCCTGGCGGTGGCGATTGAATCCTCGGTCGCCGGTTCGGCGGCTGAAACGGCCTACCTGGCTGACTTCAACGCCCTGGGCAATGAAATCACCAAGGCTCTGGCGGGCGCGACCTTCGACGGCGTGAACCTGTATTCGGCCGCGGCCGCCGATGTTCAGGTCAAGACGGGCACGGCCACGGCCGACGTCTTCACCCTGAAGGCCACCGGCGGCGCCACCACTGTCGCCACCGCCGGCGGGTCGATCCTTCGCGCAGGCGCCACGGCTACGGCTGTGGACACGGCGCTGAAGGCCTTCACCGCTGAACTGGGGGCCCTGGGCACCAAGTCCAAGTCGCTGGAGCGCTCGCTGACCTTCACCGGCAAGATCCAGGACTCGATCGAGGTCGGCATCGGCAATCTGGTGGACGCCGATCTGGCCAAGGAAAGCGCCAAGCTGACGGCGCTGCAGACCAAACAACAACTCGGCGTCCAGGCGCTGGGCATCGCGAACCAGTCGAGCTCCGTGCTGCTGGGCCTGTTCCGATAAAACGAGATTGAAAGCGGGCCTGCGGGCCCGTTTTTGATGAAGGAGACTACCCCGAGCAGAACGCTCACGACGTCAAAATGACGCCGAAAATGTAAAACACAAAGGAACTGCCAAAATGGCTAACAGCATCAATACCAATGCAGGCGCCCTGATTGCTCTGCAAAACCTAAACAACACGAGCCGTGATCTTGCGATCACGCAAAATCGTGTGAATACGGGTCAGAAGGTTTCTTCGGCCAAGGACAATGGCGCCATCTTCGCCATCGCCACCAACCAGCGCGCCGAAATGGGCGCTCTGGACGCTGTGAAGAACTCGATGCAGCGCGGTCAATCCATCGTCGACGTGGCCCTGGCCGCCGGCGAGACCGTGGTCAAGGCGCTGGAAGAGCAGAAGAGCCTGGCGGTCGCGATCTCCAATGCGACCGGCGACGCTCTGAAGGCCTATGTGACCGATTACAACGCCCTGGGCGCTGAAATCACCAAGGCCCTGGCCGGCGCCACCTTCGACGGCGTCAACCTGTTCACGGACACGACGGCTGCGGGCGCGCCCATCAGCGTCAAGACCGGCACCGGCGCGACGGATAGCTTCAACCTGAAGGGCGGCGCTGCGGCGTCCACCGCGACCACCGTGGCCAGCGCCACGGCTGTCACCGTGGCCGACTACAATGCGCCGACCGCCGGCGAGAAGACGACCCTGACCGGTCTGACCGGCGTGGTAGACGGGGCCATCAAGGCCTTCACCGCCGAACTGGGCGCCCTGGGCACCAAGTCCAAGTCGCTGGAGCGTTCGCTGACCTTCACCAGCAAGATGCAAGACGCCCTCGAAGTGGGTGTCGGCAACCTGGTGGACGCCGATCTGGCCAAGGAAAGCGCCCGCCTGACCGCCCTGCAGACCAAGCAGCAGCTGGGTGTGCAGGCGCTGTCGATCGCGAACCAGTCGAGCTCGGTGCTGCTCGGCCTGTTCCGCTAACCGAATTGAGGGCGGGGCTTCGGCCCCGGTCTTGATGAGACCACCCCGAGCAGAATGCTCCCGACCGCCAAAACGGCGTCGGAAATGTCGAAGACAAAGAAGGAAAAGCTAAAATGGCTAACAGCATCAACACCAACGCAGGCGCTCTCGTCGCTCTGCAAAACCTGAACAACACGAGCCGTGATCTCGCGATCACGCAGAACCGTGTGAACACCGGCCAGAAGGTTTCTTCGGCCAAGGACAATGGCGCCATCTTCGCCATCGCCACCAACCAGCGCGCCGAGATGGGCGCCCTGGACGCCGTGAAGCAGTCGATGCAACGCGGTCAATCGATCGTCGACGTGGCCCTGGCCGCCGGCGAAACCATCACGAAGGCGCTTGAAGAGCAAAAGAGCCTGGCGGTGGCGATTGAATCCTCGGTCGCCGGTTCGGCGGCTGAAACGGCCTACCTGGCTGACTTCAACGCCCTGGGCAATGAAATCACCAAGGCTCTGGGCGGCGCCACCTTCGACGGCGTCAACCTGTTCTCGGCGACGACGGCTGACGCCATCTCCGTCAAGACGGGCACCGGCTCTGGCGACGTCTTCACCCTGAAGGCGGCTTCGACCGCCGCTACGGCGGTGGCGACGGCCGGCGGCGCGATCCTTCGCGCGGGCGCTACGGCTGCGGCCGTGGACACGGCGCTGAAGGGCTTCACGGCTGAACTGGGCGCCCTGGGCACCAAGTCCAAGTCGCTGGAGCGCTCGCTCAGCTTCACCAGCAAGATGCAAGACGCCCTTGAAGTGGGTGTCGGCAACCTGGTGGACGCCGATCTGGCGAAGGAAAGCGCCAAGCTGACCGCCCTGCAAACCAAGCAACAGCTGGGCGTGCAGGCGCTGTCGATCGCGAACCAGTCGAGCTCGGTTCTGCTCGGCCTGTTCCGTTAACAAGTGGTCGGGGGCGGGTCTTCGGGCCCGCCTCCGTTCGCACGTCAGGAGACAGGAGGCGCGGCGTCGCCGCGTTAAGGGGAAATGGCAGATAATGTCGCAAGACTGCCGAGCGTGACCCTCGTTCAGCCGGACGCCTATGGTCAGGGCGTCGAGGCGCAGCCGAAACCGGTGCGGGAAGAACCCGACGCCGGCCGCTATCGGCTGACGATTGAAGAGGGGCCAAACGGCTTTGTTTACAAGACCTTGGATCGTGTTACGGGCGAAGTTATCCGCCAGTTGCCGCGTGAAGAGGTGATGAAGATGAGCGCCAGTCCAGCCTACGGGGCAGGCGGAGTGATCAAGACCAAGGTCTGATCCTCGACAGTAGCTTGGAACCGCAGCGCCGCCGGCTTGCCGGACGGCGCCGCGTTCGTTTCCACGCCGTTAACCATACGATCAGGAATCAGGGTTAATGCTAGCCTCCAGAATTGAAACTGGGGCTAGAAGCCATGTCTAACAGCGTTCTTACCAATGCGTCCGCGCTCATAGCGCTCCAGAATCTGAATTCGACGAACAACAAGCTGGCCGCGACCCAGAGCCGAGTGAACACCGGCCTGAAGGTTCAGGGCGCCAAGGACAACGCCGCCACCTGGGCTATCGCCCAGAACCAGCGGGCGGACACGGGCGCTCTGGAATCTGTCAAGACCAGCATGAACCGCGCTACCTCGCTGGCCGACGTCTCGCTGGCGGCTGGTGCGCAGATCTCGGACCTGCTGATCGAGCTGCGCGAGAAGGCGACCGCCGCGGCCGACCCTTCGGCGACCGTTGCGTCGCGCAAGGCTTACAACGACGAGTTCCAGTCGCTGCTGAAGTCGCTGGATTCCTTCGCCAAGAACGCGACCTTCGACGGCGAGAACATCCTGAACGGCACGGTCACGACGGCTTTGGATTTCCTGGCCAACGTCGGCGCCACGGAAACCATTTCGATGAACCGCCAGGACCTGTCGCTGAACGGCGTTGGCCTGCAGCTTCCCGCACGCGCTGCCGCGGCCGGTCCGCCCGTCGTGACGGCGCGCCCGGCTGGCCCGCCGCTGCTGGACACCCTGGAGAATGCGCAGGAAGCCTTCACCGCTGTGGTGGCGGCCCTGGACGACGCCAACGGCAAGCTGGCGGAACTGGGCGCTCAGTCCAAGCAGATCGAGAAGCACAACATCTTCGTCGGCAAGCTGATGGACTCGCTGGAAGTCGGCATCGGCAATCTGGTGGATGCGGACATGGCCAAGGAAAGCGCCCGCCTGCAGGCGCTTCAGGTCCAGCAGCAGCTGGGCGCACAGGCCCTGTCGATCGCCAACCAGGCGCCGCAGATCATCCTGTCCCTGTTCAAGGGCTGATCTATCTGAAGTAGCGAGGCGAGCCGTGGCCAAGTGAAATCGGCGGCGGCTTGCGTCGGCTTGGGCGTGGCATCAGGCCGTAGAGGCTGGCCAGGTTCAGGAACAACCAACGCAGGTACGACATGGGTTCTTGACCCTCTTGCCTGTTGATCGCCCGGTAACGCCGGTCAACCGTCGCCGTTCCTGGGTCAATCTTAAACACTTCGTTACCAGCTTGGCGGCAGACTGAACGCGGGAGCGTCGGACTGTGATCAACAACAGCTATCTTCTGGGTTTGTACGGCGGAACCTCGACTTTCTCGGAGGGGCTCGGCTCGACTTCGGCCGCCGTGAAGAAGCAACCGACCGCGCCGTGGTCGACTTCGGTCAAGCCCCAGAGCCAGTCCGACCTGTTGCGCGCCGCGCTCAGCGGTCGCCGCCTGGTCAATGAAGACAACGCTGTCCTGGACGTGAAGAACGCCTCGTCCGGCGACTACCGCAAGATCTTCGCCATGTACCAGGGCCTCACCATGCTGGAGGCCGTCGCCGACCGGGCGGGGCAGAAGAACCTGACGGCGCTTGAGCGTTCGCAGCTGAGCAAGCGGATGGACGCCGGTCTGGCTGAAATCTCGGCCTATCTGGGCGCAGCCAAGTTCGACGGCGTGCGCATGGTTCAGGGGCAGTCGGAAACCAAGGCCCAGACAGGCGCCGCGGTGCCGCGCGATTCCGCCAAGTATGTCACCGGCGCGGTGCATACGGGCGCGCTGACCGACGAGGTCGCCACTTTCCAAGGCGATGTGAAGTTCAATATCACGGTCAAGAAGGCTGGCGGCGATCAGGTCATCGCCATCGACCTGGCCGAGATGGGCGCCGAACCGCGCACGCTGCAGTCGGTGACGACCTATATCAACGGCAAGCTGGAGGCGGCCGGCGTCGAGACCAGGATGGGCCGCGAGCAGCTGCCGTCGGAACCCAAGGTCATCAAGTCGGGCGAAACCACCATCACCCTGCCGGCGGGCCCCGACAAATGGGCGTTGAACCTGCAGGGCGTCTCCTATGAGAAGGTCAGCTTCACGCCCGTGACCTCGTCCGACGCCGTCTATGTGGTGCAGGGTGTCGGCAAGAGCGGCGGTCATGAGGTGCTGAAATTCCAGGAAGGCGCCGGCCAGACCAGCGGCGAGGCCTTCTGGGTCGACGGCCAGGTTGGGCAGTCCAGCCTGCCGGACGGCGTCGAGACGGTGCGCGCCAGCGCCACGGGGCCGGACGGCTCCATGTGGATCGTGGCCGACGTCAGCGCCGGAACCTCGACCCAGCCGATCAAGGGGCAGGGCGACGTCGTCCTGATGAAGCTGGATTCGGCGGGCAAGGTGGTGCTCAGCCGCGCCCTGGGCGCCGCCTCCACCGCCAGCGGCTACGCCATCGCCGTGGACGCCGACGGCCGCGTGGCCGTGGCCGGGTCGGTGGTCGGGGCCCTGATCCCCGGGGCTTCGGGCGCCGACGCCAATGTGGCGGACAGCTTCGTCACCGTCTTTGACGCCAAGGGTGCGGAGCAGTGGACCCAGCGTCGCGGCGCCAAGGCGGCGGACGAGGCGACGGCGGTCTCGTTCGGTGCGGACGGCCGCGTCTATGTGGCAGGGCGCTCGCAGTCCTCCATGCCGGGCGCGCTCGGATCGGGCGGCTGGGACGGCTATGTCCAGGCGTTCAGCGAGAGCCAGATCCACAGCCTGGCGCCGATTACGGCGACGGCGACCGGAATCAACCAGTTCGGCACGGCTGGGGACGACAATGTCCAGGCCATGACCACGGACGGCGACAAGCTCTACACCGCCGGGGTCGAGAACGGCCGCATGGTGGTGCGCCAGTTCCAGATTGACGCCACCGGATCGCCGACCCTGCTGTCCAGCCGCGACCTGGGCCACGCCAGCGGCGAGATCGCAGGCATTTCGGTCGCCAACGGCCAGGTGATCCTGGCGGGATCGACCCGCAACGGCGCCCTGGACATCGGCCAGATCAACACCGCCTATTCCGGCGGCACGGACGCCTTCGTGGCGGTGATCAACAGCGACCTGAGCGCCTCGGCCAACGACCGGCTGACCTATTACGGCGGAGCGGGCGACGACACGGCCGCCGATGTGAAGATCGTCGACGGCAAGGTCTGGCTGACCGGGATCTCCGACCGAACCATCGGGGCCAAGGCCGAGGACCCGACCTCGGGCTATCTGGCGCGTCTGAACCCGCAGACCGGGGCGGTGGAGTGGAGCCAGACCTGGACCGGGGCGGATCGTCAGGCCGCGCCGACGACCATCGCCGTGGCGGCGGGCGGGGCCAGCGTCCTGGATCGGCTGGGCCTGCCGCAGGGTGAGATTCCGCAGTCGGATTCTAAGCAACTGGTGGACGCCACCTCGCTGCGGGCGGGCGATCGTTTCTACGTCACCTCCGGCACGACCGGGCGTTCGGTGGCCGTGACCATCGACGCCAAGGACACCTTGCAGACCCTGGCCCGCAAGATTGAAACCGCGTCGGGCCGCACGCTGAAGGTCACCATCAAGACCGACAAGGACCATGTCACGGGCCTGGACGGCGACACCAAGATCACGGCGGGCGGCGTGCAGCGCCTGTCCATCACCTATGCCGACGGGCGCGACGGGGCGGTCCTGCGGGCAGGCGAGGCGGGGCGCGACGCTCTGGCCGGCCTAGGCCTGACGCCGGGCTATATCGGCCCCAGCAGCAGCGACCTGAAGACCTTCGGCCTGGATCTGCCCAAGACCCTGAGCTTGAAGGACGCCGAGGCGGCCAAGGCGGCGACCAGCACCTTGCAACTGGCGATCAAGGCCCTGCGTGATGCCTACAAGGCTCTGGACCCGGACAGCAGCAAGCCCAAGGTCACCGGCTCGGCGCCGCCCTACCTCAAGGCGCAACTGGCCAATTATCAGGCGGCGCTCGCACGACTCACAGGCTAGGCGGCTTAAACCCCGCTTTCGGTTGACGCATGCGGCGTCGGCGGGGTTATTGGGGCCATCATTGGCGTCGAGTCCCGCATGGCCCTTCCGAAAGACAATCGCACAGTCCTGATCGTCGGGGGCGGCCTGGCCGTCGTCGCCGCCGTGGCGGCTGCTCTGGTGTTCAGCGGCGGGCGCGAAGCATCGACCGACGCTCCACCGGCGTCGCAGGGCGGACTGACCATTGATCTGGCCGAGGCCCCGACGCTGGAGCCGGCGCGCGAACTGCGCTGTTTCGTCGACGGCCAGTTCGTCGGCATGGCCACCCTGGCCGACTGCGCTCAGCGCAACGGCGTGGCCACCAGCGCCCTGGACGTGGGTCTGGACGCCACCGGGGCCCTGGCCGCCGCGCCGACGGCCGCCTTCGCCCCGCCGCCGGAACTGCCCGCCGAGCCGGTCGTCACTGTGACGCCGGCAGAGGACGGCGCATCGTCGGTCGAAACCAGCCGTTCGGCGCCGCCGACCGCCTCGGCTACGGCCTGCATGCGTCACACCGGTTCTGAATGGCGTTCGATCGGCGCCGGCATGAGCCTGGGGGCCTGCGTCCAGGCTCTCTACGCCGGCACCTGCGTCCGTCCGGGCGAGGCCCAGTACGGCCGTTGGGGCGACACCACCCTGCGTCTGGTCCCGCGTCGCGTCGAGCAGTCGAACGACAACACCCGCTTCCGCACCCTGGCTCAACAGGACCGCAACTGTCAGTTCCCGGAGCTGGGTTGATGAACCGCAAGATCTTTTCCGTCGCCGCGCTCGCCGCCCTGGGCCTGACCGTCTCCGCTTGCGCCCAGAAGGGGCTCGAGGCCCCGACCGAACCGGGCGTCTGCTATCACGTGGTCCTGCCCGAGGACGGCAAGTCCGCGGCCCTGGTCAATGTCGTCGCTCGCGACCAGCCGCAGATCGAGTTCTGCGCCGCACGGCTCGAGGAAATGCGCCTGCGCTTCCTACGCATGGGCGGCAACAATCGCGACATGATCGGCGCCTATCAGGGGCAGTTCATCTTCATCGACCGGGGGGGGGTGAAGTTCGGCAAGACGCTGACGGGGCAGCGCTTCTTCGCCCTGACGCGCACTGGCGACGGCCGTCTGGCCATTCCGGGCGCCATTCAGCGCGAGATCGACGGTCGCCCCGTCGCCGTCGCTCCCAACTAGAATTCCTGCCCGCTCGGGCGCGAACAAAACTGGAACATTCCGTCGATATCCGCTAGGGGTCGACGGCAAGAACATAAAAGGACATCGGTCATGGCGGGCAGCGTCAACAAGGTCATCCTCATCGGCAATCTGGGCCGCGACCCGGAAATCCGCACGCTGAACAGCGGCGACCGCGTCGCCAACCTGCGCATCGCCACCTCGGAGCAATGGCGCGACAAGGCCACCGGCGAGCGCAAGGAAAAGACCGAGTGGCACCAGGTCGTCATCTTCAACGAGAACATCGTCAAGGTGGCCGAGAACTACCTGAAGAAGGGCTCGACGGTTTACATCGAAGGCTCGCTGCAGACCCGCAAATACACGGACGCCCAGGGCGTCGAGAAATACTCGACCGAGATCGTGCTGCAGCGCTTCAACGGCCAGCTGACCATGCTGGGCGGTCGTAACGACAGCCAGGGCGGCGGCATGGGCGATCGCGGCGGCTACGGCGGCGGCCGCAACGACGACGACTACTCGTCGGGCTTCTCGACCGGCGGGGCCAACAAGCCCTCGGGTCCCAAGGAAAGCTACGACCTGAACGACGACATCCCGTTCTAAGTCTGACGTGGGCCGGGGGGCTTACAGCTATCGTGACGACCCGGCCGTGCCGTCCTTTCCGGACGACCGGCCGGTGGTTCTCTTCGACGGCGATTGCGCCCTCTGTTCCCATTCCGCGCGGACCCTGCTGAAGCATGGTCCGCGTTTTCGTTTGGCACCGACGCAGTCGGCCCTGGGCCGGGCCCTGCTGGTCCACTACGGCCTGTCGCCCGATGATCCATCGACCATGCTGGTGATCGAGGACGGGCGGGCGATCAGCCGCTCGGACGGCGTGTTGCATCTGGCCGCGTCGCTGCCGTTTCCTTATCGCGCCGCCGTGGCGGTCCGACTGATCCCGCGACCGATCCGCGATGCGGCCTACGGCCTTGTCGCGCGATATCGCTGGCGTTTTCCGAACCAGGCCTGGTGCGCCCTGCCGCCTTCGGCGGCGGACCTCAAAGACCGAATTTTGGGATAGACGGATGAGCTACGGGGGACGAGTTCTGGTTCTCGGAGCCAATGGGTTCATCGGCTCGCATCTGGCCGCCTCGCTGTCGCGTGAGGGCTGGCGGGTTCGCGCTGGGGCTCGGCGGCCTACTGAGGCCGCGCGGCGGGCGCCGACGTTCGACTGGGTCTCTGTTGATTTCGCCAGACTGACCTCGGTCGAGGCCTGGGCGCCGCTGCTGGACGGCGTTGACACCGTGATCAACTGCGTCGGAGTGTTGCAGGACGGGGCAGGGGACAGCACCCGTCTGGCCCATATCGAGGGGCCTTGCGCCCTCGTCGCCGCCTGCGAGCGCGCGGGAGTCCGACGTCTGATTCACCTTTCCGCCGTCGGCGCGGACGACGCGGCAGGCACGGCCTACGCCCGCACCAAGGCCGAGACTGAGCGTCTGGTCGAGGCCAGCGCTCTGGACTGGCTGATCCTGCGGCCTTCGCTGGTGGTGGACCGCGCGGCCTTCGGCGGGACGGGGCTGATCCGGGCGCTGGCGGCCTTTCCCCTGTTCAGCCCCGTCGTCGGCGGAGATCAGACCTTCCGGCCCATTGCTTTGGGCGACCTCGGCGCCGCCGTCGTCGCGGCTCTGAAGCCGGGCGCGCCGAGCCGCGAGACCTTCGACATGCCGGGGCCGGAGGCGGTGACCATGATCGAGACCGTCCGCCTCTATCGCGGCTGGCTGGGCCTGCCATCTGCACCGGTGGTCCGGGTTCCGCGCGCCCTGGCGGCGCCGGCCCTGGTGATCGGCGACCTGCTGGGACGGCTGGGCTGGCCCTCGCCGATCCGCACCACGGCCATTCGCCAGATGGATCATGACGTGTCCGGCCGGGACAGCGGCTGGGCCGAACGTCTGGGCGTGCCGGCGCGCGGCTTCTCGCGCTTTCTGACCGAGACCCCGGCCTCGGTTCAGGACGTCTGGCACGCGCGACTGTGGTTCGTGCGACCGGTTTCCATCCTGACCCTGGGACTGTTCTGGCTCATCACCGGCCTGATCAGCTTTGGGCCGGGCTGGAGCGGGGCTCTCGCCATCCTGCACGAAGGCGGCTTCGGGCGTTGGGCAGGGCCGATCGCCTGGTGGGGCGCCTTGCTGGACGTGGTGCTGGGGTTGGCCCTGTTCGTGCGGCCGTGGACGGCGCGCGTCGCCATCCTGATGTGCCTGTCGACCGTGGGCTATCTGATCGCCGGAACGCTCAGCCTGCCGCACTACTGGATCGACCCGCTGGGGCCGTGGCTGAAGGTTCTGCCGATGATGGCGCTGTGCCTGTTCGTGGCGGCGACGGACGCGAGGCGCTGATGACCTATCTGATCCTCAAGATCATCCACATCCTGTCGGGCGCGGTCCTGTTCGGCACCGGCGCGGGCATCGCCTTCTTCATGCTGCGGGCGCACGCCACGAAAGATCCGCGCACCGTCGCCTCGGTCGGGCGGTTCGTGGTCCTGGCCGATTTCGTCTTCACCGCCAGCGCCGTGGTGATCCAGCCCCTCAGCGGTCTGGCCCTGATCCACCTGCAGGGTTACGCCCTGACCGAGCCCTGGCTGATGGCGGCCTACGCTCTCTATGTCCTGGTCGGCGTCTGCTGGCTGCCGGTGGTCTGGTTCCAGTGGCGGATGGTCCAACTGGCGAAAGGCGCGGTCGCGGCGGGAGGGCCCTTGCCGCCCGCCTATCACCGCCTGTTCCGGGCCTGGTTCATCCTGGGCTGGCCGGCCTTCGCGGGCGTGATCGGCATCTACGCCCTGATGGTGGCCAAGCCGGTCTTCTAGCGGACGAACCGGCCCTGGCTCGCGGCTGTGCTCAGGGCCTCGCGGACGGCGGCGGTCAGTTCGGGCAGGGACTGCACCTGTTTGACGCCGTAAGCCTGGGCCGTAATGTCGACGTTGCCCTTCCTCCAGAAGCCTTCGGGGGCCAGGACGATCAGCTTTCCGCCGCGCGCGTGCAGGCCCATTTCCAGCAGGCTGATGGGGCTCTGGGTGCCCGGCGCGAAATACATGACGATGACGTCGGCGGATTCCAGCGCGGCCAGCTCCCACTCGACCTGACGACGGAACTCGGGCTCATCGGCCTCGGGGCGCCACTCGGGGTTCCAGTCGGGGCGGCGGGGATTGAGGATCACGACGTCCATGTCGGCCAGAGCCGAAGTCATCGCCGCCTGCCAGTCGGGCGCGCCGCCCATGTCGATGCTGCCGCCGAGGAAGACGCGCGGGCGGCTGTCGTCGATGGGCAGGGGCTGGGGCGAGGTGACAGCGGTCGGTCCTCTGGAGCTCTGGGCCACAGCGGGCGCGGCCGCCAGGGCGGCGACGGTCATCATCAGGGCGGCCAGGGTGCGGTTCATGTCTGCCTCGGTTTCGCGAAGGGGCGGGGCATAGCACCCTGTCTGGCGAAGACTAGGGCAGGCGCGATGGAAAAGAGCGGTCATCGAACGTGACGGGCCTTTCGCGCCCGCCTGTGGCATCAGGGCGCGGTGTCCAGCCATCGCCATTCCCCGCTGAGCCTGCTCGAGATCGCCGCCATCATCGCCGTGATGCTGATCTGGGGCATCAACAACGCCGCCGCCAAGATCGCCACCGAGGTCATGCCGCCGCTGATGGTCGGGGCCCTGCGTTTCGCCGTGGCTGCCGCCTGTCTGGTCTGGTTCGTGCGGCCGCCCTTCCCGAACTGGAAGAGCCTGCTGATCATCGCCGTGGTGGGTGGCCCGATCCACTATGGCCTGATCTACCTGGCCTTCTGGCTGGCCCACGACGTCAGTCCGGTGACGGTGGCGACCCAGCTGTGGATTCCTCTGACCTCGCTGTTCGCCTTCCTGCTGCTGGGCGAGAGGATCAGCCGGATGGCCACGATCGGTCTGGTCATCGCCTTTGTCGGCGTGGCCTGGATGACGCTGGACCCGCACGCCCTGCAGGACTGGAAGGCGATCGCGGTCGGGGCTTTGGGCGCATCGGCCTGGGCGCTGACGACGGTGATCGCGCGGCGCACCACCTCCATTCCGCCGCTGAAGATGCAGGGGCTGCTGGCCCTGATGGCCTTCCCCGCGCTGACCGTCGGGTCGCTGGTGTTCGAGACGGGGCAGTGGGAGGCGGCGCAGATCGCGCCGCCCATCGTCTGGGGCACGGTGGTCTGGGCCGGGGTGATCTCGTCGGTGTTCGCGACCAGCCTGGTCTTCTGGCTGGTACAGCGGCGCGAGGCGGGGCGGGTGACGCCCTATCTGCTGGGCTCGCCGCTGGTGTCCATCCTGATCGGCTGGCTGTGGATGGGCGACGTGCTGACGCCGCAGATCCTGACCGGGGTGGCCATCGCCCTGATCGGCGTGGTCACGGTCGCCCTGGGGGAGCGCGGCCTGCGCGCCGGCGCCCCCGCCAAGGTCTGATCCGAGCCTAGTTGGCGCTGAGGACGGCGCAGGCCACGCGGTCGCCCGCGCCGCCGATGGGCTGGCTGTTGTGGTCGTCGGGGTTGGCGTGGATCACCAGGGCCGAGCCGTCGGCGTCCCACAGCCATTGGCCGGGGCCGTCCTGGCTGATGCGGGCCTTGGTGGTGAAGAACTCGCCGTGGGCCGAACCGTCGGCGGCGGCGTAGAGGTTGGGCAGGTCGCCGTCGTCGGGGCCTTGCGCGTTCAGCAGGCCGTGCGGGGTCTTTGGATCGGTGTGGTTGATGTGGGCGCCCGCCGAGGTGAAGGGGGCGGCGCACTGGCCCGTCGCGTGGATGTGGATACCGTGCCAGCCGGGCGTCAGGCCCGTGGCTTCGACCTTGATCAGCAGGCCGGTGGCGCCCTGCGTCAGTGTCGCCTTGCCGATTTCGGCGCCCTGGCCGTTGATGATCGCGGCCTGACCCGTCTGGCCCGGCGTGGCGCGCGGGATCATGGCGGAATGGTCCATGGCGGCGGCCTGGCCGTGCGCGCCGTGGCCCATGGCGGCATGGTCATGGCTCTGCGCCGAGGCGCTGGCGGCGATCAGCGAAGCCGCCGCGACGGCGGTGAGGGTGGCAGCAGTCAGACGCATGGTTTTCCTGTCCTTTTGGGCATGGGGATATCAGCGGCGTTTCTTTGCCACAACGGCCCCCGGATGCTAGAAACCGGAACAGCGGATCACGTTCCGATTCCGGCCATTTAAAGCCCGATTTCCTTGACCGACGACAGCTACGACAACGCCGCACCTTCGGCGCCCGGCGACATCTCCGTCATCACGATCGAAGACGAGCTGAAACGCTCCTACCTCGACTACGCCATGAGCGTGATCGTCAGCCGCGCCCTGCCGGACGCGCGCGACGGTCTGAAGCCGGTTCACCGTCGCATCCTCTATTCGATGCACGACCTGAATATGACGCCCGAGCGCGCCTATTCGAAGTGCGCGCGCGTCGTCGGTGACGTGCTGGGTCGCTTCCACCCGCACGGCGACGCCTCGGTCTACATGGCCCTGGTTCGGATGGCGCAGCCCTTCTCGATGGGGCTGATGCTGGTCGACGGTCAGGGCAACTTCGGCTCGGTCGACGGCGATATGCCGGCCTCCATGCGTTACACCGAGGCCAAGATGGCCCCGGCGGCGGTGGCCCTGCTGACCGACATCGAAAAAGACACCGTCGATTTCCAGCCGAACTACGACGAGAAGGAACTGGAGCCCGTCGTCCTGCCGGCGCGGATTCCGAACCTGCTGGTCAACGGCGCGGGCGGCATCGCCGTCGGCATGGCGACCAACATCCCGCCGCACAACCTGGGCGAAGTCGTCGACGCGGCCGTGGCGCTGCTGGACAACCCCGACATGGGCGACGAGGCCCTGCTGGACATCGTGCCCGGTCCTGACTTCCCGACGGGCGGCGAGATCATGGGCCGCACCGCGCCGCGCAACGCCCTGCGCGACGGACGCGGCTCGGTCATTGTGCGCGGTCGCGCCTCGGTCGAGGAGATCCGCAAGGATCGCGACGCCATCGTCATCACTGAACTGCCCTATCAGGTGAACAAGCAGACCCTGATCGAACGCATCGCCGAAATGGTGCGCGAGAAGCGTCTGGAAGGCATTTCCGACGTCCGCGACGAGTCCGACCGTCAGGGCATGCGCATCGTCATCGAGCTGAAGCGCGACGCTTCGGGCGACGTCATCCTGAACCAGCTGTTCCGCTATACGGCGCTGCAAAGCTCGTTCGGCGTCAACATGCTGGCGCTGAACCACGGCCGTCCCGAGCAGATGGGCCTGCGCAAGCTGCTGGAGCTCTTCCTTGAGTTCCGCGAGGAAGTGGTCGTTCGCCGCGTCAAGTTCGAGCTGGCCAAGGCTCGCGACCGTGGCCACGTCCTGGTCGGTCTGGCCGTCGCCGTCGCCAACATCGACGAGGTCATCCACATCATCCGCAGCTCGGCCGACCCGGCCGAAGCGCGCGAGCGGCTGCAGGCCAAGGCCTGGCCGGTCGGGGACATGATGGCCCTGGTCGAGCTGATCGCCGACCCGCGCACGGTGCTGGTCGAGGGCGACAAGATCCGTCTGACCGACGAACAGGCCCGCGCCATCCTGGCCCTGACCCTGTCGCGTCTGACCGGTCTGGGCCGTGACGACATCTTCGGCGAGGCGCGCGGTCTGGCCGACACCATCCAGGGTCACCTGACCATCCTGTCGGACCGCGCCAACGTCCTGGCCATTATCCGCGAAGACCTGTTGCTGGTGAAGGAGCAGTTCGCCGTGCCGCGTCGCACCCTGATCGGGGAGGGCGACGCCGAGATGGAGGACGAGGACCTCATCCCGCGCGAGGACATGGTCGTCACCGTCACCCACGGCGGCTACGTCAAGCGCGTCGCCCTGAACGCCTATCGGACCCAGCATCGCGGCGGCAAGGGCAAGTCGGGCATGACCATGAAGGACGAGGACGCCATCACCGGCATCTTCTCGGCCTCGACCCACACCCCGGTCCTGTTCTTCGCCACCAACGGCAAGGCCTACAAGCTGAAGACCTGGCGCCTGCCGCTGGGCAATCCGCAGTCGCGCGGCAAGGCCTTCGTCAACCTGCTGCCCATCGAGCCGGGCGACAGCATCATGAACGTGCTGCCGCTGCCGGAAAACGAGTCCGAGTGGGACAACTACGACATCATGTTCGCCACCAAGTCGGGCGACGTGCGGCGTAACAAGCTCAGCGACTTCGCCACGGTGAACCGCGCGGGCAAGATCGCCATGAAGCTGGAAGACGGCGACCGCATGGTCGGCGTGGCCATCTGCAACGCCGAGGACGACGTCCTGCTGACCACGGCCCTGGGCCGCGCCATCCGCTTCAAGGCCGACGACGTGCGCGTCTTCAAGGGCCGGGATTCGACCGGCGTGCGCGGCATCCGTCTGCAGGACGGCGACGAGGTCATCTCCATGGCCATCCTGGGCCGGGTGGACGCCTCGCCGGAAGAACGCGCCGCCTACGTCAAACACGCCAACGCCATGCGCAAGGCTCTGGCCGGCGCGGATGCGGAAGACGAAGCCGTCGCGGTCGAGGCGGACGACGAGGATGCGGGCGACGCCCCGATCTCGCCCGAGCGTATTGCTGTGTTGGGCGCGGCCGAGCAGTTCATCCTGACGGTCACGGAAACCGGCTTCGGCAAGCGCTCCTCGGCCTATGAGTATCGCCGCACCGGTCGCGGTGGGCAGGGGCTGACGGCGCACGGCCTGGGCGGTCGTGCGGGCACGCGTCTGGCCGCGGCCTTCCCGGTCGAAGAGAGCGACGACCTGATGCTGGTCACCGACGGCGGCCAGATGATCCGCACCCCGGTCGGCCAGGTCCGCATCGTCGGCCGGTCCAGTCAGGGCGTGACCATCTTCCGCACCGGCAAGGACGAGAAGGTGGTCTCGGTCGAGCGCCTGCCCGACTCGGGCGGCGACGACGACGGCGTGGACGAGGCTGCTTCGGAAGAGGGCGGCGAGGGCTGATCGGCCCTCAAGGCGGCATGACGGCGGGCATGGTTGACGTTCTGATGCAGATCGACGGCCGGCCCGCCAACGCCGCCGACCTGGGCCATTTCGTCCTGTCCAACTACGGCGCCTTCACCTCGATGCAGGTAGAGGACGGGGCGGTGCGGGGGCTGGATCTGCATCTGGCCCGATTGGAGGTCGAGGCTGCCGACCTGTTCGGCGTCGCCGTGCCCAAGGCCCTGTTGCGCGAGCGGATGCGGCAGGCTGTGGGCGGGCGATCCGGACGGTTCAGCCTGCGGGTTAATCTGTTCTCGGACGCGATCAGTTTGCGAGCGCCGGACGCGGTGGTCCAGCCACGCATCCTGACGACGCTTTCAGCCCCCGCATCACCGCTGACCACGCCGCTGCGGCTTCAAGCTCAAGTTTATGCGCGTGAAGCCCCGCACCTGAAGCACGCCGCCACTTTTGGCCTGACCCGGGCGCGGCGCCAGGGGATGCAGTCAGGCTTCGACGACGCCCTGTTCGTCGATGGCGAGGGGCGGATTTCCGAGGGCTCCATCTGGAATATCGGCTTCGTGCAGGGCGAGACGGCGGTCTGGCCCGAGGCGCCCATGCTGGCGGGGACGGGCCAGACCCTGCTGCAGCGCGGGATGGCGGACTTCGGCCTGAGCAGCGAAACCCGCCCGGTGCATCTGTCCGATCTGGCGAGCTTCGACGCCGCCTTCATCTGCAACAGCGCCACGCCCGCATGCGCCGTGGCGGCTATCGACGGCCACGCCTTTCCTCCGGGCGAGGCCGTGATCGCGCGGCTGATCGACGCCTGGCGATCAAACCCGTGTCAGACGATCTAGGCCGTTGATTTCGCACCTGCTAAACGGGTCGAAACGCGGGGAGGCGAAGGCCATGCGCATCGGACTGTATCCGGGAACGTTCGACCCGGTCACGAACGGCCACATGGACATCATCGGACGGGCCATCAAGCTGGTCGACCGCCTGGTCATCGGCGTGGCCCAGAACGACGAGAAGGGGCCGCTGTTCTCGACCGCCGAGCGCGTCGAGATGCTGAAGACCGAGGTGGCGCGCTTCAACGCCGACATCGAAGTGCGGCCGTTCAGCAGCCTGCTCATGCATTTCGCCGAGGAAGTGGACGCCAACGTCATCGTGCGCGGCCTGCGCGCGGTCGCGGACTTTGAATACGAGTTCCAGATGACGGCCATGAATCAGCGCCTCAACAGCGACATAGAGACCGTGTTCCTGATGGCCGATCCGCGCCATCAGGCCATCGCCTCGCGGCTGGTCAAGGAGATCGCCCGGCTGGACGGCGCGATCGAGAGCTTCGTCAGCCCCGCGGTCGCCGCTCAGGTGCGCGCCAAGGTGCAGCGCTAGATTTCAGGATGGACATGAACTTCAAGATGCTTCTGGCCGCCGCGGCGGTCTCGATGATCGCGGGCGGCGCGGTCGCTCAGACCGCAGGTGAGTGGCGCACGGTGTCGCCTGACAACCTGCTGGTGATCGATACGACCAAGGGCCGGGTCCTGGTCGAACTGGAGCCGCGCGCGGCGCCGAACCACATCGAGCGCATCCGCACCCTGACCAATCAGGGTTTCTATGACGGGCTGAAGTTCCATCGGGTGATCCCCAACTTCATGGCCCAGACCGGTGATCCTCAGGGCACGGGCGCTGGCGGCAGCGACCTGCCGGACGTCAAGGGCGAGTTCAGCTTCCGTCGCGGGCGCGACAGCGGCTTCGCCGCCGTTGAGAACAGCGGGCCTGGCGTGCGCGGGATCATGGGCAGCCTGCCGGTCCTGACCCAGCCGGACGCTCAGATGTTCGTCACCGCCGACTTCAAGGTGGGGGCCATGGGCCTGTTCTGCCCCGGCGTGGCGGGCATGGCGCGCGCCGGATCGCCCGACAGCGCCAACAGCCAGTTCTTCCTGATGACGGGTCAAAACGACAACCTGAACGGCGGCTACACGACCTTTGGCCACGTGGTTCAGGGGCTGGACGTGGTCAAGGCGCTGAAAGTCGGCAGCGACGCTGATGACGGCAAGGTGACCGACCCCGACGTCATGACCAAGGTGCAACTGGCCTCGGCCCTGCCAGAGGGGCAGCGCCCGAGCGTGCGTGTGGCCGTGCCCGGCTCGGCGCCCTTCAACGCCGCCGTCGAGGCCGCCCGTGCCGCACGCGGCGCCCAGTTCGGCATCTGCGACGTTCAGCCGGTGGTCGAGGTCACCGGCGGCTGATTATCCATCTTGGGGGAGGGGACGAGGATGCGCTTTTCAATAGGTCTGGCGGCGGCGTCCGTCCTGATTCTGGCTGGATCGGCATGGGCGCAGGAGGCGACGCCGGTTGCGGCGCCTGCCGCCTCTGCGAGCGAGTGGCGGGCGGTGGCGCCTGAAAACCTGCTGGTGATCGACACCAACAAGGGCCGCATCCTGGTCGAGCTGGCCCCCGAGGTTGCGCCGGGCCATGTCGAGCGCATTCGGCTGCTGGCCGGGCGCGGCTTCTTCGACAACCTTTTGTGGCACCGGGTCATCGACCAGTTCATGGCCCAGACCGGCGACCCTCTGGGCACTGGCGAGGGCCAGAGCCCCTATCCCGACCTGAAGGCCGAGTTCACCTTCCGTCGGGACAGCCAGACGCCGTTTACGGCCGTGGCCGCGCCTGCTGGCGCCGTGCTGGGCTTCCTGCACTCCCTGCCGGTCCAGACCCAGCCCGACGCCTATATGGCCACGACGGCGGACAAGAAGGTTCACGCCTGGGGCCTCTATTGCCCCGGCGTCGCCGGCATGGCGCGTGACGAGGCGCCGGACAGCGCCAACAGCCAGTTCTTCCTGATGCGTCAGCCCTATCCCTCGCTGGACAAGCGCTACACCATCTGGGGCCGGGTCGTGTCGGGTCTGGACGTGGTGCGCGCCCTGAAGTTCAGCCCCAAACCGGACGGCATCGTCGCCGAACCGGATCGCATGACGCGGGTGCGCGTGGCGTCCGACCTGCCCGAAGCCGAGCGGCCGACGGCGCGGGTGTTGGATACGGCCTCGTCGCAGTTCCGCGCACTGGCTGAGGCGGTGCGTCAGGCCAGGGGCGCCGACTTCTCGGTCTGCGACATCGATCTGCCGGTTCAGGTGGCCGGAGCGCCTGCCGCCTGACCATTGGAGCGGCCCCGACGACGGCGTCGGCGGGGCTTCTGGCGGTCCTCGCGCATCCTTTGCAGCAGCAGGCCTTCGCGCAGGCCCCGGTCGGCCACGCGCACCCGCTCGCACGGCCAGGCGCGCTGCACGGCCTCAAGGATCGCGGCCCCCGCCAGCACCAGATCGGCGCGGTCGGGCCCGATGCAGCTTTCGGCGGCGCGACCTGCGGGGCCCAGACGCTTGAGACGCACCGCCGCCGCCTCGCAGTCCGCGCGCGTCATCCACAGGCCGTCGACCAGATCGCGCTGATAGCGGCGCAGGCCGAGGTGAATGCCGGCCAGACTGGTGATGGCCCCCGAGGTGCCGACCATGTGCACCCGTCCGCTCTCGAACAGGCCGCGCACCCGCTCGTCGCTAGGCCCGCCTGCAGCCAGATGAGCGCCGACGTCGGCGACCATGGCTTCGTACCAGGCCTCGGTGTTTCCGACAGGTTCGGGGTGGCGTTCGGCCAGGGTGACGACGCCCAGCGGCGCCGACATCCAACCCTTGTTTTCGAAGCCCCGCGCGCCGCGCATCATCCACGACAGCTCGGTCGAGCCGCCGCCGACATCAATGACCAGCACCGCTTCGACGCGCGGATCGAATAGGTTGAGGCAGCCGGCGACTGACAGGCTGGCTTCCTCCGCCGGGTCGATGATCTTGAGCTTCAGCCCGGTGCCGCGACGCACCCGGTCGATGAAGGCCTGGCCATTGTCGGCGGCGCGGCAGGCCTGGGTGGCCACGGCGGTCAGGCGACCGGCGTCCAGACCCTTGCGGGCCACGCGTTCGGCGCACAAGGCCAGGGCGTCATAGGCCCGATCCATGGCGCGGTCGTCCAGACGCCCGGTGCGGGACAGGCCCTCGCCCAGCCGCACGATGCGGCTGAAGCTGTCGACCACCCGGAACCCGTCGCGCGACGGGCGCGCGATCAGCAGACGGCAATTATTGGTCCCCAGGTCGAGCGCGCCATAGAGGGGCGCATCGCGACCGGAAGTCCCGGAATCACGGGACTTCCTGGGCTGGGACCGCGCGTCGCGCCGTGCAGGCGCGCCAGGGGTCTCCGGCATGGGCCGAGCTTTCATGTGGGCGGTCCGAAGCGGCGCCCGTCTCCGTCAGGTTAAACCGGGCTTTATGTCCAAGCCAAGACATTCTGTCGCATAGATGAACGGCGCGGATGCATCCGCTTCAACCAGCGGCGCGTATTGTTGTCGCATGACCCAGGTTCACACAGCCCGGTTCGGCCTCGGACAGATCGTCCGGCATCGCGACCACGCCTTCCACGGCCTGGTCATGGATGTGGACGCCACCTACGCAGGCCCGGCCGCAGAGACGGGCGCGGTCGCCAGCGACCAGCCCTTCTATCGCATCCTGATCGCCGACACGGAGGGCGGGGTCATCGCCTACGCCGCCGAAGACTGCCTGGTGGCCACGCCCGAGATCGAACCCCTGTCGCCCGAGGCCGAGCGGGAGTGGTTCACCATCGACGCCCAGGGCCGTCACGCGCCGCGTTCGCAAACGCTGCAATAGCCATGCGTGACGACGGCCAGTTCGCGCGCTAATCTGCCCGCAACGGCCGTCAGAGCCGAGAGGAGCGTTCCCATGTCCGATTTCGAACACGTCTTTGAAGCCCCGCCCGAAGGCGCCGCCGCCGACTGGACCATCCCTCAGAACTGGGCGGCCTATACCGACGTCGAGCATGAGACGTGGAACACCCTCTATGCCCGGCAGATGAAGATCCTGCCGGGGCGCGCCTGCGAGGCCTATATGCGCGGGCTGGACGCGCTGGACCTCAACACCGGCGGCATCCCCGATTTCGAGGTGATGAACCCTAAGCTGCAGGCCCTGACCGGCTGGACCGTGGTCTGCGTGCCCGGACTGGTGCCCGAGGACGTCTTCTTTGACCACCTGGCCAACCGTCGCTTCGTCTCGGGTCAGTTCATCCGCAAGCCGGATCAGCTGGACTACCTGCAGGAACCCGACATCTTCCACGATGTCTTCGGCCATGTGCCGATGCTGACCGACCCCGATTTCGCCGCCTATATGGAGGCCTACGGCAAGGGCGGGCAGCGCGCGGCGTCGCTGGGGATGCTGGACAAGCTGGCGCGTCTGTATTGGTACACGGTCGAGTTCGGCCTGATGAAGGAGGCCGACGGCCTGCGGATTTATGGGGCGGGCATCGTGTCGTCGGCGACCGAGAGCGTATTCAGCCTGGAGGACGCCTCGCCGAACCGTCTGGGCTTCGATCTGGAGCGGGTCATGAAGACCCTCTACCGGATCGACGACTTCCAGCAGGTCTATTTCGTCATCGACAGCATCGAGGAACTGAAGGAAGCCACCCTGCAGGACTTCGGGCCGATCTATGAGCGACTGCAGGGCGCCGAGGACCTGCCGATCGAGGCCGTCCTGCCGAGCGACACCGTCTATACGCGCGGGACGCAGGCCTATGCATCCAAGGGCGGGCGGTTCGCGGCCTGATGAAGGCTGGCTGAAAAACAGAGTCCAATTCGTCTGAATCGTCTGAAATCTCCTCCCTGGCGCGGCTCGGGAGGGGATGATGGCGCACGGCGAAGGGCAGGCGCGCTGATTGGCGATTGCGGAGTGGCGCGGGTTGAAAAGTCAGGCCTTTCTGGCGCGAGTTATGATGCCGGTTCCACTTTCCTCCCCATTTCATGGGGAGGGGGACCGCGGAGCGGTGGAGGGGCCTCCATGTCCAAGCGGCCCCTCCGTCTCGTCGGCTGCGCCGTCGATCCACCTCCCCATTTCATGGGGAGGAGAGGTCTGTCAGTCGCGCTGGAACGGATAGAAGTCCGTTCCCAGACCCAGGATTCCGGTCAGTTCGTCCAGGGCGCCCCGTGTCTCGTCCAGCAGGGCGGGGTCGGCCAGGTCCTGGGCGGTCAGGCTGTCGCGATACCAACGCAGGGCCCAGACGCTGAGGGCGCCATGCAGTTCGTCGGTCAGGCGCATGGCCGGGTTGGTCGCGGCCAGTTCGTCCTCGGTCAGGACGACGCGCAGGCGCAGGCAGGCGGGGCCGCCGCCGTTGCGCATCGATTGGCGCACATCGACGTATTCGACCCGGCCGATGGGGCCGTTCGAGGCGGCGATCTTCTCGGCGACCGCATGGCTGCGGGCGTTGTCGCGCGTCTCGGTCGGGCAGATCAGGGTCAGGCGATCCTCGCCCGGAACCTGGATCAGCATGGAGTTGAACAGGTAGGAGCTGATCGCGTCGGCCAGCGGCAGGTCGGCGTTTGAGACCTCGACGAACTGAGGCTCGAACAGGCCGTCGGCGGCGCGGCGGATGGCGGCCTTGGTGGCGTCCGTGTCCTCGAAGGCCAGCTCGTGGAAGAAGAGGGTGTCCAGGGCGCCGACGCAGACCACGTCATTGTGGAAGGTGCCGCCGTCGATGGCCGCGCGCGACTGCTGGGCCAGGACGGGGCGGCCGGCTTCGTGGCGGCGGACGATAGCCTGACTGGCCTCGCGCGTCTGGCGGGCGGGGAAGCGGCCGTCCCAGGGCTCGAAGGCCTCGCGGCCCCAGACCAGCAGATTGACCCCGCGACCGCCGTGCGTGGCGCAGAGGCGGACGTGGTTGGCGGCGCCTTCGTCGGCCAGATGGGCCACGGCGGGCAGGGCGTCATGAACGGCGAACTTCGCCTTGTCCGGGAAGAGGGCGTCCAGCGCGCGCTTCGTCTGCTGGTGCTCCAGCGAGCGGTGCAGGTTGGTATGCAGGTTGGCCGGGGTGAAGTGGACGCGGCCGTCGGCGGCGTCGGCGCTGGGCGTCACCGTCGCGGCGTTGGCGGCCCACATGGGCGAGGCCGAACAGGCCGCGGCGGCGAAGGCCGGGGCGTCGCGCCAGGCCTTCGACAGCACGGTCTTGTCATTCCCCGAGAAGCCGAGCGCGCGCAGGAAGGGGATGTTGGGCCGCTCATGCGGCGGCAGGACGAACTGGGGCAGGCCGAGGTCGGCCAGGGTCTTCATCTTGTCGAGGCCCTGCAGCACCGCTGCGCGCGGGTTCGACGCCTCGCCCTTGTTCAGGCTGGAGGCGAGGTTGCCCGGCGACAGGCCCGCATAGGAGTGGGTCGGCCCGATCAGACCGTCGGCATTGGCTTCGATGGCCTTCATTTTCATGCTCATGAGCCCTCCCCCTCGAGGGGGGAGGGTTGGGTGGGGGTGTTGGCAGGGGGGTTGTCAGTGGTGCGCGGGAGACGCGACCGCGCCTCTTGCGCTATGACCTGATGCGGCGCGGCTTCACCCCATCCCCCGGCCCCTTCCCCCTCGAGGGGAAGGGGGGCTTTGAGGCGGATGGCGTTGGTGATATCCGCGACGACGGCGTCGAGGTCGCCGGGGATGCGGCGGCTGTCGATGCGCAGGACGCGGTAGCCTTCGATGGCCAGCCAAGCATCACGTTTCAGATCGCGCAGGGCGACGTCGGTGAGATTGTGGACGCCGCCGTCAACCTCGATCACCAGCCGGGCGCGCAGGCAGGCGAAGTCCGCGACATAGGGGCCGATCGGGGCCTGACGCCGGATGCGGATGTCGAGCTTGCGCAGTCGCTCCCACAGCTTCGCCTCGGTCCACGTCGGGACGGTGCGAAGGCGCCGGGCGCGCGCATGGGCACCCGGCTTGATCCGTTCCTTCTTGTTGAACGGACCAGCTTCAATCATCCCCGCAGTCCCTTGATTTCGCTTTCGATGTTCTTGACCGCGCCGGCCTCGAAGCTGGCGACGGGGTAGGCGCAGTAGTCTGCGGCGTAGAAGGCGCTGGGGCGGTGGTTGCCGGAGGCGCCGAGGCCGCCGAAGGGCATGTCGCCCGCCGCGCCCGTGGTCGGACGGTTGAAGTTCACCACGCCCGCGCGGATGCGGTTGATGAAGCGGTCCCAGTGCTTGGCGTCGTCGCTGACCAGACCGGCGGACAGGCCGTACTTGGTGGCGTTGGCGGCGGCGATGGCGGCGTCGAAGGTCGGGACGCGCAGCACCTGCAGGAAGGGGGCGAACATCTCTTCGTCCTCGACCGCGACGCCGGTGACGTCGATGATGGCGGGTTTCACAAACGCGCCGGGCAGGTTGTCGACGGGGCCGGAGGCGCGGATGACCTTGGCGCCCAGGTCGATGCGTTGCTGCAGGGCCTGCAGGGCAGCCTGAGCCGCCTTTTCCGAGATCAGGGGTCCGGCGTAGGGCTCGGGATCGCTGTCCCAGGGGGCGAAGTTGAGGCGGTCGGACATGGCGGCCACGGCCTCGACGATGGCGTCGCCCGCCGCGCCTTCCGGCACGATCAGGCGGCGCGCACACGAGCAGCGCTGGCCGGTGGTGACGAAGGCGGACTGGACCACGATGCCCGCGACGGCCTCGGCGTCGGCGGCGTCCCAGACGACCAGCGGGTTATTGCCGCCCAGCTCCAGCGCCAGGATGACGTGGGGATCGTCGGCGAACTTGCGCCGGAAGTGCGCGCCTGCCGCGCCCGAGCCGGTGAACATCAGGGCGTCGATGGGCTGATCCAGCAGGGCCGCCCCGGTGTCGCGCCCGCCCTGGACCATGTTGAACACGCCCTTGGGCAGGTCGGCGGCGTCCAGGCATTCGGCCATCAACTGGCCGGTCAGGGGCGTTTCCTCGGACGGCTTGAACACCACGGTGTCGCCCGCCAGCAGGGCTGGGACGATGTGGCCGTTGGGCAGGTGGCCGGGGAAGTTGAACGGGCCGAGCACGGCCGAGACGCCGTGCGGGCGGTGGCGTAGGGTGGCGCGGCCGAAGGCGGTTTCGCTGCTGCGCTCGCCGGTGCGCTCGTCATAGGCGCGGATCGAGATGTCGACCTTGCCCGCCATCGAGGCCAGTTCGGTCTTGGTCTCCCACAGGGCCTTGCCGGTTTCGCGGCTGATGGCCTCGGCCATCTCGGGGGCGCGGTCCTTCAGCACCGCCTGATAGCGTTTCACCGCGTCGATGCGGTCTTGACGCGGGCGGTCGGCCCAGTCGGGGAAGGCGGCGCGGGCGGCCTCGAGGGCGGCGCCGACCTGTTCGGTGGTGGCGGCTTCGCCTTCCCAGACGGTTTCGCCGGTGGCGGGGTTGGTGGAGGCGAAGCGGGTCATGGCGGCTACTCGGTTCAGGATTTCACGCGGACGACAGCGCCGTCCTTGATCTTCAGGGCGGCGGCGACGTCGGGGGTCATGCGGGCCAGATCGCCGTCGATCAGGACGCGGGCGCGGACGGCGCGGAAGGCGGCGACGCTGTCGGTCGAGACCAGGGAGGGCAGTTCGACCTCGACCTCCTTCTCGATCCGGGCGGTCAGGACGCGGGCGTCGCGCACGGTGCGGATGTTGTCGCGGCCGCAGGCCACGGTCGGACCGGCGTCGAAGATGTCGACCAGGCCGTTGGGACGGAAGCCTTCGCTTTCCAGCAGGGCCATGGCGGGCACGCCCTGGGGGTGGACCTTGCCGATCACGGCGCGGGCCGGTTCGGGCAGCAGGTCGATGTAGATGGGGTGGCGCGGCGCCAGGTCGAGAATGAACTGCTTGTCGGTTGAGCCGCTCATGCGGTCGGCGTCGTCGAAGTCCATGGGGAAGAATTTGTGCGCCACATGGTCCCAGAAGGGGCAGTAGCCGTCGGGCGTGAAGACGCCGCGCAGTTCGGCCAGGACGTTGTCGGCGAACAGGTCGGGCTGGGCCCCGATCAGCATGTAGCGCGACTGGCTGAGCAGGCGGCCGGCGCCGCCCTTGCGACGGTCGGCCTTGAGGAACAGCGAGCCGACCTCGGTCCAGCCGGTGCATTCGTTGACCAGAACGAGCGTCTGATGGTTCAGCTTCACGCCCAGCGAGGGCGACTGGACCGTGTTGTTGACCACGCGGAACGAGAAGAAGGGCCGTTTCAGCCCCACCGTCGCCTTGACCGAGCCGATGCCGTCGATGTCGCCCGTGTCGCCGTCTTCCAGCATCAGGGTGTACCAGGCCTCTTGCGGCGGGACGCGGCCTTCGAAGCTGGCCTGGCTCAGGTCCAGACGCTCGCTCAGGACATCGGCGTCTTCGGGTAGGCTGGTGAAGCCGGGGCCGGACAGGATGGCCAGTTCGAGCAGGTGGTGAAGGTCGGCGGGACCGGCGGGGCGAACAACGAGCATGCGGTTACATGGTCTCCAGTCGGAGCTGTTTCAGTTTCAACGCGTCAATCTCGCCCGAGGCGATCTTGCACAGGATCAGGGCGCTGAGTTGGGCCCGTTCGACGAAGCTGGCGGGCCAGGCGAACTCCTGATCCGAATGGATCTCGCCGCCGACGACGCCGAGGGTGTCGACATTGGGCAGGCCCGCGGCGTGCAGGTTGTTGCCCTCGCAGACGCCGCCCGAAGGCTTCCAGGCGATGGTCTGGCCCAGCAGTTCGCCCGCGTCGCGGACGGCGTGGAACAGGGCGGTTTGCGACGCGTCCATCGGTTTGGGCGCGCGGGTCATGCCGCCGTGCAGATCCATGGTCAGGCCGGGGAAGGGGGGCTCGGCGGCGATGGCGCGCACCGTCTGATCGATCCAGGCTGAGCTTTCGGCATCCGGCACGCGGACGTTGAAGCGGACCACGGCGTTGTCGGCGACGACGTTGAGGGGGCCGCCGCCGGCGATCTTGGCGACGTTGACGGTGACGCCCTCGCGCTGGCCGTTCAGGCCGTGCAGGCGGGCGGCGATCATGGCCGCGCCCGCGACGGCGTTGGCGCCCTCGTGGAAGGCGCGGCCCGCGTGGGCGGCCTTGCCGGTGACGATCAGGTGGAAATTGCCGCTGCCCTTGCGCTCGCCGGCCAGGGTTCCGTCGGACAGGGCCGGTTCATAGGTCAGGCCGACGTGGCCGCGCGCGCCCAGTTCGGCCAGCAGGGGGGCCGATGCGGGCGAGCCGATCTCTTCGTCGGGGCTGAGCAGCACGGTCCAGCCGACACGGGCCTTGTCCGGGTGCGTTTCAAAGGCTTCGAGTGCTGCCAGCATGACGCTGATGCCGCCCTTCATGTCGGCGACGCCGGGGCCGTTCAGGGCGCCGTCGGCGCGGGTGACGACGCGCTGGAAGGCGCTGTCGGCGGGGAAGACGGTGTCGTAGTGGCCGGTCAGGACGACCTGGATCGGGGCCTCGGGCCGGGCGGTGATGGTCAGGCAGTCGGCGTAGGTCTCGGGGATCACGGCGCCGCTGTCGGCCACGGTGGTCGAGGCTTTCGTCGGCACGCGCTCGACGGCGGCGGGCAGGCGGCGGGCCTCGGCCTCCAGCACGTCCAGCATGCGCGCCAGACCGGCGGCGTTGCGGCTGCCGGAGTTGATATGAGCCCAGTCGACGGTCCGCGCGACGATCACGTCGCCCTGGGCCGCGACATGGTCGAGGACAGCCTGGTCGTGAGGTTCGATCCGCATGGCGGGGACCCTAGACGGGGGCGAGGCAAAGGTGAAGGCGGGGCGGTTTCTCGCTCACGGCCTTGGGAAAGCGGGGCCGTGCGGGATAGGTTTGCCGCCGCAGTCGAGGAGTCGCGCATGAACCGTCGTTTCAGCTTTCCCAATCCGTTCGGTCCCGTCGATTCGGGTTCGAAGGCGGCGGCGATGGCGCGCCTCAGCGCCGTGGCCTTCTGGCTGTGGGCGGCGGCGGGGCTGATGCAGGCGGGGCTGGTCTGGTACGCCTCTGACGCCGCCTATGCCGAGTTCCGGGGCGCGACGACGGGGTTCGCCATCTTCTTCGCCCTGATCGCCGGGGGTCTGGGGTGGGTGCAATGGCGGCGGCCCAACCGCATCCTGCCGGTCTTCGGCCTGGCCTGGGCCCTGTATGAGCTGAGCTCCACGGGTGTCAGCCTGATGGTCGGGGCGCCGCTGGGCGTGGCGGGCGTGCCGGCCTGGGGCGGAATGATCGCGGCGACGGCCATGCTGGCCTGCGCGATCCTGCATATCGGCGGCTTGCGCGGATCGGCGGCGCTGGCGCAGTTTGCTGCGGCGCCGCTTCCCTCTAAGAAGTAAGTTCCAACGGGAGGGTGTGACGATGAACCGGACCGCGAAGCTGTGGCTGCGGGCGGCCAATCCCTTCACGCCGCCGCGCGGCATGGCCGAGGCGCAGAGGGCGGCGCGCGTGGGGGCAGTCGCCTTAGGGATTGGCGTCGTGCAGTCGATTGTCGGTCTCTTGAGCATGCCGAAAACCGAGGCGCTGACCGAGGCGCTGGCCGCACAGCAGAGGGGCCAAGACATCTCCGAGCAGCAACTCGCCGTTCAGGACGCCATGATGGGCGTGATGCCCATGTTCATGCAACTCACCATGATAGTGATCGCGGTTCTCTACGTTGTTCTGGCGGTGGTGCAGTGGCGCCGCGCGACCTGGCTGATTCCAACGATCATGCTCGCCTTCATGGCCTACAGCCTGTTGGGCGGACTCGGCGCTCTGTTGAGGATCGGCACGTCGATCGAGTATGGGTTTGACTTCGTGAGTGCGCTGATGTGGCTCGTCAATCTCGTGACAATCGCCATGTATGTCGCTGCCTTCCGCGGCGGACGCCTGTTTGAGAAACTGAAACGGACCTACTGATGACCGTCACCCTTTTCCACAATCCGAAATGCTCGACCTCGCGCAAGGCGCTGGAGTTGCTGCAGGAGAAGGGCGTTCAGCCGGTGGTGGTCGAATATCTGAAGACCGGCTGGGATGCGGCGACGCTGGACCGGCTGGCCAGGGAGACGGGCGTCGGTCTGTCGGGCCTGCTGCGCAGGCGCGAGGCCAAGACGGGCGAACTGCTGGAGAGCGGGGCGTCCGACAACGTGATCCGCGCCGCCATGATCGCCGAGCCGGTGCTGGTGGAGCGCCCCATCGTCCAGAGCGACAAGGGCGCCCGCATCGGACGGCCGGTGGAGTGCGTGCTGGAAGTTTTGTAGCGCGTTTCCCTTCCTCCCCATGAAATGGGGAGGTGGATCGGACGCGTCGCCCCCTCCACCGCTACGCGGTCCCCCTCCCCACGAGTGGGGAGGATGAAGCAGAAGGCCTAGCGGCTGCGGTTGCGGCGCCGGTCGGTCGCCGCGCCGCCGCCGGGGCGGTCGCTTTCGCGGCGCCAGCGGATCGACAGGCTGGCGTCGCCTTCGCCGCCGAACTTGGAGCTGACGGCCAGGTTGCGGCGCACCTGCCATTCGACGTTGACCGCCGCGCCGCCTTCGCCGCCGCCGATGATCTCCAGATAGACGTCGTCGGTGATGTAACGCCCGCCGGCGACCGTGAGGCTGGAGGCCTCGCCGCCGAAGGACAGGCGGTCCAGACCGGCCAGTTCGCGCAGGTTTCCGATGACGTCGAAGCCGCCGCCGCCGGCCAGCGAGGCCACGGCCGAGGCCAGTTGCGCCGCCTCGAAGCCGGACAGTTGCGAGGCCGAGCGTCCGAACAGGACCTGCGACAGGATTTCGTCCTGGGGCAGGGAGGGGGTCGAGGTCAGCTCGATCTTGGGCTCTGCCGCCGTGCCGGTGACCTTGATAGTCGCGGTCAGGGTCGGGTCTTCGCGCACCGCGGCCAGATTCAGGCGAATGCGGGCCGGATCGGTAGAGAGACTGACTGAACCACTGTCGTTGAAGACGAAGCGCTTGCCCGCGAACTCGTAGTCACCGCGCACCACACTGGCCGTGCCGGTGAGCTGAGGCTGGGCGATGGTGCCGCGCACGCGGGCGTCGGCGGTCAGTTCGACGTTCAGGCCGCGTCCGCGCACATGGATCTCGCGGCCGGTCAGGTTCAGGTTCAGGCCGATCTGCGGCCCGCGCGCCTTGGTTTCGGTCTCGACGGGATCGCCGCCGGGGCGGTTGATCTCGACCACGTCCATCTTCACCACCCCGTTGGAGCCGGGCAGGTTAGGCGAGATATTGGCCTCGTCGATGTTCAGGTCGCCGCTCAGCTGGATATTGCCGTCGGCGCCGCGCACCGCCGTCAGCACCCCGTTGGCGCGGGCTTCGGCGATGTCGTTGTCGATGACGCGGAAGCGGGTCAGTTCAAGCCGCAGGGTCGAGCCGGAACCCTGACGCAGGCCCAGATTGCCATTGCCGGTCACCGTGCCCTTGAGGCCGTCGGCGGCCTCGAAGCGCTCGATCACGGCCTGGCTGTCGTCGAAGCGGCTGGCCAGGGTGACGCCTTCCAGACGAAGGCCGGTGGCGCTGTCGCGGAAGGCGCCCTGGGTCAGGTCCATACGGCCGTTCAGGCGAGGGGCGTTCAGCGTCCCTGCCAGGGTGGCGCGGGCATTGACCTGACCCGACAGGGATTGGGCGCCGCCGAGGAAGAGGTCCCAGATGGGCTGGATCTGGCCGTTGATCGCCACCTGGCCGGACATGTCGCGGGTGCGGGCGACAGCCAGACGCAGCGGGGCGGCGGAGGCCTCGACCGGCAGGCTGACGTCGGCCGAGGCCTGAACCGCCGTGCCGTCGTTGGCCTGGGCGCGGATGCGCAGGATGTTGTCGGTCAGGTCAGCGTTCAGGGCGCCGTCCACGGCCAGGCCGCGCGGAGCGTCGATGCTGCGCAGCTGCTTCAGGTCGACGTTGGCCGAGCCGTTCAGCCTGTCGCCCGAGCCCTGCAACGAGACGCGGCCGGTGATCTGACCGCGCAGGTCGGGGGTCAGCGAGCCCATCTCGATGTTGCTCATGTCGGCCTGGATGACGCTCCCGTCCTTGTCCTGACGCAGCTCGCCGGTCAGCACGCCGCCGCCGACGCCCAGATCGACCCGGACCACGCGTCCGTCGCCGTTCAGGGCGATGATGGCGGGGGCGCGGGTGGTGAAGGCGACCTCGCGCACGCGCCCGCCGCCCCGCAGGGTGACGGACTGAGCCGGGCCTTGGCGCGAATACTCGCCCGTGCCGTTGAACTGAACCGGAGTGGCGCCGCCGACATCGGCGGACAGGGTGAAGGGCAGGCGCTCGAGCGTGCCCTGGCCCTTCAGCGATAGGTTGCGCACGACCCAGGTCGAACCGGCGAGGCGGACGTTGCGGCCGGTGACGTCCAGGACGGCGCTCTGATCGCCGCCGCCGTCGGTCAGGCGCACCCGGCCATTGGCCTCGCCCGAGGCCAGGAAGGCGCCCTGGCGCGCGGTGAAGGTCAGGTCGGCGCTGGAGGGGTAGTTGTTGGACAGGGCGATCGCGCCCTGGGCGGTCACGCCGCCGGCGTTGACGTCCACATCGGACAGGCGAAGCTGTTTGCCGCCGAGGAAGAAGTTCCCGGAGGCCCGCGCCGGGCCGTAGTTGGAGCCGGAGTTCAGCACGATCCGGCCGTCCGAGGCGTCAGCGCCCTTGCGGAAGCTGAGGATCAGGTCGGCGTTGGTCAGGACCAGGCCGCTGGCGGAGACCTTGTCGAAGGCCGCGCGCAAATCGGCGCGGGGCTGGGCCAGGGTGCCGGTCAGGGCGCCGTTTCCGCTCATGGCGCCGTCGATGGCCACGGGGCCGACGCCGAACGGGCCGCGAGCGTCCCAGTCAAGCGCCAGGCGCAGCTTGCCGCCCTCGATCAGGCCCTTGGCGCCCATGCGCCCGGCGGCGCCGGTCAGTTCGCTGTTGTCGATGGCCAGGACGCCGCCGCGCCACGAGCCTGCGGCCTTGAGACGCGGCGTCTGGCCCAGCAGACGGTCCAGTTCGTCCATGCCGATGCTCATGCCTGAGCCGCGCCCGTCGAAGCTGAGCGTCCATGGCGTCTTGCCACGGGCCTTGCCCGCCTGGATCGGGCCGCTGAACGAGCCCTTGGCGCCGGGACGGATGCGCGAGATGTCAGTGATGTCGGCGACGCCGCGGAAGCTGAGGCCGCCGGTGAGGCTGCGTCCGCCCGAGCCGGTCAGGGTCAGGGCCTGGCCACGACCATCGATCTTCCTAAGCACATAGGCGCCGTCAGCAGTGCGCGAGCCCTGAAGCTGCACGCGCGGCGTTGCGCCCAGCAAGGCGCCGATGATGCCGGCGGTCGAGCCGCCGACCGCGCGGGCGTCGGTGGTGATGTCGAACTGACCCTTGTTCACGGCGATGTCGAGCGGCCCGGAGATGCGGGCGGCCCGGTAGCTGGCCAGGTCGGCGTTCTGAAGGCTGGCCGAGCCCTGCAGCGTCCAGGCCTTGGCGTCGCCCTTGAATACGCCGGTGTAGGTGGTGGCCTCGGCCAGGGTGTAGCCCACCAGCCGGGTCAGCGACGGGGTGGTGATCGTCAGGTTGATCCCGTCGGGCGCATTGCGATCCTTGAGTTGGATCAGGCCGCGGGCATGGGACTGGATGTTGTCGGCGCTGAGGGTCCAGGCGACGCCCTGGAAGCCCTCGCGGGTCTTGTCGGGCGTCGTGGCGAAGCCGAAGCGGGCGGTGCGGCCGATGCGCTCGACGAAGGGGGCCAGCAGATCGGAACCCGAGAAGTCGGCGGCGCCGCCGATGCGCGCCCCGTCCTCGCCGTAGCGGCCCTTGACCGACAGGGGGATGAAGTCGCCGGTCTTGACCTCGACGTTGACGATCTCGCCGTTGACCACGGCGACGGCCGAGAAGGGCTTGTCCGGGGAGTAGCCCAGCGCCCCGGCGATGGGGCCGCCCTGGGCCTCTCCGGCGCGCAGGTTGACGCGCAGATCCTCGGGCGTCTTGCCGATGACGGCCTTGAGCAACAGGTGATCGCCCTTGCGGTTCAGGCTGAAGGCGTCGACGTTGACCACCTTGTCGCCCTTGCGGGGGATTTCGGCGTCGCCGCTGAGGGTCCAGCGACCGTACTCCTTGGAGAAGTCCTCCATCAGTTCGACGTTGGTGCGGAACTTGTCGATATCGACGGAGATGGCCTGAGGGCCGCCCGGTTCGGTGCGGGGTTCCAGCAGGGGGCGCCGGATGATCCGGATCTGGTCGGCGCTGATCTCGCTGGCGTGGAAGCGGCGCATCACCAGCGGCCAGTAGGACCAGTCCACACGGACATTGGTCGCCTCCAGCCAGACGCCCTCGGCGTCGGTCATGGTGACGCGGCCCAGGGTGAAGTCGTCGAACAGGTCGCCCTTGAGCCCCTCGACGTTGATGCGGCCATAGCGGCTGATCTTCTTGCCGGCGACGAAGCTGGTGATCAGCTCACGTCCCGAATCCGAGACCAGATACATCCGTCCGCCGACCGCCAGGACGATGGTCAGGGCCAGCAAGACCGCGACCACGATGCCGCTGACGAAGGCGATCAGTTGCAGGCGTGTGCGCTTGCGCTTTTCCGCCTTGGCCGGCGTGTCGGCGGCTTCCGCTTCTGGTTCGTGAGGCGGAGTGTCGGTCAAAACGCCTGGCCGATGCTGATGTAGAGCTGGAAGTTGGAATCGCCCTCGCGCTTGTCCAGCGGAATGGCGATGTCAGCCCGGACGGGGCCGAACGGGAGCTTGTAACGCACGCCGACGCCCGCTCCGTAGCGAATGTTGTTGAAGTTGGGCGTTTCCTGGAAGCCGATGGCGCCGGCGTCGATGAATCCGACGGCCTGGAACTTGGCGCCGATGTCGTGGCGGACCTCGATCGAGGTTTCGAACAGCGACAGACCGCCGCGCGGGGTGTTGTCGGGCAGGCGCGGGTTGATGCTCTGATAGGAGTAGCCGCGCACCGAGCCGCCGCCGCCGGAATAGAAGAGGCGATCCGACGGCACGGTCAGTTCCTCGCCGCCGATGATGGAGCCGAGGCGGGCGCGGCCCGCCAGAACGGTCTCGGCGCCGTCCTGCAGGGGCAGATAGGCCGTGGCCTGGCCCTCGGTCTTGAGGAACAGGACCGTGTCTTCGCCGGCCACGGCGGTCGGCTGGGCCGAGACGTAGAGGCGAAAGCCGCGCGTCGGGTCCAGCGGATCGTTGGAGCGATCCATGAAGGCGGCGGCGCGGCCGGTGACGATGGCCAGGTCGCGGTCAAAGGTGATCGGGGCCTGGGTGACCGGATCGAAGCGGTTTTCGGTGTACTGGCCCGCGTCCACGCCCAGGCCATAGGTGAAGAAGGAGGTCTTGCCGATGCGTTGCGACAGGTCGGCGTTCAGGCTGACGGCGCTGCGGTCATAGGCGTCGGTCTGTTCGTTGACGAGGTAGGAGGACAGTCGCAGCGTTCGCCCCGGCTTTCGCCAGTGAGGCAGGCTGATCTCGCCGCCCAGGCGGCTGTCGATGCTGGCGTATCGGCCGCCGTATTTCACGGTCGCGGCGCGGCCCAGACGGTTGAAACGGGTCTGGAAGACATCGACGCCGACGCCCTCGGCGGTTGAATAGGTGGCGCCGGCTTCCAGCAGGCTGCGCGCGCGATCGGACAGGCCGACAACGACAGGGCGCAGGCCTTCGGGCGTCGCCTGATCCGGCGCGGCCAGGGAGACGTTGACGCCGTCATAGACGCCGGTGTCCAGCAGGCGGCGCTCCAGCTCGGCCACGTCCTCGGGATCATAGCGATCCCCCGCCTTCCACGGCGCCAGGCCGGCGACCCAGTCGGGATTGGTCGAGCCGCGCGTGCGGACCTGCACCCCGTCCAGACGCACCAGAGCGCCCGAGGCGATATTGAAATTGGGCTGGACGGTGAAGCTGGCGTGATCGACCACGACGCGACGCGGTTCGGCCTTGGCGTCGGCGTAGCCTTCGCGCGTCAGGCCGGCCACGATGCGGCCTTCGGCGGCCAGGACGTCGGCGGCGCGGCCCGGCTCGTCCGGCGTCAGGCCGATGTTCTTGGTCACGACCTCGGCGGTCACGGCGTCGGGGACCGGGGCGACCCAATTGACCTTGGTCTCCCCCAGGGCGAAGCGACGGCCGGGTGTGACGGTCACGACGGCGACCGGCGTCTGTTCGCCTTCGACGTCGTCCTGAAGCGTGGGCTGATAATAGCCTTCGGAGCGCAGAAGGGCCTGTGCGGCTTCCAGGGCGCTGCGCGCGCGGCGGCGCGCCTCGAACCGGTTGGCCGGGGCGGCGTCGACCTGACCCACGGCCTGTTCCAGCTGACGGCGCAGTTCGGCGTCGATCTCGCCGCGGATCTGGGCCTTGGGCTCGGCCGCCAGCGCGGCTTGGCCGCACACGACCCAGAGCGCCACACCGGCGAGAAGAAGAGAGGGCCGCGACGTCAAACTGGAGCCTTGGTTCAGGACGCTAAAACCGGGAGCGGACGCCGTTCAGGCGGAATCAGTAGAACAGCGTATCGCTTTCGGGTTGCACCGTCTGTTCCGAGGTGCGTTGTTCGGGCGGCAGGGTATCGACCGGAGCTGGCGCGTCGGTCGCAGGGGCGGCTTCGGCTTCGGCCGCGACGGGCGCAGCGGCTTCTTCGGCGGCGGGTGCAGCCGGCGCCTCGATCTGGACCTCGTAGGACTCAGATTGGCGCGGCTCGTCGCAGGAAGCGAGCAGGGCTGCGGCGCCAAAGCCGGTCGCCAACAGCAAACGTTTCATAATCAACTGGTTCATCTGACTTCTTCCCCCTTGTGGGGTGGCAAACGCCGACTGGGGCGCAGGGTTCCGGTCCTTTGTTTACCGAAGGAGAATGAACCGCAACTGAACCTTTTAGGACACGTCGAGAACGGATGGCTCGGCCCAGTCGGCCAAGGCCCGATCCAGGGGCAGAACCCGGCGTTCGGCGCTGATCGCGGCGGCCGCCTCCGCGAATCGGGGGGCCGGGGCGGGTTGAGTGATTCCGGCTTCGACAAAGGTTTCGCGCGCCCGGTTGTGGGGGTGGGCGGCGGCCTCGGCCATGGTCAGGACGGGAGTGACGCAGGCCTCAGTCCCAGCAAAATGGGCGGCCCAGTCGTCGCGGTCGCGCGTGGCGAACAGGGCTTTGATCCGGGCCTGCAGAGCGGGCCAGTTGGAACGGTCGAACTGCGGCGCTTCGTCAGGCGTCAGGCCCAGACCGTTGATGAAGGCCGCGTAGAAGCGCGGCTCCAGCGCCCCCACGGCGACGAACCCGCCATCCTTGCACGTGTAGCAGCGGTAGAAGGGCGTGCCGCCGTCCAACAGGTTGGCTTCGCGCGCGTCGCTCCATAGGCCCCGCGAACGCAGGGCGTGGAACAGACTGGTCAGCAGGGCCGAGCCGTCGGTCATGGCGGCGTCCACCACGCGGCCGCGCCCGGTGCTTCTGGCCTCGAGCATGGCCGCCAGCACGCCGCTGACCAGCATCATGGCCCCGCCGCCGTAGTCACCGATCAGGTTCAGCGGGGGAAGGGGCGGTCGGTCGCCCGCACCCATCGGATAAAGGGCACCGGACAGGGCGATGTAGTTGATGTCATGGCCGACCTGATCCGCCATCGGCCCGGTCTGGCCCCAGCCGGTGACGCGGCCATAGACCAGGCGGGGGTTGCGCGCGGTGCAGATGTCGGGGCCCAGACCCAGCCGCTCCATGACGCCGGGACGAAAGCCCTCGATCAGGGCGTCGGCGCTTTCGATCAGGGCAAGCACACGGTCGCGATCATCGGGTGATTTCAGATCGACCGGCACGGCGGTTCGCCCGCGATGCAGCACCTCGCCGCCGACATCGTCGAAGACGGCGGCCGGGGCGGCGCCGCCGCGCGTCAGACGCAGGACCTCGGCCCCCATGTCGGCCAGGACCATCCCGGCGAAGGTGACCGGCCCCAGGCCGTCGAATTCGATGATGCGCAGTCCGGCCAGAGGTCCCATGCCGCCAAGCTAAACCGGAACGGCGAGGCGGCGTCACCTTCTTTCAGGCGGGGGACATAACCGTGGTCCGTACGATTTCCCCACAAAATGCGCATCTTCCCGCGCTGCGGCCCTTGACCTCCATCCGCGAATGAACCAGAAACCGCCTCCGCAAACAGGCGCTGCGCTTGTTGGCGAGAAACAACCCAAGTGGTTGATTTCAAAGAGTGTGCGCCCCTAGCTCAGTTGGTTAGAGCATCTGACTTTTAATCAGAGGGTCCTCGGTTCGAGCCCGAGGGGGCGTACCATTTTTCCCCAATAAAAATAGTAGCTTAGCTGAGTGGCGAGTGCGGCGTGGTTAGACGCCGCTCATCAATCATAGCGTTATGCTAGCCAGCGACGCGGTCTAAGAAGCTGTCTCGCCATTGCGCCCCGAACGCAGTTATCGGTATCGTGGCGTTTGAACGCGCCGACCTTTGGCGCTGCAGACGGTCGGGGGACCATGGCTTACCGTAATAAGACGTATATCGCCTTCGATGGCGACAAAGACATGAGCTATTACCGCCTCATGACCGCTTGGTCCGCGAACGAGCGGTTCGACTTTGAGTTTCACAACGCTCATGATCTCAACACTGCCCGTGACACTAGCCAAGAAGAGAGCATAAAACGCCAGCTGAGCGAGCGATTTGCTAACACTAAATTGTTCATCATACTGATTGGTGAAAGCACTCGATACCTTACCAAGTTCGTTAGATGGGAAATCGAGACTGCAATTCGATTGGGTTTGCCAATAATTGCTGTGAATCTGAACGGGCAACGAAGCATCGACGAACTTTGCCCGCCATCACTTAAATCTGCATTGGCAATATACGTTCCATTTGGCGAAAAGATTATTACCTATGCGCTGAATAATTGGCCTGGCAGCCATGACGCGTACATGAAATCGGGAGAGACCGGTCCCTACCATTTCAACGACAGCGTCTATACGTCACTGGGCTTGTAAAATGCCATATCTCCTCAGGTCCATGGCGACTTGGTCCTTCTGGCGTCACGCGATTTTCTCGCCGCCAGCGGCGGCCCGTATTCTGGCGACTGTAGGTGGCTTGTATCTCCTGATGGAGGTGTTTGACTTCTTCAAGCTGTATACGCGTGACCAGTATAGTCAGTTTGCAATATTTCCTCTGATCGCGGTGGCTATCGGTTATGTGATTATAAGCAGGCGCCCAATCACGCGGATTGCGTACAAGCTTCCCAATAGGGATTATGTTATTGAGGTTCGGATAGGGGATTTATTCTTTGGCGACAACGATGTTGTCGTTAGTGCGAATACCACATTTGACACCAATATGGCGAACGGCTTGATTTCTACAGAAAGCCTGCAGGGACAGGTCGCAACGCGGTTCTTTAATTCAAACACTAGCGCTATCGACGCGCAGCTTGACCGCCAGTTGAGAGGCATTGAGCACGTTGAACGGCAAGATGCTCCGGGCAAGACTAAGGAATACCCCATCGGAACAGTCGCCCGTGTGGAATCTCACGGCCGAACGTTCTATTTCGTGGCTATGGCCCGGCTCAGCGCGGACGGCACAGCTAGTTCGTCACTCCGAGAGATTGAGGACGCCTTGGAGTCGCTGTGGCGTTTCATCACCGCGCGCGGTGAGTTGAAGCCGTTATCGATTTCAGTGATGGGTACGGGCCGAGGTCGAACGGGTTATCCGCGAAAGAAGATGGTAGAGCGGATTGCGCAATCGTTTGCTGAAGGCTCGCGAGGCAGAGTTTTTGCCCCTCGATTGACGATAGTCGTTCGGCCAGAAGATGCTGAGAATTTCGGTGTGAATCTTTATGAGATCCGAGACTATCTGGCTCAAAGCCTGCACCCTTAATTGTTACGCCAGAATAGAAAGAGTGCGTAATGGCAAGCATGACTGATCCGGCTCGCGAATTAGGCGAGATAGCTAAGCGCCTCACTAAGGGTAATGACGCTAAGGGAGCCCAGTTTCTCGCTAATTCGTTCGGCGTTGCGCCGTGGTCCACGTCTTTCTATAAGATCATTGCGTGTATACTGGAGCGAGCGGAGCAGGTCGCCACCATCGTTCAGCGTTCGGCGATGGATGAAGACCACATCCGGGACGCCGTAGATCACTTGGAAGGTTTCCGATCAGCATTCGCTGGTAGTGCGCTCGTGAACTCTTGGAATAATTCCGGTCACGGGTTGACCTTGATGAAAGATCACGGACAGCCGATTCAATTTCTGTCTCCAACTGTTCGCCAGTTCGTCGCTTATCCGAGACTCAATGACGAGGAGATTGCCGAGCTAATCGCTCTCATAGTCCGTTATCGCGATGAAGTTGCCATGGCGAGTGACGCGCCACCTTTCGTGCGGCAAGCCATCCTAGATGGGTTAGGTTTGTTTCGCTTCCAACTGGAGAACATCGGGTGGATGGGCGCGGGCTATGTTCTCTCAGCGTTTCGCGAAGTGCTCCAAGTCTATGAGGTGGTCCAAAACCAAGACATGCCGGATGCGTTCGACCCGCGAGCGCTTCTATCGGGACTGACTTCGATAATTATCAAGTTCAAAGACGGCGTTCAAAGCGCAAAAGGCTGGGCTGACACAGCGGAGACTGTTTGGAAGGTCTATCAAGTCGGTAGCACTTTCGTGCCGCCCCTCCTGCTCACCTCACAGTTTGTCGGGCGCTAAAGCCGTATCCACCGCCGGAAGCAACGCACGACCACGGGCATGTCCCGGCTGTCGTAGCGGCCCTCAGCGATCCCCGCCTCCGTTTCGGCTTCAAACGCCGCCCAGCCCTCTTCGCCGCCAAATTTGGCGAGCAGAGGTGGCACCTGCTCCACCTCAAGCTTGGCTACTCTCGCCAGCATGGATCTGATGGCCGCCATGTGGTCAGTCCCGGCCCAACGCGGCCCGTACAGGCGGGCGCACGGTCAGGGCTCCCATTCGCCCATGCCCACCAGCATGTCGTAGGCCTCCTGCCGCACCGCCCCGTCGTTTTCGTCGCGCACCACCCCCTTTAGGCTTTGGACGACCCACGCCCGCAGCTCCTGCTCGCCCTCAAAGGCGATGGCGACAAACTCCTCAAGGCTGCTGCCCATGAAGTTCAGCGCTTCGGGCAGGGTGGCTGGCAGCACCTTTACCGGCAGCCCGCATTTTTCTGCGATCTGTTTCGCGTGGGCCGTCACCCGTTCATGCTGGGCGGGCGAGTGGAGGGCGACGAACTTCCCATCGACGAAGGTGAGCAAGGCTAGGTCCTTTGGCAGCGGTTCGGCGGTGACGATGCGGTTTGGATTGATCCAGCTGTTCATTTGTTCAGTTCCTTCTGTTCAAGCGCAGCTAGCCGCGCCTCCAACTCCTCGGTGGCGCGGATGGTGCTGAGCGCCTGCACGGCGTCGATGATCTGCTTGCCTACGTCTGGGGCCACCTGACCGCGGGCCACAGCTGCCAGCACCTGCTCAACTTGCCGGGCCACGGGCGCGGTGGTGTCGAATTCGAAGGCGACCTTTTCCATCTGGCCACGCAGGACGGGGGCTATGCGGGACAGGACCAGCGACGCCGCCTGCATGTCGCCCTCTAGGGCCGCGTCAACGACCACACGGGCCACAGCGGGGGCGTCGTCCAATAGGGCCTGCGAGACCCTGGTACGCTTGTCCACGATGCCCGGCGGCCTGCCTTTCGGGTTAGGGCTGGGACCGCCCCTTTCCCACATACGAGCCGGTTTCTGCGCCTCAGGACCGTTCTGGTCGTGCTGCTCGGTCATGCTGGCATCCTGATCTCAACAGCGCCCGATCAAGCGTCGCGGAACACGAACGCCTTTTCGGCGGCCGTCTTCGCCTCGCGAAGCGCCTTCGCTTTGTCGGGCGGGGCGCCGACGGCCTTCTCCAACTCCGCGAACACTAGCCCGCCCCGGTTGGTGATGAGATCGCGTGCGCCCTTCATCGCCCTGACGCGCTTGGCGACCTCGGGGCTATTGCGCTCATGCCACTGGCGCAGCAGCGCGCCCTGCATCCCGGAGTCTAGGCCGGAAAGGTAGGAAGGAGCCCCCAGGACGGACGAGACGGTCACCGCGTCCCCTGCCGCCAATGCGCTCTGGATGAAGCCCAGCCGCTTGTTGTTTGGCAGCGCCTTTACGTGCGAGCGGATTTCTACGGCAACGCCTTGGGCGGCCACGGACGTGACCGGGGCGCTCAACTGCGCCTCCAGCGCGGCGATGCCCTTGTCGAGGCTCGCCATCGCCCCGTCCATCTGGCGTGCGATCCGGCTGAAAACCTTGTCGGCGAATTCCTGAGTATGGATTGTCTGCTGCGCTTCGTTCCACGTCGGGTTCGTGCGCGCCTTCTCGCGGGCGGAGTGGACCTGCCCGATCCCGATGTAGGCTTCGCTGAAAGCCGTCTCCGCGAGACTGACATAGGGCGCAGTCTGCTCGTCGTACCCGTCGACCTCCTTCACGTTGTCAGGATGAAGAGACGGAGTAACTCGGGTGTCAATGCCTTCTGACATATTAGAAAACCCTCTTCTTGGCTTGCTACTTGCTGTTACGGTACGCGATCACGCTGAAGTTCAGCAAGCAAAAGTGGGGCAAAGTTATTATTGAACAGGGGGATACATCTGTTCAGCTTCCAGCAAGAGCGCCATACTCGACATTTGCGGGTCGATGGATGGGGGCGAATGGCAGGGCTGGATAGACGGTGACCACGCGCGGGGGCAACGACGGGCCTCTAGGGGGCCTCTAGCCGGCCTCTAGCCGGCCGCGCTTCAGCGGCGGCGGAGGGGGTGCTCCGCTCTGCACGCGGCTCGTGCAAGCCCGGCTCCAGCGCCCGCTTAGTGCCTTGGTTGCCAAGCGCCTCTCTGGGACAAAAGCCGGGGGGCACAGGTTGGGCGCGCACAGTGTTCCCCCCTTATACCCCCAGGCACTGTGTGTGCCCCTGGCGGGCCACAGTGCACATGCTGCACGACCGACACCGCCCGCGACCCTGTGCACTTTGTGCCTTTACGCCACCGCCCAGCGTTCGCTCGCCGATCTGTTCGAGCGTCGGTATTCTTCTTTCACAAGCCGCCCATCCCGCTCCAGTTGGCGAACAAGCTTTTCGGTCCGCTTTCGGCTCAGGCCCCGTGGAAACTGCGGATCATCCTTCAGCGTCAGATAGACACCTGTGGTCGCCTGAGGCGCAAACGACGTGCTCATGTACGAGCCTCTTTCGTAGTAGGCGCCGATCAGCGTCAGCAATGTCTCGACATGGGCGGAGTCGTCCTGAGGGCTGAGGTCGCCGAGGGCGTGCTTGCCGAGGTGCCATAGTCCACACGGCCCCCGCACCAATTCCATATCTGGGTCAGGCGGGCCGTCCTGGTTCTTCATCACACGCAAGACGAAACTCTCGCTGACAGGAACCTTTTCACCGTCCTCATACTCGTATTTCACCACATGCTGAAGAAACAGCCGGCGGCGACACGAGTTGTGCCATTGGGAACTGCCCGTATAGCCGTCGTCATTCGTGGTATTGCCCCGAGCGCTGGATCGGTCGATGTGTGCCAGCATGAGAACCCCAACCTTACGCTGAGGGTGAATGCGCCGAAGTAGCTTGATGAAAGCCCGAACCTCTCGGCGGGCAATTTCGTTACCATCAAATGTGTCCGACGCCCCGTCGATGACGACCAGTTGCGGATCGAACGCTTCGACCATTTTTTGTAGATTGGCGAAGTCCGTTCGGGGACCAAGAATTTTGGCGAAGCGACTACCGGCTTCCCCAACAACCTCGCCATACAGCGGCTCCAACTCGCTGGCGTCCACGACGCGAAGGTTCTCGCGCAGAACGGATGCGTCATAGCCGGACTGCGCGACGAGATTTCGTAGGCGGCGCGTGAGACGCTTTCGCCCATCCTCCGCGGAATAGTAAAGCACGCGGCACTGCCGCGTCGGGCGATTCAGCACGTCATCTCCCGCCGCCACGGCTGCAGCCATCTGCATCCCCAGGAACGATTTCCCGACGCCGCCGTGCCCGCCGAGGAGAGTCACATCTTCATCAGCCATTAGCCCGCCAATCAGGTCTGGCACCTCCACATCGTCACCTTGTTCCCAGTCGATGCTGTGACGTTTGAGCAGTGCGTGGCCGGTGTCGTCAGTCGTGACCATGGCCGGCGGGTTCGCGCCAGCCAGCCGAAGGAACGCCGCTCCCATGAGCGCCAGCGCTACCTCCCGCCCATGCTCGATGGTGGGGCCAGTCGCCTGCGACGCTCGAACGGCCCGAATGGTCCGGTCGATGTAATCCTGCCGCTTGGTTGCCTTGTCCCGCTGTCCCAAGGCTGACACCAAGAACAGCCGCCTCAACTGGTCGTTATTGCGGGTATAGAAGGCCAGCATGGACATAAGCGCCATGTCCGCGCGGCTATGGTCGACATGACCAATGGCGTTAAAATTTCCGTCGAAGTGAGCGGTGAAGCGCGCCCCATTTGCGGCGGAACGCGCGCGTTCAAGGATTACCTCGTCGGTTTCAGCTTCGGGGCCGTCGTCTAGCGGCTCAGAAACGCTCTTTCGCCCCCGCATTTTCTCCACGAGGACGTCAAGCAAGGGCTGTGCATCTTGGATGGGTCGGTCGGTTTGCACGTCGCCGGTGCAGATCATGAAGCGGGCGCGATCATAGACCTCAACGCCGTCCCGCCTACAACCGCCACCCTCAAGATGCCCTTCGACCCAGGCGTGTAGTCCGCGCCCGCTCCGAGACCGCTCGACATATCCGCCAGACGCCTCCGCCAGACGCTCGTAGCCGTCGATATGGTCCGGGGGCGTGTCATCCTTCACGTCCATGTCGATTACGACGAGCGGGTCGTTTTCCGACAACATGAAGCCGATTTCGCCTCCCGCCCTCGAAGCTGCCTCACAGGCCGTGCTAAAGTCCGTCCACGTGGAAGGGTCGGAAACGCTGGCAGGACGCCCGCTCGGCGTCTGAGGGCGCTTGTCGCCAACCGCAATCGCCCACTGGGGGCGTTCCCGCAGTTCAGCGGGAATTCGACGCCACTGCGCCATCCGTGCGGAAAGGGCGGCAGGTTGCGGACCTTCGGGGGGCTGCCCCATAATTTGCGTGGTCATCGGCTTTCAATCTCAATGGGTTTGCTGGTGGCTCCCTGCGTGGATCGAGTTCAATTTCAGCGGCTGGGCGCATTCATCGCTCGGCCGCGTTTCTCGAATGGGGCTAGTGACGGGCTAGGAGACTCATCACCAGTGGCCGCGAACCGACTGGACGCATTCCATTTCCCCATGATCGACACAGGTATTCAGGGTTTGCGGGTCTTAGGCTGCGACGACGGTGTCGCTGGTGCTGTGGCGGGCCCCTGAGGCGAGCCAAGCCAGCACGTCGCGTTCGGCGTACCAGACGCGGCGGGTGCCGGGCGGGCTGAAATGGCGCGGGCCATCACCCCTGAACCGATACTGGTCAATCGTATTGGGGTGGACGCCGAGAATTTCAGCGACCTCTTTCGTATCTAGGGGGCGCCCTTTGGGCGTATAGCCGAACAGCTCCGCAAGCTGTTCCAGGGTCATGCTGTTGGCGCTCACCGTTGATCTCCTGCGTGCGAGCGTTAGCCGCGGAGAACCCAAGCGGTGGCGGGGATTTCATCCTCCCACAGGTGGAAGGCTTGGTTGGTGTTAGCTTAACATAGCTTGCGCAAACGCATAGCCTCTAAGCCAAGCTTGATAGAATCCCGCCCGCCGGTTTGGCGAGCGGGAAAGATTCTCAGTTCAGCTGATCAAGAATAATGCTGTCGAGCGTCGCCTCAAAGGCGAGCAGAAGCTCCAACTTTGAGAAACGAGGCTCTACCATCGCGCCAACAATGCTAACGTTCTTACCGACGTGACGAAGTTCGGCGCGTTCCTTCGCCCAGCAATCCACGATCTCGTAGACGGCAATCAAATCGTCAATGCTGAAGGTGGTAGCTTTATTCAGAGCATTCAAGTTCATGGCGACTCAAGTCCTTCCAAGTTTGGATTGAGTAAGTCGCCGCTTCCTACGGGAAGCAATGCCCTGTCCAGCATATGCCGGAACGGGACGGAGATGGCCTCAGCCATCAAGGCCCTACGTTATCAATGTAGGCGCAACTCGATAGCGTAGTCAAACACGCTGTCGCACCAGCGCGCATGGCCGCTTTCATTGCGGGGCGACTCTACCCCTGGCCTCCCCGCTCCCCGGTTGTAGCGGCGGCTAATCAGCCCCAGCCGGCGATAAGGGCCAGGGGTACTCGCCCACCGCTACGACGCCCGCTTTCGGTATCAGCACTAAACCCAAAAATCGGACCCATTGCTGACATTCAGTAACTAATTTGAACAAGCTATTTTCAATAGCGAGTCTAGAAGTGAGTTGGGTGGGGGAACATCGGCAGCGGTGACAGTCGATGAAGCGACAGCATCTCCAGTCATATTGGGTTGAGAGTAAGAGAACGACTGGGCGATTTGCAGCGTCCAAGCTGCGCAATCATAGCGCATGAGGACCATCGCTGACCGTTCCGGCATTTCGGTCCTCAACCAAAACGAGGAGGGCGCACTGCTTTTCTTCAAAAGCATGACGATCTCATCCGTGGCGCGCAGTTGAACCCATCCGTCTTTGTTGATCGAGTCCTGCCACGAAGGAGTCGTAAGGGCGATGATGAGAGCCAGATTCAACGCCGTCATGTCTGCTCCTTTATGTCCAGAAACAACGGTATATAGAAAAAGCGCAACTAACCACCCGTCTTGGAAGCTGGGATGTCCGTTATGCGCGTAGGGGCACCACGTTTTCGCCCTTGGCCTTCGCCTCGGCCACCCGCGCTTGAAGCTCGATCCAGTCGCCGATTTTCTGCACCTCGGGCTGGAGCCATTCGAGGCGGGCCAAGTCGAGATAGTTGCGGGCGGTGACGTCCTCTTGCACGGGCTTGTGGCCGGTGAGGAGGTCCGTCCTGAACTTTTCGATCAGGCACTCGCGCATGGCGATGTTCGTGAAAGTGCGGCGGAGGTCATGCAGGCTCAGATGTTTCCCCGCCACCGTGCTGACCAGTTCCATAGGCGCGCGCGCCTCGGTCACGTGGCCGGTCTTGCTCCAGGACGGGAAGACGTAAGGGTTGTCTTTCAGCCGTGGTCGTCCCTTCAGCACCGCGACGGCCTGCGACGACAGCGGAAGCCACAGGGGCTCGCCCCGCTTGCGCTCGTCCAGATGCCACCAGCAGTTTGAGGGGTCTTCATCGTCGATATTGACGCGATCCCACGTGAGGGTGGCTCCTTCGTCCCGGCGCGCCCCGCTGAGCAGCAGGAACAGGGTCAGATCAATGCTGGCCAGGGCGTGGTGGTCTTTGGCGTTGGCACGAGCCTCATGCAGGGCGTTCCAGACCTCCCCGATCCTCCGTCGGTCGATGTAGCGGTCCGTGCGCGATCCCATCGGCGCCCAGTGATCCTTGAGCACCTCGACGGGGTTCCGCTGGATCAGGGGCGTCCCGTCGCCGCGCCGGTACTGCCGACCCGCGAAGTTGAGCAGGATGCGCAACGTAACCATCGCGGCGTTGGCGCTGGCCGGAGCGCCCTTTTTTCCATCCAGCCCCCCCTCCACAAGCGTCCGGTGGCGCTTGCGCACGTCGTCCTCAGTGATCTGGACGATGGGCTTGTCTTTCCAGGCCGCGAAGACCTTGTCCACGTGCCGCTTGTACTCGGTCCTTGTGCTGGCCTTCAGCTTGCCCGGCCGGGAGACATAGGCCTCGCATACCTCTCCAAGCGTCACGCGCATCGCCTCGTCGGCCTTCTTGGCGTCCCGAGGGTCGATGCCTTCTCGCATCCCTTGCAGAATGCTCTGGGCGCGTTTTCGGGCTTTGTCCTCGGGGTACAGCCCGTATCGGCCGATCGTCACGATGACCGATTTCCCGCGCACGCGCCCCTGGGCGATGAAGCTCCGCACGCCCCCGGCAGTGACCCGCAAGCCGTAGCCCGCGACCTTGTCATCCCAGTGCATGGCAAAGCCCTTCTCGGGCGGTTTCACTTCATCGATGTAGGTCTTGGTTAGCTTCACCATTCCGGTCCCTCGCACCCAAAAGCTAGCACAATGCTAGCAAGCTGCGGACAGCATGGACAAGGAACGTCAAATTTACAACGGCTCAATCATCTGATTTTAAATGACTTATCAAGCTAGAACAAACTGAGACAAGCTAGCGGGGAGGGCGCTTGCCAAACTTTTAATCAGAGGGTCCTCGGTTCGAGCCCGAGGGGGCGTACCATTTTCCGCTTACAAATCAGTTTGATGCTGATGGTGTTCTTAGGCGAACTTTGTTCGACCTTGATTTGGGACACATATGGGACACAACGGACCTGCGATTGTCAGGTCGGTTCAGGGCGTTTCAGCGCTGTTCTTTCTTTCGAGGCTAGAGCTTCGTCGCCTTCCGCGACTTCGTTGAGTCGGCATCCGCGCGCTTCAAGGCGCCTATGCGTTGGTCCTGCTTTCGCGCGCTCGCGTCCAATGCGCTTGTCGCAAGCGGACTCTGCCCTTCACCATTGCTCCAGTCTCTAGTCGCAGCCGCCTTGGGCAGCGACAGACGCGTCGCTTCAGGCATCCCACTCAGCCTCACGCTGAGTGTAAGCTTCCTTGATTTGGGCGACGGTGCCAGCCCCCAACGCCAAACGAAGCGGAGGGTTCCCGAGCAATACGGGAACCTCCTGGCCTACCGCGCGCGCCTGCTGCAGCGGCCGTCCTTCGCCCGGGCGGTCAACGAGGCCCGGCGCTTCCGCCACTACTTCCCGCTGGGCGCTCCCGACCGGGACTAGGGGCAGGCCCCTGCCCCGCCAGGCAAGACCCGCATTTACATGCAGGTATTTGCCTGCCTATTATGGTCCTAGCTGAACGGTGAGGACGATGGACGCTGACAAGGTTTTCAAGGCGCTGGCTGACCCGACCCGCAGGCGACTGCTGGACCGGCTTTGCGAAAAAAACGGGCAGACGCTCAGACAGCTCAGCGAAGACCTCGATATGGCCCGGCAATCCGCCACCCAGCATCTCGAAATACTGGAGGCGGCCAATCTGGTGAGCACGGTCAAGCGTGGTCGCGAAAAGCTGCACTTCATCAACCCGGTGCCGCTGCACGAGGTCTACGAGCGGTGGGTTCGGAAGTTCGAACACCAGCGGCTCAGCCTGCTCCACGACCTGAAAATCGAACTCGAGGGAGAATGACCATGACCAAGGAAACGACCAGCTTTGTGTACGTCACCATTCTCGGCGGCTTCGCGTCTATGTCTTCTGGCTGAACCGGTTCCGGCCGCGGCGACGACCGAAGCGCAGGTCGGACATCCGGCAGGGACGTCAGGCCGCTCCTGAGCGCCGGGCAGAGGATGTTACGGGAGCGTGAAGAGCGCCTTGACCCAGCCCAGGGGCAGGCCGCCGCCGCCTCTCTGGCCGAGGCCGGCGTGCCGGTCGAAGTTTTCCCCGTCGAGGGAGGAGGGCACGAGTTACAGGCGGCTGGCGCTGCCGCGGCGGGACGGTTTCTGGCCAAGACGTTGGGCGAGACGGCGCGCTGAGAAGGCGAATTTGACGCGATAGGGGACGGGAGGGGAGTTTCGCCTTGGGCGCCTGATCTCATCCAGAGCGGGCGCTTGCCGAACCGTCGCATCATTGTCTGCAGAGCGGACGCTGCCTGTCGAACCTGTCCCAGATCAGGGTGGTCCCGCTACGCACCATGGCGCACTTGATCTCTTCGCCGTCCGCGGTCCGGCAGATGGCTGTGACCCGCTTGTAGCTACGGCCTGTCGGCTCGCATGTCAGTGTCTTTCCGGCTGCGAGCCGGTTCAGGACCGCGGTGGCTGAAGCGCCGCTGGCGGCCGGGCAGGGATGGCCGGGCGAACAGGTCTCGTCCGCCTCCCGGGCGGCGACGGCGTGCAATCTGACCTTCACGCCGTCCTTGCAGCGCAGCGTGTCGCCGTCGTTCACATGGGCCACTTCGCAGAGGAAGGCGGCGGCTCCGGTCGCCGACGTCGTCGGGCTCGCCAGCGCCAGGGCCGCTACGGGCTGGGGGGCTTGCGGCCGGACGTCCGGCCGCGGCCAGCTCAGGGTGGCGAAGAAGGCGACGGCCGCGATCAAGCCTGTCGCGACCAGAAAGCGCCGGTCACGGCGTGGTCGTCTCTTTACGCGGCGCACTGACCCGGGAATCCACATCCCGGAGAGGTTAGGGCGCACTGGTGAACAGGCCGTGATCCTGATGGCGGACCAGGCGTGACCGGAGCCTGATCAAGGAGGGAAGGAAGGGCTCGCGGGGGGCGCTCCGATAGGGAGCTTAGAGAGGAAGTCGCCATGTCCCCGCTCGCCGCAATAGACCGCACGACCCCAATCTCGCCGTCCGAGGAGGCGGCAGACCTTCATCTGTTGGCCGCCTTTCTGGAAGACAGGGCCTTTCCCGGATCCGGTAGGGCGGCTGCGGTTTGCCTGATCGACGAGTTCGGAGGCCTGGCCGGGGTGGGAGCCGCGGACGCTGTCACCCTGGCGCGCGCGGGCATGTCGTCCCGCGCCGTCGCCGATCTCGGCCGGGTTCGCGCACTGGCCCTCGCCATGGCGCGGGATGAGGCCTGCCGGCGGCCGGTGGTGTCCTCCTGGAGCGCCTTGATGACCTATCTTCGTGCGTCACTGGCTCATGCGCCGCGCGAGCAGTTCCGCGCCCTTTACCTGGACAAGCGCAACATCCTGATGCGCGATGAGCTTCGCGCCGACGGGACAGTCGACCATGCGCCGGTCTACGTCCGGGAGGTCGTGCGACGGGCGCTTGAGCTGTCGGCCTCGGCCATGATCCTGGTCCACAACCATCCCTCGGGCGATCCGACGCCTTCGCAGGCGGACATCACCATGACGCGCAGGATCATCGAGGCCGCCAGGGTTTTCGACATACGGGTCCACGATCATGTGGTCGTCGGGCGGGAAGGCACGAAGAGCTTTCGCGCACTCGGCCTGATGTGAGGCGGCCCCGTCATGACCCGCGTCCAGAACCGAGCCATGAGCCTTGGCGACATCGTCGTCGTCTTGGGGGGCGACCTCCATCACGGCGGCCGAAGCGCCAACGTGCCGGCGCCCGGCCACAGCAAGGCGGACCGGTCCGTCTCCCTGCTGCACGACGGCGATCGGCTTGTGATCCATAGCTTTGGTTCGGCCGACTGGCGCGACGTTCGCGCCCATCTTCACCACCTGGGTCTGATCGATGACGGAGGCCGCCTGACCGGCGCGACGGCGTCCGGCTTCGGGTCAGTGCCGGCCGTGGCCCCGAGGGCGTCGCCGCGCCGTCGGATAGCCGCCGCCCGGGCGCTCTGGGCCAACGCCCTGCCGTTGGCGGAGGACGATCTCTGCCTGCGCTATTTCCGGTTACGCGGCGTCCGCCTTCACTCCCTTCCCGACGATCTGCGTCGCCACCCGGAAGCGCCAGTTTCAGTGTTTCGCCCGACCGGCCCGACCTGTCCGGCTCTGATCGCGGCGGTCCGTACGCCTGACGATGCGATCAGCGCCGTGGAGATCGCCTATCTGGATCTGGACGGGCGGGCGTCGCGTCGCATCCGGCTTCCTCGCAAGACGGTTGGATCGGCGCCGGCGGGCGTAGCGGTGCGTCTTTCTCCGCCGGAGGCGGAGATGGTCGTGAGCGAGGGGGTGGCGACGACGCTCTCGGCCATGGCGCGCTTCAGTCTTCCGGGCTGGGCCCTGCTGTCGGCCGGAAACCTGGCGCGCTGGTCTGCGCCTTCGGGAGTTCGTCGCGTTCTGATCGCGGGTGATCGCGGCCCGGCCGGGGAGGCTGCGGCCGCTGAACTATGCAGGCGTCTTCGGGCTGGGGGGACGTCCGCCGAGGTCCGCTTGCCGCCGGCGCCCTTCGGGGACTGGAACGAGGCGGCGGCGGAGGCGACCGGGCGGGAGGAGGAGGAAGGGCGGAGCGGGGCGCCGGCAGGGCGGGGATAGGCCCCGCCGAACCGGCGGGAGAAGACCCATGACCCGTTCCGCTTCAAGAGCCGCCGCCTCGGCGTCCCCAGCTTCGATGCCCGCTGCGCAGACGCGCCGTCAGATCGTCGTGCGCCTCGGCGATCTCGACGTCGCCCCCGAGAACCTCCGCCATGGCGAGGCGCCCGATGACGACATCCCGCAACTGGCGGACACCATATGCACGCCGCGAAAGGCACCCGCGATATCGCCCAGTTCGATGAACTGTCGAAGCTGCGTGGGGCGCAAGGGGATCGGGGCATCTTGCGTCAGCGATGAGCGATGGAGAAGCTTGAAGAGATCCCCCGCCTGGGCCGTAAACTCCTCGCGCCGGTAGACCGCGATATCGGCGGGAACCGCCACGCCGAGAAAGGTCTCGCCCGGCCGCTTGAACACCACCAGCCATTCGCCGCTGACGATCATCGCCCGCGGCAGGTCGTGTCCGTATTGCTCTTTGAGGGTGCGGACATAGCCTTCGACCTGGCGAAGATATTTGTGCCATTCGGCGATCGCGGGCGACGTCTCTTCGGACTTTCCATCCCGCACGTGTTGTATAGCGGCCACGATTAGGTCGGCTTCGCTGGCGAACGCGCCCCCCGCGCGCGCCGAGACGAAGGGTTTGTCCCAGGCTTTCGCTTCGACCAGCAGCAGCGGTTTGCCCGCGATATCGACGACGCCGACGTAGTCCATGAACTTCGTGGTGGCGTCCTGGAGGCGAGCCTCCTCCAACACGTTGCCGCCGGCGCCGCGCTTCCAGCCGAGATGGCCCAGCAGCTCATCAACGAAAAGCAGCCGCGTATCGTGTTCATGCGGGCGGCGCTCGGGATCGGCCACCGCATAGGGATCGCGGTTGGGCTTCGCCAACGCGTGGTCGATCGCCTCCAGCAGATCACCGAGGCCTTGCTTGAACAGGTTGAGCAGCGTGGCCCGGTTCACTGGATGAGTTCGGGCAGTCGGTAGAGCAGACGGCGCGCCGCCGGCCATCCCGCTTCCAGGAAGGTCTCCAGACAATCGACAAGCGCGGCGCGGCGATCGGCGTCCTCGAAGATTTCCTTATGGTCGGCGAGGAACACACCGACTAGTTTGACGAGCAGATCGACGCCGAGGGACTCGTTCTGATAGCCCGACTGGCGTCCGGCCCGCAGGGAGCTGGCCGCGAGATCGAAGGCACCGGCCGGGTCCACATCCACCAGACGCTCGACGAGTTGCAGCAGATAGTAGGTGGTGTGGGGCGTCGCGTAGGCGCTGATCCGTTTCAGGAGATCGGCGTTCTCACGGAAGAACACGTCGAGGCCAGCATGGCCGTGCTCAGGATCGCTGTCCCGTTTGCCTGCTGCTTCGCCGGTCGCGAAGTACATTTCGTTGCCGGCGATATCGATCAGGTGGGCGCATTCACGCGCCTCCTTGGTCTGGGCGTCATCTAGGTTGGGCGCGGCCATGTGCACCGCAAGCCGGGCGTTCGCTGCATCCACGATGGCGGACACTAGCGCCTGGGACCTCTGCCGAAGACCCGCGTCCTTGTCAGCGTCGTCGCCGATCCCGGCCACGATCGCGCCGCGCATCGACTGCTACCTCGCGCTGAGCGCGGGTCGATCAATCACGAACTCGCGCCAGTGCCGGTCAGAGGGGGCGACGTCATGATCCCCGATGTCTCGAGCCTGGAATCCGCAGCGTCGCCTGGTGAGGACGATCTGCTGACCCGTGCGGAAGCCTCGGCCTTTCTGGCGTTGCTGGGCGTCCGGCTCAAACCCGCGACCCTGGCGCGCCTCTGGTCGACGGCGTCCAACGGGCCGCCGTGCCGCCATATCCGCTCCAGGCCCTACTACCCGCGCGGACTGCTCCGGTCCTGGGCCAAGGCCCAGATCACCGAGGTGCGGACGGGGGCGCCGCCGGCGGCGAGGAGCCGGGGTCGTGGGTGAGAATGGCGACCCGGATCGCCCGACGTTGCCGGGATTGCTCGCGGATCCCGCGACGAGCTTCGCGCTGAAGACGGTGATCAAGGCATGGGCAGGACGAGACAGCCTGGATGCAGAGCATGACGCCCGACTTCTCCATGAGGCTTTCGTCGGCGAGGTCGATCAACAGCTGGAGGTGACGCCATGACCGCTCCATCCACGCGGAGTCCCGTTGAAACGGGGGGATCCGAGGACCGTCTGCTCCCATGGGGCCGGGTCCATGACATTGCGGGCATCAGCCGAACGACCGCGTGGCGGATGCAGCAGACCGGAGATTTTCCGGCGCCTGTGTCGCTGTCTCCAGGCCGGGTCGGGTGGTGGGAAAGCGAACTCACGGCATGGAAGGGCGCGCGCAGCGCCGCAAAGCCTCTTTCTCCGCCCATGAAGCCCCGGCTGCCGGGCATGCCCCAAAAGGCGCTGATGCGTCCGGCGAACCAGCCGCCGGCCATCTCCAACGCGCAGGACGGCGTGGCTGCGACGGTGAGGGCGCCGCCCAGGTCGCCAGCCGAACCGCTATCCAAGTCGCATGGGCGCAGGCGTAGAGCGCGCGGAGTCCACGTCGATCAGATCGACTTCGGCTTCTAGTCAATCGTGGCGGTCGGGCGCGCAGCCAGGTCCGTGACTTCGGAGGGTCGGCGCCGACGCGGATCACAGCCGTGGTCCATGGCAGCCTCACGGACGGCTCTTCGTATCCCGGACGTCTTCATGGCGTCCGCCCTGGATGACGGGCAGGGGCAGCAACGGAACCTTGGCGGCATTGCAGAGTTGAGTGGCTTCCTCTGCTTCGGCGAGGAGCGATCCGGCCGTTCCCGCCCACTGCCCCCCTTTGCGGCGGAGGTCGGGTCGCTTTCCTTTCGGGCGAAGGCGGGGAGGCGCCGTGCGGTCTTTTCGCCAGGGACGGCGTCCGGTATGGACCGCCGCTTGTTTTCGGCAGGTCGATCGCAGCGACGCCGGGAGAATGGGAACGGGCCGACATGGCGAAGTATGAGCCTCTTGCTCGCTACCTGCGGCGCCAGAAGGCGGCGGAAGTCGAGCTGAGCTTTCGCGATATCGAGCGCATCGTGGGCGGACTTCTGCCGAAGGCGTCGTGCGACCCGAAATGGTGGCGGGCCGAGGATACGCTTTCGGCCCTGCCGCAGCAGCGGGCGTTCGCCCAGTCGGGATATGTCCCCGAGCCGCACCTGAAGGCCGAACGCGTTCGCTTTGTGCGCGCGTCTTCGCGGAACCCGACGGCGCCGGACGCGCGGGCGGACTGAGGTCGCCGACGGAAGCCTGGTGAATGGCGGTCGCTCAAGCCCGCTTTCCCGGCGGAGATCGGCGTCGCTGCCGTGCGCGCGAAAGCCTTGGGCGTCGAGCCGGGGAGGAGGATTCCGACGGCGACGCCGGCCTGGAAACCGGGGCGTCGCGAAAAGCATCCTGGCGCACGCCCCAGCACTTCTGGGCTAGACGATTTTCAATTCTCAAATCACAATCAAATTCTTCATGTAGATAGCCTTCGGCGTTCGGGGTTCTGGAGGTCGGCTAGAGGGACGGGATCAAAGTGAGCGCAATCATCATCGGGGCAGGCCACGCCGGGGGAAGCGTCGCGGCCATGCTGCGCCAGAACGGCTATGCCGAGCCCATCACCCTGATCGGCGAGGAGCCGCATCCGCCCTACCAGCGTCCGCCCCTGTCCAAGGGGTGGTTGAAGGGCGAGCTTGCCGAGGACGGGCTGCTGTTGCGGCCTCGCGACTGGTATGCGGAGGTCGGTATTGGTCTGCGAACCTCCACGCGCGTGGTCCAGATCGACCGCGCCGCCAAAACCCTGACCCTCTCTTCGGACGAAACCCTCGCCTACGACACCCTGGTGCTCGCCACGGGCGCACGGGCGCGTCGTCTGGTCCTTCCGGGGAGTGAATTGAACGGCTTTCTTGAGCTCAGAACGATCGACGACGCCGAGAGGATCAAGGCCTATTTCAAGCCCGGTTTCCGTCTGGCCGTCATCGGCGGCGGCTATGTCGGTCTTGAGGTTGCAGCCTCGGCGCGCAAACTCGGCGCCGACGTCGATGTCCTGGAGCGCGAGGACCGCCTTCTGGCCCGCGTCGCCGGTCCGGTCCTGTCCGACTTCTTTCGCGCGGAACACGAGGCGCAGGGCGTGCGGTTCCACTTCGGGGTCGAGATCCAGGGCTTCGAGGGGCTGGACGGCCATGTTTCGGGCGTTCGGCTGGCGAACGGCGGGATGCTGCATTGCGACGCGGTCCTGGTGGGGATCGGGGCGATTCCCAATGACGATCTGGCGCGGGAGGCCAGGCTGATCTGCGATAACGGCGTCGTCGTCGATGCCCAGGCGCGCACCTCGGATCCGGACATCTTCGCCGTCGGCGATCTCACGCACAGGCCGATGCCGCTCTATGGACGGAGCCTTCGCCTCGAAAGCGTGCCCAATGCGCTCGAGCAGGCGCGCCAGGCTGCGGCGGCGATCAGCGGCCAACCCGAACCCAGGCCGGACACCCCATGGTTCTGGTCCGATCAGTACGACCTCAAGCTGCAGATCGCCGGCCTGCCGTTCGATGTGGATCAGGTCGTCACGCGCGGAGATCCGGCGGGTCGCAAGTTTGCGGTCTTCCACCTCTGCGGGGGGCGGGTCCAGGCGGTCGAGGCGGTCAACGCCCCGCCGGAATTCATGGCCGGTCGACAATGGCTGGCGTCGCGGCGCGAGGTCGATCCCGTGCGTCTCGCGGACGTGACCATTCCCATGAAGGAGGTCTGACGCCGCAGGCGGTCGGACAGGATCGGAACCGGGGAGAACGAGCGATGAAGATCGGCGTAAGCGGGGCGAGCGGAAAGCTTGGGGCCGGGGTGGTGGCGCATCTGGGCCTTCGTCCGGGCGTGGAGGTCGTGGGGATCACGCGCACGCCGAAGATGACGGCGGGGCATGAGACCCGTTTCGGCGACTATGACCAGGCTGAAAGTCTGGACGCCGCTTACGCCGGCCTGGATCGTCTGCTGATCATCCCGACCGTCGCCCTGGCGCCGGGACAGCGCACCCGGCAGAATCTGGCGGCCATTGACGCCGCCCGTCGGGCCGGCGTGCCCCATGTGGTCTTCATGTCGTCGGCCGGCGCGAGGGCGCGGCCGGAGCCCGACGTCTGGGCGTCCTACTTCGCCGCGGAACAACATCTGATGCGCACGGCGCCGCGCTGGAGCGTCCTGCGCATGAACTACTACGCCGAGTCCTTCGCGGACGAGGCGAAGGCCGCCCTGGCCCAGGGCGCGCTGGTCGGACTGGGAGAGAACCGGGTCGCCTTCGTCTCCCGCGCGGACCTCGCCGCCGCGGCCGCCGGGCTCCTGGCCGGGGAGGGACATGAGGGCGCGGTCTATACAGGAACAGGACCGCGGACCTGGACGGGCGCCGGGCGCGCCGATCTGGTCGCGAGGCTGTCCGGAAAGGCGCTGAACCATGTGGTCATGCCCGTCGAGGACCTGCGGGCCCAATTCCTGGCTGCGGGGCTGCCGCCCCATGTCGTCGAGGTGGTCCTTTCCATCCGTCAGGGGTTCGTCGCTGGAGGATTCGACATCGTCACGGGCGATATCGAAAACCTGTCGGGGCGGGCGCCGCAATCGCTCGAAGCGGTCCTGACAAAGGCCTTTGCTGACCAGGGGGCGTCCGCCTGAGCCGACGGGCCGGACGGTGGCCGATCCGGTCAGCGGGGCGCAGGGCGTACGGGGCGGTTTCCCCGTTTCGCTTCAAGCTCAATGCCTGCTAATCAGAGGCCGTGATCGCGGCCGGGGCCGCAAGATTCAACGGGGTGCGCATGGCGCGATCAGCCGCAGGAAAAAGCAAGCACGACGACGTCGAGGGACAGGCCGACGCCGCAGCCGCGACCAATGACGTCTCCGAGAAGATGGTCTTCGTCAAGCCGGCGGCCAATGCGATCCGGATCCTGAAATTCCTGGTCGAGGCGGGCGGCCCCACCCGGTCGGTGACCATTTCGCGTAGCCTGGGCCTGAACGCCAGCACCTGCTTCAACATCCTACGCACCCTGGTGATGGAAGAGGTCGTGGAGTTCGATCCCGTCGCCAAGACCTATTCGGTCGGCGTGGGTCTCACCACCCTGGTCGGGAACCTGCTGACCGAGGGGCAGCGCATCGCGGCGGCGACGCCCCAGATGCGGGATCTGGCGGACCGCTACAATATCACCGTGACGCTGTGGAAGCGGCTGGGCGTCGACAAGATCGTCCTGATCAAGGGCGTGCCCAGTCCCGCCAATGTGCGTATTGAAATGGCCGAGGGCCAGCGTCTTCCGGTCCTGATGGCCGCGACCGGCCGCGTCATGGCCCCCTATCTCGGCTGGAGCCGGAAAGAGCTGAAGTCGGCCTTCAACGCCCTGCGCTGGCAGACGCCGCTGACGTTCGACGCCTACTGGGACGAAGTCGAAGCCGCCAAGGCGAGGGGATGGGCCGTCGACCGGGGCTATTTCACGCGCGGCGTCCAGACTGTGGCCGCGCCGGTCTTCGATCGGGCCGGCGAGGTCGCCTTCACCATCGTCGGCGTCATGCTCCAGGGGCAGTACGAGGGCGAGGCGCTGGAGGAGATCGGCGTCGCCCTTCGTGACGCCGGCCACAGGCTGACGTCAGCCCTGACCTGAGCCGTCCCCCGCGTCACCGCGGGCCGAGACCGGCGTGGTCCTTCCAGTCGGCCGGCGGAAGCTCGTTGGCGGCGAAGTCCAGTTCCACCTCTACGCCGTTGGGATCGAACAGGAACATCTGCCACAGGCTGAAGGGCCGCGGCGTGCGGATCACGCGATAGGGCAGGGCGGCGGCCGTCGCCCGCTCGGCCGCCGCGATGAAGTTCTCGGCGAAGAAGGCCATGTGATCGAGCGCGCCGCGCCGCGGGTCCGGCATGCGTTCGGTCTCGACCAGGTGGAGCACGGGGCGGTCGTCGGCGTAGAGCCAGGCTCCCCCCACGCCGAAGTCCGGCCGCGGGCCGGGGACCAGTCCCAGCATCCCGTAGAAGTCCACGCTCTCGTTCAGGCGATCGGTGACGATGGTGAAATGGTCCATGCGGCGGATCATGGCGTCTCCTTGAGCGATATCCGATGGGCGCGGGCGCCGGCGCGTCCGGCGGCGTACGTCATATTTTCTAGACACTTTTGCGATTTTTGTTCTAGAAAAGAATTCTGAATGGCGCGAGTCCATGCGACGGCGCCCGAATTTGAGGCGGCGCCAAGCCGTCCGTGGAAACGAGGAAGAGCCCCATGACTGTCGATGACCTGATCCTTGTGAGCGTGGACGATCACGTGATTGAACCT
>NZ_DAMBRE010000007.1:0-110580 GCF_032055285.1 Brevundimonas sp.
CTTTCTCAACACTCCCGGAACCCGAAGACCCCAGCGGAGGCGGCCTTCTAAGGAAAGCAATCCTCCATGTCAACCAGGCTTTTCAGCCTTTCCGCAAACCCGGAAACCGAAGCTCCCAAATCCACTTCGCAGACCCCGTCGCCGAGCCCTGCGCCCCGCCCGTTTCCGAGCGAGCGGCGGATATACGGACACCACCCCGAGTCCACAAGCCTCAAATCACACAAACTCCAACTATCTCAACGAACGCGAATCCACAGAACCGCGTCAGCCAGCCGCTATGTAGGTGCGCAGGCTCTCGGCTTCCTGAGTGGCTTCGGCAATCTGGCATTTGACGACATCGCCGATCGAGATGACGCCCGCTAGTTTACGGCCGCTCAGAACAGGCAGGTGGCGCACACGCCGATCCGTCATCCGCCCCATCAAGATCGCCACCGTTTCCGTCGGCTCCGCGAAGATCACCTCGGTTGTCATATAGAGGGACGAAGGATGCGACAGCGCCGCCGCGCCATCCTGAGAGATGGCTCGAACGATGTCCCGTTCCGAGAGAACGCCCACCACGTTATCATCCTGACAGACGATCAGAGCGCCGACCCGCCTGCGGTCCAGTTCGGCGCAGGCCTCGATCAACGGCGTTTCGGGCGACAGGGTGAAAACAGCCTGCCCCTTACCCTTGAGAATCTCGGCGACCAGCATGGCGGCTCCTTCCCGTCTCACAGAGAGGCGACCGCGGACCGGCCGCTACCTGGGACAGGATCGCTCAGACATCGGCGAGACGCAAATCCGGTCGCGACCCAAACCAGCGCCCCAACGGGCCAATCGCCAATATGCCGAACAGGAAGCCGAAGGCGTGGGCCTCCCAGGCGATGCTGGCGCCGCCTAGCCCAGGCGCCAGGCCGATCAGGCCGATGATCAGGTTGGCGGCCATCCAGGCCCCCGCCTGCTTCAGGACGGCGGAATGGAACAAGGGCATCACCCGGCCATGTCCCCCCATGAGACGGGTCGCCGCCCCGATCAGACCGAAAACCGCACCGGAGGCGCCGATCAGATAGCTTTCGCTCCCCGGATGGCACAGTGCATACCCCCCCGCCGCCGCCACGCCGCTGACAATATAGAGGGCCGCAAAGGCCAAAGGCCCCAGGCCGCGCGAAAGCAGCCGGGCGACCGGCGCGCCGAAGGCCAGGGCGCCGACCGCGTTCATCGCGACATGAGCCCAGCCGCCGTGCAGCAGCATGGAGGTGAGCAGGCCCGTCCAGCGCCCCTGTTCCAGGTCAATAGCCCGAAAGGCCATGGACATGCCCTGGTCCGGCAACCGCTCCTGGAACCAGTACAGAGCAGGCATGGAGGCGGCGATCAGCACCGGCAAGAAGGGGGCGTTGAAGATCCGCTCTCGCGTGGGATCGTTCGGGCCGTCGGTTGAAGTCTGCATAAGCCCTTGATGGACAAAGACCCGCGCAATCTCAAGCCGATCTTAAGACCCGCGTTCCAGAGTGGCACGCGGGTTGCTTGGCGACCCGCATCGACCTGCGGAGTGCTTCATGCCGTTTCAAAAACTGATCCTGACCGTCGCCGCCCTGGCCCTGCCCATCGTGGCGGCCGGCGCAGCGTCCGCCCAGTCGACCGGTTCTGCCGGCGCCGCTCAGTTTCAAGCGGGCTATGGCGCATCGCGCTACACCACCGCCCAGCCTTCCAGCGGCTCGACCCGCGACGCCAACGGCAACCGCCTGATCGTCAACGGCATCATCCAATCGGGGGCAAGCAGCTACTCCAGCTCAACCGCCGGGGTTTCGAGCGGCTACGCTGGAGCCGCCAACGGCAGGACGACCATCGGCGGCGCCACCGCCATCGGCAACAATCTGAACGTCGTGGTCCAGGGCAATCGGAACACGGTGATCGTCAACTCCACACAGAACAACACCGGAAACATCACCGCCGGGACCGCTCTGAACGGGACCTTGAATTTCTGATGACCGCATATCGCTTCAATCGCCCGCTGCGAGCCGCCGCCGTCGTGGCCGCCGTCGCCAGCCTTCTGGCCGGATGCGCCACCAGTGCTGGGCCGTCGGGCAACTATGCGACACCGATCGGCAACGCCCCGGTGACGTCGAATCCCACGCCCTATTCCACGGCGCTCTATTGCCTGGCCGACTATGCCCGCCGCTATAACCTGCCCTCGCCGCGCATGGCGGTCGGTCGGATCAGCGACTACACGGGCTCCATTTCCACGGACGGCGGGCGTCAGATCACCCAAGGCGCCTCCCTGATGGCGAATACGGCCCTGGCCAAGGCCGGTGCGCGTATTGTCGAACGCTATGACACCTCGGTGTCCGAGCTTGAGCTGCGCTACGCCAACAACAAGCTGATCAGCGACGATCAACCCAATGGCGCGCCCGAAGACGCGGCCTATCGCCGGATTCTGGCCGGTCAGGTGCCAGGCTCGGACTTCTATGTCGTCGGCGGCATCACCGAGGTGAACTACAACATCCGTTCGGGCGGCTTCGACATCGCCGGCGGCGAGGTCGAGGACAACGGCGGCTCGGGCCTGCTGACCCGCAAGGTCTTCGTCATGAACGTCGCCATCGACCTGCGCCTGGTTCAGACGACGACGCTCGAGGTGGTCGATGTCGTCTCCTATCAGAAGCAGATCGTCGGCCGTGAGATCTCAGCGGGCGTGTTCGACTTCCTGAACGGCAACGTCTTCGACATTTCCGCCGGCACCAGCGGGATGGAGCCGGTGCAACTGGCCGTCCGCGCCCTGGTGGAACGCGCCACTGTCGAGTTCATGGCCAACCTCTATGGCGCACCGGGTCCTGAGGTCTGCCTCAATCCCGCCAATGATCCTCTGGGCGACTCTCCTGTCGGCCCGACCGGCGGCTACTACCCCGCCTATGCAAATACGGAAACGAACAATGGTCAGACTCGCGCGGATCCGTCTCGCTGGCACGATCGCCGCGACGGCGATGTGCGCCGCGGCCGCTACTGAGGTCGCGGCCCAGGACCGCGGTCTGGTCCTGAACCAGCAGCTTCAGCTCGGCGACGTGGTGGCCGGCCAGACGTTGAACGTCGTGGACGTCAGCGATCAGGTCACCGTGTCCAACGTCGCTCAGGGCAATGAACTGATCGGCGCGGGCGACGGGCGGGATTTCGACGTCCGCTCGTCGCAAGACGCCCGCAATGACGTCTCCGCTGCGACTGTTCTGACGTTAGACGGCCCCACGGGACGCGTGACCAGCGTCACCCAGGCGCGTGGCAACTATCTAGCCGGGACAGCGACCCAGGCGCAGATGGGGATTGATGCAACCCAAGGGGTCAGCGGCGACGTGACGGCCTCCACCGAGATCACGGGGCAAGACGCCCAACTGGTCGGCGGCGGCACGATCGCCGCCTCGGCGCTCGGCAACACAGTAGCGCTTGCGGGCAACGGATCCGGCAGCAACCGCGCCGCCCTCCTCGGGACCATCGATCAGACCGCCACGGGCGTTGTGCGCGCGACCAATACGGCCTCGCCTCGCTTCGTGCGCGATCCAGCGGAGTTCTCCAGCCAGGCCGTCGCCAATGCGGTGCAGACCACCTCCGGCCCTTCGGCCAATCAAGAACTGGAAGTGCGCCAGCGGTCTTCGGGCGCCCTGGTCGAAGCCGATACCGGGATCTACGCCGGCAATGGCTGGAACCTGGCGGCGCGCGCTCATGCAGGCGGCAACCAGGCGGGCTTCTACAATCAGGGCGGGTCCCTGGTGACTACTACGGATCAGGCCAACAGCGCCGTCATCCGCAGCGAAGCGGAACTCAGTTCCTATGACTTCGGCAAGGCCACAGCCTCTGCCAGCGCCATCGCCAACGAGGTGAACGTCGGCAACAACGACATCTATGTCGACATCGACAATACCCAGCTGAACACGGGCGGCGTAGAAGCAACGGCCTCCTTTGTCGGACAGAAGGGCTATGACGCCTATGTAGGCGCCAATGCGGCAGGCAACTCGGTCACAGGCTATGCCTGCGGGGACTGCGGCGGAGACCTGAACGCTCGCAACGTCCAGACCAACAGCGGCAATGTCAGCGCCTTCGCCAACACGACGATCAATGGGTCGGGCCGCAATGTCATCGCCGGCGCCAATGCTGTGGGCAACACGGCGACCTTCTATGTCACCCGGACCGGCGGAAATTAACTTTCGGTAACTTGAGGCAGTCAAGGACCTTTGTCACGTTGATCGAACGTGCATATGCCATTGCACGCGACCATCACCGTGCAGGGCCGCAGTCAGTCCCGGGGGCAGCCTGATCGCACGGTTCGGAGACTACTGAATGCGTTCCCCTCGCCGTCTGTTGCTGCTTGCCGCCTCCAGCCTCGCCCTCCTGGGCGGGGCCGCCCTGCCCGCCGCCGCCCAGGACGCCCTGCCGTCCAGCCCCTGGGCCCAGGGCGCCAGCGACATTCCCGTCGATCAGAACGTGCGCTTCGGCACCCTGCCGAACGGCATGCGCTACGCCATCATGAAGAACGCCACTCCCCCCGGACAGGCATCGCTGCGCCTGCGGATCGCGGCCGGTTCGCTGATGGAGAACGACGACCAGCTGGGTCTGGCCCACTTCATGGAGCACATGGCCTTCAACGGCACGACCAATGTGCCCGAGAACGAGCTGCTGCGAATCCTGGAACGTCTCGGTCTGGCCTTCGGCGCCGACACCAACGCCTTCACCAGCTTCGACCAGACCGCCTATACCCTGGAGCTGCCGCGCACCAACGACGAGACCGTCGATACCTCGCTGCGCATCATGCGCGAGCAGGTCTCGGAGGCCCTGATGAACGCCAAGGACATCGACGACGAACGCGGCGTCATCGAGGGCGAAGAGCGCCTGCGCAACACGCCGGGCCTGCGCTCGCTCAAAGCTCAGATCGCCCTGCTGGCGCCCGGACAGCGCCTGGCCAACCGCCTGCCGATCGGCGACCTCAGCATCATCCGCACGGCCCCGCGCGAACGCTTCGTCGAGTTCTACAACGCCTATTACCGCCCCGAACGCGCCACCATGATCGCGGTCGGCGACTTCGACGTCGATCAGATGGAAGCCAAGATCAAGGCGACCTTCGGCGACTGGACGCCCAAGGCCCCGGACGGCCCGAATCCCGATCTGGGAACCGTCGCGCCGCGTTCGGCCGAAACCCGCATCCTGGTCGAGCCGGGCATCCAGTCCTCGATCCAGTTGAACTGGATCCGCAACCCTGACCTGGACCCCGACACCGTCGCCGAACGTCGTGAAGCCCTGGTGCAGAACCTGGGCCTCGCGGTTCTGAACCGTCGTCTGGGCGAGATCGCCCGCGCCGACAATCCGCCCTTCATCGGCGCCAGCGCCAGCAAGGGCAGCCTGTTCGACACGGTCGACCTCGGCAGCGTCTCGGCCAGCTTCAACCCCGGCGGCCTCAAGCGTGCGCTGGAAACCATTGAGCAGGAGCAGCGCCGCCTGGTGCAGTTCGGCGTGACCCAGACCGAGCTGGACCGCGAGATCGCCAATACCCGCACGGCGCTTGAGAACGCCGTCCAGGCCGCCGCAACGCGCAGCACCCCGGCCCTGGCCAACGCCCTGCTGGGTTCGGCCAACGACGACAAGGTCTTCTCCTCCCCGGCCGATAACCTCGCCCGCTTCGAGGCCAGCGTGAAGGATCTGAAGGCCGAGCAGGTCAGCACGGCGGTCAAGGCCGTGTTCGAAGGCTACGGCCCTCTGGCTCTGGTCATCACGCCCGAAGCAATCGAAGGCGGCGAAGCGGGCGTCACCGCCGCCCTGGAAGCCAGCCGCGCCGTCGCCGTCACAGCCCGCGCCGAACAGGCCCAGTTGGAATGGCCCTACGCCGACTTCGGCGCCGCCGCAGTTCCGAGCAGCCGCACGGAGGTCGCCGCCGTCGGCGCCACGGTCGTCACCTTCCCCAATGGCGTACGCCTGACGGTCAAACCGACCGACTTCAAGGACGAGCAGATCCTGATGACGGTTCGCACCGGCATCGGCGAAGAAGGCCTGCCGACCGACCGCTTCACCTCCCAGATGCTGGCCCCGATGGTCTTCACCCAGGGCGGCCTCGGCAAGCTGACGGCGGATGAACTGAGCCGCGTCCTGACCGGCAAGATCTACAGCGCCGGCTTCTCGATCGACGGCGACGCCTATCAGCTGTCGGGCGCGACCCGCCCCGCCGATCTGCAACTGCAGATGCAGGTGCTGGCCGCCTATCTGACCGATCCGGGCCTGCGCCCGGCCCCGTTCGAGCAGATCAAGGCCTTCTTCCCGCAGATCCTGGCCCAACAGGTGGCCACGCCCGGCGGCGCCTTCGGCATCCAGGCCGCCGGCCTGCTGGCCAGCGGCGACAAGCGTGAGACGGTGCCGGCGGCTTCGGACATCGCCGCCTTCACCCTGGATGAGCTGAAGCAAGGCGTCGTTCAGGGCCTGTCGTCCGGCCCGATCGACATCGTCATGGTCGGCGACGTCACGGTCGATGATGCGATCAAGGCCGTGGCCTCGACCTTCGCCGCCCTGCCGACCCGCGCGCCGGCGGCCCAGCCCCTGCCGGGTTCGGACCAGCGTCGCTTCCCGGCGCCGACCGCCCAGCCGGTGCGCCTGACCCACTCGGGTCCGGCAGAACAGGCATTGGGCTATATTGCCTGGCCGACGACCGACGCCGTCGATGACCGCACCGAGGCCCGCAAGGTCAGCATCCTGTCCGAGGTCTTCAAGCTGCGGGTGCTGGAGGAAATCCGTGAGAAACAGGCCCTGGCCTATTCTCCGCGCGTCTCCTCCTCGTCCTCGGACGTGTTCAAGGGCTATGGCTCCATCTTCGTGATGGCCGAGACGGCGGCGGACAAGCTGCCCGCCTTCTACGCGACTGTGGATGCGATCACCGCCTCCTTGCGCGACGCCCCCGTGACCGAGGACGAACTGAACCGTGCGCGTCTGCCGGTCATCGAGTCCCTGCGTCGCAGCCAGGCCGGCAACGAGTACTGGCTGGGCCAACTCGAAGACCTGGCCGCCGAGCCGGCTTCGCTGGAACAGATCCAGACGCACATCAGCGATCTGGAATCCTTCACCGCCGCCGATATTCAGGCCGCCGCACGGCAGTACCTGAAGGCGGACACGGCGTGGAAGGCCGAGGTCGTGTCGGACAAGGCTGCGGCCCAGTAAGGTCAGAAAGAAAGAGGGCCCCGATCCAGCGGATCGGGGCCCCAAGTCTTTTGGCCTATCGACGGAGAGCCGATGGCGGCAATCTAGGTCAGTCTGCCTGACGCCAGGCTGAACGCCCTGTTCAGAAGACCCGGCCGCCGACGCCGCCGTCCAGCATGATGACCGCACCCGAGGCGACAGTCCCGGCGGTCTCGACCATCTCCTCACGGTATTCGGTGTAGGTTTCCTCGCGGATCATGGTCAGCACCTTCACGCCCGCGCCATAGCGGCGCAGCAGCGAGCGCTCGTTGCAGTCCCGTTCCTGCTTCTCGGGACGACACTCCAACTGACCGCCGCGGCCATACCACAGGGCCTCGCGCTTGTTGCAGTTGATGGTCTCACCCGAACCGCCAGCCTCGTCAGCGATGGTCCATTGCAGCTTGGTGCCGGCGATGCAGCGATACAGCTCACCCTCATAGTCCATCGCCACGTCGCGACCCGGACGAACCTGAGAGGCCGGATGCGGCACGGCGCGATCGTCGATGCAGACGGCCTGGATGACCACCCGCTTCTCCATCCGGCGCGAGGCCATGTAGGGGACGCGGACCATTTCCATGGTCTTGCCTTCGACCGACAGGCCCTGGATCGTCGTGGGATAGGGCTGGTCGACGTTGAAGTAGGCGCCGCCGCCACCGCCGACGATCACCGTGGCGCCGCTGCGCGAACCCGCAAAGGCGCGGGCCGTAGCCGAGGCGTTCGCGCTAGCATTTACATTGACGTTGACGTTCACATTGCCGCCCGAGCCGCAGCACGGCGGAGTCACCGGCGGCTGACAGCCGCCTCCGCCGCAAGGCCCGCCCGGGATCGGGGGCGGAGGCGGCGGCGGCGGCGGTTGGCAGGTATTGCCGCCGCACTGGGCCGCAGCAGCGTCGGCCATCGCCATGAAGCCCGCAAAGGCTCCAACCGACGCCAGCAAAGTCTTGATCCGCACCCGCATGGGTTGGGCTCCTGCATTGTTCTTCGCGCCGCGCCTTGCAAGTCGCGGGCCGGTCCAATGCAGGATGAAAGCGCAAAAGCCTTGCGTTTCCGTTGCCCTGAAGGCGCAACTTGGTCCGCAAACTGTGCCATCCTGATGCGCCGTCCGAATTCCGGGGTTCAGGCCAGCGGATGCAGGTCCTGCACATAGCGTTTCCAGTTCTGCACATAGTGCTGGGCTGAGATACGCAGGGCCTCGATCTGTCCCTGGTCAAGGTCCCGCACCACCTTGCCGGGCTGACCCATGACCAGGGAGTTGTCAGGAATGACCTTGCCCTCCGTGATCAGGGCGTTGGCGCCGATCAGGCAGTTCTTACCGATGCGCGCCCCGTTCAGGATCACCGCCCCGATGCCGACCAGGCTGTTGTCGCCGATAGTGCAGCCATGCAGCATGGCCTTGTGCCCCACGGTGACCCCTGCACCGATGGTCAGAGGAGAACCGACGTCGGTGTGCAGGATGCTGCCGTCCTGAATATTGCTGTCGCGGCCGATCACGATGGGATCATTGTCGCCTCGCAAAACCGTGTTGAACCAGATGCTGGCGCCGGGATGCAGAATCACATTCCCTAAGACCGTTGCATTCGGCGCGATCCAGTATTCGCCCTCCGGCGGAAGCTGCGGCTTGCTGTCGCCAAGACTGTAAACACTCATCCGAACACCGCCTATGTTTCAGAAAATGATGGCTTTAAGCCTTCATAAACTACGCTAGCATCAAATTGTTGATGCGATTCGAGGTCGCCATTTCGGCCCCGGATCCGAAGCCGGATCAAGCCCGGTCCGGTCAGATACTGGAGAATGCGCGTGGCGTGTTCGCGACCGGTTCCGGGACGACGCCTCTGCTGCGGCGACGATCCTGCTGCTGATCCGGGCGGCTGCTGCGTGGCTCCGGTCCCCTCCTCCCCCACCGACGACCAAGGCGTGTCCCTGCCGGGCGCGCCTTTTTTCATGCCCTGGAGGCGTTCATGACGAAGCGTTCGGCCATCAAGCATCAAGTCCGTGAAGGCGTGCTGGACTCGCGGGAGTTCCTGCAGGACGCCAAAGTCCGGCGATTGCCGCCGCGCAACGGCTGGTCGCCCTACCCCTCCAACGACGAGCGCGACCAGGGCTATCTCAAGACGCTGAAGCCCAAGTCGGACGGCCAGGCCGAGTTGATGACCGCCGTCGACCACGCCAACCTGGTTCTGGCCCTGGGCCCGGCCGGGACCGGCAAGACCTATCTGGCCGTGGCCAAGGCGGTCGAGGCGCTGGAGGCGGGCAAGGTCGGGCGCATCGTCCTGTCGCGCCCCGCCGTCGAGGCCGGGGAGTCGATCGGCTTCCTGCCGGGCGACATGGAGGACAAGCTGGCCCCCTATCTGCGCCCCCTCTACGACGCCCTTTCCGACCGTCTCAGCATGAAGCGGGTCAAGGCTCTGATGGCCGAGGGCCTGATCGAGATCGCCCCCATCGGCTACATGCGCGGCCGTACGCTGAACAATGCCTTCATCGTGGTGGATGAGGCCCAGAACTGCACCTACGTCCAGCTCAAGATGCTGCTGACCCGGCTGGGCTGGCACTCGACCATGGTGGTGACGGGCGATCCGCATCAGTCGGACCTGCTGCCGGGCGTGTCAGGCCTGTCGGACATCGCCGAGCGGCTGGAGGCCGTGCCCGAGATCGCCGTGGTCCGCCTGGCCGAACGCGACATCGTGCGCCACCCCTTGGTCGCGAGCATGATCGGCGTCCTGTAAGCCCCCCTGTCAGGACGCGGGTGCGGAAGAGGCCCGGAGGGCGATCTCCGGGCCTCTTCTCATCACATGACGTCGGCCAGGGTCGCTTTAGGCTCTTCCTTCTTGGGCGGCGTGACCACCCGCCCGCCCATCCGGTCGATCAGGGCGAAGACGAAGGGATTGAGCGAGATCGACAGCAGGGCCGCAGCCAGGATCAGGTCGTGGGTCTCGCGGCTCATGGCGCCCAGGGACACCGAGATGGCGGCCAGGATGAAGGAGAATTCCCCGATCTGGGCCAGGGCGGCGGCGACGGTCAGGCTGGTCGGGCGGTCCAGCTTGAACGCCGTGGTGATGGCCAGGGCCGCCAGCGACTTGCCGACGATGACGATGCCGAGGACGCCCAAGACCGCCAGGGGCTCGCGCACCAGGATCATGGGATCGAACAGCATGCCCACCGAGACGAAGAAGAGCACCGCAAAAGCGTCGCGCAACGGCAGCGAGCGCTCGGCGGCGTTGTGGCCCAGCGGCGAGCTGTTCAGCACCAGACCGGCCAGGAAGGCGCCTAGAGCAAACGAGTGGAACAGGTAGTAGGCGACCCAGGCGATTCCCAGGGCGATGGCCAGAACGCCGAGGGTGAACAGTTCGCGCGACTTGGTGTGGGCGATGCGCACCAGCACCCAGGGCAGGACCTTGGCGCCGACCACCAGCATGACGCTGACGAAGCCGGCGACCTTGACCAGGGTCCAGCCGATGGACTTGGCCAGTTCTGCGCCGCTCAGCGTCTCGCCCGGCTGGATGATCAGCAGGGGCAGCATGACCAGGGCGATAACGATCACCAGGTCCTCTACGATCAGCCAGCCCATGGCGATGCGCCCGGCGTCGCTCTTGAGCTGTTTGCGCTCTTCCAGCGCCCGCAGCAGGACCACGGTCGAGGCGACCGACAAGGAGAAGCCCAGCAGCAGGGCCTCGACGTCGCCGAGACCGAGCAGGAAGCGGCCCAGAACCCAACCCAGGACAGTGGCGGCGGCGATCTGGACCAGGGCGCCGGGGATGGCGACCTTGCGCACCTTCATCAGGTCCGCCAGCGAGAAGTGCAGCCCGACCCCGAACATCAGAAGGATGACGCCGATCTCGGCCAACTGGGGCGCCAGCTCGGTGTCGGCGACGAAGCCGCCCGTATAGGGGCCGACCGCCACGCCGGCGACCAGATAGCCGACCAGGGGCGACAGCTTCAGCCGATTGGCCAACATGCCGAACACGAAGGCGAGGACGAAGCCTCCGACCAGGGTGATAATCAGGCTGTCGGCATGCGGCATCGGCGCTCCTGCATCGGTGAAGGGTTTCCTTGGGGCTGGAAGCCTTCATCTGGGGGCGCGAGGCCGCCACGGCAAGGCTTTCATCTCCATTTTACCGGGATGAAACCGATTTGGAACAGTCAAAGTTGCGTGCGCGACGACGGGTCGCGGAATGCCCCACTCGCTCATCCCGATCTTCGCCGGGATGAGCGGTAAGTCGAGTGAGCTACGCCCTGACCGCCCGGCTGGCGTCGACCCCGAGGGCGGCCAGGGCCGTGGCGGCGATGTGGTCGGCGTCGAGGCCGGCCTGGGCGTACATGATCTCAGGCTTGTCCTGATCCTGGAAGATGTCGGGCAGGTTGAGCGTGCGGATCTTGAGGCCGCCGTCCAGCGCGCCCTTCTCGGCCAGCAACTGAAGCACGAAGGCGCCGAAGCCGCCCATGGCACCCTCTTCCACCGTGATCAGGCATTCGTGTTCGCGCGCCAGGCGCAGGATCATGTCGGCGTCCAGCGGCTTGGCGAAACGGGCGTCGGCGACGGTGGCCGAGACGCCGCGCGCGGCCAGCAGGTCGGCGGCTTTCAGCGATTCCTGCAGGCGGGTGCCCAGCGACAGGATGGCGACGGACGTGCCTTCGCGGACGATGCGGCCCTTGCCGATCTCCAGCGGGGCGGCCAGTTCGGGGATTTCCACGCCGACGCCGTCGCCGCGCGGGTAACGGAAGGCGCTGGGCCGGTCGTCGATGGCCAGGGAGGTCGAGATCATGGCCGCCAGTTCGGCCTCATCCGAGGCGGCCATCAGCACCATGCCGGGCAGAGCCCCCATGAAGCCGATGTCGAAGCTGCCCGCATGGGTGGCGCCGTCAGCGCCGACCAGACCGGCGCGGTCCATGGCGAAGCGCACCGGCAGGGACTGGATCGCCACGTCGTGGACGACCTGATCATAACCGCGCTGCAGGAAGGTCGAATAGATGGCGCAGACCGGCTTGATCCCGTCGGCGGCCAGACCGGCGGCGAAGGTCACGGCGTGCTGCTCGGCGATGCCGACGTCGAAGGTGCGGTCGGGGAAGGCCTGACCGAACAGGTCCAGCCCGGTGCCGGTCGGCATGGCGGCGGTGATGGCCACGATGCTGGGATCGTTCTGCGCGTGCTTGATCAGCTCCGTGCCGAAGACCTTGGTGTAGCTGGGGGCGTTGGAGACGGCCTTGGCCTGCTTGCCCGAGACCACGTCGAACTTGACCACGCCGTGATACTTGTCGGCGCTGTTCTCGGCGGGGGCGTAGCCCTTGCCCTTTTGCGTGACGACGTGGACCAACACCGGACGGTCAGTGATGGCGGCGGCGTTCTTCAGGATGGGGACCAGGTTCTCCATGTCGTGACCGTCGATCGGCCCGATGTAGTAGAAGCCCAGCTCCTCGAAGAAGGTGCCGCCGACGATCATGCCGCGGGCGTATTCCTCGGCCTTGCGCGCCGCATCGCGGAAGGGGCGCGGCATGTGGTCGACGAACTTCTTTCCGACCTTGCGGATGTTCTGATAGGCGCCGCCCGAGACCTGTTTGGCCAGATAGGCGCTCATGCCGCCGACGGGCGGAGCGATCGACATGTCGTTGTCGTTCAGCACCACCATCAGCTGGCCGTGGGTGGCCTCGGCGGCGTTGTTCATCGCCTCATAGGCCATGCCCGCCGACATGGAGCCGTCGCCGATCACGGCCACGACCCGGTTCTTCTCGCCCTTGGCGTCGCGGGCGGCGGCGAAGCCCAGCGCAGCGCTGATCGAGGTCGAGGCGTGGGCCGCGCCGAAGGGGTCGTATTCGCTTTCCGAACGCTTGGTGAAGCCGGACAGGCCGCCGCCCTGGCGCAGGGTGCGGATGCGGTCGCGACGCCCGGTCAGAATCTTGTGCGGATAGCACTGATGGCCGACGTCCCAGATCAGGATGTCCTTGGGCGTCTCGAACACATGGTGCAGGGCGACGGTCAGCTCGACCACGCCCAGCGCCGAGCCCAGGTGGCCGCCGGTGACGGAGACCGCGTCGATGGTCTCGGCCCGCACCTCGTCCGCCAGCTGTTTCAGCTGGTGAACGTCCAAGCCCCGCGTGTCGGCGGGAAACTTGACGGTGTCGAGTAGCGGGGTGTGGGGCATGGGTATCGGAGGCCTTTGACGCGGGACGTCATATTCTAACCCGCGGGAGGCGGGCGCGTTTCCTATCAGGACCGGCGTTTAAGCACAAAGTCCACGCTGGCCTTGAGGATTTCGGCCTCGTGGCCGAACAGGTCAAGGTGCGAGCGGGCCTGATCGGCCAGGTGCGCGACCCTCTGTCGCGCCGCCTCGACGCCCAGCAGGGTGACGAAATTGGTCTTGCCGAGCGCCGCGTCCTTGCCGCCGGCGGCCTTGCCCATCTCCTCGGCCGAACCTTCCGCGTCCAGAACATCGTCGATGATCTGATAGGCCAGACCCACGTCGTGGGCGAAGCTGGTCAGGGCGTGCCAGGCGTCCTCGCCACCGCGCGAGATGATCAGCGGGATCTCGAAGGCGTAGGCGAACAGGGCGCCGGTCTTCAGACGCTGCATCCGCGCGACGCCGCCGAGGTCGTCGCGAACGCCCAGCAGGTCGATCATCTGGCCGCCGGCCATGCCGCGTGCGCCGGAGGCAAAGGACAGGCGCCGCGCCAGCTCGCAGCGCACGACCGCGTCGTCGTGGGTATCTTCGTCCAGGATGATGTCGAAGGCGGCGGTCTGCAGCGCGTCGCCGGCCAGGATGGCGGTCGCCTCGTCATAGGCGATGTGCAGGGTCGGACGGCCGCGACGCACGTCGTCGTCGTCCATGGCCGGCAGGTCGTCATGCACCAGGGAATAGGCGTGGACGCATTCCAGGGCGCAGGCGGCGCGCAGGACGGCCTGCTCGTCGACCTCCAGCATCCGGCCCGCCTCGATAGCGAAGAAGGGACGCAGACGCTTGCCGGGGCCGAGCGCGGCGTAGCGCATGGCCTCGGTCAGACGCGATTCCGGGCCGTCGGCGCGGGGCAGCAACTCGTCCAGGGCGACAGTGACCAGATCGGCGATCTCGGCCACCCGGTCGATGACGGCCTGTTCCGGGGAGTTGGCGGCGAGCATGGTCAAAACAGTCTCCCGCCCAGCGGCAGGTCGCGATCGACGCCGACCAGAACGACCTCGCCGTCTGCATCGGGGAAGCCCAGGGTCAGAACCTCGGACTTCACCGGCCCGATCTGGCGCGGCGGGAAGTTGACCACCGCGGCGACCTTGCGACCGTGCAGTTCGTCGAGGGTGTAGTGATGGGTGATCTGGGCCGAAGACTTCTTGACGCCAATGGCGGGGCCGAAGTCGATGGTCAGCTTGTAGGCGGGCTTGCGCGCTTCGGGGAAGGGCTCGGCCTTGACGATCTGGCCGACGCGGACATCGACCTTGAGGAAGTCGTCGAAGCCGATGGGCGGCGCGAGGTCGGCGTCCGACATCAACCGAACTCGGCCGGTTCGACGCCCTTGGCCTGGCCGTCGACGCCGACGACGATCTTCTCGACCCGCAACTGGGCGGCTTTCAGCCGGGCCTCGCAGTGGGCCTTGAGGCGCGCGCCTTCTTCGTAAAGGGCGATGGACTCTTCCAGCGGGGCCTGGCCGGACTCCAGACGCGAGACGATGCCCTCCAGGCGCGACAGGGCGTCCTCGAAGCTGAGATCGGTGGAAACGGCGGGGGAAGCGGAGACGTCGGTCATGATGGCCGCAACCTAGAGAGGCAGGCGCGGCGCATCAACGACGAAAGGCGTCAGCGCTTCTCGTAGCGACGTTGTGACCAGTATTTGAAGCCCTGGTTGTGGGCCAGGCGCCAGCCGTGGAGCTTCAACTTCTGGCCGACCATGTGGTTGAAATAGCCATGGGCCAGAACCAGGACGTCATGGCCTTCCGAGGCGCGGGCGATCAGGACGCGGGCGGCTTGATCAGCGCGGGCTTCGGCCTCGGCGCGAGTTTCCTGGCCTTCGTGGTGGTTGAAGACGTGCCACCAGAAGCGCGAGATCACGCCCCAGTAGCGCGGCGACAGCTTGATCCACGCCGGGAAATGCGGCGGCGGCAGGGGCGCCTCGATGAACAGGGCGTCGACCAGGACTTCTCGGTCCCGGGCCACGGCGCGGGCCGTTTCCTGGGCGCGCGGACGAGTGGAGGCGTAGATGGCCCCCGCGCCCTCGGCGGCGCTCAGCAGGGCCTGGGGCGGAGTCTGACCGGCGCGCAGGCCGCCAACCTCATAACGGCCCCACCAGTCACGATAATCATCCGAAGTGATCAGACATTTGCGCGACAGGGCCGGCTCGCCGTGGCGGGCCAGGATGATGGCGCCGAAGGCCGGCGTCGCCTGGATGGCGCGGGGCGCCTCAGAAGGCGTCGATGCGGCGGATTCGGTGTGAGTCATGAGAGCGGGAGACGTCATAGCACGGGGAGCAGCCTGTGAAATCAAGGCTTTGGCGTCCCTCAATCCCCCCGATTGCGGTTGACGGGGCAGGCATGTCGTCCGCCCCTTGGAAGATGGTGGTAGCTCCCGCCGCGCGCCCCTGCAACCACCAAGCTATGACAGGCTCGCGAGCAGCCCCTGCGGCCTCGACCGCGGCCTTCGGCGGCGCTATGGCCGAAGCCATGACCGAAGCCCTGATCCGCCCCGCCCGACCCGACGACGCCGCCGCCCTGGCCGTGCTGGGGCGACAGACGTTCGTGGACACCTTCGTGACGGGTTTCGGCATCCCCTACCCCGCCGACGACCTGGCCGCCTTCCTCGACAAGAGCTTCAGCGTCGAGACCATTTCGGCCAAGCTAGCCGAGCCCGGCTCCGCCTGGTGGGTGGCCGACCGCGACGGCGAAATCCTGGGCTTCGCCAACACCGGGCCGAACACCCTGCCCCATCCCGACGCGCGACCCAGCCACGCCGAACTGCGCCGTCTCTACATCGGCCGCCACGCCCAAGGCCTGGGGCTGGGCACCCAACTGCTGAAACTGGCCCTGGACTGGATGGAGGCGAACACCGACGGCCCCCTGTGGGTCGGCGTCTGGAGCGGCAACGAGAAGGCCCAGAAGCTGTATGCCGCCTACGGCTTCGAGAAGGCCGGCGAATACGACTACCCGGTCGGCGCCTGGAACGACCACGAGTTCATCTTGCGGCGGGGCTGATTTGCCGCATTTATGGGGATGGTGAACATATAAAAAGTCCAAAGGGCAACCGATGTTGGCCAAAGTCGCACTCGCAGGCGCCCTGACAGTCAGCATGACAGCGCCAAGCACGGCTGGGGTACGGATGGAGCTCCAGCAGCCCCCCTCTGCCGTCAATCTTGCCAATCCCGGTTGGCGCACCCCGCCCTCCCCCGACGCCGTGGCCGAGAATTACCCCGGCTTCGCCAGCGCCATCGGGATTTCAGGCAGGGTATCTTTGGAATGCGTGGCGGTCGCTTCCGGGCCGCCTCGAAACTGCAGAGTCACGGCAGTTGCACCAGAAGGACTCGGCTTCGATAGAGCAGGCCTCGCCGTAGCCGCAACGGGCATAGTCAGGCCCGCAGTCGTGGACGGCGTGCAAGTGCCGAAACGGATTGCCTTCAACATCCTGTTTCAAACGGAAACCATCGAAGAGACGTCGAATCTGCCCGTCGCGTATACCGGACCGCCACCCTCAGCCGCCGCCCTGGCGTTGGCGAAACGGATCGTCATCCGGGATCTCGAGGAGATAGTTGCGAATGAAGAGGATTACCTTCTGGATGGCCTCGCGCCCGACCGCATCGAAATCGTACGTGGGTGGATGCGGGAGAAGCGCCCCCTAGGAGACGAAAAATACGTCGAGAGATCGGCATTAGCTATCGCGCGCCTGTCCTCGGAGGAGGAAATGTCTGCCTATCTTTCAGACGGAACCCCTTCCGCGACGCCGTCCAACGACGACTGGATGCGCGTCACCTCGGACTTTCCAGACGAAGGCGATGAGGCCAAGTGGATCAGCTTGAGGGGCCGATACTGCGCCCGCTGGTCGTGCGAAACACCTTCGAGAAACCACTAATGCTCCTGCCCTTCTTCACCGCCCTGCGCGAAGCCCGTGTGCCGGTTTCGCTGAAGGAATGGCTCCATCTGATGGAGGCCATGGACAAGGATGTGGCCGGGCGGGACGTCGAGGCCTTCTACCACCTGTCGCGGGCGGTGCTGGTCAAGGACGAGAAACACTATGACCGGTTCGATCAGGTCTTCGCCAAGGTGTTCAACGGGCTGGAGACGGTGGGCGCGGGCGAGGACCTGACCACCGATATTCCCGAGGACTGGCTGCGGCTGCTGACGGAAAAGTTCCTGACTGACGAGGAGAAGGCCCAGATCGAGGCGCTCGGCGGCTTCGACAAGCTGATGGAGACGCTGAAGCAGCGTCTGGAGGAGCAGAAGGGCCGACACGAAGGCGGCAATCGCTGGATCGGCACCGGCGGGACCAGCCCCTTCGGCCACGGCGGCTATAATCCCGAAGGCGTGCGCATCGGCGGCCCCGGCAAGCATGGCCGCGCGGTGAAGGTCTGGGAAAAGCGCGAATACAGGAACCTGGACGACACGGTCGAGTTGGGCACCCGCAACATCAAGGTGGCCCTGCGCCGTCTGCGCCGCTTTGCGCGCGAGGGCGCGGCCGAGGAACTGGATCTGGACGGCACCATCGACGGCACGGCGCGTCAGGGCTGGCTGGACATCCAGATGCGGCCCGAGCGGCGCAACACCATCAAGGTCCTGCTCTTCCTCGACATCGGCGGCTCGATGGATGGCCATATCAAGCTATGCGAGGAACTGTTCTCGGCGGCCAGGACCGAGTTCAAGAACCTGGAGTTCTTCTATTTCCACAACTGCCTCTATGAGGGGGTGTGGAAGGACAACCGGCGGCGTCACAATGAAAAGACCCCGACCTGGGACGTGCTGAACAAATACCCCGGCGACTGGCGCGCCATCTTCGTCGGCGACGCCACCATGTCCCCCTATGAAATCACCATGCCGGGCGGCTCGGTCGAGCACTGGAACGAGGAGGCCGGCGCCGTCTGGCTGAAACGCGCCCGCCAGCAGTGGGATAAGTCGGTCTGGCTGAACCCGGTGACCGAACGCTACTGGAGCTACACCCAGTCGGTCGGCCTGATCCGCGAGGTCATGGATCAGAGGATGTTCCCCCTGACGCTGGACGGGCTGGACAAGGCCATGCGCGCGCTGACACGGTAGAGGTCTGGTCTGGGAGACCCCGATCAAGGAGGGACGCGATGACGACGGCTCTGCTTTTCGCCCTGGTTCTGCAACAGGCCGCGCCCGGCGTGGTCTGGTCGGACGATCCGCCCGCCCCCGTCGAAGAGGTCGCCGTCGCCGCGCCCCTTCCCGTCCTGCCGGCCCACGCCCTGGCCGATCCCTATGGCTGGGAGCGGTCGCAGTGCAGCCCCTTCATCCGCAAGGACGAACCGCTGGAGCATTGCCAGGCCAGGGTGCGGGTGACGTTGGCCGCCGCCATGGGCGACCGCCTGCCTGACGGCCTGCGTCCGTCGAAGGCGCTGGAGAACTGCACCCCCGGCACGGCGGCGAACGGCTACGCCATCCAGTGCGGGCCGCGCCCGGTGGCGGCCCTAGGCGCGCCGCCCCCCCGGAAAAGATCTGCGACAGCCGCCCCCAGCGCACCCCCAGCGGCGCCATAGCCTTCAACAGCGAATGCCGTCCGGCGCCGGGAGACGTACGCGCGCAGGATGGCTTGCGCATTCGACTGGGCGGCGACTGAGCGCCTAGTCGATGCTTATGGAGCCAAGGGCTGGGTGTATTCCGGCCGCCGTCTCCTGACGGAAGACATAGCGGCCAGGCCGAAGGAAGAAGGTCGCCTCTGTCGCACCTGGCGGCAGCAGATAGTGGTCCGAGGGCGGCCCGGCGGTCCCCTCCTGCATCCGCAGAGCCTGGATCAGCACGACTTCATCCAAGGGCGGAACTGTAATCGCGACCTTGCGGCGTTCAGGGTCCGCCGCCAGCCAGCCGGGCCGCCCCGCAACGGGCGCCCTGCGAGGATGGAAGACCGACATATCCATCTGGCCGGCATAGCGAGGCGATGCGACGCTCACGCCGCCTCGCGACACCACAATGGACTTGTCAGGCGCAAAGCGCTCCAGGACGGCCGCCACATGCGGTGCGTCGTTCTCGGGCATGATCGCCGGCCAGTTCATCGACTGCTCGATCGTCAATGGGTCAACCCCCGTCTTCGCCTTGAGTCGCGCGGCGAACCAGGTTCCGCCCCGACCAGGCTTCTCCATGGCGTGGCTGTAGCCAACGAAGACAAAGACGCGTGCTTCGGGGTGGGCGGCGAGGACATTGGCGATCAGGTTGTCGGCCTGAGCCTCTTCGCGTGTCGCGATCTGTACTTCGCCGGCTGCGTCGTCCGACGCCCTCTGATCGAAGCGTTGCTCATAGTCAGCGAAGCGATAGCCGAGTTGCGCCGCCTCCCTTACCGTTTCAGCGAAAACGGGATCGTGGGTATAGTAGCCATAGCTCGCCAGAAAGGGCGCACCCTGTGCATAGCTGGCGATCCGAACATAGGGCTCGGGCTGTGGCGACGTGAATGTCTCGGCTGCGAACCAGTCGTAGCCTAGCGGGCGCAGCGCCCGGATTACCTGGGCCGCGAAGGCGCGGTGTCCGGAAACATTATGGGCCTCATTGAGAATGACGATGCGCGTGTTGCGCGCCGCCTCCACGATCGCCTCGATCGCGTCACGCGCCAAGGCGTCATTGAGATCGGGGCGAGCGAGCGAAGGATGCGGGGGTCGTTCCACCACCCCGACAGCGGTAGCTTCGTCGCCGAGGAAGGAGGCGAACTGGCTCAGCATCTGACGCGCAGCCTCGTCGCCGGCTTCAGACCGGGCCTTCAGGTCCAGGTAGGCCGGCAGATAGCGGCCTTCGGCGTAGAGCCGATCATCATTCGACAAGGCCTCCTGCGCGATCCCCGGCGCCGCAGGCGTCAGGCTCAGCCCGGCGACCGCCAGAAATACCGATCGACGTGACACCATGAGCCTGCCGCTCCTCCGCTTCACCTGGGTGCGACGCTACAGGACGGGTCAAGCTTGGCAATATAACGGCATCTATCCGCGAGACCGCAGCCACCTGGCCACGGCCCAGGCGTGGGCTTCGTGGCGCAGGCGAGCGATCGCTTCCAGCGGCTCCAGCCAGACCAGTTCGTGGTCGGCCTCGCACTGGGTCGAGGGATCGAAACCGCTCAAACGAACTGTCCAGAAACCCCCGGCGTTGTTGACTGGGGAGCCATCCGTCTTGCGGAAATACTGGGCGGCTTCGGCCAGGCGATCCTCGGGTTCGACGATCAGGCCGGTTTCCTCGGCGAACTCGCGAACGATGGCCTGCTGCTCGCTTTCCTCGCCGTCGACGGCGCCGCCGGGCAGGTCGAAGTAGCTGCCCTCGCCGCGATCCACGCGCACACAGGCCAGCTTGCCGTCTTTTAGGGCCAGGCCGAAAGTCGCAGGGCGATGAAGGTAATCAAGGCCGGGTCGGGCCGTTCCAAACTGAAGCTGCATGCCCACAGACTAACGCGCCGCGAAGCTGATGCGAAAGGCCCTAGAGGTCGAAGACCAGCCGCGCCCGCACACCAGGATGGTCGGCGTCGAACTCCACCGCCGAACGCAGGCCGCCGGCCATGGCCGACACGATCTTGGCCCCCAGACCCGTCCCCTTGGGCGCGCCGCCGCCCAGGCCGGGTCCATCGTCTTCAACGGTCAGGATAGCGCGCCCTTCCGCGGCGGTTTCCAGCACCACGCGGATCTCGCCGCCCTCACCCGGTTCATAGGCGTACTTGACGGCGTTGGTGACCAGCTCCGTGACGATGACGCCCAAGGAGACGGCCTGGTCAGTGCTCACCCGCATGGCGTCTGCGCGCAGGGACAGCTTGGGAGACGCATCGTCCGGCCCCACCGACTTGGCCAACTCATCCACCAACCCCGCCAGGTATTCGTCCATCGCGACGGTGGCCATGTCCGACGAAGTGTAGAGGCGGCGGTGAACATGAGCCACGGCCTCGATCCGCACCTGGGCCTCGCGCAAGGCCGATCGAGCGCCCTCGTCCGCCAGTTGGCGCAGTTGCAGCGAGATGAAGCTGGACACCAGTTGCAGGGAGTTGCCGACGCGATGATTGACCTCACGCAGCATGGCCTCGGCGCGATCACGGGCGAGCCGAACCTCTTCCTGGGCGGCCTCGTTCTCGCGTTCCAGACGGCGGCGCAGCAAGGCGTCCTCGACGGCCGAACGCAGCAGGGCCGTGAAGTCCTCCGACACGTCCTTGATGACATAGTCGGCGGCGCCAGCCCGCAGGGCCGCCACGGCGATGCGCCCATCCTGCGCTCCGGTGACGTAGACCACCGGCGGCGGGCTCGGCAGCGCCAGGATGTCGGGCAGGACGTCCAGCCCTTCGCGACCCGGCATGTAATGATCCAGGGCGCAGACGTCGTACTCTCCGGCCTGAAGGGCCTCATAGCCGCTGTCGGCGTCAGGCGCGCAGGTCACCTCATAGCCGTGGCGGCTCAGTTCCTTCTGGACCAGCCGGGACAAGCCGCGGTCGTCGTCGATGTAGAGCAGGCGGATGGAAGCCCCCGTATCGATCACGCGGTTCAGATCTCCGGCGCCTGCATGACGGACAGGAAGAGGCCCAACTGCTGGATCGCTCCAGCGAAGGCCTCATAGTCCACCGGCTTGGTGATGTAGACGTTGCAGCCAAGATCGTAGCAGCGCTGGATTTCGATCTTGTCGTCGGTCGTGGTCAGGATGACCACCGGCGCGCGGCGCAGGCGCTCATCCGACTTCACCTTCTCCAGGATGTCGGTGCCCGACATGTCCGGCAGGTTGAGGTCCAGCAGGATCAGCAGCGGCCCGTGGGCGCGCACCTCTTCGCTGAACAGATAGTTCAAGGCGGCGTCGCCATGATCGAAGTGGACGATGTCGTTGGCGATATTGGCGCGACGGATGTTCTTTTCGATGAGCTTGGCGTGGCCGTGGTCGTCCTCGACCATGACGATCTTCACGGAATGGCTCATAGATTGTCTCCGGCGGTCCCCAACACCATTAAGCGTGTGGGGAATTTCAGGTGGAATGTCGAGCCCTGGCCCAGGGCGGACTCCAGTGAGATCGACCCGCCCAGACGGCGGACGCTGCTGCGGACGAAGGCCAGGCCGAGGCCTTCGCCGGGCTGGTCCTGCTTTCCGGCCCGACGGAACAGTTCGAAGATCCGCTCGTGATCGCGCTCGGATACGCCTCGGCCGTTGTCGATGATGCGGTAGTGAACATGCTGATCATCCCCGAGTTCGCCCTCGACCACGATGCGGACGGGACGTCCCGGCTCCTGATACTTGACCGCATTGTCCATCAGATTGCCGAAGATCTGCTCGATCGACAGTCTGTCGCTCTCCAGAACGGGCAAGTTGCGCACCAGGATTTCGCCGCCCGCCTCGGCGACCTGGTGATGGACACTGTCGGCAATGGCCTGAACCAGGGCGGTCATCGGCAGTGTCTCCGGCGTCAGGGCCCTGCGCCCCTGACGCGACAGTTGCAAGATGGCGTTGATCAGGCGGTCCATCTTGGCCGTCGAGGCGCGGATGAAGCCTACGGCCTCGGGCACGTCTTCGCGCACGGCGCGGATGGCCTCGGGCTCGATGGCGTCAGGATGGGATTCTTCGAGCAGGGTCAGTTGGCGATCGAAGACCTTGCCGACCTGTTCCAGCTCTGAGGTGTAGCCCATGACATTGACCAGGGGCGAACGCAGGTCGTGGCTGACGATATAGGCGAAGCGCTGGATTTCCTCATTGGCGCGGGTCAGTTCAGCGGTGCGGTCGCGCACTTGATCTTCCAGGCCCGCGTTCAGCCGATCCAGCTCAAAGTGTGCGGTTTGGATCTCATCGACATAGCGCCGCACCAGCCAGACGCTGATGCCGGCAAGGATCAGGATCAGGATTCCCGCCAGGGCGTTGACCGAGACTGTGACCGCCGAAGCCCGTTCTGACTGACGCGTGCGTTCGACCAGGCGGCGCGCCTCGACGGCGTCGATCTCCGTCAGCTCGACGCGCATGGCGTCCATCAAGGCCTTTCCGCGCCCGCCTCGGATCAGCGACACGGCCTCGCCGATCCGACCCGCGCGCGTCAGGTCGATCGTCTCGCCCATCAGCGTCATGCGATCGTGATACAGCGTCTGAACCAAGCCCAGGCGAGGCGACAATTCCGGATCCTCGCCGATCAGATCTTCCAACCGCGTCATCACCGCCGGCAAGGCGGCCACGGCGCGATCGTGCACCGTGAGATACTCGGACCGCGCCGTCAGCATGAAGCCCCGCTGGCCGGTTTCGGCGTCGACCAGAAGGCTGAGCATGTCCTTGGCCGCCAGCCGGACCTGCTGACTGTGATCCACGGTGTCGTTATAGGCCGTCGTCCGCTGGATCATGACGAAGGTGGCGGCGTTCACCGCCAGCAGCAGCAGGATGGCCAGGGCCAACAGAGCGATGATCGAACGACTGAGGGTCGGCGTGCGCAAAAAGGCGCCAAGGGTCCGCAGGGCCGGCCGAATACGTTTCATGGGCGCCAGCTTATCGACCGAACCCCTTGAGTCCAGTCGTTAACCTCGATCCCGGTCAGACCGAACCGACGGTGCGCAGGCGGGCCTTGGGGTGGACCTCGTTCTGGCTCATCACCACCGTCTGGCCGCGGAAACGCTCGATGATGGAACGGACGTAGGGGCGGACCTGGGGGCCCGTCAGCAGGACCGGATTCTCGCCCGCCATGGCGGCGCGCTCGAAGACGTCGCGAACGTTGCGGATGAAGTCCTGCAGGCGGCTCGGAGCCATGGCCAGTTGCTTGTCCTCGCCGGGGCCGATCAGGCTCTCGGCGAAGGCCTGCTCCCAGTCCGGCGACAGGGTGATGATGGGCAGAGCCCCATCGTCGCCGCGGTTGGCCCAGCACAGCTGGCGCGCCAGGCGGGTGCGGACGTGCTCGACCAGGGTGGTGACGCTGGTGGTGTGGGGCGCGGCCTCGGCCAGACCTTCCAGGATGGCTGGCAGGTCGCGGATCGAGACCTTCTCGCGCAGCAGGCTCTGCAGGACGCGCTGCAGGGTGGTGACGGTGACCACGCCGGGGATCAACTCCTCGACCAGCTTCTTCTCTTCGCCGTTCAGTTCGTTGAGCAGCTTCTGCACCTCGGCGTAGGACAGCAGCTCGGCCATGTTCTCCTTGAGGATCTCGGTCAGGTGCGTGGTCAGCACCGTCGAGGGATCGACCAGGGTGTAGCCGCGGAAGGTGGCCTCTTCGCGCAAGCTCTCGTCAATCCAGGTGGCGGGCAGGCCGAAGGCGGGCTCGCGCGTGTGCTCGCCCGGCAGTTCGACCTGACGGCCGGCCGGGTCCATGGCCATCAGGGACGACAAACGCACCTCGCCGGCCCCGGCCTCCATTTCCTTGATGCGGATGGCGTAGCCCTGATTGGGCAGGCGCATGTTGTCGAGGATGCGCACGCTGGGCATGACGAAGCCATACTCCTGGGCCAGCGAGCGGCGCAGGGCGCGGATCTGGTCGGTCAGGCGGCGGCCTTCCAGGTCATTGATCAGGGACAGCAGGGCGTAGCCCAGCTCGATCTTGACCTCGTCGATGGTCAGAGCGGTCGAGATCGGCTCCTCGACGTCTTCCTTGGGTTTGCCCAGGTCCACGGCCCCCTCAACGGGGGCGGGCTTCAGACGATCACGCCCCAACTTCCAGGCCATGAAGCCCGAGCCCAGAGCCAGGGCCGCGAAGGGGATCAGCGGCATGCCGGGGATCAGGCCGATCAGGCCCGCCGCGCCGGAGACGACGCCTAGACTGACCGGGTTGCTGGCCAGCTGGCTGACCAGGGCCTTGTCCGCCGAGCCCTCGACGCCCGCCTTCGACACCAGGAAGCCGGCGGCGACCGAGACGATGATGGCCGGGATCTGGGTCACCAGACCGTCGCCGACGGTCAGCTGGACATAGGTGTTGGCCGCCTCGCCTACCGGCATGCCGTGCTGCGTCACCCCGATCAGCAGACCGCCGATGGCGTTGATGAAGGTGATGATCAGGCCCGCCACGGCGTCGCCGCGCACGAATTTGGACGCACCGTCCATGGCCCCGAAGAAGGTGGACTCCTGTTCCAGCTCCTTGCGGCGCAGCTTGGCCTGCTCCTCGTCGATCAAGCCCGACGACAGGTCGGCGTCGATGGCCATCTGCTTGCCCGGCATGGAGTCCAGGGTGAAGCGGGCCGAAACCTCGGCGATACGGGTCGAGCCCTTGGTGATGACGACGAAGTTCACCACCAGGATGATGGCGAAGATGATCACCCCGATGATGAAGTTGCCGCCCATCATCAGCTCGCCAAAGGCGTTGATGACCTGACCGGCGCTGTCGTGACCTTCCTGACCGTGGGTCAGGATCAGGCGCGTCGAGGCCAGGTTGAGCCCCAGCCGGTACAGGGTCGAAACCAGCAACACCGTAGGGAAGATGGCGAAGTCCAGCGGCCGCTTCATCATCACGGCCGTCATCAGGATCAGCACGCTGGACACCAGCGAGATCGCCAGCAGCAGATCCAGAAACATCTTCGGGATCGGCAGGATCAGCAGCATGATCACGCCGATCACGCCGATCGCCAGCCCCACGTCGCCGCGCAGCAGCCAGCCGAGCGCGTCGCGCCCGGTGGGGCGCGCATAGCCGTCCTTCATCAGGATCGGCGCATCAACCATGGCGGCGGACGAGGGTCATCGGGCCAGATGACAGGATTCGCGTGGTCTCAGCCATGCCCCAGCGCCTTGAGCGCCAGACGGGTCGCGTCGGCGATGACGGCGTCCCGTTGTTCCTGCGTCGATGCCGACGTCGCCTCATAATAGACGGCGATAGGCATCGGCGCTTCACCGGGCGGTCGCAAATAGCCGATGTCATTCGTAGGCCCGGAACCGCCGGTCCCTGTCTTATGCATCACGTGCCAATCTGCAGGCGCGGCGGCCCTTATCCGCTCGGCGCCCGTCTTGGTCGCGGTCAGCCACGCCATCAGAAGAGGCGGACCGGCCGCGCCGACTATCTCGGGAATGAGCCAGGCCAGATTATGCGCCGTCTGCGCTGGCGTGGTCGTATCCAGATCGTCGCCAACGATGTTGAGCTGCGGCTCCCAGCGATCGACCCGCGTGACCTGATCGCCGATCGTGCGATACCACATCCGCCAGGCGTCCAGCCCGCCCATCTCGCGGATCAGGATGTTGGCGGCGGGGTTGTCGCTGACCGTCACAGCCGCCTCGCAGAGCTTCTGAATAGTCAGGCTTGAGCCGACCGCCGGTTCCGTCACCGGAGCGTGGCTGATCATGTCGGCGGCGGTTATGGGGATGGCGCGATCCAGCCGCTCCTCGCCTCGCGCCACCCGTTGCAGGGTGGCCGCCGCCAGGAAAAGCTTGAAGGTCGAACAATAGGTGAAGCGTTCGTCGGCGCGCCACAGCAGACGGCCGTGCGGCCCTTGCAGGACGAAGCCGAGGCGTCCGCCGTGACGGGCCTCCAGCCCTGAAAGGTCCAGCGCCTGATCGACCTTGGACGGGACCTCCTCGGCGCACCCCGCCGTCAGGCCAAGCGCGCCCGCGCCCAGCAGAACCGTGCGGCGGTCGGCGCGCATGGGCCTAGCCCGCCGCGCCGTAAGCGGCGGCCACGCCCGACTGGGGCGCCGGAATGGCCGTGCCCTCGTCGGCGTATTCGTTGAGCTTGTTGCGCAGGGTGCGGATCGAGATGCCCAGGATGGTCGCCGCATGGGTGCGGTTGCCCAGGCAGTGGTTCAGGGTGTCCAGGATCAGGGTCTTTTCCATCTCGGCCACGGTCTGACCGACGAAGCTGCGGGTCATGGCGTCGGCCATCTGGGCCGCATGGCCGGCGACGCCGGCGTCATAGGTCGAGGCGATGGGCGACGGAGCCGCCGCGCCGCCTTCCAGCAGGGGACGACCGTCCGGCAGGCGGATGGCGTCGATGTCGATCTCGGCCCCGGTCGCCAGCAGGACGGCGCGGTGCATGGCGTTTTCCAGCTCGCGCACGTTGCCGGGCCAGCGGTGGCCGACCAGGGCGCGGCGGGCTTCGACCGAGATCGGGCGCGGCGGCACGCCGTTGGCGGCAGCGTACTTGCGGATGAAGTGGTCGCACAGGACGGCGATATCGCCCGGACGCTCGCGCAAGCTGGGCAGACGCAGGTTCACCACGTTCAGGCGGTACAGCAGGTCTTCGCGGAACGTGCCCTCGGCCACGGCCTTGGCCAGGTCGCGGTTAGAGGTGGCGATGATGCGGATGTTGACCGGCACGGGCTTGGAGCCGCCGACGCGGTCGATGACCCGTTCCTGGATGGCGCGCAGCAGCTTGGCCTGAAGCCGTGCATCCATCTCGCTGATTTCGTCCAGCAGCAGGGTGCCGCCGTCGGCCTCTTCGAACTTGCCGATGCGGCGGGCCACGGCGCCGGTGAAGGCGCCCTTCTCATGGCCGAACAGTTCGGATTCCAGCAGGTTGTCTGGAATGGCGGCGCAGTTGACGCTGATGAAGGGCTTGTCCGCGCGCTTCGAGCCAGTGTGCAGGTGACGGGCCATCACCTCCTTGCCGACGCCGCTTTCGCCGGTGATCAGGATGGAGGCTTCCGAACGCGCCACCTGATCGGCCAAGCTGATGACCGCCTTCATCGCCGGGTCGGCCGAAATCATCGGCCGTTCGTCGTCGGCCACGGCCGAGAGGACGGCGGCGATCAGGTCCGCCTCGGGCGGCAGGGGGATGAACTCCTTGGCCCCGGCGCGGATGGCGTCGGCGGCTTCGCGAGCGTCGGCGTCCACGCCGCAGGCCACGACCGGGACGTGGATGCGCTCGGCGTCGTTGGCGGCGATCAGGGCGGCGATGTCGATGCGGTAGTCGACCATCATCAGGTCGGCCCCCTGCCCGCGCCGCAGTTGCTCGGTCGCCTGATCGGCGCGTTCGACGTGCTGGACCTTGGCGCCGTGCGCCATGGCCATCTTCACCGCCGTCGCCAGCTGTCCGCTGAGCCTGCCAACCACCAGAAGCCGCATGGGTCTTCTCCTCTAATTCTGCATCAGGATCCGGCGGCCGATCAGGCGCCAGAATCCTCGGTCTTGATGATTTCCGTCATGGTCACGCCCAGGCGGTCCTCGACGACGACGACCTCCCCGCGGGCGACCAGGCGGTTGTTGACGAAGATGTCGATGGCCTCGCCGACCTTGCGGTCCAGCTCCAGCACGCTGCCGCGGTTCAGCTTCAGCAGCTGGGCGACCGACATGTGGGCCTTGCCCAAAACGGCGGAGATGTTGACCGGCACGTCGAAGACGGTGGCCAGGTCGGCAGCGGACTTGTCCCCGCCCTCGTCGGCGAGGGTCAGGGCGGTGGAGTCGCCGAACTCTTCCAGCGAGAGATCGTCGGTGGCCATCAGAAGGCGCTCCTGTCGAGGGATTCAGCATGGCCGGCCTCGGCCGCGAGCGCGGCCTCCAGGGCGGCGGAAACGCGGGCGGCGACGCCCTCGGGATCGAACTCGGCGCGGCCGTCGGCCCATTCCAGGGCGAAGGCGGCGGCGGGCGCGCCGACATCCTCGCGGAAGGCGATCAGGCCGGTGAAGCCGGCGTCGGCGCACAGGGCCTCGATATGGGCGCGGGTCGTCTCGTCCAGACCGGCGGCGCGGACCAGCAGGCGCGGCGAGGCGTCGATCTCCTGGCCCAGTTGCTCGATGGCGGCCTCCAGCGGACGGCGCGGGAAGCGGTCGAAGGCGGCCGAGGCCAGGACGCGGGCGGCGGCGACCGCCAGCTCGGCCGACTGACGACGATGGGCCTCGGCGATGGTGCTGAGGGCGCCGGCGGCATGGGCTGCCTGCTGGGCCAGGGTCGACAGGGCGTCGGCGCGCAGGGCCTCGACCTCGGCCAGGGCCTGCTGGCGGGCTTCCAGACGGGCCTGGGCGACCAGGGCGTCGACCTCGGCGGGGGCGAACGACCGCTTGACCGGCTGCCAGGCCGAGGGGCGCACGACGTCGCCCGAGGCGTCGAACTCGGTGTCGAAGATGAAGGGACGCGCGGTGGAGGGGATGCCGGTCATGTCAGTAGATCAACTCGTCGTCAGCGCCCTGGCCGGCCAGCATGATGTCGCCGCGCGCAGCCAGATCCTTGGCCACCTGGACCATGGTCATCTGGGCGGCGTCGACGTCCTTGAGGCGGACAGGCCCCATCGACTCCATGTCCTCGCGCATGATCTTCGAGGCGCGTTCGGACATGTTGGAGAAGAACATTTCCCGCAAGGATTCCGAGGCGCCCTTCAGCGCCAGGCCCAGCTGGTCCTTCTCGACCGCCCGCAGCAGGGTCTGGACGCCGCCTGGGTCCAGCTTGGACAGATCCTCGAAGACGAACATCAGCGAGCGGATGCGCTCGGCCGAGTCGCGGCTGCGCTCCTCCAGGGCGCCGATGAACCGGGCCTCGGTCTGACGGTCGAAGCTGTTGAAGATGTCCGCCATCAGTTCGTGGCTGTCGCGCTTGGAGGTGCGGGCCAGGTTGGACATGAACTCGGTGCGCAGGGTCTGCTCGATCTTGTCGAGGATGTCGCGCTGCACCGGCTCCATGCGCAGCATCCGCTGGACGCATTCCAGGGCGAAGTCCTCCGGCAGGGCCGTCAGCACGCGCGAGGCGTGGTCGGGCTTCACCTTGGACAGGATGACGGCGACCGTCTGCGGATATTCGTTCTTCAGATAGTTGGCGAGGACGGCCTCGTTCACATTGCCGAGCTTGTCCCACATGGTCCGCCCGGCGGGGCCGCGGATCTCCTCCATCAGGGCGTCCACGCGGTCGCCCGGCATGAAGGAGGCCAGCAGACGCTGGGTCTGCTCGTAGCTGCCCATCAGGGCGCCCGCGCCGCCGATGCCCGAGACGAACTCGACCAGGACCTCCTCGACCACCTGGGCGGCCACGGTGCCAAGACCGGCCATGGCCTGGGAGATCTCCTTGATCTCCTCCTCGTCGAGCTGCTGCCAGAGAATGGTATGTTCTTCGCCCAGCGACAGCAGGACGACAGCCGCCTTTTCAGGCCCCGTCAGCTTGCGGATGTCGTCGATCGGACCCTTTTTTTCCACAAGCCGGGTCATCAGCTTTCATGCACCCAGGAGCGGAGGATCGCGGTGGATTCCTCCGGATGGGTGTCCACGAAGTCAGCGACCTTCTTGATCGAGGAGGCCTTCACCTGCCCCTCGATGCGGGCGATGTCCAGGCGCTGATCCATTTCGCTAGGACCGGCCAGCATCTGAGGCTGGCCCGGCAGGACGCCGCCGACCAGCTGGGTGTCCAGCGGCGTCACCGGCATGCCGTTGGCGCCGGCCAGAGCCGGTGCGCCAGCGCCGCCCGAGGCCGTCTTCAGCAGGGGGCGCACGACGAAGAAGATCAGCAGCAGACCGGTGATCAGCAGGACCAGCAGCTCTACCCCGCGCATGATGTCGTTCTTGTCGAAGTTGAACATCGACGAGCCTTCGTCCGCGCCCGGCGCCGCCGAGGGCTCGCGGTTGAAGCGCACGTTGACCACCTCGATCTTGTCGCCCCGCGTCTCGTCGATGCCGACGGCGGCGGCGACCAGGGTCTTGATCTGCTGGACTTCTTCCGCCGTGCGCGGGGCGTAGGTCGGCTCGCCCTTGCCGTCCGCGGCGGGGGTGTATTTGCCGTCCACGGCGACCGAGACCGACAGCTTCTTGACCTCGCCCGGCTCCTTGACCGTCGTGGTGGTGGTGTTGGAGATCTCGTAGTTGGTCGTCTCGGTGTTTTCCGAGTTGGTCGAGCCGATCGGCGTGGTGTTCGGGGCCTGACCGCCGGGGATGTTGTTGGTGGCGGTGACGCCGCCGTCGGCCTGGCCGGTCGTGTCCTGGGACTGCGAACCGTTGGTCGAGGTCGAGCGGACGACCTGGCCGTCGGGATCGAACTTCTGCTCCTGGGTGGTCGAGCGGCTGTGGTCGATGTCGGCCGTCACCTGGACGCGAGCCGCGCCGGCGCCGACGACGCCCTCGACGATGTCCTTGATGCGGGTCTGCAGTTGGGCCTCGGTCGTGGCCTTGGCCGCCTCGGCGGTGGCCGAGGTGAAGCCGGTGTCTTCTGAACCCGCTGCGAGCGTGCGGTTCGACTGGTCCGTCACCGTGACCTTGTCCGGCTTCAGGTTCGGCACCGAGGAGGCGACGACGTTGCGGATGGCGCGGACCTGGTCGGCGGAAAGGTCACGACCGCCCACGCCCACGACCACGGCGGCGGTCGGGTCGGCGGCGGCGGCCTGGAACATTTCCCGGCGCGGCATGGTGATGTGGACGCGGGCCGAGGTGATGCCGCGCATCGACATGATGGTGCGCGACAGCTCGCCTTGCAGGGCGCGCTGCTCGTTCAGATTCTGCTGGAACTCGGTCTGGCCCAGCACCGACTGGTTGTCGAAGATCTCGTAGCCGACGCTGCCCGAGGTCACGAGCCCCTTGCCGGCCAGCAGCAGACGCGCCGTGCCGACTTCATCGCGGCTGACAAAGATGGTCGAGCCGTCGCCCTTGGAGCTGTACTTGATCGCGGCCTGGTCCAGGGCGGCGGTGATCTCGGAGGCTTCGCGCAGGTCGAGGTTGGAATAAAGCAGCGCATCAGGCGCCTGGCCCACCCGCAGCATGACGGCGACCAGCACGGCTGCAACGCCCGCGGCGACGCCAAGCAACGCGGCCAAGCGGCCGATCCCGAACTTCTGCAACGCCGCCGTGAAGCCGCCCACGCGTCCCCGCCCATCCACTGGCGGGTCGAACTGGCCCCGCTAGGCAGAAACTGCCGCCTGGATGGTAAACGCCGCGTTAAGATGCGTTAAAGATTGAGGGAATCCGACTTTGCCTTTCCTCCCCATTGCATGGGGAGGGGGACCGCGAAGCGAGACGGATGAGGGGTGGCGGCGCGACCGACGAGAGTCAGGCACGAAAAAGGGGTGCGGCCCTGCCGGCACCGGCAATGCTCACACCCCTCATCCGAGCGCCTGCGGCGCCCACCTTCTCCCTCAAGGGGAGAAGGACGCATATTTGCGCTTAGGCCGCCTTCAGCAGTTCGGCCTTCTGATCCGCCGCTGCATGGATGCGAGCTTCGGCGATGGCGTCGGCGATCAGGTGGGTCGGCTTGTTCTCGACGACCGAGCGTTCGAGGATCTCCTCGAAGGTCTCCATCAGGCGCGACAGCTTGCCTTCGACCCACGAGGCGTCATAGACGCCGCCCGACTGGCGGGCGTTCATTTCCGAGGCGACGTTGATGATGCCGCCGCCGTTGACGACGTAGTCGGGGGCGTAGAGCACGCCGCGACGGAACAGTTCGTCGCCGATGTCGGCCGTGGCCAGCTGGTTGTTGGCGGCGCCGCAGACGGCCTTGACCTTGAGGCGGTCCAGGGTCTGCAGGTTCAACGTCGCGCCCAGGGCGCAGGGCGCATAGATGTCGGCGGCGACATCATAGATGGCGTCCGGGGCGACGATCTCGGCGCCGGTCGCGGCGGCGACGGCTTCCAGATTGGCCTGGTTGACGTCGGTGATGATCAGCCTGGCGCCGGCCTTGTGCAGCTTCTCGGCCAGATAGGCGCCGACGTGGCCCACGCCCTGGATGGCGACGGTCAGGCCGGTCATGTCGTCCTGCTTGAACAGGCGACGAGCCACGACCAGGTTCGAGCGGAACACGCCCTCGGCGGTGACAGGGCTCGGGTCGCCCGAGGCTTCCGGGCCGTCCTTCAGGCCCAGGACGTATTCCGTGACCTTGCGGGCCTCGGCGATGTCCTCGACCGAGGTGCCGACGTCTTCGGCGGCGTAGTAGTTGCCGCCCAGGCCGTTCAGGGCGCGGCCGAAGGCGCGGAACAGCTCTGGCGACTTCTGGGTGCGGCTGTCGCCGATGATGACCGACTTGCCGCCGCCCATTTCCAGGTCCGCGACGGCGTTCTTGTAGCTCATGCCCTTGGACAGACGCAGGACGTCCTCCAGCGCCTCGGCGGCGGTGGCGTAGTTCCACATGCGGGTGCCGCCGACGGCCGGACCGCGCGCGGTGGAGTGAACCGCGACGATGGCCTTCAGGCCGGTTTTCTCGTCATGGAAGGCGTGGACGCCTTCATGGTTCGAGAAAGAGGGGGAATCAAACAGCGTCTTGCCCATGACAGGCCTTTCCTGGGGTATTTTTTATGCGCGTGGAGATACGCCGCGCCCGCCTACAGGGCAAGCGTGTCGGTTTCGCGTCAGGAAAAGGCGGGTTCAGCGCGCCTTGGGGTCAGCCCGCAGGGCCGGAAGCACCGGTCCGGCGCCGGACGGCAAGGGGGCGGCGGCGTCGCGCAACCAGGCCTCGACATCCCGATAGACGACCTCACCCTGCAGGTCGCGGTTCAGGATGTGCCAGCCGTTCGGATAATAGCCCGTGCGCAGGTTGGGCCGCTCGCCCGCCCGCTCCAGCGCCAGCCGCATCGGCCCCTTGCGCACGATCTGGTCGTGGGCGCCGTAGAGCAGCAGGGTCGGCTTCTCGACCGCGCCCAGACGCAACGACGCCGCCTCCATCAGGTCGACCAGGCCGTGCATGGAATCAAAGCGGGTGGAGATGATGCTCTGCGGATCGCGCCCGTTGCGGATCAGCTCCAGGGTATTGTCGGAGGCGCGAATGTTACGGACGGCGAAGGCTGGCGGTTCGACCGCCTTTCCGCCCATCAGACGGGCGGCGGCCCACAGGCCGGCGCGGTTGAACGGGCTCTGGCTGGACCAGCCCCAGACACCGGGGGCGAGCAGGACGACCCGATCGGCGTCGGGCGGCGCTTCGCCCCCGAAGGCGGCGATGGTCGAGGAGCCGCCCATGCTTTCCCCCGCCACCACGATCATGGCGTTGGGCCGTTCGGCGCGCACCAGAGACACGATGGTGCGCAGGTCGGCGCTGGTCAGGCTTTCGGGCGCAAACTCGCCGCGATGGGGCGACAGGCCAAAGCCGCGCTGATCATAGGCCCAGGTCTCGATGCCCCGCGTCGCCCACCACGGCCCCGCCAGCCGGAAGGAGGCGTAGTGGTCGTTGAAGCCATGCAGGGCGACGATGACGGCCCAGGGCTGCTGATCCTGCGGACTCCAGCGCAGATAGGGCAGCCGCGCGCCGTCCTGAACCACGAAGGCGCCGCGCCCTTCGGTTCCAGCCTCGATGCGCGGACCGTTGAAGCCGACCGGAGGCGTTTCCGGTCCTTGCAGATGCGGCGTGGCGCAGGCGGACAGGGCGAGGGAGAGGGCCAGAAGGCCTGCCGTCAGTCCGCTACGCCAAATGGTCACGCCAGAATCTCCGCTGTCCTCTGGCGAAGGTAGGGCAGAACCTCGACCTCGAACCACGGGTTTTTCTTCAGCCAGGCGGTATTGCGCCATGAGGGGTGCGGCAGGGGCAGGACGGCAGGGGCGTAGTCGCGCCAGGCGCGAACCGTCTCGGTCATGGTGGCCCTGGCCCGGTCGCCCAGCGCCCAGGCCTGGGCGTAGCCGCCGACCAGCAGGGTCAGCTCGACGTTCGGCAGTGCGGCCAGCAGGCGGGGCCGCCACAGCTCGGCGCAGCGGCGTGGCGGGGGATAGTCGCCGCCTTTGGGGTCTGTGCCGGGAAAACAGAAGGCCTGGGCCGCAACGCCGAGGCGCAGATCGCCATAGAAGGTCGCCTGATCCACGCCCAGCCAGTCGCGCAGACGGTCGCCGGACGGATCGGTAAAGGGCAGACCGCTTTCATGCACCCGTCGTCCCGGCGCCTGGCCGCAGATCAGCAGGCGCGTTTCGGGCGCAACCATGACCACCGGGCGCGGCGTGTGGGGCAACTGCCCCAGACACGCCCGGCAGGCGCGGATTTCGGCCAGGAGGTCATCCAGGCCGGTGTCCGTTTCAGTCGAAATCGTCATCCGAGGCTTCGACCGGCGGCAGGGCCGCCAGAGCCGCGGCCGTCTCGGCCTCGGTCGGCAGACGCAGACGGATCACGCCCTTGAAGGCGTTCGGGTCGACCGCCTTGCCCTTCTTGGTAATGGTCAGCTTGCCCTGACGCATCAAGCCCAAGGCCACGGCGCGCACCTTGGGCAGCATGCGCTGCCACTGCTCGGGCTGCAGGTCCTTGGCCACCTCGGCCGGTTCAATGCTCTTGCCGCCGACGTTCTTGGGGTCGGCCTTGGCCAGTTTTTCGAAAATGGCCGCTTCGATTGGATCGCTCATTGCGCCTATATGCTGCACTGCAGGACCGGAAAGAAGGCGAAACCGACATGGTCGAGAAAATCACAGTCAGCGAAGGCGAGTTCGCCGGCTGGACGACCTATGAAATCTCGAACACCACCTTCGATTCCACCGTCGGCCCCTTCTATCGCAAGCCAGACCCCGACGGGTCGATGCGCTGCGCCTTCCGCGCCGAACAGAAGCACATGAATTTCGGCGGGCGGATGCACGGCGGCTGCCTGATGACCTTCGCCGACATCGCCATGTTCCAGATCGCCTATCAGGAGATGGAGGGGGCGTCTGGCGTGACGGTTCAGCTGGATTCCACCTTCATCGACGGCGCCTATGTGGGCGAACTGATCGAAGCGACCGGCCAGGTCACCAAGGCGGGCAAGAGCCTGATCTTCGTGCGGGGCCAGATCACCACCGGCGAGCGGCTGCTGATGACCTTCTCGGGCGTGATCCGAAAGTTCACGCCGCGAGACTGAGGTCCCTACTTGGCCGGCGCCGCGTAGACCACGCGGCACTCGCCGTCGACCGTGGTGTAACGGCCGCTGGCGGCGTCCACGAAGGCGATGCGGCCGCCGTCGTTATACTCGACCTTGCCGGTCGAGCGGCCCTTGAAGGTCTCGACGCCATAGGTCCAGCAGGTGATGTCGGCGGGGCGGTCGCTGAAGGTCGCGTCATTGCGCGCACGCCGGCTTTCCGTGCAGGCGGCGGCCGATACGGCGAGACCAAGGACAAGGGCGATGGTGACGGCTCTGTTCATGCCGCACAGCTTGGCACGACGAACGGGGGTCGAAAAGCCTCTAGACCCCGGCTTTCGCCGCCGGGCGGGCGCGGCAGGCCTCGAGCCAGCGAGCCAGATGGGTGAACTCTTCCGGCGGGCGGTATTTGACCAGTCGAGCGAAGTCCAGACCGACCGCCGCGACGATGTCGGCGATGGTGAAGCGATCGGCGGCGATGAACTCATGCTCGGCCAGTTGACGATCCAGCAGGCGCATGAACTTCTCGGCGCCGAGGCGGCTGTATTCCGCCACCTGCGGTTGCGGGGCCTCCAGCGCAGCCAGGGCCGGATGGCTGAAGCGCACGTTCAGCATCATGGGATTGGCCAGGTACATTTCGCACCGACGCGTCCACATCTCGATCAGCGCCTGTTCCTTCGGATCGCGGCCGAACAGGTTCGGCTCGGGATGCAGAGCCTCCAGATAGCGGCAGATGGCGATGGATTCAGAGATGCAGGTTCCATCGTCCAACTCCAGGGCCGGAACATGCGGTACGCCGAACTTGGCGCGATAGGCTACGGTGCGATGCTCCCCCGCCAGCAGGTCGATCTCAACCCCTTCGACGTCGGTGACGCCCTTTTCCGCCATGACCCATCGAACGCGGCGCGGATTGGGGGCGCGGCGGCTTTCATACAGCTTCATGGAACAGCCCTCCGATGGGGGTCAGAAACCCTGCAGACGAACCCTATTGCCCGAACACCGAGGCCGGCATGGCCCCGACGATGCAGGCGGTCATCAGGGTGGCCAGGAAGCCTGCGAACAAGGCCTTCCACACCAGACCCAGGACTTCCTCACGGCGCTCCGGCATCAGCACCGACAGGCCGGTGACCGTGATGCCGACCGAGCCGATGTTGGCGAAACCACACAGGGCGTAGGTCATCAGCATCCGCGTGCGTTCGCTCATGTCGCCGTCCGGCACCGCGCCCAGTTTGATGAAGGCGACGAACTCGGTCAGCGTCAGCTTGACGCCCAGCAGCCATCCGGCCTTCTGCGCGTCGGCCCATTCCACCCCGATCAGCCAGGCCACGGGCGAGAAGACCACGCCCAGGATGCGCTCGACGCTCAAGGCCTCGCCGCCGATCCAGAAGGCGCCCAGCATGACATTGGCCAGGGCGACCAGGGCCACGAAGACGATCAGCACGGCCGAGATGTTCAGCACCACCATCAGGCCGTCGGACGTGCCTTTTACGATGGCGTCGATGGCGCTGTCGTATTTCAGCGCCGAGTTGTAGTCGGCGACCGCGCCGCCCTCGCCCGGCTTCTCGGGGATGATGACGCGGGCCAAAAGGACGCCGGCCGGGGCCGAGACGATGGAGGCCACTAGGACATGCCCCGCCGCATTGGTCAGGACCGGCGCCAGTATGGTCGCGTAGGCCACCATGGTCGATCCGGCGACGGTGGCCAGACCGACCACCATCATCAGATAGAGTTCCGACCGGGTCAGCTTGTCCAGATAGGCGCGGATGACGATGGGGCTCTCGATCATGCCCAGGAAGACATTGGCCGCGACCGCCAGGGCCGAGGCGCCGCCCAGACCCATGGTGCGCTGGAACAGGAAGCCGAAGCCCAGGGTGATCCACTTCAGGATCTTCCAGTGCCACAGCAGGGCCGACAGGGCCGAGATGACCAGGATCAGCGGCAGGACCTTGAAGGCGAAGGTGAACAGGGCGCCTTCGTTGGCCACGGCATAGGGCTGATCCCCGCCCGCCAGGTAGCCGAAGACGAACTTGGTTCCCTCCTCGGTGGCCAGCTCCAGCCCCTTCACGGCGTTGTTGATCCCGTCCAGCACCACCTGCGAGCCGGGAATGGCGAAGGTCGCCAGGATCAGCGCCGCCTGCACCAGCACCGCCCCGATGGCCAACCGCCACGGGAAGACCTTGCGGTTCTCGGACATCGCCCAGCAGACGGCGATGATGACGACCAGGCCGAACAGGCTCTGCAGATTCAGAAGGCTGAACATGGGGAAAGGCGGCTCCGCGACCGGCCGACGGCCAGCAGCCGCCCTTGAAAGCTGCTTGAACGCTACCGCGCGCCTTCTGGTCAAGAGCGCATGCGGCGTCCTGCCGCGCCAAAGCCTCGCCGCGGCCCAAACTTCGCCGTTATGCGATATGTCAATCACCGTTATGTCATCAACGGGGAGAGGTCGGATGCGCAAGGAACTGATCTGGGCGGCGGCGGCGAGCGCCTTGCTCGCGGGATGTCAGGATGCGTCGCGCCAGCACCTTGAAGAGTCTGTCGACACGGCCCTGATGGAACCGGCGCCGACCGCTGAGACCGCCGCGTCCGCGCCGAGCAGCGCCGACGTCCCCATCGTCGCGCCCAGTATCGCCTACGCCTATCGTTTCGGGCTTGAGCTTCCGGCCGACGCCGTGCCGACCGTCATGGAGCGACACGAACAGGCCTGCGTCGCCGCCGGGCCGGCGGTCTGTCAGGTGATCGGCGCGAGCTCCAGCCGCGTGGGCCGCGATTCCATCGAGGCCCGCCTCGAGATGCGAGCGACCCCCGCCTATGTCGCCCGCTTCCGCGCGGCGCTGGACGGGGAGACCAAGGGCGCAGGCGGGCGCGTGGCCCAGCAGACCGTCGAGAGCGAGGACCTGACCCGCCAACTGATCGACACTGAGGCCCGGATGCGGGCGATGGAGACCCTGCGCGACCGGCTGCAGCAACTTCTGGCCACGCGTAGCGGCACGCTGGAGCAGTTGCTGCAGGTCGAGCGCGAGCTGGCGCGGGTGCAGGGCGAACTGGACGCGACGCGCTCGGCCCTGGCCGTCATGCGGACGCGGGTGCAGACCTCGAAGCTGGACGTGACCTACAGCGCGGCGGGGCGGTTGGCGCCGGACAGCGCGGTGCGGCCGGTCGTGGACGCCCTGAACTCGGCTTCCTACGCCTTCATGTCGTCGCTGGGGGTGCTGATCCTGCTCGTCGCCAGCGTCCTGCCGGTCCTGCTGGTCGGGGTTCCGCTGATCTGGCTGCTGTGGCGCTGGCGCAAGAGCGTGCGCATCCGCAAGACCGCCGAGGCGGCGCGCACGAAAAAGGCGGAGGGTGAACCCTCCGCCTGATCGCACTTTTCTTTCCTCCCCATTCCATGGGGAGATGGCTCAGAGCTGGCCGCGGACCAGCTTTCCGTAGTCGTCCATCAGGCTCAGCGACAGTTCGCCCGGCGTGAAGCGATAGTCGCCGATCTCGCTGACCGGCGTGACCTCGGCGGCCGAGCCGGTGAGGAAGCATTCCGAGAAGTCCGACAGCTCTTCCGGCAGGATGTCGCGGATCACGACCTCGATGCCCTTGGCCTGGGCCATCTCGATCACGGTCTGGCGGGTGATGCCGTCCAGGATGTGGTCGACGCGCGGGGTGTGCAGGGCGCCGTTCTGGACGAAAAAGACGTTGGCGCCGGTGGCTTCGGCGACATAGCCGCGCCAGTCCAGCATCATGGCGTCGGCGAAGCCGCGCTTCTCGGCCGCCGTCTTGGACATGGTGCAGATCATGTAGAGGCCGCCGGCCTTGGCCGTCGAGGGGGCGGTGGCCGGGTCAGGACGGCGCCACTTGGCCCACTCCAGACGGATGCCCTTCTTCTTGACCTCGGGGTCGAAATAGCTGGGCCATTCCCACGCCGCGATGGCCAGGTGGACCTTGCTATTCAACGAGGAGACGCTCAGCTGTTCGGCGCCCAGATAGGCCACAGGACGGATGTAGCAGTCGGTCAGACCGTTCTTTTCACAGGTTTCCTTGCAGGCGGCGTCGATCTCGGCCACGCTGTAGGGAATGTCGAAGTCCAGCAGCTCGGCCGAGCGCTTCAGCCGTTGGCTGTGCGCCGTCAGCTTGAAGATTTCGCCGCCATACATACGCTCACCCTCGAACACCGACGAGCCGTAGTGAAGGCCATGGGTCAGAACGTGCGTTTTCGCGTCCCTCCAGGGCACGAACGCGCCGTCAAACCAGATCCAGCCGTCACGATCGTCGAAAGGAACGAAGGCCATTGAATAACGTCTCCTCGGGATGTGGTCCGGTTACACTCTTCTCTCCCGCCGCCGTCAACGCCTTTGCGTTCGGCAGGATCGCCTAAGACATGACTGATACGCGCTCGAACGGCCGCTCCGGCCCCATCGCTGCTCCCGGCGCCGGCCGCCATCTGCTGGTTGTCGACGACGACGACAGAATCCGTGAGCTGCTGAAAGAGTTCCTGACCCGCGAAGGCTATCGCGTCACCGGCGCCGCCCACGCGGGCGCGGCGCGGCGCCTGGTCGAGTTGATCGAGTTCGACCTGATCGTGCTGGACGTCATGATGCCGGGCGAGACCGGCTTCGACCTGACCAGCTGGATCCGCAGCCAGGCCACCCTGTCCAAGACGCCGGTCCTGCTGCTGACCGCCAAGGGCGATCCCGACGATCGCATCGAGGGCCTGTCGCGCGGCGCCGACGATTACATGTCCAAGCCCTTCGACCCGCGCGAACTGGCGCTGCGGGTCGAAGCCATCCTGCGCCGCACCGGCGGCAAGCCGATGACCCCGCGCGAGATTCGCATGGGGCCGGCGGTCTTCGACATGGAGCGGCTGGAGCTGACCCGCGACGGCGAACTGCAGCGCCTGACCGAGGCCGAGGCTCAACTGCTCAAGACCCTGGCCATTCACGCCCACTCGCCGGTCGAGCGAATGAACCTGTCGCCCGACACCGCCGACATCACTGGCCGCGCCGTGGACGTCCAGGTGACCCGCCTGCGCCGCAAGCTGGAGGCCGACCCCAAGAACCCGCGCTATCTGCAGACCGTGCGCGGCGTCGGCTATATGCTGGCCCCGGACTGATCCGGTCATGAGGCTGCTGCCCCTTCCTCTCTGGGCGCGAATGATCAAGCGCCGCCTGCCGACCTCGCTATGGGGTCGGTCGCTGCTGATCATCGTCCTGCCGGTGTTGATCATGCAGGGGGCCGTGACCTGGGCCTTCTTCGACGCCCACTGGCAGGCGGTGACCGCGCGCCTGTCCGAGGGTCTGGCCGGGGACGTGGCTTGGGCGGCCGAAAGCTATCGCGACCAGCCGACGCCGCAGAACCTGCACGTCATCGCCGACAGGGCCGAGCGTTCCATGCAGTTGTCCGTCGCCTTCCAGGAAGGCGCGATCCTGCCCAAGGAACAGCGTCGCGGGGCCATCGGCGTGGTCGATCGCGCCATGGAGAAGGCCCTGGCCTCACGCCTGGATCAACCCTTCTGGTTCGATACGACCCGCTACCCCGCCTATGTCGACATCCGGGTGCAGGAGCCGGGCGGGGTGCTGCGCGTCATCGCACCGCGCGAACGGGCCGTGGCGACCCAGGCCCATATCTTCGTCCTGTGGCTGATGATCGCCACCATCCTGCTGCTGGGCGTGGCGGTGCTGTTCATCCGCAATCAGGTGCGGGCCATCGAGCGCCTGGCCGACGCCGCCGAAGCCTTTGGCCGGGGCGAAAGCGTGCCGCGCTTCAAGCCGCACGGCGCGCGCGAGGTGCGCGCCGCCGCCTCGGCCTTCCTCGACATGCGCGCCCGCATCCAGCGCCATATCGACCAGCGCACAGCCCTGCTGGCCTCGGTCAGCCATGACCTGCGCACGCCCCTGACCCGCCTGCGCCTCGAACTGGCCCTGGCCCCGCCCTTCAAGCGCGCCGAGGCCATGAAAGGCGACCTGGACGAGATGGAGCACATGATCGACGAATACCTGGCCTTCGCGCGTGGCGAGGCCGGAGAAGCCATGCAGGCCGTGTCGGTGCCCGAGATGCTGCGTCGCGCCGCCGAGGACGCCCGTCGCGCCGGCGCCGAGGTCACGGTCGAGACGCCCGACGAACTGGACGCCCAACTTCGCCCCCTCGCCTTCCGTCGCGCCCTGAACAACCTGGCCGGCAACGCCGCCGTCCATGGCGAACATGTGCGCCTGTCGGCCCGCCCCCTGCCTTCGGGCGGACTCGAGATCGCCGTCGAGGACGACGGTCCGGGCATCCCCGAAGACATGCATGAAGAGGCCTTCCGGCCCTTCTCCCGACTGGACGCCTCGCGCAATCAGAACAGCAAGGGCGTCGGCCTGGGGCTGGCCATCGCCCGCGACGTGGCGCGTGGCCACGGCGGCGACATCACCCTGAGCCGCAGCGACCTCGGCGGGCTGAAGGCCTCGATCCGCCTGCCGGGATAAATCGCCGCGCCCCTCTGGCGTGACTGTAAAATCATCGCCATCTTGTACCTGTTCCAGGGGGGCCTGGATCAGGAGTCCGCATAATGCGTCGTTTTACGTTTTTCGCACCGCTCACCGCCGCTCTGACCCTCGCCGGCGCCGCCGCAGCCCAACCTTCCGCCGTCGTCGTCACCGTCAGCCCCGACTTCGCCAAGACCGCCGAAGAACTCGGCCAGCGCGATGTCCAGCAACAGATCGAGGACCTGACGCGAAAGGTCGAACGCGTGCTGACCGACCGCCAAGCCTTGGACGGCGCCCGCATCGAGCTGGTCATCACCGACCTGAAGCCGAACCGGCCGACGATGCAGCAGATCAGCGACAAGCCCGGCCTGGACCCCATTCGCAGCATCTCGATCGGCGGAGCCGCCATCGAGGGTAGGGTCATGACCGCTTCGGGCGAGGTCCACCCGGTCAAGTACGACTATTATTCCAATACCCTGGCCGATGTCCGCGGCTACTCCACCTGGCAGGACGCCAACACCGCCTATGACCGGCTGGCGCGCAATCTGGCCTCCGGACGCTACGTCACCCGCTGAGTTCGGTCGACTTGGCCACAGCCGCCTGAACGGCGCTCTCGACCGCCCGGTCGAGAGCGCCGTTTTCGTTCAGGGCTGCAAGCCCGGCCTGGGTCACGCCGCCGGGCGAGGCCACGCGGTCGATCAGGGCGTCCAGGGCTTCCGTCCCTTCAACGCCCGCCGCGGCGGACCGAAGGGTGGCGCGCGCCAATCGCACGGCGGCCTCCGGCGTCAGGCCCTCCTCGACCCCGGCCTGAGCCAGGGCGCGAGTGAAGGCGAAGTAGTAGGCCGGGCCGCAGCCGGACACGGCGGTCGCCGCGTGCATGGCGGCCTCGTCGTCCAGATGGACGGTCTCGGCGATGGGCGCGAACAGGGCCTCGCCCACTGAGCGCGCGGCGACGTCAGCGGCCCAAAGGGTGGCCACACCCTGGGCTTGAGCCACGCCCGTCGTCGGCATGATGCGGACGACGGAACGACCCCCGAAACCCTCGGAAATGGTCTCGCCCCTCACCCCGGCCATGACCGAGACGATGACGGCGTCGGGCGCCAGGTGCGGCAGGATGGGGCGCGAGGCCTCGAACCACTTGGCCGGTTTGACGCCGATGACGAAAGCGCGGGCCTCGGCCAGGGCGTCCAGCGGCGGATTGATCCGCGCGCCCAGGACCCGCGCGGCCTCGGCGGCGGGCTTCTCGGACGGGGTCAGGATGATGAGATCGGCGGGATCGACCGCGCCGGTCTTGAGCCAGCCTTCGAGGATGGCCGAGCCCAGCCGCCCCACGCCTTGCAGGACGACAGGGCGACTCATTACGCGGTGCCCACGGTTTCGAAGAGGCAGGCGTCGATGGCTTCCTGCGCCTTCTTGGAGCCGCGCACCATGAAGTCGAAAGCGGGATAGTAACGGTCGGCGGCCTCGATAGCGGCGTCGATCATGGACGCGGCCTGGGCCAGGGTTGGGCGCTCACTGTGCGGCAGGGCCAGGGAATGACGGAACACGATCTCGCCCTCGTCCGGCCAGATCTCGAAATGCCCCAGCCAGGTGCGCTGATTGATCATCGACACCAGTTCATAGGCGGCGGCGCGGCGCGTCTTCATGACGCGAAGATCGAGCGCACAGCACAGCTGAAGGCAGTCGCCCTCGGGCCGCCAGGCGAACCACAGCTCATAGTCCTTCCAGTCGCCCGCGAGGGCGAAGGCCAGGTCGCCGTCGTCCGTGCGGTCGAACGGCAGGTTCTCCGCGTTGAGGACGTGCTCCACGACATCCAGGGGGTCGTAGGGAACGTCGACCTCTTCGGGCCGGGCTGCATCCATCAGGAGTTCACATTCTTACTCGGGGGTCGCGACTCACGACCTGCAAACGAACGGTAAACGTGTTCGCAGATTCGGCTCAACCGGCTGTATCGACGTCAGGCTTCGCGGCTGTGGACGTTCCGGCCGACGCCTTTTTCGTCGGCGATTTCTGAGCCTTAAGCTCCGCCAACTCGGCGCGCAGGGCGGCGATCTCGTCCTTCAGCACGTCGAACTCGTCGCGGCGAACCAGGTCCATCTCGGCGACGAAACGATCGGTCTGGGCCCGCCAGGCGGCCTTGGCCTCGTCGCCCGCGGCCTGGGCCAGACCCATGGCGCCCGTCGTCAGCTTGGCGAACTCGTCGAGGATCGGATTGCGCGTCTGCATGATGAAATCTCGCGTCTTTGCCACACCAGTATATGGTTAATGGCGCCGTAAATTGGGTGAACGAAACCTTGCCGTCCGAACCGGCTATAAACTGCTTCGCGGGAAAAGCGCGCGACGAATGCAGTCTCGCTTGCTAGATGATTTCGGGTCCCAAACGGCGCTGACGGAGGCTCTGTGCCCTTCCCCGAATTCGACCCTGTCCTGATCCATCTCGGCCCCCTTCCCATCCGCTGGTACGCCCTGGCCTATGTCGCCGGGATCGTGCTGGGCTGGTGGTACGCCTCACGCCTGGCCAAGACGGAACGGCTGTGGGCGCCGGGCAAGCCGCCGGTGACGGGACCGCAACTGGACGACCTCGTGCTGTGGATCACGCTCGGCGTCATCCTGGGCGGCCGTTTCGGCTACGCCCTCTTCTACAAGCCGGCGATGTTCGCCCAGTTGTTCACCGGCGACAGCTGGGGCGAACGGCTGGAGCTGCTGCAGCTGTGGACCGGCGGGATGAGCTTCCACGGCGGCTTCCTGGGCGTCGTCATCGCCATTGCGATCTACGCCAACCGCCAGAAGATCAATCCGCTGAGCCTGGGCGACCTGATCGCGCCGGTCGCGCCGCTGGGCCTGTTCTTCGGCCGCATCGCCAACTTCATCAACGGCGAGCTGTGGGGCCGCGAGACGACGGTTCCCTGGGCCATCCGCTTCTGCAACGCCCGCATCGAACAGATGTACGGCTTCTGCCCCGCCGGCAACGAGCCGCGCCACCCCAGCCAGCTGTATGAAGCCGGCCTCGAGGGCCTGCTGCTGTTCGTCATCCTGTCCCTGGCCATCTGGAAGTGGAAGATGCTGAAGCGTCCGGGCTTCGTCACCGGCCTGTTCCTTCTGGGCTACGGCGTGTGCCGCGCCGCGCTGGAGAACGTGCGCCAGCCCGACGTCGGGTTCGAGCACCTGCCGCTGGGCCTGACCATGGGCATGATCCTGTCGATCCCGATGATGCTGGTCGGCGCCTGGCTGATCTGGCGGGCGCTGAAGAAGCCGGCCGTCACGGAGGCGTAAGGCGTCATGACCGAGACCCTCAAGGACCGTCTGGTCCGCGAGATCGTGCTGACCGGGCCGATGACGGTGGCGGACTATGTCACCCGCTGCCTTCACGACCCCAAGGGCGGCTACTACGCCACGCGTCCGGCCCTGGGCGAAGGCGGCGACTTCATCACCGCCCCTCTCGTCAGCCAAATGTTCGGCGAGCTGATCGGCCTGTGGGCCGTCGAGACCTGGAGCCGCCTGGGCGCGCCCGAGCGGGTGCGGCTGGTCGAGGTCGGGCCCGGCGACGGGACGCTGATGTCCGACGCCCTGCGCGCCGCGCGGCTGGTTCCCGGCTTCCTCGAGGCCGTGGACCTGATCCTGATCGAGCCCAGCGCCCCGCTGCGCGCCGAGCAGGCGCGGCGGCTGGCCGACGCCGACGTCCATCCGCGCTGGCTCAGCGCCCTGCACCAGATCGAGACCGACGCCCCGATCATTCTTATCGGCAACGAGGTGCTGGACTGCATGCCCGCGCGCCAGTTCATGAAGACCGAAGGCGGTTGGGCCGAGCGCCGCGTCGGCGTCACCGACGACAATGATCTGACCTTCGGCCTGGTCGCCATTTCCGGCGGCTTCGACCGGCCCGAGTACGACGTCGAGCCGGGTCAGGTGGTCGAGATTTCGGAACAGCAGGCCGCCTTCGCCCGCGATCTGGCGACGCTCGTGAAGGCGGCTTCCGGCGCCGCCCTGCTGATCGACTATGGCCGCAGCCAGCCCGGCGCGGGCGACACCCTGCAGGGCCTGAGACGGCACCAGAAGGTCGACCCTCTGGCCACCCCCGGCGAGGCCGACCTGACGCAATGGGCCGACTATCCGCTGGTGCTGGAGGCCGCCGTGCGGACCGGCGCCGACGTCACCGGCTGCGTCAGCCAGGGCGCCTTCCTCAAGGCCTTGGGGATCGAAGCCCGGGCCCAGAAGTTGATGCAGGCCCGCCCGGACGCCGCGCCGGTCATCCAGCGCCAACTGGACCGCCTGACCGCGCCGGACCAGATGGGCGAGCTGTTCAAGGCGGCGGCGATCTTCTCGCCCCGCGCGCTGGCCCTGCCAGGCTTCTGAGGACTGCGGACGATTTCCGCAGGGAGTGAGACGATGCGTTTTTCCGACCGGGAACGGGCCGTGCTTCTGGCCGTCAAAGGCGTTGGACCGAAAGTGGTCGAGCGGCTGGAGGAACAGGGGTTGGGCGCCTTCGAGCGGCTGGCGCAGGCCGACCCCGCCGCGATTTGCGCCGGGGCCGCCGTCAGTGTCGGCTCGACCTGCTGGAAGAACAGCCCCCAGGCCCGCAAGGCCATCGAGGCCGCCGTCGCCGCCGCCCGTACCTCGCTGGAGGCCGCATGAGCCTGAACCCCATCACCCATCCCCTGCTGGACAAGGCCGGGGTCCGTCACGGCTTCTTCACCCGCGAGGGCGGCGTGTCCGAGGGCATCTACGCCGGGCTGAACACCGGCGTGGGGTCCAAGGACGAGCCCGCGCTGGTGGCCGAAAACCGTCGCCGTGTGGCCGAATGGATGGGCGGCGGGCTCGACGACCTGTGCGGCTGCTATCAGATCCACTCCGCCGTGGCCCGGGTAGCCGAGGCGGGCTGGGCGGGCGAACGGCCGGAAGGCGACGCCGTGGTCAGCGCCGTGCGCGGCCCCATCGCCTCCGTTCTGACTGCCGATTGCGCGCCCGTCCTGTTCGCCGACGCCGAGGCGGGCGTGGTCGGCGCGGCCCATGCGGGCTGGAAAGGGGCGCTGGGAGGGATCATCCACTCGACGGTGGCCGCCATGGAGGCCCTGGGTGCCCGGCCCGAGCGCATGGTCGCCGTGGTCGGCCCCTGCATCGCCCAGGCCAGCTATGAGGTCGGCGCCGACTATCAAGAGCGCTTCGCCCACCATGATCCCGGCAGCGAACGCTTCTTCACCCCCGGCGGCGCCCAGGACAAGCGCCTGTTCGACCTGCCCGGCTTCGTCCTGTGGCGGCTGGAGCAGTCCGGCGTCGGCGATGCCGCCTGGACCGGCGACGACACGCGCGCGGACGCGGCGCGGTTCTACTCGAACCGTCGGGCGTTTCTGGCGGGAGAGCCTGATTTCGGGCGGCTGATTTCGACGATCAGCCTGGGCTGAACTAGCCCGCCATGGCCATGTCGGGGACGCGGGTGGTGACGCGCCAGGCGTCGGGCTGGGCCAGCAGGGCGCGGACCAGCTTGTTGTTCAGGGCGTGGCCCGCCTTGACGCCTTCGTAGCGGCCCAGCAGGGGCGCGCCGAGGACGTAGAGGTCGCCGATGGCGTCCAGGGCCTTGTGACGCACGAACTCGCGTTCCATGCGCAGACCGCCGGGGTTCAGGATCTCGTCGCCGTCGATGACCACGGCGTTTTCCAGCGAACCGCCGCGGGCCAGACCGGCCTGACGCAGGGCCTCGACCTCGTGGGCGAAGCCAAAGGTGCGGGCGGCCATGATGTCCGAGCGGAAGGTCGCCTCGTCCACGACGAAGTCCACCACCTGATTGCCGATGACCGGCGTGGGGAAGTCGATCTCGAAGCGCATCTCATAGCGGTCGCAGGGCAGAAGAACGGCGGACTTGTCGCCCTCCTCCACCCGGATCGGCTTCAGGATCTCGATGTAGCGGATCGGGGCTTCCTGACGGCGGAAGCCGGCGCGATCGAGCAGTTGCACGAACTGCAGGGCCGAACCGTCCAGGATCGGCAGCTCAGGACCATCGACCTCGATCACGGCGTTGGAGACGCCAAGCGCGCACAAGGCGGCCATCAGGTGCTCGATGGTCGACAGGCGCACGCCCGCCGCATTCTCGATCATGGTGTTCAGGCGGGCGTCGACGACGGCCTCGCCCGAGACGGGGATGCGGTTGTCCCGGTCGGTGATGTCGGTGCGCACGAAGACGATGCCCGCGCCGGGCGCAGCCGGACGCACGACCAGCTTGACGCGCTGGCCGGTATGAACGCCCACGCCGGCCGTGATGGCCGGGGCGACGATGGTCTGTTCGTGATGGTCGTTGCGGACCGACAAGCTGAAACTCTCTGTGTTGCGCGGCTCCGCGCAGTCGTGCGGAGTTCGCCTCGCCTGTCGTTTAACCACGACGGCTCAAGCGCGAAATGAAAGATGGGTTTCGAAATGTTTCGGTCTGACGACAGGGCGTAACAATGAAAAACGCCCCGGAGCCGGGCTCCGGGGCGTTTCAATCAGGCTTTCGTCCGATCAGTTCGCGAGACGGCGAAGGAAGGACGGGATTTCCAGGTCGTCGTCTTCAGCCTGGCCGGCCTGATAGTCCAGGGTCGGCTGGACGGACTGGGACTGGCGCAGTTGCTGGGTCGTGCGGTTCGACGACGGCGGCGGCGCGTAGGACGGCTGCTGCTGTTGCTGTTGCGGCTGTTGGCGCTTCTTGCCGAACAGGCTCCAGCCGCTGCGGCGGTGATCGCGGTCGTCGTAGTATTCTTCTTCAGCCACCGGCTCTTCGCGACGCGGGGCCGGACGGGCCGCCGGCTGCTCAGGCTGGGCGCGGTCGAAGTAGAGGTCGCCCTGCGAGGCGGCGGCCGGTTGAGCGCGGACGGCGCCGGATTCGTATTCCTCGACCCAGGGATCGACGATCGGCTCCAGATTGCGGGGCGCGTCATGGATGACCGGATCGGGACGCGGCTCGGGCGCGGCGCGGGCGGCCGGGGCCTCATAGACCGGGGCGGGCTCGGGCGCGCGGACCGGTTCGCGAACCGGGTCGATGCGGACTTCGGGCTGGCGCGGCGCCGCGGCGGTCGTCGCCGGACGCCGGTCCGAGAAGGCCGAGCCCTGGGGTTCGATCTTCTGGATGACGGCCTCGTCCATGCCGGTCGCGACGACCGAGACGCGGATCTTGCCGTCCAGGGCCGGGTCGAAGGCGGCGCCGAAAATGATGTTGGCGTCGCCGTCCACTTCGGCGGCGATGGCGTTGGCGGCCTCATCCACTTCCAGCAGGGTCATGTCCAGGCCGCCGGTGATGTTCACCAGCACGGCCTTGGCGCCCTTGAGGCTGGTCTCGTCCAGCAGCGGATTGGCGATGGCGTTCTGGGCGGCCAGAAGGGCGCGATCGTCGCCGGTGGCCTCGCCCGTGCCCATCATCGCCTTGCCCATTTCGGACATGACGGCGCGGACGTCGGCGAAGTCGAGGTTGATCAGGCCCGGCAGGATCATCAGGTCGGTGATCGAGCGCACGCCCGAGTGCAGGACCTGGTCAGCCATGCCGAAGGCGTCGGCGAAGGTCGTGCGCTCGTTGGCGACGCGGAACAGGTTCTGGTTCGGAATGACGATCAGGGTGTCGACGTAGCGTTGCAGCTCGGCCACGCCCGAGTCCGCCAGACGCATGCGGTGACGGCCTTCAAAGGTGAAGGGCTTGGTCACGACGCCGACGGTCAGGATGCCGCGATCGCGCGCGCACTTGGCGATGACGGGGGCCGCGCCGGTGCCGGTGCCGCCGCCCATGCCGCAGGTGATGAAGACCATGTGCGCGCCGTCCAGATGCGCGTGGATTTCATCAGCGCTCTCCTCGGCGGCGTTCATGCCGACTTCGGGGTGGGCGCCGGCGCCGAGGCCCTGGGTGATGGTCTCGCCCAGTTGAATGCGGCGATCGGTCTTGGCGAAGCTGAGGTGCTGGGCGTCGGTGTTGGCGACGACGAACTCGACCCCTTCGAGGCCGGCGTCGATCATGTTGTTCACGGCGTTTCCGCCCGCGCCGCCGACGCCGAAGACGACGATCCGGGGCTTCAGTTCCGTGTGTTGCGGCTTCACCAGCGAGAGAGACATGATTGTTGTTCCGACTTTCCGACCCTGCCCGTTAACCCCAATGCGAAATCCCCGCCGAATCGCATTGGTTATGAGCGCGTTAAGGAAAACCCTCTTTGCGTTAACGGAGTGTTACCTCGGTAATATGAGTCGGCGATTGTGACAGCCTGTTCTCTAGCTTGGCCGCAGATATCCTTCATTTTTTCGAGCGCTTCGGTCTCGAGATGCAAAAAGGGCGGCTCCTGCGAGCCGCCCTTTCCGTTGTCGGATCGAACCGAACTTACCAGGGACGGAAGTTCAGGCCGAGGTAGAAGCGACGACCGTAGGGGTCGAAGTTCGAGTAGAGAGCATCGCCCAGCCAGGGGTTCTGCTCCTTGTTGAAGATGTTCGTCACACCAGCACGAACCGTGACTTCATCGTTCACCGAGTAACGGACCGAGAAGTCGTTACGAGCGAAGTTGCCCGTATCCAGCTTGTCGACCGGACGCGAGTCCGTGTTACCGCCGGCGACGAAGTCACGCATGAAGATGATGTTCTGCGCGGTCTGCCAGTCGGTGGTCCAGGTCATCGACAGGTCCGGGGTCGGCTGCCAGGTGAACCGGTTCGTCATGCGCACGCGCGGATAGTACAGCGCCGAAGCCGATTCCGTGAAGGTGTCCGGCGAGGTGAAGCTGTTGTAGTTCTTCTGCTCGATGAGCCACGAACCACCCAGATCCCAGGTGATCGAACCCCAGTCGCGACCGATGACGTCAGCCGTTTCGATGCCGTAGCGGGCCTTGAAGTCCAGACCGCGGACTTCACGACGTGCGTAGTTCAGCGGCACCTGGATGAAGCCGCCGACTGCGTCGCCGCTGGGGCGACCCACCTTGAAGGCTTCCGTGGCGTCAGCCGCGCCCGTTTCGCGGAAGATGCGCTCGCAGGCGAAGGTGTCCAGAGCCGGACCATCAACGCACTGGTTGGCCAGGATCTGAGCCGAAACCGACTGGATGACGTTCTCGATCTTGATCTCATAGTAGTCGAGAACGACCGAGAAGTTCGGGATGAAGCGCGGCTGCAGAACCGTCGAGAAGGTGAAGGATTCCGAGGTTTCCGGCTTCAGTTCCGGGTTGCCGCCGTTCACGCCGGCGATGCCCGACGAGTAGGTCGGCAGATAGGCGTTGGCCGCCGTGATGTCGGTCCAGTTGAACGACAGACCCTTGGCCGCAGCCAGCGCCTGACAGTTGGCGATGCGGTTGGCGCGCTCGTCGCCGGTACGCGCCGACGAGTTGATCTGACGCGTGTCGCAAGGATCGACGAAGCCGTTGGCGAACGTCTGGGTCAGCGGCGAGTTGGTTTCAGCCAGGTTCGGCGAACGGAACGAGGTGTTGAAGCTGGTCTTGAACGTGATGTCCTGGATCGGACGATAGATCAGGTTCACGCCATAGACGTCGCCCGTTCCGGCCTGCGAGTAGTCGAAGTAGCGGTAGGAACCGCTCAGTTCGGCGAACTCGCCCAGCCAGCTGTCACGCAGCAGGGGGATCGCGATTTCAGCGAAGGCTTCGTTGCTGTCGTACGAGGACGGCAGGAAGTCGCCGCCCGTGTTCAACTGCAGGTAACGACCCGCCGTAGAGTTGGTGCGGCCGAGGCCCTGAGCCTCTTCCTTGCGCCATTCGACGCCCACGGCGTAGCCCAGCGGACCGGCGCCCCAGAAGTCCCACAGCTGACCCGACTGCGAAGCGATGAAGTTCTGCTGACGGTTGCGCTCGTCCAGGAAGATCGACGCCGTGATGTAGTCGATGGCTTCGGCCGACTGGTTGCCGGCGCCGAAGACGTTCAGCGGAGCGCACTGGGCGACTTCCGGATCGGTCTTGGACAGGAACTCACGCTTGTCGTCCAGGTTGCCACTCCAGTTGTCGACCGGACGGCCTTGGGCGGCCAGCAGTTGGGCGCGGCAGACGATCTGGCCCGGCTTGCCGGCCACGATGCCCGCGCTGTCGACGACGGCGTCCAGCGCAAGCGCCGTCCGCAGCACGTCCATGCCGGTTTCCTGGTTGTAGTTGTCCATCTGCCCGAAGGTGTAGGACACGTCCCATCCGAAGTTGCGGATGAAGCCGACCTGGTCATAGCTGCCGTTCAGGGCCGCGACGTAGCGCTGAACCTGACGCGAGTTTTCCTGGGTGCGGTCGATGCCGAAGGCCTGGTGACGCGCGAAGTTGCGAACCGCCGTGCCGGTGACGACGCCCGGCGTCGTAGCCGTCGGCGAACCATAGGTGTTGACGACGTTGTTCTGCAGGGCGGCGCGCACGATGGCCGGCAGGAAGGCGTTGTCGTCGATACGCGTCGTGAAGGCCGACGAGCTCAACAGCGGCTGAACGGCGTTCGCCGTGTAGGTGTTCGAGATATAGACGTCGAAGAAGCTGGGCTGGGTGCGGATGAAGCTCTCTTCATCCACATACTTGGCTTCGACATAGGCGGTGACATTGTCGGTCACCTTGAAGTTGGCGCCGACCTGGAAGCGCGCCGACTCCGATTCCGGCGTCCGCGAGAAGCCCCCAAAAGTGGTGTTCGAGTTGTCGCCGTCGCCGCCGATGTTGAACGGGCGGTTGGTGCCGACCGCGCCGATACGCGTACCCATATTGACGAGGCGCGCCTGGCCGTTTTCGTACCAGTAGGTCTTGGCCGGATCGATGGCGAAGCAGGCGGCTGCGGTGAAGCTGGTGCAGTTGGCCAGCGGGATCAGCGGGTTCGAAGTCGCCGAAGGCTGCTGGCTGTTGGCCACGTTGGTGACGCCCCAGCGCGGACGACCGACGTAGCGCACGTCGTAGAACAGACCGTTGTCGTAGTTGCCGTCAGCAGCAGGGCCGATCGCCGGGTTGGTCGGATCCGCGTCCACGGCGACGACCGTGCGGCCGTCGCGCAGCCAGGCCAGGTCTTCACCCTCGACGTGGTCGATCTTCTCGTATTCAGCGAAGGCGTAGAGGTTCAGACGGTCGTCAAAGAAGTTCTTACCGATCAAGCCCGAGATGCGGCGCGTCAGCGGCGCGTCGAAGTCGTCGCCCGCGATCTGACCCACGTTGGCGTCGATCTCGAGGCCTTCGAAGTCCTTGCGCAGGTTGTAGTTCAGCACGCCCGAAACGGCGTCAGCGCCGTAAACCGACGAAGCGCCGCCGGTGATGATCTCGATGTTCTCGATCAGCAGGCGCGGAATGGTGTCGACGTCGACCAGCAGGCGGCCGACCTGAGCACCGACCTGACGGCGACCGTCGATCAGCGTCAGCACGCGGTCCGTGCCCAGCGTGCGCAGGTTGGCGGCCGAAACGCCGGCGATGTTCAGCGAACCGGTGGTGTCCGACGGAACCAGGGAGTTCGACAGGGCCGGAATGGTCGCCAGATAGTCGATGACGCTGGTCATGCCAGTGTCCATCAGCTGCTGCTGGCTCACTTGGATCAGCGGCGTCGGGGCGTTGACCGGGTCACGACGGATACGCGAACCCGTGACGACGATCTCGCCGACCTGGGTCGCCTGTTCGTTCACCTGAACAGGGGCGATCACAACCGGACGTTCTTCCGCCTGCTGGGCGAAGGCCGGAGCCGAAACGGCGATCAAGCCGGCCAGGACGGTCGTCCCGAATAGATAGTTGCGCTTCAAATGCATTTGGATTCTGGCCCCAACCTAAATTGAACTGCAGCACGGCGAAGACGCGCAGGCGTCCCCCCGACAGAAGTCCCCCTCTAATGCAAAATGAACCACGGACAAGCTTTGTGACCCAAATCGGGCCATTGAGCGTCAAACCTGTAACAATCAGGACACACCAAGGTCACATATGACCGAAACCTGTTCACTGAACGAAAATTGGCTCAAATTTCGATCAATTTGAGGCTTATTTTGCCTATAAATCGCCAATGGACGAAATTGTTCGTCTACACTCGCGTGACGACGATTGCGTAAATAGGTCCAAATTACGGCGTGAACGGCGCGTCAGCGCCGCCAAAGCGCTACAAGTTGTCGCGCAGCCAGCCGGCGGCGCGGGCCACCATGCCGCCGCGGTGCACCTTGGGGGCGTCGGCGGCGGTGATCTGACGGGACATCAGCTTGCGGGCGGAGACGGCCTCGCGCGGGCCGTAGGCGGCGCGCAGCAGGACGCCCGAGGCCGAGCAGAAGGCCGGACCGGACGCGGCGTCGGCCAGGTGGGGCGCGCGTTGCGGCTTGCCCAGACGGACCGGGCGGTCGAACACGCGCACGGCCAGTTCACGCACGCCGTTCAACTGGCTGGCGCCGCCGGTCAGGACGATGCCCGCGCCGGGGTCCATGCCGACGCCGGCGTGCTTCAGCCGGTCGCGCAGGAGCTCCAGCGTCTCCTCGACGCGCGGGGCGATGACGGTCTTCAGCATGGCGCGCGGGACGATGACGGGACCGGCGGACGGGTCCTCGCCGCGCGGCGGGGCCTCCAGCATCTCGCGGTCCTCGTTCGCCGAAGCCATGGCGGAGCCATGCAAGGTCTTCAGGCGCTCGGCGCCGACCTTGGAGGTCGACAGGCCGCGCGCGATGTCGGCGGTGACGTGATCGCCGCCGACGTTCAGCGATTCGATATGCAGCAGGCTGCGCCCGCCCCAGACCGCCGCCGAGGTCGAGCCGCCGCCCATGTCGATGCAGACGCTGCCCAGCTCCATCTCGTCCTCTTCCAGCGCGGCGAGCGAGGAGACGACGGGGGCGGCGGCGACGCCTTGCAGGTCGAGGTGGGCCAACTCCAAGCAGTGGCTGAGGGCACCGAAGGAGCCCTCGGACATGGAGACGACCAGCAGATCGAGGCCGAGCGAACCGCCGCGCATCGAGCGAGGGTCATGGACGCCGCGCGCCCCGTCCACCGACCAGGCGATGGGCAGGACGTGGATCGGGCGGCGGTTGGGCAGGCGGATCTGGGCCAGGGCCATGCCGATGGCGCGCGCCAGGTCGCTGTCGCTGATTGGATGGGCGCCGAGCGAAACGCGGGCCTGGACCCGGTGGCTGGCCATCTGGCCGATCGCCGTGGTGACGATGACGCCGGAGACGGGTGAACCGGCGGCGCGTTCCGCCCGCTCGACGGCGTGACCGATGGCCTGGGCCGCCTCGTCCATGTTGACGATGGCCCCGCCGCGCACGCCGCGCGACTGAACGTGGCTGGCCCCGGCGACGCGGATGGTGCGGTCGGCGTGGCGCACGCCCTCGGGCTTCATGATGAAGCAAGCGACCTTGGACTGGCCCAGGTCGAGCGCGGCCACGGCCGGAGCGCGCGGGGCGCCCTTGGCTTGGTCCGTGTTCGTGTCTCGGCTGCGTCCGGCCATGGTGCGTATCCTGAATAGTCGTGTCAGACGGCGCCTTCGGAGGGCCGGACGGCGACCTCCTCGGGCGTGCGGAGATCGACCCGGGCGAAGCCCAGATCGAGAAGGCGTTCGCGCTGATCCAGCGCGTCGAGGCGGATCAGGGCGCTGTCCTGATCGACGGCGGGCAGCTGGATCAGGCTGCCGTCCTTGAGGCGCAGGTCCCAGCGGCGCTCGTCCACCCGGACCAGGGCCTCGATGCGCGCCATAAGGCGCGGACGCTGGGCCAGCAGGGGCAGGATTTCAGACGCGGTCTGATCGGCGCCCTTGCCGACAACCAGCGGCAGCTTGGAATAGCGGCCGGCGTCGGCGCCCGGAATGACCTTGCCGCTGCTGTCGATGACATAGGCGTGGCCGCCCGTCTGCCAGACGGCCAGACGGTCGTGTTCCTTGACGTCGACGATCAGGGTGTCGGGCAACAGGCGCACCACGCGCGCCTCCTTGACCCAGCCCACGGCCTGCACCCGGTCGCGCACGGCGTTCAGATCCAGACTGACGATGGGCTGATCGGCGCTGACGCCGACGGCTTGCTGGATCGCCGCCCTGGCCTCGGGCGAGGCGCCGGTGACGTGAACCTGCTTGACCTTCAGGCCCATGCCCGAGGTGACGCTGTCGAACTTGTTGGAGACCGAGTTGGAAATGCGCTCGGCGCGCGCCCCGGTCGCCAGGACCCCGCCCAGCACCAAGACGCCCGCCACGATGGAGATTAGGACCGCGCGCGGCGACAAGTCCAACCGACCGATGGCGGCGACCTTGCCCGGCGTGGCCGGGGCGTTGCGGGAGCCCGGCCCCCGGCCCTTCGTCGCGCCCTGTCGCCGACCGCCGCGCACTACCGCGGGCATGAGGCGTCCTCCACCATCCACCGAACCAGATCACGATACGCCATCCCGACATAGGCCGCCTGCTCGGGACTGAGCGAGGTCGGCGTCATGCCGGGCTGGGTGTTGACCTCCAGAAGAACGAGAACGTCGTTAACATCGTCATAACGGAAGTCGGCTCGCGACACGCCGCGACAGCCCATGGCCGCGTGGGCCAGTTCGGACTGGCGCAGGGCCTTCTCGAAGACATGGGCGGGCAGTTCGGCGGGCAGGACGTGTTTGGAGCCGCCCTCGGCGTACTTGGCTTCATAGTCGTAGAAGCCCTTGGTCGGTGTGATGTCCGTAATGGTCAGGGCGCGCGGGCCGGTCGCCTCGCCCAGAACGGTGACGGCCAGCTCCTTGCCGCGAATGAAGGGCTCGACCATGACCAGGTCGCCATAGGTCCACTCCGGGGCGCCCACCTCGACAGGGGGAGATTCCGCGCTTTCGTGCACCACATAGACGCCGACCGAAGACCCCTCGGCGTTGGGCTTGATGACATAGGGCGGCGGGATGACGTGACCGCGCGCGACCTCATGCCGGTCGAACAGACCGCCGCCGGGCACGATGACGCCCGCCGCGCGCAGCACGGCCTTGGACTTGTCCTTGTCCATGGCCAGGGCCGAGGCCAGGACGCCGGAGTGGGTGTAGGGAATTTTCAGCGTCTCGAGGATGCCCTGAACGCAGCCGTCCTCGCCCCATTTGCCGTGCAGGGCGTTCAGGACGACGTCGGGTTTCAGGGCCGTCAGCACCTGGGCCAGATCGCGGCCAGCGTCGACGCGCGTGACCTTGGCGACCTGCCCTTCCAGGGCGTCGGCGCAGCCACGGCCCGAGGACAGCGAAACCTCGCGTTCCGACGACAGGCCGCCCATCAGGACAGCGACGTGAAGAGTGTTCAGGGGCGCGCGCATGGGACGATCCGACTACTAGCCCGCCCCTATGCCCTGAATACGGTTAACCGGTTGGAAACGATAGCGGGTCGGGTGACGAATTTAAGCGCCTTCCTTCTCCCCTTGAGGGAGAAGGTGGCTTGCGGAGCAAGACGGATGAGGGGTGCGCGGAAGCTGGGTTGTCGATTGGATGGAAATGTCGCGCCGACACCCCTCATCCGGCCCTGACGGGCCACCTTCTCCCTCAAGGGGAGAAGGGCTTTTACTTCCGCCCGATGCGCTTGATTTCCCAGTCCAGCTGGACGCCGGTCTTCTTTAGAACATCGGCGCGGACGGCTTCGCCCAGGCCCTCGATGTCGGCGGCGGTGGCTTCGCCCGGATTGATCATGAAGTTGGAATGCAGCTCGCTGAACTTGGCGCCACCGCCGGTCTCGGCGTGCAGCTTGCCGCGCCAGCCGGCCTCATCGACCAGTTTCCACGAGGAGTGACCCTCGGGGTTCTTGAAGGTCGAGCCGCCTGTCTTCTCGCGGATCGGCTGGGTCGTCTCGCGGCGGCTGGTGATCTCGTTGATGCGGGCGGTGACGGCCTCGGGCGCGTCGGGCGCGCCACGATAGGTCGCCTCCATCCAGATGACGCCCGCCGGGGCGTTGGAGTGGCGATAGGTGTAGCCGAAGTCGGCCAGAGCCAGCTCGATCCGCTCGCCCTGACGCGTCAGACCCCAGGCCGAGACCAGAACGTCCTTGGTCTCGGAACCATAGCAGCCCGCGTTCATGGTCAGGGCGCCGCCGATGGTGCCGGGAATGCCGGCGTAAAATTCCAGCCCGGCGATGCCTGCCTTGGCCGAAGCCTTGGCAACCATCGAGTCCAGCGCGCCCGCGCCAGCGGTGATGGTGTCGCCCTCGGTCGTGATGGCGGCGAAGGCGCGCCCGGCCAGACGGATCACAACGCCCTCGACCCCGCCGTCGCGCACGATCAGGTTGGAGCCGACGCCGATGATGGTGACTGGCACGGATTCCGGCAGGGCCTTGAGGAAGTCGGCCAGATCCTCGGCGTCCGCCGGGATGAACAGGGCGTCCGCCGCCCCGCCCACGCGAAACCAAGTGTAGGGCCCCAGCGGCTCGTTTAGCAGCAGCTTGCCGCGCACGGTCGGGAGATTATCGCGCCAGGACATCATTATTTCCGCTCATCCCCGCGGAGGCGGGGACCCAGTAAGAGCTACTGCGATGCCCGGTTGAGCATTTCCGCGCAAGACCCTGAGCGTCGCGGCTTGAGGCCAAAACACTGGGTCCCCGCCTCCGCGGGGATGAGCGGATGGTGGAAAGCCTCAGCCGAGGGCTTCGAGTTGCGCCGGCAGGGCGTAGGCCCAGCTGGTGATGTCGCCGGCGCCCAGCAGGACGACCAGATCGCCCGGCCTGGCCTCGTCCTTGATGACGCGCGGCAGGACAGCGGCGTTTTCCAGGGCGGCGACCTGACGGTGGCCATAGCGGCGGATGCCCTCGGCCAGGGCGTGCTTGTCGACGCCCTCGATCGGCTGCTCGCCCGCCGGATAGACGTCGGCGACCAGAACACTGTCGGCGTCGGCGAAGCAGGTCGAGAAGTCCTGCATCAGATCGCGCAGGCGGGTGTAGCGGTGCGGCTGGACCACGGCGATGACGCGGCCCGGATTGTCGGCCGACTGGACCACCTGACGGGCGGCTTTCAGCACGGCGGCGATCTCGACCGGGTGGTGGCCGTAGTCGTCGATGACGCGCACGCCGCCGACCACGCCCGTGGTGGTGAAGCGCCGCTTGACCCCGCCGAAGCCGGCCAGACCCTGACGGATGGAGTCGTCATCCACGCCCAGCTCGCGCGCCACGGCGATGGCGGCCAGAGAGTTGGACACATTGTGCCAGCCGGCCATGGGCAGATAGAGGCCCTCGATGCGGGTCGGCTCGTCCAGCGCGGCCAGACCCTGGCCCTGAATGACCACGTCGAAGCGCGAGCCGTCGGGCGACATCTGCACGTTCTCGGCGCGCACCATGGCCTGGGGGTTCAGGCCGTAGGTGACCAGACGGCGGTTATCGATCTGGGCCGCCAGCTTCTGCACCTCGGGGTGGTCCAGACAGACCACGCCGAAGCCGTAGAAGGGAATATCCTCGATGAAGTCGCAGAAAGCCTTCTTGACCGCGTCAAAGTCGCCGTAGTGGTCCAGGTGTTCCGGGTCGATGTTGGTGATGACCGCGACCGTGCACTTCAGGCGCAGGAAGGAGCCGTCGCTCTCGTCGGCCTCGACCACGATCCAGTCGCCCTCACCCACCTTGGCGTTGGTGCCATAGGCGTTGATGATGCCGCCGTTGACCACCGTCGGGTCCAGCGAACCGGCGTCCAGCAGGGCCGCGACCATCGAGGTCGTCGTCGTCTTGCCGTGGGTGCCGCCGACGCCGACCGAGAATTGCAGGCGCATCAGCTCGGCCAGCATCTCGGCGCGGCGCACCAGGGGAATGCGACGCTCGCGCGCCACGACCAGCTCCGGGTTCGTCGCCTTGACCGCCGTGGAATAGACCACCGCCGAGACGCCCTCGGTCACATGGGCGGCGTCGTGGCCGATGTAGATGCGGGCGCCCAGCTTCTCGAGCCGCTCGGTGTTGGCGCTGGCCTTAGCGTCCGAACCGGACACCTGATAGCCGATCTTCAGCATGATCTCGGCGATGCCGCTCATGCCGATGCCGCCGATGCCGACGAAGTGGACAGGCCCGAGGGCGAACGGAACGGGGCGAAGGCGTGCGATCATCCTCGCCTCATAGCTCAGACGGGATGCGATTTGCACCATCTTTGCCTGTCGTCCGCGCGGGCAAAGGATTCTCTCGATCTGTCGGGATCTTAAGTTTGGTTACTCCGCCTTAACCGTAAGGATTCACCATAAGCCCCTCATCTGTCCGGGGCCGCTTTTCCATGTCCGAGTTGAAGACCGACGTCATCCTGCGTGGCGACTGCATCGAGGTGCTGAAGGGCCTGCCGGACAAGTCGGTGGACATGGTCTTCGCCGATCCGCCCTATAACCTGCAGCTGGGCGGCGATCTGCTGCGTCCCGACAACTCCAAGGTCGACGCGGTCGACGACGAGTGGGACAAGTTCGACAGCTTCGCCGCCTATGACGCCTTTACCCGCGCCTGGCTGGGCGAGTGCCGCCGGGTGCTGAAGGACGAGGGCTCGCTCTGGGTCATCGGCAGCTATCACAACATCTTCCGCCTCGGTTCGGCGATGCAGGACCTGGGCTTCTGGGTGCTGAACGACATCATCTGGCGCAAGTCCAACCCCATGCCGAACTTCAAGGGCACGCGCTTCACCAATGCGCACGAGACCCTGATCTGGGCCGCCAAGTCGCGCGAGCAGAAGCGCTACACCTTCAACTACGATGCGCTGAAGGCCTTCAACGAAGACACCCAGATGCGCTCGGACTGGACCCTGGCCCTGTGCACCGGCAACGAGCGCCTGAAGGACGAGAACGGCGACAAGGCCCACCCGACGCAGAAGCCCGAGGCCCTGCTGCACCGGGTGCTGCTGTCGGCCAGCCGCGTCGGCGACGTGGTGCTGGACCCCTTCTTCGGCACCGGCACCACCGGGGCCGCAGCCAAGCGCCTGGGCCGTCACTTCATTGGCATCGAACGCGACGAGACCTACGCCAAACTGGCCGAGAAGCGCATCAAGGCGGTCATCCCCGCCGCGCCCGAGGACTTGGTCGTCACCGGTTCCAAGAAGGCCGAACCCAAGGTGCCGTTCGGCGCCCTGGTCGAAGCCGGGCTGCTGGCCCCGGGCGACAAACTGTATTGCCCCAAGGGCGACCATGAGGCCCGCGTGCGCGCCGACGGCTCGCTGGTGTCCGGCTCCATGACCGGCTCGATCCACAAGCTGGGCGCCCTGCTGGAAAACGCCCCGGCCTGCAACGGCTGGACCTACTGGCGCTTCAAGACCGACACGGGCCTGCGCCCCATCGACGCCCTGCGCGCCGAGATCCGCGCCGGGATGCAGTAGGCGCAAGTCACTGTAAAGCTTTCGACTATCGTTTCAGCCAAGCTGGAACCCCGGTCATTGACCCGTGTTGACGATTCCAGTGCGCCAGCGGGGGCGCGGGAGTCGGATGATGAAGATCGCCCAGGTCACGCCCCTCTACGAGGCGGTGCCGCCGCGCCTTTACGGCGGCACCGAGCGGGTCGTCGCCCACCTGACCGACGCCCTGGTCGAACTGGGCCATGAGGTGACCCTGTTCGCCAGCGCCGAAGCCGAGACGCGGGCGCGGCTGATCCCGGTGCGCGATCAGGCCATCCGTCTGGACCCTGAGCCGCTGAAGTCCGACCTGGCCGCCCACATGACCATGCTGGCCGAGGTGCTGGATCGCGCCGACGACTTCGACGTCATCCACTTCCACACCGACATGGTCCACTTCCCCTTCTTCCGCGACCTGGCGGACAAGACCCTGACGACCCTGCACGGGCGCCTCGACCTGAAGGACCTGCCCGAGGTCTATGCTCAGTGGTCAGAGTTCGGCCTGGTCTCCATCTCCGACGATCAGCGCCGCCCTCTGCCCGCCGCCAACTGGAAGGCGACGGTGCATCACGGGATGCCCGGGGACCTCTATCGTTTCTCGCCGAAGTCGGAGGGCTACCTGGCCTTCCTCGGCCGCATCTCGCCCGAGAAGCGCCCGGACCGGGCCATCGAGATCGCCACGCGTCTGGGCAAGCCGCTGAAGATCGCGGCCAAGGTCGACGCCGCCGACGCGGCCTATTGGGAGACGGTCATCAGGCCCCTGGTCGAGGGCAATCCCCTGATCGAGTTCGTCGGCGAGATCGGCGACGCGCATAAGTCGGCCTTCCTGGGCGGAGCCGGAGCCCTGTTGTTCCCCATCGACTGGCCCGAGCCCTTCGGCCTGGTGATGATCGAGGCCATGGCCTGCGGCACGCCGGTCGTCGCCTTCCGCTGCGGCTCGACGCCCGAGATCATCGAAGACGGGGCCACCGGCTTCCTGGTGGATACGATGGATCAGGCCGTGGCCGCCGCAGGGCGGGCGCAGGCGCTGGACCGCGAGGCGATCCGGGCGCGGTTCGACCTGCGCTTCTCGGCCACGGCCATGGCCCGGCGCTATCTCGACGTCTACGGCGACCTTCTGGCCCGGCGACCCTATGCCGCCCATGTGCTGGACGCAGCGCGGCCCAGGGTTCGTATCGCCGGCGAGGATCACAGCTTCGCCGCCCTCGGCTGAACCCTTCGCCCGTTCGGCCATTTCCTTCAGGGGCGGCTGAGCGACCTTCGTCAGAAGCGAGGCAGACCATGGACGACGCCTATTCGGTCCAGACTACCGCCGCCGACAACAGCGATCAGGACGGCCTCGAGACCTTGATGGCGCTCAAGGACGCCGACACCTTTCTGGTGGCGGACCACTGGGGCGACGTCAAAAGCGGGGCCGACGGCCTGTTCGATCGGGACACGCGGTTGCTGTCGCACTTCGTCCTGACCGTGGGGCGGGCGCGACCGTCGCGACTCAGTTCCGGCGTGACCGAGGACAATGTCTTCTTCACCTGCCATTCGACCAACCGACCCCTGCCGCCCATGGGCGGGCGCTCAGCCCCGGCGGGGGTGCTGCATCTGGAGCGGCGGCGCTTCCTCTGGGACAAGAGGCTGTTCGAACGGGTGCGGATGGTCAACCACGGCATCGAAGACATCCTGTTGCCGCTGTCGTTCGAGTTCGGAGCCGATTTCGCCGACATCTTCCAGGTGCGCGGCACGCCCCGCCTGACGCGCGGCGAGGTCCACGCCCCGGTCATGGACGGCCGCCGCGTCAGCTTCAGCTACACCGGACTGGATCAGGTGCTGCGGACCAGTTGCCTGGCCTTTTCCGAGCCGCCTGCCCGCCTCAGCGCCAACCGGGCCGAGTTCATGTTCAGCCTGCCCAAGGGCAGGAAGCTGGACCTCTATGTTGAATGCGGCCTGGATGCCTGCGACGCCCCCGATCAGGAGCGCTGGCGCTGGAATTCCATCCAGGCCCGCCTGGCCATGCGCCGACGGATGCGGCGCGGGGCCAGCGTCCAGGCGGCGCGCAACCCGCGCGTCAACGACTGGCTGCGGCAGTCGCGAACGGACGTGGCCCTTTTGACCACCGACCTGCCGACCGGCGCCTACCCCTATGCCGGGGTGCCCTGGTTCTCGACCCCGTTCGGGCGCGACGGCATCATCACCGCCTGGCAAATGCTGTGGATCGACCCCAGCCTGGCCAAGGGGGTGCTGACCTATCTGGCGGCGCGGCAGGCGACGGAGTTCAACCCCTTCATGGACTCCGCCCCCGGCAAGATCATGCATGAAACCCGCGGCGGTGAGATGAGCGCCCTCGGCGAGGTGCCCTTCGGCCTCTACTACGGCGGGGTCGACACCACCTGCCTGTTCATCGCCCTGGCCGGCGCCTACGCCAAACGCACCAACGACTATGGGACCATCCGCGCCCTGTGGCCGAACCTGATCGCGGCGGCGGGCTGGATGAGCGACTATGGCGACAGCAATGGCGACGGTCTGATCGACTACGCTCGCGCCGCCGAGACTGGCCTGTCCAACCAGGGCTGGAAGGATAGCGAGGACTCCATCTTCGACCTGGACGGCCGCTTCCCCAAGGGCCCTGTCGCCCTGCTCGAGGTCCAGGGCTACGCCTTCGCCGCGTGGAAGGCCCTTGCGGAAATCGGCGCCCGCCTGGGCGATGACCGCGCCGAACAGTGGCGGGCGCGAGCCGAGGCCGTCCGAACCTTGGTCGAGGAGCGGTTCTGGATGGAGGACCAGAACTTCTACGCCGTGGCCCTGGACGGCGACGGGCGGCAGATGCGGGCGATCGGCTCCAACGCCGGGCACCTGTTGTTCAGCGGCCTGCCGTCGCCTGAGCGCGCCCGGCAGGTGACGCGGCGGATGCTGACGGCGGAGTTCCGTTCAGGCTGGGGCCTGCGGACCCTGGCCAAGGGTCAGGCCCGCTTCAATCCCATGAGCTATCACAACGGCTCGGTCTGGCCGCATGACACGGCCATGGCGGCGGCGGGCATGGCTCGCTACGGCGAACGACAGGCTGTCTCCATGCTGCTGGGCGAGGTCTTTGGCGCGGCGGCCCATTTCCAGTTGCGTCTGCCGGAACTGTTCTGCGGCTTCGTGCGCGAGACGGGCGAGCCGCCCATCGCCTATCCGGTCGCCTGCCTGCCCCAGGCCTGGGCGGCGGGGTCTGTCTTCCTGATGCTAAAGGCCGTGCTGGGCGTGTCGGTCAACGCCGCCGAGGGGCTGGTCGAGGTGTCCAACCCCGCCATGCCGACAGGGCTTCATCAGATGTCGATCCTGGACCTCGAGGTCGGCGACAGCGCCATCGACCTGACCTTCCAGAGATTGAACAACCACGTCGTCGTCATCCCGCGCGAGCGGCGGGGCACGGTCAACCTGAGGGTGACGGGCTAGGCCGCCATTCCGCGCTCCAGCGCCTTGCGGAACACGGTCGGCAGGGCAGCCAGAGCCTCGTTCGCCTCGGTCCACAGGAAGTCGCCATCGCCCGCCCCGACATGGACGGTCAGGGTCAGGCTGAAGTGGGTGAAGACGTGCTCAACCGCCCCCGCCTCGGTCCAGGCACCGGCGACAGGGGCCTGAAATATGGGGGCCGCGCTCCAGTCCGAGGTCGGCAGACCAAGCATGCCGCCGAGCAAGCCCTTGTCCGGTCGGCGCACCAGACCAACCCGGCCCGCGCCGTCGCGCAGGACGAAGGCGTGGCCGTGGCGGTGCGGGCGCTCGGCCTTCTTGGTCTTCAACGGATAGCGGGCAGGCGCCCCGGTCTTCTGCCCCTCGCAACCGAAGGCCAGAGGGCAGACCTCGCACGACGGCGACTTGGGCCGACAGACGCCCGAGCCCAGATCCATCAAGGCCTGGGGCCAGTCGCCGGGCCGATCGTCGCTGACGAACAGGGCCGCCAGCCGCTTCAACTCGGGTCGCGCGGCGGGCAAAGGCGCCTCCAGCGCGAACAGCCGACTCATGACCCGCTCCACATTGCCGTCCACGACATTGGCCGGCCGGTCAAAGGCGATGGCGGCCACGGCGGCGGCGGTGTAGGCCCCCACCCCCGGCAGGGCCAGCAGGGCCGCCTCGGTATCGGGAAACACGCCGCCATGATCGCTGGCCACCGCTCGCGCGCAGGCCAGCAGGTTGCGGGCGCGGGCGTAGTAGCCCAACCCCGCCCAGGCGGCCATCAGCTCGGAATCCTCGACCGCCGCCAGATCGCCGACCGTCGGCCAGCGCGCCGTGAAGCGCTCGAAATAGGGGGCGGCGTGCGGCACCGTCGTCTGTTGCAGCATGACCTCGGACAACCAGACCCGGTAGGGGTCGGTGCGGGTCCCCGACCCCGGCGGCGCACGCCACGGCAGGGTCCGCGCATGGGCGTCGTACCAATCGAGCAGGGCGGCGCGGAGGGAGGGGACGTCGGGCATGGGTCGCGGTATATAGGACGAATGCGTCGTCCTCTGCCCACTGAAAGCGAAGCCCGCGAAATCCTGGCCCGACGCCGGACGCGCCCGCAGTTGCGCCCGCCGCCCCCGGCCGGTCGCTCGCTGGCCCCGCTGATCAAGAAGCTGGACGCCCAGTTCGGACGCGGCGCCGGCGCCCTGGAGCCGCGCTGGATCGAGATCGTCGGCGAGCGACTGGCCCGCGTCACCCGCCCGCAGAAGCTGACCAAGGGCCGCGGCGGCGCGGGCGGCACGCTGGAGCTGCGCGTGGCAGGCCCCGCCGCCCTGCTGGTCCAGCATCAGTCCGAAGACATCATCCAACGCGTGAACCTGTTCCTCGGCGCCGGATCGGTCGAGAAGCTGCGCATCGCCCAGGGACCGGTGAAGCCCCTGCCCGTGGCGGGCGCCAAGCCCCGTGCGCGCGGCAAGGTGGTCCTGCCGCCCCTGCCCGCCTCGGTCGAAGCCGAACTGGCCGCCGCTGTCGAGGACGCGCCCGACAGCCTGAAAGCCGCCCTGCGTAAACTGGGTCGGGCCGTGCTGTCGCAGCCTCCTGAAAACGAGCGCCGTTGACAAACCTTCGCCGCACCTGTTCTCGACAAGTATGCGGATCGCGCGCGCCCTAGGGAATCGCGCCATCCTTCCGAGTCACATTTCGCCCAAGGACGCCCCATGGCTACGTTCCGTTACGCTTCGATGAGCCGCCGCGCGGCCCTGACCGCCGCCGCCCTGGCCGCCATGGCCACGGTCGCCGGCTGCACCGCCAAGTCGGGCGGCGCCGCGCAGGGCGACATGAGCGTCGGCGCGGGCGAAGACGCCAAGGTCACGGTCGTGGAATACGCCTCGGTCACCTGTGGTCACTGCGCCGTCTGGAACGAGGAAGTCTGGCCCGAATTCAAGACGAAGTACGTGGACACCAAGAAGGTGCGCTACGTCTTCCGCGAGTTCCCGACCCCGCCGCAGGACATCGCCGTCGCCGGCTTCCTGATCGCGCGCTGCGCCGGCCCGGACAAGTATTTCGACGTCGTCCACGACATCATGGCCAGCCAGAAGGAATGGATGGCGGGCGTGGCCCCGCGCACCACCCTGTTCCGCGCCGCCGCCGCCGCTGGCCTGAGCCAGGAACAGACCGAGGCCTGCATCAGCGACAAGGCCGCCATCGAAGAGATGAGCAACCGCATCAAGGCCGGCATCGACGCCGGCGTGACCGGCACGCCGACCTTCCTCGTCAACGGCACCAAGGTGCTGGACAGCTCGATGTCGGGCCTGTCGGAAGCCATCGACGCGGAACTGGCCAAGAAATAACTCCAACCAGGCGGGGGCGTGGACATGTTGAGGAAGCTGATCGGGGCTGCGACCCTGAGCGCCGTACTGGCGCTGACGGCCTGTAGCGGCAAGGATACGGCCCCCGCCGAGGGCGACATGGCTCTGGGCGCGCCCGAGGGCGCCAAGGTGACGGTGGTCGAATACGCCTCCGTCACCTGCTCCGGCTGCGCCGCCTGGAACGAGCAGGTCTGGCCCCAATTCAAGGCCAAGTACGTGGACACCGGCAAGGTGCGCTACGTCTTCCGCGAGTTCCCCACCCCGCCCCAGGACGTGGCCGTCGCCGGCTTCCTGCTGGCGCGCTGCGCGGGCGAGGACAAGTACTTCCACGTGATCGACCAGATCATGCGGTCCCTGCCCGAACTGCATTCCGGCACCCCGCCGCGCGACATCCTGCTGCGCACCGCGCGCGAGGCCGGGCTGAGCGAGGCCCAGTTCCAGACCTGCGTCGCCGACCCGGCCGGCGTGGCCGCAATAGAGAAACGCATCAAGGCGGCCCAGGATGCGGGCGTGACCGGCACGCCGACCTTCATGATCAACGGCGAGGTCGTGGCCGATCGCTCGCTGGACGGCCTGTCGCAACGGATCGACCCTCTTTTGAGCGCGAAATGACCATGAAGACCCTGTGGCGCACCCTGCCCCTGACGGCAGCCCTGACCTTGGCGGCCCTGCCCGTCGTCGCCGCCGAAACCTCGCCCACCGCCGCGACCGCGACGACGACCGTCGCCGCTGTGCCGGCCGTGACCGCCGCCGACCGCGTCCTGGGCCGCGCCGACGCCCCGGTGACCGTGATCGAGTACGCCTCCTTCACCTGCAGCCACTGCGCCGACTGGACCAACGACGTCCTGCCGACCTTCAAGGCCCGCTATATCGACACCGGCAAGGTCAAGCTGGTGTTCCGCGACATGCCGACCCAACCCGCTCAGATCGCCGCCACCGCCGCCGCCATCGGCCGCTGCGCCGCGCCGGGCAGGTTCTTCGACGTGGCCCATCACTTCATGGCGGGCCAGGCCGCCGCCTTCGCCAGCGGCAACGCCCGGCAATGGTACATGGGCGCCATCGGCGTCAGCGGCCGCACCCAGGCCCAGGTCGAAGCCTGCCTGGCCGACCCCGCCACAGGCCAGGCTCTGCAACACGACATCGAGACCGCCGTGGCCGCTGGGGTCGATGGCACCCCGACCTTCTTCGTCAACGGTCGTCGCACCCTGGATCATTCTCTGGAAACCCTGTCGGCAGCCATAGACCCGCTGCTCAAGGGGCGCTAAGCCCCCGCCGATGCAGTTCCAGAGACTGAAGCTCGTCGGCTTCAAATCCTTCGTCGACGCGGCGGAAGTTCAAATCGAGTCCGGCCTGACCGGGGTGGTCGGGCCGAACGGCTGCGGCAAGTCCAACGTGCTGGAAAGCCTGCGCTGGGTCATGGGCGCCAACTCGGCCAAGGCCATGCGCGGCCAGGGCATGGACGACGTCATCTTCGCCGGGGCCGCGGGCCGTCCGCCGCGCAGCCACGCCGAAGTCGTCCTGACCATCGACAACGCCCAGAAACGCGCGCCCCAGCCCTTTACCGACTCTCCCGTTCTGGAAGTCTCGCGCCGCATCGACCGGGGCCAGGGCTCGACCTATCGCATCAACGGCAAGGAGGTCCGCGCCCGCGACGTCCAGCTGCTGTTCGCCGACGCCTCGACCGGGGCCAACAGCCCGGCCCTGGTGCGCCAGGGCCAGATCTCCGAACTGATCGCCGCCAAGCCGCAGAACCGTCGCCGGATTCTGGAAGAAGCGGGCGGCGTGGCCGGTCTGCACACCCGCCGCCACGAGGCCGAACTGCGCCTGAAGGCCGCCGAGACCAACCTCGATCGGCTGGACGACATTGGGCGCGAGCTCGAAACAACGCTGAACCGGCTGAAGCGCGAGGCGCGTCAGGCCGAGAAGTACAAGAAGATTTCGGCCGAGATCCGCGCCCTGCAGGCCGCCCTGCTCTATGTGCGCTGGAACGACGCCAAGGCGGCCGCCGAGGTCGCGGCCCAGGAGTTGCGCGACGCCGACCGCGCCGTGGCCGAGGCCGGCGCCGCCGCGACCAGGGCCGAGGCAGAGGCCCTGAAGGCGCAAGAGGCGATGAAGCCCGCGCGCGAAGAAGACGCCGTGGCCGGCGCCCTGCTGCACCGGGCCACGCTGGAGCGCGACCGCCTCGACATGGCTGAACAGGCCGCGCGCGCCGAGGTCGAGCGCCTGAAAGCCGAAGCGGCGCGCATCGCCGCCGATGTCGAGCGCGAGGCGCGGATGGCCGCCGACGCCCGGCGCGAGCTGGACCGGCTGGACCACGAACTGACGAAGCTGAAGGCCGAGATCGCCGCCGCGCCCGAGCGCGGGCCGGAACTGGAAAGGGCCCTGCAGGCCGCCGAGGACGCCCGCAAGGCCGCCGACGCCGAGGTCGAGCGTCTGGCCGGCACCCTGGCCGCCGTCGAGGCCCGCGCCAACGCCGAGAGCGCCCGCAAACGCGACGCCGAGGCCCGGCTGGCTCGCGTCGTCGGCCAGCATGATCAGGCTAGGCGCGAGCGTGAAGCCCTGGGCCCGCTCGAGACGCCGGAACTGGCCGTCGCCCGCACCACGTTGGAAACAGCGCAGGCCGACCTGACCGCCGCCCGCGAGGCTGTCGAGGCCGCAGAAGCCGCGCGCGGCGACCTGGCCCGCGTCGAGGCCGAGGCCCGCACGACTGCTCGCGCCACCGAGGACCGGCTGGGCCGGTTGCAGACCGAGGCGCGGGGCCTGGCGCAACTGCTGGTCACCGGCAAGCGCGATCACCCGCCCGCACTCGACAAGGTGTCGGCGGCCAAGGGCTATGAGGCCGCACTGGCCGCCGCCCTTGGCGATGATCTGGACGCGGCGCTGGACGCCCGCGCCGCCGCCCACTGGGCCGGCGCCGACGCGCCCTCCCCGGCCTGGCCCGAAGGCGTGACGCCGCTGGCCGCCCATGTGACCGCGCCCGCCGAACTGGCCGCGCGTCTGGCCCTGTGCGTCGTCGCCAGCCAGTCCGAAGCCCCGCGTCTGGCCAAGACCCTGCCGACAGGCGCCCGTCTGGTGACTGTGGAAGGCGACCTCTATCGCTGGGACGGCTTCGTCAGCCGCGCCGAGGCCCCGCGTCCTGCCGCCGTGCGGCTGGCCCAGCGCACGCGTCTGGCCGAGCTGGAAGCCGAGATCGACACGGGCAAGCCCGCGCTGGAGGCCGCGCAGACCGCCCAGAAGGCCGCCACTGAAGCCTTCCGCGCCGCCGAGGAGACGGTGAAGGCCGCCCGTCTCAAACCCTTCGCCGCCGACAAGGCCGTGGTCGCCGCGCGCGACCGGGTCGAGAGCCTGATGCGCGACCAGACCCGCCGCGAGGCCCGCGCCCAAGCCTTGGACGAGACCGTCGCCCGGCTGGACGGCGAGGTGGCCGAAGCGAAAGCCGCGCTGGAGGCCGCGCAAAGCGTGGAGGCCCCGTCCGAGACCATCGCCGGCCTGCGCGACGAACTGACCGCCGCCCGCGTCGCCGCCGACGCGGCCCGGCAAGCGGCCCAGACCGCCCGCTCGACCCGCGACGAGGAGGCCCGCGACCGCGCCGGGCGAGAACAGCGTCTGGGCAGCCTGACCCGCGCCCACGAGGGCTGGGCCGGGCGCTCGAAGGAAAGCGCCGCCCGCGTCGCCGCCCTGGGCAAGGACGCCGACAAGACCGCCGCCCTGCTGACGCAGGCCGAGATCGCGCCGCAGGGGTTCGCCGAGCAGCGCGGGACGCTGATGGACGCTCTGATCGCCGCCGAGACGCGCAAGAGCGCCGCCGCCGAGGCCCTGTCGCTGGCCGAGAGCACAGCAGGCGAGAGCGACCGCGCCAGCCGCGCCGCCGAGGCCGCCGCCGGCGCCGCGCGCGAGGCCCGCGCTGGTCTGGCCGCCCGCGCCGAGGCCGCGAGCGAGCGCCTGGCCGAGGCCGAGGCCAATGTCCGCGAGACGGCGCAGATGTCGCCCGACGAACTGGGTCAGAAGCTGATCGACGACGCCATCGCCCGTCCGCCGGACACGGCCGGCGCCGAGAGCCTGCTGACCGGGTTGGAGCGCGAACGCGAGGCTTTGGGCGCGGTGAACCTGCGCGCCGAAGAAGAGGCCGCCGAGTACGGCGAACGTCTGGGGGCCATGAAGTCGGAACGGATCGACCTGACCCAGGCGATCGCCAAGCTGCGCGACGGCATCGACGAGCTGAACGCCGAGGGCCGCGAGCGGCTGGTGGCGGCCTTCGACGTCATCAACGCCAACTTCAAGGCCCTGTTCGAGGCCCTGTTCAGCGGCGGTCAGGCGGAGCTGAAGCTGGTCGAGAGCGACGATCCGCTGGAGGCGGGGCTGGAGATTTACGCCTGTCCGCCGGGCAAACGCCTGTCGGTCATGAGCCTGATGAGCGGCGGCGAGCAGGCCCTGACGGCGGCGGCCCTGATCTTCGGCGTCTTCCTGGCCAACCCGGCCCCCGTCTGCGTGCTGGACGAGGTGGACGCGCCGCTGGACGACGCCAACGTCGACCGCTTCTGCCGGATGCTGCACGAGATGCGCAGCCGCACCGACACCCGCTTCATCGTCATCACCCACAACCCGGTGACCATGAGCCGGATGGACCGCCTCTACGGCGTCACCATGCCCGAGCGCGGCATGAGCCAGTTGGTCAGCGTCAACCTGAAACAGGCCGAGCAGATCGTGGCGGCGTAGAAACGCCACGGCTTCTCCTCCCCATTTCATGGGGAGGGGGCGCGGGCGCGAAGCAACCGTGACGGAGGGGCCGCTTCATTCAAACGCAAAAGCCCCTCCACCGCTACGCGGTCCCCCTCCCCACCGGGTGGGGAGGAAAGAGGTTCAGCGCTTCTTGCGCCGCATCGCGGCCCGCACGTCGCCCAGGGCCGGGCCGATCAGGAACCAGGGCTCGACGCAGTAGCGGGTGAACAGGCGTTTCGGGTCGGCGAACAGGCGGAACAGCCATTCGACGCCAAGCCGCCCCATCCAGCGGGGCGCCGTCTTCTGCACGCCCGCCTCATAGTCGAAGGCCGCGCCGACCGGCAGGATGACGGCGTCAGGCATGGCCTCGATGTTGTCAGCGATCCACAACTCCTGACGCGGCATCCCCATGCCGACGAAGAGGACATTGGGCTGGAACTCGCGCACGGCGGCGAGGACGGCGGTATTGCCCGTCGATCCCGGCGTGGCGTCGAAATAGCCGGACAGACCCTTGATCGCCGCCCCCGGATAACGCGCGGCCAGACGTTCCGCCGCCGTCGTCGCCACCCCGTCCGCGCCGCCGACATAGAGGACGCGCCAGCCCTGACGGTCAGCCATGCTCCAGAACTGGTCGCGCCAGTCCAGATAGGTGCAGCGGTGGAAGGGCCGGCTGTGCAGGCCCAGCAGCCGGGTGAAATGAATCAGAGGGGTGGAATCCAGCTCGACCACGTCGGCCAGATCATAAAGCCGACGCATCCCCGGCGTGCGCGGCAGCAGATAGAGGCTGTGCAGGTTGTGGTTGGCGATGATGCTGCGCGCGCCCGCCTCGATGCAGCGCTCGACGTGCAGCAGGACTTCTTCAAGCCGCATCAGATCAACGGTCTCGCCTAGGATGCGGACGCGTTCCTCAGGTCGGCGCGTCTGGCGGAACGGACGTCGTTCATGCGCCCGCCGATCAGGCGGGGCGAGGGCGGCGTCGACTCCGAGCGGTTCCTGATACATGGCTTGGCTATAGACGCGGCGTCTCAACACGTGGTTTGCGGATGCGGTTAACGAAACACAGGATGCCACGATGACGCGAGCCCTGATGGTCCTGACGGTCGCCCTCGCCCTGTGCGCGACCAGCGCGACGGCCCAGGACCACGCCCTGGTCCTGACCGGCGTGGGACGGTTCGCCGTCTTCGCCGACGCCGCCTCGCTGACGCCCGACGGCGAAGGCGTGCGGATGCGGTCCTTGCAGGTGAGCGAGGAGGACATGGTGATCGGCGGCGTGGCCTATGCCGGCGGCTGGTCCTGGTGGCGGTTCGACTGCGCGGCGCAGACGGCGGATAGGCTCGACTTCGCGTCATTGAAAGCCGACGGGTCCGAGGGGCCGATCACGCCGACGAAGTCCGCGCCCTACGCCATCGCGCCGGGCGGAGATGCGGCGGAACTGGCGGCGGTGGCCTGTGGGGTGGAGACGCGGACGGCGGATGCGGTCAGCACGGCCGAGGCCGTGCGCATCGGGCGCGAACGGATGAAGGACTGACAGCCCTTCTCCCTCCCCTTCATGGGGAGGGTGGTCGCGCAGCGACCGGGTGGGGAGGGCTTGACGATGCGAGGCGTGGCGTTTGCTTTGCCGAAGCGCCCCCACCCGTCTGACGCTGCGCGTCAGCCACCCTCCCCATGAAGGGGAGGGAGAATTCCGCGACCGTTCCGATCCAGGTCCACCCGGTCCCTCGGCAGGGCCTGCGGGCATTCGTCCCGCATGAAGGCCAGCATCTTCTCGCGCACCTCGCAGCGCAGGTCGAAGGCCACCGAGGCGTTCTTGGCGCTGGTCAGGCAACGGACCTGGGCCACGCGGTCAGTGATGTCGGTGACCTGCAAGGCCACCACGTCGCCGTCCCACAGGGGCGAGGCGTGGGCGATGGATTCCAGCTTGACCCGCAGCCGATCGATCGGCGCCTCATAGTCCACATAGAGGAAGGCCACCCCGATCAGGCGGCTGTCGTCGCGGGTCCAGTTCTGGAACGGTTTCTGGATGAAGTAGGTCAGGGGCAGGACCATGCGCCGCCAGTCCCACAGCTTGACCACGACATAGGTCGAGGTGATCTCTTCCACCCGGCCCCATTCGCCCTCGACGATGACGGCGTCGTCCAGGCGGATCGGCTGGGCCGTGGCGATCTGGATGCCGGCGATCAGGTTGGTCAGGAAGGGTTGCAGGGCCAGACCGGCGACGATGCCCACCACCCCCGCCGAGGCCAGCAGGGACAGCCCCCACTGGCGCACCCCCGGAATGGTCATCAGCGCCAGCCCCAGGGTGATCAGTCCGATCAGGATGGCCGCCACCCGCTGCAGGATGCGCGTCTGGGTGACGTGCTTGCGGGCCAGGAGGTTGTCCTCCGTGTCCATATTGAACTTCTTGAGGTGGACAACGGCGCCCATGTCCACCGCCCCGGCCAGCATCCAGCCGCACACCAGGATGAAGCCGAACAACAGGGTGCGCCGGATCAGCAGCGACGGCTCGGGGTCCAGCGGCGACACCGTCACCGCCAGGGCCAGGGCGATGATCATCACCGCGATACGGACCTTGAGCCGGGCGCGGCCCAGCATCCCCTTCCAGAAGACATCGCGATTGCGCACCGCCAGCTTCAGCAGGGCGAAGACCACCTGATTGGCCGCCCAGCCGATGAAGACGAAGACGGCGGTGATGATCGAGATCACGGCCCATTCGGGCAGCCAGTGGAACTGGTTCCACAGGGCGAAGACGTTGTTGGTCAGGTCGACGACGAACTGGGGCATGGCGGGAGCCTAGCCAGCTTTGCCGCCCGACCCAAGGCCGTGCGGCGCTTCAGCGCGCCGCTGCTTCGACCAGATCAGCCAGGCGGGCGGCGGCGTCGGGGATGGCGACGGAGCGGGCGGCGGCGGACATGGCGGCCAGGTGCGCCGGGTCCGACAGGACCTCGGTCAGGGCGGCGGTCAGGCTGTCGACCGTCAGATCGTCCTCGGCGATGACGCGGGCGGCGCCGGCCTCGGACAGGGCGCGGGCGTTCAGGGTCTGGTGGTCGTCCATGGCGATCTTGAGCGGGATCAGGACCGACGGCAGGGCCGCCACAGCCAGTTCCGAACAGGTCGAGGCCCCCGCCCGGCCAATGACCAGATGCGCCTTGGACAGGCGGTCGGCCATGTCGCGGAAGAAGGGGGCGACCTCGGCGTCGATGCCCGCCTCCAGATAGATCTGGCGGGCGCTTTCCAGCGTCTCGGGCCGCGACTGCTGCTGCACCTTCAGGCGGCTGCGGATGGCCTCAGGCAGGGCCGCGAGGGCGCGGGGCGCGGTCTCGGACAGGATGCGGGCGCCCTGACTGCCGCCGGTCACCAGGACATGGATCGGGCCGTCGCCATCGGGCGCGACATAGGCGCGGTCGAACAGGGCGCGGATATCGGGGCGGACCGGGTTGCCGACGACCTGGGCCCGCGCCTTCACCGCCTCGGGCGCGCGGCCGAGCGTGGGGAAGGCCGAGGCCACGCCGCCGACGCGGGGGGCCAGCATCCGGTTGGTGCGGCCCAGGACGGCGTTCTGTTCGTGGATCAGGGTCGGGCGCTTCTGCAGAATGGCGGCGACTAGGGCCGGGGCCGACGGGTAGCCGCCGAAGCCGACGACCACGTCCGCGCCGGTGCGGTCAAAAGCTGACTTCGCCTGCCCTACCCCGCGCCAGATGGCCAGACCGGCCTTGAGCATTCCAATGGGCCCCGAGCCGGTCGCGGCGTCCAGCGCCAGACGCTCCTCGGCGGGAAAGGCGTGGGCGTATTGCTCGCCGCGCGCATCGGTGGCCAGGACCACACGCCAGCCGCGCGACGCCAGTTCGCGGGCCAGAGCCTCAGCGGGGAACATATGGCCGCCAGTGCCTCCGGCGGCGACGACGCAGACCTTGTTCTTCTCGGTCATGGGACCCTCAAATCAGACAGTCATCCCGGCCGAGGCCGTAGGCGGAGAGCCGGGACCGCCACAGGCGCGGCGTATGGAGCGGTCCCGGATAGCCCTTTCGGGCTTCCGGGATGACGAAAACGCGTCAGGGCAGCAGGCGACGACGCGGCGGGGAGATGTTGGAGCCCGGCTCATAGGCCCCCGGACGACGGCGGGTCAGGGCCAGGGCGAAGCCCATGGTCAGGCCCATGGCCATCATCGACGAGCCGCCGTAGCTGATGAAGGGCAGGGTCATGCCCTTGGTCGGGATCAGGTTCAGGTTCACCGCCACATTGATGCAGGCCTGCAACCCGATCAGCATGAACAGGCCCGCCGCGGCCGTCTGCTCGAACGGGTCGTTCAGTTTCATGGCTTTGCGCATGCCGCGGATGACAATGAAGGCGTAGAGGCCGATCATGAACAGCGACAGGATCAGGCCGAACTCCTCAGCGCCGACCGAATAGATGAAGTCGGTGTGCAGGTCGGGCACCCGGCGCTTCATGACGCCTTCGCCGATGCCGCGCCCGACCAGGCCGCCAGCGCGAATGGCCTCGGAGGCGCGATCGATCTGGTGGGTGTCGGTCGTCTCGGGCGACAGGAAGCGGCTGAGGCGATCGCGCATGTGGCTGAAGGTGAAATAGAGCGACACCACCCCGCCCGCCCCCATGGCGGCGATGACGGCCACCCATTTCAGCGGCACCCCAGCCATGAAGAAGACGGCCATGAAGGTGGTGGTGATCAACAAGGTCTGGCCGATGTCGGGCTGGATCAGCAAGAGGCCGACGGTCAGGGCCCAGAAACCGAAGGCGATGCTGACGCCCGGCACCCCCTGCCCCTTCTGCGCCTCGGCGAACATCCAGGCGGCGAAGACGATCAGACCGGGCTTGGCGAACTCTGACGGTTGCAGGCTGAACGGGCCGAGGTTCACCCAGCGCGCGGCGCCCTTCACCGTGTCGCCGATGAAGGGCAGGGCCGCCATGACCACAATGGCCCCGAACAGGGCCAGGACCGCGATCCGCCGGACGCCACGCGGCGACAGCAGAGAGGTGGTCAGCATCAGGCCCGTGCCCATGCTCGCCCAGACGATCATCCGCCACGAATAGTGGAAGGGATCGGTGATCGATTCATCCGCCAGAATGGCGGCGGGGCTGGAGGCGAAGCTGAGCGACACGCCCAGCGCCACCAGCGTCAGGGCCGCGCCCAGCAGGCCGCGATCCACGGTCCAGAACCAGCGCGCGATCAGGCTCTGATCATTGCGCGAAAAGGGGTGGCTGTAGCTCTGGCTCATGCGGCGGGCTCCGGCTTGGCGCCCAGCGCCAGGACGGCGGCGCGGAAGGCTTCGCCCCGCACCTCGAAGTCAGGGAACTGGTCGAAGCTGGCGCAGGCGGGCGACAGCAGGACGACCTGCTCTCCCCCGGCCTTGGCGGCGTCGGCGGCGGCCAGCTCGACGGCGCGCTCCATGGTGTGGGCCACGACATGCGGCGTGTCGGCCAGTGTGACGGAGAAGGCGTCGGCGGCCTCGCCGATCAGATAGGCCTTGGCGACATGGGGGAAGAGGTCGCGCAGGCTGTCGATGCCGCCCTCCTTGGCCTTGCCGCCCGCAATCCAGAACACCGATGGGTAGGAGGCGAGGGCCTGACGCGCGGCGTCGGCGTTGGTGCCCTTGGAGTCGTTGATGAAGCGGATGGAACCGAGACGGCCCACGGCCTCCATGCGGTGCGCCAGACCGGGGAAGGTCAGCAGCCCCTCGACCGCTGCCTCATGCGACACGCCGAGCGCACGGGCGGCGGCATAGGCAAAGGCGGCGTTCTGGGCGTTGTGACGACCGGGCAGCGAGCGGGCAGCGGACAGGTCAGCCAGCACCTCGCCATCAGTCAGCAATGCGCCGGGCTCAGCCTCTATCCCGCTCATCCCCGCGGAGGCGGGGACCCAGTTCTTTGGCTGCAGAGGTTCGGTCGGCGTTGCGTGCGCGGCTCTCACTGGGTCCCCGCCTCCGCGGGGATGAGCGGAGGTGGAAACCGTGCAGACGCGGTGTCCGAGTTTGCGCAGGTCCGCCGCGATTCTCTGCCCCCAGTCCTCGTCCACGCCGACCAGGGCCAGCGCGTCCGCGCTCTGCGCCTGGAAGATGCGTTGCTTGGCGGCGACATAGCCTTCCATGCCGCCGTGGCGGTCCAGATGGTCGGGGCTGATGTTGGTCAGGATGGCGACGTCGGGCGCGAAGCTGGTGGTCAGGTCCAGCTGATAGGACGAGACCTCGATGACATAGACGGCGTCGGGCGTCGGGGCAGGCAAGGCCAGAACCCCTATGCCGATGTTGCCGCCGATGTGGACGCTCAGCCCCGCCGACTTCAGCACCCAGCCGATCAGGGCCGTGGTTGTGGACTTTCCGTTGGTGCCGGTGATGGCCACGACGTGCGGGCGCCGGCCCTCAGGCAAGGCGTGCAGTGCGCGGGCGAAAAGCTCGACGTCGCCGATGACCGGCACGCCCGCCGCATGGGCGCGCTCGACGGTCCAGTGCGGCTTGGGATGGGTCAGGGGCGCGCCCGGCGACAGGACCAGGGCGGCGAAGCCCGACCAGTCGGCGCGGGTCAGGTCCTCGACCAAAAAGCCCTCGGCCTCGGCCTGCATCCGGCCCGAGACGCCATCGTCCCACAGGATGGGGATGGCGCCGCCGGCCTGAAGCGCGCGCGCGGCGGTGATCCCGGACCGGCCCAGGCCGAAGACCGCGACACGACGCCCCTCGAAGCCGGGAACCGGGATCATGGGATCAGCGCAGTTTCAGCGTGGCCAGACCGGCCAGGGCCAGCATGGCGGCGACGATCCAGAAGCGGATGACGACGGTCGATTCCGGCCAGCCCATCTTCTCGAAGTGGTGGTGGATCGGCGCCATCAGGAAGATGCGCTTGCCGGTCAGCTTGAAGTAGCCGACCTGGATCATCACCGAGGCCGCCTCGACCACGAACAGGCCGCCGACGATGCCCAACACCAGTTCGTGCTTGGTGGCCACGGCGATGGAGCCCAGGGCGCCGCCGAGGGCCAGCGAACCGGTGTCGCCCATGAAGATCTTGGCCGGCGGGGCGTTGTACCAGAGGAAGCCCATGCCGCCGCCGATCATGGCGGCGCAGAATATGGCCAGCTCGCCCGCGCCGGGCACGTGGTGAACCTGCAGATAGTCGGCGAACAGGAAGTTGCCGACCAGATAGGAGATGATTCCGAAGGCGCCCGCCGCCATCATCACCGGCACGATGGCCAGGCCGTCCAGACCATCGGTCAGGTTCACGGCGTTGGAGAAGCCGATGATGGTGAAGGCCGCAAAGGCCACATAGAACCAGCCGATGTTCAGCAGAATGGCTTTCAGGAAGGGGAAGGCGATCGAGGTTTCCAGCCCCGGCGAGGTCGGCGAATAGGTCATCCAGACGACGGTCAGCACGCCCGCGATCACGGCCACCACGGCCTGGGCCGCCAGCTTCTGTTTCGAGGTCAGGCCCGCCGAGGTCTGCTTGGTCACCTTGGCGTAGTCGTCGATGAAGCCCAGCACGCCAAACGCCGCCGTCACGCCCGAGACGATCCAGATATAGGGGTTGGTCAGGTCGCCCCACAGCAGCACGGCCACGCCGATGCCCGCCAGGATCATCAGACCGCCCATGGTGGGCGTGCCGACCTTGGACAGGTGGGACACCGGGCCGTCCTCGCGGATCGGCTGGCCCCGGCCCTGCTTGGCGCGGATCCAGTTGATGAAGCGGCTGCCCATGGCGACCGCGACGATCATGGCCGTGGCCATGGCCAGGGCGACGCGCACAGTCTGATACTGGATCAGGTGCAGCAGCGGATATTCCTGCGCGATGTCCGCATAATAGAGATAGAGCAGGTAGAACATCAGGCAGGCTTCCCTTGGGCCTCGACGGCGACGCGCGCCTCTTGTTCGGCGACGCCGAGTTTTGCAAGCGCGGCCGCGACCAGGGCGGCCTTCGACCCGTTCGATCCCTTGACCATGACCACGTCGCCGGGCTGGACCAGATCGGCGGCCTCGGCGGCCAGTTCGGCGGCGGTTTCGCGCCATTGGCCCCGCAGCGAGGGCGGAAGGATGTCGTAAAGCTGGCGCATCTGCGGTCCGGCCGCATGAACCACATCCAGACCCGCCGCAGCGATAGCCGGGACCAGACCTTCGTGCAGGGCGCGGCTGTGGTCGCCCAGTTCCAGCATGTCGCTCAGGACGACGACGCGGCGGCCGCCCTGCCCCACGGGCTTGGCGCCGAGGCTGACGAAGCCCGCCTTCATCGACAGGGGATTGGCGTTGTAGCTCTCGTCGATCAGGGTGAAGGCGCCGCCGGGGATGGCGACCGTCTTCATCTGCCCGCGCCCGGCCAGGGGCTGGAAGCCGGCCAGGGCCTGCAAGGCGGTATCCAGCGACACGTCCAGCGCCTGCAGCATCAGGATGACGCACAGGCTGTTCAGACCCCAGTGCACGCCCGACTGGGCCAGGCGATATTCGATGCGCCGGCCGTCCAGTTCGGCGACGACCGTCGCGCCCTCGCTGTCGGGAACGAAGTCCAGCAGGCGGGCGTCGCAGCCCGCGTCGCGACCGAAGGTGCGCAGCTTGGCTCCGGCGTCCAGCGCGCCTTGACGCACGATGTCGGCATGAGCGTCGGCGGCGTTGACCACGGCCACGCCGCCGGGGATCAGCCCCTGGAAGATGGCGGCCTTTTCGCGCGCCACGCCCGCCTCGCCGTCGGCGAAGGCTTCGATATGGACCGGGCCGACGGTGGTGACGCAGGCGGCGTGCGGACGGACAAAGGCCGACAGCGGCCCGATCTCGCCCGGATGGTTCATGCCGATCTCGAACACGGCGCGATCCGTGCCCTGCGGCATCCGCGCCAGCGTCAGGGGCACGCCGATGTGGTTGTTGTAGCTCTTGATCGAGGCGTGGCTTGATCCCGCCAGATCGAGGCCCGCCTTGATGGCCTGGGTCACGCTGGTCTTGCCGACGCTGCCGGTGACGGCGCCGCGCAGGCGGGCGCGATCGCGGGCGGCGACGCCCAAGGCCTCCAGCCCCTTCAGGGTGTCGGGGACCAGAACATAGGGTCCGCCCTCGACCGGACGGTCGACCAGAGCAAGCGTGGCGCCCGCCGCAAAAGCGGCCCCGGCGAACTCGTGCCCGTCGCGCGCGCCGTGCAGGGCCAGGAAGAGGTCGCCCGGCTGGATTTCACGGCTATTGTAGGTCAGGCCCGAAACATCAGCATCGGGTCCGTGGAGCTGGCCGCCGGTCGCCGAGGCGATGGCTTCGGCGGTCCAGAGCGGCGTTTGGGTGTCAGGCATGATCGCGCAGGGCTTCGGTCGCTTCGGTGGCGTCGTCGAAGGGATGCACGACCCCGGCGACGATCTGTCCCTGTTCATGCCCTTTTCCGGCGATCACCACCACATCTCCTTCGCGCATCAGCGATACGGCGTGGCGGATGGCCTCGCGGCGGTCGCCGATCTCCAGCGCGTCGGGGCAGCCGGCGCGGACCTGGGCGCGGATGGCGGCGGGGTCTTCCGAGCGCGGATTGTCGTCGGTGACGATGGCCACGTCGGCCAGACGCCCGGCGATCTCGCCCATCATCGGCCGCTTGGCGCGGTCGCGGTCGCCGCCGGCGCCGAAGACGACGATCAGACGGCCCGTGGCGTGCGGGCGCAGGGCGTTGAGCACGGTCTCCAGACCGTCGGGAGTGTGGGCGTAGTCAATATAGACCTCGCCGCCGCGCGCGCCTTCGCCGGGGATGCGTTGCAGACGGCCCTGGGCGCCGCGAATGAACTCCATGGCCGGGATGACCCGGTCCGGGTCTTCGCCGCCCGCGATGCACAGCCCCGCCGCCACCAGGGCGTTCGAGGCCTGGAAGGCGCCGGCCAGGGGCAGCAGGATGTCGTGGATCCGGCCGCGCGCGTCGATGGTCAGGCGCTGGCCTTCCGGCGTGGCCCGGCGCGCCAGCAGGCTCAGGTCGCGCCCGCGCTCGCCCACGCCCATGACACCCAGACCGGCCATGATCGAGGCCGAGGCGAAGGCCGAATAGGCGTCCGAGTCCGCGTTCAGGACGGCGGTGCGGCCGCGCGGCAGCAGGGCCTCAAACAGGCGCAGCTTGGCGGCGCGGTAGGCCTCCATCGTGCCGTGATAGTCGAGGTGGTCCTGGGTCAGGTTGGTGAAACCGGCGGCGCGGATCGCCACCCCGTCCAGACGGCGCTGCTCGATGCCGTGCGACGAGCCCTCCAGCGCCAGGTGGGTCACCTCCTTGGCGGCCAGTTCGGCCAGCAGGCGGGCGGCGTCGGCGGCGTCGGGGCTGGTCAGGCCTGGGCCGGTCAGGGCGTAGGTCCTGTCGCCCTTCTGACCGACAACGCCCAGCGTGCCCATGCTGGCGGACTTCAGGCCCAGACCGGCCCAGATCTGACGGCAGAAGTTGGCGACCGAGGTCTTGCCGTTGGTGCCGGTGATGGCGACGCAGGTCTTGGGCTGGGAGCCGTAGAAGCTGCGCGCGGCCAGGGCATAGGCACGGTGCACGTCGCCCGAGGCGACCAGCAGGGGCGCGGCGCCGGCCGGTGTGTCGGCGGGCGCCAGGATGGCGGCGGCGCCCTTGGCCAGGGCCTGCGGAATGAAGGCGCGGCCGTCGGCCGAGGCGCCCGGCAGGGCCACGAACAGGGCGCCGGGGACCACCTTGCGGCTGTCGGCCGTGACGGCCGTGATCTCGGGGTCCGAGGCGACGTCGCGGCGCAGCAGTTCTGACAGACGAAGGGCGCTCATCGGCCGTCCCCTTCGACGTCCTCGAACTCGGGGATCTTTTCCCCAAGGGCGGTGGACCAGCGGTCAGCCTTGCGCTGAACGTCCAGGAAGGGAGCGATGCGGTCGGCGATGCGGCCCACGGCGGGCGCCGCCACATAACCGCCGGTGCGCGGGAAGACGCCCGGCTCGTCCATCAGCACAAAGACGGTGTAACGCTTGGCCGTCACCGGGCCGTCAGCGGGGAAGACCCCGGCGAAGGACCCGACGGCGACGGCGGGATTATAGCGGCCATTGACCAGCTTGTTGGCCGAGCCGGTCTTGCCGCCGACCCGCAGGCCCGGCGCATCAGCAAAGCGGCCCGAGCCGCGCGTCACGTTGCGGCGCATCAGGTCCAGCATAGTGGCCGAGGTCTCGGGCGAGACAACCTGATGGGTCGGCGCATTGGGACGCCCGCCCTTGCGCAGGGTCGGCTGGACATAGCGGCCGCCGTTCACGAGCGCGCCATAGGCCGCCACATACTGGATCGGCGTGATCATGATGCCGTAGCCGAAGGACAGCGAGGCCAGGGTGGTGTCGTCCCACTTGCGCACCCGAGGCGGGCTGGCCGATTCCTTCAGCTCGATCGGGGCGGCGTCCAGCAGGCCCAGACGACGGAAGTAGTCGCGCATCACATCGCCGCCCATCTCGACCGCCAGGCGCGAGGTGCCGATGTTGGACGAGTGCAGATAGACCTCCTCCAGCGTCAGCACCTTGTTGGTGGCGTGGAAGTCGGTGATGCGACGCTTGCCGATCTGCAGGGCCTGCGAGGCGTCGAACAGGGTGTTCATGTCGGCCCGACCGGTGTCGATGCCGGCGGCGACGGTGAAGCTCTTGAACACCGAGCCCATTTCATAGTGGGCCGAGGTGACGCGATTCAGCAGGGCCTCTTCAGGCGCGCTGTTGCGGCGATTGGCGTCGTAGGTCGGCCAGCTGGCCATGGCCAGAATCTCGCCGGTCTGGGCGTCGGCCACCACGGCGACCGCGCCCTTGGCCTTATGCTCCTCGGCGGCGATGGCCAGTTCGTTCTCGACCACGCCCTGGACGCGCAGATCGATCGACAGCTGGAAGTCCTCGCCCGCGGCGCCCGCGGCACGGATTTCCTGATTGAAGGCCAGCTCCGTGCCGGACACGCCCTCGCCGCCCGTGTCGGCGCGGCCGATCAGGTGGGCAGCCGAGGTCCCCAGCGGATAGACGCGGCGGTCTTCGGGCTCGAACGAGACGCCGCCCAGAGCCAGGGCGTGCACCGCGCTGCGCTCGGACGGGGTCAGGCCGTTCAGGACCAACAGGCGACGCTCGCCGCCCAGAACGCGGTCCAGACGATTAGCCGAGACGCGCGGCAGGGCGCGACGCAGCTGGGCCTTGGCGGAAGCCGGATCCCAGATCTCGCGCGGGTCGATGTAGAGGCCGTAGTGGGTGATGTTGGTGGCCAGAAGCTGGCCGTTGCGGTCCACCAGATCGGCGCGCGTCAGAGCGTTCGGATTGAAGCCCGCGCCCGCCGCGCCGCGCGGCGCGAACAGGGCGGCGTGGGCCGCGCCCAGAGCCAGGCAGGCGAAGACAGCCGAAAAGACCGCCAGGATCAGGAAGATGCGGACGCGGGTGTCTTCTTCGGGACGGCCGTCGGCGCGGGCGCGCTCGAACGAGTGCTCCATCCACCAGACGCAGTTGGCGACCCAGCGGCCCCAGGCGGCGAACAGCCCCCCCACCGACGGGCCTTGCGGACGAGGTTGAGGCCGACCGGGCGCAGGGCGGCGATAGTCCATGCCGTGGTGATCATGCACGCTCAATGCAGGCTCTCCACGGCGACGGGTTCAGCAGCAGGCGCGGCGGGCGCAGCCGCCACAGGCGCGGGCGCCGCGACGACCGGCGGAGGCGGCGCGATGGCGGGCAGACCGGTCTCGACCGCCTGCTTCTTCACATCAACCGGCCCCAGGCCGATTTCACGCGACAGGGCCTCCAGCCGCGCAGGCTGCTCCAGGCGGGTCGCCTCGGCGCGCAGCAGGCGGACGCGCTGGCGGTTCTCGCGGATCTCGCTCTCGATGCGGCTGATCTCGGCGCTTTCGCGGGCGGCGGCGGCCTTGGCGATGTAGACCGAGAAGACCAGGGCGGCGACGCAGACCACGCCGATGATCTCGACGCAGCGCACGCCGCGGACCTTCCAGTCGAACAGGCGCTTCACCGGAACGGGAACAGCGATCATGAACGCCCTCCCCCGATCCTGCCCCAGGCCGGAGCCTCGGTGCGGACAGCGGCGCGCAACCGGGCGGAACGGGCGCGCGGATTGGCGGCCAGCTCGGCCTCGCCCGCCTCCTTCGCCCCCTTGAACATCAGGTCGAAGCTGGGCTTGCGGGTCTCGACCGCGACGGGCGCATGACGCGAACCGCCCGGCGCATTGCCGGTGCGTTCGGTCAGGAATGCCTTGACGATGCGGTCTTCCAGCGAGTGGAAGGTGACGACGACCAGACGGCCGCCCGGTGCCAGGGTCGCCTCGGCGGCTTCCAGACCGCGCTCCAGCTGACCCAGCTCATCGTTGACGGCGATGCGCAGGGCCTGAAACACCCGGGTGGCCGGATGGATGGCCGCGCCACGACGACCGCCCAGAGCCTTTTCGACCACCTCGGCCAGATCCAGGGTGCGGCTGAACGGCTGCTCGACGCGGCGGCGCAGGATGGCGGTCGCCACCCGGCCCGACTGACGCTCGTCGCCGTACTGCTTGAAGATATGGGCCAGCGGCCCGTGATCCCAGGTGTTGACGATGTCGGCGGCGGTCGCGCCCGTATCGCCCATGCGCATGTCCAGCGGCCCGTCGCGCATGAAGGAGAAGCCGCGCTCGGCCTGATCCAGCTGCATCGACGAGACGCCGATGTCGAAGACGGCGCCGTTCAGCTGGGCCTCGCCGCTCTCGGCGAAGGCCTCGGCCAGACCGGCGAAGGGGGTGCGGATCAGCTGGAACTGGCCCGGATAGGCGGCGGCGACCGCGTCGGCGTGTGGCTGGACGGTCGGATCGCGATCCAGACCGATGACCTGAGCCCCGCGATCCAAAATGGCGCGGGTGTAGCCGCCGGCGCCGAAGGTGGCGTCGATGATCACGTCGCCCGGCTGCGGATTCAGCGCCTCAAGGACCTCGGCCAAAAGGACAGGGGCGTGCGGAGACGTCATGCCGCGCCCCCGATCTTCACCGCCGAAGCCTGACGGCGCATTTCACCGAACTGCTTCAGACCCTCGCGCGCCATGCGGCGCTGCTCGGCGCGGTGCGCGGCCCACTTGTCCTTGTTCCAGATCTGGAAACGTTCGCCGACGCCATAGATGACGACCGTGTCGGACAGGTCGACCTCGGCGCACAGGTGCTCCGGCAGGGTAATGCGGCCCGCCGAGTCATAGGACAGCGGCTTCTGCTCGCCGAAGATCGAGGCCTCCAGCGCCGAGCGATAGGGATCGCCGAAGGGCAGGCTTTCGATGACGGCGCGATATTCGGCGAACAGCTTGTCGCCGCCCGCTTCCAGGCAGTCGGCTTCGATGGAGGGGAAGCAGAAGACGCCGTGCTCGGCGCCGTTTTCAGCCGTGCGGAATTCCTGGGGGATCAGGAGACGGCGCTTGCCGTCCAGCTGCTTCTCGTAGGTCGAGAGAAACACGCCCTGCCCCAATCGAGCCCCTCGGCCCGTCCCTGAAATCCGTTGATGACACCACGCGTCGGGCCACAGCCCCTACTCATGAGGTTGTGGGATAGCATGGGATCAGATGGGCCTCAATGGGATTAGTTGACACCCTTTAACCAAATTTGCAGTTCGCCGAACCCGAAACCAAGTGTAAAATGAGAACATACAAGCAACATCAAGAGTATTCACAACCTGTGGACGGCTTTTTCCGCCATGTTTTCAACGCAGGGGTTAATGGCGCAACGCCTCATCCCTTCTCCCGATGGGAGAAGGTGGTCCGCAGGACCGGATGAGGGTTTCCTGGCTGCCGTCGGCGTGAGCCGTGGCACTACGGCTAACGCCGAATGACAACGTAGCCCCTCACCCTTTCGCCTTTCCAATCGCTTCGCTCTTGGAGGCTCAAGCCCTCTCCCGCCGGGAGAGGGAGAAGCTTAACGGGCCTCAAGCAGGCCGAAGGCCGATAGGCCCAAGAGAATATGCCAGACGGCCTGTAAGCCGGGTTCTGTTCCGCCCCGAAAGGCGGTGACGATCATTCCTCTGGACCGCCCATTGCTGGACGGTTCTCGCGACCTACCCGGACGCCTCGGGCGGTGAACCCTGCGGCCGAAACCGCGCGACGTCCCTATTCGGTCTTGCTCCAGGCGGGGCTTGCCATGCCGCCGACGTTGCCGCCGACGCGGTGGGCTCTTACCCCACCCTTTCACCCTTCCCCGGGCCGGAGCCCAGGCGGTTTGCTTTCTGTGGCGCTATCCCTCGGGTCGCCCCGGGCGGGAGTTACCCGCCGCCTCTTCACCGTGGAGCCCGGACTTTCCTCGACAAGAGCAAGCTCTCGCCGCGACCGCCCGGCCGTCTGGCGGGGGCTAAGTGCGCGTTTCGGACGGCGGCGTCAATGTCGCCGGATCGGCGGAAGCGTAGCCGTAAAGCCAGAAGGTGCGTTCGCGATCCTCCCGAAAGGGAATGTTCAGCCGCTCCAGAATAGCGCGCAACTGGTCGGTGCAATCGCCCGCGACCCGATACGGCGTCAGAGCACCGGTGAACTCGTAATAGCGAGGAATGAGTCGCAACCATTCGATCGAGTAAAAGGGCTGGATCGTCTCGTGATCCCAATGATGGCCCTGCCAACAGTCATGAACGCCAGCGAGCCGCTCCGGCGGTTTGAGCACGTCCTGGCGTTGGGCGGCGGGAACAAAGGGCAGTTCAATCATGACCGCCCGCTTCAGTTCGGCCCATTTCGTCGCATTCATGAAGGAGGCCAGGCCGCGCCGCTCGACTTCGGCCCGCACCGCCGCCTTGTGCACCGCGACCGGGTCCGGCGCGCCGCTCAATCCAGCACGCCCGTCACGCTCTCGGCCGAGGCCAGTTGCAACAGGCCAACCAGGCGGGCGCGGGTCTCGCCGTCGGCGATCCCGTCGATGCGGTCGGGCCGCCAGTGACGCTGGAAGGCCTCGACGGTCAGGCGGGTTTCGTCGTCGTAGTCGCCGCCCGGCTTCAGGCCGTAGCCCAGCCGGTGCAGGCCGGAACGCAGGACGATGACGCCCAGCCCCTCGTCGCCCGGCGACAGGTCGGCGCCGAGGGCGGCGACGCGTTCGGGCGCGGGGTCGAACCACAGGCCGTGCCCGGCTTCGGCCAGACGCTTCCACGGGAAAAGCTCGCCCGGATCCTGCTTGCGATCCGGGGCGGTGTCGGAATGGCCCACGATGCGAACATCGGGGATGGTCCAGCGCGAGCGAATGTCGGCGACCAGGGCGATCACCGCCTGAACCTGAGCCTCCGGAAAGGCGCGATAGCCGAACTCGTGGCCCGGATTGACGATCTCGACGCCGATCGAGGCGGCGTTGACGTCGGTCTCGCCCTGCCAGGCCCCGCGACCGGCATGCCAGGCGCGGCGCTCTTCCGGCACAAGCCGCAGGATGACGCCGTTCTCGTTGACGACATAGTGGGCCGAGACCTCGGCCGCCGGATCGCGCAGCCGGGCGACGGCTTCGTCCGCCGTCTTCATCCCGGTGTAGTGCAGGACCAGCATGTCCGGCGGACCGCGCCGGGCGTTGAAATTAGGCGATGGGGCGTCGATGAAGCTCAGCATGGCGCCCGATCAGCGCCCTTCGCGTTCCCAGCCGTAGGCGACCCAGGTGTCGCCGACCTTCTGGGCGTCGATCACGCCCTCGTCGCGGCGGGCCGTGGCGGCGCGGGCGCGACGGGCGCGGAAGGCGAAACCGGCGAAGAAGACCACCACCCCGGCGATCAGGGCGATCACGGCCACGGCGGCCGCGGTCAGGACGGCCAGCACGGCGCCCACGGTCACGGCCAGAGCCGTGGCGATCAACCCGCCGAGCCAGACGAAGGGCGCCAGCAGGCCGCCGCCGGTGCCACGTCGGGCGTTGAGGCCGATCTGAACAAAGGGGTCGGACTGGATCATGGAACTGCCTTTCGCGGCGCGCCGATGAAGGAACGCCTGAAACCCAATGTCGGTCCATCGACCTGAACGGTCAATGGACTGCGACATCACGCATCAGTCAGGGTCTTTTTGCGGTTGCGGCCATCAAAACGCCGGCTGGTCGGCCAGCACCACAGCGCCGCGGCTGCGCAGACGCTCGGCTTCGACCCGGTTCAGCATGGCCTGGGCGGCCGGATCGCCCATCACGCGCCCGACCGAGATCATGGCGTCCGCCGCCTGACCCGAGGCGCCGAAGGCCGAGGCCAGAGCCTCCCACGGCGACTGCGGCGTGGGGAAGCGCTTGAAGCGCACCGACTCGCTGGTTGGGATATTGGCCAGTTTGCGGGCCTTGATGACGGCCTCGTTCAGACCGCCGAGTTCATCAACCAGCCCCAGACCCTTGGCCTGGGCTCCGGTCCAGACCCGGCCCTTGGCGATCTCGCGCACGCGCTCGACCGGCAGCTTGCGGCCCGTCGAGACGCGGGCGACGAACTCTTCGTAGACCCGGTCCATCGAGGCGGCGAAGGCGGCGCGCTGGCCCTGATCGAAGCCCTGCACCGGCGAGAAGGCGTCGGCGTAGTCGCCGCCGACCGACAGGCCGCGCATGTCCAGGCCGAAACGGCCGAGGGCGTCGGCCAGAACGAACTTGCCGCCGAAGACGCCGATGGAGCCGGTCAGGGTCGAGGGCTGGGCCACGATCCAGTCGGCTTCCGAACTGATCCAGTAGCCGCCCGAGGCCGCATAGGCGCCCATGGAGACCACCACCGGCTTGCCCGCCGCCTTGGCCGCGCGCACGGCGGCCAGGATCTGCTCGGAGGCCTCCGGCGAGCCGCCCGGCGACGAGACGCGGAAGACGATGGCCTTCACCGCCTTGTCCTCGATGGCGTCATAGATGGCCTTGGCGGTGTCGTCCGAGCGGATGTCCGAGCCCGAGCCGAAGGGCGAGGCGTTCTGGCCGCGCCCGGTGGTGATCGCGCCCTCTGCGCCGACGATGGCGATGGCCGACTTGCCCGAGCCGTTGCGCGCACCCTGCATCGAGGCGTAGTCGCCGAAGCTAATGATCTTGGCGTCCTTGCCGGCCTTGGCCTTGGCGGCGGCCTCGGCTTCCTCGACCTGGCCGATCTTGTCGACCAGCTTCAGCGACAGGGCCTGCTCCGCCGAATAGGGACCGGCCTCGATAGTCGCCTTCAGCGCCTCAGGCGTGGTCTTGCGGTCGCGCGCCGTATTGGCCAGAGCGCTGTCGTAGATGGAGGTCATCCAGGCGACCATCGCCTCGCGGTGCGGGCCAGTGTAGTCGCTCTGGGTGTATTCGTTGACGGCGTTCTTGTACTCGTAGCGCTGCTCGAACTCGGCCTGCACACCGTATTTCTGGAAGGCGCGCCCTAGGAACAGACTGTCGCTGGCCAGGCCGGTCGCCTGGAAGTTGGCGGTGTTCTGCATCCACAGCTGGTCGGCGCTAGCCGCGACCATATAGCTGGAGACCACCGCGCCGATCGGCATGAAGCCCTGGCTGTGGGCGATGACGGTCTTGCCCGAGGCGCGGAAACGGTTGATCGCCTGACGCACTTCGTCGGCAGCGGCGGGGGTCATGCCGGTCTCGGGCGCGCGGACCAGCAGAACCTTGACGCTGTCATCCTTCTCGGCCTGGGCCAGGGTGTCGACGATATGGACCACCGATAGGCCGCCCCCGCCGAAGGCGGCGAAGGGATTGGTCGGGGCCTGGTCGGTCAAACCCTCGCGCAGGTCCAACTCCAGCACCGAATTGGCCGGCGTGGTCGGCTTGGACGCGCCCGCGGCGGCGGCGAAGAACAGAAGGGCCGCGATCGGCAGGACGATGAAGAAGGCCACGAGCCCGGCGAAGACGCCGAGCATGGTCAGGAAGAACTGTTTCATGAATAAAGGCGGCCGTCCCGTCAGTGGCCACGCGCGGCCTGCCGCGAGCATAGGGCGCAAGCGACCCGCGTCAAATGAAGCCGCCGTAATGGAAACGGAAAAGGGCCCGCCGTCGCCGGCAGGCCCTCCCCTCGTCTTGGTTTCAGCCGATCAGCGGCCGATGTCGTAGGTCCCGCTGATGTCGATGCGGACCGTCAGTTCGCCCGCGGAGACCGGGGTCGAGGCTCCGCCGGCGTCCATGGCCATGGCGCGAGCGTACATCGGGCGCGGCGGTTCGGGCATATAGCCGCCGCCCTCGGTCAGGGTGCGTACCCCGCCCAACTGGACGCCCAGGGCCTGGGCGTAGAGCCGCGCCTTGTCCTGCAGGGCGCGCACGGCCAGCTGGCGCGCCTGATCCTCGGCCGCCTTGGCGTCCTTCAGACCGAAGGCGATGCCGTCGATCTGGTTGACGCCCGCCGCGACCACGGCGTCGGCGGTCGTTCCGACCTTGGTCAGGTCGTTGATAACCACGGTGACGCGGTTCATCGCCTGATAGCCGCGCAGCTTGGGCGGTTCGTTCTGCTGATAGTCGTACTGCGCCGACATGTTCAGACCCGAGGTCTGGATATCGCGTTCAGCAATGCCGGCGCGGCGCAGGGCGGCGACGACGCGGTTCATCTGCTGGGCGTTTCGGGTCATGGCCTCCTGGGCCGTGGCGGCCTCGGTGACGACGCCGAAGTTGATCGTCGCCTGATCCGGCGCAACCTTGACCTCGCCGAAGGCCGACAGATTGAGGGCGGGTTGTTGCGCCATGGCGTGCACCTGCATCGGAGAAGCGCCCGTAGCCTGGGCGGAGGCGACGGCGGGAACCGCCAGGGTCATCAGGGCCGTGCCCAGCATCAGGGCGCGTGCGGTGCGGGTCATCATCGTCTCCGTCGAAATACATCGGCCAGGCGTCTTCGCCAGCCACGACCCTACCTTGGCCGTTTCAAGCTGAACGAACGCAAAAACCCCCTGTGCAGGTTCCGTTCATCGGCATGAAAAGCACGACAGGTCCGGGGCGGCTTTGCAGCGGGCGCATCCCCTGCTAGGCACATTCTCCCTGCTTCGGGGGCCTGTAGCTCAATGGTTAGAGCCGACCGCTCATAACGGTCTGGTTGGGGGTTCGAGTCCCTCCGGGCCTACCACCTCCCCTATTTTGTTGTTTAGAAACAATGTGGTTAGAAGGTTAGACAGAGACGGTTAGACAGCACCCGTTCCCGTTTCGGACTTTTCAAGCCGATCCATCGCGGCGTCGGACAGCTTTTCCTGATCCGCTGAGCGCGTGTATCGCTCTACCTCTGTCAGAGTCGTGTGGCCCAGCACGGCGGCGATCTCCTTGGCTGTGCAGCCTGCCTCTGCCAATCGGCGCCCCGCCGCCTTTCGCAGTCCGTGCGGCGTTCGGCCGACAAGCCCCGCCTGCTCTGCCCTCTCCCTGAACCACTGTGTGAAGCCGGCCGCGCTGAAGGGCGCCCCGTACTGCGTCGTCAGGAAGGTCATGCTGACCGGGTGGGCGTCGATCTCGTTTCGCAGCGCCGGATGAAGTCGGACCTTGAGGCGCGCATCGGTCTTCAACTGACGCACGCTGATACGCCCGTTGGCGACATGCTGGCCGCCCATCGTCACAACATCTGACCGCCTTTGACCGGTGTAAAGCAGCAGGGCCAGGGCCAGCCGTTCGCGCGATCCAGACGGCCAATGCCTCTCGAACGCGGCGATGTCCTCTTCGCTCCAGGCGGTGAAGCCCTCGGTCTTGGTCTTGACGCCTTCGGTCTCGGTGACCGGATTGTCCTGCCGCCAGCCCAAGCGAACGGCTAGGCCGAAGACCTTGCGCAGGCGCTTGCGCAGGTTTCGCACCGCGCCCGGCGTCGCGGCCATGCCGTGGAAGATGGCCTCAAGGTGGTGCGTTTCGATGCTCGCGGCGCCGCGGTCGCCATACTTGGCCCGGAACCGGTCGAGGATGTTGCGATAACCCCGCTTCGTGCTGTCACGAAGGGTCAGGAACGAGGCTGATTTGTAATACTCGATGATGAGCGCGCTAACCGAACGGGGCTGCGATCGCGGCTTAGGAGAAGCCTGGCGCGGCGCCCTGCCTTCGGCCTCGGCGTAGGCTGCCATGAACTCTGCAGATCCAGGAACGCCCGGAAGCGTAACGCTGGAGAAGCCCTTCCGACGGTAATAGTGACGCAGCCGTCCGTGCCGATCCTTGTAGACCTTCACGTACTTCAGATCGATCTTCGCCATGCCCTTCATGAGGCGAGAACATCATCCCATTCGTTCACGCCGCTCCTGATAGGCAGGTCGAGCGCAACAGGCTCTCCGAGCAAGAGGCGGAAGCCGCCCTCCTTCGGAAAGTCCACGGCAGCGACCGACTTACCCACAGCCTCGGCCGCTTTGATGGCGCGCCGGACATCGGCGACGGTGAAGCGGTTGTCGTTCGCCGCCGTCATGCTTCTGCTCCTGGTGCTGGAGGGAGGTCAGAGAGCCACGACCTCATGTTCGCATAGACGTTGAGCGTGCTGGCGCCCTCGAACCGCTCAGGGTCGGTGCACATCCGCATCAGATCGGCGGCGCGTTCGTTCAGCCCCACCGCCTCAGCCAGCTTGCGCTCTGCTTCGGTGATGCGACGTGCAGCTTCGTCGGCTAGGCTTTCTGCAACATGGTCGCCAACGCAGACGCCATTCTCTGCGGTCGCGCCGGGGAAGTTGATCTGGTCGTCCTTGAACCAAGGATAACCAAGGGCCTTGCCAAGCGTTTGGCTGATTTCGTCATTGCTTTTGGAACACGCAGCCCGCAGCGCCGCGTTCTCTGCGAGGAGGGCTGAAACGCGGGATCGACCGAAGCCGCCGAAATCCATCGCTGGATCGTCAACCAGCCTCGCCAGTTCCGCATGATCGACCATATCGGTGGCGTCACCGGAATGGTTCACATGGTCGCCGGAGCCGGTGTGGGGAGGCTGTTCCCACGCGGCCTCCCCTAGCGCGCTAAGAAACCCCATTTGAGACGGAGCGGTCACGTCGTCGGGGCCGGGAATCTGATCGCCAGAGCCGGATGCGAGGGCGGTGAGGATAGCGTCTGTGGATTCGTCAACACCCTCAATGCGAGCGACAACGCGTCCCGAAGAATCGACGCCCTGAACGTGCGCCAGTATCGCCTGCCGAACCTTCTCGCGCGGGGTCATGGGAGGGGTCATTTCCAATCCTCACCAGTCAGCTCGTTTATAGGGTAGCTGTATAGGCTTGGTTTTTTGAAGGTCATGCCCAGAGCCTGGGCCACCTTCACCAGCTCCTGCGCCTCGTCATCCAAACGGTCGCGCGCGGCGGCGGTACGGTCTAGCATCGCCTCAAGGACGCGAATGTCGTGCTCGGCGTTGCTCTGGCGCTGCGCCACCTCTTCCGCACGGCGCTGGAGATCGTCTCGGATACTTCCGGCCATCACGCACCGCCTTTCTGTTCGGCTTGCAGGGCGGCGAGGGCTTGGTCGATCTTAGCCCTCGCCTCGACGTTACGGCTGCGGCTCGACCGAACCGGCAATACTTCACGCGCCGCCTCCAACGCCTCCACCGCTACCCGCAGCGCGTCGGGGGCGGGGCGGGCGTAGAGAGGCGGCGTATTGCGCGGGTCACTGTAGTCGTGGTCCGTGCCTGTCACGCGGCCGAAATCCCGCATGGTGTAGCGGTGGACGCCGTCTTCGTCGGCCATCGTTTCGTAAGACGTTCCGGCCCTGTGGACGCTAACGAAGCGCACCATGTCGCCGCCTTGTGTCCGATACTGGTTACCGACGACAAACGGAACCCGCTGCGCGTCCTCGCGGGCTTGCGGCTGCTCCCACGCCTCCTCGCCGCACAAGCAGACTCCTTCGTTGCCTGGTCCGCCATCACAGATTCTACAGATGCGGTTGTCGCGGGCTGACGGCTGGGCGCGGAGGGCGGATAGTTCGCGAGTGGCCTGCTCTAGCTTTCCGGCTAGATGTGCGCGCGCCAGATCGTCGAAGCAGGCTGGTGAGAAATCGGGCGCGTCGATTGCCGCAATGGCCGTGACGCCGGAAAGGGCGTCCGCGTGGCTCTCCGCTTCGGCCTTGGTGTAGCGACCGGCGTGATCCTTGATCCCGGTGTAGCCCATCGCGTTGGGGCGATAGTAGAGGTCTCGCTTCATCAGCAAGAACAGGCCGTCGTCTTCCCCCGCCTCTGCCGGGGCTTCCTCGCGGGTAGCGAGGGCGGGCAGATGTGCTGCAACGGCCCTGGCCTTCTCTGCGTTCGTGCGGCCAGCGGCGCGCATGATGCGGAACAGGTCGATCTCGTCTGGCAGCACCTCAAACAACACCGCCCCGCCTTCCGGCTCGCCCGATGGGGCGCGAAGAGAGGCGTAATAGAAGGCATCGAAGGCGATCTGCTTTTTGACGGAGTAGTCCGCCACGTCGCGGTTGCGATGACGATAAGTAGCCCACCACGCCTCGAACTCGGCCGGATAATCACGCTTCCCCACCACGGCGGCTTGGGGAGCGGCGGGGGCAGCTGCGAGCATGAGCGCCCAAGCTGTGGCGAGATTGTCGGCGTGGAAGCCGGCACGAAGCATCTCCGGTGTCGGCTCAACCGGCACGGTCACTGTAGGGGCGGGGCGGGTCATTGTTGTTCTCCCTTCTCGGGGCGGTCACCTGTGGCGCGGGTAATGGCGGCTCGGGCCTGCTCTTCGATGTCTCGAAGTTGCCGCTCGATTTCCCCTCGCTCTTCATCGAGGCAGAACTCAAGCTCTGCGAGGAGCTGAGAAACGCCTTGGTGAGCTTCTAGCGCCTCCAGCAGATCAGGCGCGGCGGCGATCAGGCGGGCGTTGGCCTCCACGGCCTCTTGGGTGGACCCCGTTGCGCCTGGACCGCCCATGTACACGATGCAGATCGCATTGCCTGCTGTCGCGCCCTCTCCGACTTGCACTGGAGTCTCCCAGAAGGGTTGCTGCCGACAGGAATAGCGACGCTCGCGGCTGTTCTGGAACATCACGCTCCAAGGCCCCGGCGTATGCTTCACCCCGCTCATGCCTCACCCCCACGGCGGGAGGCTTGGCGAGCAGCATCAATCAGACGTTTGATAGTCTCGGGATTGGCGGCTGCAATGAAGGCGGCGTTTGCCATGCGCACCTCGCTATCTACCTGAAGGCAGAAGCCGTGCGTTTCACTAAAGCCAACAGCCTCTCCGCAGATCGCCAAGCTTTGGACCTCGGCGGAATCGACAAATGCCGGTCCGTAGGTGTTCGGCGTCATGTCGCGATAGGACCAAGGCCCCGGCGTCGCAGCTTCAGCCAGCCTTTCGAGCGCGGACCACTCGTCAGCCCCCGCCTCCAGCACTTCCGTTGGGGTGGTCATGGCTGGAACTCCTGGGGGCGGTGGTTGCGGAGGATCTGTTCGCCGGCGGCGGTGTCGCCGGAGACGGCGTAGAGGGCCTGGCACAGGTCGAAGGGGTCGATGTCGAGGGCGGACCAGTAGGTCAGCTCGGCGCCGGCGTGCTGCCGGGCATGGCAGTCGCGACAGAGGGGCGTGGTCCAGCGGTCGGAGGGCTTCTCGGCCTTGCCGGTGTGGCGCTTGCCGATGGTGATGTCCCCTGCCCTCAGGTGCGCGGCGTCGCAGGGCCCGGCGATCCCGCAGGCGGCGCAGGGCAGCCGGCGGATGAAGGCCAAATGCCGGTTGTCGCGCTCCCGCGGCTGACGCTGGCCGGGGCCTTCAGGGCGGAACGAGCGGGTGCGGACGTGGCCCGGGGCGAAGTGCTTGCGCTTCACCGCCCGGCGCTCGTCGCGCAGCCGCTTCATCTCGGCCTCGATCTGGAACAGGGACCGGCTCATGCTGCCCTCGCTTGGCCAAGCGGAACCATTGCTCGGGCTGCGCCATTTGAGCCCAGCAATGAGGAGGAAGAGCCATGGACGACTTCAAGCGCGACGACCCGAACGTGATCCCACCCATCGGCAGCACGGTGCGCCGTGCGCCCGAGACGATCATCGTCGAGCGGGAAAGCAACACGGCCCTTTGGTGGGTGGTAGGCATCCTCCTGGCTGCCGTCGTGTTCGGGCTGATCTACTTCCTGAGCCGTCCAGCGGAAGACCCCACCCTCTCCGAGCTTCGGGTCGCACAGGCAGAAGCTGCTGCTGAAAGCGCCAGGCAGACGGCCGAGGCGGCGCTTACCCAGAACCAGATCAGCAGCACCCGCGATGACGTCGCCATCGCTCAGGCTCAGACCGCTACGGCACGCGCTGAAGCGATCCGCGCCCAGGCCGAGGCCCGGGCTGCCGAAGCGCGCGTTACGGCGCCGGTCGTCGTCGAGCGGCAGACCGTCGTCACGCCGCCGACCAACGGCACCGCTGTCGTGACGACCACCACGCCGCAGCCGGGGAACTGACGGCATCGGTCAGCCCTCCTTCGCGGTCTTGATGGCGGCTTCCAGCTCACGCGCCTTCGCCATGTCCGTCGCCTTCAGGACGGCAAACTTGGCCAGCTCCTTCCGGTCGGTTTCGAGGGCACCGATCTGCTCCGGCCGCAGGAACGGCAGGTCGTCGATCAGCTTGTCCGCCCAAGCAATGACGTCGACAGCCAGCGACTTCTCTTCATCGGCATCCGCCTCAGGGCCGCTGGCTGTCGTTTCTCCGGCTTGGGGGGTGTCGCCGGGGAAAGGGTCGCCCGCGTCCGTACGCGGCGGGGGGAAGCCATCGGACGCGGGCTCATTCGACGCGGTGTCGGAGGGGGTCTCCGCGTCGAAATCTGGAATCGTGTCGTTGGGGTCGAGGCCGTGGACGGCGCTGAAACCCTCGCGCGGGGCATCTGCCGCGCCGCCGACCGGCGCCGACAGGCGGGCGGTCAGGTTGGGCGCCGGCCGGGCCGTGACGTCGCGGACGGGCTGATAGTCCTCGACCTCTTCACGGACCTGGAAGCCGCGCAGCATGTCCGCGCAGCCATCGCGCAGGGCCCAGGCACGGGCGCGCATCTGGAGCATCCGCTTCGGGTACTGCTGCCACGGCCCCTGCTTGTTCCAGAGGCTGGCCTTCTTAGCGTCAGCGACGGAGAACGATCGGGCGATGGTCTCGCCGGTATCGGGGCGCGTGACCTCACAATGGGCAACAGCGGTGTCGCCCTCCCCGTCGATCCATTCCTTCGCCTTGATGCCCTGTGCGCGCGCCACAGCCATCAGGCCGTCGCCCCAGAGGGTCGGGCGGTTGTTCACGATGGCGAACGATTGAAGCGCCTGGAACGGAGCGAGGCCCAGCTCGGCGCCCGCCATGATCGCGACCATGACCTGCTCGGGCTTGTCGAGACCACGCGGGGCCAGACCGGAGGACGCAATGGCCTGTGCCACGCGGAAGGCTTCGTCGAGCGACTGAGGGACCAGCGCAGCGACGGAGCCGCCCGCCATGATCTGCGGGCGCGGTTGGGTGGTGGCGACGGCGTTCATGCTCAAGCGGCCTCAGTTTGGGGATGGTTGTCGTTGGCTTCGGCGGCGATGACCTCGAGACGCTGGTCGATCTGCTTCGCCGCCCACGGCGGGAGGGTCAGGTACTCGGCGTCACGGCGCGATCCGCCCGGCCCCGGCCACTCGCCGGTCGCCACGCACTCGGCGAACTGGTCGATGGCGCGGCGCAGTTGCTGGCGGCCCCGGTCGAGATCTTCCCCGGTCAGGACGGTGACGCGGACGCAGTGCGGCGGCGCCTTCTCCACCCAGACGAGAGCGAACTCTTCCATCGGCCGGCCGAGGACGGCTTCGGAGGCCATGCCGACCAGGGCAGCCTGCATGTGATAGCCGTAGTCCGAGAGGGACCGCTCCAGATCGCTGTCCGCGACGCTGTTGGTCGTCTTCAGGTCGGAGAACAGGCCGGAGGCGCGCGGCACCACGTCGGGGCGGCTCTTGAGCCAGACACCGGTCTGGGCGTCCTTCCAGAGCAGCGACCGCTCCACGAAGCCGTCAAGGATGCCTGCATCGACCAGCGGATGCCGCGCCAGGCTCTCGGCCATGCCGGTGACGGCGGCGAGGTCGGCATCGGTGATGACTGTCTTGCCCGCCGCGATCTGCCCGTCGCGCCACTCCTGCGCGGCCTTGGTCCGCCAGTCCGACCATTGCTCGGGCCGGGTGACGAACTCGTCGGCCAGACCGTCCGAGCCTTCCAGCAACAGCTTGTGCGCGAGACGGCCCAGGGCGAAGGCCGGGCGATCCGGCTGCGGCGCCCGCTTCGGGTTCAGAGCGCTGTCCACGAAATAGTGCGCCGGGCTCTGGGCCCAGATTGTGCGCAGGCCGGACGAGCTGATCGACGGGCCGACCGTCGGCTGGCCGTGATAGACCTCGATGGGCAGGGCATAGATGCCCGGCTCGCTGATCTTGCCCGACAGGGGCATGGGCAGGGGGTTGTGCAGGGTCATAGCGGCCTCAGAACTTGATGCTGACGTTCGGCACGTCGCCTGCGGCGATGGCGCGGACGATGCTGATTGCGGCCTGTTCGCCGACGCCCATGCCCATGATTGCGACCTTGGCGGCGCCCATGATCTTGGAGCGGTGCTCGATGTCAGCGGCGCGGGCGGCGGCTGCGTCGGCAGCGGCCTTCTCATCGGCTTCACGCGCAGCAGTCTCGCGGGCGATCCGGTCGGCCTCGGCCTGTCGGGCGGCCTCGGCTTCATCGGCGCGGCGCTTCTCGGCGGCGAGGGCTTCGGCGTGGGCGCGCTCAGCAGCGGCTCGCTCCTCCTCGGCCTTGCGCTGCTCAGCGGCGCGAGCGTTTTCCTCTGCCCGTTGCGCGGCGGCGTCGATGCGGGCCCGCTCCTCCTCGGCGGCGCGAGCGGCGCGGGCCTCGGCTTCTTTCTGGGCGCGTTCAGCAGCTTCGGTGGCTGCCTTGGCTTCTGCCTCGGCGCGCTCACGTTCGGCGCGCTCTGCGGCCTCGGCGCGCAACCGATCCAGTTCGGCCCGGTCCGCCTCCTCCTTGGTCAGCCGGGCGAATGCTGCATCGAGAGCAAATTCGGCCGCCCCCTTGAAGTGCTCAGCGGAGGGCAGCAGGTCTTTGAACTGCCCGTCGTCCAGCGCCGTGTTCTTGATCTCGGTGTAACGCGCCTGGACGGATGCGGCCGTATCTTCCAGCGTCACGATAGCGGCCGACTTGAAGCGCGCGATGGCCGCGTTGCAGGCGTCGACGCGCTGCTCTTCCTTGGCCTCCCATTCGGTCAACGGGCGGCGCACCTCGTCCTTCAGGGCATCCAGCTTGTCGCGGATGTCGCGGCGCGCGGCGTCGACGATGTTGATCTTTGCCCTCGCCTCCTCGTTCAGCAGCTTGCCGGCGGCGTCGATGGCGGTCTTGGTCTTCGCCACCTTAAAGGCCATGGAGGCGATCTCTTTGCGCCCCTTCTCGGTCGTCGTGTCGGGGACCAGCTTGTCGGTCTCCTCTTTGATGGCCTCGTAGAACTGGTTGAACCGCTCCTTGTCCAACAGGACGAGGCCGGGGTTAGCGTTGACCTGCGCGACAAGCGCGGTCTGCGGCGTTTCGTCTTCAACAGAGCGCAGAGCTTGGGCCACGGTGGGCTCCTCCGAATGGGGTTGGTTCAGGCGTTGAGAAGGATCAGCCAGACTGCGGCGGTGAAGAGCGCGCAGGCGGCAAACTGGATGGCGGTGCGGACCGCGAAGCGCCGACGACGCGGCTCGAAAGGGACGGCGCGCGGATCGCCGGGACGCACCTGGGCGGCCAGGTCGCGATAGCGTTCGCGCACGGCCTCCCACGGATGCGAGGGGATGGTGCGAAGTTCGGCCATGGTCATGCCGCGCGGGCCATGCTGGCAGGCGGCAGCGGGTCGTTCTCGGCTTCCCGAGCGTCCCGAATGGCCCACGCCAGCGCATTGACGACCGGGATCAGCAGGCCGGGGTCTTCGGCAGCAGCCAGTTCGATGGCGAGGCGCAGCATTTCCTGCGTGGCCTGATCGACGGTCATCCAACGCCGGGTGCGGCGGTCCAGAACCTTGGCGCCCTCGACCACAAAGATTGGCTGGCGCGACGGCGGGACCAGCGACAGCTCCACGTTGGCGGCGGCGGCGATCCCGGCCATGACGCCGGGGAGAATGTTGGAGACGTGGCGCATCAGGCCGCCTCCGCCAAGATCGTGCCCGACACCGCATAGGGGTTGGCGGGATCAATCGGGCGAACGACGGGCAGCTTCACCCGCTCAGCCATAATCCAGGTCGCGGCGTCAGCATCGACGACAGGCAGGCCCTCATGCGGGCGGTTGCTGGTGTGTAGGCGGCCCCAGCAAAGGCGGTGCAGCTCGTCGTTCAGGACGGTCGCGATCTGCGACGTGTGGTCCTTCGACGCCACATAGGTGACGTGAGCGGCAGCCGTCTTCTGGGCAGTGGTTTCGGTCTTGAGTGACATGGTTCGTCTCCCGGTGATGGAAGAAAGTTTGCATATGCCGAACATGACCGCAAGAGAAAAGTTTGCATATGCCGAACACACAGGCGTCACTATCGGACGCACCCGCAGCCTGGCCGCATTGACTCAACGCTGTTCGGCGTGGCGATTGGGACGTTAACTTCTGGAGGGATCAGGCATGCCGCGCCGGCTGCACTACTACGCGCAACCGTTCTGGGAACATCGCCGGGAGCCAGCCCAGCGATACGAGTTCGTGTGTGCTGTGGACGCAGAAGAAGGCGGCGAGATCCTCGCGCGCTCAGCCGATGGAGTGCTGGTCTATCAGCAATGGGCTGACACCGACCTGGACCTGTTCGGAGAGGTCGAGGTGCTGGCCCAGCACGGGTCAGTCCCGCGTGCAGCGACCGGGATCGACCCCGACGGCCGGGACCCTTGGCTTGATGACACCGCATACTTCAAGATCGACTGCACCGACCACGGCGACACCTGGACCCAGATCGATCCGCTGGCTGAGCAGGAGGATGAGGCTGGCGAAGAGGCGGCGTGACAGGGCGAGGTCGTGTGATAGCCTCGCCCCATGGACGAAGACGACATCGACCCCTCCGACGATCCGATCTACCGCGCTGGCGTCCTCATGGGACGAAACCAGACGCTGACCGACGTCATGGAGCGCCTGTTCTCACCAGACGCCATGTCGGCAGAGAAGACCGTCCGAGCCCTTCACGCCTGGGCCCAGCAGACCATGGAAGAGGTGCGGGTCGAAATGCAGCTCGTGTTCGCTGATCTGGACGCGGACGACGACGAAGAGGACGACGACTGACAGCAAAAACCCCGCCCGGTGAGGGTGCGGAGCTGATTATCTGCGGAACAGCTTCTGGCTTAGCCCGCTATCCCGAATGATGGATTTGAGGGTGCCGATAGGCACGTCATCACTGGCCCTGTGGCAGGCCACAGTCACGAGCCAGACCTTAGCGCCCAGCTCTCGTCTATAAATCTGGTGACTCCCGGACCCCTGCCTGTGCAGCGCGAAACCGTTGCGAAGCAGAATCTCCAGAACCTGAGCAAATGTGCAGTTTAAGCGGGGCAAGCCATCTCGTAGCCAGCGTGCATGGTCCGGTCATGGCCGGCAGGCCGAGAAATCATCATGTGCAGAGCAAAGGACCAAATCCAACCCATCCGCACGTGCCAGGGGGCGCGCCGCGACAGCAGCTTCTTTGCGACCTCAGGCCGCTCTTCGATGGCGGCGTGCACGTACATCTCGACCGCCTCGTTGAGGCAGCGTTGAGCTTCCTGAAGAGATCCAGCCACAACGGAAATGTCGAGATCGATGCAAATCGCCTCGTACTTGCCGTCGTACCCGCGCGCGAAACAGCGCAATGTCTTAAACATCATGTCCTCCAGACCGGCGGACGAATTTCGAACCCGAGCCGGTTTGTACTTTCACCCTGCAGTTGACAAGAAAAGGTGTCAACGCTGGGGCGGTTCCTTTCACGCGTACGCTGGCGAACCGCTACGTACTGTTTGGCGAGCGTGACAGACAAAGCGCGAACGCCTCGCCGCGGGGTCTAGCCCATACGTTGAGACGGCTCGCGCCGCCACCTAACCCCCAAGGAAGGCTTCCGCCTCCCCGCCCATCAGAACATCCGCGTCGTCGGCGCCTCGTACGGCCGGCAGTCACCCGCGAGACTATTGCTGCCAAACAGCAGGTTGCCCCACCTTGCACGGATCTCGCCGGTCATGCGGTTGATAGTGACCGCCCCGCCGACCGTCGGATAGAACGTGAACTTCGCGTCTATTGCCCCATCGGCCACGTCCAAATCCTTCAGGTCCCGCCAGCCTTCTTCATTGGGTCGGGACAACTGCCTAGGCAGGCGAATCCGGTTCGCATTCGCGCCCAGTTCGACGAAAAGACGATCCGTGACCCGACGCGGCGTCTCTGTCTGCGTGGAAATCGACGGAGACCCGTAGTCCAGGCGCGTGTTCGAGCTCGTAGTTTCCGTCACGGTGAAGGTGACATCGCATACAAGACTTAAGCTCAATACGGCTTCTGCAATCATCACCCCTCCCCCAGATTATCCGTTAGCTCCGGCTACGCCGTCGATAGATACGCCACGCCGCCAAGGCGATCAGCGGCACCGCAAATGCCCAACCCAGCCACCAGGGCGCGCCAGATCGCTGGGCCCAAAGCGCGACCAGGCCGATAGCCAGCCCTGCTGCGGCTCCAACTGCCGCCGCGATCAAACGCACCCGCCAAGACGCTTTCAGGAACGCCAGCATGGCGATCGCGAAGATCGCTGGCTGGGCGGCCAGCTTCCAGAGTTCGGCCTCGGTCAGCGTTCCGATCATCCCACCGCCCTCACTATCACGGGCTCCTCAACTGGCCTCATTGTGAACGCCTGCTGCAGCATCCAGGCCAGGAACAAGGCAGAGACAATCCAGGAGATGCGGACGAACCAAGCGTCCACCCGTTCGCGACGCGCTCTCCGCCTGCTTAGAGGCCGTTTTCGATACTGATCGCTCACAGCCCCCCTCCCCGAGACTATCTTGTCGCTGCCACTCCGATGATCACGATCCCCAGCAGGAGCAGCATGACGACGATCACCCCGACCGCCACGTTGCCCTGCTCACGCAGCCACCGCTTGTTGGCGTCGAGATCCACGTAGAACAGCCCCTCGCCTGCCGGGATGAGCACCTTGTGCTTGATCAGGGCCTCGACCGTGTAGCGCGGGCTCTTGGCCGGCAGCAGAACAGCCGTTTCGCGCTCCAGCGCCCCAGCCTTCTCGAAATGCTCGATGACCTTGCTGCGCGCCAAGCTGGCGATAATCGCGGCGTTGGCGCCGGCGCTAACGGCTACGTTCATTCACCCCTCCCCCGAGGTTCAGCCAGTGGATGGGTTATCCGTCCGTGCCTGTGCGCGCGGCCCAGGATTCGGCCATGCTCAACACCGCCTGCTGACCAGCCTCGTCTAAGCGAGCGATGACGGAGCTAAGCCGCTCCATCTGGTCATTAAGGTTGAACGGGTTCACGTCGATCAGTCGCCCTCCGGTCGTACCGACAACCCCTGCGACCTGCTCAATCAGGTCGCGATTGAATCGAGTAGCAGGGCGTCCCGTCCGCACGGCGCCAGTCTCCAGGTCAGAAATATAGCCCTTCGACCTGCCCAGCTCTGCCGCAAGATCCTCAAGGGTGAGCCCGGCATAGTCCCTCCATGCCGCCAGATACCATCCGCTTCGCGAGCGATAGTCCTCATAGACCTCTGCTGGGCGCGACTTCCGGGGCTTGGTGCTCATGTTCGGAGTATGCAAACACAGGCTTAAGCCGTCAGTCCGCATATGCCGAACATCTGCCTTGCTGAAATGTTCGGCATATGCAAACATTCGCGCATGGACATCACCGCCCTTCGCAAAGAACTCGGCCTCTCGCAGGAAGCCTTCGCGCCGCGCGTGGGGCTCAAGAGCAAGGGTCACGTCAGCACCCTCGAACGGACGGGCGTGGCCAGCGTCCGCGTCGCGCTCCAAATCGAACGCCTCTCTGGTGGCCGGATCAAAGCGGCCGACCTGAACCCCGACATCGCGCTCATCGAGCGCTTCCGGGCCGAGGCCGCCAACGACGACCAGTCTTCCGCCGAGGCCGCCTGACATGGCCGCCCTGTCATCGCCCCACCTTCCCTTGTCGGTCGAGGTGCTGTGCACCGCCGACGCGGCCTATGGCCTGATCGGCGAAATCCAAACGCTCGCCGCCAACGGTCGCCAGTCGGATGCCCTCGGCGATCCTGCCGCGCGACGCCTGGCTGGAACTGGACACCATCACCACCCGCGTGATGCGGGATGATGGCGGCCAGCCGTTCATGGCCGACCTTATGGCCCTGGCCAAGCCGGTGAACATCGGCACCATGGCCCACCTGAGCCGCGTGGCGTCGGATACCAATAACCCGGTCCACCGGTCGCTGTCGGGTCAGGTCCCGGTCGCGATGGACAAGACCGTCTACGACTACCGCGCCGCCGCCCTGCTGCATGACCGCCTTCTGGACGCAGCAGAGCATCCGAAATGGGTGATCGACTGGCTCTTCATGGGCGCACTGCGCGCGTCTGGCGTGTCCGCCCTGGAGGCGGGCCTCTTCTGGCTGGCCGTCCGCACCCGCCGACCGGGCAAGGCCTTCGGGGCCTGACCTGACGAACCCGGTTCGCGCCGGGACACCATCACAATCCCTCGCGTAGGAGCCCGCATGTCAGCAGGCCACCACATCACCGTGCCCTTCGCGTCGTGGGAGGGCATAGCCGCCCTGATTGGCGCCCTTGGTCTAGGCGGGGTTCTGACCGCCCTGGCCCAGAGGCCTTCACAGCGTGCGGTGAACGCCACGGCCGCCAAGGACGAAGCGACCGGCGAGGCCGCCGTCATCGCGTCCATCGCCAGCGCCTTCACCGGAACGACCGCCTCGCTCCGCGAAGAGATCGAGCGGATGCAGGACACGCTGAACGAGTTTCGCCAGCGCGTGGCCGAAGCCGAAGCCGAGGTTCGGGCCGCCGTGGCGCGGGAGGCCGACCAGGCGCGGTTGGTGGCAGACCTGCGGGCACAACTCGACATCTCCCACGCCGATGTTGTCCGCCTGCGCACCGAGCGCGACGCTGCCCTGGCGTCCGTCACACAGAAGGAGGGCGAGGTTCGGCAGCTCAAGGCCGTGATCGACGCCCATGCGAGGGCCACGACATGACCGATACCCCTATCTCGCCGCCGGTCGGCCGGCTCGACCATGTGAAGGCCTTCATCGGAGATCTGGCCCGGCCGTTCGCGATCTACGCCACGTCCGGTGCCGCAGCGATTGGCATCGTCCGCGTCGCCTGGGTGGTTGAGAATGGAAACGACGGCGCCATCTATCTCGGCGCCGTCGCTGTCCTTGTCGGCGGCATCTACGGCTTCAAGTCGTGGGAGCAGATCAAGACCGGCAAGCAGGGAGCCGAGGTCGAGATAGCCAAGGCGAAGTCCGAGGCGGACTAGCTGACGAAGAAGTTCTTCCGCTCGTACAGTTCGAAATCTGACACTATCGCCTCAGGCATTCCGGCTGTCCGCGCTTCGGTGGCGACTGCCTCATAGCGCGCCGCCCACTGGGTCGGATCTTTCGGCTCACGGCGGGCATAGTCGATGTTCAGGTCGTGCATTCGACGTTGGATGTCAGTGAAGTCGGTCACGGCAATTCTCCATAGAGCGGTGCGCTCGGCTGAAGACTAACTCCGGCCCTGCGGAATTAAGCGCACGGGCCCCAACCCCCACAATCTGAAATGGAGACCGACATGGACCGAAAGGCCCTGTTCGACGCTGTGCACGGCCAGCGCCCAAAATCGAGATAACCAAGGAGAAGTCCCAGATAGGTTAGCGAATTCGGTAGTCGATCACCTCGCCATCGATCGCAAATCCATGGGCTCGAGCCCGCCTAGCAGCGCTCTCAGCCGACGCCATCATGTGATCGGGTCGGCGCCGGGGGCGACCGTTCACGAGTGGCGCAAACTCATACCAGGTCCGCTGGTCTCCTCCCCGAGCCTCTGACACCAAGCGTAGAATTACGGCGGTTTTCATTGGCGCGACCCCTCCCAAAGCCGTGTCTCGACGACCGCCGCTGGTCATAAATAAAATTACTCACCCTCACAAATTGAGCTGGAGACCTCGCCATGAGCATCATGAGCGACGACGACTTCGTGCGCCTGTTCCAGCGCACCTTTGGCCTGACCGAAGACGGCTGGGCCGGGCGAGACACCGAGGCCAAGGTTCGCGAACTGGCAGCCCTCGCAGGCGTCGTGGCCCCGACCGTCCCGGCCAGCGATATCCCTGCCGACTACTGGCCCATGCTGTCGCGCATCGAGAGTGGCGACCGGCCCTATATCCAAGCGGAATCGTCCAGCGCCTCTGGCCTGTATCAGTTCATCCGCTCGACGTGGATTGGTGAGGGCGGGACCTGGGGTCCGACACTGCGCCCTGCGTTCGGAGGCCTGAAGCCCTCGCCAGAAGAGCAACTGGCCCGCGCCAAGACCTTCACCGCCAAAAACGCAGCGGTGCTGAAGGCCAAGGGCATCCCCATCAACCGGGCGTCGCTCTACGCCGCGCACTTCTTCGGAGCCGGCATGGCCGCCAAGGTCATCGGCGCCGACGTGAATGTTCGCGCAGATCTGATCGCTGGTCCCGAGGCGACCAAGGCCAATCCGGCGATCCTGAAAGGGAAGACGGTCGGCCAGTTCCTGACCTGGCTGCACAAGAAGACCGGGGAGTGGGCGCGATGACCGACGTTGAGCCGAAGCGGACTAAGACAAGCTACGTCGGCGTCCCCGCGATATTCGAACTGTCGCTGGCCTGCAATCTTCTCACCCGCGCCTACGGAAATCACACGATCTACCATGTCGGCAGCTCTCGTGAGCGTCCCGACTGGCGCGATGTCGACCTTGTCATGATCATGCCGGATGAAGCTTTTGAGGCTGAGTTCCCGGGCGCTCCACTGCACAGCGCGGCGTGGGAACTGACACCCAAGTGGTTGATCCTGACTTGCGCCCTATCGAAGTGGCTGACGGACAAAGCGGGGGTTCCGGTCGACTTCAAATTCCAGCCGCGCACGTTCGCCAACGAGTGTCACGACAAGCCCCGCAACCCGATCGGACGGTTCCTGGCCGCGCCGGATGACGAGGATTGACCGATGATCGTCCTCGCATTCATCCAGCGTATCGGACGGGCCCTCACGCCGACCGCCTGGCTGGCGCTGGCCGTCCTCGGCGCCTTTCTGATCTTCGGCGCCTACTGCTCACACCGGGGCGCTGATGGCGTCCGAGACCGGCAGGCTGCCGAGCAAGCCAAGATCGAGGCGAAGGCCTCCAGCGCGCGGGAAACGGCCGCTGGCGAGCGCCTTAGCGACACCACCACCATCACCAACCGGAAAATGGAGAGAGACCATGCCGCTGAAGCGCTTCCTGACAGCATGCCTGATGATCGTGAGCTGCGGCGCCGCTGTCGCCAGTTGCGGGACACTGGGCGCATCCCTCCCGCCTGTCGAGGACCTGAGGGTCCAGCCTAAGCCGGAGCCATCGGACGAGGTGCTGACCAGCCGGATCGCGGGCGAGTTGCACGACAACGCCGTCGAAGCCTGGGGCGAGGCTGGATGGGCCCAGGTCGGGCGGCTGTGCCGTTTCTTCGACGAGATGGGGATGAAGGGCCTGGACTGTCCGGCGCCGGATGCGTCGCCTCGGCCGGGCTAGGTTTCAGTAGCCAATTCGTTCAAGCTTCACGTTTTGGGTGCTGGCACCATGTCATCTCGAACTTTCAGACTAGTGATTATCCTGATCATACTCGCAGCTGGTGCTGGCTGGTTGGTGTGGAACTTGACCGCACCGCAACGCCGCATTTCGGATTGCGTAAAGATGCGCCAGGAGTTCGGCTACGAGGACGCTAGGCGTGAATGCAAAAGCCTCGACAACATGGGCTGGCTGAAGCGCTAGAAGACCAGCGTCGAGCCATTTCACGTAGCAATCGAGGCCCGCTCCGGTTCGCCGGGGCGGGCTCTGCTGCTTAACCGCCGTGAGCCGACATCGCGAAGCCTGCCCAGATCATCAGCGCCAGGCCAGCCAATAAGGCTGCCGCGCCGGCGCCGATTACGACTTTAAGGGTCAAGGCCTTCATCTGCGCTCTCCTGCAAAAGTCCGCCCATGAAAGCACATCGAAGTAGCGCAGCTATGTGACCCAAGGACGCGCAGCGTTGACCTGCGAGCGGCCTGTCGGCGGGCCGTCGCCCCCCGTTTCAACCTCGTCCCTCACAGCTTCGCGCGCGAGCAGGCTTCCGCCGACCAGCAAGGGCTCATCATCTTCGGACACGGGCGGCAGACATACGAACCGCGCAGCCTTGGCGCCGTTGCGGAGCACTAGATAGATTTCAACGTGGTCACCTGCCGCAGCAAGCTTTTCGGCAATGGACCTTGCTGCCTCTTCAGCCACGCGTCCGCGCGCAAATAGCTGGGGCTCGGCTTCGTCCACACGCACGGCCCAAGCTTCGCCCAAAGGTTCTACAACGACGTTTCGCATCGAAGCATCTCCAATGAAGTTTGAAGGCGGTCACCATTTAGCGGTCGCTCCCCACGCTTCAAGAGGCCGGCGCTAAATCCCGATACGGCGCTCCGCGCTCGCCCGCCTCAGCGCGGGTCAGCACCTTCGTCTCCTGCGCCGCCCCAACGTGGATCACGATGTTGCGGTGGCGCAGTCCGTCGTCCAGCCGCGCGCAAGTCGGGCCGACGGCGGACAGAACCTGCACCCAGTGGTTGCTCTCTACTGTGATCAGGCCGGGAAGCTTGTCGGCGTCAGCGCCAGCGGCCGTGGCCATGGCGTCCAGGGTGTCGTTCAAAACCGCGCTTTCGGTAGACCTTGCGGTTAGACACTACGGCTAAATGCCAGTCAGGGCCGGACGCCTCACACGCGGTTAGACACTCGCGACGTGTTGATTTCTATAGGGACCGGTCGTCCCTCCGGGCCTACCACCCCACCTGCTTTCCCTTTCAGAACAGGTCATTTGCAAGGTTTGACACGGGCCATCCGAACCACCTGGAGCCGTTCAGGATGACTGACAGACTCGTTTGAGGAAGGTTGAGCCCACATCCCATCCCGCCTAGCCTGGAGAGGAGATGAACCAACCCGCCCCCCGCTTCATTGCTCCGACAGTCGTTGCTCTAGCGGTGCTGGCTGTGGCGCTCGCGGGTCTGGGCGGGATGGTCGTCGGCGACAGGATCTATCCGCTCTTCGGCGCTGGCGTTCTGGTCTGCCAAGGCATGCTCCTCGTATTCGAGATCATCTTGAGCGGGCTAGTTTCGCGTAGGGCCATGTTCGGGCTGGCAGCAGGTCACGGCGGGCTCATGGCGGCATGCGCCAGCCTGTTTTTCCTCCCCGGCTCGGGTTTGCCGACCCTTCTCGGCTCTACGGCAGGCGGCGCAGTACTCGGAGCCGTCTGCTTCTGGTGGTACGAGGTTCGCCACTCCATCCTGTTCGATCGTTAAACGCCGGTGTTGAGCTCCCCCACCCTTTGATCCAGCGTCCAGAGGAAGCGGAGGGCAAATCAAAGCAGCCCTGCCCTCTCAGGTTACGGTTATCGGCGGCGCGCCAACGTCTTCGCCCCCTATCCGTGGAGCCAGTAGTCGGGCTCGGAATCGCGCAGCAAAGGGATCGCACCCTCGATCAATACGACCGGGACGGTGGAGGTGCGGATCGCGGCGAGGGCAAGGAGATCAGGCTCGAAGTCCAGCTCGGCTATGGGCAGGACCTGCCGGTCGTCCAAGCTGTCGAAGGTCCCTGCGGGTAGCGCAATGAAGTCGTCGTGCGAGAAGACCTCCAGCACCTGGCCTTCATGACGGACGTGGACCGCAATCTCCGGGACGCCGTCAATCTGGAATTGGACGCCCGGATCGGGAACTGAAGCCACAAAGGCCGGAGCAGGAGCGGCGGAGGCATAGCCCTGGAACCGAACCCCGCCCGACCAGAGGGGCGCGGTCAGGGTCACGTG
>NZ_DAMBRE010000008.1:0-91208 GCF_032055285.1 Brevundimonas sp.
CGTAGACGGCCGCGTCCAGGCCCGCGCCGCCATGCAGCACGTCCGAGCCCCCGCCGCCGTTCAGGATGTCGTCGCCCGCCAGCCCGAACAGCGTGTCGTCGCCGTTCAGCCCGATCAATTGATCCGCTGCAACACTTCCGACCAAGCGCTCACTGGCGTCTGTGCCGGTGATCAAGCCCGACTGCACCGACAACCTCACCTCGAAGACGTCGTAATAGTTGGCGATGTCGCCCACATAACGAGCATAGGTCACGACCAGGTCTCCAGACGGCAGAACCGTCAGTCCCGGCGCCTCCCCCGGCGTGCCGATCCCCGTCCGGACCGAAATCGGCTCCGCGTTCCGCGTGCCGTCCGCCCAGAAAGTCGCGACCGTGATCGAGGCCTGGGCGCTGCCAGCGAACCTTTCCCAGGCGATGGCGAAGCCGCCGTCGGGAGTCGCAACTACGGAATGGAGCAACGACGCTCCGCCCGAAACAGCCTGAACCATGATGCGCTCACCGGAAGGTTGAGCGTCATCTGCGAGGACCTGCGCCCAGAGCCCGTCGGCCTCGCGCCAGACAAGCGCAAATCCGCCGTCGGCCAGCCTCACGATCTCAGGCGCGGTCGAGTCGTTGTCTCTCGAAATCCGGGTCGTTTCGCCCAGTCGAGCGCCCGCCACATCGAATGACTGAATCGCGATGGTGGCGCCGCTATCGTTCGAGGCCCGCCATACGGCCACGAAGCCGATATCGGTTGCGACAATGCTGGACAGGGTTGCATCACGATCCTGATCGAGAACGAATGTCGGTCCTTCAGGTTGTCCAGCCGCATTGTAACGCTGCGCCGAAACGCCCGAAAACGGGTAGTCCGCCGCGTGCGTCCACGAAACGACAAAGCCCCCTCCAGGCAGGCTAGATACCTGCTGGGCGTAGCCGTGGCCGCTGACCTGAACGTCGGCGCCCATAGGAAGGCCGGCGGCGTCAAACGTCCGCACAAAAACGCCGAGCGCGGAGGGGTCGCCGGCGCCCCCTCCCGGGACAATGCTGTCCCAGACGACGGCGTATCCGCCAGACGGCAAAGCGGTGATGGTCGGGTTCTGCTGGGAATAGATGCTTGTCGTATTGACCAGCACCTCTTCGCCGACACGCGCCCCCGCCGCGTCGAACCGTTGCAGATAGACGCTGTACCCGGAATCCGTCGGCCCTGCGCCGGACCAAGCCGTGACATATCCGCCGCCGACCAGAGCCACGGTCTCAGGCGCCGATTGACGGCTGAGAACATAGGTGTTGATGCGCGTCTCGGGCGAAATCAGATAGGGCATGGGTATCTCAAGGCGCCGGCGAACTCAGACGAACTTAGTCGGCCACGATGCAGAAGATCACAAGCCTATTTGGCCCGACCGGTCATCTCTTTGACGGCGCAGAGGTTGAGGACCGTGGATGGCCGCGACATTCGCCCTGTGCCGCGGCCTGAGCCGCGTTTTCGGCGAGGCGGTGCAGATCCCGCCCCGAACAACGCGACCAATCGATACTGTCCAGCGGCGGGCGATCCCGCTTCGACGTCATGGCGGACACGATCACGACGACGCCGATCCGCCGCGCGTCATGCCCGCGACCAGACCGATCAGCAGGCCCACGGCCAGAGCCCGGTTGCCAGGATCGCCGGCTCGCGCCTCCTCGACCCGCAAGGCCAGTTCGCGATCCAGCCACGCCAACTGCCGCGCGAAATTTTCGTCCGCCTGCGAAGCACTGCTCATTTCGCTCTCCCCAAACACGCCATCTGAACGAGTCTCGGCCGACGCTAACGCGGGACTTGCGCCGCCGGCAAGTCAATTGTTCTTATTTTGTTCCAATCCGATCGCGCGCAAACCGCCCTTTGTGCCGTGGCGGCGAAGCCTATATGGCGGTCTCGAGAAGGAGAGTCGTCATGTCCTACGTCGCCCGAGACGACCGCCCCGCCGACAAGGCTGAGCGCTACAATGAGGTCGAAGCCGAGATCCTGGCGGTGCTCGACGGCGAGCCGAACCGGACGGCGCGCATGGCGACGGTCGCCTCGATGCTGGCCGACGCCTTCCCCGTCTTCTTCTGGACCGGCTTCTACGTCGTGGACGAGACGAAGCCCGAGGAACTGGTGGTCGGCCCTTATCAGGGGACGCTGGGCTGCCTGCGCATTCCCTTCGGGCGCGGCGTCTGCGGCGCGGCGGCGAAGACGCGCCAGACCCAGGTGGTCGAGGACGTCCACGCCTTCCCCGGCCACATCGCCTGCGACAGCCGCTCGGCCAGCGAGATCGTGGTTCCGGTGCTGGATGCGGCGGGCGATCTGATCGCCGTGCTGGACGTGGACGCGACGGAAATCGCCGCCTTCGACGCCGTGGACGCCGAGGCGCTGGAGCGTCTGATGGCCAAGGTGTTTTCCGCCTGATGCGGATCGGGGTCGACTTCGGCGGCACCAAGATCGAGGCCGCCGCCCTGACCGACGACGGCGCCTTCGCCGCGCGGATCCGCGAACCCAATCCGGGAAGCTATGACGGGGCGCTGGCCTTGGTCGCGGACCTGATCGCGCGGGTCGAGGCCGAGGCGGGTCCGGCGCGGTCGGTCGGCCTGGCCATTCCCGGCTCGCCCTCGCCGCGCACCGGCCTGATCCGCAACGCCAACTCGACCTACCTGAACGGTCGCCGGTTTGGCGAAGACCTGGAGGCCGCGCTTGGCCGCCCGGTGCGGCTGGCCAACGACGCCAACTGCCTGGCCCTGTCGGAAGCCGTGGACGGAGCCGGCGCGGGCGCCGCCAGCGTCTTTGGCGTCATCGTCGGCACGGGCTGCGGCGGCGGGCTGGTGATCGACGGCAGGCTGATCGAGGGCGCGCACGGGGTGGCGGCCGAGATCGGCCATATCTCCCTGCCCTGGCCGTCCGCCGACGAAGCCCCCGGCCCCGCCTGCTGGTGCGGACTGAACGGCTGTCTGGAGACCTGGGTGTCCGGCACCGGCTTCCAGCGCGATCACGAGACGACGACGAGCCGGACGTGGAAGGCGCAGGCCATTGTCGAGGCGGCCCGCAATAACGACGCGGGCGCGGCGGCGGCGCTGGATCGCTACATCGACCGACTGGGGCGGGCGCTGGCCATGGTGGTCAACCTGGTCGATCCCGAGGTCTTCGTGCTGGGTGGCGGCATGTCCAACGTCAGCGAACTTTACGACCGTCTGCCTGGGCTGGTGGAGCGCTACGTCTTTTCGGACCACTGGAACGGCCGCATCGCTGCGGCCCGTTGGGGCGATTCCTCAGGCGTGCGCGGCGCAGCGCGGCTCTGGGCTGATTGATCCGGGTGAGGCGCCCGCTATGGTCTCCTCGAACCTCTGGAAAGCGATATGAACCCTCAGCGTCCGGCGCGTGCGCGCAGCGTCCTCTACCTGCCGGCCTCCAACGCGCGCGCCGTCGAAAAGGCGCGCGGCCTGAGCTGCGACGTGGCCGTGCTGGACCTCGAGGATGCGGTCGCGCCGGAAATGAAGATCGAGGCCAGGGCAGCGGCGGTGGCCGCAGCGCGCGAAGGCGGCTTCGGCCCGCGTCTGGCCGTGCGGATCAACGGCCTGGACACGGCCTGGGGCGCCGACGACCTGGAGGCGCTGCGCGACGCGCCGGTCGATCTGATCGTCGCCCCCAAGGTCGAGAGCGCAACCATGGTCCACGCCCTGTCGCGCGACCTGCGCCCCGGCGCCGATCTGTGGGCCATGATCGAGACGCCGCGCGCCCTGACGGACCTGCGGGACATCGCCGAGGCGGACGGGGCGCTGAGCGGACTGATGCTGGGCGTCAATGATCTGGCCAAGGATCTGAAGACCGGCCCTGCACCCGACCGGGAGCCGCTTAAGCCCTGGCTGGCGGCCGTCGTGGCCCACGCCCGCGCCAACGGCCTGACCGTCATCGACAGCGTGTTCAACCGCATCAAGGACGAGGCCGGGTTCGCCGCCGAGTGCGCGCAAGGCAGGCTGTACGGCTTCGACGGCAAGAGCCTGATCCACCCCTCGCAGATCGAGGGGGCGAACGCAGCGTTCGGCGCCTCGGCCGATGACATCACATGGGCGCGCAAGGTCGTCGCCGCCTTCGCCGCGCCCGAAGCCGAAGGGCTGGGCGCGATCCGCGTCGAGGGAGAGATGGTGGAGCGGCTGCACCTGCAACAGGCGCAGGACTTGCTGGCTGACCTCTAATTTCCTTCTCCCCTTGCGGGAGGAGGTGGCAGGCGGAGCCTGACGGATGAGGGGTGTGAGCGCGCCCTGTCCGGAATGTGCTCAACGCGACGCTCCTAACCGTCCACCGCCGCGCCGCCCCCTCATCCGAGCGCCTTCGGCGCCCACCTTCTCCCACACGGGGAGAAGAAAGAGCAGGGTGGCGCCTTCCTACGGCAGACCGTAGACAACCCTCATGACCGCACCGCTTCCGCTTCCCTCGAAAACCCGCGCCTGGGTCTGTGCGCCGGGGGTGCTGAAGGTCCCCTTCCTCTCTGCCTTCCTGCCGGATTATGACCTGTCGGCCCTGCCGGGGTCGCAGACCGAAGCCGTCCTCGGCTGGGGCATGAAGCCGACGGCGGCGGCAGGGCGACGCTGGGCGGACAAGCACGCCAAACCCTATGTGGCGCTGGAGGACGGCTTCCTGCGTTCGGTCGGGATCGGCGAAAGCGGGGCGACCAGCCTCAGCCTGATCGTCGACGACATCGGCGTCTATTACGACGCCACCCGGCCCAGCCGGCTGGAGCAGCTGATCCAGACCGCGCCCGACTGGTGCGACGACGCCATGCAGGGCCGGGCGCGGGGCCTGATCGACCGCATCGTCGCCTCAGGCCTGTCCAAGACCAATATGGGCGGACCGCTGGACGCCAGCCTGCTCAAGCCCGGCCGCCGGGTGCTGATCGTGGACCAGACGTTTGGCGACGCCTCCATCGGCTATGGACTGGCGACCCAGCAGAGCTTCTCCGACATGCTGGCGACCGCGCGGCGCGACGAGCCGGAGGCGCAACTGATCGTCAAGCGCCACCCGGCCGTGGCGGCGGGCCGCAAGCAGGGCTGCATCCCGGCGGATCAACTGGACGGCGTCACCCTGATCGACACGGACGTGCGGCCCGCCGACCTGCTGGCGGCGGTGGACGCGGTCTATGTCGTGACCTCGGCTCTGGGGTTCGAGGCCCTGCTGCGCGGCCTGCCGGTGCGCTGCTTCGGCGCGCCCTTCTATTCGGGCTGGGGCCTGACGACGGATGCGGTCCAGACCGGGCGGCGCGGCGCCCCGCGCGATCTGGAGCAGATCGTGGCGGCGGCCTTGATCGCCTACACTCGCTACGTCGATCCGGTGACCGGCCAACGCTGTGGGGCGGAACAGGCGCTGGAGCGGCTGATCGCCCTGCGCGACCGGGCCGACCGGCTGGCGGGCACTTTCGCCGCGGTCGGCTTCGCCCCCGCCAAGCGCCCGCCGGTGCGCCGCCTGCTGAACTCGCCCAAGGGCCGGGTCCGCTATTTCTGGCGCGCCTCCGCCGCCGTCGCCCATGCCCGGGCCACCGGCGGCAAGCTGATCTGGTGGGCCGGCAAGGAGACGCCGCAGATCCGCGCCGCCGCCGACGCCTTTGAAGGGCCGATCGTGCGCATGGAGGACGGCTTCATCCGCTCGCGCGGCCTGGGCTCTGACTTCTTCGGCGCCCTGTCGGTCGCGCTGGACGATCAGGGGGTCTATTACGATCCGACCCGGCCCAGCCGTCTGGAAAGCCTGATCGAAGCGGGCGAGCCGTCGCCGGATCAGGCGACGCGCGCGGAGCGGCTTCGCGCCCGCGTGGTCGAGGCGGGCCTGTCGAAATACAATCTGAAGGGCGCGGGCGTCCCGGCGCACTGGCCCAAGGACAAGCCGATCCTGCTGGTCGTGGGTCAGGTCGAGAACGACCGCTCGATCATGATGGGTTGCGGCCCCGATATCCGCACCAACTCGGGACTGGTGAAGGCGGCGCGGGCGGATCACCCCGACGCCTTCCTGATCTATCGCAACCACCCCGACGTGACGGCCGGCAACCGCCCCGGCCTGCTGGACCATGCGGCGATGGAGGAGGTCGACGCCTCGGCCGACGATCTGGACATCGTGGACTGCCTGAACGCCTGCGACCGGCTGGCGACCCTGACCTCCCTGACCGGGTTCGAGGCCCTGATGCGGGGCAAGCCGGTCAGCGTCTATGGCCGCCCCTTCTACGCCGGATGGGGCCTGACCGACGACCGCCTCGCGTTCGAGCGCCGCACCCGCCGCGCCTCCTTGCAGAGCCTGATCCACGCCGCCCTGATCGGCTATCCCGTCTATGTCACCCCGGACGGCTGGCCGTGCGAGGCCGAGGACCTGGTCGAGGCCCTGATCGCCGCGCGCGACCACCCCCTGCCCGCCCCGCCGCGCGGCCGCATCAACAGATGGTGGAGAGGCATCAAGGCCAGTCTCGACCGGAGCCTTCCACCGGCCTATTGAGGGAGTTCGTCATCGCAACGGACTGAGTCCGGCCCGCGAGGCGCCCGAACTTCGCCGCGAGGCGCCGACATAAGGCTTGTCGAGCGCCAGGGACCCCACGTTCCCTCATGCAGCGAGGCGCCGCGCGCCAAGCGTCAGGGAACTAAGAAGTGCAAAAAGCCGTCATCTCCGCCACCGGCCTGTTCACCCCGGAACAGTCGATCTCGAACGCAGAACTGGTCACCGCATACAACGCCTGGGCCGAAGGCTGGAACGCCGAGAACGCCGAAGCCATCGCCGCCGGCGAACTGGAGTTGAAGACGCCGTCGTCCGAGGCCTTCATCGAGAAGGCTTCCGGCATCAAGTCGCGCTTCGTCATGGACAAGTCGGGCATCGTCGATTCTGAGCGGATGCTGCCGCATCTGGCCGCGCGCGGCGACGACGAACTGTCGATCCTGGCCGAGATGGCCGTGAAGGCCGCGCAGGACGCCATCAAGGCCTGGGGCAAGCCGGTCAGCGAGATCGGCGCCGTCATCTGCGCCGCGTCCAACATGCAGCGCCCCTACCCCGCCATGGCCATCGAGGTGCAGCAGGCCCTGGGCATCGAGGGCTTCGCCTTCGACATGAACGTGGCGTGCAGTTCGGCCACCTTCGGCATCAAGACGGCTGCGGACTTCGTGGCCTCGGGCTCAGTCAAGGCCGTGCTGATGGTCAACCCCGAGATCTGCTCGGCCCACCTGAACTTCAAGGATCGCGACAGCCACTTCATCTTCGGCGACGTGGCCACCGCCGTCATCGTCGAGGCCGAGGATCAGGCCGGGCCGGGCGGCTGGGACATCGTCGGCACGAAGCTGAAGACCAGCTTCTCGAACAATATCCGCAACAACTTCGGCTTCCTGAACCGCGCCGCCCTGCCGACGGGGGCGAACGAGCCGGTGTCGTCCGACGGCCTGACCGACAAGATGTTCGTTCAGCAGGGCCGCAAGGTCTTCAAGGAGGTGGTGCCCATGGTCTCGGAGATGATCCTGGATCACGCCGCCGAGCTGAACCTGGACCCGCACGGCCTGAAGCGGATGTGGCTGCACCAGGCCAACATCAACATGAACACCCTGATCGGCAAGAAGGTGCTGGGCCGCGAGCCCGCGCCCGAAGAGAACGTCATCATCCTGGACGACTACGCCAACACCTCGTCCGCCGGGTCGATCATCGCCTTCCACCTGAAGCACGACGGCTTCGCTCCGGGCGAGACGGGCCTGATCTGCAGCTTCGGCGCCGGCTACTCGGCGGGCACGGTTTTTGTGCAAAAGCGCCCCTGAGGCCAGATAACGGGAATCATTATTTCCGGCGGCGCTTGCACTGTTCGGAAAATTTTGCAAACCGTAACAGGTGTTGAGAGCGAGGGGGGATGGCGCCCGAATGACTCAGACCGTTTCACCGTGGGCAGAAAAGCTCAGCGATCCGTTGGCCCATGACGTGGCCACGGTGCTGAAACATATGGGCGGATCGGCCCATCAGGACATCGTGGTCAACTGCGTGGCGGCACTGAAACGCCAGCGCGGCGAGTCCGTGACCCAGGACCTCAAGGCCAAGATCGTGGAAGTGTTCGAACGCTACCGCGACTTCTTCATCAAGCCCTTCGGCGAGAACTCGCTGCGTTGGGCTTTGGCGCCCGGCCTGGCCTAAACCGCCCTTCGGACAAACGAAAAGGCCCGCTCTTTCCAGAGCGGGCCTTCGTCGTATCTGGCGCTAGACTAAACGGATTTAGAAGCGACGGACGTAGCTGACCGAATAGGCGTCAGCCTCGCCGCCGTTGTCGCGGAAGTCGCGACGGGTCCAGTCGGCGCGGACGCCGTTCTTGCCGTCCAGGTAGTAGTTGGCGCCGACGCCGTAGTTCCAGCTGTCGCCGCCGATGTCGGTGTTGGCGCCGGCGATCTCCTGCTTCAGCTCGGTGTGGCCGTAGCCGCCACGGGCGAACAGCTCCAGCTTGTCGTTCACAGGATACTTGCCGACCACGTAGCCGGCGGCGTCCCACTCGTGCTTGATCGAGCCATCGACGCCAGCGACGGTGAAGTCGTCATCCTTGACGCCGACCGAGGCCTCGGTCTCGACAGCCAGGTAGCGGTTCAGGTTGACGCCCAGGCGGCCAGTCACGGCGCCGGTCGTGGCGTTGTCGCCTTCAACATGCGTGTAGCCCAGCGAACCATAGCCACGGGCGTCGGGGCCCGACTGAGCGAAAGCCGGAGCGGCGAAAGCAGAAATGGCGGCAGCAGCGAGAAGAATGTTACGCATTGTTTCTATAACTCCTAGTAGAACTAGATGCGGTGACTTCTGCGGTCACCGGCCCCATCCAGCACGAAGTTAAATGACCATCCCGACGGACCGTTCCATAGGATCCTGAATACACACGCGTAACTGTGCAAGATCAGACACATACAGCGTTATGCTGATCGTGACCTTATCAAGGCACGAAAAAGGCGGCCCCGAAGGACCGCCTTTGCACGCTCAATCCTGAAACAGGTCTTAGCGGTCCTTTTCGCGCTCCTCGCCCGAGCGGGCCGCCAGGGCGGCCTGGGCCGCCGCCAGACGGGCGATCGGCACGCGGTAGGGCGAGCAGGAGACGTAGTCGAGGCCCACGCTCTCGCAGAAGGCGATGGAGGACGGATCGCCGCCGTGTTCGCCGCAAATGCCCATCTTCATGCCCGGCTTGACCGCCCGGCCCCGCTCCTCGGCGATGCGGATCAGGTCGCCCACGCCGTCCTGATCCAGACGCACAAAGGGATCGGTCTCGAAGATGCCCTTGTCCAGATAGGCCTGCAGGAAGCGACCCGAGTCGTCGCGGCTGATGCCGAAGGTCGTCTGGGTCAGGTCGTTGGTGCCGAAGCTGAAGAACTCGGCGTGCTCGGCCAGGTCCGCGGCGCGCAGGGCGGCGCGCGGCAACTCGACCATGGTGCCGACCAGGTAGTCGACACTATCGCCGGCCGCCTCGAACACGGCCTTGGCCGTCCGGTCGGTCAGTTCGCGCAGGTATTTCATCTCCAGGCCCAGGGCGACCAGGGGGTGCATGATCTCGGGGATCGGGGCCACGCCCGAGGCCTGCTTCACCTCCAGCGCCGCCTCCAGGATGGCGCGGACCTGCATCTCGTAGATCTCGGGATAGGCGACGCCCAGACGGCAGCCGCGGTGGCCGAGCATGGGGTTGGTCTCGTGCAGTTCACGCGCGCGACGCTTCAGCTTGGCGGCGTCCAGGCCTTGCGTCGCCGCCAGGGCGTCGATGTCGGCGTCGGTGTGCGGGATGAACTCGTGCAGCGGCGGGTCCAGCAGACGCACCGTCACCGGCAGACCGCTCATGATGGTGAACAGCTCGGCGAAATCGGCCTTCTGGAAGGGCGCGATCTTGGCCAGGGCGACGCGGCGGCCCTGCTCGTCGTCGGCCAGGATCATCTCGCGCACGGCGGCGATGCGGGCCTCGTCGAAGAACATGTGCTCGGTGCGCGACAGGCCGATGCCCTCGGCGCCGAAGCCGCGCGCGGTCTTGGCGTCCAGCGGGGTCTCGGCGTTGGCGCGAACCTTCAGGCGGCGCACGCCGTCGGCCCAGGCCATCAGGGTCTGGAAGTCGCCCGTCAGCTCCGGCTCGATCATCGGCACGGCGCCGTCCAGCACCTCGCCCTTGCCGCCGTCGATGGTGATGACCTCGCCGGCCTTGAAGGTGCGGCCCCGCGCGGTGAAGGTCCCGGCCTTCTCATTGATCGAGATTTCACCCGCGCCGGAGACGCAAGGCCGGCCCATGCCGCGCGCCACGACGGCGGCGTGGCTGGTCATGCCGCCGCGCGCCGTGACGATGCCGCGCGCCGCGTGCATGCCGTGGATGTCCTCAGGGCTGGTTTCCTCGCGCACCAGGATGACGGCGTCGCCCTGTTGGGCCAGACGCTCGGCCTCGTCGGCGTCGAAGACGATCTTGCCGGTGGCCGCGCCGGGCGAGGCCGGCAGGCCCGCCGCCACTACCGAACGGGCGGCGTCGGGGTCCAGGGTCGGGTGCAGCAGTTGGTCAAGCGCGGCGGGCTCGACCCGCGACACAGCCTCTTCCTGCGAGATCACGCCTTCGGAGGCCAGGTCCACCGCGATCTTCAGCGCCGACTTGGCGGTGCGCTTGCCGTTGCGGGTCTGCAGCATCCACAGACGACCCTGCTCGACCGTGAACTCGATGTCCTGCATGTCGCGATAGTGGCTTTCCAGCCGGTTCACGACATCGACGAACTGGCCGAAGACGACCGGCATGGCCTCTTCCATCGAGGGGGCGGTCTCGCCCATTTCCTCGCGGCCCGCCTTGGTCAGGGACTGCGGCGTGCGGATGCCCGCGACCACGTCTTCGCCCTGGGCGTTGATCAGGAACTCGCCGTACAGGCGGGCTTCGCCGGTCGAGGGGTTGCGGGTGAAGGCCACGCCCGTCGCCGAGGTCTCGCCCATATTGCCGAACACCATGGACTGGATGTTGACGGCGGTGCCCCAGCTCTCGGGGATGTCGTGCATGCGGCGATAGAATTTCGCGCGGTCGTTCATCCAGCTGGCGAAGACGGCCGAGACGGCGCCCCACAGCTGGTCGTGCGGGTCCTGCGGGAAGGCGCGGCCCAGTTCGCGCTCGACCAGGACCTTGTAGTCCGCGACGACCTTTTCCCAGTTCTCTGCGGTCAGCTCGGTGTCGACCGAGACGCCCAGACGATCCTTGTGGTCGTCCAGAACCTCTTCGAACTGGTCGTGGCCGATGCCCAGAACCACGTTGGAATACATGGTGATGAAACGACGATAGCTGTCGAAGGCGAAGCGGCGGTCGCCGGACAGGGCGGCCAGACCCTCGACCGTCTGGTCGTTCAGGCCCAGGTTCAGCACCGTGTCCATCATGCCCGGCATCGAGGCCCGCGCGCCCGAGCGCACCGAGACCAGCAGGGGGTTGGCGGCGTCGCCGAAGGTCTTGCCGACGATGCCCTCGACGGTCTTCAGACCGGCGGCGACCTGATCGGCCAGCTCGGCCGGATAGGTCTCGCCATTGGAGTAATAGTGGACGCAGGCTTCCGTCGTGATCGTAAAGCCGGGCGGCACCGGAAGGCCGAGAGACGACATTTCCGCGAGGTTCGCGCCCTTGCCGCCGAGAAGGTTCTTCATCGACGCATCGCCGTCGGCGGAGCCCCCGCCGAAGCCGTACACCCACTTGGTCATCTTGCAGTCCCTGAGCCGTGGTCGTCGCGGGATCTGGTGAGTCCCGCTTACGGGGGACTTCACTAGCGCGCTGCACCTGCGAAGGCGAGGCCGGGGGCGTAACAATCCGTGAGAGGATGTATCGAAAACGCCTCTCCCTCCCCTTCATGGGGAGGGTGGCTGACGCGAAGCGTCAGACGGGTGGGGGCGCTCAGGCAAGTCAGACGCGGCGTTCCGTGTCGCCGCGCCCTCCCCACCCGGTCGCTTGCGCGACCACCCTCCCCATGAAGGGGAGGGAGATTCCTGATCAGCCCGCGATCTGGCCGAAGTCCGCGACCCGGCCCATGACGTCGCGCACCTGAACCAGCAGCTTCAGGCGGTTGTCCCGCTCCTCGGCCACGTCGGAGTTGACCATGACGGCGGTGAAGAAGGCGTCCACCGGACCGCGCAGGGCGGCCAGGGCCGTCATGGCGGCGGCGAAGTCTTCGGTCTCCAGCGCGGCGTCCACGGCGGTCGCGGCGGCGGCGGCGGCGAAGGCCAGGGCGGTTTCTTCCGCCGGCTGGTTGGCCAGACCGGTGGCGACGGCGCCTTCGGGCAGCGGCCCCTTCTTCTCCTCGGCCTTGAGGATGTTCGACGCCCGCTTGTAGCCGGCCAGCAGGTTGGCCCCGTCGTCCGTGGCGAGGAAGGCGGCCAGCGCCTCCACCCGACGCACGATCCGCATCAGATCGTCGTCGCCCAGAGCGAAGACGGCGGCCACGAGGTCGTGGCGTTGGCCTTGATCGCGCAGCAGGACGGTCAGGCGGTCGGCGAAGAAGGCGACCACACTTTGAACGACGGGTTCTGCAACCATCGAGGCATCGTTGATGGGCTCGGAAGCCCCCTTCAAAGAGATCGAAAGACCCTCCTCGATGAGCTTGGGGTAGTGCTCAACCAGAGCAAGCATGGCTGTGAAGCCCAGCCCCATCCGCACCCCGTTCTCCAGCACCAGCCGGATCACGCCCAGCGCGGCGCGGCGCAGGGCGTAGGGGTCGCGCGAGCCGGTGGGCTTTTCGTCGATGGCGAAGAAGCCGACCAGGGTGTCCAGCTTCTCGGCGATGGCGACGGCGACCGTGACCGGGGCGGTCGGAACCGAGTCGCCCGGCCCTTGCGGCTTGTAGTGGTCGCGCACGGCGTCGGCCACGGCGTCGGGATAGCCGGCCAGACGGGCGTAGTAGCCGCCCATGATGCCCTGCAGTTCCGGGAACTCGCTGACCATGCCGCTGGCCAGGTCAGCCTTGGACAGGCGCGCGGCCTGTTCAGCCTGCGCCGCGTCGGCGCCGACCAGAGGGGCGATCTCGCGGGCAAGCGCCGCGATGCGGTCGACCCGCTCGGACAGGGTGCCGAGCTTGGCGTGGAAGGTCACGCCCTTCAGCTTGTCGTTCCAGGCGTCGAAGCCGACCTTCTGATCCTCGTCCCAGAAGAAGCGGGCGTCGTTCAGGCGGGCCGACAGGACGCGGCTGTTGCCGGCGGCCAGAGCCTGACCGCCGTCGGTCGCCTCGACGTTGGCGACGACGAGGAAGTTGGGCGCCAGGCCGTCCTTGGACGGATCGCGCACGGCGAAATACTTCTGGTGCACCTTCATCGACAGGCGGACCACTTCAGGCGGCAGGGACAGGAACTGCGGGTCCATGTCGCCCAGGATCGGCGTCGGCCATTCGGCCAGACCGGCGACCTCGTCCAGCAGGCCGTCATCATCGACCAGAACCAGACCGCGCGCGGCGCAGGCGGCCTTGGCGGCTTCAAGGATGCGCAGCTTGCGGTCGGCCACGTCCAGCAGGACGAAATCGCGTTCCAGCTTGGTGCGATAGTCGGCGAAGTCCTTGACCGCGAACGGCTTGCCCGAACCGAGGAAGCGGTGCCCCTCGGTCACGTCGCCGCTGGGGATGCCGTCGATCTCGAACGGCACCACCGCCCCGTCGAACAGGGCGATGATGCGCTTGATCGGGCGCACCCAACGCAGGCTTCCCGTGCCCCAGCGCATCGACTTGGGCCAGGGGAAGCTGCGGACGATCTGATCCACGGTCTCGGCGAAGACCTCGGTCGTCTGACGGCCCTTGCTGCTGATCTCGGCGAACCAGATCCCGTCGCGCTCGACCAGCTGGTCCTGCGTCAGGCCGGTCTTGCGCAGGAAGCCTTCCAGCGCCTGAGCGGGGGCCGAGGTCTTGGGCCCCTTGACCTCCTCATTGCGGTCGGGCGTAGCGGCGGGCAGGCCGTCGATCACCAGGGTCAGGCGGCGCGGCCCGGCGAAGACGTTCAGCGCCTCCCAGGTCAGGCCGGCGGCCTTCAGACGCTCGGAGACCATGCGCTCCAGATCGCGCGCGGCGCCCTGCTGCATACGGGCGGGGATTTCTTCGGAGAAGATTTCGAGGAGAAGCTGAGGCATCAGGCGGTCGCCCGTTCGTGTTCGACTTGAGCGAGGGCGCAGGCTTTGCAGAGGTCGCGGATGCGGCCGATGTAGCTCTGGCGTTCGGCGACGGCGATGGCGCCGCGGGCGTCCATCAGGTTGAACAGGTGCGAGGCCTTCAGCACCTGGTCATAGGCGGGCAGAACCAGCGGCTGGCCTTGCGGACCCTTCAGCGTCAGGAAGTGGGCGGCCTCGCGCTCCATGTCCTCGAAGCGGCGCTTCAGCGCGGCGACGTCATAGCCATGGAAGTTGGCTTCCGACTGCTGGCGTTCGTTCTCAAGGAAGACCTCGCCGTAGGTCAGGCCTTCCTTGTTGAACTTCAGGTCATAGACGTTGTCGACGCCCTGAACATACATGGCCAGACGCTCCAGCCCGTAGGTCAGCTCGCCCGAGACCACGTCGACCTCAATGCCGCCGACGCCCTGGAAATAGGTGAACTGCGTCACCTCCATGCCGTCGCACCAGACCTCCCAGCCCAGACCCCAGGCGCCGACGGTCGGGTTTTCCCAGTCGTCCTCGACGAAGCGGATGTCGTGCAGCTTGGGGTCGATGCCGATGGCGGCCAGAGAGCCGAGGTACAGCTCCTGCAGGTTGTCCGGGTTCGGCTTCAGGATGACCTGATACTGGTAGTAGTGCTGCAGCCGGTTCGGGTTCTCGCCATAGCGACCGTCGCCGGGACGGCGCGACGGCTGGACATAGGCGGCCTTCCACGGCTTCTTGCCCAGCGCCCGCAGCACGGTGGCCGGGTGCAGGGTGCCCGCGCCGACCTCGATGTCATAGGGCTGCAAGATGGCGCAGCCCTGCTCGCTCCAATAGTGGTGCAGGGTCAGGATCAGGTCCTGAAAGGATAGGGGCTCGGTCGTCACGGCGGCTCGTTTCGCAGCGCAAAATTTGAGCGCGGACCCTAGAGGGCGGCGGGGCCGAGTTCAACCGGACGCGGGATTTCCCAACAGGCAGGATCGCACCCACCAGCCGGGGCGTTGCAGCGCGAGCGCCGCGCCCTCGGCCGCCGCCGCATCGTCGAACAGGCCAAAGACCGTCGCGCCCGAACCCGACATCCGCGTCAGGCGACAGCCGGGCGCGGTCCGCATGGCCGCCAGGGCCGCGCCGATCCCCGGCGTCACGCCCAGGGCGGGGACTTCCAGATCATTGCGCTGAGCGGCCAACCAATCGATCACGGCGATAGGCGACCAGTCGCTCGGGGCATCCGGGTGATCCGCGCCGCCCGCGGGCGCATCGTCATAGGCGCGATAGACCGCCCCGGTGGGCGACGGCAGGCCGGGATTCAGCAGGACCGCGTGCAGCGGCGGCAGGCGCGGCTCGTCGCGCAGGTCGTCGCCCCGGCCGGTCGCCCAGGCCGGACGGGCCCGCAGGCACATGGGCCCGTCCGCCCCGACCACGCCCGCAACGGCTTCCAGCGCCGCCTCGTCCAGATCCAGCTCCAGCAGTTGCGCCGCCAGACGAATGGCCGTGCCGGCGTCGGCTGACCCTCCGCCAAGCCCAGCCGCGATGGGCAGTTGCTTGTCCAAGGCGACGGCGACCGGCGGCGCGCCGATGCCGGCGGCCTCGCCCAGAGCCCGGAGCCCCCGCAGGATCAGATTGTCGCCCTCCCCCTCCAGCGCCCCGCCGAACGGGCCGGCGACGGTCAGCGACAGGCGCTCGGCGCGGGTCACGCTCACCCCGTCGCCCACGTCGGCGAAGGCGACCAGACTGGCCAGGGGGTGATAGCCGTCGCCCGCCACAGCCCCGACGTGCAGGAAGAGATTGATCTTGGCTGGCGCCAGGCCGCTCAGGGTCACCGGATCAGTCCGCGACGCCCGCGCCGCTGTCGTCGGTCGGGTCCTGACCCAGCTTGTCGCGCAGCTTGGCCTCGACCTCGGCCTTGCGCTCAGCCTCGACCTCCAGGGTCAGGACGCGGTTCCACTGGAAACCCGCCTCGCGCTGGCGGCCCACGGCCCAGTAGGCGTCGCCCAGATGGTCGTTGATCTCGGCGTTGGCGGGCTCCTTGGCCACGGCCTGTTCCAGGGTCTCGACCGCCGCCTCATACAGACCCTGGCGATACTGCGCCCACCCCAAGGAGTCCTGGATATTGCCGTCATTCGGGTCGGCAGCGAAGGCGCGCGCGATCATCTCCGCCCCCTGCTCCACCCGCGCGCCGCCGTCGACCCAGAGATAGCCGAGGTAGTTCAGCACGGTCGGATTGTTCGGCTGCTTCTGCAGGGCGGCCCAAAGTTCCGCCTCGGCCTCGGGCTTGCGGTCCAGCGCCTCATAGGCGGCGCCGCGCAGGAAATTCACTTCAAAGCCCTGATCCGCCCTGTTGAGCAAGGGACCGTTCAAGACCGCCAGAGCCTCTTCAAATCGTTTCATCTGCACCAATTGCCCGCCCAGCAGATAGGCGATGGCCGCCTCGTGCGGGCGCACGGCGACCGCGCGGTGCAACTCGGCCAGGGCCGCTTCGGACTGGCCGTCCTTTTCGAAGCTGAGCGCGCTCTGCACCCGCGCGGCGGCGAAGATTTCAGGATCGCGCTCGCTGACCTGGGCCAGGGCCGCCCGGGCTGCGGGCTCGAGTTCGGCCTGTTGCAGGGTCTGGCCGATCATGAAACGCGTCTGGTCGTCAGGCTCCAAATTCAGGGCCAGACGCAGGTAAACGGCGCCGAATTCCAGCGCGCGCTGGGCGATGGCCTGATCCGCAGCCGTCCTCAGGGCCAGGGCCGCGCCCTGACGATAAGTCAGGACCGCCGGCGGCCGCCCCTTGGCCGCCACGCGGGCGCGAGCCCGGACCGTGGCGCGGTCGCTGGCGCCGCCGGCGATGGCGGCGTCGTACTGAGCCAGGGCCAGATCGCGCTTGCCGCGCCGCTCCAGGAACTCGCCGTAAGGCAGACGGAACAGGGAGGAGGCGACGGCGTGGCTGGTCAGGTCGCGCCATTCGGCGTCGGCTTCGTCATACCGGCGGTGAAGTTCCAGCAGCCGAGCGCGATTGCCGCGCGCCACCAGAAGGCTGACCGGGTCCCAGGTCGTCGGCGGCGCGGAAAGCGCCCCGTCCCAGTCGCCGGCCGCAGCGGCGATCCAGACCTGAACATAGAAGCCCGCGCGGTCATGCGGCGACCCGATGGGCGCGGCCTTGAACAGGGCGTCGGCGCGGCGCGCGTCGCCCCCCACGAAGGTCTGAACGCCGGAAACCAGACGTCCCGCCTGGACGATGACCGGGGAAACACCCTCGCCCTCCGGCGCGATCCGGCCCGCGACATCAAGGTCCCCGGCAAGGAGGGCGGCCGTGAAAGCCTGTTCGCGCACACGCGGCTGTTCAGGCGTCAGAGCCTCGACCCGCGCCAGATAGTCGGCGCCCGCCGCGCTCTCGCCGCTGGTCAGGGCGTTGCGCCCCGCCAGATAAAGGCCATAGGCGCTGTGCTGACCATCATCGGTCGGGATCGGCGCCCAGACCGCAGGGATCGGCGCGACCTCCGTTTCGGTGGGGGCCTCATCGGCCGCCTCAGGCTCTTGCGCCGGCTCGGCGTCCTGTGCGGTGGAGGGCTCGGTCGGAACCTGCTCATCCTGTACCGGCGGCGTCTGCGGGGCCTCCTGGGCCAGAGACGGCGCGGCCAGGCCCAACGCGATCAGCGAGGCGGCGGCGAACAGGGCGGAGCGGCGGAAGGCGAAGCGCATGGAGGGACCCTTCACGCTTTCCCTCCCGCCCGCAAGAGGCTGAAACCTGCAGCCCTTACATGTTGGGGTAGTTGGGGCCGCCGCCGCCTTCGGGCGTGGTCCAGACGATGTTCTGCGACGGGTCCTTGATGTCGCAGGTTTTGCAGTGGACGCAGTTCTGGGCGTTGATCTGGAAGCGGGGGTTCTGGCCCTGTTCGTCGGTCAGCACCTCATAGACGCCCGCCGGGCAATAGAGCCGCGCCGGTTCGCCGTACTTGGGCAGATTGACCTCGATCGGCACCGACGCGTTCAGCAGTTTCAGGTGGGCCGGCTGGTCCTCGGCATGGTTGGTGTTCGAGATGAAGACCGAGGACAGCTTGTCGAACGACAGCTTGCCGTCCGGCTTGGGATAGGTGATCGGCTTGAAGTCCTTGGCCAGACCGGTCGAGGCCGCGTCCGTCTTGGTGTGCTTCATCGTGCCGAAGAAGGAGAAGCCGCCGGTCAGGTGGTTGACCCACATGTCGAGCATGCTGACGGCCCCGCCCATGATGGTGCCCAGCTTGGACAGCATGGGCTTGGCGTTGCGGACGACCTTCAGCTCCTTATAGACCCACGACGCCTTATAGGCCTCTTCGTAGGCCTCCAGCACGTCGCCCTCGCGGCCCGCGATCACGGCCTCATAGGCGGCGTCGGCGGCCAGCATGCCGGTCTTCATGGCGTTGTGGCTGCCCTTGATGCGCGGCACGTTCACGAAGCCCGCCGAGCAGCCGATCAGGGCGCCGCCCGGGAAGGCCAGTTTCGGCACCGACTGGAAGCCGCCCTCGGTGATAGCGCGGGCGCCATAGGAGATGCGCGTGCCGCCCTCCAGATGCTCGGCGATGGCCGGGTGGTGCTTGAACTGCTGGAATTCGTCGAAGGGCGACAGATAGGGGTTCTGGTAGTTCAGGTGCACCACGAAACCGACCGACACGTAGCGGTCGCCGAAGTGATAGAGGAAGGACCCGCCGCCCGTCTTGTCGTCCAGCGGCCAGCCGGTCGTGTGCTGGACCAGGCCGGGCTGATGCTTCTCGGCCGGGATCTGCCACAGTTCCTTCAGGCCGATCCCGAACTTCTGCGGGTCCGAGTTCGCGGTCAGGTCATGGCGGGCCATGATGGTCTTGGCCAGCGAGCCGCGCACGCCCTCGGCGATGAAGACATATTTGCCGTGCAGTTCCAGACCGGGCTGGAACTCGCCGGTCGGCTTGCCCTCGCGGTCGATGCCGAAGACGCCGGCGACGACGCCCTTCACCCGGCCCGAAGGCTCATCCCAGACGACGTGGCTGGCGGCCATGCCGGGATAGACCTCGACGCCCAGGGCTTCGGCCTGTTCGCCCAGCCAGCGCGCCACATTGCCGAGCGAGGCGATGTAGCAGCCGTGGTTGTGCATGAAGGGCGGCATGGCGAACATGGGCAGCGAGGCCTGCCCCTGCGGGCCCAGCACCAGGAACTTGTCGGTCTTGACCGGGGTCTCCAGCGGCGCGCCGCGTTCCTTCCAGTCGGGGAAGAGCTCGTTCAGCGCCTTGGGGTCGATCACGGCGCCTGACAGGATGTGGCCGCCGATCTCGGCGGACTTCTCCAGCACGGCGACGGAAATCTCTTTCCCGTCCTTCTCGGCGCGCTGCTTCAGGCGGATGGCGGCGGACAGGCCGGCGGGGCCGCCGCCGACGATGACGACATCATATTCCATGACCTCGCGCTCGACGCCTTCAAGCGCCTCGGCCGGCGGCAGCTTGTCGATGACGGCTTCCTGCCAGGCGTTCGTCGCGCCGCCTTCGATCGCTTGCTCAGCCATCTTCCCCTGAATCCTCGTCATCGTCGTGGTTATCTGCCTTATCATGAGGTGACGCAGCGGCGGTCAAGGCTTATCCCTGTCGAGGAATGACGCCCCAGCCCCTTGAGACCGCCGCAACCGAAGCCCTGCTCGCCTTCTGGCGCGATGCGGGGGTGGACGCCTGCTACCTGAACGAGCCGGTCGACCGCACGGTCTTTGTCGCCCCGCCCGCGCCCCAGGTGATGCAGAAGGCCGCCGCCACGGTCACGGCCCTGCATGGTGGCCAGCACGGGGGAATGACGAGCGCCGATGCGGTCAGCGAAGCGCGCCGACTGGCCGCCGCCGCGACCTCAATGGATGAACTGGCCGAGGCCGTCGCCGCCTTTCAGGGCTGCCCCTTGCGGGCCATGGGGGCCAAGCAGGCGGTGTTCGCGCGCGGCAATCCCAAGGGCTCCATCCTGCTGATCGGCGAATCCCCCGGCGAGACCGAAGACCAACGCGGCGAACCCTTCGTCGGCCAGCCCGGTCAGCTTCTGGACCGGATGCTGGCGGCGGCGGGTCTGAACGATCAGGTCTTTATGACCAACACCGTCTTCTGGAAGCCGCCCGGCGACCGCCTGCCTACGCCGCAGGAGCAGGCGGTCTGCGCCCCCTTCCTGGAACGCGCCTTCGCTCTGATGCAGCCCAAGGCCGTGCTTCTGGTCGGAGCGGCGGCGGCGAAATCGGTGCTGAACACCGACGATGGTCTGATGAAAATTCGTGGCCAGTGGCGCGAATGGCGACCGGCCGAGAGCGCGGCGTCGGCCCCTGTCATGACCACTCTGCATCCCGCCTTCCTGCTGCGTCAGCCGCAGGCGAAGCGGGTCGCCTGGGCTGACATCCTGTCGCTGGCGGCGCGTCTGGATACGGCCCAGGTTGAGCCGAACGCCTGATTCAGGCATGCTTGGCGGCTGACGACCAGTCCACAGAGCGCTGATGATCCCGACGTCGAGAAGGGAGCCGCGCCGACGAAGGGGGCCGCCGCGTATGTACCTTTTCCGCCGCGCGTCCCTCGCGCCCCTGCTTGCTGCTGCACTCTGCGCCACGGTTGCGCCCGCCGCCCTGGCGGCAACCGGGACGGCTGAAAGCGGAGCCGACGACGGCGGAACGGTCTATGTCGCCAATGACTCCGATACAACCCCCACAGCCCTGAGCAGTTCCGATCGGCTGAGCTACACCACCGCCTTTGACGCCCTGCGACGCGGCGATCTGGAGCTGGCCCGCGCCTCGGCGCGTCAGGCCCAGGACCGCATCCTGCTGGGCCAGGTCGAGTTCGAACGCCTGTTCCACCCCACCCACGTCGCCACCTATGACGAACTGGCGGCCTGGCTGGAGACCTATTCCGACCTGCCCATGGCCCAACGGGTCTATACCCTGGCCATGCGCCGCATCCCGGACGGCGCCCCCGAACCGAAGCGTCCCGGCAATCTGCTGGAGCGCACCTGGGCCAGCGTCACCGGCGCCGGCGACGGCGGCGTCACCGATCCGGCCAAGGCGGCGCGTGTGGCCCTGAACAACGACGACCTGGCGGGCGCCTATCGCACCGGCGTCGAGATGGGCGACTGGTGGAGCGCCGGTCTGGCCGCTTGGCGGATGAACGAGTTTTCCGACGCCTTCCGCGCCTTCGAGCGCGTGGCCCAGGACCCGACCGAGGATCCCTGGGTCCGCGCCGGCGCCGCCTTCTGGACCGCTCGCGCCGCCGGGCGCTCGGGCCGTCAGGATCGCGTGGTGGAGAACCTGCGTCTGGCTGCCCGCTGGCCCGCCACCTTCTATGGTCAGGTCGCCTTGCGCCAGTTGGGCGAAGAGCCGGTCATCGAGAACCTGGGGCCGCGTGCCTATGAGGCGACGTTACAGCGCGCCAGCTTCACGCCCGAACCGACCGGCGTCGATGCGCGCGAACTGAACGCCTTCATCCGCTCGGACGAGACCGCCCGGCGCACTGTGGCTCTTTATGAAGTCGGTCGGCGCAATGACGCTGAGGAAGCCGCCCGCACCGGCATGCGCTCGGCGAGCGACGATGGCGCACGGCGCCTGTGGGCAGGCCTCTACCGCACCGTGGCCCCGAACCGGGCCGCCCAGGCTGATGCAGCCCGCATCGACGCCACCCGCTATCCGATGCCCGACCTCCAGCCCGAGGGCGGTTTCACAATCGAGAAGGCGCTGGTCTATGCGATCGCGCGCAAGGAAACGGATTTCAACGCCAACGCCCGCTCGGGCGCCGGCGCCTATGGCATGATGCAGGTCATGCCGGCCACCGCCGCCTATATGACCGGGGATCAGGGCTATGTCCGCAGCCCCGAGCGGCTCTACGTCCCTGCGACCAATCTGAAGCTGGGTCAGGACTATGTGAACCGCCTGTTCCAGATCGAGTCCTTCCAGGGCGACCTGCTGAAGGCCGTGGCCTCCTACAACGCCGGACCGGGGCCGATGCTGGCGGCGGTGCGCAAGCTGGGGCCGGACGCCGATCCCCTGCTGCTGATCGAGACCATCGACGTGCCACAGGCCCGCGAATACGTGGAAAAGGTCGTGGCGGCCTACTGGATCTATCAACGGATGCTGGGCGCGCCGCTGAACACGCTGGACGCCGTGGCGTCAGGCGCCAAGGCCGTGCCGATCCGTCTGGATTATGTGGCTCCGCCGCCGGTCGCGCCCATGCAGGTGGCCGAGGCCGCCCCGGTCGCCGGCACGCGCTAAAGCCGCTTTAGACCACGCTGGACAGCAGCATAGCCCAGACGAAGGCAAAGGCCAGACCGGCCAGGAAATAGCCTCGGGCGACCTTGCCCCAGTTGGTGTTGCGACTGATCGTCCGCATCGCCTGTCCCCCACGGCCTCGACGCCGTGAGGACAGATTGTAACATCACTCGTTAATCGCCGGTTTTCGGCTAGGCTTAAGCGGCGTTAGCCAGTGCCTGCTCGCCCCAGGCGACGAAATCCGGCTGGGCCAGCAGGGTCTCGACATAGGTGCGGGCTACGCCGTCCACATCGCCGTGCGCGACCAGGTCGATCTGGAAGTGACGCACCCGCGCCGCGACGGGGGTGAAGAAGGCGTCGGCGATCGACCATTCACCGTACAGATACGGACCGCCGGCGCCGAAGCGAGCGCGCGCCTCGCGGAATATCTGCACCAGACGGCGGATGTCGGCGGCGGTGTCCTCGCCTTTCGGCGGCGGGCTGCGGTCGGGGCCGACCATGGTGTGATCGGGCGCCATGGCGCATTCGGTGCGCAGGGCCATGAAGCCGGAATGCATCTCGCAGACCACCGACCGGGCCTGCCACCGCGCATGAGCGTCGGCAGGCCACAGCCGGGCCTCGGGATAGCGCTCGGCGCACCAGACCGAGATCGACAGGCTGTCCCAGATGGTCTCGCCGTCGACCTTCAGCACCGGCACCCGCCCGGCGGGCGAATGGCGGGCGATCTGCTCGGCGGTGTCGGGCCGGTTCAGGCGAATGACCGTCTCGACGAAGTCCGCGCCGCAGCGCTTCAGCACCAGCCAGGGCCGCAACGACCAGGTGGAATAGAGCTTGTCGCCGATCACCAGTTCCATGGCCGTCTCTCCGGTTGTGCTGTCGCCCATCAATGGCTTGAGGACAGCTTCAGCACAACCAGGCCCGAGATGATCAGCACCGCGCCGGCTATCCGCATGGGGGTGATCGGCTCGCCCAGCACCGCGATGCCGACGACAAAGGCCCCGACCGCGCCGATGCCGGTCCAGATCACATAGGCCGTGCCCAGCGGCAGGGTCTTCATCGCCAGCGACAGCAGGCCGAAGCTGACGATCATGAAGACGATGGTGCCGATCGTCTGCCACGGCTTCGAAAACCCGTCCGACGCCTTCATCAGGAAGGCCCAGACGATCTCGAACAGACCGGCGAGAAGAAGGAAAATCCAGGCCATGACAGTGCTCCCTTACATGGCGAGCCGGGTCGTCCCGGCGGTCATGCCCAGTATAGGGGAGAGGTCGTCCTCTGAGGCCCCTATCTGGGACAAGCGGGGTAGAAGTCAATGGCGAACCTTGACTCGCGGGCCGTCGCGAACGACACGACCGGTCCATGATCACGCGCTATACCCGCCCCGAAGCCGTCGCCATCTGGTCGCAAGAGACCAAGTACAAGATCTGGTTCGAGATCGAGGCCCACGCCGCCACCAAGATGGCCGAGCTGGGCGTGATTCCGAAGGAGTCGGCCGAGGCCATCTGGGCCAAGGGCAAGGACGCCACCTTCGACGCCGACCGCATCGACGAGATCGAGCGCACCACCAAGCACGACGTCATCGCCTTCCTGACCCACGTGTCGGAAATCGTCGGCGAGGAAGCCCGCTTCCTGCACCAGGGCATGACCTCGTCCGACGTGCTGGACACCTGTTTCGCGGTGCAGCTGGCGCGCTCGACCGACCTGCTGCTGGGCGGCGTCGACCGCGTCCTGGCCGCACTGGAAGTCCGCGCCAAGGAACACAAATACACCCCGACCGTGGGCCGCTCGCACGGCATCCACGCCGAGCCCGTCACCTTCGGCCTGAAGCTGGCCGGCTATCACGCCGAGTTCCAGCGCGCCAAGCGCCGCCTGATCACCGCCCGCGAGGAAATCGCCACCTGCGCCATCTCGGGCGCCGTCGGCACCTTCGCCAACGTCGATCCGGCGGTCGAGCAATACGTCGCCGACCAGATGGGCCTGGCCGTCGAGCCTGTCTCGACCCAGGTCATCCCGCGCGACCGTCACGCCGCCTACTTCGCCGCCCTGGGCGTCGTCGCCTCGTCGATCGAGCGTCTGGCCGTGGAAATCCGCCACCTGCAGCGCACCGAGGTTCTCGAAGCCGAGGAGTTCTTCGACAAGGGCCAGAAGGGCTCGTCGGCCATGCCGCACAAGCGCAACCCGATCCTGACCGAGAACCTGACCGGTCTGGCCCGTCTGGTCCGCTCGGCCGTGACCCCGGCGATGGAAAACGTCGCCCTGTGGCACGAGCGCGACATCAGCCACTCCTCGGTCGAGCGCGGCATCGGCCCGGACGCGACGGTCCATCTGGACTTCGCCCTGCACCGTCTGGCGGGCGTGGTCGAGCGCCTGAACGTCTACCCTGAGAACATGCAGAAGAACATCGACCGCCTGGGCGGTCTGGTGCACTCGCAGCGGGTCATGCTGGCCCTGACCCAGGCCGGCGTGTCGCGTGAGGACGCCTATGCGGCGGTCCAGGAGAACGCCATGAAGGTCTGGCGCGGCGAAGGCGCCTTCCTCGACTTCCTCAAGGCTGACGCCCGCGTCACCCTGCCCCACGACCAGTTGGAAGCCCTGTTCGACCTCGGCTACCACACCAAGAACGTGGACGTGGTGTTCAAGCGGGTCTTCGGCGAGGGCTGATCATGTGGTGGGCGGCGGCCATCCTGTCATTAGCACAGCAAGGTTCTCTCTCCTCGGCTGATCTAACGGTCATAACGCCGCCGGGCCGGTCAGCCGCCGATTGCGTCTCCCCCCTTAGTCGCGCGACTGTTGATGCTAGGCTCTTGGTCCAATGCACACTGGATGCTCGCGGCGCACCCGGCCAGTGCCGCTTTCAGTCCGGGTCAGACCTGCCAGTTCGGCAAAGGGAAGCCGCCCGCTGCATGGCGCAACACTATCGCTTCAGCGATCCTGAAGGAAAAGCGCTGGAGGGCCGCATCGTGACCATTCCAGTGACGCTGCGTATGAATGTAGCGCCTCCGCCAGCGGGGTTCGTTCCACCGGGCCGCCCTTGATCAGGCATGGCTTCGATCCTGTCGTCGACGCCCGCACCCGCGTCCTGATCCTGGGCAGCCTGCCCGGCGACGTCTCGCTGATGGCGGCCCAGTATTACGCCCATCCGCGCAACGGCTTCTGGCCGCTGATGGGCGGCCTGCTGGGCGAGGCCCTGCCCGCGCTTTCCTATGAAGATCGCCTGGATCGCCTGAAGGCGCGCGGCGTCGGCCTGTGGGACGTGATCGCGTCGGCGGAGCGTTCAGGCAGCCTGGATGCGGCCATCCGCTCGCCCGAGGCCGCCGACCTGCACAGTCTGGCGGCAGGCCTGCCGGAACTGCGCGCTGTCGCTTTCAACGGCGGACTGGCGGCGAAGCAGGGACGACGCATCCTGGCCGATCTGCAGGGCGTCGCCCTGATCGACCTGCCCTCTTCCAGCCCGGCCCACGCCCGTCCCTTGGTGGAGAAGCGTCAGGCCTGGGCGGTGTTGGCGCCTTTCCTGGGCTGACGGATCACGCGTCGCGCCGGAAAATTTGAACCATTTACCCTGCTCGCCCGTACTTCTCCCCGACCCCGCCGCCCCTTCGAGCGGCCGTCGATGGAGAGACGCCATGAAGATCACCCGCACCGCCACCCTCGCCACCGTATCCGTCGCCGCCCTGCTGGCGCTCGCCGCCTGCGGCGACAGCACCAAGGTCGAGAAGGCGCCGGCCGACGCCATGCCCGCCGAGCCCGCCGCCATGACCCCCATGACGACCGAACCCATGGTCGGCGGCGTGGCCATGAACCCGGCCGACAACATCGTCGCCAACGCCTCCAAGGCGCCGAACCTGACCACCCTGGTCGCCGCGGTTCAGGCCGCCGGACTGGCCACGACCCTGCAAGGCGCCGGCCCCTTCACCGTCTTCGCGCCCGACAACGCCGCCTTCGAGAAGATCCCGGCGGCCACGCGCGAAGGCTGGATGCAACCCGCCCAGAAGGCGGCCCTGACCAAGGTCCTGACCTATCACGTCGTGCCCGGCCGAGTGACCGCCGCCGACATCGCCGCCGATGCCCAGAGGAGCGGCGGAACCGCGACCCTGGCCACGGTTCAGGGCGACAAGCTGATGATCAAGGACGTCGGCGGCGGCAAGTGGACCATCACCGACGCCAAGGGCGGAACCTCGACCATCACCCAGGCCGACGTCGGCCAGTCGAACGGCGTGGTCCACGTCATCGACACGGTGCTGATGCCGAAATAATCCCGCTGAAACGAAAAAAGGGCCGCCGCCGTCCCCGGCAGCGGCCCTTTCCATTGTCTGGTTCAGATGTCAGACGGCGGTCGCGCGGAACCGACGCGAAGCGACGACGCCGCCGCCGATCAGCAGGACGCCGGCCAGGCCCCACATCGTCCACTCGCCGACCGTCGGGACGGCGGTTGCGGCCACGACGGTCAGTGTGATGTTGCTGGCAGCGGTCGAGCTCAAGCACGTTCCACCGCCTCCATACGCTGCCCCAATCGTATGCGTCCCTACGCCGATAGCCGAACCGGAAAGGGTGCAGCTTCCCGACGACGATCCCGGGACGCCGCTCACTGAAATGCCGCAAAGAACCGTTGAAGGTGTCGGCAGAGGTTGCAGTTGCACAGTGCCCGTACAGTGCGTCCCACTTGCGTTTGTCACGTTGGTCGTGAACGTGACTGTGTCCCCCAGCCCCATTGTGGCCCGATCCGCTGTGGCTGTGGTGACCGTGACAGCACCGCTCGCCAGACTCGGTGTTGCCGCCAGGCAAACCGTAGACGCCGCGGCCCACAGCGCGCCCCGCACAAGATTCAAAGCCATCGAAGTTCCCCGCCAAGACGCGAGCCTTCATGACGAATCCTGAAGAACAGCGCAACTTGAATTGATCGACACTCGATCCAGTCGCCTGGATGCTTCTTCGCCCTCGCCCCTGGCGCCATGCCCGCCCGCTCCGCCGCAGATCGGCGGCAAGTGGACCATCACCCAGGCCGACGTCGGCCAATCGAACGGCGTGGTCCACGTCGTCGATACGGTGCTGATGCCGAAATAAAACCGAGGACGCTCCCTGCAACAGAAAAAGGGCCGCCGCCGACCCCGGCAGCGGCCCTCCTCTTTCCGTTTGGCGCCGGCGTCAGGCGGCCGTGGCGCGGAACCGGCGCGAGGCGACGACTCCGCCGCCGATCAGCAGCAGGCCGGTCAAGCCCCACATCGTCCACTCGCCGACCGTGGGCACGGCGGCGGGAGCCGCGTTGACGACCAGGGTCGCCGGCGCACTGAACGACGTACACATCCCGAGGGTGTCCGCCCGAAGGGTGTAGCTGCCGGCAGGCCGGGTGGTCGTGCAACTCGCGGTCGAGGTGTTGGGGTCCAACACCGTCAGGGGCGACGAACACACGGTCGCGTTCGCCACCGTATCCCTGAAATCGACGGCCCCGGTGCAGCTAAAACCCGGCGAGTTGACGGTAGCCCCCAGCGTAACGGTTTGCCCGGCGCTGGCGGGGTTCGGCGACACTGTGATCGTCGTTGTCGTAGGCACGCCGGCCTGACCGGCGGTGGCGAAGACAAAAACGCCAATTGCGGCCAAGCCTGCGACGGCGTGTCTGATAACCATGGAAATCCCCCTGCGATTCACCGCTGACGTAGCCGATCCCGGGACAGGCGACCAGCGCTATTCGTCTCGCTACGTCGGGCGCATTCAGGGCCGCAGCGGATCAACCAGTAGCGCGGTCAGGTTCGGCGCCCCGCTCTCTCCCTCGACCCCCAGGTCCATCCCCGCCCGCTCCGCCGCCGGACGACGGCGATAGGTGCCGAACAGGCGGTCCCAGACGGACAGGACCATGCCGAAATTGCTGTTGCCCTCGTCCATCCGCACTGAGTGATGCACGCGGTGCATGCCCGGCGTCACGACCACCAGCCGCAACGCCCGGTCGATCGGCTCAGGCAGGCGAACATCGGCATGGGTCACGAACTGCCACAGAGTGGTGATCAGCCCATAGGCCAGGATCACCAGCAGCGGAACGCCGAGGATGGCGAAGACCGTCAGTTGCAGCGCCGCGCTGGCCAGAGTTTCCACCGGATGGTGCCGCACGCCCGTCGAGGCGTCCACGACCCCGTCGGTATGGTGCGCCCGGTGCAGCCGCCACAGCCAGGGCGCGCCATGGAACAGGGCGTGGCTCAGATAGGCCAGAAGGTCGATCAGCAGGAAGGAGACGACGACCAGCAGCCATGCGGGCATCCCCAGTCCGGCCAGCGGCGGGAAGTGCAAGGCGCCCTGCAGCCAGGCTGCACCCTTGAGGATCAGGGGCGAGGCCGCGAAAACGGCGCCGAAGCCGATCAGGAAGAGGGCGGCGTTGGCGAACCAGCGCCGCCCGCGCAGCCCCCGATCGCTGCTCAACGGGAACAGACTCTCGACGCCCGCCAGGGCGACAAACGCCAGGGCGGTGAGCAGCAGCTGCCAGTGTGAGGATTGAACGAGAAGCTCGGCCACGAACGCCTCTCGATCAGGAAATCATTCGCCGGCGCGGATCTGTTCGCGGGCGATCGAGGCCAGTTCGTCCATCTTGGAGCGCAGTTCGCCTTCCGAGACGGTCAGGCCCGAGGCCTTGAAGTCGCCGGCGATCTTGCGGAACACGTCTTCCTCGCCCGGTTGTTCGAAGTCGGCGCGAACCACGGCGGCGGCGTACTGCTCGGCGCTGTCGGCCGACAGCTCCATCTTCTCGGCCGCCCAAAGGCCCAGCATCTTGTTGCGACGCGCGATGGCCTTGAACTCTTGTTCCTGATCGAGGGCGTATTTGGACTCGTAGCCCTTTTCCCGATCGTCGAAGGTCGTCATGCGCGTCGTAACTCCAGTCGCGGACGGAATAGCGAGGCCCGCATCGCCGTCTATAGCCCCCTCGCGGACGAACGCAACCAGACTTGCGGTCGCGCCCCTGACGCTAGGTTACAGGAGGATATTTGTGTCACAGACGCCCTTCGGTTAAAGGGCGTCCGGTCTTATATAGCCGCCATCGATTCAGGACCGCGCCGCCCACAGATCGCCGGGCTGCGCGTTTTTCGTTTTGAGGCCGTCCGTTTCCTTCCCCTCCGGGACCCGAGTGATGAACACCAAGCGCAAGAAGATCTACGAGGGCAAGGCCAAGATCCTGTACGAGGGTCCCGAGCCGGGCACCCTGGTCCAGTACTTCAAGGACGACGCCACCGCCTTCAACGCCCAGAAGAAGGCGACCTTGGAAGGCAAGGGCGTCATCAACAACCGCATCAGCGAATTCATCATGTCGCGCCTGAATTCGATCGGCGTGACCAACCACTTCATCAAGCGCCTGAACCTGCGCGAGCAGTTGATCCGCGAAGTCGAGATCATTCCGCTGGAAGTGGTCTGCCGCAACGTCGTCGCCGGTTCTCTGGCCCAGCGCCTGGGTCAGGAAGAGGGCACGCCCCTGCCTCGTTCGATCATCGAATTCTATTACAAGAAGGATGAGCTGAACGACCCGATGGTGACCGAAGAGCACATCACGGCGTTCAACTGGGCCACGACCCAGGAGCTGGACGACATCCTGGCCATGACGGTGCGCGTCAACGACTACCTGTGCGGCATGTTCGGCGCCGTCGGCATCACCCTGGTGGACTTCAAGATCGAGTTCGGCCGCGTCTGGGAAAACGACTTCGCCCGCGTCATCCTGGCCGACGAGATCAGCCCGGACAGCTGCCGTCTGTGGGACTCGACCACTGGCGAGAAGCTGGACAAGGACCGCTTCCGTCGCGACCTGGGCGACGTGATCGAAAGCTATACCGAGGTGGCCCGCCGCCTCGGCATCATGAAGGACATGCCGACCGTGATCCAAGGGGGACTGCACTAATGGCCAAGGTTAAGGTTCACGTCTTCCTCAAGCCCGGCGTTCTGGACGTTCAGGGCAAGGCCGTCGAAGGCGCCCTGCAGGGTCTGGGCTGGGCCGGCGTCGCCAACGCCCGCGTCGGCAAGCTGATCGAGTTCGACCTCGACGACAGCGTCTCCGACAAGGAAGCCGAGGTGAAGCGCATGTGCGACACCCTGCTGGCCAATACGGTCATCGAAAGCTACCGGATCGAAGTCGCCTGACGGCGAATACGGTTTGAACGATCAAGGCCGCTCGAAAGAGCGGCCTTTTTCTTTTTCCTCCCCACTGTGTGGGGAGGGGGACCACGAAATGGTGGAGGGGCCGCTTCACGCTCCAGCCCCTCCGTCACGTCGCCTAACGGCGCCGCGCCACCTCCCCATTTCATGGGGAGGAAAAGCTCACTCGCACAGATAGTCCCGGCTCAGCGGCACGGCGGTTTGCTGCTTCGCCAACTGCAACTGGAAGACCATATGGCCCAGTTCGCGAAAGGCCACCTCGCTGGCGGCCAGGTAGAACTCCCACATCCGGCAGAACCCCTCGTCGTACATCGTCAGCGCCTCGTCACGCCGCGCCAGAAACCGCGTCCGCCATGCCTTCAGCGTCTCGGCGTAGTGCAGGCGCAGCACCTCCATGTCCGTGACCCACAGGCCCGCCCGTTCGATGGCGGGCAGGACCTCGGACAGGGCGGGGATGTAGCCTCCGGGGAAGATGTACTTGCGGATGAAGGGCTGGGTGCGGCTGGGCGGGGTCTTGCGGCCGATGGAATGGATCACCGCCACCCCGTCGTCCGTCAGCAGGCGCGCCACCCCGTCGAAATATTCCTGATAGTTGGGCGCCCCGACATGCTCGAACATGCCGACCGAGATGATGCGATCAAAAGTCTGCCGCAGGTCGCGATAGTCCTGAAGCCGGAACTCCGCCCGGTCGGCCAGACCCCGCGCCGCCGCGCGTTCATTGGCCGTGCGGTGCTGTTCGGTCGACAGGGTGATGCCGGTGACCCGCGCCCCGCGTTCGGCCATCGACAGGCCCAGGCCGCCCCAGCCGCAACCGATGTCCAGCGCGCTCTGCCCGGGCGTAAGCAGCAGCTTGTCGATCAGACGCCGCTTCTTGGCGACCTGGGCCTGATCCAGCGAGGCCTGCGGCGTCTCGAAGAAGGCGCAGGAATACTGCAGGTCCTCGTCCAGGAAGAGCCGATAGAAGTCGACCGTGAGGTCGTAATGATGGTGGACGTTGCTGCGGGCGTGCAGGCGGTCATTGGCCTGTTCCGCGCCGCGTCGGAGGCGTTGCAGCAGGGTCAGCTTCCTCGCGCGCGGTCGCATCGCCAGTTGCGAGGTCGTCAGTTGCAGGAAGTCGTAGATGTCACCGCCCTCGACCCGGAAGGTCCCGTCCATGAAGGCCTCGCCCAGGGCCAATTCCGGATTGGCGGCGATGGCCAGGGCCGTCTTCGTGCCCGCAATCACAACCGTCAGTTCCGGCTCGCCCGGTCCCGCTGTCAGTTCACGACCATCCGGCAGGCGCACCCGCACGGCCCGCGTCAGGAAGGTCTGGTCGAGAAGGGCTTGCAGCATCCGGCGCTCCGCGCTTTGAACCTGGATCAAGCTTGGCTAGGAACAGACTGTCGCAGCGCAACGGTGTGGAAGCCCGACCGTTCCGTCGACGAACCAGATACAAGGGAGCGCCGCCGATGACCTTCACCCTTACCTCCGCCGATATCCGCGACGGCGGCGTCCTGCCCGACGCCCAGGTGAAGGCCCTGGGAGACACCTCGCCCCAGCTGTCCTGGTCCGGCGCGCCGGAGGGGACCAAGAGCTACGCCGTCACCTGCTATGATCCCGACGCCCCGACCGGTTCGGGCTTCTGGCACTGGACCGTCGCCAACATCCCCGCCGACGTGACCGAGCTGGCGGCGGGCGCGGGCGCCGTCGGCGGCGCCAACCTGCCCAAGGGCGCGGTTCAGGGCCGCACCGACTATGGCGAGGCCGGTTTCGGCGGCGCCGCCCCGCCTCCCGGCCACGGCCCGCATCGCTACATCTTCACCGTCTTCGCCGTGGACGTGGATCATCTGTCGGTGAGCGCCGACAACTCGGGCGCCATATTCGGCTTCAACCTGCATTTCCACACCCTGGCCAAGGCCTCGATCACCGCCACCTACGAGAACCTGGGCGGGTGACGGCGACAGCGCGCGATCACCACCAAAGGCTGGCGGCGGTTCCCGAACTGTACCGCCGCCTTATGGCCCAGCCGCTCAAGGCCCTGACGCGGGCGCGCCTGCCGGAGTCGGGGGCGGTCTACGTCTTCTATCAGGAGGGCGAGCCGATCCATGTGGGCAGCCCGCCCCATCTGGAGGAGCGAATGCTGGCCCCCTCGCTACGCCTGGCGCTAGCCGCCCAGGTGCACAAGCCAAGCCACGGCGCCCCGCGGATCAGCGTCAGCGAACCCTCGCCTCGCCCCGGTCGCCGCAAGCCGATCAAGGCCCGCTGGCTGAGCGTCCCCGATGGTCACGACCGGTTGCTGCTGGAGCTTTACGCCGCCCAGACCCTGGGCCTGTCGGTGTCACACCCCAAGGTCCGCGCCGAACTGGCCGCCGTCTGAACCGCGCCGCCAACAAAGCGTGATGACCTGATCTCCCCCGCCGAGGTTGCGCCTCTGGCCCCGGCCCCTATTTTGCGACGCAGCGTAAAGTTTGTTGCATTGCGATAGTTCATGGCCCCCACCGACACCGCCGCCTGTATCGACGACCGCGCCTGCGCGCCGTCGCCCGCGATGGAGACGGTCGCCGCTCCGGGCAAGGTGGCCCTGGTCCTGCTGGCCCTGGCCATGGGCGGGTTCGCCATCGGCGTCACCGAGTTCGCAGCCATGAGCGTCCTGCCGGACTTCGCGGCGGGTCTGGGCGTCGATGAACCCACCGCCGGCCACGTCATCAGCGCCTACGCCGCCGGCGTCGTGGTCGGGGCGCCGATCCTGGCCGTGCTGGGCGCGCGCCTGCCGCGCTGGCTGCTGCTCATCGGCTTCATGGCCCTGTTCGCCGTCGGCAATGCGCTGAGCGCCATCGCCCCCAGCTATGAGTGGATGCTGGCATTCCGCTTCCTCAGCGGTATTCCGCACGGGGCCTATTTCGGCGTGGCGGCCCTGGTGGCGGCCTCGCTGGTGCCGCTTCGGCTAAGGACGCGCGCCGTCTCGACCATCTTGCTGGGCCTGACCGTCGCCACCGTCATCGGCGTGCCGGTCGCCACCGCCGTCAGCCACGCCTTCGGCTGGCGCTGGACCTTCGCCATCGTCAGCGTTCTGGCGATCGTCACCATGGCCCTGGTGGCCCTGTTCGCCCCGCGCGATCCGGCCCATGTCGACGCCAGCCCCCTGCGCGAGTTGGGCGCCCTGAAACGCGGGCAGGTCTGGCTGACCCTCGGCGTCGGGGCCATCGGCTTCGGCGGCATGTTCGCGGTCTATGCCTACCTGGCCTCGACCCTGACCGCCGTGACCGGCGTCGGGCCCGAGGTCCTGCCCTGGGTCTTCGCCATGTTCGGTCTGGGCATGATGAGCGGCAACCTGCTGGGCGCCTGGGCCGCCGACCGCTACGGCATGAAGGCGGCGGGCGGCCTGCTGCTCTGGAGCGCCGCGGCCCTGGCCCTCTACCCCTTCGCGGCCCCGCATCTGGGAGCCATGCTGATCGTGGTCTTCCTGATCGGCGGCGGCGGCGGGCTGGGGTCCATCCTGCAGACCCGGCTGATGGACGTGGCGGGCGACGCCCAGACCCTGGCCGCCGCCCTGAACCACTCGGCCTTCAACACCGCCAACGCCATCGGCCCCCTGCTGGGCGGCATGGCCGTGGCGGCGGGCTGGGGCTGGACCTCGACCGGCTGGGTCGGCGTGGCCCTGTCGCTGGGCGGCTTCGCGGTTTGGGTCGTCGCCTGGCTGGCGGGGCGCGGCAGACCGTCGTGATCACGACCGCCCCAAGCGTTGCCATAAGCAACGAAGGGTGCTCTTACCCACCAGTAGGGAATCAAGTTTTCTTGGCTGGAAGGGACAGGCGCCATCATGAACATTATGGCATTCACCCGGCGTGCGCGATGCGCGCTGCTCGGTGCAACCCTTTCAATAGGCCTGGCCGGGCCAGCGTTCGCCCAGACCCTGTATGTCGCCAACGCCGGTTCCAACACGGTTTCGATCATTCGCCCCAATGAGGGGAATTCGATCCAGAACGTCGCCGTCGGGGCCAATCCCCAGGGCATAGCCATCTCGCCCAACAGCGCCCGCGCTTACACCGCCAACGCCGGCGCCGGCACGGTTTCGGTCGTCGACACCGCCAACCACGTCTTGCTGACCACCATTCCCGTAGGAAGCACGCCCTATGGCGTGGCCGTCTCGCCCAACGGCGCCCGCGCCTACAGCGCCAATTTCGGATCGGACACCGTTTCGGTCATCAACACGAGCACCAATACGGTCATCGGCACTGTGAATGTCGAGGATGGCCCGATCAGCGTGGCCGTCTCGCCCGACAACGCCTTTGTCTATGCGGTCAACTTCAACAGCAGCACGGTCTCTGTGATCCGCACCAGCGACAATACCGTCGTCGCCAGCGTTCCAGCTCAGACGTCCGCCTACAATGTCGCCTTCTCTAACGACGGAAGCTTCGCCTATGTCGCCAACGGCAACGGCAGCTCCCTGACGAAAATCCAGACCAGCGACCACACGGTGATCGCTAACTATGCGGTTGGTTCCACCCCTCACGCCTCCGCCGTGCACCCGAACGGCGCTCGGGTCTATGTCGCCAGCTACAATGCCAGCGGCGTTGTCTATGGCTATGACACGACGGTTCACGCGCAGACATCCGCCACCAACGTAGGATCGAACCCTCACGCCCTGGCTTTTTCCGGCGACGGATCACGCCTCTATGTCGCCAACTACGGCGTCCACGGCGGCGGCGGCCCCGGAACGGTCTCGGTCATCAACACGGCGACAAACGGCGTGGTCGACACCATCACCGTCGGCGTCAATCCCGCCAGCATCGCGGTGGGCCCCACGACCACCTCGACGCCCGCCGCCGTCCCGACCTTGACGGAGTGGGCCATGATTCTGCTGGCCGTGGCCCTGGCGGGCTTTGCAGCCCTGACCCTGCAGCGCCGTCGCCAGACGGCCTGAGCCGCCGGACGACTGATACGACAGCAAAGGCCGCCCGCCGTGGGCGGCCTTTTCATTTCGCGGCCCCGCCTGACATTCGTCGCGAAGGGTGCTAGGAGGCCCGGCCATGAGCGCAGCCGTCATCGTCTTCCCGGGTTCCAACTGCGACCGCGACTGCAAGGTCGCCGTCGAACGTTCCACTGGCGAACAGGTCCAAATGGTCTGGCACGCCGAGACCGAGCTGCCGAAGGGCCTCGATCTGATCGTCCTGCCGGGCGGCTTCTCCTACGGCGACTATCTGCGCTGCGGCGCGATGGCGGCCCAGGCCCCGATCATGCAGGCGGTCAAGAAGGCCGCCGACGACGGCGTCGCCGTCCTGGGCATCTGCAACGGCTTCCAGGTCCTGTGCGAGGCCGGCATGCTGCCGGGCGCCCTGCTGCGCAACGCCGGTCTGAAATACGTCTGCAAGCCGATCAGCCTGACGGTCGCCAACGGCCAGACCCGCTTCACCTCGGGCTATCAGGGCCAGCGCGAAGTCGTCATGACCCAGGGCAACGGCGACGGAAACTACTTCGCCGACGCCGAGACCCTGGCCCGCCTCGAGGGCGAAGGCCAGGTGGTGTTCCGCTACGTCGACAACCCCAACGGCTCGGTCGCCGACATCGCCGGCATCCAGAACGCGCGTGGGAACGTGCTGGGCATGATGCCCCACCCCGACCGCGCCTTCGAAGCCGAACTGGGCAGCGCCGACGGCGCCACCCTGTTCCAGAGCATCTACGCCGCCGCCTGATTGGCTGACGGAACAGTCTAGGCTAGACATTCCGACGATTGTCGTCGGGGGTCGCCATGTTGTCTCGTCTTCTGCCTGTCTGCACAGCGATGCTCATCGCAGCATCGAGTTTGCCCGCCCAGGCTCAGGACGCCGAAGCTGCGGGCCAGGACTGGATCCTGGCCGACATCCCCGAGCGCAAGGCCGTCGTGGCCTTGGCCGAGTTCGACAACGGCGTCACCCTGTCCAGCCGTTGCATGGACAACGTGTTCGAGGTCACCATCCACGGTCTGCCCGAGGCGCGAGGCGAGTCGCGAACCTTGCAGATCAGCGTGGGCGGCGACGCCCCCTATGCCAGCGCCTGGACGGTTGGAACCGACAGGGGGGCAGCCTTCAGTCGCGTACCGGCCCGATTGGCGCGCGAACTCGCCAAGGGCGGCAAGCTGGAAATCGGCGTGCCAGGTCCGCGAGGGCGCCCCGGCACCCGCTACATCATGGAATTGGCGCCTTCCAGTTCGGCGATCGAACGGACCCTGACCGCCTGCGGTCGCGCCCTGGTCGATCCCCGTGATCTGCATAGCGGCGACGAGGCGGAAAGCGGTCTGCCCGCCGGCATCGCCTGGGATCAGGCGCCCCGGCCCACCTTCCCGGGATCGGTCAGGGGACGCAGCCCGACCAAGGGGTTCGTGACCATGACCTGCGTGACCCGCACAACGGGTCGCCTCGAAGACTGCGTGATCGAGAGCGAACATCCCGGAGGCTTCAATCTGGGTCGATCCGTTCGCGATTCCCTGTCGCGGGCCAAGGTGCGCTCCGCTGACCGCGCCAGTCCGCTGATCGACGGCCGCATGATCATGTTCACGGTCGCCTTCGTGATGGAGCCCTAGACGCCCAACTTGGGCGCACCGCCGCCGGCCGCGTCGATGGTGGCGAACAGGGCGCGGATCAGGTCCTGTTCCTCGGACGTGATCTCGGGCTTCCACACATCGAAGATCAGAATGGTGCGGTCATGGCCGCTGTCGTTTGACGCCTCGTGCTCGATGGTGTCGTCAAAGGCCCAGGCCTGTCCCTCCCGCCATTCCCTGACCTCGCCGCCGACGCGGAAATGCGATCCGGGCGGCGCGATCAGCGGCAGGTGGCAGATAAGACGCGGATTGATCAGGCCATGGTGCGGCGGAATCTTCGCCCCGGCCTGAAGTTTTGAAAACAGGATCGAAGGCGAGCGACCCGGAATGCGGCACAGGGGCGCCTCGGCCAGAGCCTTCATCGTCTCGGGACAGCGTGCGGCGATCTCGGGAACCTCGGCCCCGTCCTTCCACAGGAAGACCGCGCTCCAGGCGGCGTTGTCCAGCATGCCGGCCTGATCGCTTTTGGGCCGGTTGGCGCGATCCTCCACATAGGGCGCGAACAGGGTCGGTTCGGCCAGAATCGCGTCCAGTTCCGCCCGGATCGCCGGAGCCGCCGTCTCGACCTTGGCCAGCCAGGCGATCGTCTCGCGCGGCTGGAACTCGATCTGCGGCAGGCCCGGAAACATGTAGAACTTGGGCTGTTGATAATAGAGCCGCCGCCTGCCTGTCATCAGGTCCAGCGAGGCGGCGAAGCGAGCGCTGGACGAGACGGGATCGAATCCCCGCGCGCCCAGGCCGTCGCGAAGCCCCTGCTCAAACCGCCGCGCACCCTCGGCCTGGGCGCGACTGGCGCGCTCCAGCTCGGCGCGCAGGTCAGGCGCCGGAGAGCTCACGGCGCGTCCCTGGGTAAGGGCCGCGCCGTAGAAGCTGACGGCTGACCGATGGTCCCCCTGCCCCATCAGGGCGTCCCCCTTCAGCACCAGCGCGCGGGGGTCGCGCGGGTTGAGACGCAGAAGAGCGTCGGCGGCCAGGGCCAGGGCGGCGATGTCCGACCGATCGCGCGCCGCCCGCGCCTGAGCCAGCAAGGCCTGGGAGTCGAAATTCAGAACATCGCTCATCGAGCGATGGAACCGCGCCGCGCCAATCGGGTCAAGCGCCCCGACGCCGGGGCTAGGGCTTGTCGCCCGAGGCGCCTGCCTCCTTGCGGTCCAGCACGCTGGCGCTGCGGCCAAGCTCGTCGACTTCGATCTCTTCCTCCACGGGCTCGCCGTTCTCGTCGAGCGGGCGCTCTAGCGTGCCTTTCGCACCAGACTCGCCAATGGCGGCCAGTTCGCGGGCGCCGACGCCCAGGCCCTGCTCCAGGGCGCGGTTGGTTTCCACCTCTTCGGTGTCGAGGGCCGGGTCGTCCGGCAGGTCGTCGGGGTCGGCCATGACGCGTCTCCTTAGCCAGCTGTCTGTCCTGACCTAAGCGGGGCGACCCGCAGAGGGTTCCGTCGCCGTTCCTTGAACCAAACCGGCGCCCGACGCGTATGTATGGCGAAGCTGAGCCGGAGACGCCCGCATGTCCGTTATCGAACGCCCCACCCCGCGCCAGAGAACCCGCCGCCTGGTCGTCCTGGCCGCCGCCGTCTTCGCCGTGGCGGTCCCCGTGGTGCAAAACTTGGGCGGATTCGGCCTGTCGCAGGACGAGTTCGCGGCGGACGGGAACCAGACCCTGCAGGTGGCGGGCTACGCCTTCTCCATCTGGGGCCTGCTTTATCTCGGCCTGCTGATCTACGCCGGTCGTCAGGCCCTGCCCCAAACGGGCGAGAGCGTGCTGATCAACCGCCTGGGCTGGCCCTCGGCGGTGGCCCTGTTCGGCATCGGCATGTGGATCGTCGCCGCGGCCCTGAACCTCAAGGCGGCCAGCGTGGTCATCATCTTCGCCTCCCTGCTGGCCCTGCTGGTGCCTCTGCTGGCCATGGGCGAGACCATCCGCACGACGGGGGTGATGGAGCGGGACCGCTGGTTCCTGATCTGGCCGCTGTCGGCGCTGGCGGGATGGTTGACCATCGCCGCGCCGCTGAACCTGATCACCACGGCGACGGCATTCGACGCCCTGCCCGCCTTCGCCTCACCGACCGCCTGGGCCATCGTCGCGATCGTGGTCGTGGTCCTGGTGGCGGTCGAGGTCACCCTCTACCTGCGCACCCTGGCCTATTCCCTGCCGATTGCCTGGGGTCTGGTCGGCGCCTTCGTGGCGGAACAGGAGCGGAATCCGATGCTTGGCTTCACCGCCCTGGGCGCCGCCTTCCTGCTGGCAGTCGCCGCCGTCATCATCACATTCGGTCTGAAACGCGGTGTTGAGCGGCCCCGCTGAACGGACGGGCTGACAGGAGGCTCAGACCCGGCTAGAAGCCCCGCCCATGAGCGCTCCGCAAAAGACCACCGCAGAATTGGCCGCTGAATACGGTCTGGCTCCGAACGAGTATGAGGTCCTGCTGGACCGGCTGGGCCGCGAGCCCAACCAGGTCGAGCTGGGCGTCTTCTCGGTCATGTGGTCCGAGCACTGCTCCTACAAATCCTCCAAGAAGCAGCTGATGAAGTTCCCCGTCACGGGCGAGCGCGTCATCTGCGGCCCGGGCGAGAACGCCGGGGTCATCGACATCGACGACGGCGACGCCTGCATCTTCAAGATGGAGAGCCACAACCACCCCTCCTATATCGAGCCCTATCAGGGCGCGGCGACGGGCGTGGGCGGCATCATGCGCGACGTCTTCACCATGGGCGCCCGCCCGGTGGCCCTGCTGAACGCCCTGCGCTTCGGCGAGCCCGGCCACGAGAAGACCAAGCGTCTGGTCAAGGGCGTGGTCAGCGGGATCGGCGGCTACGGCAACTGCGTCGGCGTGCCGACGGTCGCGGGCGAGACCAACTTCCACAAGGGCTACAACGGCAACATCCTGGTCAACGCCATGTGCGTGGGCCTGGCGCGCGCCGATGAGATCTACTACTCGGCGGCGCCGGAAGCCGGCCATGACGTGGTCTACTTCGGCTCCAAGACGGGCCGCGACGGCATCCACGGCGCCACCATGTCCTCGACCGAGTTCGACGACGAGTCGGAGGCCAAGCGCCCCACCGTCCAGGTCGGCGACCCCTTCGCCGAGAAGCTGCTGATCGAGGCCACGCTGGAGCTGATGGCCTCGGGCGCGGTCGCCGCCATCCAGGACATGGGCGCCGCGGGCCTGACTTCGTCCTCGGTCGAAATGGCTGGCAAGGGCGGCGTCGGCGTCGAGCTGGACCTCGACAAGGTGCCCCAGCGCGAAACCGGCATGACCGCCTATGAGATGATGCTGTCGGAAAGCCAGGAGCGGATGCTGGCGGTCCTGAAGCCCGGCTTCGAGGACGTCGGCTATCGCATCTTCACCAAGTGGGGTCTGGACTTCGCCATCATCGGCAAGACGACCGACACCGGCCATCTGGTGCTGAAGCATCACGGCGAGGTGGTCTGCGACGTGCCGCTGGCCCCGCTGTTCGACGACGCCCCTCTGTATGACCGCCCCTGGGTCCAGCCGGAACTGCAACCCCGCCTCGACCCGGCGGAAGTTCCGGCCCCGGAAAGCTGGAACGACGCGGTGATCAAGGTCATCGCCTGCCCCGACATGGCGTCCAAGCGCTGGATCTGGGAACAGTACGACCGCCACGTCATGGCCGACACCCTGCAGGACTCCTCGACCGGCGCCGACGCCGGCGTGGTCCGCGTCCACGGCACCGACAAGGGCCTGGCCGTCACCAGCGACTGCACCCCGCGCTATGTTCAGGCTGACCCCTATGAGGGCGGCAAGCAGGCCGTGGCCGAGGCCTGGCGCAACCTGACCGCCGTGGGCTCGCGTCCCATCGCCATCACCGACAACCTCAACTTCGGCAACCCGCAGCGCCCCGAGATCATGGGCCAGATCGTCCGCGCCACCGACGGCATGGCCGAGGCCTGCCGCGAGCTGGACTTCCCCGTCGTCTCGGGCAACGTCAGCCTCTATAACGAGACCAACGGCGTCGCCATTCCTCCGACCCCGACGGTCGGCGCGGTCGGCCTGCTGACCAACTATGACGTGGTCACCGGCTTCGGCGGCGTGGTCGAGGGCGACACCCTGGTCCTGATCGGTCAGACCCACGGCGAACTGGGCGCCTCCATCTATCTGCGCGAGGTTCTGAACCGCGAAGACGGCGCCCCGCCGCCGGTGGACCTGAAGCTGGAACGCAAGACCGGCGACTTCGTGCGCGGCCTGATCGAGACGGGCGAGCTGACGGTCGTTCACGACCTGTCGGACGGCGGTCTGGTCGGCGCCGCCGCGGATCTGGCCCTGGCCTCGGACGTCGGCATCGAGCTGAACGCCTCCAGCGCCGCCCACGCCCACGGCTTCCTGTTCGGCGAAGACCAGGCCCGCTATCTGGTCGCCGTCTCGGACGCCGAGGCCCTGATCGCCAAGGCCCAGGAAGCCGGTCTGCACGCCTCGATCGTCGGCGTGGCCAAGGGCGCGGACTTCGCCTCCTCGGGTCCGAAGGGCGAGCTCTACCGCATCCCCGTCGCCCACCTGCGCGAGATCCACGAAGGCTGGATGCCGAACTGGATCGAGGGCTGATGCGCCTTCGCATCGTCGCTTTCGCCGTCTGCGGTGCGGCCCTGCTGGCCGCCTGCGATTTCGAAGGCGGCGACCCGGTCCAGCACGCCCTGCGTGACGCGGCCGCCGAACGCCAAGCCGCCGCGCTGAAGACCACCGAGGAAGAACAGGCTGCGGCGGCCAAGCGCGCCGTCTCTGCCCCCGCTAAAGGTGACGAGCTGTCGCGCCTGATCGCCTCGCGCCGCCAGGCTGTCGAGGACACCCGCGCCCTGCTGACCGCCACCACCGACCCGGCCCTCAAGGGCCAGTTGACCGGGGACCTGAAGGCCGAAGAAGACCGGTTGCGGGCGCTTGAGGCGCGTTCAAACTAATCGCGTCTCTACCCCCGCCCGCTCATCCCCGCGGAGGCGGGGACCCAGTGAGAGCTTCAAACGCAACAGCTTGGGTAGAAACCGGGCCTTTGTCGCCGACTGACGCGCGCATGGCCAAAGCACTGGGTCCCCGCCTCCGCGGGGATGAGCGGAATTTTGGACCGTTCGCGCCTAACCGACCTGCGGGATCGCCTGGCTCAACCGTCCGCCGACGCGGATGGCTTCCACGCGCTTGGCCAGGCCGGTGCGGTCATCGGTCTCGACGAAGACGCCGCAGATGGTGGCCGGGCCGCTGGCGGGGGTGTAGCGCCCGCCGGAAAGCCGCGTGGTGAAGCGGCGCAGCGGCTCTTCCTTGTCGTTGCCGATGACCGAGTCATAGTCGCAGCAGCCGCCGGCGTCGGTCTGATAGGCCGTGCCGTGGGGCAGGATCTGCGCGTCGGCGGTCGGGACGTGGGTGTGGGTGCCGACCACCAGGCTGGCGCGGCCGTCGCAGAAGTGGCCCATGCCCATCTTCTCGCTGGTCGCCTCGGCGTGCATGTCGACGATGACGGCGTCGGCGACCACGCCCAGAGGCGCGGCCTCCAGCTCGCGCTCGACGGCGCTAAAGGGGTCGTCCATCGGGTCCATGTGGACGCGGCCCAAGACGTTGATGACCAGAACCCGGCGTCCGTCCTCGGTGACGAAGACGTCGGCGCCGCGGCCCGGCGCATCCATCAGGCGCGGATAGTTGGCCGGACGGATCAGGCGCGGCTCACGCACGATATAGGTCAGGGCCTCGCGCTGATCCCAGCTGTGGTTGCCCAGTGTCAGGACGTCGGCGCCGGCAGCGAAGATCTCGCGCGCCGTGTTCTCGGTGATGCCGAAGCCGCCCGCGGCGTTCTCGGCGTTGACCACCACAAAGTCGAGCTTGAGGTCGCGCCTCAGCCCCGGAAGATGATCCGTCAAACCATCGCGCCCGGACTTGCCGACCACGTCACCGAAAAATGCCAATCTCATAGGGCGGCTCTATAGCCCTTCTCGGTCAAAACGCCATGCAGGCGCATGTCGTGGGCCTCCAGCGCCAGTCGCTCGACCTGCTGCCCAGCGTAGGCGAAGCCCACGCGCACGGCGTCCGGCAGGACGGCGAAGGTCCGGTCGTAATAGCCTCCGCCCTGCCCCAGCCGCCCGCCGTGGGCGTCGAAGGCCAGCAGCGGCGTCAGGATCAGATCGGGCGTCACAGTCTCCGCCAGCGGCAGAGGCGCGGGGCATCCGGCGGCGTCCAGTTCCAGCGGCTCGCCCGGTGCCCAGGAGCGAAAGATCATGGCCGCGTCGCGCTGGATGACCACCGGCAGGCACAGGCGACGCTCCGCCTGATGCAGGGCGACCGCCAGGGCGTCCGTGTCCAGCTCCGACCCCATGGCGCGATAGAGGGCGACGGTCTGGCCCGACGGCAGGGCTTCGGCATGCCCGGCGGCGCGCTCGGCGGCTTCGTTGTCGACCTCGGAAAGCCGCTTGCGCAAGGCGCGCATGGAGGCGCGGAGTTCGTGTTTGGAGGTCATCACGCTTCACCCTTCCCGTCATCCTCGGGCTTGACCCGAGGATCGAGCCCGCCCGCGCGTTCTAGGCCAGACAAGTCGTGCGGTCGCCCAACCCGATCCTCGGGTCAAGCCCGAGGATGACGTAGACAAGGGAGCAATAGCGCAGAAATGCGCTCAAGCCGCGAGCGACCGCGTCGCGAGCATAGCGCACTAAGGAAGATGGGGTGGCGGCGCCGCGTGAACCGTGAGGACGGTTTAAATCCTCTCGACCTGGGTAGCCAGGTGGGCTCCGTATGCCCAGGCCCTCGAGCCCGGACAGGGACAGATCCCTATGAGTGAATTAAGGTCAGAAGGATATGTTGTCTTCGACGTGAGCCGCAGCAGGACCCGCCGTCGAACAAGATAGGCGGTCCAGGGCGTTTCAACAATGGCGGATCGCCGCGCGTCATCCCGGAAAGCGCGCAGCGCTTATCCGGGACCGCAGAAAACGCAGCGTCCTGGGCGGTCCCGGCTCTTCGCTACGCTGCGGCCGGGATGACGGAAGGCGACGATCAGATTGTCTGGCAAATCTTCTCGATGCGGGCCGCCACTGCGTTCAGGGCCTCGGCCACGCCGTCGCCGGGCGGGGGCGGCGGGGCCTTCTTCGGGCCGGTCTCGACCGCGGAGCCCTGCCCGTTCTCCAGCCGCTGACGCGCCTCGTGCAGTTCGTCGGCCAGCATCAGCGAGGCCATCAGGAACAGGCGCAGGTCGCCGACATGGCCGACGTCACCGGCGATCTGGCGCACATGGCTGTCGAACTGACGCGCCAGAATAGCGACGCGCTCTTCCTGGCCGTCGGCGCAACCGACGGCGTAGGAGCGGCCGTTGACCTCGACTGTAACGGTCGCCATCAGCGCGCCTCCTGCTCGGCCAGAACCTCGCGCACGGCCTCGGCCGCGCGGCCCAGGGCCTCGGCGGCGTCGCGGCCAGCGGCTTCCAGTTCGGTGATCCGCACCAGGTCGGCGGCGTTCGACGGTCGCGGCGCGAACAGGTCGTCGTCGGTGATGGCGGGGGCGGTGGCCGGACGCGCCTTCAGCTCCAGCACCCTGCGTTCCAGCAGGGCCAGGGCCTTGTCGATGCGTGTCTTTGCGGCCGTAACGGCGTCCATTGGGGTCCTTTCGTCCAGATTCCGTATAGAACCTGTGCGCGCGTCGGGGTAAAGGCGGCGCGCCCCCGCTTTATCCTGTTCCTGAGGAAAGGTCTCGCCGTGACCGACGCCCAAGCCGCATTCGCCAAGCCTTCGCCCAAGCAGATGGCCGACGCCATCCGGGTGCTGTCCATGGATGCGGTCGAAAAGGCCAAGAGCGGCCACCCCGGCATGCCGATGGGCATGGCCGACGTCGCCACCGTCCTTTATTCGAAATTCCTGAAGTTCGACGCCAGCCGCCCCGACTGGGCCGACCGCGACCGCTTCATCCTGTCGGCCGGTCACGGCTCCATGCTGATCTACAGCCTGCTGCACCTGACGGGTTACAAGGACGCGACGCGCGAACAGCTGGAAAACTTCCGTCAGTGGGGCTTCAAGACCGCCGGCCATCCGGAATACGGCCACATGGCGGGGATCGAGACGACCACCGGCCCGCTGGGTCAGGGTCTGGCCACCTCGGTCGGCTTCGCCCTGGCGGAGCGGCATTTGGCGGCGCGCTTCGGCAAGGATCTGGTCGACCACCGCACCTGGGTCGTCGCCGGCGACGGCTGCCTGATGGAAGGCGTGTCGCAGGAGGCGATTGCGCTGGCGGGCCGCCTGAAGCTGAACAAGCTGTGCGTCCTGTGGGACGACAACGAGATCACCATCGACGGCAAGGTCTCGCTGTCGGACGCCACCGACCAGCTGGCCCGCTTCAAGGCCTCAGGCTGGGCGGTCAAGGCCATTGACGGCCACGACTACAAGCAGATCCAGAAGGCCCTGGCCTGGGCGACCAAGCAGGACAAGCCGACGCTGATCGCCTGCAAGACCAAGATCGGCAAGGGCGCCGCCACCATGGAAGGCAGCCACAAGACCCACGGCGCGGCCCTGGGCGCCACCGAGATCGCCGCCACCCGTCAGGCCTTGCACTGGCCGTTCGAGCCGTTCGAACTGCCCGAAGGCGTGCAGAAGGCCTGGGCCAAGGTCGGCAAGCAGGGCGGCAAGGCCCGCAAGGCGTGGGAAGGCCGCCTGCTGAACCACGACCAGCGCGACGACTTCACCCGCGCCATGGCCGGCGACCTGCCCACCGGCGCCTTCGAGACGCTTGAAGCCAAGCTGAAGTCTCTGGTCGTCGACAAGCCCGCCCTGGCCACCCGCCAGTCCTCGGGCGAGGCGCTGGAGACGGTGTTCAACGCCATCCCCGAAATGGTCGGCGGTTCGGCCGACCTGACCGGCTCGAACAACACCTTCGTCAAGAACACCCAGATCATGGACGCGCCGGACTATGCCGGCCGCTACCTGAACTACGGCATCCGCGAGTTCGGCATGGCCGCGGCGATGAACGGTCTGGCGCTGCACGGCGGGGTCATCCCCTACGGCGGCACCTTCATGGCCTTCGCGGACTACAGCCGTCCGGCGATCCGTCTGGGCGCCCTGATGGGCGTGCGCGCGATCCACGTCTTGACGCACGACAGCATCGGCCTGGGCGAAGACGGCCCGACGCACCAGCCGGTCGAGCATCTGGCCGCCCTGCGCGCCATCCCCAACCTGCTGACCATGCGCCCCGCCGATACGGTCGAAGCGCTGGAGTGCTGGCAGGTCGCCCTGCAGCACAAGACCACGCCGACCGCCATGTGCCTGTCGCGTCAGAAGACCCCCGCCGTGCGCGTCACTGACGCAGGCGAGAACCTGTCCCGCAAGGGCGCCTATGAGCTGAAGGCCGCCAACGGCGCAGCGAAAGTCACCCTGTTCGGCACCGGCACCGAGGTCGCTTTGGCGCTCAAGGCCGCCGAGACGCTGGAGGCCGAAGGCGTGCCCACCCGCGTGGTGTCGGTTCCCTGCTTCGCCCTGTTCGAGCAGCAGCCCAAGGCCTATCAGGACGCCGTCATCGGTCGCGGCACGGTCCGCGTCGCCGTCGAGGCCGCGATCAAGCAGGGCTGGGAACGCTTCATCGGCGAGGACGGCGGCTTTGTCGGCATGACCGGCTTCGGCGCCTCGGCCCCGGCCGAAGTCCTCTACCGCGAGTTCGGCATCACCGCCGAGGCCGTGGTCGAAGCCGCCAAGGCCCGACTGTAAGCCTCATGCGCCGCCTCGCCCTCGTCCTGAGCCTCGGCTTGTCGATGGCGGGCGGCGCAACCGCTCTCGCCGCATCGGCCGAGGACGCGCCCGCCGTCGCCGGGACGCCCATCGTCATCGGCCAGTCCTACGCCCTGCCCTCGGCCATCATGGGCCAGACGCGCGAGATCAACGTCTGGCTGCCGCCCGGCTATGCCGAAAGCGGCCAGACCTATCCGGTCCTCTATGTGCTGGACGGCGGTCAGGATCAGGACTTCCACCACATCTCGGGCATCGCCCAGCTGGGGACCATCGTCGGCACGACGCGCGACGTCATCGTCGTGGGCATCGCCTCGGTCGACCGCCGTAACGAGCTGGCCCTGCCGACCGAGAACGCCGAGCTGATCGCCCGCTATCCGACGCAGGGGCAGTCCGGCCGCTTCCGCCGTTTCGTCTCCGACGAAGTCATGCCCTTCATCGAGGGCCGCTTCCGCACCAATGGCGAGACGGCCCTGATGGGCGAGTCGCTCGCCGGGCTCTTCGTGGTCGAGACCTTCCTGAAAGAGCCGCAGATGTTCGACGCCTATGTCGCCGTCAGCCCCAGCCTGTGGTGGGACGGCGGCCAGCTGGCGCGGCAGTCGGGGGCGCATCTGCGCGATCATTCCAACGACCCGCGCACCCTGATCCTGACGCTCGGCGACGAGGGCGAGATGATGCAGGCGCCGATGGACGTGCTGACCGCCAATCTGCGCGACCACGCCCTGCCCGGCGTCAAATGGGACTTCACCCCGCGCCCGACCGAAAGCCACGCCACTATCTATCACGGCGCCGCGCTGGACGCCTTTCGCCGCCTCTATGCGGTTCCTGCACAATGAGCCATCTGGGCGCCGTCAGCCTGCTGGTCCGCGACTATGACGAGGCCATCGCCTTCTACGTCGGCAAGCTGGGCTTCGACCTCAGCGAGGATACGGACATGGGCGGCGGCAAGCGCTGGGTCCGCGTCACGCCCAAAGGCGGCCAGACCTCGCTGCTGCTGGCCCGCGCCGCGACGCCGGAACAGGTCGCACGGATCGGCGATCAGGCGGGCGGCCGCGTCTGGCTGTTCCTCTATACCGACGACCTGATGCGCGATCACGCCGCCTGGCTGGAGGCCGGCGTCGTCTTCCGCGAAACGCCCCGTCACGAGGCCTATGGCAAGGTGGTGGTCTTCGAAGACCTCTACGGCAACGCCTGGGACTTGATCGAACCCGCTACCGGAGCCTGAGCCATGAAGATCGGCACGCCGCTTACCGACCACGCCACCCGCGTCATGCTGCTGGGCTCGGGCGAACTGGGCAAGGAGGTGGCCATCGAGCTGCAACGCCTCGGCGCCGAGGTGATCGCGGTCGACCGCTACGCCAACGCCCCGGCCATGCAGGTGGCGCACCGCAGTCACGTCATCCCCATGACCGACGCCCAGGTGCTGAACGGCGTCATCCTGGCCGAGGCGCCGCACATCATCGTGCCTGAGATCGAGGCCATCGCCACCGATGTGCTGGCGGGCATCGAGGAAGCGGGCTTTGCGCGCGTCATCCCCACCGCGCGGGCGACGCAGCTGACCATGAACCGCGAGGGCATCCGCCGTCTGGCCGCCGAGGAACTGGGCCTGCCGACCAGCCCCTACGCCTTCGCCGGATCGGCCGAGGAACTGGCGGGGGGCGCCGAGGCCGTCGGCTTCCCCTGCTTCGTCAAGCCGGTCATGTCGTCCTCGGGCAAGGGTCAGTCCTATGTCGAGAGCGCCGATCAGGTCGCGGACGCCTGGGCCTATGCGGAAGGCTCGGGTCGGGTCGCGGGCGGCCGGGTCATCGTCGAGGGCAAGATCGACTTCGACTATGAGATCACCCTGCTGACCGTGCGGTCTTTGCGCGACGGCGCCGTCCGCACGGACTTCTGCGCCCCCATCGGCCATCGTCAGCAGAGGGGCGACTATGTCGAAAGCTGGCAGCCGCAGATCATGAGCGAGGCCGCGCTGAAGGCGGCGCAGGACATCGCGGGCAAGGTGACGGAGTCCCTGGGCGGTCTCGGCGCCTTCGGCGTCGAGCTGTTCGTCACCGGCGATCAGGTCTGGTTCTCCGAGGTCTCGCCGCGTCCGCACGATACGGGTCTGGTGACGCTTGCCACCCAGACCATGAGCGAGTTCGCCCTGCACGCCCGCGCCATCCTCGGCCTGCCGGTGGACGTCACCCTGCGCGAGCCTGGCGCCAGCGCCGTCATCTACGGCGGTCTGGAGGCCGAGGGCGTGGTCTATGAAGGCGTGGCCGAGGCCCTGTCGGTCCCGACCGCCGACCTGCGCCTGTTCGGCAAGCCCGAGGCGTTTGAGCGCCGTCGCATGGGCGTGGCCCTGGCCCGCGGCGCCGACACGGATCAGGCCCGCCAGCGCGCGACCGAAGCGGCGGGCAAGGTCCGCGTCGTCAGACCCTGACGCTTCTTTCCTCCCCATTGCATGGGGAGGGGGACCGCGTAGCGGTGGAGGGGCTGCTGCGCATGGACGAGGAGGCCCCTCCGTCACGGGCGCTGCGCACCCGTGCCACCTCCCCATGAAATGGGGAGGAGAAACGCCGCAAAGTTTGCCCTGACTGTAAAATAAAGGCGCCGTCCTTCGACTTTAGTCGGTTGGCGCCGAGCCCCTAAAGGGTCCAGAAATGCCGAAAGGTCGCACCTAGTCGGCCCGGAGGACCGTTTCGCCATGGGCAAGCTCAAGACCGCGCTAATTTTTGGCGCCATCGCCATTCTGGGGGCCATCGCCCTCGCCGTCATCGCCCTGCATCAGGGCGAGAGCATCAGCGCCGTCTGGATCGTGGTGGCGGCGCTGTGCGTCTACGCCATCGCCTATCGTTTCTACGCCCGCTATCTGGCCGGAAAGGTGATGGGGCTGAACGCGCGCAGGCCGACGCCTGCCGTGCGGCACAACGACGGGCTGGATTACGTTCCGACGCCGCGTAACGTCCTGTTCGGCCACCACTTCGCGGCCATTGCGGGCGCAGGGCCTCTGGTCGGGCCGGTGCTGGCGGCGCAGATGGGCTATCTGCCCGGCGTCTTGTGGATCCTCGTGGGGGCCGTTCTGGCGGGCGCGGTGCAGGACATGATGGTCCTGTTCATGTCCACGCGGCGCGACGGTCGCTCTCTGGGCGACATGGTCCGCACCGAGATGGGCCCCATCCCCGGCATCATCGCCCAGGTCGGCGTCCTGATGATCATGGTCATCATCCTGGCGGTTCTGGCCCTGGTCGTGGTCAAGGCCCTGGCCGAAAGCCCGTGGGGCACCTTCACCGTGGCCGCCACCATCCCCATCGCCGTCTTCATGGGCCTCTACACCCGCTATCTGCGGCCCGGCCGCGTGGGCGAGGTCTCGGTCATCGGCGTGGTTCTGCTGATCCTGGCCATCATCGGCGGCGGTCACATCGCGGCCGATCCATTCTGGGGTCCGGCCTTCACCCTGTCGGGCACGACCCTGGCCATCGCCATGATGGCCTATGGCTTCGTCGCCTCGGTCATTCCGGTCTGGCTGCTGCTGGCCCCGCGCGACTACCTGTCCACCTTCCTGAAGATCGGCGCCATCCTGGCCCTGGCCGTCGGCATCCTGATCGTGCGCCCGCACGTCCAGATGCCCGCCATCACCCCCTTCATCGACGGCACCGGCCCGGTCTTCTCCGGCGCCCTCTTCCCCTTCCTGTTCATCACCATTGCTTGTGGAGCCGTCTCGGGCTTCCACGCCCTGATCTCGTCGGGCACCACGCCCAAGCTGCTGGAGAACGAGAACCAGATCCCGCTGATCGGCTATGGCGCCATGCTGTGCGAGAGCTTCGTGGCCATCATGGCCCTGATCGCCGCCACCGTGCTGGACCCGGCCGTCTACTTCGCCATGAACAGCCCGGTCGCGGTCATCGGCGACAACGCGGCGTCCGCCGCCGCCGCCGTGGCCCAGTGGGGCTTCCACATCACCCCGGCCGAGCTGGAGCAACTGGCCCGCGACGTGGGCGAGCACTCCATCCTGTCGCGCGCGGGCGGCGCCCCGACGCTGGCCGTCGGCATGGCGCACATTCTGTCGGGCGTCATCGGCGGCAAGGCCATGATGGCCTTCTGGTACCACTTCGCCATCCTGTTCGAGGCCCTGTTCATCCTGACCACGGTCGACGCCGGCACCCGCGTCTGCCGCTTCATGATCCAGGACCTGCTGGGCGTGGCCGTGCCCAAGATGCGCGAGACCAAGTCCTGGACCGCCAACGTCGTGGCCACGGCCCTGACGGTCAGCCTGTGGGGCTACTTCCTCTACACCGGCGTGGTCGACCCGCTGGGCGGCATCAACAGCCTGTGGCCGCTGTTCGGCATCGCCAACCAGATGCTGGCCGCCGTCGCCCTGATCCTGGGCACGGTCGTCCTGTTCAAGATGAAGCGCGAGCGCTTCGCCTGGGCCACGGCGGTCCCGGCGGTCTGGCTGCTGATCTGCACCCTGACGGCGGGCTTCCAGAAGCTGCTGCACCCTGACGTCAAGATCGGCTTCCTGGCCCACGCGCGTAAGTATCAGGACGCCCTGACCGCCGGCGACATCCTGGCCCCGGCCAAGACGGCGGGCGACATGCACCGCATCATCATCAACGACTACGTCAACTCGGCCCTGACGGCGGGCTTCCTGTTCGTGGTCCTGACCATGGTGGTCTACGGCGTCCGCGCCTGCCTCAAGGCCCGGAAGATCAACCACCCGACCGTGGTCGAGCAACCCGCCGCCCACGAGCTGACGCTCGAGGACGAAGCCATGGACACGGCCCGTGCCTAGGCCCGCCCCGCAGGACAGCGGCGCAGACCTGCTTTGCGTCTGCCGGGATGCCCTGGTGCGGTGGGGCAAGGACGCCCGCCGCACCGCCAGCCTCATGGTCGGCCAGCCCGACTATGAGGTCTATGTCGCCCACGCCGAAGCGACGCACCCCGAGCAGCCGCCGCTGGACCGTACCGCCTTCTTCCGCCTGCACGAGGCGCGGCGCTTCGGCGGCTCAGGCGGCTTTCGCTGCTGCTAAGGCCGCAGCCGCAGCCCGCCGGGCGCTGACAGCCTCGACGGCGGCGTCCAGCGCCGGGTCACGCTGGACCCGGCGGTCCTCGGGACTGGTTTCGGCCTCCAGGTCAGGGATGACGCCCTGCTTCTCCAGCCGTGTCCCGCCTATGGTGATGAAGTCGAAACGACTGAGGATCATCCGCCCCCCATCGGGCAGGTCTGTCTCCTGGGCGATCAGCACAGCGCCCGCCGTCTTGCGCCCCACGATCAGCGCTCGCCCGGCTTCCTGAAGTGCAGCGGGGGTCAGTTCGGCCGCGCTGCGGCTGGAAGCATCCACCAGCACCACCACCTCGTTCGCCGCTGGTCGGCGCAAGGAACCGCAGCCCCCGCTGGTCCGCATCACCGCGTGACGCCCTGATCGCGCCGTCCGTGTCGCCCATGCCCGCCCCCGCGGCAGGAAGCAGGACAGGACCGCGTCCGCCTCGGCCAGATGCCCGCCCGGATTGCCCCTCAGGTCCAGAATGACGGCATCGTCCGCAGGAATGGCGGCCAGTTGCTCGCCCATCCACGCCCCCAGGCCGGGGCGGAAGGCCGCAATGGTCAGAACCGCCACCCCCGGCCGCGTCCGGTCCGCGATGAACAGGGGCGGCGGTTCCATGACGCGCGGCGTCAGGGTGATGTCGCGGCGCACGCCCGCATCGTCCAGCAAGCCCAGACGAGTGGGGCGTCCGTCCACGACCTCCAAATCCGGGCCCCAGGTTTCGCCGTCCACATCGGCCAGCACCCAGCCCGGCATGACGCCCGCCGCCTCGGCCGGCGAGCCGGCCCGCACCTGTTCGATGCGCCAGACGCCGCTATCCTGCAGCGCCAGGGTCACCCCCATGACCGCCCGGCTCAGACGGGCTGCGTCCTGACGGCGCGCGGCGGCGGGTTCCATGACATTGGCATGGGTGTCGTCCAGCAGCCGCAGCATGGACCGCAGGGCGGCGTAAAGGGCGCGGTCGGTCGTCGCGGCCAGGGCCTGGGGTCGCCACGCCTCACCGGCCGCGTCCCAGTCCACGCCATGCAGACCTGGATCGTAGTAGCGGTCGCGGACCTCCTTCCACACGCCGTCAAAGATGCGGACGTTCATCGCCAAACGCTCAGTCGTCGGTGCCTCTACGGCGACGCTGGCGACCGTCGCCTCCTGCACCCGCGCGACCGCAGGCGCGCCACCCCCCGTCACAAAGGCGGCGACAGCCAGAATGCAAAGACGGGCGGACAATCTCATGAACTCAGGATAGCCGCACGCCCCGTGCGCTCAACCGCCATATGCGCGTCAGCCGCCTTACACAGAGTTCACTCGCCAAGGCGGAGCGACGGCATAAGCTGACGGACATGAAAGCCCTCGCCCTCAGCCTCATCGCCGCCCTGCTGCTCGCCGCCTCGCCCGTCCTGGCGCGACAGGCCGAGGCCCCGGCCGCCCCCCGCGTCGTCGTCGGTCAGATCGCCGCCGCCATCCGCGACGCCTATTTCGACCCCGCCAAGGCCGAGACCATCGCCACGGCCCTGGAAACCGAGGCCGCCGCGGGCCGCTACGACGCCCTGACCGATCCCCGCGATCTGGAAACGGCCCTGACCGCGCGGCTGGAACCCTACGACCAGCATTTCAGCGTGGGCCGCCCTGCACCGTCAGGCTCCGCTCCCGCCCGGTCGACGACGGCTTCGTCGGGCCTCGTCCCCGTGCCATTCCCCGTGGTCGCCGCCCGCAGCGGGCAAGGCTTCCGCGCGGTTCAGATCCTGCCCGGCAATGTAGGCCTGATCGAGATGCGCTTCTTCGGGAATTTCGAGGGACCCGACGATCCCGCCCGCAAACAGGTCGACGCCGCGCTTCAACTGGTTTCCAACACCGATGCGGTCATCATCGACCTGCGCAACAACGGCGGCGGTTCGCCCGCCATGGTCGGCTATCTGGTCAGCGCCTTCGTCGGGCCGGACGCCGACGTCTATAACCGCTTCCATTCGCGCGAGGGCGAAAGCCGCGAAGCCCCGGCCCAGCCCTACGCCGCCCCGCGCGTGGACGTGCCGGTCTATGTCCTGATCAGCGGCCGCACCGGCTCGGCGGCCGAAGCCTTCGCCTACACGATGCAGGCCGCCGGGCGCGCCGTCATCGTCGGCGAGACCTCGGGCGGCGCGGCCAATCCGGGCGGCCCCGTCTTCACGCCCTCGGGCTATCGCGTCTTCATCTCCACCGGCTCGCCGACCAATCCCCTGACCGGCGGCAACTGGGAGAAGGTCGGCGTCCGCCCCGACGTGGCTGTTCCCGCCGAGGACGCGCTGAAAACCGCCTGGAAGGCCGCCCTCGCCAACCAGCCCGACGCTGCGCCCGCCGCCGTGATCGAGGCGGCCTGGGTGGGCGATGCGCTCGACGCCCCCGTCCTGTCGGTCGACCCCGCCGCCTACCTCGGCGCCTATGGCGGTTCGGTGGTTCAGGCCAGCGCCGACGGGCTGACCTGGCGCAACGAGCGCCGCCCCGCCTGGCGTCTGCGCCCCCTGTCGCCCGACCTCTTCTTTGACGTGGACGAGCCCTATCGCCGCATCCGCTTCGTGCGCGACGAGGCGGGCCGCGTCACGGCGCTTGAGGTTCTCGACAGCCAGACCGGGGTCAGCCGACTGCTGCGCCGCTCCGCCTAGGTTTGGGTTCGGTTACACCCGATCACACCTTGTTACGGGCGCGGGGTTGAATCGTGACGCCGATAGTCCGAGAAGGCATCCAACTAAAAACCGTCCTTGCTCAGGAGACCTCCCCATGACCGTTCGCGTCGCCATCAACGGCTTCGGCCGCATCGGCCGCCTCGTGCTTCGCTCGATCGTCGAGCATGGCCGCAAGGACATCGAGGTCGTGGCGATCAACGACCTGGGCCCGGTCGAGACCAACGCCCACCTGCTGCGCTACGACTCGGTGCACGGCCGCTTCCCCGGCACCGTGACCTCGGGCGAGGACTGGATCGACGTCGGCACCGGCAAGATCAAGGTCACCGCCGAGCGCGACCCGGCCAACCTGCCGCACGCCGAACTGAAGGTCGACATCGCCTTCGAGTGCACCGGCATCTTCACCTCCAAGGACAAGGCCTCGGCCCACCTGAAGGCCGGCGCCAAGCGCGTCCTGGTCTCGGCGCCGGCCGACAACGCCGACAAGACCATCGTCTTCAAGGTCAACCATGAGACCCTGACCGCCGACGACATCGTCGTGTCCAACGGCTCGTGCACCACCAACGCCCTGGCCCCCGTGGCCAAGGTGCTGAACGACCTGTTCGGCATCGAGCGCGGCTACATGACCACCATCCACGCCTACACCGGCGACCAGCCGACGCTGGATACGATGCACAAGGACCTGTACCGCGGCCGCGCCGCCGCCCTGTCCATGATCCCGACCTCGACCGGCGCCGCCAAGGCCCTGGGACTGGTCCTGCCGGAACTGAAGGGCAAGCTGGACGGCTCGTCGATCCGCGTCCCGACCCCGAACGTCTCGGTCGTGGACCTGAAGGTCGTCGCCGCCCGCGACGTGACCGTCGAGGAAATCAACGCCGCCCTGCAAGCCGCCGCCGACGGTCCGATGAACGGCGTCCTGTTCACCACGACCGACCCGCTGGTCTCGTCGGACCTGAACCACATCGCCGCCTCCTCGACCGCCGCCCTGCCGCAGACGCAAGTCATCGACGGCAAGCTGGCCCGCGTCCTGAGCTGGTACGACAACGAATGGGGCTTCGCGACCCGCATGGCCGACACCGCCTTGGTGATGGCCAAGTTCCTGTAAGACGAAACGCTGAGCCCTCTCCCGATGGGAGAGGGCTTGAGCGCCCAAGAGCCAAAGGCGATTGGTTGCGCGAAAGGGTGAGAGTCGGCGGCCATGACTGTGGAACGCACCGCCTTCGCCCGCACGCTTCGACAAGACGCCGGACTGGCCGAACAGCGCGTCTGGGCCTTGCTGCGAGGTGGCCGGATCGACGGCCACAAGTTCCGCCGCCAGCATCCGATCAGCCGATATGTCGCGGATTTCGCCTGCGACCACCTGCGATTGGTGATCGAGATCGACGGCGGCGTCCATGATCGGGACGAGGTCGTGACCAGCGATCACCTGAGGCAGACCGAGCTTGAAGCCCTAGGATGGACCATCTTCCGCTTCACCGACACCCAGGTGTTGAGCGAGCCCGAGCTCATCGCCGCCGCCATTCGCGCGCACGCAGCTTGATCACACCCTGACCACGGCTTACGCCGACTGATACGTTCGACCTTCATCCGGCCCTGCGGGCCACCTTCTCCCACAGGGAGAAGGAAGACCTGGAAATGCCACCATGACCTTCCGCACCCTCGACGACGCCGCTGACCTGTCCGGCCGGACCGCTCTGGTCCGCGTGGACTTCAACGTGCCGATGGAGGACGGCAAGGTCACCGACGACACCCGTCTGAAGGCCGCCCTGCCGACCATCCACCGCCTGCGCGAAGCCGGCGCCAAGGTCGTCCTGCTGGCCCATTTCGACCGTCCCAAGGGCGAGCGTGTGGCCTCGATGAGCCTGCGCCCCGTGGTCGAACCGCTTGAGCTGCTGCTGCACGGCCCCGTCCGCTTCGCCGACGACTGCGTGGGCGACGAGGCCAAGGCCGCCGTGGCCGATCTGGACGCCGGCGGCGTGCTGCTGCTGGAGAACGTCCGTTTCCACAAGGGCGAGGAAAAGAACGACCCGGCCTTCGCCGCCCAGCTGGCGGAACTGGGCGACATCTATGTCAACGACGCCTTCTCGGCCGCTCACCGCGCCCACGCCTCGACCGAGGGTCTGGCTCGCTTGCTGCCCGCCTACGCCGGTGAAGCCATGAAGCGCGAGCTGCAAGCCCTCGACGCCGCCCTCGGCGCCCCGCAGAAGCCCGTTATCGGCATCGTCGGCGGCGCCAAGGTCTCCACCAAGCTGGACCTGCTCAAGAACCTGGTCGCCAAGCTGGACTACCTGGCCATCGGCGGCGGCATGGCCAACACCTTCCTGCACGCCCAGGGCGTCGATGTCGGCGGCTCGCTGTGCGAGAAGGACCTGGCCGACACCGCCCTCGAAATCATCGAGGAAGCCCGTCAGAAGGGCTGCGAGCTGCTGCTGCCGGTCGACGTCGTGGTGGCCAAGGGCGTCAAGCCGGGCATCGAGTCGGGCGTCCGCGCCCTGGACCGCATCGCCGCCGACGACCTGATCCTGGACGCCGGTCCCGAGACCGTCGCCCGCCTGAACCGCGCCATGGACCTGTCGAAGACCCTGATCTGGAACGGCCCGCTGGGCGTGTTCGAGGTCCCGCCCTTCGACAAGGCCACGGTGGCCGCGGCCAAACACGCCGCCGAACTGGCCCATGCCGGCAAGCTGATCGCCGTGGCCGGCGGCGGCGACACCGTCGCGGCCCTGAACCACGCGGGCACGGCCGACGACATGACCTTCGTCTCCACCGCCGGCGGGGCCTTCCTGGAATGGATGGAAGGCAAGGTTCTGCCGGGCGTCGAGGCCCTGCGCGCCTGACCTGACCTTGTCAGACTTCTGGACCCCGCCTCCTTGCAGAGGCGGGGTTTTCCTTATCTTCTGCTTCAGCGAACGCCGGATTGGTCTGGTGACCCGGCGTGACTTCCTCGGCCCTTCGGGCTAAAGCCTCGGCAAAATAATACCGGCTCAGGAGAATACCCATGGCGCGCATCACGCTGCGACAACTGCTCGACCACGCGGCGGAGCACGACTACGGCCTGCCAGCCTACAACATCAACAACATGGAGCAGGGTCTGGCGATCATGGAGGCGGCCCACGAGGTCAACGCCCCGGTCATCATCCAGGCCTCGCGCGGCGCCCGCAACTACGCCAACGACATCATCCTGGCCAAGCTGATCGACGGCCTGGCCGAGCTCTATCCGCACATCCCGGTCTGCATGCACCAGGACCACGGCAACGGCCCGGCGACCTGCGCCACCGCCATCCAGTACGGTTTCACCTCGGTGATGATGGACGGCTCGCTGGAAGAAGACGCCAAGACCCCCGCCTCCTACGAATACAATGTCGACGTCACCCGTCGCGTCACCGAAATGGCCCACTCCTGCGGCGTCTCGGTCGAGGGTGAACTGGGCGTGCTCGGCTCGCTGGAAACCGGCATGGGCGAGGCCGAAGACGGCCACGGCTTCGAAGGCAAGCTGGACCACTCGCAACTGCTGACCGACCCGGATCAGGCCGTCGACTTCGTCAAGGCCACCAAGGTCGACGCTCTGGCGATTGCGATGGGCACCTCGCACGGCGCCTACAAGTTCACGCGCCAGCCGGACGGCGACGTTCTGGCCATGAACGTGATCGAGGAAATCCACCGCCGCCTGCCCAACACCCACCTGGTGATGCACGGCTCGTCCTCGGTGCCGCAGGACCTGCAGGACATCATCAACGCCTACGGCGGCCAGATGCCCCAGACCTGGGGCGTGCCGGTCGAAGAGATCCAGCGCGGCATCAAGCACGGCGTGCGCAAGATCAACATCGACACCGACAACCGCATGGCCATCACCGGCGCTATCCGTAAGGTCCTGGCCGAGAAGCCCAGCGAGTTCGACCCGCGCGCCTATCTGAAGCCCGCCAAGGAAGCCATGCGCAAGCTGTGCATCGAGCGCTACCAGCAGTTCGGCTGCGAAGGCCAGGCGTCCAAGATCAAGCCCTTGTCCACCGCCCAGATGGCCAAGCGCTACGCCGCCGGCGACCTGGACCCGCGCATCGGCTGATCGGCTCCGCCAGCGCTAGACTGACTGAAACGCCCGCCTTCTCGCCGAAGGCGGGCGTCGTCGTTTTCACCAGACCCCGTAGCGCCCGCCGATGGCGCCGATCACCGCCCGCGCCTCGATCTCGGCGTGGCGCAGGTCGCTCTCGGCCTGCCGCGCGTCACGACGCGCATCACGGATTTCCCCGCGCACCTCGCGGATGCGGTCACGGATGCGCTGACGCTGCTCGTCGCTCAGCCCCTCCTGGCGCAGTTCCCGTTCCTTGGCCTCCAGTTTGTCCTCGCGGTCGTCGATCCGGCTGACAGCCGAGTTCAGCGCGCTTTCCGCCGACGACACCGCCTGCTCGACCACATAGATCCGCCGCCCGTCCTCATAGGCGGGCAGGAAGTCGCGCTCTTCGGCGGGCGAACAGACCCCGCCATAGCTGTTGCCCTGCCGCCCCTGACGGAAGCCGCTCTCCCAGGTGCAATAGGTCCGCAGCCCGTCCTCGCGCGCCGACAGATAGGCGCTGGGGTTCGGCGCCGCGCCATACTTGGCGCAGGCCTGGGCGTGGTCGTCCAGCCGGCTGGGGCGATAGCCCGACAGCCCGTCCTGATAGCCCTTCTCGCCCCAGGCCCCCGCCAGGCACTGCTCCTTGGTCATGGTGGTGCAGCTGGCCAACAGGGCCAGGCCCGTCATGGCGACGGCGGCGGCGATCATCAGTTTCATGCCCGTCTCCCCTAAAGCTTGACCGCGGTCAGTGGACGACATGACGACCCACCCGGCAAGCCATGCTATTTCGCCCTATGGCCGAGGAACCTTTGCTGACGGAAGACGACGACGCGGAAATGCTCGAGGCGCGGATCGACGCGCCCGGCGTCCGTCTGGACAAGGCCCTGGCCGCCGCCTTCCCCGCCCTGTCGCGCGCCCGGCTGCAGGCCCTGCTGGCCGAAGGCGCCGTCTCCCGCGACGGCCAGCCGGTCACCAGCGGCTCGGCCAAGGCCCAGGCGGGCCTCTACGCCGTCGTCCTGCCGCCCGTCGCCCCGGCCACGCCCCTGCCCGAGGCCATCCCCCTGACCGTCCTTTACGAGGACGCCGACCTGATCGTCATCGACAAGGCCCCCGGCATGGCCGCCCACCCGGCGCCGGGCTGCGAGACCGGCACCCTGGTCAACGCCCTGCTGGCCCACTGCGGCGACAGCCTGTCGGGCATCGGCGGCGTCGCCCGCCCCGGCATCGTCCACCGTCTGGACAAGGACACCTCCGGCGTCATGGTCGCCGCCAAGACCGACCGCGCCCACCAGGGCCTGTCCGCCCTGTTCGCGACCCACGACATCGAGCGCACCTATATCGCCCTCACACGCGGCGCGCCTACGCCCGAGAAGGGCCGCATCCAGACCCTGATCGGCCGCTCGCCCCATGACCGCAAGAAGATGGCCGTGCTCAAGGGCGGCGGGCGCGAGGCCATCACCGACTATGTGGTGCAGAAGACCTTCGGCCAGCCCGCCAAGGCGTCGGGCGCCCCCATGGCCGCCCGCGTCGCCTGCACCCTGCACACCGGCCGCACCCACCAGATCCGCGTCCACATGGCGTCCAAGGGCTCGCCCCTGCTCGGCGACCCCGTCTATGGCTCGGGCAGCCCCGCCGCCCCGGTCCGCGCCGCCGTCGCCGAGACCGGCCTGACCCGTCAGGCCCTCCACGCCGCCGTCCTCGGCTTCGTCCACCCGGTGACCGGTCAGGCCCTGCGCTTCGAAACCGCTCCGCCCGAAGACATGCAGCGGCTGGAGGCCCTCCTGGCCGAGCTTTAGCCTCAGGCCACCCGCGTCAGGCGCACCGCCATCCACTTGCGCCCCGGCAGGGCCAGCGTCGGGCGCGCCGGATCGTGGAAGAAGTATTTGGTGTCCTTTTGCGCCAGGGTGAAGACCCCCGGCACGGGCTCGACCGTCATGTTCCAGGTGTCGATGACGTCGGCCCGGAAGCGTTCGCCGCCGGTGATCTCGTCGCGCGGCACGTCCACTGCCCATTCGGTCGGGGCGTCGTCGCCGAAGTAGCGCAGGTAGTACTGCCCCGGCACGCCGCCCAGATGCTGCTCCCACCACTTGTCGATCGGCTCGATCCCCGGATTCGGCCCCGCCTCCATGATCGACTTCAGGAAGGCCAGCCTCGGCGCGCTCTCGCCGCGCAGTTCGCCGCCCTCGCCCAGCCAGAACTCGCCGCCGTCGATCGGGAAACACTCCGAATGGCCGACATAGGTTCCCGCGATCAGTCCGTGCCAGAAGGCCCGCACCATCTGCGGCCCTGTCAGATTGCCCCACCGTTCGCTCAGCGAGCCCTCGTAGCAGACCTCGTCGAAGATCACCGCCTTCCGCCAGACGCTGCGATAGGTCTCGGCCCGCGCGTCATCCAGCACGGCGGACCCGTTCTGGATGCTGGAATGGGTCACCCAGGGCTTGCCGTTGTCGTACAGCCGCCGCCAGTTGTGGATCGACCGCAGCCGCCCATAGGGATCGCTGGCCTGCACCACCTGGAACAGACGATCCCAGTCCGCATCCGTCTTGGTCTTCAGGATGTCGAACTCATTGGCCATCGACCACCAGACGTTCCGATAGGCCGCCAGCCGCGCCACGACATAGCGCAGGTAACGATCATCCGCCTCCGCCGGCATCTCGTCGAATCCGTACCGGCCGTCATAGGGATGGAACAGGATGACGTCCGCCTCGATCCCCAGCGTACCCAGCGCTGCGACGCAGGCCTCCAGCCGCTGGAAATAGGCCGGGTTGAACCGCGTCAGATCCCAATCCTTGTCGCCGGGCCCGGTCTTCTCGAAGGGGAACAGGGCCTCGTTGGTCTTCACCGAGGCGTTGGGGAAGACCAGCATCCGCATCTTGTTGAACGGCGCGACCTTCAGCGTCTCCAGCGTCTGGGCCCGCTTGGCCGCCGGCTGGTGCGTCCAGCCATAGGCCGTGGTGCCGATCTGGCGGTAGGGCGTGCCGTCGGCATGGGCGAAGTGATGGGTGTCGACCACCCCGACCGGCCCGTGGTTGCCGGCGCCGGGGGCCACGACCTCGAACCGCCCCTGCATTCCATTCAGAGCCGCCAGCGGACTTTCGCTGGTCCAGCGCCACAGGCCGGTCTCGGGCGGCGAGAAGCGGATGCGCCAGACGCCGTCGCCGTCATAAAAGCCCGGCGCGCGCACCGTCGTCCGCCCGTCCGTGAAGACCCCGACCACCTCGACGGCGAAGGGGTTGCCCGGCGTCGTCGCCTGCATGGCGACCTCGAACAGGCCCCAGCGTTCCACCCGGCCTGCCGAGGTTTGGGCCTTGGCCGTCCCCGCCAGCGCCACAGCCACCGCGCTGACGATCGCACCCCGGCGCGTCATGTCCTGCGTCATTAACCCCTCCCCAGAAGCAATTGTTACCGGTGTCATACGAAAGCCGGGCGCGAACTGGCAAGCGCGTCAGCCTGCCGCGCCCCGACGCTTGATCAGCAACAGCAAGTGTTCTATATAGAGCGCGCCGGAACGGGTGGCTTGGGAGCCACAGTCACGCCTTCGTGTGACGATCCGCCCCTACACAAGGCGGCAACCCATACCCATCTGGATCGGTTGAGGGGTGAGGCGATGGCGCACGCATGTGGTCATGGCCGCGACGCCTGCTCTTGCTTTTGGTCGGAGGGACCACGTCTCATGGCTAACTCGACGCTCGCGGTAATGTCGCCTGAACAGGGACTGTCGCGCTATCTCACGGAAATCCGTAAGTTTCCGATGCTCACCAAGGACGAGGAGTTCATGCTCGCCAAACGCTGGAGCGAGCATCAGGACCCCGAAGCGGCCCACCGCCTCGTCACCTCTCACCTTCGTCTCGTGGCCAAGATCGCCATGGGTTATCGCGGCTACGGCCTGCCGATCGGCGAAGTGATCTCAGAGGGCAACGTTGGCCTGATGCAGGCCGTCAAGAAATTCGATCCCGACAAGGGCTTCCGTCTGGCCACCTACGCCATGTGGTGGATCCGCGCCTCGATCCAGGAATATATCCTGCGCTCCTGGTCGCTCGTGAAGATGGGCACGACCGCCGCGCAGAAGAAGCTCTTCTTCAACCTGCGCAAGGCCAAGAGCCAGATCTCGGCCTTCGAGGAAGGCGACCTGCATCCCGAGCACCTCGCCGCCATCGCCACCAAGCTGGGCGTGACCGAGGAAGAGGTCACCAACATGAACCGTCGCCTCGGCGGCGACGCCTCGCTGAACGCGCCCCTTCGCGCCGACGGCGAAAGCGAGTGGCAGGACTGGCTGGCCGACGACGATGCGGTGTCCCAGGAAACGGCCCTGGCCGACTCCGAGGAAAAGTCGATCCGCATGAGCCTGCTCGAAGAAGCCATGCAGGAACTGACCGACCGCGAGAAGCACATCCTCACGGAACGCCGCCTCAAGGACGATCCGGTCACGCTGGAAGAACTGGCCAGCCAATACGGCGTCTCGCGCGAGCGCGTGCGTCAGATCGAGGTCCGCGCCTTCGAGAAACTGCAAAAGGCCATGCGCGCCGCCGCCGAAGAACGGAACCTGGTCGACGCTTAAGACCCCTTCTCCCCTTGTGGGAGAAGGAAGTCCTAGCCCGCCCGAGACAGGCTCTCGGGCGAGGCCAGGGCCAGCACGGCCCCCACCGGCCCGGCCAGGGTCGCCTTGGTCGGCACGCCCGCCGCCAGGTTCGTCTCCAGCCCCGCGGCCGCAATGGCCAGCGAGGCGTCGCCCGTCTTGATCGCCAGGGCCTTCAAGGTCTCGGCCTGCTGCTTGATGGCGCGCACCGCCTGCATGGGATCGCTGTCGAACTGCGCCATGGCCGAAGCCAGAATTCGCATCGCCTGATCCTTGACCGCCACCACGGCTTCGGCAGCCGACGCCGGCTTGTCAGCCTTGCGCTTGCCCGGCCCGGCGTAATCATCGGAGTTGAAGCGACGGCGATCCGGCCCGATATAGCCCACCGCCTCGACCCAGTCGCGCGGCTTGGTGGCCAGGTTCTCGACCCGGCGGAACAGGTCGCCGCTGGTGAAGGGCTTCCTCAGGAATTCGTGCACGCCGGAATCCCGCGCGCCCTTGATGCTGCTGGCGGTGGCCTCGGCGGTGACCATGATGATCGGCACGCGGCGGCAGGACAGGCTGGAGCGCCGGATACGTCGCGCCAGAGCCTCGCCGTCCAGCTTCGGCCCGGTCCGCTCGGTCAGGATCAGACCCGGCTCCATCTCGCGCGCCAGATCAATCACCCGCGCCTCGTCGCCCTCGACCGCGACGTCGCGCGAGCCGAACCCCTTGAGCAGGTCTGACAACAGGCGCGCGGCGGCGGGATTGGGATCGACGATCAGCACCCGGCGCACGACCGGCGCGATCCTCTGCATCGTCTTGGCGTCTAAAGCGAACAAGGCTCGGCTCCATCTGGAACCGGGAAGGTAAACTCAGGGGGTTAAGGCGCGGTTTCCCTAATCGGGACGCCGCGCCTCATCAACCTCAGCCCTGGAACGGATCGCGCATCAAAATGGTGTCGTCGCGCTCGGGGCTGGTCGACAGCAGGGCCACCGGCGCGCCGATCAACTCCTCGATCCGGCGCACATATTTCAGCGCATGAGCGTTCAGGTCCTTGAAGGTGCGCACCCCCGCGGTGCTCTCGTTCCAGCCTTCCAACTCCTCGAACACCGGCTCCGCCGAGGCCTGATCCTTCAGGCTGGACGGCAGGTAGTCCAGCACCTCGCCGTTGATGCGATAGCCGACGCAGATCTTCAGCGTCTTCAGCCCGTCCAGCACGTCCAGCTTTGTCAGGGCGATGCCGTCGATGCCGTTGATCGCCACCGACTGGCGCACCAGCACGGCGTCGAACCAGCCGCAGCGACGCGCCCGCCCTGTATTGACGCCGACCTCGCGGCCCACGACCGCCAGATGCTTGCCGACCTCGTCGTTCAGCTCACAGGCGAACGGGCCTTCGCCGACGCGGGTCGTATAAGCCTTCACGATGCCCAGGACATAGCCGACGCCGCGCGGCCCAATGCCCGACCCCGCCGCCGCCTGACCGGCCACGGTGTTGGAGCTGGTCACATAGGGATAGGTGCCGTGGTCCACGTCCAGGAAGGCGCCTTGCGCGCCCTCGAACAGCACGCGCTTGCCGTCCTTCTGCGCCTGGTCCAGCACCCGCCAGGCGGGCTTCACATAGGGCAGAATCTTCGGCGCGATCTCCAGCAGTTGCGCCAGCAGGGCCGCCGGGTCGATCGGCTCCAGCCCCAGACCGGCCCGCAGCGGATCGTGGTGCGAGCGCAGGCGCTCGATCTTGATCTTCAGGTCGTCTTCGTTGGCCAGGTCGCAGACGCGGATGGCGCGACGGCCGACCTTGTCCTCATAGGCCGGGCCGATGCCGCGGCCGGTCGTGCCGATCTTGGCGCCCGGCGCGCTGGCGGCGGCCTCGCGCGCCACGTCCAGGGCCGGGTGGATCGGCAGAATCAGGCAGGCGTTGTCGGCGATGGTCAGGATGTCGGGGGTGATGGCCACGCCCTGGGCGATGATCTTCTCGATCTCGCCGACCAGGTGCCAGGGGTCCACGACCACGCCGTTGCCGATGATCGAGGGCTTGCCCTGCACCACGCCCGACGGCAGCAGCGCCAGCTTGTAGACCTTGCCGTCGACGACCAGGGTATGGCCCGCGTTGTGGCCGCCCTGGAAGCGCACCACCATGTCGGCGCGATTGGACAGCCAGTCCACAATCTTGCCCTTGCCCTCGTCGCCCCATTGGGCGCCGACCACTGCGACGTTAGCCAAGACCGTTTCTCCGCAATCCAGAATGCGGTGGGAGCCTATAACTCCTGAATCGTCCGGAGTCGCCCCGAACGCGTAGAATTATCCAGCCAGTTCTCTGACCGCCGTCTGGAAGGCCCACTCCAGCCACGGCGTCGCCGCGGCCACGTCCGCCGTTTCGACCGTGCAGCCGCACCACAGGCGCAGGCCCGGCGGCGCATAGCGATGCGGCTCCATGTCGTAGACCGCCCCCTCGTCTTCCAGCAGAGCCTTGAACCGCTTCACGAAGGCCTTCTGTCCCGCCTCGTCCATCGCCGCGATGCGCGGATCGACGAACTTCAGACAGACCGAGGTGGTCGAGCGGATTTCGGGCCGATCGGGCAGGAAGGCGATCCAGTCCGTCCGCTCCACCCATTCAGCCAGGGCCGCGTAATTGCGCTCCGTGCGCCGAACCAGCTCAGGCAAGCCGCCCGCGCCCTTCGCCCACTCCAGGGCGTCGATCCAGTCCTCGATGGTCAGGATCGAATAGGTGTTGATCACCACCCCGTCCGCCAGCGTCCGGTCAAAGCCCTTCTTGTCCGTCAGACGCAGCACCTTGGGAATCGACCGCGCGGGCCGATAGCTGTCCAGCCGCGCCACGGCGCGCGGCGACAGCACCATGACGCCGATGCCCGCCTCGCCGCCCAGGGCCTTCTGGAAGCTGAAGGTGGTCACATCCAGCTTGCCCCACGGCAGGTCCATGGCGAACGCCGCCGAGGTCGCGTCGCAGATGGTCAGGCCCTCGCGGTCGTCGGAAATCCAGTCGACGTTATCCACCCGTACGCCCGAGGTCGTGCCGTTCCACGGAAACACCACGTCCTTCTTGGGATCGACCTGGGTCATGTCCGGCAGTTCGCCCCAGGGCGCCGTCAGCACCTCCGGCTCCAGCTTCAGGTGGTCCCGCACGTCCGTCGCCCAGACCTGGCCGAAGTTCTCATAGGCCACGACCTGCACCGGCCGCTCGCCCAGCATCCCCCACAACGCCGCCTCGACCGCGCCCGTGTCCGACCCCGGCGTATAGAGCAGCACATAGTCCTCGGGCGGCGCCAACACCTCGCGCGTCAGCTTCAGGCCATAGGCGAACCGCTCCACCACCTCCGGCGCGCGGATGCCGCGTCCCAGCAGGTCAGTCGGCAGCCCCGCCAGCGACCACCCCGGACGCTTGGCCGTCGGACCGGCGGAGAACCACGGGCGAGCAGGCTTGGCGTCAGGCTTGGCAGTCATTAGCGTCTTTCCTCGGGGAGAAGGATAAAGGGTCGGCTCAGCGTCCGGGCTTGTAGGGGCGCTTGTCGCGCCATTCGGTCGCGAACCGGATCAACTCGTCGTCCGGCGTTTCCGGCAGGGTCACCGCCAGCCTGGCCAGCAGGTCGCCGCGCTTGCCGCCGGCATAGGCGCCGCGTCCCTTGAGCCGCAGCACCTTGCCGCTGTTCGAGCCCTTGGGAATGGTCATCATCACCGCGCCCTCGGGCGTCGGCACCTGGATCTTGCCGCCCAGCACCGCGTCGGGAACCGACACAGGCAGATCCATCGTCAGGTCCGCCCCGTCGCGCTTGAACACCGGGTGCGGCTGGATCTTCAGCTCGATCAGGGCGTCGCCCGCCTGACCGCCGCGTCCCGGCGCGCCCTGCCCCTTCAGCCGGATTACCTGACCGTCGGACGCCCCCTTCGGAATGTTCACGTCCAGCATGCGCCCGTCCGAGAACTGGATGCGGCGCGTCGTCCCGGCGATGGTGTCTTCCAGACTGACGTCCAGCGTCGCCCGCACGTCCTGGCCCTTGCCGCCAAAGCCGCCGCCGAAACCGCTCTTGGCGCGCCCGCCGCCGCCAAAGGCGCCGAACAATTCTTCCAGGTCGATGTCCTCGAACCCGCCGCGGCCGCCCGATCCGCCGAACCCGCCAAAGCCGCCCGAGCGCCCGCCGCCGCCCGGGGGCGCGCGGAACTGCTCGCGCCCGTCGGCGTCAATCTCTCCGCGATCAAACTTGGCCCGTTTCTCGGCGTCGCCCAACAGGTCGAATGCCGCCGTGATGCGCTTGAACCGCTCCTCAGAGACCTTGTCGCCCGGGTTCTTGTCCGGGTGCAGTTCCTTGGCCAGCTTGCGGAACGCCTTCTTGATCTCGTCCGCGCTCGCGCCTCTGGCAACGCCCAGTTCCTTATAGGGATCGCCAGCCACGTTCACTTCACTCCGAGATCAGAAAAGACCAGAGCGTCAGTTAAGCCATGCGCCCCCCCGCTGGAAGGGGCAGACGTGGTTTAGACCAACCGCGCGACCGCCTCCGCCCCCCAGCCATAGCCCTCCCCCCACTGCGCCACCGCGATCCGCGCGTTTTCGCCGCTGCCGCCCGGCCAGTCCGCCGCCATCAGCGCCGCCGCGTAGACCGTCTCCAGCCCCACGACCTCCCAGACCCGCTTCTCGACTTCGCCATCCAGCACCCGCACCCGGAAGCGACGCGGATCGACCTCGGCGGGCTCCATGTCCCAGCGGTCGCCGCCGATCAGCTCCGCCTGGCGATACTGCACCACCTCCCAGCCCGCCGCCGTCTCGACCGCCAGGGCGTTGCCGCCGCCCAGAACCGCTGACGCCGACAGGCTCTGCGGCGCCGCGCCTTCGATGCGCACGACAATGGCATTCGCCTCGTCCCAGCGCCCCAGCACGCCCCGCGTCAGCGGCTCGATCAGCACCCCGACCGTCGCCGACTGCGCTGCCGACGCGCGCGGCGTCAGCGTCGTCGCATCCTGTCCGCCATGCAGCGTCATCGGTCGCCACGGCTCGGCGGCGATCACGGCCACGGGCCGTCCGTCCTCCTCCGCGCCGGGCAGCAAGGGCAGGTCCAGCAGCCGCAAGAAGGGCGCGCCCACCACCGTCGGCGGCTCGCCCGGCCGCCAGTCGGGCGTCGCCTCGCCGGGTCCGATCCGCACCACCGGCTCCAGCGTCGCCGTCGGCTGCTCGTCCCAGTCCAGCCTGGTCGCGCGCCATTCTCCGGCCCGCCCCTCGACCTCCACCGTATCCCCCGGCTCCAGCCCCAGGGCCTGCAGCGGCCCCAGACGCGCCATCAGCCGCTCGCTCGCCTCACCCGCCGCCAGCGCCCGACGCGCCACGCTCGTCGCCAGTTCGGCGTCGCACACCACCGGCAGATCGGCGTCCAGCCCGCCGCCGTAGCCGCCCTGTTCGGCGCGCGCCACGACCGCCCCGGTCTGATAATCCGCCGTCTCGTCGATGAAGCGCACCCGCGCCATATTCGGGCTCGGCTCCAGCGACCGCTCCGCCGCCAGGCTCGTCCCCTCGTCCGGCAGGGCCAGAGCCGCCGCTGTCAGCGTCAGCACCGCCGCCTCGTCGCTCGACACCGCCACCCGCCCGTCGCGTTCCGCCGCCGTCGCGCCAAAAGCCGCCAGCAGCGGCTCCAGCGCGTCGCGCGTCCGCATCGGCCGGTCGATCACATAGCCCGTCGCCTCGCCCTCCAGAGCCCCGATGCTGAACTCATCTTCCTCCAGTCCCCCGCGCCTCAGCACGGCGGCGATCAGATCGACCGCCTCGCCGCTCATCCGCCCGTTCAGCCAATGACCGGTGCGCCAGGCCCCCGCGTCGGCCCAGACCGCCTTCAACGCCGGAAACGCCGGAAAGGGGCGCGCGTCCCAGCACCAGACATCCGCCCCCGCCAGCATCGACCCGCCATAGACCGGCGAGACCGGATTGTTCTTCGGGTCCGCATAATGCTTCAGCACCGCCTCCAGCGCCCGCCGCTGCATCCGGTCGTCGCGCGCCCCCGTCGAAAAGGGCGGCAGGGCGCTTTCCGAACTCTTAGGGTCCAGGAACAGGTTGGGCGCATTGCCGCCCCGGTCCACCGCCGCACAGCCGAACTCGGTCAACCGGATCGGCTTCATCATGGGGACCCAGGCCGTCGGCGTCGCGCTGCGCACACCCGCAATCCGATCGTGGTGCGGGTTCGACCACCACCCCTTCAGGTCCTTGGGCCGGAAGACCCAGTCCTCGCCGTGCGCCGTATCGAGGATAGGCGTCCTTGCCTGCGCCGCCCGGTCGCCCTCGTCGGCGTAATACCAGTCAAACCCCTCGCCGCCCGCCACCTGTGCGGCCAGATAGGCGGGCGAGGACGGGCCGCGGAACCCGGCCTCGGCGTCCAGCCCCCCGCCGCCGTCGCGCCAGTCCCCCGCCCGCCAGTCGCCCAGCGGCGGATACCAGTCGATGCCGACGTAATCGATATTCGGATCGGCCCACAAAGGGTCCAGATGAAACCGCACCTCGCTGTCGACTTGGCGCCCGAAATACTCGGACCAATCCGCGGCGTAGCTCAGCTTCACGTCCGGCCCGACCACCGCCCGGCATTCCGCCGCCAGCGCCCGGAACTGCGTCACCGCCGGGAAACCGCCGTCCGCATCGCGCGTCCAGGTCAGACCCCGCATCTCCGAGCCGATCAATAGGCCGTCCGCGCCTTCCTCCGCCGCGATCCCGGCATAATGCAGCGCCAGTCGCCTCAGACCCCAACCGTCCGCCGCGCCGAACAGGGCCGTGACCTCCTCCGCCGCGCCCGCGCCGTCGTTTCCCGTCACCCGTCCGCGCCACGGATAGCCGGGGCAATCCATGAAGACGAAGGGATAGAGGGTCACCTCCAGTCCCCGATCCTTCAGCGCCCGGATCGCCTGACGCACGCTCTCATCCGACGGCGTGCCGCCGTAGGCCGGCCCCACGCCGCCCTTGCCGTCATCGACTTCCGAAATCAGATGCGCCCCGGCCCGTTCCACGCCTGCCACCTTCCACGTCTGCGGCTCTGTCGCCTTGGTGCGGTTCTCCACCCCCGGTCGAACGCGACAGTCGCCGGCCCGCAGATCGTCGCCGAACCAGCCGACCACCAGGCTGACCCGCTTCAGCTTCGGCGCCTGGACCATCAGTTGGTCCAGCGACACCAGCAGGTCCGCCCGGCCCTCGGCGTGGTGCACGTTCTCCGCCCTGGTCTTCGCCAGCCCCTCTCGGCGCATCACCGCCTCGGTCGCCAGACAGAACTCCCCCGCCCCAGGGATCAGGCACACCCCCTCCAGCAGGTCCTCCAGCCTTCCTTCGCCGGGGACGCGGCGGAACACCTCAAAGGCCAACTGCGGCGCGCGATTGCCGAACGGCCCCAGCGGCAGGTCCTCGAACACCGCATAGGCCGTGCTGCGAAACGCCGGCGCTTCCCCTTCGACCGCCTCGATCAGCGGGTCGGGCGTCTGATCGGCCGTCCCGCGATGCACCCGCATGGTAACGCCCGTCAGGTCCAGCGGCTGGCCGTCGGCCCAGACCCGCCCCACCCCGTCGATCGGTCCCTCGCCCAGCCCCACGGCGAAGCTCAGCGAGTAGTCGTATTCGACCGTCCTCTGGCCGCCCTTGCCACCCGACCGCTTGGTCCGGTTCTCCAGAAACCGCGCGGCCCAGATGACCTGGCCGACCACGCGCGCCCGACCAAGGACGCAGCCCATCGGCGCCCCCTCCGCAGAGGACTGCAGGTTCAGCGCCTCCAGCCGCGGCCCTTTCTGCCGCGCCGGCGACAGGCTGGCGATCACGTGATTGTCGATGGCCCGCCCAATGGTCGCGCCGATAAAGGCGCCCACCGGCCCGCCGATGGACCCGCCGACCGCCGTCAGAACCACCTGCGCCATTCACGTCTCCTTCGTCGCCGGCCAGCGGAAGGCCGCGACCAGTCTTCGCCGCCACCACGGCCCCATCCAGCTCTCGACCACCGCGCGCCCCCAATAGGCGTGGATCATCTTCCACTCCGGTCCGTCATCTGCGCTCAGGATGGCGCAGTGCTTGACCGGACAGCCTGCGCTCATGCGGAACAGCAGCACGTCCCCCGCCCGCGCCGCCTGCGGCGCAATCTCGATCAGCCAGCGCCGGGCCGCGTGCAGCAGCGTCTCCTCGCCGCCGACCTCGGCCCAGTCGCCCCGGTAAGGCGGCGGCGCCTCCGGCTCGTCGCCCACCACCTCGCGCCACAGCCCGCGCACCAGACCCAGACAGTCCGCGCCCTCGCCCCTCAGGCTGGCCTGATGCCGATAGGGCGTCCCCAGCCAGCCGCGCGCGGCGGCGACGACGGCGGCGGCGCGCCGCCTTTCTCCCTCCCCTTCATGGGGAGGGTGGCTGAGGCCGTCAGGCCGACGCCGGGTGGGGGCGGCCGGCAAACCATCCGCGCCGCTCCGCATCGCTTGGCCTTCCCCGCCCGGTCGCTGCGCGACCACCCTCCCCATGAAGGGGAGGGAGAACTCTGCTTCCTCCCACCTCATCGCCGGCTCCCGCCGTCATGCCGCCCGCCGTCGGCGGGTCGCGCGGCGATGAAGTCGTCGCCCGGAATGTCGGGAAAGCCCTGGAAGTTGACTCCGTTGTCGAACCGCCCCGTGCAGGTGATCCAGCGCTTGTCGCAGCGCCGTCCCGCGATCGCCGTGAGGCTCAACCCGCACCGCGCGTCTCCCAGCACCGCGTCGCAGGTCCGGCCATAGGTTCGCCCTATGACCCGCTCCAGCGTCGCCATCGGCCCGTCCAGATCGGCGATGAAGGCCCCCTTCTCGCGCCGGATCCGCGCCAGCGTCCCCGCCCAAAGCCGCACCCTCAGCGCCGGCTTCGTCCAGTCCACGCGCCACAGTTCGACCCGCGCCCCGTCATAGAGTCCCGTTGCGATGTCGCTTTCGGTGATCGCCTCGTCGTCCAGCCCGCCCGACGCCGACATCCCGCCCGCCGTCAGCCCGAGCGCGCCTTCGCCCGCCCCCGCTGTCCAGCCGCTGCCCGCGCGACAGACCACGCCGTCCAGCGTCACGTCGCGATCGTGATCGGTGAAGCCCATGGCCTCGCCGTCCGCCCGCCTCAGCACCCAGGCATGGCACAGCATCGCCGCCCCGCTCTCGATGCGGGCGGCCATTTCGTTCGGTATGTCTCTCATCCCACCCCTCTTTCCGCCCCACTCGTGGGGAGGGGGACCGCAAAGCGGTGGAGGGGGCGACGCCGCCATTGCCAAGCGTCCCGCCGCCCCCTCCGTCTCGCCTGCTACGCAGCCGATCCACCTCCCCATGAATGGGGATGAAACCCGCGCCTAGACCCGCACTTCGATCAGCGGCATGGCCACCATCCGCCCGGCGCCGAAACTCTCCAGCGTCACCTCGATCCGGTCGGCGTCGAACCGCACGGGCGTGTCAAAGACGAACCCTGCCGTCACCACCGCGCCCAGGGCCGGCGGCGTCGCCAGCGTCGCTTCCCCGGTCAGGTGATCCAGCGCGAAGGCCGTCGTCTCGACGCCGTTCACCGCCACCCGCACCGACCCCTCGACCGGCTTCGCAATCCGCCGCACATGGTCGCCGTAGGCCTTGCTCAGCCCAAAGCTGCGCCGCGCCCCGTCCCCGGCCCCGATCCTCTGGTCCGTCGCCGCCACCGCCTCGCCGGGCGCACAGCTCTTGAAGTCGGCGAAGTCGCGGAACCGGAAGCCGTACAGCCGTCCGCGCCGCGCCTCGAAAAACGCCGTCAGCGCCGCCATGTCGTCCAACGACCGCAGCCCCGCCCCGATCAGATAGCGCCGACGTCCCTCGGCCCAGGGCGTCGAGCGCCGCTCGAACCCCGAGCCCAGGGTGGTGATCTCCGTCCGCCGCTCCACCCCGCCCGTCGATCCAAACGCCAGCCGCGCCGGCAGGCGCACCTCGTGAAAAGCCATTGAAGACTCCTGTTATCTTGATTTTCCGCGGCAGCCCGTCCACTGACCGGGAGCGGTCCGTTCGACCGCGGTCGGGGGGCCTGCATGCGCGGTGAGATTCTCAGCTACGACGCTGTCAGCGGCGAGGGCCTGATCAGCGGCGACGACCTGGTGCGTTACCGCTTCTCGCGCAGCGACGTAGGCGGCGCTCAGGAGCCCGCGCCGGGCCTGCGCATCGACTTCGTGCCGCTAGACGACCGCGCCTCCCAGATCATCCCCCTGCTCATTCAGGGCTACGGCCTGACGCCCGCCAGCTGCCCTCCCGGCGAGGCGCCGCTCAGCCCCTGGCCCTATTTCGTCCGCTGCATCCGCGAGAAGTTCATAGACGGCGACGGTCGCGCCCGGCGACTGGAATACTGGTCCTTCATCCTCTTCGCCTGGCTGACGATGATGGCGGCCTTCGTGCCCTTTTTCCTGCTCGCCGCCCTGGCCGATGACAGCGACCTCACGTCCACCCTGGCCTTGCTCACCTTACTGCTGCCGGCCTTCTGGGGCCTGTTCCTGATGATTCCCGGCATCGCCCTGGCCTCGCGCCGTCTGCACGACATCGGCCTTTCCGGCTGGCTCTATCTGGTGACCTTCGTCCCCTACGTCGGCGGCCTCTTCATGCTGGTCGTCGCCTGCATTCCTTCCCAGCCCCACCCCAATCGTTACGGTTTGGCGTCCAAGCGCTTCTGACTCGAATTGAGATTCGCTCTCAAAATTCGAACCCAAGGTCACGCTTCGACTTGTCTGGAAACCGACGCTCGGTCATGCTCGCCCCAAGGCGGCCGGGGGCCGTTCAGATCAGGGAGACTTCCGAGTGCGCGGTGAAATTCTCAGCTATGACGACGTGTCGGGTACAGGCCTGATCAGCGGCGACGACAGCCTCCGCTACGGCTTCGCCCGTTCGGCCATCCAGGCCGGCGGAACCATCCGCACCGGCGCCCGCGTCGACTTCGTGCCCGAGGGCCTGGAAGCGACCCAGATCATGGTCCTGGCCGGCGATCCCGCCGCCGCCTTCGGCCAGGCCGCCAGCTCGGCCTATGTCGCCCGCGACACCGGCGGCGGCTACGACTTCGCCAGCGCCCTGTTCTCCTTCAACGGCCGCCTGCGCCGCCAACACTTCTGGATCAGCTGGCTGATCCTGCTCGGCGTCAGCGTCGTCACGAGCTGGATTCCCTTCATCGGCGTTCTGATCGGCCTGATCCTGATCTGGCCCAATCTCGCCATCACCGTCAAACGCCTGCACGACATGGGCAAGACGGGCTGGTTCGCTGTCATCCCCTGGGTCGCCACCATCATCGGCTTCTTCATGATCATCAGCGCCGTCGGCATGGCCATCTTCACCAACCCCCAGGCCTTCGAGAACGAAGACCCGGCGGCGGCCCTGTCCATGCTCGGATCGATGATGGGCGGGCTCGCCATCATGGGTCTGGTCGGCCTGGCCTTCCTGCTCTGGATCGGCATCACCGACAGCCAGCGCGGCGACAACCGCTTCGGCCCCAATCCCAAGGGCGAGTAAGTTCAAGGGGCGCTCTTCGGAGCGCCCCTTTTTCTTTGGGAGGCTAACGCGACCCGCGCGGCGGCTCGCTGCTTGAGCCTCGCTTTTCTTGGGCTATCGCGACCCGCGCGGCGCTTCGCGGCTTGAGCCTGCGCCGCTACATCCTTCGCGCCCCCAGGGCCGTCGCCCGCGCCAGCATCCGCGCGATCTGCGCCTCGGACCGCAACAGGCCCTGCGCCCCGCCGTCCACGCTGACGTTGACCGTCACCCCGGCCCCCGACCCAAAGTGACCGCCCAGCGAGTCGATGCTGCCGGCCCCAGCCGGTCGAAACACTTCCGGCCCGCGCTCGCCGACCAGATAGGCCCCGCCGCCCAGCACCGGCCCGCCATCGGCCCGCGCCCCGCCAAAGCCGCTCATCACCGCCGCGATCGCATCCGACAGGCCGCCCTTGCCGCCCGATCCCGCCGCCGCATTGACCGCGTTCAGCACCGCCCGCGCCAACTCGGCCAGGGTCACCTCCCCGTCCGCCGCCGCCCGCGTCAGCGACCGCGTCAGGCTCATCCCCGCCCGCCCGAACGCGTCCTCAATGGACGCCGCCGCCCGCTCCGCCGGTTCCCGCAGCGCCTCCAGCGCCTGCGCCGCCTCCGCCACCCTCACCGGCACGGCGTCCAGCCCGTCGGGCCTGAAACTGTCAGTCATCCGGCCACATCTCCCTCATCCGCTCCAGCTCGCCGCGCCCCAGCGGCGCCGCCTGAACCGGCCTCGCCGTCAGCATCCGCCATTCCTTCAGCGACAGCCGCCAGAACCCCTCCGGCCCCACGCCCATCCGCGCCGCCGCCTGCATCATGTCACCCCAGGGAGTCATGCCGCCGCCGCAAAGGCCTTCGCCACCGCCTCCGCCGCCTCGCGCGGATCAACGGTCGCGCTCGCCAGCCCGTCCGCCAGCGCCCCCTCGCCCCCGCCGCGCAGCAGGGCCGCCAGCACCACCATCAGATCTCGCGCCGACAGAGAGCGCATCCGCTCGGCCAGCCCCGCCATCCCGGCTGTGCCCAGCCCCGTCTCGATCTCAGCCAAGGCCCCCAGCGTCAGACACAGCCTCCGCTCCGCCCCCGCCAGCACCACCACCGCCTCGCCCCGCACGCCGTTGGTCATTGTCCACCTTCTTTCCTCCCCACCCCGTGGGGAGGGGGACCGCGTAGCGGTGGAGGGGCTTTCCCCGCTCAACCCGCCCCTCCGTCACGGACGCTTGCACGTCCGCGCCACCTCCCCATTTTCATGGGGAGGAGAGATCAACTCACACCGCGCTGAACGTCACTTCGCCCGCGCTCGCCAGACTCAGCGCAAAGCTCGCCTCCCCCTCGTGCTCGCCGGCGTATTCCAGCGCCGCCACGATGAACGGCCCCTCCAGCACGCCGAAGTCCGGCACGATCAGCCGCCACGTCTTGGCCGCCTGTTCAAAGAAGGCCTCGCGGATCAGGGCGTCGGACGCCGCGTCGCGGAAGATCCCCTGCCCCGACACCGCCGCCGACTTGACCCCTGCCCCCGCCAGCAGTTCGCGCCATCGTCCGGCGCTGTCGCCGTCCGTGGCGTCCACCGTCTTGGCGTTCAGCGAAATCGTCCGCGCCCTCAGCCCCGCCACCGTGGTGAAGGCCCCGCCCTCGCCCGCGATCTTCAACAGAATGTCCTTGCCGCGCTGGGCCGTCATTTGAATCTCCGTTTAGCCAATGATGCGCCGCCTCTCCCTCCCCTTCATGGGGAGGGTGGCTGACGCGAAGCGTCAGACGGGTGGGGGCGCTTCGACTATTCGCGCCGCGCCCCCATCACACCGCCCTCCCCACCCGGTCGCTGCGCGACGACCCTCCCCATGAAGGGGAGGGAGAAGCGGCGCGCTAAATCTCTTCCGTCACGGCCCGCAGCCGCATCACCGCCCAGGCCCGTTTCAAATCCGCGCTGCGAAATACGTCGGTGAAGGTCACGCCCAGGCTGACCGCCTTCACCCCGTCCGCCTCAACCACTGCGTCCGCCACTCGCGCCCGCACCGCCGCCGCGACCGCTCGCGCCTCCTCCATGCCCGCAAATCGGCTGGCGCAGGTCAGGGTCAGTCGATGCTCGACCCCGCCCCCGTCGGCGTTCAGCCCCCGGCTCTCGCCCTTGCCGATCAGCAGATGCGGAAACGCGGGCTCCTCCGGCGGCTGGTCCCAGACCCTCACCGGATCACCCAGCAGCGCCTGCAAGGCCGCGTCGCCCTTCAGCCAGGCGATCAGCGCCTTGATCAGCGCCCCCTCATGATCCTTCATCGCGCCCGCTCCAGATTCAGCCGCACCCGCCCTGCCGCCTTCGGATCGGCCTCGATCCCGACCAGGCCCCAGTCCGCCCCGCCGAAGCGCACCACCAGCCCCTCGGCCAGCCTCGGATCGGCGCGCACGGTGGCGCTCAGCGTCTCCACGCCCCGCGTCACGCCGCCTTCCGTCCGCTCGCGCCGCCGTCGCGCGCCCAGGCTCAGCCACAGCGACCCGACCGGCTCATAGCTGACTGCGCGCCCGCCATGGGGCGTCTCCGCCTCCACCGGCCGCACCAGGCTCGCGACCACCTTCATCGCGCCGCTCAAAGCCGCACCACGCGATAGGGCGCGATCCACCCCTCGACCGGCGCCGCCGACATCTCGCTCTCGCCCCGCTCATAGGCGCGCAGCGCCAGCATCATCACCGCCAGCCGCAGCGGCGCCGGCGAGGTCGAGGCCAGCGTCAGCCCCACCTCCCCCTCCACCCGCGCCCTCGCGGCGTCGATCAGGGTCTGGATCAGCCCGTCCTCCGCCTCATGCTCGACGCGCAGGAACAGCTTCGCCTCCGTGAGGCTCACGGGTGCGGTCATGGGTAAATCTCCAGTGTTTTCTGCATCCCTTCTCCCGATGGGAGAAGGTGGCCCGAAGGGCCGGATGAGGGTTCCCGATGTCCGTCGGCGTAAGCCGTCGCGCTGCGGCTCACGCCGACTGATTCACCAGCCCCTCACCCTTTCGCCTTGCCAATCGCTTCGCTCTTGGAGGCTCAAGCCCTCTCCCGCCGGGAGAGGGCTCAGCTTCAGCCCCTACGAGGCCGCGAATTTCATCAGCTTGATCGCGTCGAAGTTCTGCACCCCGCCGCCCACGCGCTTGGTCGTGTAGAACAGCACATAGGGCTTGACCGAATAGGGGTCGCGCAGCACCCGCACCCCTGCGCGATCCACGATCAGATAGCCGCGCGAAAAGTCCCCGAACGCGATCGACAGACTGTTGGCCGCCACATCCGGCATGGTCTCGATCTCGGTGACCGGATAGCCCAGCAGGCTTGCCGTCTCGCCGGGCCGCGTCGCCGGCGACCAGATGTAGTTCCCGTCCGCGTCCTTGAACTTGCGCACCGCCGAGACCGTGCGCCGGTTCATCACGAAACGCCCGTTCGGTCGATACTGGGCCTTGGGCGCATAGATCAGGTCGATCAGCTTGTCCGCCGGGTTCGTGCTGGCGAAAGCGCCCGCCCCACCCGACGCCACCGTGCCGATCTGGCCCCAGGTCTGCGTCCCTTCCGTCGCCGTGGCGTAGGCCAGGAAGCCCTTGGGCTTGTTGACCCCGTCGCCGCTGACGAAGGCCGCCGTCTCCTGCGCCGCAAAGGCGTCCTCGACCTCGGCGGCCAGCCATTCGTCCAGGTCGATCAGGGCGTCGTCCAGCAGGCTCTGCGTCGCCGCCGGACAGGCGTAGAGATCGGCCGATGCGAACTCCAGCAGCGCCAGGGTCGCCGGGTCGGTCTCGGGCCTGGCCGCCGTCTCGGCCACCCAGCCCGCCGTCACGCCCGCCGTCGACACCGGCTTCCTGAACACGCCCGAACCCACCGTGCGCACCGTGGCGATCTCGCGCATCGGCGACCCGGCCATCAGGCGCCGCTCGATGGCCCGCTCCGTCTCCGGCGGCACGACATAGCCCGCCGAGTTCGACGCCGACGACAGCCCCGCTTTCAGCTCCAGACCATGGGCTTGACCCGATTTCATATAGCCGTCCCACGCCGCCTTGGCCTCCGGCGCCGCCGCCACAGCCGGCTCACCGCCGAGCATCGGACGACGGCTCTCGCTCAGCGCACGATCCAGCCGCGCCTGCGCCCCGGCCACCGCCTGATCGATGCGCGCCACCTTCTCCTCCAGCAGCGCATCGGCCGACGCCTTCTTCTCGATCTCGTCCAGTCGGGCGTCATTGGCCCCTTTGAACGCCTCGAACGCCGCCATCATCTCATGCATGGCGGCGCGCGCCTCGGGCGATGCCGAGGCGGTCTTGGTCTCTTTCATGCTCTCTCCGGTTGAAGAACCGCGTATCGCGGTTACGCTCGAGCGCGACCGTCGAACGGTCGCACCCTGTTCCTGCCGCCGCACGGGACGCCCCCTGAAAGGATCGCCCATGCGGCTGCCGTTAGTCTCTCTGCTCGCCGCCCTGTCCCTGAGCCTTGCCTCAGCCGTTCAGGCCGCCGACGACAAACCGCCGCCCCAGGTCGAGGTCTGGTCGCTGACGCAAACCGGCGCCATCGGCTCGGCCATCTTCGTCCAGGACCGCGCCGCCTGGCGCGCCACTGACGTCCTCCTGCCCCTGCTGGAAGACCGGCCGGACCACGGCCTGATCGGCTGGATCGTGGTCGATCAGGGCGACGCCCAACTCGTCCGTTTCCTGCGCGGCGATCCGACCGCCCCGCTGCCCGGCTATGACATCCTCGTCGACAAGAACGGCGATGCGGGTCCGGCGGTCCAGTCAAAGGACGCCGCCCTGCCCGACGATCAGATCGCGCACTACCTGGCCCGCAACCTCGCCGTCGCCAACATCGGCGACCTGCGCTGCACCGCCAGTTTCAACACGGTCGTGCTGGACGACCCCGACAGCGACGGCTGGCTGGTCTGGCTGCTGGCCGCCACCACCGACGCCAATATTGTCCCCATGGGCGGCCACTACCGCTTCCACGTCAGCGCCGACGGCCGCTCCCTCGAAAAGCGTGAACAACTGTCAGGCGGCTGCCTGAACATGGACCGGCGCCAGGCCGGTCAGGACGGCCAACCCGCCGCCCTCTTCACCACCGTCCTCGTCGCCCCCCAGCCGCTCGAGGTTCATGTCTTCTTGTCCCTGCTCAACCGTCTGCCGATTGTCATTGGAACCGGCGACAAGATCTGGGCGGTAGAGGGCACGATGATCCAAGAAGTCGATACTTCCAAGACGAGATAGGATAGGCATGCCCGCCCCGATCTTCGCCCTCGCCGACCTCTGGACCAGCCTGACCCAGCCGCTGATCCTGGCTTTCTTCCTCAGCCTTTTCCCGCCCGGGACCTTCTCCCATGAGAAGTCCCTCAAGACGCCCCGGTGGCGGTTCGCGGCTGTCGTCTTCCTTTTGACGCTGGTCGCCAGCGTCCCAGCTTCCCTCGTGAAGTCCGCCTTCCAGCGCGGCGCTGTCGCCTCGGGATCGGAGCACCCCATTCTGGTCGGAGTCGCCGCCGGTCTTATGGTTCTCGTTCCATGTGTGTTGCTCGTCCGCTATTTGGCGCTGTGGTTCTTTTCACGACCGGCCTGAACCGCGCTCCCGGCAGCATGGGGAAGGTCACCAGAGACACCTCCCACAGCTCCACCGCGCTCAGCACCCGCAACCGCCCCTCGCGCCGCGCCTTCGCCGCGCGGAAGCCGATCGACAGCCCGTCCAGCGCCCCCGCCCGCGTCAGGGCGGCGGCGTAGCGCGCCTCGCCCGACCAGTCGCAGATGCGCCCGCGCACCCTCAAACCCCGCTCGTCCTCGACCATCTCGTCCCAGACGCCGACCACGGCCCGGCTCTCGTGCTGGTGCAGCATCCGCACTCCGCCCGCGCCCGTCTTCGCCAGACTGTCGGCGAACGCCCCCCGCGCGACGACGTCCCCGTTCAGGTCGGCGACGCCCCACAGTGAGGCGTAGCCTTCGATCACCACGACGCCCTTCTCCCTCCCCTTCATGGGGAGGGTGGCTGAGCCCGCAGGGCGAAGTCGGGTGGGGGCGGCAAGGCTATTCAAGCGCCGAGCCTGCATCGCCGCGCCCTCCCCACCCGGTCGCTTCGCGACCACCCTCCCCATGAAGGGGAGGGAGAAAACCATGCCGCATCACTTCTCCTCCAGCCGCCGCTCGATCCGGTCCACCGTCGCGCGCACCGCCTCGCCCTGGGCCTCCACCCGCGCCAGCCGCTCAGCCACCAGCCTCTGCTCGCCGACCCTCTGCTCCAGGGTCGCGATCCGCGCCGCCGCGCCCCCGGCCCAGACCAGGCCGCCAATGGTCTGCACCAGCAGGGCCGCGATCAGGGCGACGGGAATTTTTCGCAACTTAGTCATCTTCACCACCTTTCTCCCTCCCCTTCATGGGGAGGGTGGTTGAGCCCGAAGGGCGAAACCGGGTGGGGGGCGGCGTGGCTATTCACACGCCGAGCCTGCATCACCGCGCCCTCCCCACCCGGTCGCTTCGCGACCACCCTCCCCATGAAGGGGAGGGAGAGGCGTCGCGCCTAATCGCCCACCCCCGCCATCCGCCTGCGCTCCTCGTCCGTCAGGAACCCCGCCGCATTCAGCCGCGCCCACAGGGCGTCCCGCTCGACCTGCAGGGCCGGAACCGCGTCCAGGTCCGGCTCGATCCGACAGTCGCTGAACCGCCCGCCCAGCCAGCCCGTCATCGCCCCCGCCGCCTTCCTCACCAGAGGGATCACCGTCCCGCGCCAGAAGGCCGCATTGGCCTCGCGATAGTTGGCGTAGGTCGCGTCGCCGGGGATCCCCAGCAGCTGCGGCGGCACGCCGAAGGCCAGGGCGATCTCGCGCGCCGCCGCGTGCTTGCCGGCGATGAAGTCCATGTCGTGCGGCGTCAGGCTCATCGGCTTCCAGTCCAGCCCGCCTTCCAGCAACAGCGGCCGCCCGGCGTTGCGCGCCCCCGCATGGGCCTCGCCCAGCTCCGCCTTCAGCGCCTCGAACTGCTCGCCCGTCAGCCGCTCGCCGTCCTTGGCACCGTAAATCAGCGCCCCGCTCGGCCGCGCCGCATTGTCCAGCAGCGCCTTGTTCCAGGCCCCCGAGGCGTTGTGCACGTCGATGGCGAAGGCCGCCGCCTCCAGTGGTGAAAACCCGTAGTGATCGTCCGTCGGATGAAACAGCTTCAGGTGCATGACCGGCGACCAGCCGTCCCCATGCCGCCCGATCCGCACTGCCTGTCCGCCGACCGCATACTCATAGGCCTCGGGCCAGCCCGCCCTTCCGGGAACCACCTTCACCCGGTCGGGCCGCAGCGCCCACAACTCGTCAGGAACACCGTCGCCGTGCGCGTCCCCCGACGCCTCGACATAGGCGTTGCCCGCCGTCTGCAGCGCGCCGTAAACCGCCTCCATCAACTCCCCGCCCGACTGCTCGGGATTAGGCTTGGCCAGCAGCCGCGCCAGCGGATGATCCGTCGTCCGCACGCCCGCGACCATGACCATCAGGGGCGTCGACGCCGCCGCCTCCGCGATCATCCGCACGCAGCGATAGGCCACGGCGTTCCTGGCGAACCCCTCGTCCGCCAGATGCGCATAGTCGCGCGGCGTCCACCGCGCCCGGCCCGCCCCCGTCAGGGCGATCAGCGGCCCGGTGCGTGACATCTTCTCCTCGCGCACGGCCTCGCCCTGTCGTCCCTGCCATCGCCACCACCCCATGCTCACCCTCCAGACAGCAAAAGGCCCCGGTCTTCCTCAGACCGGGGCCGCGCTCGACCTCAATATTTCCAAAAGCGGTTTAGCCCGCCGTGGTCCTACGCTTCTGCAGCAGAACCACCGCGCCCCCGGCCATCGCCAAGGCCATCAGCATCATCGCCCACTCCGTCATCGTCGGAATGGCCGCAGGCGCCGCCGCATGGCCAAACTCAGCGATGAAACGGGCATCCTGGCTCATGAAGGCCGACGCCGCATTGAAATAGACCTTCAGCCAGAAGCCATCGGCATAGCTCCCCGGAACGACGATCTCGATCTCGCCGTCACCGCTGACGACTTCAAGCGCCAGCATATACTGTTGACCCGCGACAACCGGCGCATCGAACTCAAAGGTGACGGCTCTCGCCGTCGTCCCCGTCAAAATCTGGTCTGCGCCCGTTTCGATGACCTGGTTGGCGTACGTATCCGAAACAGAGTGATAGCCCCGGACCGCAGGCCGCACCGTCACGCCGCTCGCGCCGGGTTTGATCCAATAGGTGAACCGCTTCACCCGGTCGTAGCCGGAGGGCGCGGTGACGACCTGCCCGATCCGGTCTGCGGGATCATTCTCGACCATGGTCGTCATGATCCCCGCCACATCATGCTCGACCTGCTGAGCCACGGCGCTCCCCGCCGCGCTCCAAACGCCCAACGCCGCCACCATGGCCACGACGCCCATCCGAACCTTTTGCAGCACAGAACCCTCACTTGGTCATTCAAACCTCTCGCTCAGTAATCGAGATTTCTTAACAAGCGTGGCCGTGAACGAAGCGCGATCACAACGCCCGCAACCTCGGCTGCGTCTTCCCGGCCAGCAGCAGATGCGTCAGCGCCCACACCAGGGCGTCCGCGCGGTCGGGGCTTTTCGCCCCCGCCGCCTCGCTCCCCAGCGCCATCATCTCTTCTTCCAGCGCCGGGAAGGCCCCGCAGTGGACCACCCGCCCCTGCTCGTAGAGCGCCGCCACCGGCTCGGCCCGGGCCTTCTTCGACCGGCTGGCGTGAACCAGCTTCACCTGCGCCGGACAGTCCGCCTGCCCCAGCAGGGTCCGCACCATCTCGCCGCCCTGATTGGCCTCGGCCAGCACCAGGTCGGCCTCGAACGCCGCCGCCGTCTCTGCCACGCGCTTCGCCCATCCGGCGGGCGACAGCCCGCGCGCCGAACGATCCGCCAGCACGTATCCGACCTTGTCCTTCCTGCCCGCCGCCACGATGCCGCAAGCGTCGCCGTGAGCGCTGGCCGGCGGGTCCACCGCCACCACCACCCGCTCGAACTTCGCCGGGCGCGAACCCCGCGCCCGCGCCAGGTCCTCGGCCCGGAACAGGGCGCCGTCGGCCTCGACGATCAGCCCCTCCATCTCCTGCGCCTCCAGCCGCGTCCCGGCGTAGAGGGCCTGCAGATGCCCCAGGAACCCCGGCGCCAGATTGCCCGCATTGGCCGCCGTCGCCAGCCGCGCCTTCACCACCCCCGGCTCGGCCAACAGCCGCCGCAGCGCCGCGATCGGCCGCGGCGTCGTGGTGATGGCCAGCTTGGGATCGTCCCCCAGCCGCAGCCCGAACCTCAGGTTCGCCAGCGTCGCCTCCGCGTGCCGCCAGGCGCAGAACTCGTCCGCCCAGGCCGCATGAAACTGCGGCCCCCGCAGGCTGTCCGGGTCCTCCGCCGAGAAGGCGTAGGCCGCAGACCCTGACGGCCAGATCAGCCGCCGCCGCCCCGCCTCCCAGCGCGGCCGGTTGTCCCGCGCCGCCTGCGCCTTCAACCCCGACGGCCCCTCGACCATGACCTCGCGCACGTCGTGCAGCGCCGGCCCGACCAGGGCGAAGGTCAGGTCCTTGCCCCGCGCCAGTTCGTTCAGCCAGAAGCCCCCGGCGAAGGTCTTGCCCGACCCGCGCCCGCCCAGCAGCACCCAGGTGCGCCAGTCCGCCTCACGCGGCCATATCTGTTCGTCGTTCAGCCTCGGCGTCGCCTTCATCGCCGCCCTCAGCGCCGCCGCCTGCTGTTCGCGCGGCAGGCTCTCGACCCAGTCCCGCAGCCAGAGACTTGCGTTCGAAGGCTGCGACGAGATGATCGACACGGGCGAAGAATTCGGCCTGAAGCCCGGCCAGTTCGGCGTCGCTGACATCACAATCGTCTTCGCTCATTTCATCCTCATCCGGGGTCTTGCGGGCGGGTCGTGATCGCAGCGCCGCCACGGCCTTGGCCGTCCGCGCCAGCACGCCCACGGCCCGCGCCCGCTTCTCGGCCTCGGCCGCGTCGGTCGGCGCTTCGGCGGCCGCGATCACAGCGATCGCTTCATCGGTCAGGGCCTTCAGCCGGTCATAGACCGCTTCCAGCCACCCCGTTTCATCCGCTTTTCCCGCCATGCCTGAACCATAGCCGACCAGCGTCCTCAGGCTGGCGAACAGCCGCCGGAACGGATCAATCCCGGGATTTTACAGGGTTTGCGCGGGGCGATTGCGATAGCCGCTGCGCAACCGCTTTCCACCCCACTTGTGGGGAGGGGGACCGCGTAGCGGTGGAGGGGCTCGGTCGCGCCTCGCAGCCGCCCGCCCCTCCGTCACGGCCGCTGCGCGTCCGCGCCACCTCCCCATTTCATGAGGAGGAAAGACCTCGCCTACCCCGCCAGGGCCGCCGGTTCGCCGCCCGCCAGCCAGTGGGCCAGGGCCCCGGCCAGCTCGGGGATCTGGATCGGCTTGGCCAGATGCCCGTCCATGCCGCTGTCCAGACAGCGCGCCACCTGCTCCGCCTGCACATTGGCCGTCAGCGCCAGGATCGGCGTCCTGAGCCCGCTCCCCGCCTGCATCCGCCGGATCTCTCGCGTCGCCGTCAGCCCGTCCATGACCGGCATGTGCACGTCCATCAGCACCAGGTCATAGGCCTCGTCCTGCATGGCCTGCACCGCCTCGGCGCCGTCGCAGACCGTGTCGATCTCCAGCCCCAGGCCGCGCAGGATGGCGCTGACCAGCTCCCGGTTCCCCGGCGCGTCGTCAGCCATCAGGATGCGCCGTCCGGTCATGCCGCCCGGCGCCGCCAGATCTTCGTCGCCGCTCACCAGTCGTCCGACCGCCCCGCCCTGGATCAAGGGCGCCTCGAACCAGAAGGTCGCCCCCTCGCCCGGCTGGCTGTCCACCCCGATCTCGCCCCCCATGATCTCGATCAGACGCCGCGAAATCGCCAGACCCAGCCCGGTGCCGCCATAGACCCGCGTGGTCGAGGCGTCGGCCTGCGAGAACCGCTGGAACAGCACCTCGATCTTCTCGGCGGGAATGCCGATGCCGGTGTCCGTCACCGCGACCCGCAGTCGCCAGCGCCCGTCAGGGTCCGGCGCCCCGCCGACCCGCAGCGTCACCCCGCCCTTGCTGGTGAACTTGGCCGCATTGGACAGGAAGTTCAGCATCACCTGGCGCAGCCGCCCGGCGTCGCCGGTCAGCACCTCAGGCAGGGCCGCGTCGGCCACCACCTTCAGGCTCAGCCCCTTGGCCAGGCACTGCCCCTCGACAATGGCCGCCGCCCCGTCGACCAGGGCCGCGACCTGGAAGGGCTCAGGGTCCATCTCGATCGCATTGGCTTCCAGCTTGGAATAGTCGAGGATGTCGTTGATCACCCCCAGCAGGGCTTCCGACGCCGTGGCGATGCGCTCGACATAGACCCGCTCCTGCTCTGGCAGGGCGTCTGACGCCTGCAACAGGTCCGAGAAGCCGATCACGCTGGTCAGGGGCGTGCGCAGCTCATGGCTCATATTGGCCAGGAACTCGCTCTTCACCCTTGCCGCCGCCTCGGCCGTCTCCTTGGCCTCCAGCACCTCGGCCTCCAGGGCCTTGCGCTGGGTGATGTCGCGGATCACCACCACCACGTCGTCGACGTGCTCGTGCTCGTCCCGCAAGGCCTTGAAGGTGCATTCGACCCAGATGGTCGCGCCGCGTTTGTGCACCGCCCGATGCTCCAGCCGCGTCGGCTCGCCCGTCTTCACCGCCTTGCCGATGGCCCCCAGCACCAGATGCCGATCCTCGGGATGAACATAGTCGGTCGACTGTCCGCTCATCTCCTCGAAGGTCCATCCCAGAAGCTGCTGGATGGCCGGCGAGATATACTTGCTCGACCCGTCCATCTTGACCCGGGTGATGACGTCGCCGGTGTTCTCGGCCAACAGCCGATAGCGTCGCTCATTGGTCTGGGCCGCCCGCAGCAGACGCTCGCGGTCGGTCACATCCTGCAGGACGCCGAACAGGGCGATCACCCGCCCCGTCGCATCCTTCTCGGTCGCGCCTTCGGCCGCCACCACGCGCTCGACCCCATCGGTCCCGACCAGCCTCAGTTTGAAGGTATAGCCCTCGCCCGTCTTCAGCGCCCGCTCGACCAGGCGCTGGATCTCGATCTGGTCGTCGGCGTGATAGTGCCGGAACACGTCCTCCAGCGTCGGCGCAAAGGCGCCGGGTTTGAGGGCGTGAATCCGATAGATCTCGTCCGACCAGGTCACGGCACCCGAGGCGACCTCGTAGCGCCAGCGCCCGACCCCGACCATGTCTTCGGCCAGACGCAAGGTCTCCAGACGCGCCGTCTCCTGACGCATGGCTTCGGCATGCTCCACCAGCTGGCCTGCCAGACCGGCCAGTTCCAGGATCAGCCGCCGCTGCGCTTCGCTCGGCGCCGCCATCGGCTTGATGTCCATGACGCCGATGGCGCCGACCGGCTCACCATCGGGCGTGCAGACCGTCGCCCCCAGGAAAGACCGCACATAGGGCGGGCCGACGACCATGGGATGATGACAGAATTCCGCCGTCGCGAGCGCGTCCTCGACCATCACCACGGCGCCCGGCCCCATCCCTACCAGGACATGGCTGATGCTCTCACGCCGCGGCACGCTGGTTTCATCCAGACCGACGCTGGAGCGGAATACGGCCAGGTCTTCGTCCAGCACCGTGATCATGGCGTACGGCGCGTCAAAGGCCGCACAGGCCACAGCGGTCAGTCGGTCGAATGCGTCCCGGCCGCCCGTTTCAACTGATCCCGACTGTGTCACCACGATCGCCATAGCCGCCCCTTATCCCCTCGCTCGACGAATTAATCGTTAGCGTCGCCGCCACGCTCCTGCATCCACTCCGGCGCCTCGAAATCTAGGGCGTCCTCCTCGGTGGCCAGGGCCGTCTCGGAAATGGTCTGGCGACGGATCGACACCCCGGCCCTATGCACCGTCTCGGGATCGCCCGAGATCAGCGGATGCCACCAGGCCAGGCCCCGCCCCTCATGCACCCGGCGATAGCCGCACGACGGCGGCAGCCAGCGCAGCCCCCCGATCTTGCCGGGCGTCAGCTTGATGCAGTCCGGCACATGCTCCTGCCGGTTGGCGTAGTCCGAGCAGGTGCAGCGGTCCGGGTCGAACAGCTTGCAGTGCACCCGCGTCGGCACGATCTCGCCGGTGTTCTCGTCCTCGAAGCGAATGACGCAGCACAGGCCGCACCCGTCGCACAGGCTCTCCCACTCGGTCGGAGTCATCTCCGTCAGCGGTGTTGTTTCCCAGAAGGGTTTCATGGGCGGGGCCTATACGCCCCCCGCACGCCCCTGTCGCCCTTCAGTGCGTCACGCTCTTCGAGAAGAGGTTGATCACCACCACCCCGCCGACGATCATCACCAGGCCGACCACGGCCGGCAGGTCCAGCTTCTGCTTGAACAGGAACAGGCCGACTGCCGAGATCAGCACCACCCCCAGCCCGCTCCAGATGGCGTAGGCCAGCCCCACCGGCATCTGCTTCAACGCGATGGTCAGCAGGTAGAAGGCCAGGCCATAGCAAATCGCCAGCCCCGCCGTCGGCCAGGGGCGGGTGAACTGCTGCGACTGCTGCAACAGGGTGGTGCCCAGCACCTCGAAGCCGATGGCGCCCAGCAGGGCCGCCCAGGTGACCGGGTTCACTCGCCGCCGCCTTCAAGCTCGTTTTGCGCCTCGGTCAGGATGCTGCCCGGCGTCAGCAGGGACAGCAGGGCGCGGCGCTGCTCGGGCGAGACCTCGTGGGTGCCGAACAGGTCGCTCATCCACAGGCCGTCGGCGATCAGCCGCAGCATCAGGGCGTCGTCCTTGCCCGCCGGGTCGACCGGGTCGTCCTCGGCCAGGGTCCGCATCGCCGCCCGCCAGCGCGCGATCAGGCTGGGCTCCACCGCACAGGCCACCAGGGCCGCCCGGCCGATGCTGACGTCGCGCTCGGTCACCGGCTCGTTGACCGTGGCCCTCAGATAGGCCCGCGCATTGCGGCCATACGGATTGGGATCGCGCGCCGCCTCGGTCAGGATGGCCGCCGTCATCTCGTTCGCCAGATGATCGATCACGCCTTCCAGCAAGGCCAGCTTGGTCGGGAAGTGGTGCAACAGGGCGCCCTTGCTGAAGGGCAGGCGCGACACCACGGCGTCCAGTTTCAGCCCGGTCGCCCCCTCCTCGGCGGCGGCCTCGATGGCCATGTCGATGATCTCGGCGCGGGTGGCTTCCGGCGCGCGGCGGCGGGTCTGAGCGTCCATGTCGTCTTACATACCAACCGGACGGTATCAATCAAGTCCCTGTCAAATTTGTCGCACCCGTCGACGCGCCAGATAGACGCCGATCCCCGCACCCCCAGACAAGATCATGCCGAGAAAGGCCGCGCCTAGCGCGATCAGAACGGTGGTGAACACCAGCTTCAGGAACCCTCGCCCCACGGCGATCACCGTCTGCGGCCCCATCTGCCCCTCATAGTCCGCCGACACGCGATAGGTCCCGGCCTGCTCGATGCGGAACGCATTGATCGCTTCCCCCTCACGTCCGCCCAGCGAATAGTGGGCGCTGCCCATCGGCGCGGTCACCGCCACCGGCGCCCCGCCCGGCGCTTCCACCCGGACGGTCAGGCCAGACACCTCGTCGGTGCGATAGACCCGGCCGTTCACGACGCTGCGGTATTCCAGGAAAACAGTGTGCAGACCCGACTCCAACCTCAGTTCGCGCGCGCCCGGAACCACGATCTGCTCCAGCCCGTCGTCCAGCTTCGACAGTTGGACGAACAGCACAGCGACCATCGCGGCGAAGCCGCAGATCGCGGGCAGGATCGCCAGGGCGTACCAGCCACGGCCTGGCCCTTTCTTCGGGCCCCCGCGCTCCCGTGCGGACGTACTCAAATCCATCGGCTCGCTCCGTCTCGGTCTGGCGACTACACCCATTCGCCGAGGAAGCGTCAACGCCGATGGCCGAACCGACGGTCAGACGTTATATGCCCGCCCATGGCTGCTCGTCCCCCCCTCGTCGCTCTCAAGGATGTCCGTCTGCAGGATGGTCAGCGCCCCCTCTTCGACGGGGTCGATCTGGCGGTCGAGCCGCGCAGCCGCGCCGCCGTCGTCGGCCGCAACGGGGCCGGCAAGTCGACCCTGATGAAGATCGTCATGGGCCTGATCGAGCCGGATTCGGGCGACCGCGCCGTCCAGGCCGGCACCCGCTTCGCCTATGTGGCCCAGGAGCCGGACATCACCGGCGACACGCTTCTGGACTACGCCGCCTCGGGCGGGGCCGAACGCTGGACCGCTGAAAGCTGGCTCGAGACCTTCGGCCTGTCGCCGTCCAAGTCGACCCAGGGCCTGTCCGGCGGCGAGACCCGCCGCGCCGCCCTGGCCAAGGCCTTCGCCGAAGAGCCCGACGTCCTGCTGCTGGACGAGCCCACCAACCACCTCGACATCCTGGCCATCGAACTGCTGGAAAACGAGCTGGTTCAGGCCCGCTTCGCCGTTCTGGTGGTCAGCCACGACCGCGCCTTCCTGAACAAGGTGACCAACACCGTCCACTGGCTGGACAACCGCCGCGTCCGCACCCTGAACAAGGGCTTCGACGCCTTCGACGACTGGGCCGCCAAGGTTCAGGAAGAAGAGGCCCTCGCCCTCGAAAAGCTGACCAAGACCATCGAGCGCGAGACCGAGACCTTCTACCGCTCCATCACCGCCCGTCGCACCCGCAACGAAGGCCGCGCCCGCAACCTGGCCGCCCTGCGCGCCGAACGCGCCGAAAAGATGAAGGACGTCCCGCGCGACCTCTATCTGGGCGTCGATTCCGGCGCCGTATCCGGCAAGCTCGTGGCCGAGCTGAAGGGCGTGACCAAGGTCTTCGGCGACCGCACCATCTTCAAGAACCTGACCACCCGCGTCATGCGCGGCGACCGTCTGGCCATCGTCGGCCCCAACGGCGCGGGCAAGACCACCCTGGTCAAAACCCTGCTGGGCGAGCTGGCGCCCGACGAGGGGACCATCCGCCTCGGCGCCAATCTGGAGCCCGTCTATCTGGATCAGTCGCGCGAGGGGCTGAAGTCGGACATGACCCTGTGGGACGCCCTGACGCCGGGCGGCGGCGACAGCATCATCGTGCGCGGCTTCTCCAAGCACGTCGCCGCCTACGCCAAGGACTTCCTGTTTCAGGAAAGCCAGTTGCGCCAGCCGATCTCGACCCTGTCGGGCGGCGAGCGCAACCGCCTGCTGCTGGCGCGCGCCCTGGCCAAGCCCGCCAACATGCTGGTCCTCGACGAACCGACCAACGACCTCGACATGGACACCCTCGACAAGCTGGAAGAACTGCTCGAGGGCTATGACGGCACCCTGATCCTGGTGTCCCACGACCGCGACTTCGTCGACCGCCTGGCCACCTCGACCATCGCCATGAACGGGCGCGGCGACATCGTCGAAACCCCCGGCGGCTGGCAGGACTTCCTGCGCCAGAACCCGACCTTCCTCGCGCCCCCGCCGACCCACGCCGAGAGCGCCCCAGGGGCGCGTCGGGTCGAGAAGGCGGAGCCTTCTGACCGCGCCCCCAAAAAGACGGTCAAGCTCTCCTACAAGGACGCCCGTCGTCTGGAAGAGGTCGAGAAGCTGATGGAGACCCTGCCGGTCGAGATCGCCAAACAGGACGCCATCCTCGCCGATCAGTCCCTCTACACCCGCGACCCCGCCGCCTTCGACCGCGCCATGAAGGCCGCCGACAAGGCCCGCGCCGACCTCGAAGCCGCCGAACTGGACTGGCTGGAGCTGGAAGAGAAGAAGGCCGCCCTGGCGGGGTGACCCCTACCTCCGCCACGCAAACGTCGTAAGCGGACGCGTCGAATGTCCGCCAAGGGTGGAAAGCAGACAGAGATCATGGTTCTCTTAGTTTGAAAGTGGGGGAGGCTG
>NZ_DAMBRE010000009.1:0-71630 GCF_032055285.1 Brevundimonas sp.
GCCGATAGCTCGGCCTACCAGCAGGTCGGCACGAGGAATCCTGTCGGGTGCGCCACTTCTCCAAAACACGTTGAAAACGCTACGGATTTACCGTCCGCAGAACCGTTTTTGGACGTTTGCTACACGACCCTGCTACACAATTTACTCGACGATCAGGGCGTAACGTCTTCTGATCATTCAGGAAAACGGGCCGAGGATTGCGCGACGGAAACGGCTCCCACAGTCATGATTTGTTTGGAACCCGCTGTTATCAGAGCGGGTCTGAATGGGAGCGATTATGAAGCTAATGGCTTGTGCCGTGGCGGCAATGTCGATGCTGGCGAGCGTGGCTCACGCTGGCGATTGGCGAATAGTCACCATCAATAACACGGGTGCCTTTGGGGTCGACTTTGGCTCGGTTCGAACAGAGGCAAAGGGTCTATCTGCTTGGGTTCTGGCAGTGAACCCAACGCCTGACAACAAAGGGGTCGGCTACTCGCTGATTCGAACGCTTTTTGACTGCCAGAGAGACGAAAGCGCTTTCACCACAATCGTAGAATACGCCGAAGATGGGACGAGTCTTGGGTCCGTTAGTGGGCGGGTTGAGTGGACACCTCTCGTCCCCGACAGTGTTGGCTATGCCAATATGCGTGCTGCTTGTTTCAACGAGGCCTACGGCGACAAGGGCTGGGACAATCCGGCAGCATTTGTTGCGGCCTATCGCGCGGTTCAAGACTGACCGCCGGAGGCGATGCGGGGCGAGCGCCGTCACGATCCGTCATAGAGGTGGCAGAGGTCGAGGCCCGAATAGTGAACTCGGTCGATTGCCTCCTTCAGCGTGGCGATTCGGTAGCCGCTGCCATACGCATCCGAAACCGAGGAGGCCCCACTCGCCGTCGTCCACCCGCCGAGCGTAAGGGCGATGTCCCTGTCTATCCGAGACTCACGCAGGGCGTCGCGGAAACCATGACGAAAGCTGTGAAAGCAGGTCTTCGGGGAGTCGGCCCCAGCCTTCGCGACGAAGCGGCGAAACCACGCGGAGAAGGTCGTCGAGCGATAACCGGTGGCACCCATCCCGACTTCCGCAAACAGCTTGGTCTCGCCATCTCGTTTCCGCTGTCGAACGAAGTCCATGAAGCCGAGATCGATCAGCGTGGCATGAATCGGGACGACGCGCTCGCTGGATGCTGTCTTGAGCCGCTTGTCGGTCGCGCTCTCACCTGACCGTTCGGTGATGGCGAAGCAGTCAACGTCCTCGATGCGCCGAATGTCCGCCACATCAAGTTGGCACGCCTCGTTCAGACGAAGCCCGGCGAACATCGACACCAGTGGAATCCAGAAGCGTGCGTTCCGTGGACGAGCAGGGCCGCGCACAGCGTAGCCATGCTCATCGTCGCGACAGCCGGTGTAGAGAGGTGCCGCGAAGATCGCCCGTAGCTGATCGGTCGAGAATGGTAGCCGCTTGTCACGACGGGCGGTCGGATCGGGCACACGCAATCCTTGGGCAGGATTTCGGTCAAGCATCTCCTCCTTCACGGCCCAGTTCAGCACACCGCCCAGCTTATTCAGGTAGGTGTTTATGTTGGCGGGGTTGATCAGGTCTGTGCGCTGCTCAGCCTTCGCTCTTTCCGCGATCTCGACGGGGCCGAGCTTGGGAAACAGCTTCGAGGCATTGCGGGGTTGCCAGCGGAGCACTTCAATCATCTCGCGGCACTGGGTCCGTGTGATGCTGCGGATCGGAGCGTCCTTCCCGAGGATCGCCATCACGATCCGCTTGGTCGTCTGGTAGGCCATCCGGGTGGTGGGCGACCAATCCCGCGTCGGATCGTTCATGTAGGCGTCGTAGAGATCGCCGAAGGTGATGCCCGGCAGCGGCTCCGCTTCCGCGACGGGTTCAGCAATTGGCGCCCGTTTGGAAAATCCATCCAGCACGATCTGATCGACGATATGGCCGACCCTCGAACGGGCCACCTCGAACTCATGCTCGACCTCTGCCGCGACTCGCAAAGCACGACGCTTGGCTACCGTGGGGCTGTCCGTCCCCAAGGATTTCCAGACCTCCTTCTTGCCGACAATCCCTCGCAGAGCGTCGGGAACTCGACGCCGGTAATAGATGCGACCGCCACTCCGTTCGACCAAATGCGTTCGAACATTGTGTAGCAGCTTTGTGTAGCAATCCTCGGCCCGTTTTCCTGAATGATCAGAAGACGTTACGCCCTGATCGTCGAGTAAATTGTGTAGCAGGGTCGTGTAGCAAACGTCCAAAAACGGTTCTGCGGACGGTAAATCCGTAGCGTTTTCAACGTGTTTTGGAGAAGTGGCGCACCCGACAGGATTCGAACCTGTGACCTCTGCCTTCGGAGGGCAGCACTCTATCCAGCTGAGCTACGGGTGCGGAAGGCGGTCCGGTTAGCAGCCTTTGAAGGGGCGGGCAAAGACATTTGTGTGTCGGGCCGCAAAACCCGGCGCCCAGAAAACCTCGCTGCCGGGCTGCTGGCGCCAAGCGGCAACTCTCTGTTTCCGGGTCCGGGCTGGATCGAAGCGCCGCGGGACGGCAGACTTCATGGCCTCAAACCAGCCCAAGGCCGCAGACGATGACCGATCATGATCACAAGCTCGACGTCATCGCCGCCTATGTGGACGGGTTTGACCGCGCCGATGCAGAAGCTCTCGCCGATCTCTACGCCGAGGAGGCAACCGTCGAAGATCCTGTGGGCGCGGCCCGCATCATGGGCCGCGACGCCATCCGTGGTTTCTACCGCACCGCTGTCGCCCGGGGCATCAAGCTCGAAATGTCCGGCTCCCCGCGCACGTCGGGAGACAGCGTCGCCTTTCCCTTCCACGTCCATCGCCAAAGCGGCGGGCGCGACGAAATCATCGAGGTGATCGACGTCTTCCGCCTCGACGCCGAGGGCCGGATCGTCGAGATGCGCGCCTATTGGGGGCCACAGAACATCAAGCCCCGGCCCTGACCTTTCCAGCATCGCCCGGTCTTGGCGGCGCGCTCGCGAACGCCTAGCGTCCCCGCCGAAGAGAGGGAGCTTCCATGCGTATCGTCTCCATCGCCGTTCTCACGGCCGCGACCGCCCTGCTGACCGCCTGCGCCTCGACGCCGCCGGCGGCGACGGACAGTCTCGACGCCGTGGCCCGCGACTATGTCGCCCTGACGCTGGAGATCGGCGAGCGCGAGCCGGGCTATGTCGACGCCTATTACGGCCCGGCCGAATGGGCCGAGGCGGCCAAGGCCCATCCGCGCGCCCTGCCCCAGTTGGCCGAGGGGGCGCGCGACCTGACCCAGCGGCTGAATGCGATTCCGACCAGAGGGCTGGACGCCCAGAGTCTGCAACGCCGCGCCTATCTGTCGGCCCATGTCTCGGCGGCTTCGTCGCGTCTGCGGATGCTGGGCGGCGAGAAGATGGGCTTCGCCGACGAGGCCGAGGCCCTGTTCGGGGTGCGGCCGGAACTGCGCCCTCTGTCCAGCTATGATCCGGTGCTGGCGCGCATCGACGCCCTGGTCCCCGGCGAAGGCCCCCTGGCCGACCGGGTCGCGGCCTTCCGCGCCCGCTACGTCATTCCCAAGGATCGGCTGGAGCCGGTGATGCGGGCCGCCATCAACGAATGCAAGGCGCGCACCGAGCGGCACATGACCCTGCCCGCCAACGAAACCTTCACCCTGGAGTTCGTCAACAACAAGCCCTGGTCGGGCTACAACTGGTACAAGGGGAACGCCTTCAGCCTGATCCAGGTCAACACCGACCTGCCCATCTTCATCGACCGCGCCGTCGATCTGGGCTGCCACGAGGGCTATCCCGGCCACCACGTCTACAACGCCCTGCTGGAACAGACCTTCGTCAAGCAGAAGGGCTGGGTCGAGATGAGCGTCTATCCCCTGTTCAGCCCCATGTCCTTCATCGCCGAGGGCAGCGCCAACTACGGCATCGATCTGGCCTTCCCCGGCCATGAGCGCACCGATTTCGAGAAGCGCGTCCTCTATCCGCTGGCCGGTCTGGACCCGGCGACGGCCGAGGCCCAGACGCAGCTTCTGGCCCTGACGCGCGAGCTGGGCCGGGCGGAATACACCGTGGCCGACGCCTATCTGGCCGGGCGCATCGATCGCGAGACGGCGCTGGACCAGCTGCAGAAATACAATCTGGTGGCGCGCGACCGCGCGACGCAGCGGCTGAACTTCATCGAGACCTACCGCAGCTACATCATCAACTATGGTCTGGGCCGCGACATGGTTCAGACCTGGGTCGAGGGTCAGGGGCCGGATCATTGGGCCACGACCGAGCGGCTGCTGGCCAGCCAGACGCTTCCGGTCGATCTGGACTAGGGACGCGAGGCAACCCCCTTCGGCCGACCGCGTTTACCGCCAAGGTTCAACGCACGAAGGGGGATATCCCATGCGCATCCGTATCCTGACGATCGCCGCCGCCTCAGTTCTGGCGCTCGGCGCCGCCGCCTGCACCCAGGCCGAGCAGAACAAGGCCGAGGCCAATGCCGAAGCCGCCGGCGACAAGGCCGCCGACGTCGCCGCCCAGACCGGCGAAGTGGTCGAGTCCGGCGCCATGAAGGCGGCTCAGGCCGTCGAGGAAGGCGCCGGCAAGGTCGCCGACAAGCTGGAAGACAATCAGGCCCAGGCCGCCGCCGAAGGCCGCCCCGGCGCCGTCGACCCGGCCACGGACACGCGGGTCCCCGCCAAGAACTGATGGGGCAGCGGCCCTTCTCCCGCCAGAGAAGGGCCGACCATCAGGTCAGCTTGTTCGCCTTCCGCAGGCCGGGGAAGACCCTGGCCCAGATGCCGGTGGCGGCCAGGGCGCCGACGCCGCCGAACACCGCCGCCCCGACCGGGCCGAGCAGGCGCACCATGACCCCGGAATAGGCCTCGCCCAGTTCATTGGAGGCGCCGATGAACAGCATGGACACCGACGACACCCGCCCGCGCATGTGATCCGGCGTGGCCAGCTGGATCAGGGTCTGGCGGATATTGACGCTGATCATGTCCGCCCCGCCGCCGACGAAGAGGGCCAGGGCGCTGAGCCAGACCCAGTGCGACAGGCCGAAGGTCAGGGTGGACAGGCCGAACACGGCCACGGCCGCGAACATCCAGCGCCCGCCATGTTTCACGATGGGGAAGCGGCTCAGATAGAGCGCGACCAGCAAAGCCCCCACCCCGAACGAAGCGCGCAACAGGCCGAAGCCCTGCGGCCCTACATGCAGGATGTCGCGCGCAAAGATCGGCGTCAGCAGGGCCACCCCCGCCAGCAGCACCACCACCAGGTCCAGCGAGATGGCGCCCAGGACGATCTTGGTCTTCCAGACATAGGACAGACCTTCCTTGACCAGTTCCAGCGGCCCGACGCCCGTCTCGACGAACTGCGGTTTGCCCCTGGTGCGGATCAGCAGGAAGCAGCCGATGGCGACAAGGAACAGCGCCATGGCCGAGGCGTAGGCCCAGGGCACCGCAAACCCGACGATGACGCCGCCGAGCGCCGGGCCGGCGATGGCCCCCGTCTGGAAGGCGATGGACTGGGCCGCGATGGCCGGCGGCAGGGCCCAGCGCCCCACCACCATGGGCAGGAAGGCCTGACTGGCCGGGGCGAGGAAGGCGCGCGCCGCGCCGAAGACGGCGGCCACCGCCAACAACCCCCACAGCGGCGGCGAACCGTGCAGGGCCATGGCGAGGAAGGCGAGCGCGCACAGGCTCTCGACCACGATGGACAGGGTCACGGTGTGCTTGCGATCGCGCCGGTCGGCCATGGCCCCGGCGGGCAGGGTGAAGGCCAGCAGCGGCAGGAACTGACACAGGCCCACCAGCCCCAGATAGAGGCTGGCCTCGGCGATCGGATGGTCGCGCCGGGCGATCTCATAGACCTGCCACAGCAGGGCCGAAGACTGGATCTGGATGCCCAGGACCGCCGCCACGCGCCCGACCCACAACAGGCGGAAATCGCGAATGGCCCACGGGCTGGACGGCCCACCGTCGTGTGAACCGGGCGGCGTCGGCGGCTGGGGCGGAACGGTCGGGGCGGTGTCGATACTGTCTGTGGTCACGTTCTTCGGGGCGTCTTCGGAAAGGGGGTTCCGTCGCGATGGAAGTAGCGGTCGGCGCCCTTGGGCAGGATCATGTCGATGTCGGGATAGTCGCAGGCGTCTGCAGCAGGGCGGCGCGAGCCGACCTCCAGCAGCACCGCCTCGCGGTCGCTGCGGTTCTCGATCTTGTGGCCGTCAGCGACGCTCGCCCTGAAGCCGGCGCAGTCGCCAGCGGTCAGGATGGTCTCGCCGTCCTCCTCGACCAGGACCACCTCGCCCTCGACCACCCAGACGAACTCGTCTTCCGCCGAATGCCAGTGCCGCTGGCTGGACCAGGCCCCGGCGGGCAGGCGCAGCAGATTGACCCCGAACTGGTCCAGACCGACCGCGTCGCCCAGCCGCCAGCGCCGCCGCGACTTGCACGGCGCGGCGAATTCCTCGGGGTATCCGGTCCCGTGGCCAGTCGGCGCAGTTTCAATGTCGATCTTCGGCACGGTTTCAGGCCTTCTCGCGGATGCGGGATATGCCTAAAGCATTAGTCCCATGAGCGCCGCATCACATTCCGTCATTGATCCTGTCGAACTGACCCGCGACCTGATCCGCATTCCCTCCGTCACCCCCGCCGACGAAGGGGCGATGGACGTGCTGGAGCGCACCCTGACCAGCCTGGGCTTCACCTGCCGCCGCATGGTGTTCGAGGGCCCGACCGGCGTGGGTCACGACGCCCGCATCGAGAACCTCTACGCCCGACGCGGGACGGCCTCGCCCAACCTCTGCTTCGCCGGCCACACCGACGTGGTGCCGACGGGCGACCTGACCGCCTGGACCGCTGCCCCGTTCGAGGGCGAGACGCGCGACGGCATCCTCTACGGACGTGGCGCCGTGGACATGAAGGGCGGCATCGCCGCCTGGGTCGCCGCCGTCTCGCGCATTCTGGCCGAAGGCGACATCCCCGGTTCCCTCTCCTTCCTGATCACCGGCGATGAGGAAGGCCCGGCCCTGCACGGCACCAAGCGCGTGGTCGAGGCCCTGGCCGCCGAGGGCGAGGTCATCGACGCCTGCGTGGTCGGCGAGCCCTCCTCGGCCCACCACCTCGGCGATATGATCAAGGTCGGGCGGCGCGGCTCGCTCAACACCTGGATCACCGTCCATGGCAAGCAGGGCCACGTCGCCTATCCCGACCGCGCCGCCAATCCGGCCCCGGTCATCGCTAAACTCCTGGCCCGCCTCGACGCCCACGTTCTGGATGAGGGATACCCGGAGTTCCCGCCGTCGAACCTCGAGATCACCACCATCGACGTGGGCAATCCGGCCACCAACATCATCCCGGCCGAGGCGAAGGCGCGCCTGAACATCCGCTTCAACCCGACCCATACCGGCGACGGGCTGATCGACTGGCTGAACCGCGAGGCGGGCGCCGTTCAGGCCGAAACCGGCCTGCGCATCGAGCTGGAGCACATGTGCTCAGGCGAGGCCTTCCTGACCGAGCCGGGCGTCTTCGTCACGGCGGTGCAGGACGCGGTCGAGGCGACCCTGGGCCGCCGCCCCGAGGCCTCGACCACTGGCGGCACCTCGGACGCCCGCTTCATCCGCGCCCTGTGCCCGGTGCTGGAGCTGGGCCTGGTCGGCCAGACCATGCACCAGGTCGACGAGCGCGTGCCCGAGGCTGAGCTGCGCGCCCTGACCGACGCCTATCAGGCGGTCATCACGACCGTGTTCGAGCGGCTGGAGACATAATTCGACGGGCCATGTCACAGTCAGGCGGCCTGTCTCGTCATGAGTGCGACGCGCAATCAGGCGCGCAGGAGAGACGACATGACCCCGCGTATCGCCAGCCCCTTCAAGGCCGCCCCCGACGCCTATCAGGCCATGATGAAGCTGGAGCAGACCATCGGCGCCTGCGGCCTGGAACACAGCCTGCTGGAACTGCTGAAGACCCGCGTCTCGCAGATCAACGGCTGCGCCTTCTGCCTGCACATGCATACCGCTGACGCCCGCAAGGCCGGCGAGAGCGAGGTGCGGCTGCACCTGCTGGCCGCCTGGCGCGAGTCCTCGCTCTATACCCCGCGCGAGCGCGCCGCCCTGACCTGGGCCGAGACCCTGACCCGCATCGAACAGACCCAGGCGCCCGACGCCGACTATGAAGCCCTTAAGGCCGAATTCAGCGAGGCCGACCAGGTCAATCTGACCTTCGCCATCGGGGCGATCAATGTGTGGAACCGGCTGGCGGTCGGCTTCCGTCTGGCCCACCCGGCGGAACCGACGCGTGTCGCGGCCTGACCTCGCCACCGACGTCTTCGAGGCGCACCGGCCCCGGCTCGCGCGCCTCGCCTACCGCATGCTGGGCTCCCTGGCCGAGGCCGAGGACGTGGTGCAGGACACCTGGCTCCGCTGGAGCCGGGTCGATCCGGCCGAGATTCGCGAACCCGCCGCCTGGCTGACGCGGACCACGACGCGCCTGGCGCTGGACCTGCTGAAATCGGCCCGCGCCCGACGCGAGACCTATGTCGGCTCCTGGCTGCCCGAGCCCCTGATCACCGGCCCGGAGGCGGACGCCGAGGCCTTCGCCGACGACCTGACCCTGTCGCTGATGACGGCGATGGAGCGTCTGTCGCCGCTGGAGCGCGCGGCCTTCCTGCTGCACGACGTCTTCGATGTCGGCTTTGACGAGGTGGCGGCGACCCTTGAACGCGACCCCGTTTCCGTCCGGCAGCTGGCCAGCCGCGCACGTCGCCATATCCAGGCCGCCCGCCCCCGCTACGCCGTCGAACGCGAGGAAGGTGAACGCCTCGCCCGCGCGTTCTTCGAGGCCTCGCGAACAGGCGACCTCACCGCCTTGAGCGTGCTTGTGGCCGAAGGCGTGACGCTGAAGTCCGACGGCGGCGGCAAGGTCATCGCCTTCTACAACGCGATCCACGGCGCCCCGAAACTGCTACGCCTGTGCGCGGGGCTGCATCGCAAATACGGATCGCACGCCCACGAGTTCATACGCCCCGTCTGGATCGACGGCCTGCCCGGCTACATCAGCCGCGAGAGGGGCGGGATCCTGCAGACGACGGCCCTGGCCATCGAGGACGGGCGCATCGTCGACATCTTCATCACCCGCAATCCGGACAAGCTGGCGCGCATCGCCGCCCTGCTGGACCTGCCCGGCCGCGAGACGGCGAACTAGGCCTCGCCCGCCGCCTCCAGACGCGCGATACGGCGGTCCATGTCCGCGACCTGGTCCTTGAGGCGCTGCTTTTCCGAGACCATGTCGACGGGCGTGCCGTCCTCATAGGTCAGTTGCGCGCCCTTCTCGATCAGGTCGAGGCGATAGAGGGCGGTGACGCGGGTCGCCTTGAAGCGCTCCAGTTCGCTGTCCTTGTCGAGGGCCATCAGACGGCCGCCACGACGATGATCTCGACCAGGTATTCGGGCGAGGCCAGCTTGCCTTCGCTGGTGGCGCGGGCGGGCGGGTTGGCCTTGTCTACCCAGGCGTCCCATACGGCGTTCATGGCGTCGAAGTCGGCGATGTCGGCCAGCCAGATGGTGGCCATCAGGATCCTGGACTTGTCGGTGCCGGCCTGGGCCAGCAGGGCGTCGATCTCGGCCAGGGTCGTCCTGGTCTGGGCCGTGATGTCGTCGCCCGGCTCGCCGACCTGACCGGCCAGATAGACGGTGTTGCCGTGGATGACGGCTTCGCTCATGCGGGCGCCGGGCTGGATGCGGGTGATCATGGGGAGGACTCCTGAAATCGAGCCCCCGGCTTAGCCCAGCATCATCTCCATCACCAGCAGGGCGGCGCCGAAGACCGCCGCGAAGGAAATGCAGAAGAAGATCGCCTCGCGCAGGCGACTGCGTGTGGGGCGGGCCGGTGCGGCGGACGGCAGGTTGATCGGCAAGCGTGGCATCGGCGAACCCTCGTCAGGAACAGAGAGGATGCGCCCCCATGCTTACCCCTTGATAAACAGAAACAATCAGTTTTCAGAACGTTCCAGAAAGCGCAGAGCGCTGAAGACATGAGCCTTCACGCCCAGCGGCAGAACCTTCTCGTTCACGTCGAACTGCGGCGAATGATTGGGCGCTGCGGTCGCCGGATCGACGCCGTCGGGACTGCCGCCCAGGTGATAGAAGACGCCAGGCACCACGCGCTGGAAATAGCTGAAGTCCTCGGCCACCGTGGTCGGGGGCGTGGCCGGATTGACCTGGCCGGCCCCCGCCGCCTCTTCCAGCACCGGCGCCAGCCAGGCCGACAGGGCCGGGTCGTTGAACACCAGGGCGGCGTTCTGCCTGACCGCGAAATCGGCGGTGGCGCCATAGGCCTCGGCCACATTGTCGATAGCGGCCTCGGCGCGCGCCACCAGGGCGTCGCGCTGGGCCACGTCAAAGGTGCGCAAGGTGCCGCTGAGGCGCGCCTCGTCGGGAATGATGTTGTAGCGCACCCCTGCATCCATCGTGGCGATGGTGAAGACGGTCGGCGTGGTCGTCGGGTCGATGGTGCGCGCCGTCAGGGTGTTGACGGTCTGGACCACATTGGCGGCGGCGGCGATCACGTCGACCCCCTTCCACGGCCAGGCCCCGTGCGTCTGCTTGCCGTGCAGGACGATATCCACCCGATCCGAGGCCGCCATGAAGCCCTGCGGCCGATAGAAGATGGTGCCCGGAACGCCCGGCACGACATGCAGGCCGAAAATGGCCTCGGGCGCCGGGTCCTTCAACGCCCCCTCCTGGATCATCAGGGCCGCCCCGCCCAGGGGCTCGCCCGGAGGCGCGCCTTCCTCGGCCGGCTGGAAGATGAAGACGACGGTGCCGCTGATCTGGTCCTTCATCCCGGCCAGCACCTCTGCGGCCCCCATCAGCATGGCGACGTGGGCGTCATGGCCGCAGGCGTGGGCCACCGGCACCGTCTCGCCCATATAGGTTCCGGTCGCGGTCGAGGCGAAGGCCAGGCCGGTCGCCTCCTTGACCGGCAGGGCGTCCATGTCGGCGCGCAGGGCCACCGTGCGACCGGGCCTTGCGCCCCGCAGCACGCCGACCACTCCGGTCTTGCCCACGCCCGTGCGCACCTCCAGCCCCAGGGCGCGCAGGTGATCGGCGACCACGCCCGCCGTGCGCGTCTCGGCGAAGCCCAGTTCAGGATTCTGATGCAGGTCACGCCGCCAGGCCACGACCTCCGGCATGACCCGGTCCACGGCCGCATTGACGTTGGCGGCAAGGACCTGGGCGGCGGCGGCGTTCGCTCCCGACAGGGCCACAGCGGCGACGGCGGCGCCAATCAGGCGACGGCGAATGGTCATGACGAACTCCCCTTTGTGAAGTTCATGTTGCACAAGCGAACGCCGCTTGTGCAAGTCGCCGCGAACGCCGATCTTCAAACCCATGAGCAAGACGCCCAAACCCTTCAAGGTGTCGAAGACCCGCTGGAACGAGGTGGTTCTGGTGTGCCGCAAATGCTCCAAGAAACTGGACGGCGGTTTCGGCCCCGATGGCGACAAGACCCTAAGGAAGGCGCTGCGCCGCTATCTGCATGCGGGCAAGGGCCGAAAGGCGGATCTCGCCATCGTCGGCGCCGACTGTTTCGACGTCTGCCCCAAGAATGCGGTGGTGGCGGTCAATGCTCGCCGCCCTGAAGAACTGCTGATCGTGCCCGCCGGCGCCGACCTGTTCGAGGTCAAGGCGCGGCTGGGCCTGGACGACGGTCGCCGGCTCAAGCCGCCTGCGCCAAGCCCGGCTCCGATCGAGACGACTTCCTAAAGTCGAAAAGCCGTGTCAGAGGCAGAGCATGGACACGACCCGTATAGAGAAGCGTATCGGCGTGAATGCGCCGTCGGACCGCATCTGGGAGATCCTGTCGGATCTCGAGAACTGGCACGCCTGGAACCCCTATGAGACCGGGGTGACGGGAGCGCTGGCCTTTGGCGCGGGCATCAGCCTTACCGAAGCCCTGCCCGGCATGGCCGAGCGTCAGGTCCAGGCCCGCCTGGGCGACTGGCAGCCCTATTCGCAACTGGTCTGGGCCGAGCGGCGCGGCTTCATGTTCAACGCCATCCGCTACTACGAGATCGAGGAGCTGGAGCGCGGCGCCTGCATCGTCTCCAACGGCGTCATCTTCTCGGGTCTGCGCGGCGAGCTTTTCCATGACAAACACCGCAAGAGCATCCGCAGCGCCTATGAAGACATCGCCGAGGCCCTGAGGCGCGCCGCCGAAGGCTAGATGCGAAGGCGGCTCAGCCGCCCTTCATCATGTCCTGGATATTGATGATCGCCGGTCCCAGGATCACCACGAACAGCACCGGCAGGAAGAAGACGATCATCGGCACGGTCAGTTGAGCGGGCAAGGCCGCGGCCTTCTTCTCGGCGGCCGCCAGACGCAGTTCGCGATTCTCCTTGGCCATCACCCGCAGAGCATTGCCCAGAGGCGTGCCATAGGTCTCGGCCTGGGTCATGGCCGTGGCGACCGCCCGGACCCCCGGATGATTGGTCCGCTTGGCCATCCCCTCATAGGCCATTCTGCGGTCGGGCAGATAGGACAGTTCGGCGGACAAGAGGCTCAGTTCCTCAGCCAGTTCGATCGACTGGCTTCCCACTTCCTGACTGACCTTCTGGATCGCAGCCTCGATCGACATGCCGGACTCGACGCAGATCAGCAGGAGGTCCAGCGAGTCGGGGAAGGCCGCGACGATCGACTGCTTCCTCTTGGCGATGACGTTCTGAACATAGAGATTGGGCGCGTAGAATCCCGCCGCCGCCGCAAACACCAGGGCGCACAGCTTCAAGGTCAGATTGAACCCGAAATCGTTGATCAGGAACAAGTAGACCGCCGCCAGCACCATGAAGATGAAGGGCGTGGCGAAACGGAAGAAATAGAAGGTGGTCAGAGGCCGCGGGCCGCGGAACCCCGCCTGGACCATGTACTCGGCGACCTTGGGGTCCTCCAGCAGTTGGGTCAGGTTCAGCCGTTCGACGACGCGCTTCTTGAAGCCCTCGTCCGAGTGGCGCAGCGTCGCCGTATTCGCAGGACCACCCTTGATCGCCTGACGTGAGCGGCGCTTCAATTCCTCACGACGCTCGCCCACGGCCTTCATGCGCTTGTCGAGACGCTGACCGCCCGTGAGAGAACCAAGAAGGGTCAGGACGCTGGCGAAGACGGCGATTCCCACGCCGATGCTCAGCAGATTCTGCGGGTCGGTGATGAAGCGCATGAAGCCGTTCACGACGCCCTCCTCAGAACTTGAACGAGATCATGCGCTTCATCATGAAGACGCCGCAGCTCATCCAGACGGCCGCCCCCAGCAGCATCACCTGACCACGCATGTCGGTGAACAGCAGCATCATGTAGGCGGGACTGGCCAGCATCACGAGGATCATGACCACCGGGGGCAGAGAACCGATGATGCCGGCCGAGGCTATGGCTTCGGACGACATGGCCTTGATCTTCTCCCCCATCATCCGCCGTGCGCGCAGGACAGTCGTGAGGTTGCCCAGGGCTTCGGCCAGGTTGCCGCCGCTCTTCTGCTGAATAGCGATCACGATGGCGAAGAACTTCAGTTCAGGCACCGGCATGCGCTCGAACATCTTGTCCAGAGCCTCGGCCAGAGTCATCCCGACGCCCAGGCCCTCGACCAGTTGCTGAAATTCACCCGCCAGAGGCTGGGGGCTTTCGCGGGCGATGATCTTGAAGCAGTCGTGGACAGGCAGCCCCGTCTTGATGCCGCGCACCAAGATGTCGACGGAATCAGGGAAGGCGAGCGAGAACTTCTTCATCCGCTTCTTGCCCTTCATGCTCACGATCCATCGCGGCAGGCCCAGGCCCATGGCGACGCCTATGCCCAGAGACACGATCGGATTGAGATGGAGCAGGAAGGCCATCAGGGCGCAGACCAGGCCCAGGGCGACGCTGATGATGACAAAGGTGCGCACGCTGATCGCCAGATCCGCCTGCTTCAGCTTGGCGCCCATGGTCATGCGCGCCTTGCGGTTGCGGCGGTCGACCTCTTGCAACTGTTGCATGATCTGCTTACGCCGCGCTTCGGGCGTATTGACCGCGGCGGCGCGTTTGCCGACAGCCTCTGGCCGGGCCGCGCCGATCGCCTTGGCGCGCTTGACGGCCTGGCCCGAGCCGTCGTCGCCGCCGCCTACTAGGACCCAGCCCAGTCCGCCGATGGTGATGAAGGCCAGGAAGGCCGCGAGAATGGGAAGCATCAGGCCCTACTCCGCCGCATCCAGGGCTTCGGCCAGTTCGCGCTCCAGACCGTAGTAGCGGGCACGATCCCAGAAACGGGGCCGCGCGATGCCGGTCGAACGATGGCGGCCGGTGATCTTGCCGTGGGCGTCCTCGCCGGTAATCTCGTAGACGAACAGATCCTGGGTCACGATGACATCGCCTTCCAGGCCCACCACCTCGGTGATGTGGGTGATGCGGCGCGAGCCGTCGCGCAGACGCGCGGCTTGGACGATGACGTCGACCGAGCCGACGATCATCTCGCGGATGGTCTTGGACGGCAGGCCATAGCCGCCCATGGTGATCATGGACTCCATCCGGCTGATGGCCTCACGCGGGGAGTTGGCGTGCAGCGTCCCCATCGAGCCGTCGTGGCCAGTGTTCATGGCCTGCAACAGGTCGAAGGCCTCGGGTCCGCGCACCTCGCCGACGATGATGCGTTCGGGACGCATCCGCAGACAGTTCTTGACCAGGTCGCGCATGGTGATCTGGCCCTGACCCTCCAGGTTGGGCGGACGGGTTTCCAGGCGCACCACGTGGGGCTGCTGCAGTTGCAGTTCGGCGGCGTCCTCGCAGGTGATGACGCGCTCGGTCGGGTCGATGAAGGCCGTCAGGGTGTTCAGCAGAGTGGTCTTGCCCGAGCCGGTGCCGCCCGAGATGACCAGATTGCATCGCGCCGCGCCGATGACGCCCAGGACGCGCGCGCCCTCGGGACTGATGGAGGCGTACTCCACCAGGTTCTTCATCGTCAGCTTGTCTTTCTTGAACTTCCGGATCGTCAGCGTCGGGCCGTCGATGGCCAGAGGCGGGGCGATGACGTTGACCCGCGAGCCATCGGGCAGGCGCGCGTCGCAGATCGGGCTGCTCTCATCGACGCGGCGGCCGACCTGCGACACGATGCGCTGGCAGATGTTCATCAGCTGGGTGTTGTCGCGGAAGCGGACATTGGTCAGCTGCACCTTGCCGCCGACTTCGATGAAGACCCGGCCTGCGCCGTTGACCATGATGTCAGCGATGTCGTCGCGGCTCAGCAGCGGCTCCAGCGGGCCGTAGCCGAGGACGTCGTTGACGATGTCCTGGACCAGGTGCTCCTGCTCGGCCACCGACATGGAGACGTTCTTGATCGCCACCAGTTCGGCGACGATGTCACGGATTTCCTCGGACGCCGCCTTCTGGTCCAGCTGGGCCAGTTGCGACAGGTCGATGGTGTTCATCAAAGCGTTGAAGATGGTCGTCTTCGTGGCGTGATAATAGTCGGACTGCTCGCGAACGATCTCGGCGACCGCCTGGGCCTTCTTCAGTTGCTCCAGCCCTGCCGTGGCGCGCGGCCCCTTGACCGGACCGCCCGGCGCGGGCGCGGCGGCCTCGGGCCGAGGGCGCCCCGCCAGGGCGTCCAGTCGATCGGCGGCGTCCGAAGGCGCCCGCGCCGGCGCTTCCAATTCTTCCTGGGAAAAGGCGTCAACCGGTTGAAGAACACGCGGCTCCGCAGCCGGCTGTGGAGGCGGTGCGGGCGCGGGTCGCGATGCGACCGCCACGCCAGGCTGAGCGGTGCGCTTGCCGAACATGGCCTCAGCGCTTCTTGCTGAACAGGGAGGCCAGGATCGACCCCCCCTTCTTGTTGGCGGGCGACGCAGCCGGGCGCCCCTTGGCGGGCGTGCTGGGCAGTTCGCGGCGGGACACGATCTGGGCCAGGGTCTCGAAGGCCTCAGCGGATTTCGACTTGGCGCCGGCGTCAGCGATCATCTGGCCGTTGTTGGCGGCCGCACCAAAGACCTTGGCGTCGAAGGGAATGATCAGACTGGGGTGGACGCCCAGGGCCGCGCCGAAGTCCTTGGCCGGAATTTCGGGACGACCGGGCACGCCGACCTGGTTCAGCACCAGTCGCGGCGGGGCGTCGTTGGGACGACCCTGCTTGATCAGGTCGATCATGTTCTTGGCATTGCGCAAGCTGGCCAGATCCGGCGTCGCCACGATCACCACCTCGTCGGCCGAGATCAGGGTCTTGCGCATCCAGCCCGACCAGAGGTGCGGCAGGTCCAGGACCACGAAAGGCGCGGTCGAGCGGATCCGCGTGGTCACCTCCTCGAAGGCGTCCGGCTGGATGTCCCAGTCGGCGTCCAGGGTGGCGGGCGCGGCGAACAGACTCAGCTTGTCCGTGCAGCGCACCATCATCCGGTCCAGCAATGTGGCGTCCAGCCGGTCCGGCTGGCTCAAGGCGTCGGCGACGCCGCCCAGCGGGTCCTGGTTGAAGTCCAGGCCGGCGGTGCCGAACGGCAGGTCATAGTCGACGATGACCGTGTTGACGCCGATCCGCTCGCTCATGGCATAGGCGGTGTTGTGGGCCACGGCCGAGGCCCCGGCCCCGCCGCGCGCCCCGACAAAGGCGATGGAGCGGCCGACGAAGGGCTGAGCCGGATCGGCGAACAGGCCCCCGATGGCCGAAATCAGCTGCAGCGGCTGAACCGGCGCGACCAGATATTCGCTGACGCCGCGCCGCATCAGTTCGCGGAACAGCAGGATGTCGTTGGCGGCGCCGATGATGACGACCTTGGTCCCCGCGTCGCAGACCTCGGCCAGTTGATCGATCTCCCAGAGCAGGGTCTGGGCGTCCTTCATGCTTTCGACGACGATCAGCGGCGGGGTCGGCTCGGACTGATAGGCCTCGATGGCTGCAGCCACGCCGCCGACGCGGATTTGGGTCGTGGCCCGCGACATGCGGCGATCCTGTCCAGCGCGCTCGGCAGACGCCAGGGTGTCCTGACGCTCGGCGAAGACGTGGACGGCGATGCGCGGGATCGACACCTCGACCGAGGCGCTTGAAGCGATCGGCAAACTGGCCGGCTCATAGGCCACGGGCGCGGGGTGCGCCGAGCCTCTCGTGGCGGTCTCCGTGGAAACGGACGCGGCGGACGAAACAACGACGGCGGCCGCGGCCTCGGTTTCAGCCACCAGACGCCCGACCGGATTGTAGGACGTCTCTTCATGCGGCGACGCCTGAGCCGTCATTGGCTCGGGTGGGACCAGGAAAGGAGCAGCTTCAGGGACCTGCGTCGCAACGGCGTCGATGAAGTCGTCGTCAGTCTCGAACGCGTCCAGGGCGTCGAAGTCCCGTGCAGCGAAGGGTTTGGTCATATCCATCAGTCCACAGCGTCGGAGGTGCGCGTGCCTATGATCAGCGCTTCGCGTTCTGCGGAAGTGACCTCACCCTTGGCGTAACGGTCGAAGACCACCGCGCGGCGCTGAGCGTCGGCAGGAGTCATGGCGCGCGGCGAGACGATGTCTCGCGGATTGGCGATCTGGGCGGCGAGGTTGGCCGTGACCGCGCAGCCGAAATTGGCCGAGGACTGGTTGTCGCCCGTCCGGCTCAAATTGCCCCATTGGGTTCCGCATTGCGGCACAGCGGCGCGAAGCGTCTCGAAACCGACCAGTATGGGGGCGCGTGGGTCCGGACCGACATAGCTGACGATGCGGATCAGATGGTCCGGGGCGCCGGCCGCCACCAGGCCCGCCTTGACGTTCCAGGCCGCCTGCCCGGCCACTGGGTCGCCGCCCGCCGGCGCCTCGACCACCAGGGCCGGCGCGCCTTCAATGGCGAAACGAGCGACCAGATCGGCCAGGGCCGCTTGCTGACCGCCAGACAGACCGTTTTCATGGACGGCCAGGGCGATGCGATCCAGACCGGGCTCGACCTGGAGGCTGTAGCGCGAAGCCGGCGTCAGGGGCGGTTCGCCGTCCAGGCTGGCGGGGCCGCCGACGCAACCGGCCAGCAGCAGGCCGCCAAACGTCAGGACGGAGGAAAGGGTGAGGATGGATTTGATGTTGCGGGTCATCGCGCTCACTCGATCACATAGCCGACCGGGCCCTGCCACCCGGCGCCCGTCTGGGCGGACGGCGCTGGCGAGCCATAGGCCTGATTCAGTTGGCCGAAGAAGATGGTCTGGGCGTCATGAGCGATGCGCAGGCCGTCGGCCGGCGTCTGCATCCGTCCCGGCGACGTCGGGCTGACGATATAGGCCTCAACGATGACGACCAGTTCGGTTTCGCCCATCAGATAGTCCCGAGAGCGGAACAACTGACCCAAGACCGGCAGATTGGTCACGCCCGGCAGGGAGTCGATGTTCTGGCGGGTCGATTCCTCAAGCAGGCCGGCGATCATCATCGAGCCGCCCGAGGGCAGTTCGATCGTATTTTCGCTGCGGCGCACCGACAGGCCCGGCAAGCCGATTGAGGACGCCGTTCCCGCGCCGATGGTCAGCCCGCCCTGCGACGTCAGTTCGGAGACCTCGACCTTGACCTGCAGGGAGATGCGCCCGCTGCTCAGAACCACCGGACGGAACGACAGACCTACGCCGTAGGGCTTGTACTCAACGGAAATCTGGCCTTCGCGGTCACGACCGATCGGCACGGGGAACTCGCCGCCGGCCAGGAAGCTGGCCGCCTCGCCATTGACCGATGTCAGGTTCGGCTCGGCCAGGGTGCGCACCAGACCGACGCGCTCGAAGGCCTTGATCGTGGCGTTGCCCTTGTTCAAACCATCCGAGCCAGGGCCGGTGCCGGGCTGGGCGGTGTCCCAGTTCGAAGGATCGCCGGGAGCGCCCCCGTGAACTGTGTGGGGGCATAGGGCGTCGGCCGGCCAGCCGGCGCCGCACGGCGCCTGCATCTGGAAATTCTTGGTCGTGTCGCGCGACACGCCGCCTGTGATCCCGCCCAGCAACTCGCCGTTGACGCCCCAGGTGGCCGCATTGCCGAGCAGCCACTGAGTGTCGCCCACGCGGCCGATGACCGCCTGGGTGTCGAAGCCCAACTGCTTGACGGCGCTGCGCTGCACCTCGACCACGCGCACCTTCAGCGTCACCTGGTCCGAGCCGGCCACGCTGATCATGTTGACCACCTTCTCAGGGGTCGAGACGAAGGCGCGGGCGACCTGAGCGGCGCGCTGGGCCTCGGCTGGGCTGGCGGCGGTTCCCGTCAGGATGATACTGTCATTGACCGCTTCGGCGTGGAGGTTTGAGCCGGGCGCGACGCGGCTGAGCGTATCTTGAAGGGCGCTCGTCCCAGCGTCGACACGCACGCGCAGGGCCAGGATGGTGCGGCCGGCGGCGTCGAGGAAGACGGCGTCCGTTTCGCCCGCCGCCACCCCGATCACCGTGATGCGGCGCGGCGAGTGCAGCATGGCCTCGGCCACCTGCGGGTTGGAGACGATCACGTCGCGCGCATCCGCGGGCAGATCGACGGCGAAGGACGTCCCTCGCGGCAGATTGACCAACTGCGGAGCCGTGCCGGTCGAGACGGCGGCGCGGGTCTGGGCCAGGGGCGCCGAGGCCGCTCCGCCCAGGGCGATCAAGGAGGCGCAGGCCGCCGCGATCAAACGATTCATGCCCGGTTTCCTCATGGGACGGCGACAGCCTCGGCCTGGCCTTCGCGATAGACACGCACGACGCCGCTCGAACCGCCTGAGTTGGAGCGCGCCGTGGCGGCGGCGGTACGGCCTGACGGGCCGGCGGTGTCGGCATAGGAGCGCAGCACCAGCGACAGCTCGCCCTCGGACTTGGCCAGAGCCAGGACCTCGGCGTCACGACCGCTGACTTCCAGGGTGGCGGTGGCCCCGACCACGGCCTGCTCGTTCTCGGCGGCGCGTGTGTTCTGGTCGATGGCCAGAACCTTGACGTTCTGCATCACGGTGGCGGAGACAAACTTGGTCCCGGCTTCACCTGCAGCCCCGTTCAGTACGTTCGCCAGCTTGACCTCGCGAGTCAGCAGCACGTCGGCGCGGTCGCCCGGCAGGATGAAGCCGCCCGCGGCGGTTTCGACGGTGACCCGGATCGCCATGGCCCTCATGCCCGGCTCCAGGTAGGCGGCCATATAGCCGCTGTCGCCGGCGCGCACGATCTTGCGGGCGACAATGGGCTCCCCGGCCAGGATGGGTTCGCGCACCACGGCGCCGATGAAGTCGGCCTTGGCGCCGCCGGTGGCCAGTTCGGTCGCCGCGCGGGTGACGCGCTCCGCCGCGCCCTCGACCTTGGCGTCGGTCTTGGCTTCAGGCTTGGCGTCCGCCGCTTCCTTGGCCGCCGAGGCGGGCACGGGCACGCTGCCGTCGGTCATGAAGACGGGATTGACCTCGGCAACCGGCCAATCCTTCCACGCCAGGTCGGAATCGGTCAGACGCGCGCCCGGCTCCAGGTCCTTGGCGGCGACCAGAACCCTGGCCATGGGCGGGGCCTGGACGGCGGCGGTGGCGACGGCGGTCGGCTCGCCGGACGAGCCCATGGCCCGAACCACGAGGGCCAGGCCGATGGCCGATACGGCGGCGATACAGATGACGGCGATCTTGGCGGGCTTCATCGACGGTCTCCGGCAGGCGCGGCGACGTGGATTCAGTTCTTCGCCCTCTGCCGTTAACGACAATGAGGCTCGCCGGTTAACGCGCTCCTAAGCGCCATATAAGGGCTCAGGCGGCGGAGAAGGCCTGTAGCAGCGGGCTATACGGATAGGCCAGCAGGGCGCCGACGGCGATCGCCACGCCATAGGGGATGTCGCCCTTCGGCTGCATCAGACGCGTCACCCAGGTCGGACCGTTCATGGCGAAGACCTGAAGACGGGCGCGCGCCGCCAACAGCACCATGCAAAAGCCGCCGCCGATCAGCGCCGTGTAGAGAAGAAAAGGGGCCACGCCCTCCAGCCCGAACCACAGGCTGGCCGCCGCCAGCAGCTTGGCGTCGCCGCCGCCCACCCAACGCAGGGCGAACAAGGCCATGCCGGCCAGAAGCGCAGCGAAGCCGACGCCGAACCCGATCCCTATGTCCGTCCACGACAGGCCCGACGCCGCCGCAGCCGGCACGAAGCCAAGGACCAGCAGGCCCGAGATCCAGTTCGGGATCTTCATGGTCGTCAGATCGTGCAGACCGGCGATGATCACCAGCACCGGCAGGATGCTCAGAAGGACAAGCGACAGTTCAGTCATGCCGCCACCCTGAGGCGACAATCTTTAAGGCCGGGTTTCCACCCGCCGACGGGGAAATTGGAAAAGGGCCGGAACGTCTCCGTTCCGGCCCCCGTCCTTGTAACTCTGCGGAGCGGCTTAGGCTTCCGGCAGACCTTCTTCGACCTTCTTGAAGGCGCCGTCCAGCTTCGGACCGATCAGGGTCAGGGTGCCGATGATGGCGACGGCGATCAGAGCAGCGATCAGGCCATATTCAATAGCCGTGGCGCCCGATTCGTCGTTGGCGAAGTTCTTGATGAAGTTACGCATGAATATCTTCCTTCTTTGTCTCAGCGAGCAACAGTTCCACCGTCAGGGTCACCGGTTTTGCCCGCTTGACCCCCGTTTGCAAGGCGACCATGCGCCGCCGTTCATTAAGGCCGAGTAAAACGAAAGAACCCGTCTCTCGATTTTGATGGTTACTGATGCGTTTACTATAGATTTCATCCTGTAAGCACCGATACCGCTGACCTTCAGGATTTCTTGATCTTTCCGGTCGAGATTTCACGCCTAGCGCTCGCGCGCGCTCATTCATTCCTCCGGAGCCGCCCATGCCCCACCGTCCCTTCCGGACCCTCGCCCTTGGCGCCGCCGCCCTGCTCGTGCTCGGCGCCTCGGCCCAGGCACAGGCCCAGTCACGACCGCTGAACGTCGAGATCGACCACGCGACACGCGTGCAACTGCGCGCGCCGGCCGGCTCCGTCATCGTGGCCAACCCCAAGATCGCGGACGTCACCGTGGTGGACGCCAACACGCTCTTCATCACCGGCAAGGGCTATGGCGTGACCGAGATCGTCGCCGTCGACGCCCTGGGCCGCCCCCTGTTCCAGAGCCAGGTCGTGGTCAGCGCCGGGTCCGCCGGTTCGGTCCGCGTCTGGCGCGGCGCCCAGGCGACCGAGATGGCCTGCGGCGCCAGTTGCTCGCCGAGCGTCCGAGCCGCGCCGGCGCCCTGACCAAAATGGGCCCGGCCGTCCGCCTTCTCCGCCGTTCGTCGCAGATGCGACGGCGCAAACGCGACCGTGAAGGTTCGACGGCGATCGAGTTCGCCATGCTCGCCATGCCCTTCTTCTTCCTGCTGTTCGGCATTCTCGAGATCGGCATGCTGTTGTTGCTCGACGCCGTGGTTGAGACCGCCGTGTCCGACACCGGCCGCCTGGTGCGGACCGGGCAGGCCCAGCAGCAGACCCTGACGACGGCGGACATCAAGCAGAAGCTTTGTGCACGCATGAGCGTCTTCTCCGCCGACTGCCCCTCCCGCGCCTTTATCGACGTGCGCGTGGTGGACAGCTTCACCACGCCGATCGCGCCCAACCCCCTTTCGTCCGGCGTGTTCGATCAAAGCAAGCTCACCTATCAGCCCGGCGCTCCCGGCGACCGCGTGATGGTGCGGATCTGGTACGAGCAGCCCATCGTCACGCCCTTCATCGCCCAAGCCCTGTCACGCTCAACCGACCACAAGGTGTGGCTGACCACGACCCTGGCCTTCCGCAACGAGCCCTACCAATGAGGCGGCGCCCTCCTTCGAGCGGCTTGCCGGGCTTCTGGCGCGACCGACGCGGCGTGTCAGCGATCGAGTTCGCCCTGATCGCGCCCCTGATGCTGGTGATCTACTTCGGCCTGGTCGAGCTTTGCCAGGGCTACATGGCCAATCGCCGCGCCGGACACACTGCTTCGATTGTCGCCGACCTGGTGGCCCAGGCTGATGAAACCTCGACCCAGGACCTCACCAGCGTCTTCGCTATCGGCGACATGATCATGCGCCCCTTCCCCTCGGCGCCGCTGTCCATTCGTGTCTCGAGCGTCACGCGCGACACCAACGGCGTGGCCCGCGTCGATTGGAGTCGGGGCAACAACAAGGCCCTTACTGCGCTTTCCAAAGGCTCTGCGGTCACCGACCTGCCGTCGGGCCTGATCGAGAATGGCGAAAGCCTGATCCTGGGTGAAACCGAATTCGTCTACACCTCGGCCTTCGCCCAGATCATCAAGACGCCGATCACCTTCCGCCGCAGCTACTACCTGCGACCGCGCACCCAGGACCGGATTCCCTGCGCCAACTGCTAGAGGCCGACCAGGGCCTCCTTTAGGGCCCTTATCTTGGCCGCGGTCTCCTCGCACTCCGCATGCGGGTTGCTGTCGGCGACAATGCCGGCCCCGGCCAGAGTCCGCCAGCGCCAGCCTGCCTTGTCGCGCTCGAACGACGCCGTGCGGATCAGCACCGAAGCCGTCAGGGCGTCGTCGCCCGCCAAGCCCACCCCGAACAGGGAGCCGCACCAAGCACCGCGCGGCGCCTCATGCCCGGCGATCACCTTCATGGCCTGATGCTTGGGCGCTCCGGTGATCGAGCCGGGCGGGAAGGTCGCCTCCAGCACCTCGGCAGCGCCGACGCCGGGCCAAGCGGTCGCCGTCACCGTCGAGACCAGATGATGCACGGTCGGGTGGCTCTCGACCTCGAACAGACGCTCGACCCGGACCGTGCCGGGCGTCGCCGCCCGCGCCAGGTCGTTGCGCATCAGATCAACGATCATCAGGTTCTCGGCCCGGTCCTTGGCGCTGGCGACCAGTTCAGCGGCCAGGTCGGCGTCGCGTGCAGGATCGGCGTGGCGTGGCCGCGTGCCCTTGATCGGTCGGGTCTCGATCCGACCTGAAGCAGGATCAAAGGTCAGGAACAGCTCCGGCGAATTGGACACCAGCGCCCGTTCGTCCAGCCGCCAGAAGGCCCCATAGGCGGCGCCGCGTTCCGTCGCCAGGCGCGCGAAGACCTCGAACGGATCGCGCCCTGGCTTCAGCACCCCGCTCCAGGCGCGAGCGATGTTGGCCTGGAACAGCTCGCCCCCCGCGATCCGCGTCACGACATCAGCCACCGCGGCCTCATAGGCTTCGGATGGAGCTTCCTCCGTGAACTCAGTTGCCGGCGCCGACGGCGCGGAAGGCGCAACCGCCTCGGTCAGCCAGGCCGCCGCCCGGCGGACTTGCCTCTCCGCTTCAGCTTCAGCCGCATCCGCGCCTCGACCCACGGCGAAGACCGCAGACTCCGCATGATCAAAGGCCAGAAGGGCCGGATAGCGGGCCAGCATCAGGTCCGGCCAGACCTCGGTGCGCGATCCCGTCGCCGGACGCGCCCCGGCGTCATAGCTCATCAAGCCGACGACCCCGCCGCCCGCAAAATCCGGGTCGCGCAGGGCGGCGAAGGGGGCGCCCGCCTCGACAGCGCCCACGAAGAGCCGATCCGGCTCGCAGGCGACAAAGGACCAGCGCCCACCGTGGGCCCTGGGATCACCCGCGCCGGCCAGCAGGGCCAGCGCCCCTTCGCGACGGTTCAGCCCGGCGGCGACGGCCAGCGGCTCGACCCAATCCAGCTGCGTGATATGGACGACCGGCAAGCTCATGCCGTCAGTCGCGCCCGGATGCGCTCGGCCATGGCGGCGTCGACGCCCAGGGCCTGCGTTAGATAGCCGTCGACGCCGCCATGGCGCGCCGCGATCTCGGCGAAGGCGCCGTCCAGATAGTCCGCCTCGACGCCGAGGAAGGCGACCACCGCGCCGTGCGAAGCGTGACGCCCCGTCATCTCGGTCAGCTTCTTCGCAATCCCCTCGGCCCGCCCCTCCAGATCGACGGCCACATTGGTCAGCAGGTAGTCGGCGATCAGGTCATCGCGCGACACGCCCAGCAAACTGTGGGTCAGGGCGGCCAGCAGGCCGGTGCGGTCCTTGCCCGCTGCACAGTGGATCAGGACCGGGCCGTCGCTTTCAGCCAGAGCTCGGAAATAGCGGCTGAACAGATCGATGTGTGCGGTCTCGAACGGCAGGCGGCGATAGGTCCCCGTCATGAAGGCGCGACCGGAATCCTCGGTCAGATCGGCGGTCTTCAGGAAGGTGATGTGCGGGGCCTCGCCGCCGTCGTCATGGTCGCTCTCGATCACCTGACCGGCCCAGCCGACAGGTCGCCGCGAGGGCTGGTCGCGGCGCTCGCTGGGACGGCGCAGATCGACCACGATGGCGAGGTTCAGCGCCGCCAGCTGCGCCAGATCGGCCTCGGTCGCCTTGGCCTGATGGGCCGAACGATACAGACGCCCGCGCGCGATCCGCGCGCCGGCCCCGCCGACGGCGTAGTCGCCATAGTCACGGAAGTTGTCGATGGCCTGAAACGGCGAAAGGCGGTCGTTCATGACCGCCTTCCTAGGACTATTCACGCGCCAAGGCTAACGGGCGCCGACCAGACCGGACATGGCGTCCAGATAGGCGACGAAGGCGTCGCGCCCGGCATCGGTCATGGTCGCGCGTGTCAGGGGCTTGCGGCCCTGAAAGGTCTTGGCCACCTCGACGAAGCCCGCCTCTTCCAGTTTGCGCAGGTGGACCGACAGATTGCCGTCCGTGGTCTGCAACCGGGCCTTCAACTCGTTGAAATCCGCCGTCCCGACGCCCGACAGATAGGCCATGATCCCCAGACGCACCCGTCCGTGGATGACCTCGTCAATGCGGCCGATGTCGAAGGCGTCAACCGTATCTGTCGCCATCAGATCACCTCCGAGGGTTCCTGACGCACCAGCAGGACGCCGGGCAGAAGCGCAAAGAGGAAGAGGCCGGCCGCGTAGCCCAGCCACATCAGCGGGCTGCCCGTCAGGAAGGCGATCAGGGGCGCCGCGATCCAGCAGCCAATGGCCAGCTTCCACTGCCATTTCTGGTCGCTCATGGTCGCCGACACCGCCCAGCCCGAGCCGTAGAGGGCGAAGATGAGCGATGGGAAGATCAGCGAGGGGACCGCGCTCTGGGTCTTCCAGCCGATGACGGCCATAGACAACGACATGACGAAGACGCCCAGGCCAACGCCCATCCAGCCGGCGCCCGAGGCGCGATTGGCCGCCGACTGCGCACCAGGCTTGCGGTCGCAACGCCGGATCTGGACGATCAGAACGCCAAAGAAGACCAGCATGGCCCCGCCCCACAGGACGGCGTAGGCGACGGGCGGTACGGCGAGAATGCCGCTGTCGATGCCATAGGCCACGACCGAGGCCAGGCCGAAGATCAGACCGGCCGAAATGAGAATTCGCCCCCCCAGAAGCGGCGTCTGACGCCCTTCCTGGGCCAGGGCCTTCATATAGGCGATGTCGTCGTGGACGGACTGCACTTGGTCGCGGGTCATGGCGCTTCTCCCTGCCTGTTAAGTGGATACTGCGACAAGAGCTTTATGTTGTAAAGTTCTTTTTCTAGGACGAAGCGCGCGACACATTCTAGGCCTTGGCCATGCGCGTCGCCTTTCATCACATCGCCTATCAGCCCCTGACCATCTGCAACGCCCTGTCGATCGATCGACTGGAGGCGACCGTGCGAAAGGCGGGCCTGCCCCCCGGCGCGGCGGTCATGGACATCGGTTGCGCCTATGGCGAGGTGTCGATCCATCTGGCGCGAGCCTTCGACGCGCAGGTCACGGCGGTCGAACTGGACCCGGTCATGGCCGAGGGCGCAGAGGCGAGGATCCAGGCGGCGGGCCTGTCAGAGGGGATCGCCGTGCGACGCGAGACCTCGGCGGCGGCGCTGGCCGCCCTGCCCCCGTTCGATCTGATCGTCGCCATCGGCTCGACCGAACCGGCGGGCAAGGGCGTGCGCGAGCCTGCCGCCGTCTTCGCCGCCCTGAGCCGGCACCTGACGCCGGGCGGCTCGCTTCTCTGGGGCGACCTGTTCTGGAAGGACGAACCGCCTGCGCCCCTGCGCCAACTGGTCGAGACCGGCGGCTACTACGTCAGCCACGACGCCTGGCAGGCCGCCGCCCGCGAGGCGGGGCTGGAGGTCGTCTCCGCTGAAATCAGCGGCGAGGCCGAATGGGCCGCCTATCGCACCGGCATGGAGACGGCGATCGCCGACTGGCTGGACACCTGCCCCGACCACCCCGACGCGCCAACGGTCGCCGCGACCGCCGCGCGAATCAAGATGATGTTCGACTTCGGCGCGCCCTATATCGGCTTCGCCCACTACCTGTTCCGAAAGGGCTGACGCCCAACGGAAAAGGGCGCCCGAGGATGCCCGGACGCCCTTTTCATCTAGTCCTGAAATGCGCTCAAGCAGCGCGCGACCGCGTCGCGCGCGTTAGCGCCCTTCTTCTTACCGGAAAGGCGGCTCGTCGAAGGCGCGCAGCTTGCGCGAGTGCAGCCTGGCGCCCTCGGCCCGCAGCAGATCCACGGCCTGGATGCCGATCTGCAGGTGCTCCGAGATCGAGCCTTCATAGAAGCGGTTGGCCTGACCCGGCAGCTTGATCTCGCCGTGCAGCGGCTTGTCCGAAACGCAAAGCAGGGTCCCGTAGGGCACGCGGAAGCGATAACCCTGGGCGGCGATGGTGGCCGATTCCATGTCGATAGCGACGGCGCGGCTCTGGTTGAAGCGCAGGGCCGACTTGGAATAGCGCAACTCCCAGTTGCGGTCGTCGGTGGTGACGACGGTGCCGGTGCGCAGGCGTTTCTTGACCTCTTCGCCCGGTGCGCCCGAGACCAGCTTGGTCGCATCATAGAGGGCGCGCTGCACCTCGGCGATGTTCGGCACAGGGATGTCGGCGGGCAGGACTGCGTCCAGCACATGGTCGTCGCGCAGATAGGCGTGGGCCAGGACATAATCGCCGATGGTCTGGCTGGCGCGCAGACCGCCGCAGTGACCGATCATCATCCAGGCGTGCGGCCGCGTGACGGCCAGGTGGTCGCAGATGGTCTTGGCGTTCGACGGTCCGACCCCGATGTTGACCAGGGTGATACCCTGACCGTCGGCCCGCGTCAGGTGGTAGGCGGGCATCTGGTGGCGGCGCCAGGCCGCGTCCATGATGGCGCGTTCCGGGTCGGGGGTCTCGCGGTCGATGACCACGCCGCCGGCGCACGACAGGGTCTGATAGACGCTGGTCGGATCGGCCAGCTGGGCGCAGGCCCAGCGCACGAACTCATCGACGTAGCGGTGATAGTTGGTGAACAGGACATAGGACTGCACGTCCTCGACCGGGGTGCCGGTGTAGTGACGCAGGCGGGCCAGAGAGAAGTCGGTGCGCAGGCCGTCGAACTGGGCCAGGGGGAAGTCCTCGCCCGGCGCGAACAGGCCGTCCGAGATCTCGTCGCCGATATGGGCCAGGTCCGTGGTCGGGAACCAGCGGGCGATGGCCGCCGTCATGGTGCTGTCCAGCGCCACGCCCGAGCCGTCCAGCACATAGGGGAAGGGGATTTCCTGATCCGACGGCTCGACCGTGATGGTGACGCCGAACTCGGTCGTCAGCAGGGTCAGCTGCTCCAGCAGGTAGTCGCGGTAGAGGTCAGGGCGGGTGACGGTGGTCGTATAGACGCCGGGCCGCGACAGGCGGGCGAAGGCCCGCATTTCCAGATCGTGAGGGCGGTCGCCGAACCAGCTGACGGTCAGCCGCGGATAGGCGAACAGGCCCGCGGCCCGGGCTTCGGGATCGGCGCGCTCGTCGGTCTCGAGGAAGCGCTTCACTGCATTGCGCAGATTGGCGACGGATTGATTGTAGAGGGTTTCGAGGCGGTCCAGCGCCGCCTGGGGGGTCATCTTGTCTGTCATGACTTCCTCTAGCGGAAAACCGTGACCATGGCGAGACGGGGGAAACACAAGGACACGACTGTTGACCGGAAGCGGCGGTTGGCGTTCCGCTGTCGTCAGGAGGACACGCCCATGATGAGACGCCTGATCTGCGCCGCCGCCACCCTGTCGGCCCTAGCCGCCACGCCCGCCTTGGCCGAGGTCAAATCGGCGACGCCCGGCGGGTTCCAAGTCGGAGGCGCGGTCGCTATCGAGGCCCCGCCCGCACGGGTCTGGGCCGTCCTGACAGCCCCTGACGACTGGTGGAGCCGCGACCACCGCTGGTTCAGGAACTCGACCCTGTCGCTCGACCTCGCTCCCGGCGGCTGCTGGTGCGAAACGGCGGTCGACGGCCGCGTCTCGCGCCATCTGGAGACGGCCCTGGTCGAACCGGGATCGAAACTGGTCCTGCGCGGCGGCTTGGGTCCGCTTCAGGGCCAGGGCGCAAGCGGCGGTCTGACCTTCGACCTCAAGGCTGAAGGTAGGGGCAGCGTCCTGACCTGGTCATACATCGTGGGCGGATATACGCCCGGCGGTCTGGAGAACTGGGCCACGCCAGTCGACGGCGTCCTGTCGGCGCAACTGGCCAATCTGAAAACGCGCGTCGAGACCGCCGACTAGACCAGTTCGCGACTGAAGAAGGCTATCGCGGCCCGTGTCAGTCTCGCCTCGCGGGACTCGACCAGGCTCTGGACTCGACCGACGGCCTCAATCCGGGACGCCAACGTGGTCGCGGCCTGATCCCGGCCGCCCAGCCAGAGCGGCGCGGCGTCGGCCCGGACATAGGCCTCGGGCTGCGTGGCGGTCAGGTCGCGCTTCGTCGTCGGCGACCGCTCCAGCGCGCCCGCCGCCCGGATCAGATCGGGACGCCCCTGCGCAGCCATATAGCGCCGATCCAGGGCGAGCATCAGGGCGGCGTTGGCGCTCGCTCCCAGGCCCAGCACGCCCAACCGCGCCGGGTCGCCGCCGAACCCCGCCGCCCGTTCCGCGACCCAGGCGGTCGCCAAGGCGGCGTCCGCGATCACCAGAGCCTCCGAACCGCGCATCGTCCGCATGTCCGCCAGGGCGGCGACGAAGCCGCGTCGCGCCAGCCGCCGCGCGGTCCGACGCCCCTCGCCGCGCCCGTCATCGAACAGCATCAGCAACGGCCGCCCGGTCGCGCCCTGAAGAGCGTATATCTCGACCGTCTGACGCGGATCGGGGCCATAGCCCAGCCTCGAGCCGACGCGCGCAGCCGCCCATGCGCTGTCGAGCGGCGCGGCCATGAGACCGCCGAGCAGGGAGAGGAAAAGACCGCGACGGGTCATGGCGCTCCGACGACTGAGGAAGCCTCTTATCGCCACAGACCGCGCACCGCTCAACCGCCCCGCTTCGTCTTCAGGTCTTGCGCGCCGCCGGCCGTCGCCGTTTCGGCAATCCACTCGGATTGCCCCAGAAGGTGAAGACGGCCAATGAGCCCAGCAGAGTCAGGGCCACGCCCGAGGCGGCGACCACCAGGCGATAGGTCAGGCCGCCGACCTTGGCCGCATGGATCGGATACTGGGCGTTGGCCACCCGTAGTCCCAGAGGCAGGGTCAGGGCGTCGCGCGCGCCCACGATGCGGCCGTCCGCCGGGTCGAACCAGACCTGGGTCCGGCCGTTGGGAAGCCATTCCGCCGCCCGCTGCATCCGCAGGCTGATAAGGCCGCCGGGCTTGGTCGGCAGGGAGATGATGCGCGGCGCGGCGTCGGGGAAGCGGCCTTGCGCCTCGCTCATCATGGCGGACCAGTCCAGGTCGGGCGACAGGGCGCCGCCCTCATGCTTGGGCGCGGCCATGATCGCCTTCAGGTCCTTGCCCGGCGACAGGGCCACGGCCAGGCCCTCGTAGAGCGGCAGGGCCAGGATGGCGCCCGTCGTCAGGACCACCGCCAGCACCGGCGCGCTCCACACCCCCAGGTCGCGGTGGTGCTTGACGATCCCGGCCCGCTTCCAGGTCTTCGGCAGGACCGCGAAGACGAAGGTCCGGCGCGTCGGCCACCACAGGATCACCCCGGTGATGACAAAGCCCAGACCGGCCAGGCCCGCGATCCCGGCGATGGTCTTTCCGACATCGCCGATCAGCAGATAGTGGTGCAGGTCGAACAGCCACAGTTCGGGCCGCGCCCACAGGCTGTCCCAGCGCGCCACGATCTGGCCCGACTGGGTCGCATAGGCCCCGCGCGCCTTGTCCTCATAGTTCAGGCGATGAATGCCCAGACGGTCGTCCGCAAGGATGACGGAACGTGGCCGGTCGGACGCCGAAAAGGCCTGGTCCAGCGCGGCCCCGATCAGCCGGGGGTCCGAAACCCGCGCCTCGGTCGCGTGGGGCACGACGGCGCGCAGCCAGTCGTCCTTGAACACCAGAACGGTTCCGGTCAGCCCCAGGACGAACAGCAGCAGGCCGATCAGCCCCCCGGTCCAGCGATGCGCCAGTCGAACCAGACGCATCAGAAGCGACGGTCCCACCCGAGGGTGAAGGAACGGCCCCGACCGGCGAAGTAGCGCAGGTTGTCGGCCGGATTGCTGGTGTCGGAGCTATAGGTCACATAGTCCTCGTTGAAGAGGTTCTGCACCGCCAGCGACACGCCCCCGAACGAGAAGTCGTAGCGCAGATAGGCGTCGGCCACGGTGTAGCCTTCGAAGTTGTTGCGCACGTCGCCGCCTTCGAAATCCCGCGCCAGATAGGCCTGGACCTGCAGACGCGCCGACAGCGGGCCGTTGGCGTAGACGGCCGCCGCATTGATCCGGTCCGGCGAAATGTTGGCCCCGTCCAGATCCTGGTCCACCCGCCCGTCGTCATTGGTGTCGGTCTGGCCGCGCAGGCGCGCATAGCCGGTCGAGACCGTCAGCCCCTCGATCGGGGTGCGGGCGCGCAGGTTCAGCTCCAGCCCCTCGATCTCGACCGCCTGACGCTGGACGTCATAGACGCCGTCAGGGTTGCGAACGAGGAACTGCCCCAGGTCCGACGAGGACCAGAAATAGGTCGCTCCGGCCTCGAACGGTCCGCGCTTCACCTCCAGGCCGATCTCCTGATTGTCCGAGACCACCGGGCTGATGTCGAGGAAGCTGTCGACCTGGACGCCGTCCACATTGATCGAGCGCAGGATACGGCCGACGTCCGGCACGGTGTAGCCTTCGGCGTAGCTGGCGTAGGCGCGCACGCCGTCCATCGGCTCATAGACCACGCCGCCGTTGACCAGGGTCGCCTCGAACTTGGGCTTGCCACCCGTCACCCGGCGCGAGCCGTAGGAGGCCAGGGTGGTGAAGTCGTCGACCGACAGTTCAACGTTTTCCTGACGCACCCCGCCGGCCAGACGAACCTTGCCGTCGAACAGACGCATGTTGGCCTGAACGAAGGGGGCGACGCTCTGGAACTCGGTCGGCGGCACCCAGGCGCGGTTGGTGGCGATCAGAAGCTGTTCGGTGCGGTCCTTCAGAGTGTCCAGGCCGAGGGTGGCGGTCAGGCCCGGCACGCCGGGCACGGCGCGCTCATAGCTGGCGCGCGCGCCCAGCTTGCGCGAGCGGTTCGACGACTGGTCGAACAGGGTCCCGATCGGGGCGATGCTGGCGTCCTGCATGGTGGCGGAACGGTCGCCGCCGAAGGTGTCGCGCGTGCGGTTGAAGAAGACCTGGGCGCTGAAGTCGCCGCCCCACAGATCACTGTCGGTCAGCGAGGCCGAAACCGTCTCGACCCTGTTTCCGGCGGGCTCGCCCTCGATCTGGCCGCGCTCGCTGCTGGCCGGACGGCCGATGGTGCGATCGCCAGGGACACGGACATAGTCCCCGTCGCCCTTCAGCTCGAAACGATTGGCCAGCAGGTCCAGGCGCACCGTGTCCGTCAGATCCCAGCCGAAGCGGCCGAAGAAGGACAGGGCCTTGGAATCCTGCACCTCGCCCTGGGTGTTGTCGACGCCGACGCGGCGGCCGTTGGCGTCATAGAAGGCTCCGCGCTGGTCATAGGCCACGCCGAAGACCCCGTCGAAGTCGCCCTGGCGATAGGCGGCCAGACCGCCCAGCTTGGCCCCGATCCCGTCGCCTTCCGGCCCGCCCGAGCTGGATAGCTGGGCCAGCATCCGCCCGGTCAGGCCGTCCTCGGTCGGCGCGCCGACCGTCACCTGATTGACCACGCCGCCGGTGGCGCCGATGCCCTGCAGGGCGTTGGAGCCGTAGATCAGTTCGACCCGGTCCACGAAGAAGGGGTCGATCGTATAGCCGTCGCGCGAGCCGTCCCGGATCGGGGTCGACTGCGGGATGCCGTTGATGGCGAACAGCGGCGAGCGGCCGCGCAGGCTCTCGCCCGAGCCGGTCAGCTTCTGCCGCGTCGGCGAGAAGGACGGCGACAGGGTCGCGACCGCGTCAATCACCGAGCCGCTGATGGCCACCTGTTCCGACAGGGTCTTGCGATCAATCACGTCCACCGTCATCGGCAGGGCGCTGGGCGGCAGGATCGTGCGCGCCGCCGTCACGACCACCTCCGCCACAGTGCTGACCTCGGGCTCCTGTCGCGTCGTCTGGGCGGCGGCGGTCGAGGCGAATGCGGTCCCGGCCAGCAGGGCCGAAACAGCGACAAGGCCGGACGATCGGCGCAGCGACAAGACGGGCGAGGCGAAGGGCATGAGGGGGAGACTCCAGAAGAAGGCCCCGCGCTTAAATGCAATTGCGAGCGACTTGCAATACAATTCCGCCCGGCTGGAGGCGTGGGAACGCCCTGTTCGTCACACTTCACTCACCAATTTGTCGTAAAATATTTACATTGAAAAAATTGAGCGCATAATTCGCTCTGAGTCCGGAGCGAATTCCGGCCAAGGGAGGATACCGCATGCGCCTGATCGCCGTCGCCGTCTCGACCCTGCTGCTCGCTGGAGCCGCGCCCGTTCTGGCTCAGAGCCCCGAGCAGAGTCCGCAGGACCAAAGGCCGCAGCCGACGCGCGTCTCGACCGTGCAGCCGCAACGCGTGGTGCTGATCTGCGAGAGCGACGCCGCGACGCGCAGCGCCTTCACCCGTCAGTACGGCGCCGAGCCGGTCTTCCTGACTGCGCGCGAAGCCGCCGCGGCCAAGACCGCCGGCCAGACCTGGACCACGCCGCGCTGCATGACGGAGCGCGAGCACAGCCGTTACGTCCAACTGACCCAGGCCTACGCCGCCCACTAAGGGCATCTTCCAGAACGACAAAGGGCGCGGCCATCGCTGGCCGCGCCCTTCTTCATGGTCGGATGATCGGCCTACTTGGCCAGATACTTGTCCAGCCAGCCGAACACCTCGTTGTGCCATTGCAGGCTGTTGGCCGGCTTCAGCACCCAGTGGTTCTCGTTGGGGAAGAAGACCAGGCGGCTGTCGATGCCGCGCCGTTGCAGGGCGGTGAAGGTCGACAGGCCCTGGGCCGTCGGGATGCGGTAGTCGAGGTCGCCCTGGACCACCAGCATCGGCGTCTTCCAGTTCTGGACGTGGTTGGCCGGGTTGAACTTCTGATAGCCCTCAGGGTTTTCCCACGGCGTGCCGCCGTATTCCCACTCGGTGAACCACAGTTCCTCGGTGGAGTAGCCCATGCCGAAGGTGTCGAAGACGCCGTCATGGTTGACCAGGCACTTGAAGGCATCCGACCAGTTGCCGGCGATCCAGTTGATCATATAGCCGCCGTAGGAGGCGCCGAGCGCACAGGCGTTATTGCCGTCAAGGAAGCTGTACTTGGCCTGAGCCGCGGCCCAGCCCTTTTGCAGGTCCTCCAGCGGGCGGTCGCCCCAGTGCTGGCTGATGGCGTCGGTGAATTCCTGACCGTAGCCGGTCGAGCCGTGGAAATCGATCATCACCACCGCATAGCCCGCGCCGGCATAGGTCTCGGGGTTCCAGCGATAGGACCAGCTATTGCCGAACGAGCCCTGCGGACCGCCGTGGATCAGGAAGGCGACCGGGTATTTCTGACCCTCGACATAGTTGGCCGGCTTGATGACGAAGCCATACACCGTCTCGTCGTTCCAGCCGGGGAAGCTGAACTGTTCGAACTGACCAAAGGCCTTGTTCGCCAGCTGAGGGTTCACATTGGTCAGGCGACGCGGCATCTCGCGACCGCGCCAGGTCTTGAAATAGAGGTCGGCGGGCGAGGTCAGGGTGTCGACCGCCATAACGAAGCCCGAGGGCGTCTGTTGGAAGGCGCCGACATGGCCTTCGCCCGTCAGCGGCATGACCGAGCCATTGCGCGTGTCGATGGCGAACAGGCGAGTCTGACCGACGTCGCCGGCCGTGGTGTAAAGGGTCTTGCCGTCCGCCGACCACTGCAGGCCGTCGGCCGAGCGGTCCCAGTTGGCCGCGATCTGGCGCGTCTGGCCGGTGGCCACGTCCCGCAGGAAGATCGAATACTTGTCCGCCTCGAAGCCCGGACGGGCCATGGCGCGATAGGCCAGGGTCTGGCCGTCCGGCGAGAAGACCGGGCCGGTGTCCCAGGCCGGGTTGGCCTCGGTCAGGTTGGTCAGCTGCCCCGGCGCCGAGACGGCGACGCTGTAGAGGTCGAAGTCCGTGCTCCACGGCTCGCTCTTGCCCGCTTCGCGCGCCGAGAAGACCAGCGAACGGCCGTCGGGGGCGAAGACGAACTCGCTCTCGTCGCCGAAGGGTTTGGAGGGGGTGTCGCCGTCAAAGCCCTTGGTCACCCAGACCGGATCGCCGCCCGCCTTGCCGTCCGCGCCGATGGTCTGGACGAAGAGGTGGTTCTGGGTGTGGTCGCTCCACGTATCCCAGTGGCGCACGAACATGCGATCATAGACCTGGCCCGTCGACTTGACCTCTGCGGCGGCCTTGGCGCGCTCGACCGAGGCGTTCAGGTCTGCGGCTTCGGGATAGACGGCCAGGGACATGGCCACGGCGTCGCCGGCGGCGTTGACGCGATAGGCGTTGACGTCGGTCGGCAGGCTGGTGACCTGGGTCGCCGTCGCGCCCCTGTCGGCCGAGACCCAGACCTGGCTCGAACCCGAACGGCCCGACAGGAAATAGAGCTTGCCGTCGGCGCCCCAGCGGGCCGTGTTGGCGCCGCTTTCGGAAATGGCCAGCTTCTGCGCCTCGCCCGCGCCCTTCAGGCTCAGGATGTAGAGGGCGCTGGAGCGGCGGTTGGCCGCAACATCGGTCTGCGTCAGGGCATAGACCACCCACTCGCCGTCCGGCGACACCTGGGGATCGCCCAGTCGGTTGGCCGAGATCATGTCCTGATAGGTGAAGGCGTTCGACGCAGCCGGGGCGGTCGCGGCGGCGGGCACGGGCGCCTCGGCCAGGGCCGGCAGGGCCGAGGCCGTCAGCAGGGCGACGGCGCTGAGGCCGCTCAGGAGATGGGGCAGATGACGCATGAGCGATGATCCTCTCGGCTTCGCGAAATTCTTGGCGGCAGGCGTAGCACCGGCGGCGACGACGTCAAACCCGCGATCCGGTTCGCGGCGATGGTCACGACCGCTTGCCGCCATCGCCCGGAGCGGCGACAAGCAGGGTCATGAGTCCCGCCTCGCCCCATATCGTCGACGTGCTGATCGCCGAGCGCGCGCCGCGCCTGACGCGCTCCCCCGCCTGGCCGGTCGTGCGCCCGGCCCTCTACGGTCTGCTGGACTACGCCAAGGCCCGGCGCATGGCCGACGCCATCGGCCCTATGGGCGGACGACAGGCGCTCGATTACGTCTCCGACCTGCTGAAGCTGACGGTCGAGACGCAGAACCTGAACCGCCTGCCCGCGACGGGGCGCTGCCTGGTCATCTGCAACCACCCGACCGGCATCGCCGACGGCCTGGCCGTGCACGACGCCCTGAGGACCGTGCGCGACGACCTGATCTATTTCGCCAACGCCGATGCGTTGCGCGTCTCGCCGCGCCTGGCGGAAACCGTGGTCCCGGTCGAGTGGGTCACGGCCAAGCGCACCCGTGAGAAGACCCGCGCCACGCTGCAGTCCGCCAAGGACGCCTTCGAGGCCGAGCGCTGCGTCGTCATGTTCCCCGCTGGACGGCTGGCCAGGGTCGACGAGCACGGCCGCCTGACCGATCCCGAATGGGCCACGACGGCAGCGTCTCTGGCGCGCAAATACGAAGCCCCCGTGGTCCCCATCCACGTCGCTGGGCCGACCAGCCGCCTGTTCCACCTGTTCGACCGCTTCTCGCAGGAACTGCGCGACATCACCCTTTTCCACGAACTGCTGAACAAACAGGGGCGGGAGTTCGACCTCAGCGTCGGCCTGCCCATTCCCTCCGCGCGACTGGACGTGGACGCCGCCCGCGCCACCGAGGCGCTGAAGAGCTTCGTCGAGCGCACCCTGGCCGCCGATCCCGACGCGGTGTTCGCATGACGACCTTCGTACTTTCCGACGCCGACGCCACCACCCGTCTGGGTCAGGCCATCGCCCCCCTGCTGGAACCCGGCGAATCCGTCCTGCTCTACGGCCCGCTCGGCATGGGCAAGTCGACCCTGGCGCGCGGCCTGATCCGCGCCCTGACCTCGCCCGACGAGGACGTGCCCAGCCCCACCTTCACCCTGGTGCAGTTCTACGAAAGCGACCCGCCCATCGCCCATTTCGACCTCTATCGCCTCAGCCGTCCCGAAGAGGCCTTCGAGATTGGACTGGACGAGGCCCTGGACGAGGGTTGCGCCCTGATCGAATGGCCCGAACGGTTGGGAGAGGACCCCGGCCATATGCTCGGCCCCGACCGATTGGTCATCACCATCGCCGAAGACGGCGAGGGCCGCCGTGCGACCGTTATTGGCGCAGGGGCGTGGGAAGCGAAACTGAAGGAAGTTCATGTCTGACCGCGAAGCCCTCCGTCTCGATTTTCTGCGCTCGGCCGGTCTGGCCGAGGCCGCCCGCGCGCCCCTGCCCGGCGACGCCTCGACGCGCCGCTACGAGCGCCTGACCACACCGACCGGCGCTTCGCTGATGCTGATGGATCAAGCCCCCGCCGCTGAGAGCCAGCCCTGCGATCCGTCGTGGACGCCGGAGCAGCGGCACGCCCACGGCTGGAACGCCGTCGCTCGCCTGTCCGCCGGCCGCATCGAGGCCTTCGCCGCCGTCGCCGCCCACCTGAAGTCGCTGGGCCTGTCGGCGCCCGAGATCGTCGCCGTCGACGCCCCCAAGGGGCTGGCCGTGATCGAGGACTTCGGCGACGCCCTGTTCGCCAACGTGATCGCTGAAGGCGCCGAGGAAGCCCCCCTATATCGCGCCGCTGTCGAGGTCCTTGCCGTCCTGCACATCGCCCCGACGCCCGAGGTCCTGACGGGAACGGCGGGCGACTGGCCCCTGCTGACCTACGACCAGACGGCGCTGCAGGGCGGGGCCGACCTGTTCGTCGAATGGCTGCCTAAACTGATCCCGTCGCTGGCCTTCAGCGATGACGCCGTCGCCGAATGGCGCGCCGTCTGGGCCCCGATCACGGCGGCGGGGGAGGCGGGCGCATCCGTCATGGCCCACCGCGACTATCACGCCGAGAACCTGATCCGGCTGGACGGCAAGACCGGCGCCGCCTCGGTCGGCCTGATCGACTTCCAGGACGCGGTGAAGGCCCACCCGTCATGGGACCTCCACTCCCTGTTGCAGGACGCCCGTCGCGACGTCTCGCCCGAGTTGGAAGCCCTGGCGCTCGACCACTATTTCGCCCTGCGGCCCGAGACCGACCGCCAGGCCTTCATGGCGGCCTACAATGGTCTGGCGGCGCTGAACGAGGCGCGCATCCTCGGCGTCTTCGCCCGCCTGATCGCCCGCGACGCCAAGCCCAAGTACGCCGCCTTCATGCCCCGCATGTGGGCCCACCTGAACGCCAACCTGAAGGCCCCGGGCCTCGAGGCTGTCGCCGGCTGGATGAACCGCCACGTGCCGGAGGATCTCCGTCGATGACCGCTCCCAAGACCGCCATGGTCCTCGCCGCCGGGCTCGGCACGCGGATGCGGCCCCTGACTAACGACCGGCCCAAGGCCCTCGTGGAGGTCGGCGGCCGCGCCCTGATCGACCACGTTCTCGACCGGCTGGCCGAGGCGGGAGTGACCGAGGCCGTGGTCAACGTCCACTGGTTCGCCGACCGGCTGGAGAGCCATCTGTCCACGCGCACCCGCCCCGCCATCACCATTTCTGACGAACGCACCGAACTGCTGGAAACCGGTGGCGGTCTGAAGAAGGCCCGTCCCTTGCTCGGCGACGATCCCGTCTTCGTGGCCAATATCGACAGCGTCTGGATCGACCGGGGCGATGCTCTGGGCGACCTGATCCGCCTGTGGGATCCCGAACGCATGGACGCCGCCCTGCTGCTGGCCCGACGTGAGGGCGCCATCGGCTTCGAGGGCGGCGGTGACTTCTTCCTGTCCGACGACGGCACCCTGACCTTCCGGGGCGAGGCCCCCCATGCGCCTTACGCCTACATGGGCGTCCACATCACCCGGCCCGGCTACGCCGACGCCGGCCCCGACGGTCCCTTCTCGCTCAGCCCTCTGTGGCGCGCCTCGGCCGCCGAAGGCCGCCTGTTCGGCTGCGTGCTGGACGGCGACTGGATGCACGTCGGCGACCCGCAGGCCCGCGACGCGGCCGAAGCGCGGCTGAAAGACGAGGGCTGACCATGTCGAGGGGCCGCTTCGATCCGTTCGCAGGAACCGGGCCGCGCTGGCGCGCCGTGCCGGCGTGGCGGCCCTTCCTCGAAGACCTCGCGGCGGGGGTGCTGGACTGGCTGGGCGATCAGACGCCCGAGACCCTGACCGACGCGACCATACTGCTGCCCAACCGCCGCGCCGCCCGCGCCTTCTCCTCGGCGCTCGGCAAGCTGGCCGGCGACCGCCCCGTCCTGCTGCCCCAGGTCCGCCCGCTCGGCGATCTGGAGGAGGACGAGCCGCCCTTCGCCCCTGGCGAACTGGGTCTGGACCTGCCGCCCGCCATTCCCGCCCTGACGCGCCGCTTCGAGATGGCGCGGATGATCGCCGAGGAGTTCGAGCCGGGGATGAAGCCCCTGCGCGCGCTGGAAATGGCCGATGCTCTGGGTGGCTTCCTCGATTCCTGCCAGTTGGAGGAAGTCCCCGACCTGTCGCGTATCGCCGGCTTGGCCGAACAGGACCTGGCCGCCCACTGGCAGGACAGCGCCCGCTTCCTCGGCCTCGCCGTCGAGGCTTGGCCCAAGCGGCTGGAGGCCCTCGGTCTGGTCGATCCCGCCTGGCGCCGCGCTGCGCTGCTGCGCCGTCTAGCCGAGGCCTGGGACGCGCGCCCGCCGCAGCAGCCGGTGATCGCCGCCGGCTCCACCGGCACCGTCCCCGCCGCCGCCGACGTCCTGGCCGCCGTGGCCCGCAGCCCCCAGGGCGTGGTCGTCCTGCCCGGCCTCGATCTCGATCTGGCCGACGGCGTCTGGGACCGCATCGACGACCAGCACCCCCAAGCCGCGCTGAAGGCCCTTCTGGAGCGCGCCAAGGTCTCGCGCGATCAGGTCCGCCCCTGGTTCAAGCCCGCCGTCGAACCCCGCATCGAGGCGCGCGGTCTGGCCCGCCAGCGCCTGATCAACGAAGCCCTGCGCCCGGCCGAGGCCACCGACGACTGGCGCGCCGAGATCGCCCGCCTGCGCGCCGACGCCGCCGAGGCCGGCCAGGCCGCCGACCCCATCAACGAGGGCCTGAAGGGCCTGTCCGCCCTCTCCGTCCGCGCCGAGGAAGAGGCCGCGACCGCCATCGCCCTGCTGATGCGCGAGACGCTGGAACGACCCGGCGAAACCTGCGCCCTCGTCACCCCAGACCTGGACCTGTCGCGTCGCGTCGAAGCGCGGCTGGCGCGCTGGGGCATCATCCCCGATGCCTCGACCGGCGCCCCCCTGTCGCGGATGAGCGCCGGAGTTCTGGTCGACCTCGCCGCCCGCTTCATCGAGACGCCGCTCAAGCCCCAGACCCTGCTTGGGCTGATCAAGCACCCGCTGACCCGGCTCGAGCTCGACGGCGCCAGCCTGCCCGACGCCGCCTCGGCGCTGGAGGAACACGCCCTGCGCGGCCCGCGTCCGCGCGACTGGGCCGAGGTGCAGAAACGTCTGCTGAAGGCCGCCGAGCCCGGTCGCGGCGGCCAGCCCCTGCCCGAGTGGAAGGCCGCCCGCCTGTCCGGCGCCCGCGCCCTGGCCGCGCGGCTGGAGACGCTCGCCGCAGAGGCCCTCGCGATCTTCTCGCCGACCGCCGCCCCCGACGCCGCCGCCCGCGCCCTGACCAGCCTGATGGAGGCGCTTGCGGGTCAGAACGCCTGGGCCGGTCCCGACGGCGAGGCCGCCGCCTCTCTGCTGTCCGCCCTGATCGACGGCGGCGGTTCGCTGGGCGCCGTCACCCGCGCCGACTTCGCCGCCCTGGTGGCCGGTCTGCTGGGCGAGGAGACGGTCCGCACCGGCGGCGCCACCCACCCGCGTCTGCGGATTCTGGGGGCCATCGAGGCCCGCCTGACGCGCGCCGACCGCATGATCCTGGCCGGACTGGAGGAAGGCGGCTGGCCTCGCCCCGCCCCGGTCGATCCCTTCCTGTCACGCCCGATGAGGAAGGCCCTCGGCCTGCCCACGCCCGAGCGGCGTCTGGGCCAGACGGCGCAGGATTTCGTCCAGGCCGCCTGCGCCGACGAGGCTATCCTGATCCACTGCGAGCGACGCGGCGGCCAGCCCGCCGTGCGCTCGCGCTGGCTGTGGCGCATGGAGATGCTGACGCGCGGCGCCGACGCCCCGGCCACCCCGGTCGCCATCGCAGCGCCCGAGGGTCTGGCCGACTGGACCCGGGCGCTCGACGCCCCGCCGCCTGGCGCCGCCCGTTTCGCGCCGCGCCCCATGCCGCGCCCGCCGGTCGAGCGCCGCCCGCGCAGCCTCTATGTCACCCGCATCGAGCGCTGGGTGCGCGACCCCTACGCCATCTACGCCCAATGGGTGCTGGGCCTGAACATCATGGACCGCCCCGGCGCCTCAGCCGAGGCGATGGCGCGCGGCAACGCCGTGCACAAGGCCATCGAGCGCATGACCCTGATGTGGCCCCACGTCCTGCCCGACGACTGCGAAGCCCAGATCGAGGAACTGCTGATCGAGGAGTTGACCGCCCACGGTTTCGAAGAAGCCGCCATGGCCCGCGAGACGCCGCTGGCGCGCAACTGCGCCCGCTGGCTGGCCGGGTTTGAGGCCGAGCGCCGGGCGCGCGGCGTCAATCTGCTGATCGAGCAGCAGGGCACCATGACCTTCGACGCCCCCGCCGGTCCCTTCACCATGAAGGCCTACGCCGACCGCATCGAGGTCGGGGCCAGCGGTGCCGCCATCATGGACTTCAAGACCGGCGGTGCCCCCTCGGGCAAGCAGATCAAGGCGGGCTTCGCACCCCAGTTGACCCTGACCGCCGCCATCCTCGCTGACGGCGGCTTTAAGGACACAAACGGACCCGTGCCTGCCGACGAACTGACCTATGTCCGCGTCGTCGGCCGCAAGAAGGCGGGCGAGGTCGCGATGCGCGCCTCCGGTCCCGAAGCGGCGGCGCTGGGCGAGGCCGCGCTGGAGGGACTGAAGAAGCGGGTCGCCCGCTTCGACCATCCCGACACCCCCTATGTCTCCTGGGCCGCGCCCCAGTTCATGGGCAACTACGGCGGCAACTACGACCATCTGGCCCGCGTCTGGGAATGGCACGTGGTCGGCGGCGAGGAAGGCGACAGCGAATGAACATCGCCACTCCGCAGATGCGCCCTGACCCGCAGATCCGCGCCGCCGACCCGGCCCTGTCGGTCTTCGTCACCGCCAACGCCGGCTCGGGCAAGACCACCACCCTGGTCAGCCGCGTGGCCCGTCTGCTGTTGGGCGGGGCCGGGGCCTCGGCCATCCTCTGCGTCACCTACACCAAGGCCGCCGCCGCCGAGATGCAGGCCCGCCTGTTCGAGACCCTGGGCAGGTGGGCGGTCATGGACGACGCCGCCCTGTCCGCCGAACTGGCCAAACTGGACGCCAGCGATCCCGCCGGCCTCAACCCGGCCCGTCTGTCCGAGGCGCGCCGCCTGTTCGCCCGCGCGCTGGAGACGCCGGGCGGGCTGAAGATCCAGACCATCCACGCCTTCTGCGAAAAGCTGCTGCGCCGCTTCCCCATTGAAGCCGGCGTCTCGCCCCGCTTCACCGTGCTGGAGAACGAAGCCGCCATCGCCCTCAGCCACGCCGCGCGCGAGGAGCTGGCCCGCGCCGCGCTGAAGGACCCGGACGGTCCGGTCGGTCAGGCCTACAGCCATTTCGCCGTCGAGCTGGACTGGGGCCGCTTCGAGAGCCTGCTGGCCATGATCGAGGCCCGACGCGCCGACCTGACCGACTATGTCGCCCGCGTCGGCGACGGCGCGGCCCCCGGCCCGCACGCCCTGACCGGCGCCGATCCCGAACAGACGCCCGACGACATCGAGGCCGACTTCATCCGCTGGCTGGACCGGGGCGAGGTCCGCCGCATGGCCGAGCTGATGGCGACCGGCGGCAAGACCGACAAGGACCGCGCCGCCGAACTGATCCACGCGCTGGATCATGAGTGGAGCTTTCACGGCCTCGGCGTCGTCTTCCTCACCGGCTCAGGCTCGCCGCGCAAGTCGATGGCCACCAAACAGGCCCCGCCCGACGCGGGCGGCTGGCTGACCGATCTTCAGGACAAGTATCTGGCCACGCTGGACGTGGTGCGCGCCGCCAAGGTCGCCGCCGACACGGTCAAACTGCTGACCCTGGCCGTGGCTCACGCCGCCTTCTACGAAGCGGCCAAGGCCGAGCGCGGGGCGCTGGACTTCTCCGATCTGGTGGCCAAGACCGTCGACCTGCTGACCCAACGCTCGACCGCCGCCTGGGTGCTGTACAAGCTGGACGGCGGTATCGACCACGTCCTGATCGACGAGGCCCAGGACACGGCGCCCGAGCAATGGGCCATCATGCGCGCCCTGACCGGCGAGTTCTTCTCGACCGAGGCGACCGACCGCACCGTCTTCGCCGTCGGCGACGAGAAGCAGTCGATCTACTCCTTCCAGGGTGCCCGCCCCGAACGCCTGCGTCAGGAAGCCCAGATCTATGACGCCCTGATCCGGGCCTCCGGCTCGGCCTTCGAGGGCGTGCCGCTGGAGACCTCCTATCGCTCGACCGAGGACGTCCTCGCCTTCGTCGATCATGCCTTCCATGATCCCGAACGCACCCGCGCCCTGGTGGGCGAGGCGGGCGACATCCCCCGCCACCTGCCCGCCCGCCTCGGCCAGCGCGGCAGCGTCGACCTGTGGCCCCTGTTCATGGACGAGGCCCCGCCCGAACGCGACGCCTGGGACGACCCGGTCGATCAGGAGAGCGTCGCCGGCGCCCGCAAGCGCATGGCCGCCGCCCTGGCCCAGGAGCTCAAGCGTCAGGTCGAGACCGGGGCCACGGTCTATGACCGCAACACCCGCCAGCCGCGCGCCAGCGGCTATGGCGACTTCCTCATCCTGGTGCGCCGCCGCGACGCAACGTTTGAAGAGATCATCCGCGCCCTGAAGAGCGCGGGCGTGCCCGTCGCCGGGGCCGACCGTCTGAAGCTTTCCAGCCACATCGTCTTCGACGACCTGAAGGCCCTGGCCCGCTTCGCCCTATTCCCCGGTGACGACCTGTCGCTGGCCGAGGTGCTGCGCAGCCCCTTCTGCGACGTGGACGAGACCTCGCTCTATGATCTGGCCGGGCGCGAGAAACGTCAGGGCCTGTGGCGCGAACTGAAGACCCGCGCCGGCGAACGCCCCGAATGGCGCCGCGCGCTGGACCTGTGCCTGGGCGCCCGCGCCGCGCGCGACGGCGATCCCTTCGCCTTCTTCTCGACCCTGCTGAATCGCGTGGACGACACCGGGGTCTCGGGCCGCGCGCGCGTGCTGACGCGGCTGGGCCGCGAGGCCGAGGAAGCCATCGATGAGACGCTCAATCAGGTTCTGGCCGCCGAGAACCGCGGCGGGGTCGATCTGGAGACCTGCCTCGCCCTGCTGGAAGCCGCCGACGTCGAGGTGAAGCGCGAGCTGGAAGGTCCGCGCGGCGAGGTTCGCGTCATGACCGTCCACGGCGCCAAGGGGCTGGAGGCGCCCGTCGTCATCCTGCCCGACACCACCATGAAGGCGAAGGCGCAGGGGCCGAGCCTGATGCCGGTCGCGCTGGACGCCATCGGCATGGGCGACGGCGAGGCCTGGCTGATGTGCCCCGGCGCCAAGGGCGATGACTGCGCCGCCTCGAAAGCGGCCCGCGACGCGCGCGAGGCGAGGGTCAGCGACGAGTCCCTACGCCTGCTCTACGTCGCCCTGACCCGCGCCCGCGACCGGGTCATCGTCATGGGCCGAGGCTCCAAGAAGGCTCCAGAAGCCGGCGACTGGTGGTCGGTCATCGAAGAGACCTTCGACCGCCTCGGCGACGAGGTGCGGACGCTGGACAACAATGTCCGCCGCTACGGCGTCGATCTGGACGTCCTGCCCCCCGTGGCCGCCGCGACCGAGGCCCGCCCCGCGGCTCCCGACTGGACCCGCAACATCCCCGCCCGCGACGCCGCCGCCCGCTTCGCCTCGCCGTCGCAGATGCAGGAGCAGAAGCGCATCCCCGCCCCTTCCCCGCTGGCGCGCGGCGAAGGTCCCGGCGCAGGGCTGGGCCGCTTCCGCCGCGGCGACCTGATCCACCGCCTGCTGGAGCGCCTGCCCGACATCGCCGCCGCCGACCGCCCCGACGCCGCCGTGCGGATGCTGGCGCGCGAGCGCGACCTGTCGGACGACCAGCGCACCGAGATGATCGGCGCCGCCTTCGCCGTTCTGGACGACGCCCGCTTCGCGCCCGTCTTCGGCGAGGGCTCCCGCGCCGAGGTCGCCCTGACCGGCTCCTCGCCCGACCTGCCCGCTGGAGTCTCCATCTCGGGCCGCATCGACCGGCTGGTGGTCACGCCCGAACGGGTGCTGGTGGTGGACTTCAAGTCCAACCGTCCGGCCCCGGACCATGTCGAGGACGCCGACCCGGCCTATGTCCTGCAGATGGCGATCTACACGGCGGTGCTGAAGCGCCTCTACCCCGACCGTACGGTCGAGGCGGCCCTGGTCTGGACCGACGGACCCAAGCTGATGGCGGTGCCGCAGAGCCTGATGGACGCCGCCCTTTCAAATGCGCGTTGATTTGTGGGGGAATCGCTCCCACATCTGCCGGGAACGCTGAGCGCACTCAGCGCGCCACTTATTTGGTGCTCAAGCAGCGAGGCCCCGCCCCGCGGGCCGAGCGATAGCACCCCTAAAGGAGAGCCATTCATGGCGACCGTGAAAGTCACCGACGAAAGCTTCGACGCCGACGTCCTGAAATCCTCGACCCCCGTCCTGGTGGACTTCTGGGCCGAGTGGTGCGGCCCCTGCAAACAGATCGGCCCGGCGCTGGAGCAGATCGCCGACGAGCTGGCCGGTCAGGTGACGATCGCCAAGGTCAACATCGACGACAGCCCCATGACCCCGTCCAAGATGGGCGTGAAGGGCATCCCGACCCTGATGCTGTTCAAGGACGGCCAGCTGGCCTCGATGAAGGTCGGCGCCATGCCCAAGGGCAAGATCGTCGAATGGCTGGCCGAGGCCGGCGTCAAGGCCGACTAAAACGGCTCAGACGATGAAGATCAGGCGGCGGCGTCGAAAGGCCCGCCGCCTTTTTCATGCGCCTAAAGGGGCCAGGACTCGGGGCTGGCGCCCAGCACCTCGCCCGCCAGATAGAGCGAGCCGCAGATGACGATGCGGCCGGCGCCCAGAGCCAGGGCGCGATCGATCGCTTCGTCCACTGATCCGGTCGGCATGGTGCCGAAACCGCGCCCCTGCGCCACGGCGGCCAGGGCCGCCGGATCGGCGGCGGCGCCGTCGAAGGCCACGGTGAAGACCTGGGCCTCGATGCCTTTCAGCGCCTCGAAGAAGCCGCCTGCGTCCTTGTTGGCCAGCATGGCGACGATCAGAGCCAGGGGGCGCGGCGCCCGCGCCTGACGCTCGGCCAGGGTCCGGGCCAGGGCCCGCCCAGCATGAGGATTATGCCCGCCGTCCAGCCACAGCTCGGCGTCGAAGCCTTGCGCCTTCTCGGCATAGGGGCCCGCCGTCAGACGCTGCATTCGCGCGGGCCAGCGCACGGACTTCAGCCCCTCGGCGATGGCGGCTTCAGGCAGATCCAGTTCCAGAGCGGCGGCCACGGCCACGCCGGCGTTGTCGAACTGGTGCGGGCCGCTGAGCGCCGGGGCCGGCAGGTCGAGGAAGCGCTCCTGATCCTGATAGACCAGCCCGCCCCGCTCGGCCCAGGCGTCGAAATCCACACCCATGACGGTCAGGGGCGAATGGACCTCGGTCGCGCGCCGCTCGATCACGGCCATGACGGCCTCGGACTGACGGGCGATGACGCCGCGCGCCCCGGCCTTGAGGATGCCCGCCTTCTCGGCGGCGACGCCATCGATCCTGTCGCCCAGGAACTCGGCGTGGTCCAGATCGACGGGGGTTATGACGCTGAGCAGCGGTCGGTCGATGACGTTGGTGGCGTCCAGCGATCCGCCCAGACCCACCTCGATGATGGCCAGGTCAGCGGGGGTCTCGCTCATGGCCAGGAAGGCGGCGGCGGTCGTGCTTTCGAACACGGTGGCCTCGCCCCCGGTCTCGGCCATGGCGGCTTCAATACGATCCAGCACGTCGTTGAGATAGTCGTCGCTGATCAGCGTCCCGGCCAGACGGATGCGCTCGTTGAATCGCACCAGATGCGGCGAGGTGTAGGCGTGAACCCGCAGGCCCGCCGCCTCGGCGATGGCGCGGATCAGGGAAACCGTCGAACCCTTGCCGTTAGTCCCGGCGACATGGACCACCGGCGGCAGACGATCCTGCGGATTTCCCAGCGCCGCGCACAGGGCCCGCATCCGGTCCAGCGACAGGTCGATGCGCTGGGGATGGCGGGCGCGCAGGCGTTCCGAGATCGGGTCCATAGACGCCCTTAGGCCGCCTTGCGCTTGCCGCCCATCAGCATGGACATGATCTGGCCCAGGGTCGTCGGCAGATCGCCGCGCGCCACGACCTTGTCGACCATGCCCTTGCCCTGCAGATACTCGGCGCGCTGGAAGCCCGGCGGCAGTTTCTCGCGAATGGTGGTCTCGATCACGCGCGGACCGGCGAAGCCGATCAGGGCGCCCGGCTCGGCCAGGTGAACGTCGCCCAGCATGGCGTAGGAGGCGGTCACGCCCCCCGTGGTCGGGTCGGTCAGGACCACGATATAAGGCAACTGCGCCGCCTTCACTTCCTGCACGGCGAGGGTGGTGCGGGCCATCTGCATCAGGCTGAGCGCGCCTTCCTGCATCCGCGCGCCGCCGGCGGCGGTGAAGCAGACGAAGGGTACGCCGCGCTTCACGGCTTCACGGGCGGCGGCGACAAAGGCCTCGCCCGCCGCCATGCCCAGCGACCCGCCCATGAAGGTGAAGTCCTGGACGATGACGACCGCGGCCACGCCGTCGATCTTGCCGAAGCCGATCGCCATGGTGTCCTTGCGGCCCGCGGCCTTGCGCGCCGCGTTCAGGCGATCGCGATAGGGCTTGCCGTCCGAGAACTTCAGCGGGTCTTCCGGCACGTCCGGAGTGTCGATGCTCTCGAACACGCCGTCGTCGAAGGTGGCCTTCAGGCGCGTCGGGGCATTAATCCGCATGTGACGGCCCGACGGCGTGACCCACAGGGCCGCCTCCAGGTCCGTGCGGAACAGCATCTCGCCGCTGTCCGGGTCCTTGACCCACAGATTGTCGGGCGTGTCGCGCCGGCTGACGATCTTGCGCACGCCCGGAGCGAAGCGGGACAGCCAGCCGCCGCGCGGCTTGTTCTCAGGATTCTTGTCGACCATGAGCGCGCCTTTAGACGGTTTCCGCGACGGAAGCACTAGTTCTGGCGGTTTTCACCGCATCGGCCAGGGCCTTCACCTTGGCCAGAACGCGGGGGACGGCCGGTTCGTTCGCCGCCAGAGCCGCCGCCACTTCATCAACGAAGACCGAGCCGGCCACCACCGCATCGGCCACGCGGGCGATCTCGGCGGCACGTTCCGGCGTCTTGACGCCGAAGCCGACAGCGACTGGCAGGTTCGCGGCCTTGCGCACGCGCTCGACCGCCGGGGCGACCGACGCGGCCTGCGCCTCCTTCACCCCCGTCACGCCCGCGACCGAGACGTAGTAGACAAAGCCCGAGGTGCCCTGGGCGATGACCTTCAGCCGGTCGTCGTCCGAGGTCGGCGTAGCCAGACGGATCAGCGACACCGACTGCGCGTCCAGCGCGGCGGCCAGGGGTCCGGCCTCTTCCGGCGGGCAGTCGACCACGATCAGGCCATCCACCCCGGCAGCGGCGGCGTCGCGCGCGAAGGCGTCGTAGCCGTAGCTCTCGACCGGGTTCAGATAGCCCATCAGGATGACCGGGGTGGCGTCGTCGCCCCCCCGGAAGTCGGCCACCAGATCCAGCGTGCCGCGCAGGGTCATCCCCGCCGCCAGACCACGCAGGGCGGCGCGCTGGATCGGCGGCCCCTCGGCCATGGGGTCGGAAAAGGCCAGACCCAGTTCGATCAGATCGGCCCCGGCGGCGGGCAGGCCGCGCAGGATCTCCAGCGCCTCAGCCCGGCTGGGATCGCCGGTCATGACATAGGGAATAAAGCCGGCCCGGCCCTCGGCCTTCAGCGCGGCGAAGCGGGCGTCGATGCGAGCCGTCGTCACTGAGGTGTCACTCCAGCGGCCGGAGCCTGCTGACCGGCGCAGACATTGCCGGGAATGGTGGCGAAACCGAGATAGCCCGGCGTTTCCGGTGCGGCAGGCCCCGAGGTGTCATAGAAGGCCACCATCTGCAGGCCGTCGCAGACGCCGCCTTCCTTGCGCTTGATCAGGACCACGCGGTTGTCGTCGCCGCCGGCCGCCAACCAGCCCTGGCTCTCGAAATGAGCGATATAGGTTTCGGCCAGGGCGCCGACGCCAGCCAGGGGCGCGGTGACGCAGAAGGCGCGACCGTTCAGGCCGTGCAGGTTGCCGCAGTCCGGCGCGGCCTTGGCGACCCCCAGAAGCGGGGTGTCGGCCGCGGGCACGCCTTGCGGTCCGGGGGCTGCCGCCTGAACCGGAGCCGGCGCGGCGGGCGCCGCCTGGGTCTTGGCCATCGTCAGGGTCGGCGAAACGGCGGCGACCAGGGCCGCGATCAGAAGGGTCTTCATGCTCAAAGCTCCACGCCCAGGTGTTTGGCCACCGTGAAAATATCCTTGTCGCCCCGGCCCGACAGAACCAGGACGACGTCGCCGCCCTTGCCGACTTCCTTCGCCACTTCGCCGATGCGGGCGAGGGCGTGGGAGGGCTCCAGGGCCGGGATGATGCCTTCCAGTTTCGACAGCAGCTGGAAGGCTTCCAGCGCCTCGTCGTCGGTGGCCGACAGGTATTCGCCGCGCCCCAGATCATTCAGCCAGGCGTGCTCCGGCCCGATGCCCGGATAGTCGAGCCCGGCCGAGATGGAGTGGCCTTCCAGAATCTGCCCGTCGGCGTCCTGCAACAGATAGGTGCGGTTGCCGTGCAGCACGCCGGGGCGGCCGCCCTTCAGGCTGGCGGCGTGTTCGGGGGTGTCCAGACCATGGCCCGCCGCCTCGACGCCGATCAGGCGCACGCCCTCGTCCTCGATGAAGGGGTGCATGGCGCCGATGGCGTTGGAGCCGCCGCCGATGCAGGCGACCACGGCGTCGGGCAGGCGCCCGATCTGGGCCAGCGACTGACGCTTGATCTCCTTGCCGATCACCGACTGGAAGTCGCGCACCATGGCCGGATAGGGGGCCGGGCCCGCCGCCGTGCCGATGATGTAATAGGTGTCCTCGACGTTGGTGACCCAGTCACGCATCGCCTCGTTCATGGCGTCCTTCAGCGTCGCCGCCCCCGCCGTCACCGCCGCGACCTCGGCCCCCAGCAGCTTCATGCGGAAGACGTTAGGCTGCTGACGCTCGACGTCCACCGCGCCCATATAGACGGTGCAGGGCAGGCCGAAGCGGGCGCAGACGGTGGCCGAGGCCACGCCGTGCTGACCGGCGCCGGTCTCGGCGATGATCCGCGTCTTGCCCATGCGCCGCGCCAGCAGGATCTGGCCCATGCAGTTGTTGATCTTGTGCGCGCCCGTGTGATTCAGGTCCTCGCGCTTCAGCCAGATCTTGGCCCCGCCGAAATGATCGGTCAGTCGCTCGGCGAAATAGAGCGGGCTCTCGCGACCGACATAGTGGGTCAGGAAGCCGTCCAGCTCGGCCTGGAAGCTCGGGTCGGCCTTGGCCGCCTCATAGGCCGCGTTCAGCTCGTGAATCAGCGGCATCAAGGTTTCAGGCACGAAGCGGCCGCCATAGGGACCGAAGCGGCCTTCAGCGTCAGGCCAGGCGTAGGAATTGGGAAGGATAGCGTTCACGAGCGGCAGTCTTTCGCGGGAAGGCGACGAAATCAGGACCGGGATACGGCCTCAAGGAAGGCGCGGATGCGGTCAGGGTCCTTAACACCGGGTTCGCTTTCGACACCAGAGGAGACATCGACCAGCGGCGCCCCCGAAATCCGCACCGCCTCGGTGACATTTTGCGGATCCAGCCCGCCTGCGAGGAACCAGTTTGCCGGAAGCGTCCGGTTCTGCATCAGCGACCAGTCGAACGAGGCCCCTACCCCGCCCGGCAGGTTCGCACCCTCGGGCGGCTTGGCGTCGAACAGCAGATGGTCGGCCACGTCGGCCCAATCCGGCACGGACGCAAAGTCGGCCTCGCTGCGGATCGGCAGGGCCTTGATGATGCCCGCCCCGGTCAGCCGCCGCACCTCGGCCGCGCGCTGCGGCGTCTCGTGCCCATGAAGCTGAATCAGGTCCGGCCGCAGGATCAGCCCCACCTCGGTCAGCAGGGCGTCGTCGGGATCGACCAGAACGGCGACGATCTTGGCCCGCTTGCGCGCCCGGTCGAACAGGGTGGCGGCGTGCAGCGGCGGGATGTGGCGCGGGCTCTTCTCGAACACCACCGCCCCGACAAAGGCCGCGCCGCCGTGCAGCGCCGCCTCCAGCGTCTCGGGCGTCGTCAGTCCGCAGATCTTGGCGAGGGTCATGAAGGTGAGGTGCGCGCCCCCGAGCGAGAGGTCAAGCTCAGACGAAAATCAGCTCGACATCTTCCGGCGTCAGCAGCCGCCACTCCCCGGGTCCCAGATCATCCGGCAGCACCAACCCGCCCAGCCGCTCGCGATGCAGGGCCTCGACGTGGTTGCCCGCCGCCGCGAACATCCGGCGCACCTGATGATAGCGGCCCTCGGTGACGGTCAGCAGGGCCTCGGTCGGCGACACGACCTCCAGAACGGCCGGCGCCAGCGGCTTGTCCTCGCCCTCCAGCACCAGATCGCCCGAGGCGAACAGCGCCCCCTCGGTCCCGGTCAGGGGTCGCGCCAGCGTCGCCCGGTAAACCTTGGCCACATGACGCTTGGGGCTGATCACCCGGTGCAGCAGGTCGCCGTCGTCGGTCAGCAGCAGCAGGCCCGAGGTCTGCTTGTCCAGCCGGCCGATGGTCGAGACGGCCGGGTCGCGACGCTTCCACCGGTCCGGCAGGATGTCATAGACCAGCGCCCCGTCTTCCTTGCGCGAACAGGTCATGCCCAGCGGCTTGTTCAGCAGCATGACCAGACCGGCCACCGGGTCCAGCGGCTCGCCGTCGATCTCCATCCGGCCCGGCAGGTCGGGCGTCACCGGAATGCGTTTCGAGACATCGGTCAGGTCGGCGCCGTCCAGCACGATGCCCCCCGCCTTGCCCAGCCGCGCCATCTCGGCCCGCGAGCCGTAGCCCATGGAGCCGAGCAGCTTGTCCACTCTGCTTGTTGGCGTCCTACCGCCCTTCGGGCTGCTTGAGGACGTGTTCACTTCACAGCCTCGAAGATCTTGTAGCCGCCTTGGTCGGCGACCATCCGCACCCGCTTGAAGGCGGCGTTCAGCTCGGCCTCGTAGGGAAGATGCCGGTTCGCCACCAGCCACAGCACGCCGCCGGTCTTCAGCAGGGCCGCCGCCTGACGGATGAAGTTCTGGCCCAGACGCCGGTCTTCCGTACCGCCGTCATGGAAGGGCGGATTGCTGACGATGAAATTCAGTTCGCCCGCTGTCGGCAGGGTGCGCACATCGGCCCATTCAAAGGTCGCGCGCAGGTCCTCGACGTTCTTCCTCGCCGCCGCGACGGCGCGACGGTCAATGTCGACCAGACGCAGGCTCGTCACCGCCGGCGAGCGCAGCGCCACCAGGGACAGGGCCCCGAAGCCGCTGCCCAGATCGGCGCCCGCCCCCTTCAGCGGCGGCATGACCCCGGCCAGCAGGGCCGTGCCCGGATCGACGCGGTCCCAGGCGAAGACGCCCGGCTGCGACCAGGCCTCCAGCCCTTCGACCTGTTGCAGGGCGCCCGCCTTGATGGCCGCATCCAGCCCCTCGATGGTCTCGGGGCGGGTGACGACACAGCGGCGATGGTGCGCCTTGGCCGTCTCGCCGAACTCGAGGCCGAAATCCTTCAGCTCCTTGCCCAGACGCGAGCCGCCCTTGCTCTTGTGCGCCATGACGTCGAGGCGTCCGCCGACCTTCAGCGCCCGCAGCGCCATCGCCAAGGTATAGCGCCGCTCCACCACGCCGGGCGGGGCATAGATCATCGCCTCGTCCACCGAACCGGGGGCAAGGTCTTCCAGCGCGGTCGCGCCGGGAATCAGGGGCGAGGTCTGCACCGCGCCGGTCGGAACGTCGAACACCGCGGGCGGGCGGCCATAGAGGATCGTGGTCATGGGGCGGGCCTATAACGCTTTCCTCCCTGTTCGCGAAGCGAATGGGGAGGGGGACCACGCAGTGGTGGAGGGGGCGGCACAGTGCTCGACCCTCGAGACGCCCCCTCCGTCACGGCCGCTGCGCGTCCGCGCCACCTCCCCATTGCTGCGCAACAGGGAGGAGAGCGGGTGACACCCCGGAACGGATCAGGCACAACCCGCCGATGCTCGCTGACCCCCGCCGTTCCTCATCCCCCGCTCCGCTTGACCTGAGCGCCGCGCGCGAGGTTCTGGGCCGGGTCTGGGGCCACGCCGATTTTCGCGGTCTGCAGGCCCATGTGGTAGCCGAGGTTCTGGCCGGGCGCGACGTCATGGCCGTCCTGCCGACCGGCGGCGGCAAGAGCGTCTGCTATCAGATTCCGGCCATCCTGCGCCCCGGCGTCGGCCTGGTGGTGTCGCCGCTGATCGCCCTGATGACCGATCAGGTCGAGGCCCTGAAGCAGCAGGGCGTGGCCGCCGCCCGCCTCGATTCCGGCGTACCGATGGAGGAGCGCTCGGCCATCTGGCGCGCCGCCCGCTCGGGCGAACTGGACCTGCTCTACGTCTCGCCCGAAGGCCTTGCCGCAGGCTCCATGCTGGAGCGCCTGTCCGAGATCGACCTCAGCCTGATCGCCATCGACGAGGCCCACTGCGTCAGTCAGTGGGGCCACGACTTCCGCCCCGACTATCGCTCGCTGGGTCGTCTGGCCGAGATCTTCCCCGGCGTGCCGCGCATCGCCGTGACCGCCACCGCCGACGCCCGCACCCGCGACGACATCCTCGCCTCGCTGCGCCTCGGCGAGGCCCGCGTCTTCGTCGACAGCTTCGCCCGTCCGAACCTGCAGCTGTCGGCCGAGCGCAAGATCAACGGCTCGCGCGCCCGCACCGACGCCGCCGTGGTCGATCTGGTGCGCGAACGGCGCGGCAAGTCGGGCGTGGTCTATTGCGGCAGCCGCGACGGCTGCGAGCGCGTGGCGCAAACCCTGCGCGACGCCGGGACCAACGCCATCGCCTATCACGCCGGTTTCGACGCCCGCGAGCGCGACAAGCGGCTGGAGCGTTTCCTGGCCGAGGACGGCGCCGTCATGGTCGCCACCATCGCCTTCGGCATGGGGGTGGACAAGCCGGACGTCCGCTTCGTCATCCACGCCGATCCGCCGGGTTCGCTGGAGGCCTACTGGCAGGAGATCGGCCGCGCCGGACGCGACGGCGAACCCGCCGAGGGCATCACCCTGTATGGCCCGTCCGACATCGCCTGGTCCCTGCGCCGCCTCGAAGGCCGCCCAATGGCCGAGGAGGTCAAGCAGGTCCAGACCCGCAAGGTCCGCCAGCTGTTCGCCATGCTGGACGGCGCCGTCTGTCGGCCTCAGGCCGTGCGTCGCTACTTTGGCGAGACAGACGCGGAAGCGTGCGGCGTCTGCGACATCTGCGGCGACCCGCCCGCGACCTTTGACGCCGTGGTCCCGGCGCAAAAGGCCCTGGCGGCAGTCCAGCGTCTGGGTGAACGCTTCGGCCGGACGCGCGTGGTCGACCACCTGCTGGGCAAGACCAAGGACGTCCAGCCGTGGGAATCGAACCTGTCCACCTGGGGCATCGGCGCCGACCTATCGCTGACCGCCTGGCGCGACGTCATCGACCACCTGCTGTTCGAGGGCCTACTGGTCGAGGACCCGAACGAGGGCAAGCCCATCATCCAGCTGGGCGATCCCGAGGCCGTCCGCGCCGTCTATCGCGGCGAGCGCCCGGTGCGGGTGCGCAAGGCGCCGGTGCGCGTGGTCGAGGCCGAACGCCCGCGCCGCAACGCCGGCCGCAACCTGGCCGCCGAGGCGCTGGATACGGACGTGCGCGCCCGCTTCGAGGTGCTGCGCGCCTGGCGCCGCGACCGCGCCGCCGAACAGCACGTTCCGCCCTATGTCATCTTCCAGGACAAGACCCTGGTCGAGATCGCCCTCAGCGAGCCGCGCAACCTCGACGCCCTGGGCCGCATCTCCGGCGTCGGCGCGGGCAAGCTGGAACGCTACGGCAAGGGCGTGCTGGAGGCCCTGCGCGCAGCGGACTGACACGTCGCTCCGTGACCAAACCGTAACTGGAACTGTCCGCTTCTCCCTGCCATGTCAGCCGTCGACACCGGGGGAGGGGAACAGGATATGAAACGGATTCTGGCGACGGGCGCGGCCTGCCTGGCGATGGCGAGCGCGGCTCAATCTCAAGCCCAGGACGCGGCGAGCGCAGCGCCCAAACCCATGGACCTGCCCCGCGACTGGTCGGCCACCCTGGTTCAGGACGCCACCGGCCTGCACGACATCATGATCGACAGCCATCCCGGCGTGCACGATACCCTCAATCCCGCCTTCAAACCTCGGCTGGAAGAAGGTCTGACCGTCGCGCTCGATCGCGCGAAAACGACGACCGACGCTGGCGGCTGGTGGTGGGCGCTGCGCGCCTATGTCGCCAGTTTCGAGGACGGTCACGTCGGCATCAACATCACCCAACCCAACTACGGCTTCGCCACGCGCTGGCCCGGCTTCCTCACCGTCTATCGCGGCGCCGACCAGATAGTGGCCGACCGTGACGCGGGCGACGCCGCGACGCCGCCCCTGGGCGCGCGTTTGATCGACTGCGACGGCGTGGCCGCCGAGGCCCTGGCGGAACAGCGCATCGGCCAGTTCCGGGGCCGCTGGTTCCTGGAGGCCCAGCGCGTCCTCTACGGCGACTGGCAGTTCATCAGCGCCCAAAACCCGTGGATCAGCGAGATGCGCCAGTGTCGCTTCGAGGCCGACGGCGCGACCCGGACCTACGCACTCAACTGGCGCGCCACCCCTGAGGACATCTACGCCCGCCGCGCCAAGCTGGCCCAGCGCGCCGAGACGGATTTCGCCCTGAAGCATTTCGACGACGGCGGCTTCTGGATCTCGACGCCCTCGTTCAACGGCGATCCGTCCAGCGAGACCCATGCGAAGCTCACGGCCCTGATCGCCGACATGAAGACCAAGCAGGAGGCCCTGCGACTGGCTCCCTATGTGGTTCTGGACCTGCGCGGCAACGGCGGAGGCTCCTCGCACTGGAGCCAGCTGATGGCCCAGGTCCTGTGGGGCGACGACTGGATGATCGCCCATCCCGAGCCCGCGATCGAGGCTGTCGAATGGCGCGCCTCGGACGGCAATATCGCCCAGATGTCCGAGTTTCTCGATCAACTGCGGGCCTCCAACGGCTCGCCCCAATACATCGCCTGGGCCGAGAGCGCCGTGGACGGCATGAAGGTCGCCAAGGCCGCCGGTCTGCCCTATTGGCGCAGCGCCAACGACGAAGCGCCCGAGGACGCCGCCCTGCCGCCGCCCGCCCCGCAACTGATGGCGGGCCGGGTCTATGTCCTGACTGATTCCAGCTGCGCCTCGGCCTGCCTCGACGCCGTTGATCTCTGGAAGACTGCCGGCGCCCTACAGGTCGGACGCGAGACCTCGGCCGACACCGTCTATATGGATATCCGCAACCCGACCCTGCCCAGCGGTCTGGCCCAGATCGCCGTGCCGATGAAGGTCTATCGCGGGCGGGCGCGCGGCAACAACGAGCCGCAACGCCCCCAGTATGTCATTGAGGGCGACATGAGCGACGACGCGGCCTTGCTGGCCTCGATCCGTCGGCTTCAGCCGGGCTGACGCCTCAGCGCAGGAAGCGTTCGACCGCCGCCTGGAAACGGCGCGGCTGGTCGATCATGACCATGTGCTCGGCCCCTTCGATCCGCTCGAAGGCGGCGGGCGTGCGCAACGAGCGGTAGCCGGCGCGAAACAGGCCGTCGATGTGGCTGCGCGGGCTGCGGTCGTCGGCGCTCCAGCCATAGACCACGGTGACCGGGGCGGTGATGGCCGGCAGGCGCGACCTCAGGTCCACCGTCATCACCTCATAGAGGCCCTGGGCCAGGGTGCGCCGGTCGCCGCCCTGCCAACCGAGCGTCCCGAACAGGCTGTCGGCAGCCCCGCCCATGTCGGCCCCCATGCCGCCCGCCTGGGTCTTCAAGGCCTCGTCGCCGAACAGCAGCAGGCCCTGATAGGCCAGCCGCGCCAGTGGCTCGACATCGCCGGTCGTCGCGCCCGCGCTGATCAGCGACGGGAAGAAGGGCGAGGCGTCCACCACCATGACCCGGCCCACCCGCGGCCCGGCGTCGGCGGCGACCCGCAGGGCGATCTGGCCGCCCATCGAGTGACCGATCAGGGCAGGTCGTTGCAGCCCCCGTTCGGTGATATAGCGCCGGATCTCGGCCGCCGCCGGCCCGCCGACCAGACCCTCGGCGTTGCCGCCTGCGGGCACCTCGCCAAAGCCCCGGACCGTCACCAGATGCACCCGGTAGCGGCCCTCCAGCGCCCCCGCCGTGCGCGCCCAGACCGCCGATGTCGAGGCCAGGCCTGGGATCAGGATGACGTCCGGCCCCTCGCCACGCGTCTCGACCACGATGCGGTCGGATTGAAAGGACGGCAAGCCGGCCGCGAAGGCCGTCACGGGACTCCAGAAAAGGATCAGAAGGCTCAACAGTATACGCGTCATGAGGTGAGCCTAGCCGTGGATCGCGGCGAAGAGGCGGCGTAAGGATCCAGTTGAATTTCCCCTGTTCCGGGTGTGAAATCGCCGCATCCTGGGGAGGATCCGATGAAACCAATTCTATTGACCACCATTTTCGCCGCCGCCGCCGTTTCGGCAAGCGCCGCGTCGGCCGAGGAATGGAACGCCTTTTCGCGCAACGCCCGACTGGTCTATCTCGCCGATGTCGGGGCCATCTACACCGTGGGCGACACCACCGAATTCCGCGTGGCTCGCGTGTCCCTGCAGACGCCGGCTGGCGACTACAGTCACAAGATCGATGAGTATCAAATCCGCTGCGGCGCCAAGCAGGCGCGGATCGTGGCTGAAATCGAGTATGGCGCGGACGGCGCCCAGGTCGAGCGCTATCCCGAAGCGGACGCGGCCTGGGACGACATTCGTCCCACCAGCCTGAGCGCCTATATCCTGCCCATCGTCTGCGAAGGCGCCCGCGCGGACGGCCCCAACGCCAGCTCCATCAAGGCCTTTATCGACGGCGGACGCGGCCAGTAGCCGCTCACGCGCCATCGCCGCGCAGTAAAACGGCCGCCCCAGAGATGGGGCGGCCGTTTCATTTTCCGTGGCTAGGGGGCGCTAAGCCGCGACGGGTTTGGGCGCATCGCCCTCGGGGATGTCGTCCAGTTCCCCCTCCCACTTGGCGACCACGGCGGCGGCGACGGAGTTGCCGACGACGTTGGTGGCCGAGCGGCCCATGTCGAGCAGGTGATCGACGCCGAGGACGATGGCGATCCAGGCTTCCGGCAGGCCGAAGTAGGTCAAGGTGGCCATGATGACCACCAGGGAGGCACGCGGGATGCCGGCGATGCCCTTGGACGTCACCATCAGCAGCAGCAGCATGAAGACCTGCTGCGAGACGCTGAGGTGCACGCCGTGCGCCTGCATGATGAACATGGTGGCGAAGGTGCAGTAGAGCATCGAGCCGTCGAGGTTGAACGAATAACCCAGCGGCAAGACGAAGCTGACGATGCGGCGACGCACGCCGACGGTGGGCAGGGCGTCCAGGATGCGCGGATAGGCGGCTTCGGAGCTGGCGGTCGAGAAGGCCAGCAGGGCCGGGGTGCGGATCACCTTGAACAGGGGCAGGACGCGACGGCCCAGCACCAGGGCGGCCGCCAGGAACAGCAGGCCCCACAGGATGCCCATCGAGCCGTAGAAGCCGAGCACGAACTTGGCGTAGACCGCCAGCATCTCCAGGCCTTGCGTGGCGATGGTCGAGGCCAGGGCGGCGAAGATGGCCAGGGGGGCCAGCTTCATCACGAACTCGGTCACCTTCAGCATGATCGAGGCGGCCTGTTCAACCAGGTTCAGCACCGCCGGCGCCTTGTCGTCCAGCGCCGCGACCGCCGTGCCGACGAACAGGGAGAAGACCACGATCTGCAGGATCTCGTTCTTGGCCATGGCGTCGAAGATCGAGGTCGGCACCAGGTGGGTGACGAAGCCGTGCAGCGAGAAGGCGTCGGTCGAGGCCGCCGGGGCCGTCGCCAGCGCCGCCTGCGGCAGGTGCATGCCCGCGCCCGGCTGCAGCAGTTGCACCATCACCAGGCCCAGCAGCAGCGACACCACCGAGGCGCCGATGAACCAGGTCATGGTCTTGACGCCGATGCGTCCGACCGAGGCGGCGTCCTCCATGTGGGCGATGCCCGCCACAAGGGTCGTGAAGACCAGGGGCGCGATGATCATCTTGATCAGGCGCAGGAAGACGTCGGTGATCAGATTGAGATTCTTGGCCGCCGCGGCAGCCTGGTCGGCGTCCAGCGCCTGGTTGACCCCCCAACCGACCAGCACGCCCAGGATCATGGCGCCGATGATGAGGTAGGCGAATATTCGGTTCATGCTCTCGTTCCAACAATACTCGGCCGCTCGTCGGAACTCTCCCCCCGACCCCAAGCGCCGCGCCCGTTCATGCAAGAACGGGGCAGATCTCTTCTGCCCCGCCTCGCTCGCTTCCTTGCTAAAGCCTAACGACCCGCGGGGCTAGATCGGAACGCGCTTTCGGAAGGCTGCAGTGGGAAGACACAGCGCCGCCGCGCCGCGAGTGCGACCGGGTGCTGAGCACCAAAAAGCCCCGCTACGGGTTGCAGCGGGGCTTTTTGATGTTTGGGTGCGGGAGCCCGCTCGGGCCACCACAACTTCAGCAGCACGATGGATTTTCCCGCCTTGCCTCTGCTCCATGCAAGGTCCTGCTGCGGTGATATCCGGCTAGGGAGCGCAGCTTGGTGATCCGCGTCTACGCACGCGCGTCTTCGGTTGCATTGACGACGGCAGACTAGCGTATTAGTGAACCGATACACCAATCAGACGCCTGGCTTTGCACTTCTCCATCAACCCCACGGACAGTCGCCCCATCTACGTCCAGATCATGGACGAGGTCCGGCGCGGCATGGCCTCTGGCGCGCTCGTCAGCGGCGACGCTCTTCCGTCTGTCCGTCAGTTGGCGACCAGCCTGAAGGTCAATCCCAACACGGTGGCCCAGGCCTATCGCGAACTGGAGCGTGAGGGCCTGGCCTATGTCCAGCGCGGACAGGGCACCTTTGTCGGGGCCGCGCGCCAGATCGACGACGACCGCACGGCCCTGGCTCTTGAACTGGCGCAGCGGTCGCTGGTCGAAGCCGCGCGCCTGGGGCTGAACACGGAACAATTCATTCAGGCGATCCGCTCGGTCGACTCCTCGAAAGCCCCGATCAAATGACCACACCCTCCCCTTCCATTGACGAAGCCGGCTTCGCCGTCGCCACCCGCGCCCTATCCAAACTCTATGGGCGGTCGACCGCCTTGAAGGATGTCGATCTTCGGGTCCCCGAAGGCGCCGTCTACATGTTGGCGGGCGAGAACGGGGCCGGGAAGTCCACCCTGCTGCGTCTTCTCCTGAACCTGGAGCGACCAACCGGCGGCCAGGCCGAGGTCACGGGCCTGGCGGCGGACCGCCACGGCGCGCGCGTCCGCGCCCGCGTCGGCTATGTGCCGGAAGGCTTCGGCATGGGACCGAGTTGGCTGACCATCGGCCGCTGGTTCGCCGAACGGGCCGTCTATTATCCGGCCTGGGACGCCGATTACGCCGACGCCCTGTGTCGTCGCCTGAACATCGACGCCACGCGACGGATCGGCCAGTTGTCCAAGGGGCAGGCGCGCCGCGCGCAGATCGTCGCCGCCCTGGCGCACCGCCCGCCCCTGCTTCTGTTGGACGAGCCCAGCGACGGCCTGGACCCCGCGGCGCGCGACACGATGCTGGAGCTGATCTCGGATCATCTGTCCCAGACCGGCTGCACCATCCTGGCCTCCACCCACCTGATCTATGAGCTGGACGCCCTGGTCGATCAGGTCGGGGTCCTGTCGCATGGTCGCCTGACGGCGCAGATGTCGCGCGACGCCCTGCGGGAAACCGTGAAAACCTATCGCATCCGCGCCCCCGAAGGATGGGAGACCGCCCCCGACATTCCCGGTGTGTTGCAGCGCGGCCAGTTCGGGCGCGAGCACAGCTGGGTCATCCGCGGCGACGAGACGGAGGTCGCCGCACGCATCGCCGCATCCGGCGGCGAAGTTCGGGACGTCGCCCCTCTCTCCCTCCACGACGCCGTCGTCCATCTGATGCGCCAGGGAGCGGCGTCATGACCACGAACACACGCCACGAACCGCCCCGCGCGATCGCCGTCTTTCAACTGCAGTTCAGGAAGATGGGCCGGATTCTGCGTCCCGAACTGATCGGCCTGGCCCTGATCCTCAGCCCTACGGCGATCATGGCCCTGGGCCTGCTGATGCACCGCGACGCCGCCCTGGACTATCCCCAGGAGCTGAGCTTCCTCCTTCCGGCCGCCGCCTTCCTTCTGCCCTTCAGGCTCTGGAACAGGGAGCGGCTGTTCAATCGCGGCGACTTCCTGCTCATGCCTGTCGAACGCCGCAAGCACATCCTGATCAGAGTCTGCGCCGGCGCGGTCTGGGCACTGGCTCTGGCGGCGATGGTCGTTCTTCTCTTCAATCTTCTGGCGCTGACGGCGGGTTCGCCGACCATCGGGGCGGCCTGGCGATGGCTGGTTCCGCTGGGGTCCGTGGCGACGGCCTATCTGCTGGGCAGCGCCCTGGTTCTGGCCCTGCGCCATCCCCTGCGGTGGACCGTCGGCCTGGTCCTCACGTTCGCGCTGCTCTCGGCCTTCGACCTCAGCGCCCCCCTGGAGCCCATGACCCGAGCCCTCGTCCACGGAAACCTTGGACTGCAGCCAGCCCTGACCGGCGGCGCCTCAATTACGGCCTGGGCCGTCGCGCTTCTGTTCTGGTTCGGGCTGAGCCTGATCGCAGTCGCCCTGGCCTCGCTGCGTCACAAGGAGGGCTGAGGATGGAAGGCTTCATTCACGACGCCGCCGCCTTCATCGCACGAAACGCCGCCTGGGCCGGGCCGTTGCTGGGCCTGATGACCTTAGGGGAATCCCTGGTGCTGGTCGGCGCCTTCGTGCCGGCCACCGCCCTGATGGCGAGAGCAGGCGTCCTGACGGCGACCGGCGTCCTGCCGCTGGCGCCGGTGCTGTTCTGGGGATGTCTCGGCGCGATCCTGGGCGAGGCTCTGTCCTATCACCTGGGCCGGCGGGCGGGACCGGCGATCTGGCGCCACAGGCGCCTGCGGTCTCAGCGGAAATCCGTGGCCCGCGCCCGCCTCTACTTCCGTCGCTACGGTGCGGCCTCCATCTTCTTGGGCCGCTTCCTGGGGCCGCTCCAGGCCGTCGTGCCCCTGACCGCCGGCGCTACCGGCATGGGCAAGGGCCGTTTTCATGTCGCCAATGTCCTGTCGGCACTGATCTGGACGCCCGCCATGCTTGCGCCGGGGTATGTCGCGGCCGGCGGCCTGGGCGGGTGGAATCCTGCCCCCTGGATCGCGGCCGCCGCCGTCATGAGCCTGGGTTGCCTGCTGGTCCTCCAGCCCCTGCTCGATGATAAATCAGGCGGATTTCTGCACCCGACATGACCGCGCCCCTGCTCCTGTCTGCCGAGGTGCCTGAGCTTCTTCTCGGCACGAGCCTCTGGCTCCTGATCTGCTTCGCCTTCGCCTTGAGCCGGCCACGCCGGCGGTCCTGACCGCCCCCTTCCCCCTCCATCAAAGAGATTTTCATGACACGCTCACAAGCGCGCCTGTCCGCCTGCCTGGTGTCCAGCCTTGTCCTGGCCCTGGCCGCGGGCACACCCGCCGTCGCCGCCCCCATCGCCGAAGCAGCGCCCGCCAAACCCGCCGCCTACAGCGCCGCGCAGTTCTATGAGACGATCGACCACCGGCTGGCCGGCGGCTCCGGCCTCGCCTTTTCCCCCGACGGCCGTTTCGTCCTGATGACCAGCGACCAGTCGGGTGTGTACAACGCCTATGCTGTTCCGGTGAGTGGCGGCGCCCCCGTCGCCCTGACGACCTCGACCACCAACGCCATAGAGGCTCTGAGCTGGTTCCCCACGGACGAACGGATTCTGGTGCTCACAGACAGAGGCGGCGATCAGCGCACCCGGCTCTATGTGCGCGAACGCGACGGCGGCTTGCGGGACCTGACGCCCGAGGGCCGGGTCACGTCGGATCTTCTGGGCTGGAGCGGCGACCGGTCCACGCTCTGGATCACGGCCACGGCGCCGGATCGCCGCGCCCCGGACATCCTGGCGCTAGATCCCGTCACCTACGAAAGTCAGCTGCTGTTCCAGAACCCCGGCATGCTGATCGAGGCGATCTCGCCCGACGGACGCTGGGTCGCCCTGCGCCGCCAATCCGGTTCGGCCGACAGCGACCTCTATCTCGCGGACCTGACCCAGGATGGCGAGCCACGCCTGATCACCCCCCATGTCGGGATGGTCCGTCACCACGTCTTCGACTTCACGCCCGATTCCTCCGCCCTGATCTTCGGCTCCGACGGCGCGGGCGAGTTCGGACGAGCCTATCGCTACGCCCTGGCCGACGGCGCCGTCATCGAGGAGTTGAAAGGCGACTGGGACGTCACCGCCGCCCATTTCTCTCCATCCGGTCGATACCGGGTGTCCGCCTTCAACGCCGACGCTCGAACGGAGATGACCGTCACGGACATGACCACCGGCGCGCCGATCGCCCTGAAAGGCGTCCCGGCGGGCGACATCGGCGCGGTGCGTTTCCGTCAGGACGAAGGACGGATCGTCTTCACCGTGTCCTCCTCCACCTCGCCTACGGACGTCTTCATCGCCGACCTGACGACGGGCGAGACCCGAAGACTGACCCATGCGCTGAACCCGGCGATGAGAGAGGACGACCTCGTGGAGGCCGTGGTCGTCCACTTCCAGGGCGAAGGCGGGGTGACGATCCCGGCCAACCTCTATCGTCCCGAGGGCGCCTCGGCCGACGCGCCGACGCCGGGCGTGGTCATGGTTCACGGCGGGCCGGGCGGGCAAGCGCGCCGGGACTATTCCCCAATCATCCAGCACCTGGTCAATCACGGCTACGCCGTCCTAGCGGTCAACAATCGCGGCTCGTCGGGTTACGGCAAGACCTTCTTCCGCATGGACAATCGGGCCCACGGCGAGGCCGACCTGCGCGACGTGGTCGCGGGCGGCCAATGGCTGCGCGACCAAGACTGGATCGCCGACGACCAGTTGGCGGTGATGGGCGCCTCCTACGGCGGCTATCTGGCCCTGGCCGCCCAGGCCTTCCATCCCGGGGCCTTTGAGGCGGCGATCGACATCTTCGGCGTCACCAACTGGACCCGCACCCTGGAGGAGGCCGCGCGCCTGCCTGAATCCCGCCGCACCGCCCTGTACGACGAGATGGGCGACCCCGCGACCGACGCCGAGCGCCACCGCCGCATCTCACCCCTGTTCCACGCGGCGAACATCGTCAAACCGCTGCTGGTCGTTCAGGGCGCGAACGATCCCCGCGTCCTCAAGGTCGAGAGCGATGAAATGGTCGCCGCAGTCAGGGCCAACGGGACGCCGGTGGAGTATGTAGTCTTCCCCGATAAAGGGCACGGCTTTCGCCGACGCGAGAACCGGGTGGCGGCTCAGGAAGCCTATCTGAACTTCCTCGACCGCCATCTGCGTTCCCCCGTCGCGCCTGAACGCCAAGGACCTGAGCGGACGACGAGGTGAAGATTCTGGCTCAGCTTCCGACGCTAGAGCCAGCCTTCCTCGCGCAGGGCGCCGACGCGTGCGCGCGACACCGGCGCCTCCAGTCCTCCGGCCAGGCGCAAGCGCATGTTGCGTCCATCCTCGACCACGCCGAGCACGCCCCCACGCGCCACCCACCACGAACGATGCGTCTGCGCCCCGTCCACGTCCTTCAGCCCCGCCATGGCCTGCGACAGGGACATCAGCACCAAGGCCGAGCCCTGCGGCGTATGCACCCGGACATAGTGATCCTCCATCTGCAGGCACAGGACGGTTCGTCCCAGCCGGGGCGGCAGCCGGTCGCGCGGATCGGCGGATTCGGCATCGGGCCTTTCCGTCGTCGCCTCACGCGGACGCGTCGCCCACATCATGCCCGCGGTGGCCAGGGCGCTGATCACCAGCCCCTGCCCATACCATTCCAACCAGCCGACCTGCCCCACCACCGGCCACAGCCGCATCGCCAGCGTCCGGCTGAGCACAACGGGCAGCAGGGTCAGCACCGCCACCGCGGGCGGCGTCCAGACCCAGACCGAAATCCCCCGCGCCTCGGCCTGCCGCGCCAAAATCGGCAGACTGACGCCGAAGGCCAGCCACCCGGCCCATAGGCAAACCACCCAATAGGCCGTGCGCACCGGCAGGGTCCCGCTCAGATAGCTGCCGAACGGCCCGATGATCCCTAGCCCCAGCCCCACGGCGGTCGAGACGGCGAAGCCCACGGCCGCCGCCCGCCATCGCCCGTCCTTCAGTCCCCACGAATCCATTCGCTCAGACTAGCAAGCGCTGCCGCCGATGACAGCCGTTCGCCGGACCGCGAACCCGTTCGCCCGTTCGCCCATATCCGCTGGCGCGGCGGGGCTACAGGGCCTCACACAGCCTCATCACCTTTCGCCATGAGGCCACACGCAATGAACACCGCCGCCCTGATCGCCGCCGCTTCCGTCCTGCTGGGCGCCTGCGCCGCGACCGCTGCGCCTGCCCCCATCGTCCAGTCGCAAGCCGCCCCCCTGATCCGCGACGGCGTCGCCGTCTCGCGCCTGACCATTCCTGACAGCCAGCAACCCGCCATCGAGGTCGGCGTCTGGACCCCGGCCCAGGCCGCAGCGACGCCGCGCGCCCTGGTCATCATCTCTCATGGCAACGGCGGCGACTATCGCAGCCATCATGACACGGCTGCAGCCCTGGCCAGGGCCGGCTTCGTCGTCGCCGCCCTGACCCATACCGGCGACAACTGGCGCGATCAGAGCCGCGCCACCGACCTTGTCGGCCGCACGCGCCAACTGTCAGTGTTGATCGACTTCATGACCCAGGACTGGGACGGTCACGCCGGGATCGACGCGAGCCGCATCGGCGCCTTCGGCTTCTCCGCCGGTGGTTTCACGGTTCTGGCGGCGGCGGGCGGCGATCCCGACCTCAACCGACTGGCGGACCACTGCCGCGCCAACCCCGGCTTCTACGACTGCCGACTGATCGGCCAGCACGCCGGAACGATGAAGGACGGCGCCGCCGCCCCGCGCCTGCCCCACGACGCCCGGCTCAAGGCCCTGGCCGTCGCCGCCCCGGCCTTGGGCTTCACCTTCACGAAGGACGGCCTGAGCAAGGTCACCCAGCCGGTCCAGCTGTGGCAGGCGGGCGCCGACCAGATCCTGCCCACGCCCTTCTATGTCGAGCCGGTCCGCGACGCCCTGCCCGTTCCGCCGGAATACCGACGCGTCGAGGGCGCCGCCCATTTCGACTTCCTGCCGCCCTGCTCGCCCGAACTGGCCGCTGCGGCGCCGATGATCTGCACGCCGACGCCAGGCTTCGACCGCGCAGCCTTCCACGAGACGCTGAACCGCGAGGTGGTCGCCTTTTTTAAAGCCCAGCTCTAGGCAACTCGAAAGCGCCAGCCATAGCCCCGGCCGCTGATCGGGGGGCCGCAATACGCCGACCACAAAATTGGCGTCATCCCAAACAGCACCGTCAACCAGACCTCACGCCTGCTCGAGCGCGCGCCGCTTCTCGACCAGGAAGTCCACCAAAGCTCTCATCTTGGGCGCCATCTGATCGCGCGAGGGCAGGTAGAGATCGAAACCGTCGAACGGCGGGCACCAGTCGTCCAGAACCCGGATCAGGACGCCGGCGGCGACATGCTCACGGACCACGCAGTCCATGTGCTGGACCAGGCCCAGGCCCTGCAGCCCGGCGCTAAGCATGGTCTCGTCCGCATTGGTGACGAAGGGACCGTGCGGCTCGACAGTGAAGTCCTGACCTGTGGCGGGGTCGTTGAATTCCCACTTCATGATCGGCCCCTGGACGCCGGGCCGGAAGGCGACGCAGTCGTGGACGCTCAGATCATGCGGCGTCTGCGGCGCCGGATGTCCGGCCAGATAGGCGGGCGAGGCGACCACAACCAGGCGCATGGGCGGACTGATCGGCACGGCGATCATGCTATCCGCCACCGCCTCGCGCAGGCGGACGCCCGCGTCGCAACCCTCGCGGATGATGTCGCCCAGGCCGTCGTCGATCACCAGTTCCAGTCGGACCTTGGGATAGCGCCTGTGGAACTCTCCCAGATGCGGCTCGATGAACTGGCGCGCGGCCAGACGCGAGGTGGAGATGCGGATTTCACCTCCCGGCTGCTCCCGGTCGTCGTCGAGGCCGATCACCGCCTGGGAGATGACGGCCAGGGCCGGTTCGATCCGCGACAACAGCAATCGCCCCTCCTCCGTCACCGACACCGACCGGGTCGAGCGGTTCAACAGGCGCACCTCCAGCCGTTCCTCCAGCGTCCGCAGGGTCTGGGACAGGGCCGAGGGCGAGACATTCAACCGCCGGGCGGCGGCGGTGAAGCCGCCCTCGCGGGCGACCTCGGCGAAGGCGGCGAGCGCCGGAAGCAGGGTGCGATCCATCCGCCCATTATGAAGGCAAACTTCAAGCTGATTGAAGGGGAGCCCGATTTTTCCGCCCAGAGGCCAGGATTAGGTTCGCTTCATCGAAACGCCCGCCGCCTCGACGGGCCAAACGCAGGAGCATCCCCATGCAGAGCGTCGCCATCCAGAACCCCGACATGGCCTGGTCCATCGCGGCCGACATCCGTTTCCCGCCGGGCTTCGACGAAAACAAGACCTATCCGACCATCGTCAGCGTCCACCCCTTCGGCAGTTGCAAGGAACAGACCTCGGGCAATGTCTACGGCCAAGGCCTGGCCGAGCAGGGCTTCGTCGTCATCGCCTATGACGCCAGCTTCCAGGGCGCGTCGGGCGGCTCTCCGCGCTGGATCGAGGACCCGACCCAGAGGGTCGAGGACATCAGCCGGGTCATCGACTACGCCGTCACCCTGCCCTATGTCGACGCCGACCGGATCGGCGTGATCGGTGTCTGCGGCGGCGGCGGGTACGCCGTCAACGCCACCCTGACCGAGAAGCGCATCAAGGCCGTGGTCAGCATCACCGGCGTCAACATCGGCCGCCTGTTCCGCGAGGGTTTCAGCAGCTACGACCCGCTCGGCGCCCTGAACGCCATGGCGGCGCAGCGCACGGCCGAGGCGCGCGGCGGCGCGCTTCAGGTCAATGAACTGCTGCCCGCCAGCCCGGACGCCGCTCGCGCAGCCGGTCTGACCGAGCGCGACGTGTTCGAGGCCACCGACTACTACAAGACCCCGCGCGGTCAGGAGCCAGGCGGCGCGACGCGGATGCTCTTCTCGCACGCCCAGAAGACCCTGGCCTGGGACGCCTTCGCCTTCGCCGAAACCCTGCTGACCCAGCCGGTCATGGTGGTCGTCGGACAGAAGGTCGGAGCCTTCGGCGCCTATCGCGACGGCATGAAAGCCTACGGCCGCGCCGTCGCCTCCAAGGATCGCCGCCTGGTCTCGCTGGCGGACTGGTCGCACTACGACCTCTACGACAGGCCCGAGCCCGTCGCCCTGGCGATGGCCGAGCTGGCTCCCTTCTTCCGGACCCACCTGTGACCGCGACGCCGGGGCGCATCCGCGTCCCGGCTCTCCCATCCAGAACGGACACACGAACCATGACCACCAACACCAAGAAGGCGCTCATCCTGGGCGCCGGCGGCCAGATCGCCCGCTGGGCCGTCGACATGCTGGGCGACCGCGACGACGTGGTCCAAACCCTCTATCTGCGCGCCCCGGCCAAGCTGGGCCGCACCCCGCCCGCCAACGCCCGCGTCGTCCAGGGCGATGTGATGGACGCCGAGACCCTGAAGGCCGCCATGACGGGTCAGGACGTCGTCTACGCCAACCTGTTCGGCGACATGGACGCCCAGGCCGAGGTCATCGTCGCGGCGATGAAGGAAACGGGCGTGAAGAAGCTGATCTTCGTCACGTCGCTCGGCATCTATGACGAGGTTCCCGGCCAGTTCGGCGAATGGAACCGCCGCGAGATCGGCAGTTATCTGCCGCCCTACCGACGCGCCGCCGACGTCATCGAAGCGTCCGGCCTGGACTACGCGATCCTGCGTCCGGCCTGGCTGACCGACGCCGACGAAACCGCCTTTGAGACCACGACCCGCGACGAGCCGTTCAGGGGCACGATCGTCTCACGCAAGAGCGTCGCCGCCCTGGCCGTCGACTTGATCCTGAACCTTGAGCGCATCACCGCCCTGAACCTGGGCGTCAACAAACCGAACACCGACGGCGACGCCCCAGACCTGCAGGGCTGACCGCCGCCCCTTCCAATCCATCAGACCAAGAGGATGAGTGAAATGACCAAGATCAGCTTCCCCAACAGCAACAACCCGACCATCGTCATGTCGGCCGTCATCAACTTCCCTGACGGCTTCGACGAGGCCAAGATCTGGCCCGCCGTCATCGTCTCCCACCCCGGCGGCGGCGTGAAGGAGCAGACGGCGGGGACCTACGCCCGCGAACTGGCCAAGGCTGGTTTCGTCACCATCGCCTATGACGCCTCCTACCAGGGCGAAAGCGGCGGCGAACCGCGCCAGTTGGAGAACCCCCATGTCCGCACCGAGGACGTCAGCGCCGTGGTCGACTACCTGACCACCCTGCCCTACGTCGACAAGGAGCGGATCGGAGCGATGGGCATCTGCGCCGGCGCCGGCTACACCGCCAACGCCGCCCTGCAGGACCCGCGCATCAAGGCGATCGGCACGGTCAGCGCCGTCAACATCGGCTCCATGTTCCGCAACGGCTGGGAGAACACGGTCAAGGACGCCGACGCCTCGCCCTACATCCTCGCCGGATCGAACGCCCGCACCGCCGACGCCGCCAGCGCCGACAAGGCCCGCATGCCCCTGGCCCCGGAAAAGGAGAGCGACGCCCCGAACGAGGAACTGCGTCAGACCTGGGAATACTACCACACCCCCCGCGCCCAGTATCCGACCGCGCCCGGCTTCACCACGGCCCGCAGCCTGAACCAGATCATCACCTATGACGCCTATCACAAGGCCGAGGCCTTCCTGACCCAGCCCATCCTGGCGGTGGCCGGAGCGGTCGCGGGCAGCAAGTGGATGAGCGACGACCTGATCGCCCGCGCCGCCAGCACGGACAAGAGCCTGCACGTCGTCGAGGGCGCCAACCACATGGATCTCTACGACGGCGAGGAATACGTCGCCGAGACCGTCTCTGTCCTGGCCCCCTTCTTCACGGCCAGACTGAGCGCCTGACTTCTCACCTCATCCGCCTCCGGCTTGAGCGCCGGGGGCGGATGCCTCCGTGAAGCAAGGCCTGTCTGATGCGCCTCGCCTCCCTCGGCGGTCGCGCCCCCCCCTGCCAATGCGGGTCTGCTATGCGCCAGTAGCGGTCCTTGGCTTCATGGCCGACCCGACGCTGGACGCCCTCTAAGTCTTAGAGCGGTAAAGCCTTTCGGAGACTGGCCGCCAGCCCTTCATCGGGTCCCAGAAGCGGTTTCGGCGGCGACGCTTCGGTCAAGCCCAGCATGTTCGCCGCCGCATACATCAGCCTTAGACTGCCGTGCGCGCGGAACAGAGTCTTCGCCGCCCGTCAGGGCATCGAGATCGTCGGCGCCTTCGAGGACGCCGGCATATCGGCGCTTCGATCGCCAAGCGCCCCGGCTTCATGGCCATGGAACACGCCGCCAAGGGCGACGTGCTCAACGTGGTGATCTGCGAAGCCCTAGACCGGCTGTCGCGGTCTCAAGCTGACATCGCCGCCATTTTTGAAGACTTGCGCTTCCACGGCGTCGCCATCCACACGATCTCGGAAGGCGCCGTCGACGAACTGCACGTCGGCCTCAAGGGCACGATGAACGCCCTCTATCTCGAGGAAACCCGCCGGAAGACCCGGCGGGGCATGGAGGGCGTCGTCCGGGAGGTCGGGTTTATGGCTACGCCATCCGCCGCGCCTTCGACGCCGCCGGCGAGCCGATCAGGGGCCTTCGCGATCTCGTCCCCATGCCCAAGATCGTCATGCTGGAACGGCCGAGGTGAAGTTCACCCGCTGGGAGGCGGGCGCTGAGGGCGCCGACTTCG
>NZ_DAMBRE010000010.1:0-66533 GCF_032055285.1 Brevundimonas sp.
AGGTTCAATCACGTGATCGTCCACGCTCACAAGGATCAGGTCATCGACAGTCATGCGCACTCCTCCGCGTTTTCGACGCTGCCGACCGCTCCGGGGAGCCCGGCCGCCAGCGACGCTATTTTCAGAATGACATTCTATATGAAGAACAATCTTCACGTCCACGCCTGATTGCGCCTGACCTGGCCTTGGCGCGATCAGACCACTGGAGATGCCGGCGCAACAGCGGGCGCCCCTGCCCTGCCCTGCCCGGAGCGTGCAAGCTTGTGACTCCCAGGATGGAAGGGCTTCCTCAGGCGATCCGGTTGCGATCGGCGAAGAGGATCAGGTCAGAGCGCGCGTCAAACGGTGCGACACGTCCCGCAGGGCTTCGCCGATCTCGCCGAGGGCGGCGTCTTCATACTGTTCGGAGAGCATGACCCCGACGATGGTGAAGGTCACCTCGCCCGCACGGTCGAACACGGGCGCGGCCACGGTCTGGACCCCGCGCGTGAAATAGCCGCGGTCGACCGCCCACCCCCGCGCCTGGGCCGCTTCGACCTGGGCCCAGTATTCCTCGAACGTCAGCGGCGCCTGCCAGCGCAGCGACTTGAACGACTCCTTCAGCGCCTTGAGGGTCCAGCCGAGATAGGGCGCCATGGCGCGTCCGGTAGCGGCCATCAGGATGGGCAGGCGCTGCCCCTCAGCCATTTCAATGCGCACGTCCGCAGGGCTGGCGACGCTCTTCACCAGGACGATCTTGTCAACGCCCAGCCGCTTCCACAGCGTCACCGTGATATTGAAGCGCGCGGCGATCTCCGCCATGAGCGGCGCGGCGGCGGCGACCCTCTGGCCCTCGGTCAGCAGTTCGCCGACCAGGGCGGTGAGGCCCATGCCGACCGTATAGGTCTTGGCCACGGGATCGAATTCGACGATCTCCTCGACCACGAGGGTGCGAAGAATATTGAAACAGGTGCTGGCGTTGATGCCGAGCGCGCGCGAGATGGTGACGGAGCGGGTCGGCCCGCCAGCCTCCACCAGATACTTCAGAATCCGGATGGCGTTCGAGACGGGCTTGACCAGCACCATGCGCTCGTTCGCATCCACAGCCTCCCCCGTCAGGTTCGTCTCGACCTCGTCGTCAGCGTCCAACGCCCCTGCTGTTGTCGATTCCGCCATAGTCTCTCCTGAAAGCCCTCATGCACGCTGAAGAGCGTCGTCGCCCGACCCGCGCCGCGTCGAAACGACGAGAATCCACCAACCCTTCCTTGCCACATTCTTCTAGTGACAGAAGAATAGTCTCAATAGAGTAAACTCAATCAAAGCTTGCGCTGGACCCCCTGATGACCGCTGACCTCGTTTCGCCCTGCCGCGGCTGCCAGATGAGCCGGACGCCCTGCCGCTTCGGCGCGGACGACTTCGTCGCCCTGAGCGAAACCGCCGCACGCGTCCGCCTCGCCTGTCCCGCCGCCTTCGAAGGCGGTCCGCGCGTGGCGCATGGCGGGTGGACGGCCGCCGTGTTCGACGACGTCCTGGGCCGCTTCCTGGTTCATACGGGCGTCAAGTCGGTCACGGCCACCCTCGCCGTGGATTATCTATTGCCCGTGCCCATCGAACAGCCGCTCGAGATCCACCTGGAAATCGCCGCGCGGGAAGGACGCCGCAACCATCTGACCGGCGTCCTGCGCCTGCAGGGAAGCGACCGCGACCTGGCCGTAGCGCGGGGCGTCTGGGTGGAGCTTCGTCCGGGCCATTTCGAACGCCATCAGGCGCGCATGGCCGAACTCGAGACCTAGAGAAGCGCCCGCCGCTCCGTGCGGCCCGAGCCACAAGGGCGGCATTGAAGGCTAGGGATCAATCCGGGTCCGCCTCGATGCGCACCAGGGCGACGCCCTCGGCGACCTGCTCGCCGGCGACGGCCGCCAGGTCGGCCACCCGCCCGTCGAAGGGCGCCGCCATGCCATGCTCCATCTTCATGGCCTCCAGGGTCAGGAGCTTCTGACCGCGGCTGACCCTCTGGCCCTCCTCGACCTCGATCGCAATGACCTTGCCCGGCATCGGGCTGAGGACGACCCCGTCCGAGAGGCCCTCGCCCTCCCCCCTCGCCTCGACACGACCCGGCCCAAACGGCCAGGCCTCGCCGTGAATGAAGAGAATCTCGCGTCCCCCAACCGCTGCAACCCGTCCCTGCAATGTCCGCGCCGCCTCGATCCGATAGGCCTGCCCGGCGATGGAGACCGAAACCAGGCCCTGGGCGGGAGCATTGGCTCGAAAACCGGCCAGGTCCGTCCAGGCCCCGGCGTCGGGCCCTGGGATAAGGGCCGCCGCCGCCGCCGCCTGGACCGTGATCGAAGGCTCGACGCCGGGGACAAGGGCGTCGACGCCGCGCTCGATAAAGCCGGTATCCACGCGTCCGGCGGCGAAGCCTTCGTCGGCGGCGGCGCGCGCCAGGAAGGCCGCATTGGTGCGGACGGGCCAGACCTCCACGCGTCCGGCCGCCTCGGCCAGCTTGGCGGCGGCGGCCTGGCGCGTCGGGGCGTGGACGATCAGCTTGGCGATCATGGGGTCATAAAAGGCCGTGACCTCGTCGCCTTCCTGCACGCCGGTATCGACCCGCACCCCTTCGGGCAGGCGCAGGTGCTCCAGGCGGCCGATCGAAGGCAGGAAGCCGGCGCTCGGGTTTTCCGCATAGAGCCGCGCCTCCATGGCCCAGCCGTCGATAGCCAGCTCCTCCTGTCGCTTCGGCAAGACTTCGCCGGCGGCCGCGCGCAACTGCCACTCCACCAGGTCCTGGCCGGTGATCGCTTCGGTGACCGGATGCTCGACCTGAAGCCGGGTGTTCATCTCCATGAACCAGATCCGGTCGGCCCTCAGGCCCTCGGACGCATCGGCTATGAACTCGATGGTTCCGGCCCCCACATAGCCTACGGCCCGCGCCGCCTTCACGGCCGCCGCACAGACCGCCTCGCGCACCTCGGGCGTCATGCCGGGCGCCGGCGCCTCCTCGATCACCTTCTGATGCCGCCTCTGCAGCGAACAGTCGCGTTCGAAAAGATGCACGACATTGCCGTGTAGGTCGCCGAAGACCTGCACCTCGATATGGCGGGGCGACAGGATGTACTTCTCGATCAGGACCCGATCGTCGCCGAAAGCGGCCGCGGCCTCGCGGCGACAGGACTGCAACCCGTCCAGGAAGTCCTCGGCGGCGTCGACCCGGCGCATGCCCTTGCCGCCCCCGCCGGCCACCGCCTTGATCAGGACCGGATAGCCAATGGCGTCAGCCTCGGCCCTGAGCCGTTCGGGCCGCTGGTCCTCTCCCATGTAGCCGGGCGTGACCGGGACCCCTGCGGCGATCATCAAGGCCTTGGCGGCGTCCTTCAGACCCATGGCGCGGATGGCCGACGGCGGAGCCCCGACCCAGACCAGGCCGGCGGCGATCACGGCCTCGGCGAAGTCGGCGTTCTCCGACAGGAAGCCGTAGCCGGGATGAACGGCCTCAGCGCCCGCGGCCTTTGCGGCCGCCAGGACCCGGGCGACATCGAGATAGGATTCGCGCGCCGCAGCAGGGCCGATCGGCTCCGCCTGGTCCGCCTCGCGGACATGCAGGGCGCCGGCGTCGGCCTCGGAATAGACGGCTATGGTTCGGACGCCCATGCGCCGGGCGGTGCGGAAGACCCGGCAGGCGATTTCGCCGCGATTGGCGACCAGAAGGGATTTGAACATCAGAACCTCAATCCCGCTGCGGCAGCGGCGTACGACGCCGCCCCGGCCCGGCGGTGTGTTTCGCCCACATAGTCGGCCATGGCCGCGTCCAGACGTTCCAGGACGGAATCCCACCCCGCCCCAGGGCCGCAGCGGGCCATGGCCTGGTTGGTGTCCGCGATCAGCTTGCCCAGGTGTCGACGCGCCAGCTCAAGCTCCGCATCGGCCAGTCCCGACAGACCCGCTGCCTGCACCCCCTCCATCACATCCGGAACACGCCGAAGCGCGTCTCGGGGATGGGGGCGTTCAGGCTGGCGCTGATGGCCAGGCCCAGGACGTCGCGGGTCTGGGCCGGATCGATGACGCCGTCGTCCCACAGGCGGGCGGTGGCGTAATAGGGATTGCCCTCGTCCTCGTATTTCTGGCGGATCGGGGCCTTGAAGGTCTCGGCCTCCTCGGGCGTCCAGGCATCCGCGTCGCGGTGGACGGTGGCCAGGACGCTGGCCGCCTGCTCGCCGCCCATCACGCTGATGCGGCTGTTGGGCCAGGTGAAGAGGAAGCGCGGGCTGTAGGCCCGGCCGCACATGCCATAGTTGCCGGCGCCGAAGCTGCCGCCGATCAGAACGGTGAACTTGGGCACTTCGGCGCTGGCGACGGCCGTCACCAGCTTGGCGCCGTGCTTGGCGATGCCCTCGGCCTCGTACTTGCCGCCGACCATGAAGCCCGAGATGTTCTGCAGGAAGAGCAGCGGAATCTTGCGCTTGCAGGCCAGTTCGATGAAGTGCGCGCCCTTCTGGGCGCTCTCCGAGAACAGGACGCCGTTGTTGGCCAGGATGGCCACCGGCTGTCCCCAGATGTGGGCGAAGCCGCAGACCAGGGTTGCGCCGTACAGGGCCTTGAACTCATGGAACTCCGACCCGTCGACGATGCGGGCGATGATCTCGCGCACGTCGTAGGGGGCGCGCACGTCCTGGGGAACAACCCCGTAGAGATCTTCCGCCGGATAGAGCGGCGCTCGAACGGGCGCCAGGTCGAGGTCCGCCCCGCCCTGCCGCGGCAGGTGCGAGACGATGTCCCGCACGATGGTCAGGGCATGTTCGTCGTTCTCGGCCACATGGTCGACCACGCCGGACTTGCGGCCGTGGGTCTCGGCGCCGCCCAGTTCCTCGGCCGAGATGACCTCGCCGGTCGCGGCCTTCACCAGCGGCGGGCCAGCCAGGAAGATGGTGCCCTGATTGCGCACGATCACCGTCTCGTCGGACATGGCCGGGACATAGGCGCCGCCGGCCGTGCAGGAGCCCATGACGCAGGCGATCTGCGGGATCGACTTGGCCGACATCCGCGCCTGGTTGAAGAAGATGCGGCCGAAGTGGTCGCGGTCGGGGAAGACCTCGGCCTGGTGCGGCAGGTTGGCCCCGCCCGAATCGACCAGATAGACGCAAGGCAGGTTGTTCTGCTCGGCGATTTCCTGCGCCCGCAGGTGCTTCTTCACCGTCAGCGGGAAGTAGGCGCCGCCCTTCACCGTCGGGTCGTTGGCGACGATCATGACCTCGCGGCCCGACACCCGACCGACGCCGCAGATCATGCCCGCGCCGGGCGCGCCATCCGGATCCAGAGCGTCGCCGTACATGCCGTTGGCGGCCAACTGGCCGACCTCGAGGAAGGGCGACCCGGGATCCAGCAGGCGTTCGACCCGGTCGCGCGGCAGCAGCTTGCCCCGCGCCACATGGCGGTCGCGCGCGCGCTGCCCTCCGCCCAGGCCGGCCTTGGCCACAGCGCGGCGGAGGGTCTCGGCGAGCTCGCGGTTGTGGGCTGCATTGCTCTTGAACTGATCGCTGTTCGTGAGCAGTTTCGAAACGAGGACCGGAGCGCTCATGAGCCCAGAAGCTCGCGTCCGATCAGGAAGCGGCGGATTTCATTGGTGCCGGCGCCGATGTCATAGAGCTTGGCGTCGCGGACCAGACGCTCGACCGGCCACTCCCTGGTGTAGCCGGCGCCGCCCAGGGCCTGAACGGCCTCCAGCGACACCTTTACGGCGTTTTCCGAGGCCAGCAGGATGGCGCCGGCCGCGTCGTAGCGAGTGGTCTTGCCCTGGTCGCAGGCGCGGGCCACGGCATAGACATAGGCGCGGGCGCTGTTCAGGGCGACGTACATGTCGGCGACCTTGGCCTGCATCAGCTGGAAGCTGCCGATGGGCTTGCCGAACTGCTTGCGCTCGCGGACGTAGGGCAGGACTACGTCCAGCGCCGCCTGCATGATGCCCAGGGGACCGCCCGACAGGACCGCACGTTCATAGTCCAGGCCGCTCATCAGCACGCCGGCGCCGCCGCCGATCGGGCCCATGACGTTCTCTTCCGGGATCTCGCAATCCTCGAACACCAGCTCGGCGGTGTCGGAGCCGCGCATGCCCATCTTGTCCAGCTTCTTGGAGACCGAGAAGCCCTTCATGCCGCGCTCGACCAGGAAGGCGGTGCAGCCCTTGGAGCCGGCCTCGGGGTCGGTCTTGGCGTAGACCACCAGGGTGTCGGCGGAGGGGGCGTTGGTGATCCAGAACTTGGTGCCGTTCAGGACGTAGCGGTCGCCCTTCTTGTCGGCGCGGGTGCGCATCGACATGACGTCCGAGCCCGAACCGGCTTCCGACATGGCCAGGGAGCCGACGTGTTCGCCCGAGATCAGCTTGGGCAGGTATTTGTGCTTCTGCTCGGGCGTGCCCCAGCGGCGGATCTGGTTGACGCACAGGTTGGAGTGGGCGCCGTAGCTCAGGCCGATAGAGGCCGAGGCGCGGCTGACTTCTTCCATCGCCACGACGTGTTCGAGGTAGCCCATGCCGAGGCCGCCGAACTCTTCCTCGACGGTGATGCCGTGCAGGCCCAACTCGCCCATCTCGGGCCAGAGTTCGCGTTTGAACTCGTTCTTCTCGTCGATTTCGGCGGCGAGGGGGGCCAGCCGATCGGCGGCCCAGCGGGCGGTGGTTTCACGAATGGCGTCGGCGTTCTCGCCGAGGCCGAATTCCATGGATTGGGGCGCGAAGGGAATGCTCATGAAGCCTGCTCGGAATCAGATGTGAAGGGCGTGGCCGAGCGCCTTCAGGGCGCTCTCGTGGACGGCCTCGCCCAGGGTGGGATGGACGTGGATGACGCCGGCGACGTCTTCCAGAACAGCCCCCATCTCCATCAGGGTCGAAAACTCTCCCGCCAGTTCCGAGACGTGGCGGCCCACCGCCTGGAGACTCAGGATCCGGTGGTCAGACTTGCGCGCCAGGACGCGCACGAAGCCGCCGTCGTCGCCCGCCTCCATCGACAGCGCCCGGCCATTGGCCTGGAAGGGGAACTGGCCGACGATGGTCTCGACGCCCTCGGGCGCCTGGTCGGGCGTCAGGCCGACGCTGACGATCTCGGGTTCGGTGAAGCAGACGGCGGCGATGGCGACCGGATCAAACCGGCGTCTGTGACCGGCGATGATTTCGGCGACCATCTCGCCCTGGGCGGACGCCTTGTGGGCGAGCATGGGCTCCCCCACCAGATCGCCGATGGCCCAGACCTGGGTCGTCGACGTCGCGCAGCGGTCGTCGATCTTCACGAACCGGCCCTCCATCGCCAGGCCCATCTGCTCCAGGCCCCAGCCTTCCGTCAGCGGCTTGCGGCCCACAGTGACCAGGATGCGATCGGCGGGAACAATGACCGGTTCAGATCCATCAGCCGTCTGGATCAACAGGCCCGCATCATCCTGCCCCAGGGCCCTGGCCCCGAGGTGGACGTCGACGTCGTGCTTCGCCAGCCATCGCGACACCGGCTCAGTCAGCCGGCTGTCGTACAGCGGCAGAATGCGATCCTGGGCCTCGACGATGGTCACCTTCGACCCCAGCTTGGCGAAGGCGATCCCGAGCTCCAGCCCGATATAGCCGCCGCCGACCACCGCGAGGGCCGCCGGCACCTCCGTCAGGGAAAGGGCGTCGGTTGAGGAAATCACCCGGCCTCCGAAGGGGAGGAAGGCAAGCTCGACCGGGGTCGATCCCGTCGCCAGAATGACATGTTCCGCCTGGATAGACATCCTTCCGGCGGCGGTCTCGACCGTACAGGTCTTGGCGTCGGAAAAGGTCGCCCATCCCGTGACGACCCGAACCTTGGCCTTGCGCAGTAGGCCGCTCACGCCGCCGCTCAGCCGATCGACGATCCCGTCCTTCCAGCTCATGGTCTCGTCAAAGCGCAGGCTCGGAGGTTGGCTCAGGCGGATGCCGAAGCGCCCCGCCTCCCCCGAGGCCGCCGTCGCCTCCTCATAGAGGCCGGCGGCGTGGATCAGGGCCTTGGAGGGAATGCAGCCGCGCGTCAGGCAGGTGCCGCCCAGACGCCCGGTCTCGACCAGAACCGTGTCGAGCCCAAGCTGTCCGGCGCGAATGGCGGCCACATAGCCGCCCGGTCCACCGCCGACGACGAGGACCTTGGGTCTGAGGGTCTTGGTCATCGCTTCAGTCCATGAAGATCAGGGCGGGGTGTTCGAGCAGGCGTTTGACCCGCTGGACGAACAGGGCGCCGTCGTAGCCGTCGACGATCCGGTGATCGAAGGCGGAGGACAGGTTCATCATCTTGCGCACCGTGACGAAGGCCCCCTGCACCATCGGCCGGTCCACCAGCTTGTTGGGGTTGAGGATGGCCACCTCGGGATGATTGATCACCGGCGAGGAGGAGATCCCGCCGAGCGGTCCCATGCTGGTCAGGGTGATGGTCGAGCCGGACAGTTCCTCGCGCGCGGCCGTTCCGTCGCGCACGGCCTTGGCCAGCCGCGCGACCTCTCGGGCGCAGTCCCAGAGGTCGCGCGCCTCGGCGTGACGCACGACCGGCACGATCAGCCCGTTGGGCGTCTGCGTGGCGATGCCGATGTGCACGCCTTCGTGGGCGTGCAGCACCCCCGCGTCGTCGTCATAGAGGGCGTTGATCTGCGGGTAGTCCGGCAGGGCCTTGACTATGGCGCGCATGATGAAGGGCAGCAGGGTCAGCTTGGGCTGATCCTCGGTCCGGTGCTGGTTGAGGTCGAGACGCAGGGCCTCCAGCTCGGTCAGGTCGCACTCCTCGACATAGTTGATGTGCGGGATGCGGCGCTTGGCCTCCTGCATCTTCTCGGCGATCTTGCGCCTCAGGCCGACGATACGGGTGTCGTTCACTCCGGTGCGAGCGACCAGGGACGAGCGGGCGCCGCCCTCGCTGTCCGCCACCAGATAGGCCTCGAGGTCGTCGGGCGTGATCCGGCCCGCCGGCCCGGTGCCGGGGACCTGGATCAGGGACACGCCGAGATCCAGGGCGCGCCGACGGGTCGAAGGCGAAGCCAGCGGCGCCTCCCCCGCAGAACGACCCGATGAAGCACTGCGACGCAAGGCGCCGGACGGCGCGGCCGTCCTTTCCGAAAGGGCCGGCGCAGGAGCCGGAACCGGGCCTGGCGACGGGGCGGCGCCCATCGTCGCTTCAGCCGGAACGGGCGCCGTCGCGGCAGGCGTCTCCACGCCCGCCTCGCTTTCGAATTCGACCAGGACGGCGCCTACGGGCAGCATGCCGCCTACCTCGCCGTGGACGGCGACAACCACCCCTGCGACCGGCGAGCTGATCTCGACCGTCGCCTTGTCGGTCATGACCTCGACCAGGTTCTGGTCTTCCTCGACGACGTCGCCGACCTTGACCAGCCAGGCCACGACCTCGGCCTCGGCGACGCCTTCGCCGACATCGGGCAATCGGAACAGATACCGCCCCATGGCCTAGTCCTCCATCGTGCGCTTGAGGGCCGCCGCAAGCCGGGCGGGCCCGGGGAAATAGTCCCACTCGAAGGCGTGCGGATAAGGCGTGTCCCAACCGGCGACCCGCTGGACGGCGCTCTTAAGGTGATAGAAGCAGCGTTCCTGGACCAGGGCGGAAAGCTCTCCGCCAAAGCCCCCGAAGCGCGATGCTTCATGCAGGATGACGCATCGTCCGGTCTTCTTGACCGAGGCGACGATGGCGTCGACGTCCAGGGGCACGATGGAGCGAAGATCGATCAGTTCGGCGTCCACGCCGCTGTCCTCGATCCCCGCCAGGGCGACATGGACCATGGTGCCATAGGCCAGCACGGTCGCCTCGGTCCCCTCGCGCACGATGGCGGCCTTGCCGAGCGGCACGGTGTAGCGACCGGCCGGCACCTCGGCCATGGGATCGCCCGCCCAGGTCTTGAGCGCCTGTTCGTGACGCCCGTCGAAGGGACCGTTGTAGAGGCGCTTGGGCTCCAGGAAGATGACCGGATCGTCGTCCTCGATCGAGGCGATCAGCAGGCCCTTGGCGTCATAGGGATTGGACGGGATGACCGTCTTCAGCCCGGTGATGTGGGCGAAGATGGCTTCGGGGCTCTGGCTGTGCGTCTGGCCGCCGAAGATGCCGCCGCCATAGGGCGAGCGCACTGTGATCGGGGCCCAGAACTCGCCGTTGGAGCGATAGCGCAGGCGCGCCGCCTCCGACACCAGTTGGTCGAAGGCCGGTAGAATATAGTCGGCGAACTGGATTTCAGGGATGGGCCGCAGCCCGAAGGCCCCCATGCCGATGGCCGTGGCGACGATCCCGCCCTCGGAGATCGGCGCGTCGAAACAGCGGGTCAGGCCGTGTTTCTTCTGCAGGCCGTCGGTGACGCGGAAGACGCCGCCGAAATAGCCGACGTCCTCGCCAAAGATCAGCGTGTCGGGATCCTCGGTCAGCATCACGTCGAGCGCCGAATTCAGCGCCTGGATCATGTTCATCGTCGGCATGGTTCAGATTCCCAGTTCGCGGCGTTGTTCGACGACCCGCCAGTCGGGGTCCTTGAAGACGCCCTCGAACATCTCCTTCACGCTGGGCTTGGACTTGCCGAGGGTGCCCACGGCCTCCGCCTCCTTGACGGCGGCGCGCACCTCGGCGTCGAGCTCGGCCTGCAGGGCGGCGTGGCGGTCCTCGTCCCAGAGGTCCAGGCCGATCATGTGGGCCTTGAGCCGCTCCACCGGATCGCCCAGGGGCCAGGCCTCGGCCTCGTCGGCCGGCCGGTACTTGGTCGGGTCGTCGGAGGTGGAGTGTCCGGACGCCCGATAGGTGTAAAGTTCGATCAGGGTGGCGCCGAGGTTCATCCGCGCCCGCTCCGCCGCCCATTCCGTAGCCGCCCAGACAGCCAGGAAGTCGTTGCCGTCGACGCGCAGGCCCGGCAAGCCGTAGGCTAGGGCCTTGGCTGCGAAGGTCGTCTCATCAGCGCCGGCGATGCCCGAGAAGCTGGAGATGGCCCACTGGTTGTTGGTGACGCACAGGATCACCGGCGCCCGGTAGACGCTGGCGAAGGTCAGGGCCTCGTGGAAGTCGCCCTCCGCGGTCGTGCCTTCGCCGATATAGGCCAGGGCGATGGATTGCCCGCCCTTGAAGGCCGAGGCCATGGCCCAGCCGACGGCGTGGCCGAACCGGCTGCCGACATTGCCCGAAAGCGAATAGAAGCCGTAGTCCCGCGCCGAATAGAGAATGGGGAGCTGGCGCCCCTTGAGAGGGTCCTTCTCGTTGGAGAATATCTGGTTGCACAGGTCAATCAGCGGATAATTCCGCGCCATCAGCCAGCTCAGCACCCGATAGGTGGGGAAGCACATGTCGTCGCGGTCGAGGAAGAGGGATTGGGCGGCGCCGATCGCCTCCTCCCCCGTCGACTTCATGTAGAAGCTGGTCTTGCCCTGGCGGTGCGCCCTGAACAGGCGCTCGTCGAAGGCGCGGGTCAGCAGCATGGCGCGAAGGCCCGCCAGAAGCGTCTCCGTCGGAAGCTTGGGATTCCAGGGGCCCGACGCCTCCCCGTTGTCATCGAGCACCCGCACGAGGCCGAACGGCAGGTCGCGCATGTCCGCCTCCGCCGAGGTCGTCTCGGGGCGACGGGTGTCGCCCGGCTCGGGAATGAGCGAGCGGTCAAAGGCGGGCGCGTCGCCGGGACGGGCGACCGGCTCGGGAATGTGAAGGCGCAGAGGAGGACGGTTTTGCATGATCTCGACCGAGGTTGAGCCACGATACTGGCCCATCCCGTCGGGCGCCCCGCTCTCGAAATCACGCCAAAAAGTTCTAAGATCGAAATGAAAATCTATTACTGAAATAGTTTCTGGATTAGAAATCCTCGCTGGCTGTTTTCGAGAGCGCGCCCCATGTCGACCTTTGAACCTGACGAAATCGACCGCCGCATCCTCGACGTGGTCCAGCGCGTCTTCCCCCTGACGACAGCTGAACTCGCCGACCGCGTCGGACTGTCTCAATCTCCATGCTGGCGTCGCCTCAACCGATTGAAAGCCGAGGGCTATGTCGTGGACGCCAGACCGCGCCTGGTCGCTGAAAAGCTCGGCCTCCACACCACGATCTTCGCCAACGTCAAGCTTTCGGCCCACGGACGGACCAATCTCACGGAATTCATCGACGCCGTCTCCCGGCTGCCGGAGGTCATCGAGATCCACCCCACCATGGGACCGTTCGACTTCCTGCTCCGGATCATCACCGGCACGGTTGAGGATTATCGCGAGCTCGCCTTCGGCCGCCTGCTCACCCTGCCCACCGTGCAGGAGATCAACTCGACCATGTCCCTGGGCGCCGCCAAGATGACGACCGCCCTGCCCTTGCGTTGACGCTCGCCTGCCCCCTTCGCCGGGCCCCGGCGTTAGCCCGGCGGCCGCCTTCGCCTGGTCTGGCCAGGGTCAGGGCGTCGTCCCGGCGGGCTCCGGCCCGACGTCGAGATCCGGGGTTTCGTCCCGCCACCGCACCGAACCGGCCGGTCGCTCCAGCAGCCGACGAACCTGGACCGGCGCCTCGGGATCCAGAAGCGCCCGGCTCTCGTCCAGCCCCTCCCGTCCCGAGCCCTCGCCCCGATGGACCAGATGCTGGTAGTCGTTCCAGGTCGGGGCGTGGAACCGCTCGGTCCAACGCGTGGCGTCGGAGATATCCCGGGCGATGGACCATCCGTAGCCGCCGGTGCGCAGGCGATAGCGGCGCACCTTCTGCATCACGGCGTAGAAGGCGCGCGCATTGCGCGCCGGCACGACATAGTCGATCTCGATGACGATCGGACCGCTACGGGGCGTGATGTCGAGTCCGACGGCGGGTCCGGCCCGATCGAGCTGCCGTTCCTCGGGCGGCAGGGACATGTTCGGCAGCCGCAGCCACAGGCCCGCCAGGGCCGACGTCGCCATCAGCAGTCCCGCGACAAGCAGCGTGTCGCCCACGCCGATCTGGTCGGCGCAGCGGCCCCATCCCCAGGCGCCCAGGGCCACGCCTCCAGCGATCGTCGCCTGGAAGATGGCCAGGGCCCGCCCGGCGACCCAACGCGGAGCCGAGACCTGGATGGAGATGCTGTAGAGCGTCAGCACGCTGGTCCAGGCCACGCCGGCGACCAGGAGCGCCATCAGGGTCGCGGCCTCATGACGGCTCGCGGCGACGACGATGATCGCCGCCCCCATGACGACGGCTGAAAGGCGGCTAGAGGTTTCAGTCGTAAGACGGCGGCGGATCGACGGCAGGATGACGGCGCCGATCACCGCCCCCAGTCCGAAGGCGCCCAGAAGCAGACCATAGACCGGGGCATCGCCCTGCAGGAGCTCGCGGGCGATCAGCGGCATCAGGGCGGGAACGACGCCGCCGATCAGGCCGAACAGGAGGGTTCGGACAATGAAGGCCCGATGGGACGGGGCGTAGCGGATGAAGCGAACGCCAGACACGAGGGCGCGCCAGAAGGTCTCAGGGGCCAGTCGCGCCGGCTCCTGCTTGCGCTTCCACAACAGCAGAACCGTCAGCAGCGGCAGATAGAAGACGGCGTTTGCGGCGAAGGCGCCGATCGCCCCCACCGCTGCGACGATGACGCCGCCGATGGCGGGCCCGAAGCTTCGAGCGACATTATAGCTGATCCCGTTGAGCGCGATGGCCGACGGCAGGGCCTGGCCCGGCACCTGTTCGGAGACCGAGGCCTGCCAGGCCGGGCCGAAGACGGCCATCCCGCTGCCGACGACGAAACAGAAGGCCAGCAGGATCGGCGGCGTCAGGAGCCCCAGAAGCGTCACCACGCACAGACCGACCGCCCCGGCGAGCGCGAAGCTCAGCGCCCCGATGCAGACCAGGCGTCGGTCGAACATGTCCGAGATTGCTCCGGCCGGCAGGGCGAAGAGCATGATGGGCGCCATCAGGGCGGTCTGGACCAGGGCCACCATCATGGCGTCGTCGGTCAGCCGACTCATGCTCCAGGCCGCGCCGACCCCCTGTATCAGGATGCCGAAGTTGGACAGCAGGCTCGCCGACCAGATGCGTCGGAACACAGGGACGCGCAGGGGCGCGAGCAGGCCCTCTTCGCGGACGGCGGCGGTCATGGTCGCCTCCGCGAGACGCGCTGCTCGTGGGACAGGAAGAGACGCCGCGCGCGCGCCGCATCACCGGCGGCGAGGGCTCCGGCGATCAACGGGCCGAGACCGTGGCGGTCGTGGTCGGCGACCGGCGCAATCGCATCGACGACAGCGCTGAAGATCTCGATGGCGGCGTCGCCCGAAAGCGCGCCGAACCGGGCGAGCGACAGGCCGGGCCCATCCCCTGCCAGCGCCAGGGCGCGACGCTCCCTCGGCATTTCGGCGATGGCGCTGAGCGCCTTGAGGCCCAGCTGGCGCCGCAGGGAGGTCGCATCCTGGGGATCGATCTCCGTCCGGCCCAGATAGTCGAGAGCGCGTCCCATCGCTGCGGCGGGCTCGGGGACGGCCACGACCAGGCCGCCGGCGCGACCGCGCTCCATGCGGACAACGGAATGCTGCTCCAGCATGCGGACGGCCTGGCGCAGGGTGCTCACCGTGACGCCGTATCGCGCCACAAGATCTCCGGCGCCGCCGATCCGGGCTCCGGCCGACCAGCCCAGAAGTCGCACGTCGCGCAGCAGCTCCCTCGCCAGGCGCTCGGCCGGATGGCCGCTCCCGTCCGGCAGTTCGCCCTCGATCACGGGCACCTGCCGTTGGTCGCGGTCGATGGCGCTCCAGGCCGCCTGGCTGTCACGAACCAGCGCCAACTGGCGTTCCCGGAGTTCGAACAGGGCTCCGACGTCGCCGGCGATCTGCGCCTCGATCATCTCGAGAAGGGAGTCCCACCAGGCGCCGCGGTAGGCCAGGCCGCCCGCCAGGACGCTATAGGGCGCCATGTCCTGCCCGTACTCGGCGATTGTCTGGTAGGCGAGGCCGGCCAGCGGGTCCTTCACGAGGCCGCGAATGGCGCTCAGCAACTGGCGGATCTCGCCCATGCGCGGCAGGTTGGTTTCCGAGTCGCGCTTCAGTCGCCAGGCGAGCTGGCGCACCTGTTCGCACTCGTCAGGGTCGAGACGGGGCGTCGAGGTCAGAAAGACATGGGTGTCGACGGCCTTCAGGAGCCGGTCGGCGGCATAGGGCCCCTGCATCCGGCTTTCCAGCAGGATGGCGAGGGCCCGCCCGGCGGGCTCCGGATCCGGCGGGGCGACGATGAGCCCTCCGCCGATTCCCCGCTTCATGAAGGCCACGCCGCGCGCCTCGAGGATGCGGGCGGCCTGACGCAGCACCGAACGCCCGACCTCGTGGCGGGCGCGCAGGTCCTGCTCGGACGCGACCAGGGCGCCGGACCTCAATCCGGCGCCCCGGATCATGTCCGCAAGGGTGTCCGCAAGCTGAACTGCGACGGGATCGGTGGCCATTCCTGCTCTACTTCCGTCCGCCGTTCCGGCGTCTCGGTCGGCGGACATGTGGGAGACGACGCCGTCCCTTCGGAGCCCCCGGGCGATCGAAACGACGCAAGCGCCGCCGACCGATATCCGATCCCTGGGCCAGCGGGAAGGGAATGTCGATCGGCGACGCTCGGCCGGGCGACCGGCCGGCGGTCAGGAGCCGAAGGCGTACCTCAGCTCCACCCCGAAGAAGCGGGGCTGCCCGTACAGATAGGTGGCGACGCCGAACTCGCTTGTGAGCTGATTATTGGTGCCCGTGACGTAGGTCTCGTCGGTGGCGTTGCGGATATAGGCGGCCGCGCTGACGCCCGTCCCCCTGATGTTGCGCCAGTCCGCCCGCAGGTCGATGCGGGTATAACCCTCCAGATTGGTGCCCAGGCTGGACAGCGCGACCAGAGGATTGCCGTTGGGCACATTGGCGGGATCGGTGGCGATGCCGCTCTGGTGGTAGATGCTGGCCAGGGCCGAAAGCTCGCCCATGCCCTGCGGCAGCGGGATCTCGATCCGCGGCGTGAAGTTCAGCTGGTGTTCAGGGGTATTGGGGAATTTGCTATTCGACAGATCGCCGAGCAGGGCGTCCGTGTAGCTGTCGTACTTGGCGTCCAGATAGGTGTACTGGAGCGAGGCGCTGAACCAGTCGGACGGTGCGACGGTGAGATCAAGGTCCAGCCCGGCGATGGAGCCGGCGGCGGCGTTGCGGGTCACCGTCGAGGCCGGCACCGTGGCCAGATTCACAAACCTCTGGATATTGGTGTAGTCGTCGTAGAAGACGTCGACGGCGTAGCGCACCTGCCAGCCGCCCAGGGTGGACAGCCCCTTCACTCCGGCCTCGTAGTCGGTCACCTCCTCGGGCTGGAAGAACCGGTCGGCGGGATTGATCGCGGTGCCGTTGAACCCCCCGCTCTTGAAGCCCTTGCGAACAGTCGCATAGACATTGAGGTCGCGGCTAAACTGATAGTTGGCGGCCAGGTTCCAGGTCGTGGCGTCAAAGGAAACGTACATCCTGGCGCCCGCGCCCGCGCCCAGCTCGGTCGGATAGGGTTGGAGCGGCGAGAAGAGGACAAAGGTCTGGGACGGTCCGCTGGACCTCTCATCCGTCGTCTTGCGCAGCCCGCCGGTCAGGGTCAGCCTGTCGGTGACGGCCCAGTCGATCTGGCCGTAGACGGCTTCGCTGCCCGACGAGGACTGGGCGATATTGACGGCCTGGATGACGCCGCCGTTCGGCAACAGCCCTGGAATGCGAACGAACTGGCGCGTGTCGAAGCCGTAGTTGAGAGGCGTTTTTGCGTCCTCGGTGAAGTAGCCGACCACCCCGTCGATGTTCCAGACGTTGAACTGGGCCTGGAACTCCTCGCTGGTGTATTTGGACTTGTTGCCGAGGGGATTGGTCACATGCAGGACCGTCACCGGGCTGCCGTCGAGGTCGTAGGACTGGCCTGCGGTGGAGCGTCGCTGGCTGTAGATGTTCTTGAACGTCAGATGGTCATTCAGGGCCCAGGTCGTGGTGTTGATCCATCCCTGACTGTCCAGCTTCATGTAGTCGGGCTCGTAGTTGGTGGCGATCGCACGAGGGCCGCGCGCCTTCTGGGCCGCAAGCGCGGCCTGGAGCTGGCCGTAGATGGGCTGGTTCGAATAGGAGGGCGCGATGACCGCCAGAGAGAGGCCGGACCCGGCCTCGTCCACATTGACGTCCTGATACAGGAGGGTGTTCTCGAAACCCTCGAACGGACGCGCGGTCAGGCTGATCCTCCAGGCCTCACGATGCTCGTCGTCCAGCTTGTCGCCGTTCGTGACATTGTCGGTATAGCCCTCGCGGCGCAGCACCTGGCCGGCCACGCGGAACATCAGCTTGTCGCCCAGGATCGGGCCGCCGAGACCGAACTCGAGGTCGCGACGCTCATAGTCTCCGAAGCGGCCCAGGACATAGCCGTTGAAAGCCTCGCTGGGCGCGCGAGGCGCGAAGAGGACGGCGCCGCCGGTGGTGTTGCGTCCGAACAGGGTCCCTTGCGGCCCCTTCAGGACCTGGATGCCCTGAAGATCGAAAATTGCGTCGCCGAAGGACGGCACCTCCGCGAAATAGGGAACGACGCCCGGAGAATTCTGGCCGAACGCCTGGCCCTGCCCCCGGATCGAATAGGTGATGTTGTTGCGGTTGGCGGTGGTGTTCTGAACGCTGAGACCGGGCGCGACCTGGCCGAGATCGTTGGCGTCGCGAACCCCCTTCTCCTCCAGGACCTCCTGGCTCAGCGCGGTCACGGCGAGAGGCACCTCCTGCAGCCGCTCCTGGCGTCGACGCGCCGTGACGACGACGTCGTCGATGGCGGAAACCTGATTAGGGTCACTGGTTGAAGGCGTCGGCGACTGCGCGAATCCGAAAGTAGGCGCGGTCATACAGGTGGCGAACAGCAGGCCGGACAGGCCGATCCTGCGAATTGGGCGCGCGGAATTAGCGCCAGAAGCGTGGTGCGTCATCGTTCCCTCCAATGCCGGCCGCGCCCATTTTTGGGCGCTGGTGAGAAGGTCCCCCTGCCGTGCATTGAACAAATCAGTCTCACATGTGCAGAATATCGGCAAGAACATTCGTCTGAGGTCAGAATTCTCGTTTCTCCGCGAAAGCCGCTGCCTTCACCTTGAGGTCACGCATTGACGCGAATTCGGATTAGAGAATGATTGACTGATTTCAGAACACGCGGATAGATGAGGCGATCGGCCGGAGAGCCAGAACCCAAAACCAGTCACACATTAGGATGAGCGCCCATGTCGGACCCGGCTGAAACCCCCGCCCTGGACACCCGCGGCTACGCCGTCCGGGACCCCTATTTCGGCGCGCCCTACATCGACCGCGACGAATGGCGCGAGGCCCCCTACCCCCATCGCAACATCCACGGCGGCTTCGAGAACACAGACACCCGTTTCACCTTCTACTTCCCCGCCGAGGAGGAATGGGGCGGCCGGATGTATCATCCGCTCGAAGGCGCCCACGCCGGCCATGAAGAAGCCTTCGCCGGCGCGATGGGCGCCCTGCTCGGCGGCCTCGACATGATGGTCAAGCTCGGCGGCTACATGGTCGAATCCAACTCGGGCCATATCGGCGACGACGTCGATCCGCGCGCCGGGATCGATCCCGGGCTCTACGGCTATCGCGCCAGCGTCGAGAGCGCGCGCTTTTCCAAATTCGTCTGCCGCCAGGTTTTCGGCCGCGAGCCCGACTACAGCTATGTCTGGGGCGGCAGCGGCGGAGGGCGGCGCTCGCCCCTCTGCCTCGAGTACGGCGACGGCGTCTACGACGGCGCCCTGCCCTTCATGGGCGGCGGCAATGTGGAGCCGCACGGCACCAATGCGCGCGTCCGCAGTGAACAGCCCTTCTCGTTCGGCAGCATGTTCAACGTCCAGCGCCTCTTGCGCGGCGACAAGCTGGACCGGGTCATCGACGCCATGGCGCCCGGCGGAGGCGGCGACCCCTTTGTCGGCCTCTCCCAGCACGAGCGCGAGGAACTGGCCAACCTGTACCGCCTCGGCTACCCGCGCGGCGACGAGTTCATGATCGCCAAGCCCATGGGCCAGATCTGGCTCTGGTGCTCGATCGCCGGCATGCTCCTGGAAGAGGACGCCGACTATTTCGCGCGCTTCTGGGACACGCCCGGCTATGTGGGGCACGACCGCCCAGAGGTGGTGGCGGACGACCTCATCGACATCGAATTGCCGATCAGCCGGATCATCACCGCCCAGGACCTGATGGGCGAGGAATTCAGTGCGCCCGAGTACGCCGATGCAAAGGCAATGATCCTGCTGATGGCGTCGAGTTCAGGGGCCTGGGACCTGCCGGTGGCGATCGAGGTCAAGGGTCTCGAGGGCGGCTACAGCACCGGCAGCGGCGTCCTGATCCAGAGCGGAGACGCGGCGGGCCGGCAACTGTTCTGCACCCGCGCCGTCGGCGACATCTGGTTCTGCGACGGCCGCGCCGACGCCAATATCCTGCGCTTTCGCGGGGTCGAGGTCGGCGACAGGGTCCGCCTCGACAACCACGCCTTCCTGGCCTTCTGCTATGCCTACCGGCACCATATTTCGGACGACCCGCTGAACGACTTCCTTCGCGTCGACGGCCGTCCCGTCTATCCGCAACACGGCGTGCCGGCCCAGTCGCCTCTCATGGGCGTGCCCTACTCCGGCCAGTATTCGGGCAGGCTGCTCTGGATCCACCACACCCACGACGCCTCGCTGTGGCCGCCCCAGGGCGTGATCTACAAGCGCGCGGTCGAGGACGCCCTGGGACCGGAGGCGGCCCGGGAGAAGTTCCGCCTGCAATGGACGCAGAACGCCGAACATGTCCCGCCCATGCTCCTGCCCAGCTGCGCCGAACGCGCCACCTCGACCTGGCTGATCAACTACATGCCGATCATCGAACAGGGCCTGGTCGATCTCGCAGCCTGGGTCGAACAAGGCGTCCCGCCGGCCGAGACCGCCTATGAGTTCGCCGACGGCAAGGTCAGCCTGCCGTCGTCGGCCAAGGCGCGCGGCGGCGTCCAACCGGTCGTTGCGGTCACCGTCGACGGCGCCGTCCGCTTCGACGCCAAGGTCGGCCAGCCGGTGACCTTCACCGCACAGGCCGAAGCGCCTGAAGGCGCCGGAACCTTCACCCAGGCTCAATGGGACCTGGACGCCTCAGGCGCCTTCGCCGTCGAGGCGGAGGTCCCGCCCGGACAGACCGAACTGATCCTCAGGACCACGACCCGCTTCGACCGGCCGGGCGTCTATTTCGTCACCTGCCGCGTGCGCCTGAACCGGGAGGGCGATCCGACGGCGCGGCGTCAGCTTGAGAATCTGGCGTCGGCCCGGGTCGTCGTCGCCTGATCCCAGGCCGGCGCGTCATCGACCCGCCGCCGCATCCGCCCCAACCGCCGGGACGGCCCGAACCACAACACCCAAGGGAGGACTAGCGTGACCTTATCTGTGAAATCCAGGCTTCTCGTCTGCGGCGCCGCCGCGGGAGCCGCCATCCTGTTTCATGGCTCCGCCGCCTCGGCGGGGACCTGCGAAACCGCGGCCATCCAGGCCGCAGCGCCGGCCGATACTGTGATCACCTCGGCGACCCCGACAGCGGCCCCCGTGCCGCACTGCCGCGTCGAGGGCTATGTCGTCACCACCAACCCGGGCCCCAACAAGGTCAATTTCCGGCTCCAGCTGCCGGATGAGAACTGGCGCAACCGCTACTACTTCATCGGCATGGGCGGCGCGGCGGGCTACGTCCCGTCGGACTCCCAGATTCCCGCCGGCAATCCGCTCGTGCAGGGCTTCGCCGTCGCCGGGACCGACACCGGCCATACCGGCCACATCCTCGACTGGAGCTTCCTGTCCGATCCCGCCCAGGCGCGCGACCATATCGACCGGGGCGCCCACGTCACTGCGGTGGCGACCCAGCAGATCACGCGCGCCTACTACGGCGGCGCGCTGTTCTATCGCTACACCTCGGGCTGCTCCGGCGGCGGGCGCATGTCCACCGAAGCCATCGAACGCCACCCCGAAGACTATGACGGCGTCCTGCTCGGCGCCCCTGGCGGCCGCAGCTCGGCGACCATGCTCGCCTTCATCAACGCCGCGCAGCAGATGGCGCGCGAGCCGGGCTCCTGGGTCTCCCCCGCCAAGTTCGTCATGCTCGACGCCAAGGTCACCGCCGCCTGCGACGAAATCGACGGCGCCAAGGACGACATCATCCAGGACCACACCAAGTGCAGCTTCGACTTCGACGCCCTGGCCTGCAAGGACGGTGATCGTCCCGACTGCCTGACCCAGCCTGAGCTCAAGAGCATCAAGGCCATCGTCGCCGGTCCGCGCAGCCCCTCCGGCCTCATCAAGGTCGGCTTCCCGATCTCCAACATGAGCGTCTGGGCCGGCTTCATGGGTCAGGTCCCCCCGCCCTGGTCCGACGCGGCCACGGTGGAGAACATGGCCCGCTCTTCGCCTGGCTATGTGATCGGCAGTTCCCTGGCCAAGGTGCTCTTCGGCCCCGACTTCGACGTGATGACCATGGACCTGAACGACCAGGCGACCATCGACGCCTGGTGGGAAGCGACCCGCAAGCTGGACTTCGGCGCCCCCTACAGCGCCAACCTCGCCCCCTACCGCGACCGCGGCGGCAAGGTGCTGATGTGGAACGGGGTCAGCGATCCCTGCTGCATCGACACCGAGATGGAGCAGTACTACGCCGACGCCGCCCGATCGGTCGGCGGCATGGATGATCTGCGCCAGTTCGCCAGCTTCTACCGCATCCCCGGCATGGGCCACTGCGGTTCGGGCACCGGCCCTGGCGATGCGCCGGACGTCCTGATGACCGAACTGATCAACTGGGTGGAAAAGGGCGAAGCCCCCGGTCCGGTCGTCGCGCACCGTGGCGCCGAGCGCCTGCAGCTTCTGTTCGCCGATCCGGCGACCAAGACGGTGTCGGGCGTACTCGTGCCGCCGCCGACCGGATCCTCGCGCGACTTCCTGCTCTGCCGTTACCCCGAGGTCGCGGTGTTCGATTCCGCCAAGGCGGGCGCGCCGGGCGCCGTCTACGACGCAGCGAACTGGCGCTGCAAGGCGGCCCCGCAGACCTGACCGCGACCGGCCTCTGAGGCGAAAACGCCGCTTCGCTCCGGCGAGGCGGCGTTTTCCGTTCTCTTCAGGCGTCGCCGACGAGCCCCGCAGGGCCTTGGCCCCGCCTCGGCGGGGACAGGCTCCCGCCGCCCAGGCCGTCGTCGCGCGCGCCGCCGACTATTACGATGGCTTCGACGCAGAACTGGGCCGCTGGTTCGAGACCTGCCCGGACCGTGCGGCCCGCACCGGCCTGACCCGCGGCTGCGTCACCCATGTCGATTTCGGCGCCCAGCGCGCGGGCGTCAAACGTCCTGCTTTCGGTCTCGGCGGCCCTGAGCCCCTGGCCCCCGGGTTCTTTCTGGGCGGCGCCGGCATTCATCCCGGCGGAGGCGTTTCGGGCGGTCCGGGCCGACTGGTCTCCCGGCGGGTCCTCGACTACCTCGCTCGCGGGGGCGCGGTCAGGTCATCACCCCGGAATGCAGCGCCAGCTGCCCCCCGTCCGCATTCATGATCAAGCCCGAGACATAGGCGGCGTCGTCCGACGCCAGGTAGGCGATGGCCTGGGCCTGCTCCTCGGCTTCGCCCATCCGTCCCAGGGGCACGCGCGCGATACGGGCCCTAAGCCTTTCAGGGTCCATGCCGTTCGCCCCGGTCGTCAAATCCGTGGCCGTGATGCCGGGACAGACGCAGTTGACGCGGATCCCGTGACGCCCCCACTCGACGGCCAGCGACCGGGTCAGGCCGACCACGCCATGCTTGGACACGACATAGCCGATCTGGTTCGGCACGGCCGCCAGGCCGGCGATGGAGGCCACGTTGACGATCGCCCCGCGTCCGGCCGGGATCATCGCCGCCTTGGCGACTTCCCGAGACCAGTAGAACTGGGAATAGAGGTTGGTGCGCACCACCCGGTCCCAGGCGATGAAGTCCTCCGCGGGAGCCACGACCGAAATCCCGACATTGTTCACCAGGACATCGATGCGACCGCAGCCCCGCATGACCTCGGCGACCGCCTCGGCGGCGAAGGTCTCGTCGGCGGCGTCGCCCGGCAAAGCCAGAGCCCGGCCGCCTGCGGCCTCGATCCCGGAGACGGCCGCCGCCGCCAGTTCCGGGTTCAGATCGTTGAGCGCCACGAACGCGCCCTGTCGCGCCAGCAGGAAGGCCGCGGCCCGGCCTATCCCCCCGCCCGCGCCGGTGACGACAGCCACCCTGCCCTTGAACCTGTCGGACGCCGGGTCCGGTGAAAGCGACGGGGTCATGCAAGCTCCGTGTCTAGCGAGGTGATTTCATGGCGGCGGGCGCGACGACCCGATCCTGGCCCGCGATCAGGCCGGACAAGACAAGACCGAGGCCGATCACGGCCGCCAATCCGGCCACGGCCTCGAACCCGCCGGTCCACTGGTGCAGCAGGCCGACGCCGAGCGGCGACAAGGCCGCCGGGACATAGCCTACGCCCTGGGCCATGCCGGACAACTGCGACGCCGTCTGGCTGTCGGCCGAGCGCAGGAGCACCAGGGTCAGGGCGAGAGAGAACAGGCCGCCCTGGGCCAGTCCCTGGACGACCGCCCAGACCCAGACGCCCGACAGGGGCGCCAGCAACAAGCCCAATAGCCCTCCCGTCGCAGCCAGCGACAGGAGCAGGGCCAGGCCCCGCTGGTCCGGCCGCCGCGCCGCCGCCGCCGGTATGGTCAGGGAGGTGGCCAGCTGGACCAGGATCAGAACGGACAGGACCAGGCCGGCGGTCTCGGCGTCGAGGCCCCGCTCGCGCAGGATGGGCGGCAACCACCCCAGGACACAGAAGGCCAGGGCCGACTGAAACCCCATGAAGAGCGCCACGCTCCAGGCCAGGGGGTGACGCCAAAGCCCCGGAACCGGCGCGGCGCCCGCCCTAGCCCCCTGCGCGCCGCTCCCCGCCAGAGGCAGCCAGATCAGGCAGATGACGACGACTGGCGCGGCCCATATCGCCAAGCCCAGGCGCCAACCGCCGCCAAGCGCGGTCTCGACCGGAATGGTGACCGCAGCCGCCAGGGCCGCGCCGCCGGAGATGGCCGTGACATAGGCGCCCGTCAGCCAGGCGGAACGGGCCTGAAAATCGCGCTTCACGAGCGCCGGCAACAGCACATTGGCCGTGGCTATGGCGGCGCCAGTCAGGATCGAAAACGAGAACAGGGCCCAGACCGGCCCTAACGCGCGACACGCCGTTCCCAACGCGATCAGCACGAGGGCGCCCAACAGGCTGCGCTCCGCACCCCAGAGCCGCGCCAGCTGCGGCGCCAGGGGGGCGAAAACGCCAAGACACAGAACCGGCAGGGTCGTGAGCAGGCCGACCTGCCAAGGCGCCAGACCTGTCGCGAGGGCGACCTCGGGCAGGCGCACGGAAAGACTGGCGAACACCAGCCTCAGACAGAATGCGGATCCGACGATTCCAACCGCCAGGAGGCGTCGATCGGGCCCTCCGGCCAGGCGCAGGGACATCATTCAGGCTCCGCCCCCTCCAACGACGCGAAAGAACTTCACCTCGTGACTTGCAAGTTATCATTCGACAGTGAGAATATGATTTCAATGACAGACACGCAAGGCAGGCCATGCTGATCGACGTCCATGCGCACCTCTTCACCCCCGGCATGCTGAACCGGCATCCGTTCTGGGGCCCCTTCATGAAGCCGCAAGGCCTGACGGTCGGGCATTTCTCCCTCGGCACCAAGCAGCCCGCCAAGGCGACGACCGATGCGGAGGCCGAGGCCAACCTCCTGGCGCGGATGACCCACGAGGCGCGTCTGGCCGTGATGGAGCAGCGCGGCGTCGACAAGCTGGTCCTGTCCACCCCCTCCCACGCCTTCATGTACTGGGCCGGGGAATTCGGGACCGAATACGCCCGGATCTGCAACGACGAACTCTCCGCCTTCTGCCGCGTCATGCCGGACAAGTTTGATTTCTGGGCCCATGCCAACCTGGCCGATCCGGAAGCCGCGGTGGAAGAGATCGACCGCGCCGTTCGGGTGCTGGGGGCCAAGGGGTTGTGCGTGGGCGGCACCAATTTCGACGGTATCCAGACCTATGATGAAAGACTGTTTCCGGTCTGGGCCAAGCTGGTCGAACTCGACGTGCCCATCATGGTCCACGGCTTCAATCAGTCGATCTATCTGGGCGAGCGCCATCACGAGGATCGGTTCGAAACCACCTCCATCGTCGGCGACTGCGTCGATGAGACCCTGTTCTTCTGGTACCTGATCTGCGGCGGAGCGCTGGACGCCTTCCCGAGCCTGAAGACCTACATCACCCATGCGGGAGGCATGGCCGTGTTCCAGCTGGGCCGCCTTTCGGAGCTGAACGGCGTCATGGCGCCGGACGCCCGCAACCAGCGTCCGTTGATGGACTACATGAAGAATTTCTACTTCGACCTGGACCTCCACCACCCGGCCCTGCGTCGCGCGGTCGCCGAGGTCGTCGGGGCCGACCAATTGGTCTACGGGACCAATTTCGGCGGAGCCTACGACTATGGCGACCTGACCGAGGGGATCGATCTGTCCGACAGCGATAGAGAGAAAATTCGCAGCGGCAACGCCATCCGCCTTCTCAAGCTCGACATGAGCCTACCGCCTTCAAGTCCATGATTTTCAAAAGCTCACGGCCCGAATTTTCGCGCCCGACGGCGCTCAGGGTTTGCTTTGACGGCCAAACGCCATTCGCGATAGAGAATAACTGAACAACTTCTATAGATCCGTTCAAAAAATACCGCGCCGCCTGCGACGCGCACAATGGTTCAACGAGGCCCCAGAGGACCTCGACAGGAGGAAATCACATGCTGATCGATCTTCACGCCCACGCCCCGCTGCCCGGCTATTACAATCAGGATCCCCACTGGGGCCCCTTCTTCGAGAAACACGACGACGGCCATATCCGCCTGCGCGTGGGGGAATGGATTCTGTCCCTCGGCTCTCCGGAACGACGCGCCGCCGTCAATCGCGGCGAGACGATGGAAGTCGCCGAGTTCATGTCCAAGTGGAATGATCCGAAGCACCGCCTGGCCGGGATGGACGCCCTCGGCCAGGACGCACAGGTCCTGTCGGTGCCCTCGCACTGCTACATGTATTGGGCTGATCCCGCCTTCGCCAACCGCTTCTCGACCAAGGTCAACGACACCCTCGCCGACTACTGCGACCGTTCGGACGGCCGGCTGATGATGTGGGCCACCGCCGCCCTGCAAGACCCGGTCAACGCCGCCAAGGAGATCCGTCGCGCCTGCACGGAACTGGGCGCCAAGGGCCTCAGCGCCGGCGGCTCCAACTTTGGCGGCATGGAGTTCGACGACCCGCGCATGGACCCGATCTGGGAGGTTCTGTGCGACCTGGACCTGCCGATGTTCGTGCACGGCTACAACCAGTCCGTGACCTGGGGGGCCAAGGCCAACACCGACAAGTACGAGACCACGGCCATCGTCGGCATGAACTACGATGAGACCAAGTGCTTCTGGTACCTGATCTGCGGCGGGGTCCTGGACCGCTTCCCCAACCTGAAGGTCTATATCACCCACGCTGGCGGCTTCGTGCCCTATCAGCTGGGCCGTCTGGCGCAGACCATCAAGAACCTCGACGTGGTCCACAACAAGAAGGATCTCGAGGAATACCTGCCGAACTTCTGGTTCGACCCCGAACTGCATGAACTGCCGATGCGCCAGGCCCTGGTGGAGGTGATTGGCGCAGACCGTCTGGTATACGGCACCAATTTCGGAGGCTCCGACGCGATCCGCGGCGACCTGACGACCGGCCTTCGGATGTCGGCCGAAGACCTCGAGAAGGTGCGCTGGAAGAACGCCGTCGACCTGCTCCACATCGACCTCGACAAGATGGGACGCGCCAAGACGCTCGTCGCCGCCTGACCCCGTCAGGCTGACGGCGGCGCCCGCGCCGTCGTCAGCCGCCCCCGCCCCCTTCGCCGCTGCCTGCAAACAACAGGACCCCCGATGCCTCGCCATGGCGATTGCAAGATCTGCACGATGCTGGAGACGGCTCCGCCCGAGAACCTGGTGCTCGACGGCGAACACTGGGGCGTGGTCGCCATGCGCGAGGCGGCCGGCGTGCTGATGGTCTTCACCCGCGACCACGACCAGGGCGTCGGCTCGATCTCGGACGCCGCCGCCGCCAGCTTCGGGCCGCTGATCAAGACCCTTTCGGCCGGCCTCTCCGCCTCCGGATTTGAAAAGACCTCGGTCATCTCGCTCGGCGACAACGCCGTCCATACCCACTTCATGCTCGTGGGCCGCAAGCCGGCGGACGCGCCCATCTTCGACAATACGCCGCTGATGGCCCGTCTCGCCTGCAAGGAGGGCGAGCGCGCCCGCGCCGTCGCCGGGCGCCTGCGCGACGGGCTCAAGAACTCAGGACTGACCGCATGAAACTCGCCCTATGCAGCGACGGCGGCGCCCCCTTCTGGGCCGTCGTCGACCCCGAGGCTGACGCCGCCCGTCCGATCTCCGGCGGGATCGCCGACTGGGGTCCCCGCGTCACACGCGGCGAGGGCGAAGCCGCCCTGAGGTTCGAGGGCCCTGCCCGCGCCCTGTCGACGCTGAGGCTGCTCGCGCCGTGCGAGCGGACCAGCAAGGTCGTCATCTCCGGGGCTAACTACAGCAAGCATCTTGTCGAATTCGGCGTCGCTGCGCCGACCCAGCCGATCGCCTTTCTCAAGGCCTTCGGCGCCCTGATCGGCGCGAACGATCCCATCCGGTACCCGCCCCTCACCGAACAGCTCGACTATGAGTGCGAACTGGTCGTGGTGATCGGCACGGACGAGATCGACCTGGACGACCCCCTCGCCTGCGTCCTCGGCTACACCGCCGGCAATGACGTCAGCGCCCGCGACCTGCAACGCAGCGGCCCGCCGGGCATAGGCATGGATCTCTACGCCGCCAAGAGCCAGGACCGGGCCACCCCGGTCGGCCCCTGGATCGTCACGCGCGATGAGTTCCCGGTCGGCAGCCCCGCCCTGCGCCTGTCCACCACGATCAACGGCGAAGTCCGTCAGGATGGAACCACAGCAGACATGACCTGGGATGTTTCAGCGCTGATCCGCTTCGTCCAGGCCCGGGTGAGCTTCGGCGTCGGCGACCTCTTGTTCACCGGCACGCCCGAAGGCGTCGGTCAGGGCTCCGGGCGATATCTGAACCCGGGCGACCTCGTCGAGGTCGTGCTGGAGGGCGTCGGCGCCCTGCGCAATGTCGTCGGCCCCAAGACCCTGGCCTGAACGACGGACCGGGGCCGACGAAGGCGCCGAGGCGGGCCTAGGCCGGCTTGAGGGCCCTGAGGACGGCGTCGATCGTCGCCTGAAGGCGCAGCGCCAGGGGCTTGCCGTCGCGCGCCGACACAATGGTCTCGCTCAGCGCCAGCCGCACCATCATTTCGGCAATGGCGTTCCGGTCCACCACCACGCCGATGTCGCGCTCCCAAGCGTCGAACACCGATTCCAGCGCCGTCAGAACCCGCGCAATGAAATGGTCGAAGTTCGACTCGAAATACTGCAGCACGAAGGCTGGCTCGACATGCAGGAACTGGGCCCCGCGGTGGGTTTCATTGTTGGAGACGCTGTACTTCAGAAAGGCGGCGAACCGCTCCGCCGGCGTCTTGCAGCCCGCCATGGCGTGGCTGAGCTCTTCGTCGGTCTCGGTGCGAAGACGCAGGACCACGGCTTCGAGCACCGCCTCCATCGAGGGGAAGTAGCGATAGAGGGTCCCGCGGGAAATCTCGGCGGCGTCACAGACCTCCTGGGCGGTGATCCGCGGCGTTCCGTGATTCATCATCACGTTCTGGGCTGCCGTGATGATGTTCTCGATCGTTCTGGCGGCGCGGGGATCCGCACGGCGCTTGCGGGCAGGCGCATCCGGCGGCGCGGCGTCTGTGAGGGCCGAACGCTCGACCGGAGCCTCCGGGCGAGCCCTTCTGGCGTTGACGGTCATACGTATCTTGCTCCGGGAGTTCAGGCGGGACCGTATCCGGTCGGGACCGATCACGCAAACCGCGCCCGCCTGTCTGGACGATATTTCGATACATAATAGTCATTTCTGTATAGAAAATTACAGGAAAATCCGCCTGTTTCACGCCTTGGAGGACCGTCGCACATGCATATCGATCTTAGCGCCAAACGGGTGATCGTAACCGGCGCCAGCCGCGGAATCGGTCGGGCGGTCGCAACGGCCTTCGCCCAGGAAGGCGTGCGCCTGGCGATCTGTTCGCGCAGCGCCGACACCCTGGAGGCTGTCGCCGCGGACCTGCGGGCCCTCGGCGCCGCCGACGTGATCGCGGTTCCCCTGGACGTGCGCGACACCGCTGCAGTGCGTGCCTTTACGGCTCAGGTCGCCGAGGCCTGGGGCGGGGTCGACGTGCTGGTCAACAACGCCGGCCAGGGCAAGGGTGGAAGCCTGGAAACCCTGGAGCCCGAGGACATCCTCGACCACGCCGACAATATCCAGGTCGCCCATTTCCGCTTCGCGCAGGCGGTGGTTCCGCACATGCGCAAGCAGAAGTGGGGCCGCATCATCAACATCAACGCCCTGGCCGGGGCCCTGCCGACGCCCGACGGCATTCCCTCGGTGACCAACCGCGCGGCCGGCATCGCCCTGTCCAAGCTGCTGGGACAGCAGCTGGCCAAGGACAATATTCTCGTGAACAGCCTGAACATGGGCTGGATCGACACCGGACAGTGGGACCGGCACTACAAGGAGATGCCCTCGACCATCAGCCGCGAGGAATTCCTCGAGATGGTGGTCAAGATCGTGCCGCTGGGGCGCTTCGGCCGGCCAGAAGAGGTGGCCCATGTCTGCCTCTTCCTGGCCAGCGACCTGGCCAGCTTCCTCAGCGCGGCGTCGATCGACGTGTCGGGCGGGCTCCAGGGCGCGATCGCCTACTACCCCACGCTGAAACGCGAGATGCAGGATCTGGGGCGAGCGCGCGAGGCCACGCTCGCCGCCGAGTGACCTAGTAGGCCTCGCCCTGGGGATAGAGCGCCAGCCGGGCGATGTTCGCCCGGTCCGGCTGCTCCAGCATGAAGCGGATGGCGCGAGCGATGTCTTCGGGGTCGAGCGCAACCGGGTTCTCGACCTTGGCTGCGGCCATCATCTTGTCGAACATTTCGCTCGAGGTCGAACCCGGCGCGATGGTGCCGACCTTGACGCCGGTTCCCGCCAGTTCGATGCGAAGCGACTGCGTGAAGGCCTCCAGCCCGTGCTTGAGCCCGCCGTAGACCCCGCCCGCCCGCGAGATGAGATAGGCGCTGATGCTGGAGACATTGATGATCGCACCCGACGACTGGCTGCGGAATTCGCGGGCGAAGACGTAGGAACTGCGCACCACCGCCTCGAAGTTCACACGGATCATGTAACTGACCGCGTCCAGGTCGATGGAGTCCATCGTCCCGACCGCCATGACGCCGGCATTGTTGACGACCACATCGGCGCGTCCGAACCCTTCCTTGGCCAGGCCCAGCAACTGCTCCGGCGTCCCGGCCTCAGCGATGTCGGCGGCCAGCAGGACGCTGGGCCCCGGCAAGGTCGCCGCCAGGGCCTCAAGCTTCTCCAGGCGGCGGCTGGTCAGGACCAGATTGCAACCGGCCCGGCTGAGTTCCAGCGCCGTCGCCGCGCCGATGCCGGTCGAGGCGCCGGTAAGGACGACCGTCTTTCCCTTCAGGTCCATTGGCCCGGCGCCTTCTTCATGCTCTCGATGGTGGGACGCATGTCGGCGACACTGGGCAGATGGGCGGTGAAGCCGCCATCGACCGAGAGGATCTGGCCGGTGACATAGCTGCTCAGGTCGGAGGCCAGGAAGACCACCATATTGGCGATGTCGCGCGGCACGCCCAGTCGCGGCACCAGGCAATGGCTGAGGAAGATGTCCTGGATATGGGCCGGCAGCCGCTGCTCCATACCGGGCTGGATGATCAGCCCCGCGGCTATGGCGTTCACCCTCACCCCCCTCGGACTATAGGCCGTGGCCATGTGCCGGGTCAGGGCGTTGATCGCCGCCTTGCTGGCGGCGTAGGCGAAGTTGCTCACGTCGCCGGACAGGGACTGGCCGGACGAGATGTTGACGATCGATCCGCCGCCCCGCTCCAGCATGGAGGGAATGGCGTATTTACAGAAAAGCATCGGGGCGCGGGCGTTGATCGACTGGACCTGGTCCCACAGCTCGACCGGCATGTCCGGTATGTCGAGGTCGCGCGAGGAGAAACCCGTCGCCCCCGCGTTGTTGTCGAGAATATCGACGCCGCCGAACGCGGCGACGCACGCCTCGACCGCCCCACGGATGTCATCCTCGCGAGTGATGTCCCCGGCCTTGCAGGCGACGTCGTGTCCCTGCCCCTTCAGCCGCTCGGTCACCGCTTCAAGTTCGGCCGCCCGCAGATCGGTCAGCAGGACCCGCGCCCCCTGTTCGGCCAGGGCCAGGGCCGTCTCCGACCCTATAGACCCCGCCGCGCCGGTGACCAGCGCGACCTTCCCATCCAATAACGCCATACCCTCGCCTCCCTCTCGTCGTCGGCTTCAGCCGCCCTGTTGTTCCATTTCAGCCACGTTCGCAGGCCGCGACTGATATCCCGGCATATGCAGGCCGCCGTCGACATTGATCAGTTCGCCTGTGACGAAGCGGGACATGTCCGACGCCAGGAAGACCGCCACCGGCGCGATATCTTCTTCGGGATCCCCGTTGCGCTGAAGCGGCTTCATCGCTGCGACCCGCTCGGCGAACCCCGGCGAATCCGCCGCCATCTTCTGGAACACCGTCCCCATGGCCGCCGGCGACAGCAGGTTGACCCGGATGTTGAACCGGCCCCACTCGTGCGCCGCGCTGCGGGTCAGGCCGCGAAGGGCGGACTTGGTGATGCTGTAGTCCGAGTTCAGCCACGCCCCGGTTTCGACGTCGATCGAGTAGAAGTTGACGATCGAGCCGCCGCCCCTGGCGATCATGTGCGGCCGTGCAGCCTGCATCGCCCACCAGCCGGCCCACAGGCCGGAGTGCAGGGTCGCGTCGAGCATTTCGTCTGTCTTGTGCTCGAGAAGGACCTTGGGGCTCAGGGTGAAGGCGTTGTTGATCAGGATGTCGATGCCGCCGAACCGTTCGACGGTCGCCTCGACCGCGCCCTGGATCTGTTCCTTCACCCTGACATCGGCCTTGAGCACCTCGGCCTGACCGCCCAGCTCCTCGACCAGCTCCTGGCGAATCGTCGCGCAGTAGTCGTCATTGTACTCCGCCACCATGACCGAGGCGCCCTCGCGGATGAATTTGCGAGCAATGCCTCTGCCGATGCCGCCGCCCCCGCCGGTGACCAGGGCGACCTTGCCGTCAAGCAATCCCATCAGAGCAGTTCCTCGGGGGTGCGGACCGTGGTTCCGAGAATCGGACCGACCAGTTCATGCCCCCAGTAGCTGAGACGCTCGGCGTTGAGTTCGAACGGATCGCCGGGCCAGGGATGGGTTTCGGCGATCACCTCGACGGCGAAGCCGGACGGCGAGAAGTGATAGAAGGAGAAATGGGGATCCTGGGTGTGCTGACCGAGGGTCATCTGCACCGGGATGCCGCGCTTGTTGACGATGTCCCAGGTCTCGCCGACATCGCGCAGATCGCCCGTCAGCAGGCCCATGTGCTGGACCCCCATCCGACCCGGCGCATGTCCGTAGCCGATGTCATGACTGGTCAGGTTGTTGAGCCCGGCGCGGTAGAAGCCCGTCTTGCCCTTGCCCGCGCCCGAGCCGTACCACTGGAAGCCCATGATGTTGATCAGGAAATCATCCAGCTCCGGTCCGTATTCCGGGGTGATCACCACGACATGGCCGAAGCCGCGGCCATGGGTGTTGAAGCCGCCGTGGCGGCGTCCGGGAATGAAGGAGTCGGGCTCGCCCTTCTGGCCGTAGAAGAGTTCGTACTGGTAGCCCACGGGGTCCTTGAACCGGACCACGTCGCGCACAGCACGGCGCGTCCGAAGATCGTCCGTCCCGTACTCCACAGCTATGCCGGCGTCCTCGAGCTTCTTGACGGCCTTCTCGAAGGCGATCCGGTTGACGCATTCCCAGCCGATATAGGCCAACTTGTCGATGGGGCCCGGCTGGAAGGCGAACCGATAGCGGCGGTCGTCCATACGCAGATAGAGGGACTCCGGCTCGTCCTCGGGCGACGGGGCGACAGCGAGGCCGAGCACCTCGGGGCCATAGGTGCGCCAGGCGCTGATATTGGGGCTTTCAAAGCCGAGATAGCCGATGCCGCGGATATCCATTGTCCTGATCCTTGTCTTGCAGGTTTTTCAGCAGGCGGTGGTGCCGCCGTCGATGATGAAGTCGGCGCCGGTGATGAAGGCGGCCTCGTCGCTGGCCAGGAAGGCGGCCATGCCGACGACGTCTTCCGGTTCACCGGGCCGGCCGAGCGGAATTCCGCTGGTCAGCTGGGCGCGCACCGCCGGATTCTCGACAAAGGCGCGCGTGCCGGGGGTGATGATGAAGCCCGGGCTGATGCTGTTGGCGCGCACGCCGTGGACGGCCCCCTCCAGCGCCGCCTGGCGCGTCAGGGCGATGATCCCGCCCTTGGTGGCGTTGTGGGCCGCGGTGCCGTTGCCGCGCGACCCCTGCCATCCGGCGGTCGAGGCGACATTGATGATCGCTCCACCCTGCCTGGCCAGATGGGGCCAGGCGAACTTCATGCTCAGGAAGACCAGGTCCAGTTCGTTGCGGATGGTGAAGCGCCAGTCCTCGACGGAGAGTTCGGCGATAGAGCCGAACCGCGCCGCCGAGGCGTTATTGTAGAGGATGTCGATACGGTCGTGCTCGGCGACGGCCTTGGCGATCCAGGCCGCCGCGCCCTCGGGCTGGCCGAGATCGCAGACCATGGTCGTCATGAGGCCGCCGGCCTCGGCGACCAGCCGCAGGGTCTCGGCGTCGGCCTCGGCGTTGACGTCGCATCCGACGATGACGGCGCCGTCGGCGGCGAACCTCAAGGCCGCCGCCCGCCCCTGGCCGCCGCCTGTGCCGGAAATCAGGGCGACCCGCCCCTCCAGCCGGCGCGTCACAGGGGGGCCCCTTCCTGAGCCGCCCGCGCGTCTCGGGCGTCCAGCGCCGTGCGGATGGCGGCGTGCTTGTCGCGGGTCAGGGGATAGGTGAAGGCCAGCCAGGCGCCGAGCAGGAACAGGACCGCCGACGGACCGGCGAACACCATCTCCAGACCGGATATGGCCTCCGGCGTATTGGCCGCCATCAGCGCGGGCTTGTAACCGACCAGGGCGAGGGCCGCGAAGGACAGGCCGACGGCCAGCGCCCCGCCCAGCTTCCAGCTGCTGATCAGAAGCGCATAGAGGACGCCGGTCTGGTCCGAGCCCGAGTCCAGACGAAGCTCGTCGCCTGCGTCCGCCATCATCGCCCGCGGCAGGAGGTTGAAGGCGCCGAACGACAGCCCCCAGCCCATCATGCCCAGGGAGGCGGCCAGGAGGTTTCCGTCAGGCAGAAAGACAAAGACCACGCTGACGACTGCGGCGAGGACGCCCGAAATCCCGAGTACGAAATGCTTGTCGAGCCGACGCGCCAGCCAGGCGACGGCCGGCACGGTGATCATGGCGGTGACGACCTGGGCGATGAGGACGACGCCGACCGCGCTTCGATCCAGCCCCTTGGCCGCCGTGATGAAGAAGACCAGCATCGCCGAGGCCGTGCCGAAACCCAGGCCGAACAACAGGTCGATGGCGGCGATGCGAAACACCGCCTTGCGGCCCACCACGGCCAGATAATCCTTGAGGCCGACGATGTGACGCTGGGTGACGGCCGCCGCCTCGGGCACCCGCCATGCGGCCAGGGCCACGGCGGGCGCCATCAACAGGATGATGATCCAGCCCATGAGCCGCGTCGGCTCCAGGCCGGTTTCGCCTAGCTTCGACAGGAGGATGGGAAAGCCCATGACCGTCAGGATGCCCAGCAATGAAGCAAACTGCAGCCAGGCGTAGACCCGCGACCGCTCATCATAGCTCGTCGCAAGGCCGGAGGCCAAAGCCAGCTGGGCCAGCGACAAGATCGACCAGCCGAGGAAGGCGGCCGTCAGGGTCGCGAGAAGATACAGCGGCCCCACGCCCGGCTGGGCCATGAAGAGCAGATAGACCGCCAGCATCAGCGCTGGCGCGCCAAAGATGAGCCAGGGCCGGTAGCGGCCCCAGCGGCTTCGCGTACGGTCCATCGCCGCCCCCAGCAGGGGATCGACCACGATGTCGAAGACGCGCACGCAGGTGAAAATGACGCCGATGACGGCCAGGGGCAGCCCCAGAACCGTGGCGTAATGCTCAGGAATCATCACCACCAGCGGCAGGGACAGGGCGGTCAGAGGAATGCCCATCAGCGACAGCGACAGCAGGCCTGGCGGCCTGCGATCACTGCGGGCGCGCGCCGTCGGGCTCGCCGCGACTGACGGGGCGGTCATCCTTCGACAGGTTCCACGACAATGGCCGCCTGCGGACAGGATTCGGCGCCTTCAATGGCCCGCTCGAGCAGCTCGGGCGGCACCAGTCCGGTGGTCAGAACCACCAGCCCGCCCTCGAGCTGATAGATCTCGGGGCAGATTTCCACGCACGTCCCGTAGCCGCAGCAGGCGCTACGGTCGGCGACGACGCGATGCGCGATCGCATTTGCACTCATCTTATTCCTCCGTGCCGGGCGTCCCTTTGGGACTTCTCCGGGGGCCAGCGGCCCGTCGTTCCTCAACAAATCGATGAGTTGCATTTTCTATACAGAAATGCCACCTCTGTTCAAAATTATGTGGTGCTCAGCGCCCAGGAGGAAAGACATGCTGGACCGGACACGGGCGACCCTTTCAGATGGGACGACCATCGACGACCTGATCAACATCGAGACGCGGGAAGTTCAGCTCAGGGCGATCTCGGACCCCGAGCTCTACGACATCGAGATGCGCAAGGTCTTCGGCAAGACCTGGCTGCTGCTGGGCCACGAAAGCGAGATTCCCAATCCCGGCGACTTCATCACTCGCCTGATGGGGTCTGATCCGGTTCTGATCACGCGCCAGAAGGACGGCTCGATCCGGGTGATGCTGAACGTCTGCCCCCACCGCGGCATGCGCGTCTGCACGGCCGACGCCGGCAACGCCAAGGTCCACACCTGCATCTATCACGGCTGGGCCTTCAAGAATGACGGCGACTTCATCGGCGCCCCCGTGGCCGGCGAGAAGATGCACGGCGACATCCTGCCCAAGGAAAAGCTCGGCCTGACCCAGGCGCGGAGCCATCTCTACGGCGGCCTGATCTTCGCCACCTGGAACCTGGAAGGCCCTTCGTTCGACGAGTTCCTCGGCGAGATGAAGTGGTATTACGACATGCTGTTCTGCCGGACGGACAAGGGCCTGGAGGCCCTCGGCCCGCCGCAGCGCTTCACGATCAAGGCCAATTGGAAGACGGCCTGCGAGCAGTCCGCCTCCGACGGCTTCCACACCCTGACCCTGCACCGCTGGCTCGGCGAGTTCGCCAAGTTCGGCGACGGCGACCTGACCACCTCCATGTACGGCACGGAAGTCAGTTCGCTCCAGGGCCACTCCCTGCGTTGCATGCCCGTGGCCAACAAGTTCAAGCAGGCGGCGGGCTTCCGCGACGGCAATCTGACGCTGGAGGAGAAGCTGGCCATCGTGCCGCCGCCCGGCATCACCAAGGAGATGCTTCCCGAGCTGATCCGGAACCTGTCTCCGGAACAGCTGGGCCTTCTGGTCGACAGCCCGCCCCAGGTCGGAGGCATGTTCCCCAACGTCCTGATCGCCTTCATCTACGTGCCGCAACCCGACGGCGAGATCATCGGCCTGACCTCGCTGCACACCTATATTCCCAAGGGTCCGGACGAGTTGGAGTTCTGCAACTACATCCTGGCCGAAAAGGACGCGCCCGAAGAACACAAGCAGAAGGCGCTGCAGTTCGCTGTGCGCATGCTGGGCACCTCCGGCATGGTCGAACAGGACGATTCCGACACCTGGCCGCACATCACCCAGACCGCCAAGGGCGCCGCCGCGCGCCACGTAACCATGAAATACCAGGCCGTCTGCACCACGCCGCCACGGCCCGACTGGCCCGGCCCGGCCCTGGTCTACGAAGGCTTCACCAAGGACGACACCCAGTGGAACTGGTGGCTGGCCTATCGCGAACTGATGAACGCCCCCGCTTGATCATCATCATCGCCGCCATCATCAGGATCACAACACCATGACCATGAACGCCGTCATCCCGACCGACGTAAGCGTCGCCTCGGACGCCCCCTTCCGCCCCAAGCGCGTGCCGGTAGGCTCGCCCGCCTATAATGAGATCACCGAGTTCCTCTATGAGGAAGCCTGGCTCCTGGACGAGATCCGCCTGGCCGAATGGGTGGCCCGGCTCGATGTCGACCTGCGCTACACCTGCCCGGTGCGCCAGACCCGCCCCCTGCACCAGCAGGCCCAGTCAATCGTGCGCACGGTGATGCATTTCGACGAAACCTACGCCTCGATCCGGGGCCGCGTCGGCCGCATCACCGACACCCGCAGCGCCTGGGCCGAAGACCCCCCGTCGCGCACCCGCAGGCTGGTGACCAACATCCTCGTGGACGCCACCGACGATCCCGACGAGTTCGAGGTGAAGAGCTATCTGCTCTGCAGCCGCAGCCGGTTCGAGGAAACCAACCTGCTGTTCCTCAGCTGCGTCCGCCACGATCTGCTGCGCCGCTACGACGACGGCATCAAGCTGGCCCGCCGCGAGATCATCGTCGACCAGACGGTGCTGGGCTTCCCCAACCTCGCCATCTTCCTCTGAACCGACAGCGACGGGCCGCCGGCGTCGATCCCTCGGCGCCGGCCGGCGCGCGCCTCCCCCGCCGAACCAGGAGCTCTTCCATGCGCGCAGGCGTCATATCCGGCGACGGAGCCGCCCCGGTCCTCCAGGACTTTCCCGAACCCGCCCCGCAGGACGGCTGCGTCCTGATCACCGTGGACACCGCCGGCCTCGGCGGCTGGGACGTCCTCGGGGCCTATCGCCTCGGGGTCCAGTATCCCTGCGTGATCCGCGGGGAAGGCGTCGGCCGCGCCGAAGACGGACGACGGGTCTATTTCGGCGAGCGGTCCGTCGCGCCCTGGGGCGCCTGGGCCGAAAAGACGCTCGTTCCGGCCGCCGAGGTCTGGGATGTTCCCGACGACGTCGACGACCGCACCGCCATCACCATGGGCATAGCCGGCACCGGCGTCCTTGTGCCTCTGGAAGCGGCGAACATCCAGCCCGGCGAGCGCGTGCTGATCCTCGGCGCCACCGGGGTTCTGGGCCAGATCGGCCTCCAGCTGGCCCGAAATCTCGGCGCCGGCCGTGTCGTAGCCGCTGCGCGCAGCCAGGCCGGCCTCGACAGGCTGATGGAACGCGGCCTGGCCGACGCCGCCGTCGCCATGGGCGGAAGCGACGACGTCGAAAAACTGAAGACCGCTTCCGGCGGCGAAGGGTTCGACGTCGTGCTGGATCTGGTCTTCGGCCAGCCCTTCCTGTCCGCCGTCAAGGCGACGAAATGGGGGGCGCGTCTGATCACCATAGGCACCGGGGCGGGACGTGTCGTCGAACTGAACATCGGCGACCTCCTGTTTCGCACCCTCACCTGCATCGGCACGGGCCAGCGGCCGCCCGCCGACCGCGAAGCCATATGGCGCAGGCTGCTGGCGATGCAGAAGGCGCAGGCGATCGAGGTCGACTACGCCGATCATGAGTTCGCCGACCTCGCCGAGGCCTGGGCCGCCCAGGTCCGCGGCCCGCACGCCAAGATCACGGCCCGGGTGGGTTGATGCGGGTCGCGGAGGACAGTGAACGCCTCCGCGACCCGCAAGCCCCTGCGGCCTCAGCCGGCCGCCAGCGCGCCCTCGACAGCCGCGGTCAGCCGCGGATCGGCGGCCTCGACGTCCGGCGCGAACCGCGCGAGGACCTGACCGTCGCGGCCGATCAGGAATTTTTCGAAATTCCACACGACCTCGCCCGGTCCGCCGACGGGGACGCCATATCCGGCCAGGCGTTCGCGCATCGGGCCGTCGCCCACCGTCTCGGGTCGCAGCGCCGTCAGCGCGGCGTAGAGCGGATGGATGTCGTCGCCCTTCACGCTGATCTTGGAATAGAGGGGAAAGGTGACGTCGTAGCTGGTCCGGCAGAAGCCGGCGATCTCGTCGTCAGCGCCCGGCTCCTGGCCGTTGAAGTTGTTGGCGGGAAAGGCCAGCACCTCGAAACCGGCCGCCTGATGGACGCGGTAGAGGTCTTCCAGGCCTTCATATTGAGGCGTCAGGCCGCACTTCGAGGCGACGTTGACGATCAGCAGGACCCGGCCGGCGTGGTCCGCCAGGCTGTCGGTCTGTCCATCGATGCGGGTCAGGGGAATGGCGGAGATCGCAGGGCTCATCGGGGGGCAATCCTTGTCGCGCGAGGATCATGGCTCGCACCGGCAAGCCTAGCCCATTCCTCCGGACGCCGCTGCCGCAAACGCCGTTCCACTGGCCGAAAACAAGGAGCGACCGCCCCGTGAACCGCACGCCCGTCGATATCGTCAGCGCCTTCCTCGACGCCTGGTCCGAAGGTCCGGAGCCCCTCGAAAAGGCCTTGCGCGCCCTGTTCCGGCCCGACACGCGATGGACCAATATGGGTCTGTCCGAAACCATAGGCGTCGAAGAGGCCCTCGCCCTGGGCGCGCGCTTCGAAGCGGCCATGGGCTATGCGAAGATCCTGGTCGACACCGTCCATATCGCCGCCTGCGGCAACATCGTCCTGACCGAGCGGATCGACCGCCTCGTCGCCGCGGACGGTCGGGAGATCGCCGCCTTTTCCATCGCGGGCGTCTTTGAACTGGACGACGACGGCAAGCTTGTTCGCTGGCGCGACTACACGGACCCATCCGCGATCGCCGCCATTCACGGCCACGAGCCCGACAAGGACCGAAGAACGCCGATCGCCTGATGGACAAGTCCCTCAGAATATTATTCTCTATCCAAAACAGAGCGCGCTCGCATTCGCGAGGCGGGCCGAACCCCGGGAAGGACTATCGATGAACACCCAGCCTGCACCCAACGCCTCCCTCGCCGAAGGCTTCGCCCAGGTCGGCGCCCTGTTCGCCGGAGACGACGGCGATCTCGACAAAATCTATCGCGACCACCGCGCCAACAAGCCCGTCATGCAAGGCGACATCTGCGCCGAACTCGGGTCCGCCTCCTTCGCGGGCCATACGGGCCGGCCGATCTACACCATCTTCAAGCACGCCGACGTCATGAAGGTGCTGCGCGACACCAAGACCTTCACCAGCGGCATCCTGATGGAAACAGGCCTCGGCCCCTTCCTCGACGGCCTGATGATCACGGGCCTGGACGGCGACGAGCACCGCCAGCTGCGCGGCATTCTGCAGCCCTCCTTCACCCCCGCGGTGATGGAGGAGTGGCGCGAAACCTATATCCGCCCCCTGATCCAGCGCTCCTTCATCGAGCCGCTCATCCCGCTCGGCAAGGCCGAGCTCGTGAGCACGGTCGGCGTCATGTTCCCGATTCACGTCGTCTACGCCGTCCTGGGCTTCCCGGACAACGACCCGGCCGCCCTCGAGACCTTCGCCACCAAGGCCCTCAAGGTGCTGGGCGGCATGGCCAATGATCCCGAAGCGAAGCGCGCAGCCTTCCAAGCCTTCCAGGAATTGTACGACCCCACCCTCCTGGCCGTCCAGGCGCGGCGGGCCTCGGGCGCCGAAGGTCCGGATCTCATCAGCCGCCTGATCCGGGCTGAATTCGAGGGCCGCACGCTCGACGATCATCAGATCACCAACTTCGTCCGCATGATGCTGCCCGCAGCCTCCGAGACCACCTCGCGCACCTTCGCGATCATGATGACCCACCTCTTCGACCATCCCGAGGTGCTCGAACGTCTTCGCGCCGACCGGACCCTGATGCGCAAGGTGTTGGACGAGAGCGTCCGCCACGACGCCGTCGCCACCTTCAAGGTGCGTGAATGCCAGGCCGACGTGACGCTGCAGGACGTAGTCATTCCCAAGGGCTCCATCATCTCCGCCTGCGTCGGCTCGGCCAATCGGGACGAGACGGTGTTCGAAAACCCCGACGTCTTCGACATCGACCGCAAGCAGATGGCGGCCTTCGGCTTCGGCTTCGGCGCCCATATGTGCGTGGGCATGTGGCTGGCCAAGGTGGAGATCGAGGAGGCCGTGGGCCTCCTGCTCGACCTGCTGCCGAACCTGAGGCTGGACCCCGCCTTCCCCCGTCCGGTCGTCCGCGGCGTATCGCTGCGCGGACCCGACGCGGTCCATGTGGTCTGGGACGCCCCCTAGGGCCTCCAGACCCGCGACACCGCGAACCGCTCCGCAGGGGCCTTCACCTCAGGGTGAAGGCCCCTTTTCTTGCGCTGGGGTTCGCCGACAGGGCCGCCTCCGGGCACGGGCGCGGCGCGGGCCCCAGCCCGCCGCGGTCCCCGCCCGATCCCTGCCCGGCCGGTGCAAAGAGCCCCTCCCTCAGCCCGTTCATGAAAAAACCGCCGACCGGGCTTCCGGTCGGCGGCGACAGTTTCGAGAGAGAGAGAGCTAGAAGCGCTTGGTCAGGGAGGCGCCGTAGGTGGTCGGCTCGCCGATGAAGCTTGTGGCGAAGCCGAGGCCGGACGAGTAGAGGTCAGACAGCTGGCGCACGTTGTACTGCTCGCCCAGGATGTTCTTCCCGTAGATCGCGAACTCGACGTCCTGCGCGTCGAACTGCATGGAGAAGCGGGCGTTCAACAGTCCGTATCCAGGCGTGCGATTCAGCTTGTTCGTCTCGGCGTAGAGGGCCTGCGTCGCCGCAGGCTGCAGCGGCGAGGCGGTGACCGGCCCGTAGTATTGCTCGCCGAGGTAGGCGTAGCCCATGTGCAGGGTCACGCTGCCGAACGTCGTGGGAAGGACCTGGGTGGCCCCCACGCTGAACTGAAGCTTCGGCAACTGCGGCAGTTCTTCGCCGCTCCGATCAACAGGGCAGATCGACGAGGCGCCGCTCGGCGCCGTGACGCAGCCCGGCTGGTTGGCGCCAGGCACGGACTGCTGCTCCACAAAGGTGCCGCTTTCGTACTCGCCGTCCATCAGGCTGATATTGCCGGCCAGCTCCATGCCCGCCCAGGGACGATAGGCGCCTTCCAGCTCCACCCCGTAGACGCGCGCGTCGCCCGCGTTGACGACATACTGGGTGCTCGCCCCCGCCGGAGTCAGGGCCGCAGCCTGGCGTTGCACATCCGACTGCCATGCATGGAAGACGGCCAGGTTGGTGCGAAGGCGTCGATCAAACCAGGTCGCCTTGAGTCCCCCTTCCACGTCGCGCACGTTTTCGGGCTCGAACGCCGGCAGACTGCCGGCCCGGGTGTTCCATCCTCCCGACTTCGAGGCGCCGCGCGTCTGGATATAGGCGAAGACATCGGGGGTCATCTGCCAGTCGAGACCCAGGGTCCAGGCGGGATAGTCGAACTCGACTTCCTGGGTCTGGGCGCAGACGCCGGCGACGTCGGGCTTGGCCACGCTGCAGGTGCCCGGCACGCCCCAGGTGCTGTAGTTGTGGAGGACGGTGTCGCGGCTGTCCCAGGTCCAGCGCAGGCCGGCGGCCATGCGCAGGGTATCGGTCAGTTGGTAGTAGCCCTGGCCGAAGACCCCGAGGGAGGTGTTGGTGACATCTGCGTAGTTCTGGCCGGCCAGTCCGGCATAGGGACGCGTCGCGGCGTTGTAGGGCAGGAAGCCGAAGTTCTGCGACCGGCTGAATTCGGCGCCCGTCTCGTCGGAATAGTAGACGCCCGCGATATAGTTGAAGCGTTCGCCCAGCGCGCCGCTGATCTGGAATTCCTGCGACCACTGCTCCGAGGAATAGCCGGCCCAGGTGGTCAGGATCGGAGCCGGCGTTCCGTCGGTGTCGATGACCCCGTCCGAGTCGCTGAACCTGTAGCCGGTGATCGATTTCAGCGTCACCGGGCCGATGTCGATCGACGCATCCAGCCCGAACCCGTAGGCCTCGACCTGGTTGCCCAGCGGCTTGTCGTACAGGGCTCGCACCTCAGCAGGCAGGGTTGCGAAGTTCGGGTTGTTCACAGGCTTGAAATAGCCGGTGGCGTAGCTGGTGTAGAAGCTGCCGTCGCGGTGAAGAGAGGCGTCAAGGAGCGGCGCCAGTCCGAACGGACCAAAGGATCCGGTCGGCCCGAAGACCTGGGGCGCATAGGCGAGAAGGGCCGTGAACTGGCCATTGTCCTCGATCTTGTTGTAGTCGCCCGACAACACCACCCGGGCGCGATCATCCTCATACTTGAGCTTGCCCCTGAAGAAGCTGCTGCTCTGATCCCAGACGTCCCGGCCGAGGGGGATGCTCTTGCCGTATCCGTCGCGCTCCCTGGTGCTGGCCACGAACCGTCCCGACAGGCGCTCGGTGATGGGAGCGTTGAGCACCAGGCTCGCGCCCATCTGGTCATAGCTTCCGGCTTCGATGCGGATCATTCCGCCGAGCTCGCCGGTCGGATCGGCGCTGATGATGTTCAGCGCTCCGCCGACGGTGTTCCGGCCGAAAAGCGTGCCCTGGGGTCCGCGCAGGACTTCAACGCGCTGCAGGTCGAGCAGATCGGTCAGTCCCTGCGAAGGGCGGGGGATATAGACCCCGTCCACATAGATGGCCACGGCCGGATCGTTGGAGACGAGGGCCTGCAGGTTGCCCTGCCCGCGCACGGCGACAAAGGCGAACCCGGAGGCGCTTGGAGCGCCGGTCGCCACGCTCAGGCTTGGCGCGGTGCGCTGCAGGTCGGTGACGTCTGCCACCTGGTTCCGCTCCAGCGCTTCCGCGCCGACGGCGGTGACCGCCACGGGGGTGGATTGCAGATTCTCTTCCGTGCGGCGCGCCGTGACCACGATTTCGTCAAGCTGGGTGGCGCCGGATTGGGGCGCGGCGTCTTGCGCATAGGCAGGCGCGGTAAGGGCCGTACAGGCCAGCAGCCCCAGAGCGCTGCGGTGTAGAGATCTGGACACACGTCGGCCGTTGGTGATCGACATCTTTAACCTCCCCGGTGGGGTCTATCGCCCCGTGTTTCACGACTGCCTGAAGGCGTCGCGTTGAGGAAAAACTAAACAGAATTTAAAATCTGTCGCAAGAATAAATGTCTCAGATAAGAATGGCGCCTTCACAATCCAGAACGGACCGGAGGGCCGAGCGCAGAGCCTCGAAGCCTGAACCGGCGGAAGTAACCGCCTCAGCTATCTGACTTTAAATACTTATCGGGCGCCGCCCGCAGGAAGAGAACCATGGACGAGACCTCCACCCTGGCGAACAAGAAAATCATCGTCACCGGCGCTGCACGCGGCATAGGCGCCAGTGCAACCCGCGCCCTGGCGGCGGCCGGCGCCATGGTCACGGGCCTCGACCTCTCGGGGCCGCCGGCGGATACCGCCCAAAGCCCGCCCTCAAGCGTCTTCGCCTACGAGACCTGCGACGTGTCCTCACGCGTGTCGACGCGCGCGGCGGTCGACCGTGCGGTCGCGGCCATGGGGGGGCTGGACGTCCTGATCCACGCGGCGGGCGTGCAGCGCTACACCCCCGCAGAGGCGATCACCGACGAGGAATGGGAGCTGGTCGTCGGGGTCAACGCCCGGGGCACCATGATCGCCAACCAGGCGGTCTTTCCTCACCTGAAGGACCGGGGCGGCCGCATCCTCAACTTCGCCTCGGCCGCCGGCGCGCTCGGCCTTCGCGGCTGCGCCCACTACGCCGCCTCGAAGGGCGCTGTCCTGGCCTGGACCCGCACGATCGCCCAGGAGTGGGGCCCCTACGGAATCTCTGTCAATGCGATCGCCCCCGGCATGTGGACCCCCATGTACGACGCCACCCGGGCGGGAATGACGCCCGAACAGCTGGAGGCGCACGACCGGGGCATGGCGATGATGATCCCCCTCGGCGGGCGGCTCGGCGATCCTGACGCAGACATGGCGCCCGTCCTGGTCTTCCTCGCCAGCGACGCCTCGCGCTTCATCACCGGCCAGACCCTGGCGGTGGACGGCGGCCTGATGATGGTGCGCTAGAGCCGCACGTCGAGGTCGGTCCTGACCCTGGGGGCGTCCTCGATGGGATTGATCAGGGCGCCGACCCCCTCGATCTCGACCCTGACGACATCGCCGGGCGTCAGCCACTGCGGATCCGGCGAGCCGGCGGCGCAGCCCGACGGCGTCCCGGTGGCGATCAGGTCGCCGGGATAAAGAGTGAAGATCGTCGACATCAGATGGACGAGATGGGCTACATCCCAGCGCATCTCGGCGATGTCGGCGCTCTGGCGCAGTTCGCCGTTGACGGAAGTTGACAGCCGCAGCCCCTTGCAGCCCGGCGGCAGTTCATCCGCCGTGACGATCTCGGGTCCGAACCCTCCGGTCCTGAGGAAGTTCTTGCCGGCGGTTACGGCGGAGGGAATGTAGTTGTAGGCCCGGACGCTGCCGTCGTTGTGGCAGGCGTAGCCGGCGACATGGGAGAGGGCCTCCTCGCGCGAGATCATCCGCCCTCCCCGGCCGATGACGACCATCAGCTCTCCCTCGTAGTCGAGGGTGTCGGACGCCTCGGGCCGCCAGAGAGCCTGGTTGTGGGCGACCAGTGAATCCGGCGTGCGAAGAAACATCCCGGGGAAGGATGGGACCTCCGCCCCCATCTCCTCGACATGCTTCATGTAGTTCTTGCCCAGGCCGATGATCTTGTCCGGGCGAGGGATCGGCGTCAGATGGCGCAGACCCTCGAGAGGGCGGCGCGCCGTCGCATTCGCCGACGCGGCCGCCGCCTCGGCGACGGCGAGCGCCTCCGGCCCGGCGGCCAGCAGAGAACGGATGTCCCGCGGAAGTTGCGGCGCGGCGATCGACAGGTCCACCACCTCTTCGCCGACCCGCACGCCCACGGTCGCTTCACCATTCAGTTCAAACGACAAGAGCCGCATCTCAGCCTCCTGAGGACCGGCCGCCGCCAGGACGCGCCGGGGATTTGGAACGCATGCCCGCGGAGCGCCCGCAGCATCTCTCCGGTCGCGCGCCGCATGGCGCGTGGCCATTCGCCGGCCGCTAGCGGGCCGGCTTGATGTCCGTCGTTTCGATATCCCAGGTCGTCGCGGTCGCGCCCTCGTCGCGGAGCTGGAACTTGAGCACCCGCCCTTGCGGGTTGACCGGTAGTTCCGGTCGGAACTCGATGTAGCGAGGAACGGCATAATAGGGCACCCGCTCGATCAACCAGCGACACAGCTCCGCTTCGGAGAGCGCGGCGCCCGGCTTCAGCTTGGCCGTCACCTTGAGGTCGTCCTCCTGCAGATTCGACGGCACCGCGTGAACCGCGACCTGTTCGATCGCCGGATGGGTCAGGATCGAGCTCTCCATCTCGAAGCTGGAGATGTTCTCGCCCCGCCGGCGCAGGTAGTCCTTCTTGCGGTCGACGAAGTAGAAGAAGCCGTTCTCGTCGAACTTGCCGATATCGCCCGTGTGGAACCACAGGTTCCCCATGACCTTCAGGGTGTCTTCGGGGCGCCGCCAGTAGCCCTTGAAAATGATGTCCGGCATCAACGGCCGGCACACGACTTCTCCGGCGACGCCGATGGGCACCTCATTGTCCTGGTCGTCGAAGATGCGGACGTCGAGCTCGGGCGCCGCCTTGCCCGAGGAGCCCTCGGCATAGGCGCCGTCAGCGGGCATGGAGGTCAGCAGGCCTTCGGTGAGCCCATAGACGTTCGAACCGATCTTTCGGGCGCCGAAACGGGTGCGCCAGATCGCCTTGATCTCCTCAGGGAAGGGATTGCCCTTGACCGTGTGGACCTGCCCGAAGCAGCGCGCCATGGCTTCATGATCGTCAGCGCGCGCCAGCAGCGTGCCCAGCGAGCCCAGGATCGACACCACCGTAGCCCCGGATTTTTCAATCGCCGGCCAGAAGCCGGACACGGAGAACTTGGGCGCAAAGGAGATGGTCGCGCCGACCAGCATCACCGAGACGACGCCTGTGGCGATGGCGTTCATGTGAAAGAGCGGCAGAGGCGTCCAGTAGATATCGTCCGGACCGAAGGGCGCAGACCGCGTCAGCATCCGCGCGAAATGGCACATCTGGTTGCCGGTGATCATGCAGCCCTTGGACGGACCCGTCGTGCCCGAGGTGTAGATCAGGGCGTTCAGGGCGCCGGGGTCAGGCAGGACCTCGAAGGCGCTGTCGTCGGTTCCACGATAGGCGTCCAGAGGCTGGATGTTCAGGCCTGAATCCGGCGCAGCCTCCCAGGTCCCGCGGACCAGCACCGTCTTCAAGGTCGTGAGCTGGCTTTCGATCTCGAGGAGGCGGGGCAGATAGCGGGCTTCGCACACCATCAGACTGGCCCCGGCGTCCTCGATCTGGTGACGCAGGAACTGGCCGATCAGGGCGGTGTTCAGCGGCACGCTGATCAGGGAGATCTTGTTGGCGGCGATCCAGGTCGTGACCGCATCGACATTGTTGTCGAGCATGGACACGATCGGCATCCCCGCCGTCAGGCCCAGATCCTCGAGCACGTGAGCGAAGCGGTTGCTCGTCCGGTCGAACGCCGCATAGGTATGGGTCTCGCCGCTGAAGTCCAGGAAGACCTTGTCGGGGTGCGCGGCGACCGCCCGCCTCAGGGCCGCGATCGGGGTGTCGCGGAGGCCGGTTCGCCATCCCTGTTCCATCGTGCCGATCATCGCATTCATCCGTTCATCCTCGATGCAGACGCGCTTGGCCGCCGCCTGCGGAGCCTGCCTCTCGACGACAGTCCGCCTGTTCCGTTCCAGCAGCCGCGGCGCCTCGCAGAGGCCCTGACCGGGCATCGCCGGACCAGGGCGGAAACTAGCCGCGCCGTTCGGCTCGGTCCAGAAGAATTCTGATATCAGGCCTTCATTCTATTTCCAGAACAAACCACCTCAACCACGATCTTCCCGCGCGCCTGACGCGACGCCAGGCGCGAAATCGCCCGACCACCCTCTTCGAGGGGAAAGCGCTCCCAGACCTGCGGCCTGATCCTGCCAGCGACGTACAGATCCATCAATGCGCGCATGTCGGCCGCTCCGGCCTGGGGATCGCGCGCCATATAGGCCCCCCAGAAGACGCCGATGATCTGCGCACCCTTCAGCAGGGTCAGGTTCAAGGGCATGGAGGGTATGCCGGCCGCAAAGCCGACCACCAGATAGCGGCCCTCCCATGCGATGGAGCGGAAGGCCGGCTCGGCGTAGGCGCCGCCGACCGGATCAACGACGACGTCAGGACCGGTCCCGCCGCAAGCCGCCCGGATCGCCTCGGCGAAGGCCCGGGAGTCCGTCGCGCCCATCTCGCGCGGATAGACCAGGCCGACGTCCGCCCCCAGGGCGGTCGCCGCCTCAAGCTTTTCCGCCGAGGACGCCGCCGCGACGACCCGCGCGCCCAGGGCCTTGCCCAGTTCGACCGCCGCAAGGCCAATGCCGCCGCCCGCGCCGAGAACGAGCAGAGTCTCCCCGGGACGCAGGGCCGCGCGACCGCGCAGGGCGTAATAGACGGTGCCGTAGGTGACCTGGAGCGCGGCCGCCTCGTCAAACGGCATGGAATCGGGAATGACGATGCAACGATCCGCCGACACCACCACTGTCTCGGCCATGGCGCCGAACGGCAGGGAGGCCGAGACCCTCTGGCCGATCGCCGGAGAGGTCACCCCCTCCCCCGTCGCGCTCACCACGCCCGCCAGTTCGCTGCCGGGCGAAAAGGGCCGCGTCGGCCGCAGCTGGTAGCGGTCCTCGATCACCAGGCTGTCGGGGAAGTTGACGCCGCAGGTGTGGACGGCGACCGCGACCTGGCCCGGCCCCGGAACCGGGGCGTCGACGTCGCAAATCTCCAGCGTGTCCGGACCGCCCGGCTTGAGGCTCTGAAGGGTTCGCACGACACGCTCCGGGAAAAATCCGCGGGCGCCGGCCGGCCCGCCATTCCCCCCTAAGCAACCCCCACGTGGCTGACAATGAATAAATTCTGATACGAGAAATCTGTTCCGCTTGCCGAATTACAAACGCTGATCTAGCTTCGCCGAAAGAGACGCCGTTTCAGGCGCGCGGAGGATATCTGGTGTCCGTCATCTTCAGCCTTTGGGCGACATCGCATTCCGCCCGCCAGGTCGGGACCTGACCATGTCGAACGCCAAGCCCGCGCCGCTCGCCAAGGGCGCCTGGTATACGCTGATCATCCTGACGCTGGTCTATGTGTCGAACTCCATCGACCGCACGGTGATGTCGATCCTGATCGAACCGGTCAAGGCCGAGTTCCAGCTCTCCGACAGCCAGCTCGGCGTGCTGACAGGACTGGCTTTCGGCCTGACCTACGCCCTGGCCGGCCTGCCCATGGGTTGGCTGATCGACAGGGTCAATCGGACGAAGCTGCTGGCCGCCGTCGTGACGATCTGGAGCGTCTGCACCTCGATCTGCGGTTTCGCCCAGAGCTACCCGGCGCTCGTCATGGCGCGCCTGGCGGTCGGAGCCTCGGAGTCTGCGGCCGCGCCGACGGCCATGTCGATGATCGCCGACCTGTTTCCCAAGGAGCGTCGATCGACCGCCATGGGGATCTTCTGGACCAGCACGGCCTTTGGCACGGCCACCAGTCTCCTGCTCGGCGGCGTCATCGCCGCCAACTACGGCTGGAGGGCCGCCTTCTTCGTCGCCGGCGTGCCGGGCCTGATCCTGGCGGTGCTGATCTTCTTGACCGTGCGCGAGCCGGCCCGCGAGCGAGACCTCGGCGGACGGGCCGATGAGCCCGCCCCCTCCCCCTTGCAGACGCTGCGCTTCGTCTGCGCCAATCCCACTGTGTTTCACGCCTTCATCGGCGTCGGCCTGGCCTCACTGGCCATGTCGGGCGTCCCGGTCTGGGCGGCGTCCTTCCTGGTGCGGACCCAGGGCTTCACCCTGCCGCAGGCGGGTCTGATGGCCGGCCTCGGCGTCGGCCTGTTCGGCGCACTGGGATCGCTCCTGGGCGGACCGATCGGCGACCGCGTCGTCAGGCGCTGGGGGGTCCAGACCCTGCCGGCGGTGCCGATGACGGCCTGCGTCCTCGCTTGCGCCTCCGGCCTGGTCTTCGCCCTGAGCGGCTCGCTGCTGGTCGTGGCTCTGGCCTTCATCGTGTTCGAAATCGTCTCGCGCGCCTTCACCGCTCCAGCTTACGCCATTCTTGTCACGGGCGTAGAACCCCGCATGCGCGGCGTGGTCGTCTCCTCGGTCCAGGCTGTGACCAATCTCATCGGCTACGGCGTCGGCCCCCTGGTCGTCGGCGTGGTCAGCGACCGGGTCGGCGGGCCCCATTCCCTCAAGTTCGGCATCGCCGCTGTGATGATCTTCAGCCTGTGGTCCGGCCTTCACTTCCTCGCCGCCTGGTTCGCCGCGCGGCGCTCGCAACGTTTCGCGGGCGAGGCGGCGGCATGATCGGCCGCTCCCGCGCGCCCCACATTTTCGTCGGAGCATGACGACCATGGCAGACGAGGCCTACGCCCCCGCCGTCCAGATCGAACACGTCAATCGTGTGGGCTGGATCATCCTCAATCGGCCGGGTCAGATCAACGCGATCAACCCGGCGCTCCGTCGCGAGGCGGCCGAAGCGCTCGTGCGCCTGGACAAGAATCCCGATGTCGGCGCCATCGTCATCCGCGGGGCTGGCGAGCGCGGCTTCTGCGCCGGCGCCGACATCAAGTCCCAGAACGACGCCGCCTCCCTTCCCGCGCTTCGCGCAGACTTGACGCCGGGCTGGATCGAGGTCCTGGACCAGGTCCGCAAGCCGGTGATCGCCGCCATCCACGGCTATTGCCTCGGCGGCGGCCTCGAGGTCGCCATGGCCTGCGATATCCGGATGGCTGCGCCCGACGCCGTCTTCGGCCTGCCCGAGACCGGACTGGGGCTCATTCCGGGCGGCGGCGGCACGCAGCGCCTGCCGCGGATCGTCGGCCTGGGCCCGGCGCTGGATCTTCTGCTGTCCGGCGACCGGATCGATGCGGCCGAAGCCTTCCGCATCGGCCTGGTGTCGCGAATGTCCGCTTCGGGCGACAGCCTGATCGATGAGGCCCAGGCCCTGGCGGAACGCATCGCCGCCAGGCCGGCCGCGGCCAGCGCCTATGTCAAGGAGGCCGCGCGTGACGGGTTGGAGATGGATCTGCGCGCAGGCCTCAAGCTCGAAAAGGACCTTTTCGTCCTGCTGATGTCGACCGAGGATCGCCGGGAGGCCGCCGCCGCCTTCCGGGAAAAGCGTCCGCCCGCCTTCACGGGGCGCTAGATGGATTCTCAACACCCCGCTGCGGAGGCCTGTCTGTGAGAAAGCTCCCCCTGCTCAACGCGGAGACGCGACCGTTCTGGACCGGCGGAGAGGTCGGCGAGCTTCGCATGCATCGGTGCGACGATTGCCGCCGCTACTTCCATCCGCCCGCCCCGGTCTGCCGCGACTGCACCAGCCTGAAAGTCGGCCCAGTCCCCGTTTCCGGACGCGGCCGCGTACTGACCTTCACCATCAACCGCCAGGCCTGGACGCCCGAACTCGCGGATCCCTATGTCGTCGCGATCGTCGAACTGGAGGAGCAGGAAGGCCTGCGCTTCCTGACCAACATCGTGAACTGCCCGGCCGAGGCCGTGGCGATCGGCATGCCCGTGAGCGTGGTCTTCGAAAGGGTCGAGGACGTCTGGATCCCTCTGTTCGAAAGGGCGACGTCATGACCGGAGCGCGGTTCCTCGAAAAGAACGTCGCCATCGTCGGCATCGGCCAGTCCGAGGTCGGCCGCCCCTCCTCCCGCTCGGCGATGCAGCTCACCGTGGACGCGGCGCTGGAAGCCATCGCCGACGCCGGCCTTCAGCCCAAGGATATCGACGGCGTCTGCTCCTGGCCGGGGGACAATTCCAACGGAAGCAGCTTCTCTCCCGTCGGTCCCCTGGCGGTGCTGAGCATGTTCGGCCTCGACTGCAACTGGTTCAGCGGAGGCTATGAGGCGGCCGGGCCGCTGGCGGGCGTGATGAACGGGGCCATGGCCATCGCCTCGGGTATGGCGAACAATGTCCTGGTCTTCCGCACGATCACGGAATCCAGCAACCGCACGAGCGGCAGCAAGGATCAGAGCCTCGCCGCCAAGTCCGGTCCGCGCGACGGGAATTTCATGTGGCAGTGGTGCACCCCGTTTAATGTCCTGTCGGTGGTCAACATCACCGCCATGTACGCCGCGGCCCACATGGACAGGTACGGCACGACGCCGGAGCAGCTGGCGCAGATCGCGCTCAATGCGCGTCGCAACGCCCTGCTCAATCCCAAGGCCGTCATGCGCAAGCCCATGACGATGGACGACTATTTCAACTCGAAGATGATCTCGACGCCGCTGCGCATGTTCGACTGCGACGTCCATTGCGACGCCTCCACCGCCATCGTGCTGACACGCCGTGACCGGGCCAGGGACCTGCGCAATCCGCCGGTCCGTATCGAAGCCATCGGCGCGGCGATGAACCAGCCCTATCTGTGGGACCAGATCGACCTGACCGCCAACGCCACCGCGGACGCCGGAAACGCCATGTGGGCGCGCACCGACTTCACGCCGTCCGATGTGGACACCGCCCAGTTGTACGACGGCTTCAGCATCCTGACGATGATGTGGCTCGAGGGCCTGGGCCTCTGCCCCAGAGGAGAGAGCGGCGCCTTCGTCGAGGGCGGCCGCCGGATCGCCCTGGACGGCGAACTGCCGCTCAACACCAACGGCGGCCAGCTGTCCGGCGGACGCACCCATGGCATGGGCTATGTTCACGAGGCCTGCAGCCAGTTGTGGGGACGCGGCGGCGACCGCCAGATTCGCGACCCTCGCGTCGCGGTCTGCGCCTCCGGCGGCGGCCCTCTCGCCGGCAGCCTGCTTCTCGTCAAAGACTGAAGATCACGACCCGCGAGCGCCCGCGCGCCGCCGACGCAAGGAGAAAGACATGAGCCTGTACGACCTGCTGCTGAGCGGCGACCTGATGGTCCACGACGCTGACCACACCGCCGAACAGATTGTCAGCAAGCTGGACATCCACGGCCACGCCAACTGGCGCCAGGCCTTTCCGGGCCACCCCTATGTCGCCCACTTCCTGAGGGTGCACAAATCCCTCGCGGTCTCGCCGACCCGCGTCGAGCCCCAGGGCCACCTGGACTTCCCCAACCATGGCGACCCCATGTTCCCGGGTTTCCTCAAGAGCCTCGAGGACTTCCAGGGTCCGTTCCGCCCCATCAAGACCCACGCCACCGTCCTGGTGTCGGACAACATCGGCGGCGTCGTCGAGCATTTGCTCAGCAAGGGTCAGCCCTTCCGTCTGGCCCAATTAACCCCCGAGATGCCGTTTGACCGGTTGTGGGTCGGCTGCACCCCCGAAAATCCGGTCTATGAGCCCTCGGTCGACGGCGGGCTGTGCATCGAGGTCATTCCCCTGGCCGCGATCCAGATGCCGGCCGAAGCCTTCACCACGCCCCCGCCCCGCCCGCGCGACCCCCAGCCTGGCGACATGGTCCGGGTGGTCGGCCGCGGCTTCCTCGTCCGCGACCTGGACGACGTCCTTCGCCGTCTCGACCACAACCTGGACCTCCGGCCCGCCGGCGCCGTCGAACAACTGAAGGGCGAAGGCTACAAGGTCGCCCGCATCGGCTTCAACCTGGGGACCAGCGCGACGCTGGACGTCATCCAGCCGACCCAGTGGGACAGCCCTTCAGGACGCTATCTGCACAACTGGGGGCCGGGCCCGCACTACATCCGCATCTCGGTCAACGGTCTGGACGCCAAGGCGGAGCGCCTGCGCGCCCTGGGCGTGAAGTTCGAAAGGATCGAGCACAGCGAGGCGGTCGACGGCGCCCTGCTTCGCGTCGACCCCGCCGAGTTCGACGGCGCGATCTTCGAGTTCTGCGAAGACCGGGGCTGACCGATGGCCCGCGTCGCCCCTCTGCCGCTCGACAGCCTGCCCGATCCCTTGCGCGCTGCGATCGCCCAGGGGACGGCGACGCGGATGCTGTCCAACACCCTGCCGGTCCAGATCTGGGCGAGACGACCGGCGGCGGCCGCCGCCTGGTTGGGCGTGATGGCTGAAATCCACGAACGGGGGGTGCTGCCCGAGCGGTTGCGCGAACTGGTGCGGCTCAAGATCGCCTCAATCACCACCTGCCCCGTGTGTCAGATCGCCCGCAAGTCAGACGACGTCAGCGAGGCTGACATCGTCGCCTGCAGCGACTGGTCGGATCCCCGGTTCAGCCCGCCCGAACAGGCCGCCCTGCGCTTTGCGGAACTGTTCGCCGGGGATTACTTCTCGCTCGGAGACGAGGTCTACGAGCACCTGCGGACGCATTTCACCGAAGAACAGATCGTCGAGCTTCACCTGTTCAGCGGCCTGATGCTGGCTGGCGGCCGCATGACCTATGTCCTCAAGGGCTATGAGGACGCTTCGGCTTGAAGACCCTGTTCTCACGGCTGCCGCCCAACGCCCAGGGCGCGATCTGGGTGCTGCTGTCCGGCGCAACCTTCGTCACCATGACCGTCCTGGTGAAGCACCTTGCCGGCGACTATCCCTCCCACGTCCAGAACTTCTATCGCCAGACCGGCTCCTTGATCGTCGCGATCCCCTTCATGCTGCGCAGCCCGCGGCAGGTGCTGTTGGTGCCGCTGGCGACGATGCCGCCCTTGTTCGTACGCGCCTTGCTCGCGACCGCCGGCATGATCCTGTTGCTCTACACCTACGAGGCCGTGCCCATGGCCGAGGCGAACGCCCTATCCTTCACGCGCCCGCTCTGGGTCGTGCTGCTGGCTGCGGTCTTCCTTCGTGAAAGCATCGGCCCCAGCCGCATCGCGGCGGTGGCGGTCGGCTTTGTCGGCGTCCTGATCATCATGCGTCCCTGGGGCGCGGGCGTCGCGCTTGGCTGGCCGCATGTCGCGGCCCTCGTCTCGGCCCTTTGCCTGGCCGGCACGATCACAGGCGTGAAGTCCCTCACCAAGGATCTGTCGGCGAGCTCCATCCTGGTCTGGTCGAGCATCATAGGGGAGATCCTATGCCTGCCGTTCGCCCTGGCCGACTGGCGCTGGCCCAGTGTCGGCGACCTGATTCCCCTCTTCCTGATAGGCCTGCTCAGCGCCGCCAACCAGGTCTTGTTCATCAAGGGCATGGCCGTCGGCGAGGCGGCCGTCCTGGCCCCCATCGACTATGCCAGGCTGGTCTTGTCGATCATCGCGGGATTGGTCGTGTTCGGCGAACTGCCGGACGCCTACACCTATCTGGGGGCGGGCGTGATCGTGGCCTCGACCCTCTACATCACGAACCGGGAGATCCAGATCAGGCGCGCCAGGATGCGCGCCGTCGAAGCCTCTCCGCCAGAAGCCGCCTAGCCCTCGCAGGTGAAAGCGGAAGGCGCGGACACGCGACCGGACGGCGAGGCGCTGAATCGCCTCAGGAGGCTGCGAGCGTGAGGCCTGCGCCGTTGACCGCCATGGCGGCGTCCGACAACAGGAAGGCGATGGTCTCGGCGGCGTGCTCCGGCCGGACCCAGCCGGCGGGATTGACGTCAGGCATGTCCCGACGGTTCGCCGGCGTATCCAGGATGGTCGGAAGGACCGCGTTGACGCGCACCCCTTGCCCGCACAGTTCATTCGCGAGACTGCGGGTCAACGCCATCACGCCTGCCTTGGAGGCCGCATAGGGCGCCATGCCCGTCGCCGGATCGGCCGCCGCCGCCGCGCCGACGTTCACGATCGCGCCGCCCTGCTTCAACAGATGCGGGACCGTCGCCCGGCTGACGAGCGCGGCCGTGAGCAGGTTGGTGCGGTACATCCGGTCCCAGGTCTCCGCCTCGCTGCCGACCACGGTCTGCCAGACGAATCCCCCGGCGATATTGGCCAGCCCGTCGACCGCTCCGAAGGCGGCGACCACCGCCTCGATGGCCGCCTCCACCGAGGCCGCATCAGCGAGATCGACGCCTGGCAGCACCAGATCCGCCTCGATCTCGAAGGACGGCGATGCGTCCACGGCGGCGACAGCGACGTCGGCGGCCTTGAGCCGCGCAACGAGGGCGCGCCCCAGGGCGCCAGACGCTCCGGTGACGATGGCGGTGCGACGCATGGCGGGTCTCCGGGGTCAGGCGGGAAAAGGCGGGGTCTTCTCGCGCGCCAAGGCGCGCTGAACGCCCGGTCGCGCGGCCATGCGGCGCGCCAGGGCGGAATAGTGCTTGAGCCCGGCGACCGGATGCTCTCCAGCGACGCCCCAGGCATAGAAGACCAGGGCGTAGGCGTCAGCGACCGACATCCGGTCACCGATCAGCCAGTCACGATCGGCCAGGAGGGCGTCGATCTTGTGGAGATTGGCCTCGAACCGGATCCGGCCTTCGGTTTTCAGGGCCTGATAGGTCGTCTCGTCCGGCGTGAACCGGAAAGGGGCGCGCGCCATACGCCCGGTGATGTGCACGGTGCTGGCGAACCAGGCGGTCAGGGACAGCATCCTCGCCTGATCAAAGGCGTCGTCCGGCGACAGGCCTGCGGCCGGCGCAGAACGCGCCACATAGTCCAGGATGGCGACATTTTCGGTCAGCAGTCGCCCGTCGGACATCAGGGCCGGCACGGAACCCGAAGGGTTCGTCTGGCGCCAGGCGACGACGGAGTCCGCGTCATGCAGCCGGATGCGGCTCGCCTCGAAAGCCAGACCGGACTCCTCGAGCGCGATATGAGAGGCCAGCGAACAGCTCGTGGGGGCATAGTAGAAGGTGAGCCGGGACATGGACGAGTCCTCCAGGTTCAGGCCGCCGGCCGGGGCATGAGGTTTTCGTAGAGGGTCGCCGTAGCCAGTCCGCCGGCGCAGCAGATCGCTTGAAGGCCGTAGGTCTCGCCGCGACGTCCCAGTTCATGGATCAGGCTCGTCGCGAGACGGGCGCCCGTGGCCCCGAGCGGATGGCCCAGGGCGATGGCGCCGCCGTTGACGTTAAGCCGGTCGACCCCCACCCCGGTCGCCTGCATCCACATCATCGGCACGCTGGCGAAGGCTTCATTGACCTCGAACAGGGCGATATCGTCGAACGACAGCCCGGCCATGGCGGCCGCCTTGCGGCTGGCGGCGATCGGCCCTTCGAGCATCAGGGTCGGATCAGCCCCCACCACGGCGGCCGCGCGGATACGCGCCAACGGGGTCAGGCCGAAGCGCCGCACCGCCGCTTCAGACGCGAGCAGGACCACAGCCGCTCCGTCTGAAATCTGGGAGGCGTTTCCGGCCGTGATGCGGCCGTTCTCGCGAAAGCTGGTCTTCAGCGTCGAGAGCTTTTCACGACTGGTGTCGCGACGAATGGTCTGGTCGGCCTCAAGACTGTCGCGCAGCCCGTCCCAGTCCTTCTCGCAAAGATCGGCGACCGGGACGGCGACGGTCTCGGCGCGGAAATAGCCCGCGTCGCTGGCCGCGGCGGCGCGTCGGTGGCTCTCTGCGGCGAAGTCGTCGAGGGCGTCGCGGTCGAAGCCGTATTTGTCGGCGATGCGCTCGGCCGCCTCGCCCTGGGACGTCAGCTCATAGCGGTCCGAGACCTGCCAGCCGAAGGCTTCGCCGTGGATGGCCCGGTTGGAGCCCATGGGCACGCGCGACATGGCTTCCGCCCCGCCCGCCACCACGAGGTCGCTCATTCCCGCTGCGATCTGGGCCGCCCCGATATGAATCGCGGCTTCCGACGACCCGCATTTACGATCCACCGTCATGGCCGGGATCGTCTCGGGCCAGCCGGCGCCCAACAGGGAGGTGCGGGCGATATTGGCCGACTGCTCGCCGATCTGGGTCACGCAGCCGAAGATGACGTCGTCGATCGCCTCGGGGCCGACGCCGGCGCGGGCGACCAGTTCGTTCAACGCGTGGGCGCCGAGCTGATCCGCCCTCACGCCCGCCAGCGCGCCGCGAAACCGTCCAATGGGCGTGCGGACCGCTGCGACCACATAGACGGGGTTCACAGTTGGCTCCCGCGCAGGCCGGATCCAGGCACGCGAAGGCCGTTTTCATACCGGTACACGCCCCAGCCGACCTTGCGGCCATAGCGTCCTGCCTTGACCATCTTGATGATCAGCGGACACGGTCGGAACTTGTCGCCCAGGGTGGCGTGCAGATAGTGCAGGACCGACAGGCGCGTGTCCCAGCCGGTAAGGTCGCCCAGTTCGAGGGGCCCCATCGGGTGGTTGAAGCCCAGGCGCAGCGCCGTATCGATGTCTTCTGCGGTGGCCGCGCCTTCCTGGAGCATCCACATGGCCTCATTGCCGGCCATGGCCGACATGCGACTCGTGGTCAGGCCCGGCGTCTCATTGACGACGATGGCCGTCTTGCCGAGTTGGGTCACATAGTCACGGCACCGGGCGACGGCCTCATCCGTGGTGGCCAGGCCGCGCACCAGCTCGACCAGCTTCATCTTCTGGACCGGATTGAAGAAGTGCATGCCGATGACCCGCGACGGGTCCTGGCAGGCGGCGGCGATCTCCGTCACGCTCAGGGCGGAGGTATTGGTGGCGATCAGGCCGGTCGGCGCCATGACGGCCTCGGCCTTGCGAACCACCTCCGTCTTGATCGTCAGGTTTTCCGACACGGTCTCGACCAACAGGTCGGCCCCCATGGCGCTGTCGGTCAGGCTCTCCGACGTCGAAAACCGGGCCAGAGCCGCCGCCGCCGTCGCCTCGTCCGTCTTCCCGAGCCGGACCCCGTCGGCGAGGATGCCGGCGACGGTTTTTTCAGCCTTGGCCAATTGTTCGGACGATACATCGACCAGCCGGACGTCGTGTCCCGCCGAAGCAAACGCATGGGCGATGCCGACGCCCATGAGGCCGGCCCCCACCACTGCAACCTTGGCCATCAATCTCTACCTTCTGTTCTGAACGGGCTCGTCGTCCAGACGCCCGGGGAGCTGGCCTGGACGGGGCCCGCAAGGCTGGGCCGCCCCGTGCGCAACGGACAAGCCGTCGCCTCAATGCTTCTCTTCTAGCGGGAAAGGATCGGCTCCAGCAAATGAAATTCTCTGTTGAGAACGCCATTCTGGAATTTTTAGAACACAAAGGCCCATCGTCGTCGCCATTCGTCCTATCGAACGGCGTCGAGCGTCTCCCCTGGCGCGCGGCCGCGCGATCGTAGGGGGACGCCCTGTCGTGTCGGTTCTAGAGCGGCTTGAGGATGCGGTTGCGCAGCACGCCGATGCCCTCGACCTCGAGTTCGACTTCATCGCCGGACTTCAAGAAGCGCTGCGCCTCCAAACCGCAGCCGTTGCCGACGGTTCCCGACCCCAGAAACTCGCCTGGATAGAGGGTTTCGGAACGCGAGATGAAGGCGATCAGGTCTTCGAACTTCCAGTGCATGGCGCTTGAATGACCCCGGCCCCATTCCTCGCCGTTAACACGCGCGATCATGGTCAGCGCATAGGGATCGGGCATCTCGTCGGCGGTGACGATGCAGGGCCCCATGGCGTTGCCGGTGTCGAAGTCCTTGCCCTTGGCCGGACCCAGTTGGCCGATCATCTCGGTCGCCTGGGCGTCGCGGGCGCTGAAATCATTATAGATGGTGTAGCCGAAGATGTAGTCGCGAGCCTTGTCGACCGGCACGTCCTTGGCCGCCTTCTTGAGGTAGCAGCCGTATTCAAGCTCAAAGTCCATGGTCCGGGAATAGGACGGCCAGATCACCGTCTCCTCGCTCCCGATCACCGAGAAGCGGTTGGCCTTGTAGTAGATGGGCTGGCGGGCGAAGAGATCGAGGATTCTCTGCTCCGCATCGGTCGGCCCCGTGTCCTCGATCACCTCGACCCCCTTGGCGCGGGCCCTCATGGCCCGCGCCGCCGAATAGCATTGGCGCAGGTGCAGTTCGAACGAGCTGCAGTCGCGCATCTGCGGCGGCGGATGGATCGGCGCCTTCAGAGTGACGTCCGACCGCGCAAACACCGCTGCGGCTGGCGCAGCCTTGACCGCTTCCGCCGCCTTGTCGAGCGCATTGTCGCCCCCCTCGATCAGAGCCAGCATTTCAGCCAGTTCGGGGGCGTGAACCCCGAACTGCTGTTGGTGCGCTCCCGCGAGATCGACGATTCGCGTATCGCCGTCGATGAAGGCCCCGGCCCGCTTTCGGCCGGCCGCCTCGAATGTCACAAGCCTCATCTCCGGCCTCCCTTTCGCCGCGCGCCGTCAGAACGGCCTGAAGGTCACCTGGAGCATGATCTCACGCCCCCGGTTCACATTGCCGCTGAGGTCGGCCAGCCCCCCGGTCAGCGCCGTCCCTGTGCGGGCCGCCAGACCGGTCTGCGGCACGTTGGAGGCGACATCGACACGGAATTCTTCCGTGAGATTGCGGCCGATGAGGGCCACTTCCCAGGTCCGGTCCGCGCTGAAGACGCGCACCCCCGCATTGAGGAAGGCCACGTCGTTCTGCAAGGCGCCCGGATGCAGTTCCGGGTGGGGATTGTACTCGGACTTGTAAAGGGTATCGATGTTCATGCCCCAGTCGACGCCATCGATCGCCGTCGGCCCGCTGTAGGCGGCGCCCAGGGATCCCGTCCATTCCGGCGCATTGACCAGCCGCTCGCCGGCCAGCTGCTGACCGGTGTATCGGCCGGTCGACGGATTGAGCAGAAGATTGCAGCCGTCGGCGATGGTCTGCCCGATATAACAGGTGGCGAGGAAGTCAGTGTATTTCGCGTCGTTGTAGTTGGCAGCGCCCCGGATCGTGAGACCCTGAACCTGGGGCAGGCGGAGCGTGAAATCGGCCTCCAGCCCCCTGACCGTCGCCGCACCGGCGTTGTTGACCCGGATCACCGGCACCCCGCTCGAGTTGTCGAGGGAATTCACCTGCAGATTGGTGTAGTCGTAGTCGTAGGCCGCCAGGTTGAGGCGGAGCGCCCCGTCGAACAGCAGGGCCTTGACCCCGCCCTCGAAGCCCTGGGCCGCTTCCGGCAGATACAGGGCGTTCAGAGGCTTCGCGAAGGCCGGACCTGTGTTGGTCGCCGCGGCGAACCCACCTGACTTGAACCCTTCCTTGTAAGCCCCGTAGAGGGTCAGACGGTCCGTCGGCCTCCAGGTCAGGGTCACTTCAGGCGAGGTGTTTTTGAAGTCCGCCGAAGCCGGCGACACCGGCTGCGGCACGCCCTCCCGCGAGACGGCGAAGTCCTTGGACTCCTTGCTCCAACGCAGGCCGCCCGCCAGCTCGACAGTGCTGGCGACATCCCACAGCACCTGGCCGAACACCGACTGGGTCTTCCCGTCTATGTTGTGCAGGAACTTCGGCGAACCGGCCGCAATGGCGCGCGTATAGGTCTCCAGCTCGGAGGATTCGTAGAAGGCTCCAGCCAGGAAGTTGAAGGCGCCCGGCAGGTCGGACGACACGCGAACTTCCTGGGTGAACTGGGTGTATCCTGTATTGCCGCTGAAGTCGTTGGCCGCCGCAGCGTCCGACGGCGCGACGGCATAGGTGTCGACCCGGAAGTCCTCGTTCTTGGCCCAGCCGGTCACCGACGTCAGTTTCAGCCACTCGGACGGACGATAGTTCAGCTCGAGCGAATGAAGCTGCTGACTATAGTCCCCGGCCCCGGACGGATCGGTGAAGCCTTCGGGCGAGCCCACCAGGAAGGCGGGGTTGATATTGCCGTTGGCGTAGGTGGCGTCAGGACGGCAGTTGTCCACGGACAAGGCCTTCTCCAGGGCGACGTTCGGCACGCCGCCGTTCAGGACGGTCGCCTGCGGCGCCAGCTGGGGCGCGCCGTTCGGGCAGTAAATTCTCTGGAAGCCGCCGGCCTGATTATATCCGATGCCGTCGTTCTTGGCGTAGCTCAGCTTCAGCCGGGCGTCGAAACGATCGGTCGGCTCCCACTTCAGCGTCCCGCGGGTGAAGAAGAAGGTTTGCTGGGGGCCGCCCGAGGTCGCGCCCGTCACCGATCCGGGACGGATGGCATTCGCCGCTTCCGCCGCCTGCCCCGCGATATTATCGCGCCAGCCGTCCATGTCGGCGCCGTAGACGACCAGTCGGCCACCGAGGGTTTCGGTGATCGGCCCTGACACCACGGCTTCAAGCTGGCGCTCCTTGGCGTTGAATTCATAGCCGGCGCGAGTCTCGACCTCGAACGATCGGCCGGGATCCGCCGTGGTGATAGAGATCACGCCCGCCGGACTGTTCTTGCCGAAGAAGAGGGCCTGAGGCCCCCGCAGGACCTCGATCTTCTCCATATCGATCTGGCCGACACGCACCGCGCCGCCGCGAGACAACTGAACGCCGTCGATGTTGATGGCGACGGTCTGCTCGAACGTGGGATTGGAGCCCGCCGTCGTTCCGACTCCGCGCAAGGACACGGTGCCGCCGACGCCGCCGGACACTTCGCCGACAGAAATTCCGGGCGTGACGGCGCGAAGATCCTGCAGGCTGTCCACCGCCAGGGTGCGAAGCTGTTCGCTTCCCAGCACCGTGACCGAGACCGGCACGGAGATCGGGGCCTCGTCGCGACGACGCGCGGTGACCACGACCTCGTCAACGCCGGTGACGACCTCGGTTTCGGGTCCTGTCTGTGCTGCGGCCGGGTCCGCAAACGAAATCAACGCCCATGCGAGCGCGCCGCATGAAATGCCTGTCTTTACGTCCATCGTCTTCCCTCTCCCTCGCCTGCGGTCCCCGCGTCTTCGCGCAGGCGCCCTCAGGCCGACTCCCGGTCCGCGCCGTGGCGCGACCGCGGGGCGATGCTAGTCAGAGATATCCCCGGTCGCAATCCACAATCTGACACCGGAATATAGTTCTATATAGCGAACCATATCCGACAAGCCCCGGACGCGGGACCCTAGGGGATTTCCGCGCCGGCCGGCGACACCATGCCCACGAGGGTCCGCACAAGATCGGCGAGCGTCTCGTCGGGTTGCCAGAAGGGATGGGCGGCGTTTGAGGCCAGGGCGGCTTCCCGGGCGGTCATGACCGCCCGCAATCCGAGGCTGAGGAAGACCAGCCGTCGCTCGAGGACCTCGGCCGGAGCCTGCGAAAGACGCCGGATATGGTCAAGACAGCGCTGATAGCCGCGATTCCAGCCGTCGCCCACGATGCGTTCGAAGTCCGCGCGGTTCTGCAGGCTGAAAGTGCTGATGAAGCGAAGATAGTCCCCCTCTCCGCCTTCCCTGCCGAGCTCGGTCGACGGCAGGATGAGGACCTCCATCACCTCGTCGAGCGAACGCGGTCCCCCGACGGCCTCGAGGGCGTCCAGTCGGGCGTTGCGCCGCTCATCGATCAGCCGCGCGCCGTCGATCACCAGTTGGGCGACCAGGTCGTCCTTCGAGCCGAAATAATAGTGCAGCGACGCGCCGTTGCGCTGCCCCGCCGCCGCCAGGATGTCGCGAACGGACACGGCGTCTACGCCGCGCGCAGCGAACAGGCTCTGCGCGGCCCGCTTGATCGTCTCGCGAGCGATGTCTGCCTTCTCAGCTTTCATGGATTGACGACCTAGCGCACTCATGTGAAATAAAACAACTGTTTCATTCTTTCGCTTTAGGACCGCCGTGGATCTCGACTTCACCGACAAGACCGTCCTGATCATCGGCGGAACGAGCGGCATCGGCCTGGCCTGCGCCCAGGCCTTCTCCGCCAGGGGCGGCCGGGTCGCCGTCACAGGCACCCGCGCCGGCAGGGCCGACTACGGCGACGCCGCCGAAGCCTTCGCCCCCTTCGCCTTCTCGACGCTGGACGTCGCCAAGGCCGGAGCGGTCGAGGCCTGGACCCCGCCCTTCGAGGCCCTCGATGTGGTGATCCTGTCGCAGGGCGCGGTGGAGTACCGGCGCCGCGAATTCGAGGCCGAGACCTTCCGTCGGGTCGTGGAGGTGAACCTCAACAGCCTCATGGCCTGCGCCGAGAAGCTGGCCCCGGCGCTGGAGGCGCGACGCGGCAGCCTGATCCTGATCAGTTCCGTGGGCGGCCTGCGCGCCGCCCGGGGCAATCCCGCCTATTCGGCGTCCAAGGCGGGGGCCATCCATCTGACGCGCGCGCTCGGCGACGCCTGGGCGGGACGCGGCATTCGCGTGAACGGGATCGCGCCGGGCCTGATCGCGACCAAGATGACCGAAGTGACGACGGCGGATCCGAAGCGGCTCGAAGAGCGGCTCAGGGGCATTCCGCTGCAGCGGCTGGGACGACCCGAGGAGATCGCCGGCGCGGCGCTTTTCCTGGCCTCCCCGCTCGCGACCTACATCATCGGGGAGACCATCGTCGTCGACGGCGGCAGAACCCTGTCCTGACACCGAACAGACTGGAGACCGCCCATGGCCTGGGAATTCGAGACCGACCCCGACTTCGCCGAACAACTCGCCTGGATCGACGCCTTGGTCCGCGATGAGGTCGAACCGCTCGACCTCATCCTGCAGAGCCCCTTCGACGTCGACCATCCGCTCAACCGCCGCTTCGTCCGTCCGCTCCAGGCGCAGGTCAAGGCGCGAGGCCTGTGGGCCTGCCACCTGGGTCCGGAGCTCGGCGGCCCGGGCTACGGACAGGTCAAGCTGGCCCTGATGAACGAGATTCTCGGCCGCTCCGTCTTCGCCCCGACCGTCTTCGGCTGCCAGGCGCCGGACTCGGGCAACGCCGAGATTCTGGCGGTCTACGGGACGCAGGCGCAGAAGGATCGCTATCTGCAGCCCCTGCTCGCCAACGACATCGTGTCCTGCTTCTCGATGACGGAACCCCAGGGCGGCGCCGACCCCACGACCTTCACCGCCCGCGCCGAGCGTCGTGACGACCAATGGGTCCTCAGCGGCGAAAAATGGTTCGCCACCAACGCGCGGTACGCCAGCTTCTTCCTGGTCATGGCGGTCACTGATCCCGAGGCCCCGCCGCATCGCCGCCTTTCCGTCTTCATCATTCCCAAGGACGCGCCCGGGCTCGAGATCGTCCGCAACGTCGGCTACGGCGATCGCGATCCGGCCCACGCCTATCTTCGGTTCACCGAGGTCGCCGTTCCTCTGGATCACATGCTGGGCGGCCAGGGGGACGGCTTCGTCGTGGCCCAGGTTCGCCTCGGCGGCGGACGCATCCATCACGCCATGCGCACGATCGGCAAAGCGCGACAGGCCTTCGACATGCTCTGCGACCGCGCCCTGGCGCGTATCAGCCGGGGCGAACCGCTCGCCAGCAAGCAGATGGTGCAGGAGAAGATCGCCGACAGCTGGATAGAACTGGAGCAGTTCCGCCTCCTGGTCCTGCGCACCGCCTGGAAGATCGACCGCGAGAAGGACTACAACCGCGTCCGGGGCGACATCTCGGCCGTGAAGGCCGCCATGCCCAAGGTGCTGCACGACATCGCCGCGCGGGCCGTCTACATCCACGGCTGCCTGGGCCTGTCCAACGAGACCCCTCTGGCGGCCATGGTGCTCGACTCCTTCCAGGTCGGTCTCGCAGACGGTCCGACCGACGTCCACAAGGTGACCCTGGCCAAGCAGTTGCTGCGCGGCCGCAAGCATTCCCAGGGCCTCTTCCCCGACTATCACGTGCCGACGCGACGCGCCGCCGCCCTGGCCCGATACGGCCTGTCCGGCAATGAGGCGGGCCTGAAGGCGGCGATCGCATGACCATAGACCGTCCGCACGGACTGGAGCTCGTCGACCTTGAGGCCCTGGCCCGATGGATGGCCGACCATGGCCTCGGCGCGGGTCCGATCACGGAGGTCGTCCAGCTGACGGGCGGCTCCCAGAACGTCCTGCTGCGCTTCCGGCGCGACGGACGCGAATATGTGCTGAGGCGCCCGCCGCTCAATCCGCGGCGCGACGGCAGCGACACCATGCGGCGCGAGGCGCGGGTCCTGCGGGCCCTGAAGGGATCAGACGTGCCCCACGCAGGCCTGATCGCCGACTGCCCTGACGCCTCGGTGCTCGGCGCCGCCTTCTATCTGATGGAGCCGCTGGACGGGTTCAACGCCGCCGTCGGCATGCCGGCCCTCCATGCGCAATCTCCCACGGCGCGTCGCGCCATGGGCCTGTCCGTGATCGAGGGCCTCTCGCGCATCGCTCTCGTCGATTACGTTGCGGTCGGGCTCGGCGACTTCGGCAAGCCGGAAGGCTTTCTCGAACGCCAGTCGCGCCGCTGGATGAAGCAGCTGGAAAGCTACGATGAGTTTGCGGGCTGGCCCGGCCCCGACGGCCTGCCTGACGTTCACGCCATCGGCGCCTGGCTGGACGAGCGTCGGCCGGAGACCTTCCGCCCCGGGCTGATGCACGGCGACTTTCATCTCAAGAACGTCCTGTTCCGCCAGGACGCCCCGGTGCTTGAGGCCGTGATCGACTGGGAGCTGTCGACCATAGGCGATCCCCTGGTCGACCTCGGCTGGCTGCTGGCGACCTGGCCCGGCCCGGGTGGGGACATGAGCCAGACCACGATCGTCGTCGAGCCCTGGGCGGGTTTCCCCGAGGCGGAGGAATTGGTCGAGGTCTACGCTCGGCTGACCGGCGCCGACCTGTCGAACCTGCAATGGTACAAGGTCTTCGCCTGCTACAAGCTCGCCCTCATTCTCGAAGGCAGTTACGCGCGGGCTTGCGCCGGCAAGGCGCCGATGGAGATCGGCGAGCGCCTGCACGCCAATGCGGTGCGGCTGCTGGGCCGCGCCGGACGCTGGCTCGATGAGGCCCGG
>NZ_DAMBRE010000011.1:0-64869 GCF_032055285.1 Brevundimonas sp.
CGGCCTGCTGCTCGGTGCGGCGCGACAGGTCGTCCGAGGCCTGCGAAATCTCGCTCGAACCCGAACGGATGGCGGCGACGTTGTCGACAACCACGGCCACGGCCTGCTCCAGCTGGGCGATGGCGGTGTTGAAGTCGGTCTTGAGCTGCTCGGAGCGCTGCGCCACCTGGGCCGTCATCCGGTGGGTCAGGTCGCCGTTGGCCATGGCCTGCAGGCCCTGGCCCAGAGCCGTGACGGCGACGCGATCCTCCTCGGCGACGCGGGCCTTTTCGGCCTCGACGCGGACCCGTTCCTCCTCGGCCTCCTGTCGAGCGACGGCGGCCTCGGCTTCCAGACGCTCGTTGGCGATGGCCGCGTCACGGAAGACTTCCAGAGCCCCGGCCATGCGGCCGATCTCGTCGTGACGGGCCAGACCCGGAATTGCGGTCGCCTTGTCGCCATCGGCCAGACGTTTCATGCGGTCGGCCAGGGCCACGACCGGACCCGCGACCGAACGGCCCAGCATCCAGCCGGCCACGCCCATGGCCAGGGCCACCGCCAATGCCATGCCGCCCAGGGTCAGGGCCGCACGCGCCACGGCGGCGACGATCTGGTCCGTATAGACGCCCGAACCGACCACCCAGCCCCAGGGCTTGAAGACCTTGACGTAGGAAATCTTGGACGCCGGCTCGTCCTGACCCGGCTTGGCCCAGCGATAGTTGAGGAAGCCCGCGCCGTCGCGGCGCGCGATCTCGGTCATCTCACGGAACATGAAGATGCCGTCGGCGTCGGTCTTGGCGCTCAGGTCCTGACCTTCAAGCTCCGGCGTGAACGGGTGCATGACCATGCGCGGCTGCATGTCGTTGACCCAGAAGTAGTCGTCCTGTCCGTAGCGCAGGGCGCGCAGGGTCGACAGGGCCGCCGCCTGGGCCTGGGGCCGCGTCATGACGCCCAGCTGTTCCTGGGCCTGATAGTGGGACACGACGCTGTGCGCGACCTCGACCGTCTTCTGGGTCCGGTCGGCGATTTCAGCGCGCATCACGCTGTCGAGCTTCATCAAGGAGAGGCCCGTCACCAAAAGCAGGCCGGCCACCGCCAGCACCGACAACAGGTTCACCCTGCCGCCGATCGTCAAACTACGCATTCGTCATATCCCCTGACTGTCAGGGTCAACATGAAGAACGCCGGTAAACGCCCCGGAAAATCCGCTCTGCGTAGAAACCCCTGCGTAACCGCCCTTACGACCTAGGTCGTAGTCGGGCTCAAACCCCGATCAGGCCGCGCGCTCCGAACCTAGGCCTGACGCTGGAATTCCAGGAAGATCGGCGTGGTGTCGCCCAGCTTCTTTTCCTCATAGCGGGTGACGACGTGATCGGCGGGAACGGCGAACCAGTCGGCGCCCTCAGCCTCGATCCGCGTCAGGCCCGGCGTGCGCGCCAGCCGCTCCAGCGCCCATTCGGCATAGTCCAGCCAGTCGGTGACGAAGCGCACCTTGCCGCCGGGTTTCAACAGGCGGGCGACCTCGACCGCCGTCTCGTCCTGCAACAGACGGCGCTTGTTATGGCGCGCCTTGTGCCAGGGGTCGGGGAAAAGGATCATCACCCGGTCCAGCGAGGCGTCCGGCAGGGCCGACATCACGGCGCGGGCGTCGTCGGCGTGCAGACGCACGTTCTTCAGACCGCCCTCCTCCACATGACGCAGGGCCGAGGCCACGCCGTTGAGGAAGGGCTCGCAGCCGATCATCAGGGCGTCGGGGTGGCGCGCCGCCTGTTCGGCCAGATGCTCGCCGCCGCCGAAGCCGATCTCCAGCCAGGCTTCTTTCGCTTCGGGCATCAGGGCGACCGGGTCGATCGGGCCCTTGCTCGGGTCCGGCACGGCGATCTGCGGCATCAGGGTGTCGAACAGGGCCGCCTGACGCGCCTTGATCGGCCGCGACTTGATGCGCCCGAACGAGCGCAGCGGGCCGTGGGCCTGGGCCCACTCGGGACGGTCTTGATCAAAGGCGGGGGCGTCGGGCTTGTCGGTCATGGCGCGCGCTCTACCCCCTTAAGGCCGCGCACGCAAAACAGATCAGCCCCAGGGACCGCGCGGCGCGCTCGACGTCGAGGGGGTGGTCGGCACGCTGGTCGAGGGGCGCTCCGCAGCCAAGGGCGCCGCCGCCGGACGTCGGCCCATGCCCATCTTCGTCCCCAGCTCCATCAGGGCGCGCACGCGGTTGCCGGTCGCCGGGTGGGTCGAGAACAGGTTGTCGGCGCCCTTTCCGTTCAATGGATTGATGATGAACATATGGGCCGTGGCCGGGTTGCGCTCGGCCGGGACGTTCACCGCGCCCCGGGCATAGGCCTCGATCTTCTGCAGGGCCGAGGCCAGGGCCTGGGGGTCGTCGGCGATCTCGGCGCCGACGCGGTCGGCTTCGTATTCGCGGGCGCGGCTGATGGCCATCTGCACCAGACCCGCCGCCATCGGGGCCAACAGCATCAGGGCGAGGGTCCCGATCAGGCCGCCGGGCCGCTCGCGATCATCACCGCCGCCGAAGAAGAGGGCGAAGTTGGCCAGCATGGCGATGGCGCCCGCCACCGTGGCCGTCACCGTCATGGTCAGGGTGTCGCGGTTCTTCACATGGGCCAGTTCGTGGGCCATCACCCCGCGCACCTCCTCGCGCGTCAGCATGTCCAGCAGGCCGCTGGTGGCGGCCACGGCGGCGTTCTGCGGATTGCGGCCGGTGGCGAAGGCGTTGGGCTGGTCGTTGGGTATGATGGTGATGGTCGGCAGGGGCAGGCCCGCATCCGTCGCCATCTGCTTGACGTCGGCGACATAGGCCCGGACCACGGCGTTGGGATGACGCTCGTCCACCACCTGGGCCCGATACATCTTCAGCACGATCTTGTCGGCGTTCCAGTAGCTGAACAGGTTCATCCCCGCCGCTGCGACCAGGGCGATGACCATGCCGGGGCCTTTGCCGATCAGATAGCCCAGCCCCATGAACAGGGCGGTCATCACGGCCAGCAGGGCGAAGGTCTTGAGATGGTTCATCGGGTCCGGGCGTCGTCAGGGGTGGCGTCGAAAGCCTGAACCTCTATTTGAGGCCCTGTATCCCCGCCCTCAAGGCAGACCCCCTGTGACCGAACAGCCCACCCCGCCCGCCGCCGACGACGTTGAAGCAGCTCCCGCCCTCAACGCGGACGTGCCCCACGCCACGCCGGAACGGCCTTTGAGCGCGGTTGCGCGTCGCGCCCTGCTGGAAGCGGCCGAACGTCGCAAGGCCGCCGAAGCCCAGGTTCTGGACGCCGAACACGGCGGTCCGCGCGGTCCCGAGCCCACCCGCTACGGCGACTGGGAGAAGAAGGGTCTGGCGATCGACTTCTGATCGCGGGCATCCTCTCGCTCGCGCGAGGGGAGAATATTGAACGCTTCCGCCCAAACCGCATTAACCTTTGCGGCTGAAACAAGGAGCGTGGCCATGAAGGCTGTTCTGTACATCGCCGTCGGCGCGGCCCTGCTCGTCGCCGGGACCGCCGAGGCCCAGCAACGGCAGGTTCGCTATAACGCCGCGTCAGGCTACGCGCCCCAGGTCTACGGCCAGCGCGGCCCCATCGTCGAAAGCCGGGTCCAGACCTATTACAGCGACACTGGCTGGCAGGGCGGCTATGCCCCCGTCGAGGCCTATGGCTATGGTTACGGCTACGGCGGCGCGGGTTACCGTCCCCCGGTCGTCGTCGCCCCGCAACAGCAGCCGATCCGTCACGGCGGCTATGGCTATGGCTATGGCGGCGCAACCCGCTCCATGCCCTTCGGCTATACCGTCGACGGCTATGGCCGCTACCCGTGGGCGCGCGGCTATGGATACGGCCAGTATCAACAGGGCTATTACCATGGCGGCTATGATCAGGGCTGCCGCTGCGGCCCGCCGCCGCAGCCGGTCTACGTCAGCCAGCCCCCGGTCTATGTCTCGCAACCGCCCGTCTATGTGGAATCGCCGCCGGTCTATGTGCAGCCGGCCCCGGTCTATGTCGAACCGGCCCGCGTCCAGGTCGCCCCGCCACCGGTCTATGTGGCCCCGCCCCAAGTCGAGGTCGCCCGGCCTCAGGTCTATGTCGAGCCGCCCCGCGTCGAGGCCGCGCCCCCGGTCGTGAACTTCGAACAGGGCTACTACGCCGTGCCGCCGCCTCCGCCGCCTCCTCCGTACCGGTCGCCGACCGAGCGGCCCTACACGCCCTACGCCCAGGAGCCGGGTGAGCGGGGCTGATCACGACAAAGGGCGGCCCCCGCAAGGAGACCGCCCTTTTTGTTTCACGTGGATCAATAGGTTGCGCGATCAGATCAGGGCGATCTCCGCTGTGATCGCTTGCGCCGCCGCGCGCGGATCGACGCCGGCGGTGATCGGGCGTCCGACCACCAGATGGGTTGCGCCGGCTTCCAGGGCGCTGGCCGGGGTCGCCGCCCGCGCCTGATCGTCCAGGGCCGCGCCCGTCGGCCGCACGCCCGGCGTCACGATCAGGAAGTCCTCACGTCCCGCCGCAAGCGCAATTTCACGCACGCGCGCCGCCTCATGCGGGCTGGAGACCACGCCGTGGATTCCCGCCTCCAGCGCCTGACGCACCCGCAGTTCAACCAGATCGGCCGCCGACAGGCTGTGATCGTCCGCCTTCAGGTCCTCCTCGGTCAGGCTGGTCAGGACCGTGACGCCCAGGATCTTCAGGTCCGAGCCCGCCGCGCCGCGCGCCGCCGCCGCCATGACCTGAGGCCGGGCGTGGACGGTCAGCAGGTCGCAACCCGCATGGGCCAGCACCGCCGTCGCCTTCTCCACCGTCGCGCCGATGTCGTGCAGCTTCCAGTCGAGGAAGACCTGGGCGCCCGCCGCCTTCAACTCGCGCGCCAGGCCCATGCCGTCCGAGGCGAACAGTTGCAGCCCGACCTTGTAGAAGCCGACCGCGTCGCCGATCCGCTCGACCAGGGCCCGGGCCTCGTCGGTCGTCGGCACGTCCAGGGCGCAGATGACGCGCGGGTCGAAGGGGCGATTAGGGCGGTCTGCGGACATTTCCGGCTCTCGGCGGGTTGCAGGCGCGCGCGGATGCCCCGATAGGTGGGACCAAGGGTCGCGGGGTCGCGCGGCGGGATTTAAGGGCGGGGGCAAGCAATGAACGCGGTCGATCTGGGGGTCAACCTGTTCGTGGCGCTGTTCGCGCTGCTGGACCCTATCGGCAATGTGCCGATCTTCGCCGCCGCCACCGCCGGGGCCTCGCTGCGCCAGCGCATCACCGTCTCGGCCATGATCTGCGCCTTCGCGGCGGTCTTCCTCGGCTTCTTCTTCTTCACGGGCCTGGGCCTGCTGCAGTTCTTCGGCATCTCCCTGGCCGCCTTCCGCATCGCCGGCGGCATCCTGCTGCTGCTGCTCGGCCTCGACATGGCGCGCGAGGACTTCCTCAAGATCTTCGCCGACGCCGACGCCGTGACCGACGCCAAGGACGTGCGCGGCTACGCCAAGCGCCGCTTCAAGCGCCTGATCGTGCCCTTCGCCATTCCGCTGATGATCGGTCCGGGCGCCATCTCGGCCATCATCATCAACGCCGGCGAGGCCCAGAAGCTGGGCGCGACAGGCACCGCCGCCTCCCTCACCGCCATGGTGGCCGCCTGCGTCGTCACCTTCGTCTGCTTCGCCTGCACCGGCCCGATCAGCCGCATCCTCGGCGACGTCGGCATGGCCATCGTGGTGCGGGTCCTGGGCCTGATCCTGTGCGCCCTGGCCATCCAGTTCATCCTCGCCGGACTGGGCGAGGCCATCCCCGGCATGTTCAGCAGCCTGGTCACCGCCCCCTACCCCGCCGGCGGCCACTGATCTCAACCGTCATCCCGGCCGTAGCGAAGCGAAGAGCCGGGACCGCCCAAGACTCAATGGTCAGCGTTTCTGGCGGTCTCGGATAGCGGCTTCGCCGCTTCCGGGATGACGGCGGTTGATTGCTAAAGTCTGTCCAGCCGTTTGGCGTGGCCGCCGACCATCTTCAGCGCCAGGGCGTCGGGCAGCATCCCGCCCAGGGCCGCCAGCACATTGTTGGCGAACCCCGGCGTCACACGCGGGCGGTTGGCCTCGACCGCCTCCCAGCCGATGCGGGCCACGCGGTCGGCCTCCATCCACATCCACTTGGGATAGGCGCTCGACACCTGCTCGCGCGAGCCGTTGACGTCGTGGAACTCGGTATAGGTGTAGCCGGGGCACAGGGCGGTGACGTGAACCCCCGTCCCCTGCATCTCCAGCCACAGGCCCTGAGACGCCTTGATCAGGAAGCTCTTGATCGGGCCGTACAGGGTGTCGCCCCCGGTCGCCGGCATCTGTCCGGCCAGCGAAGCCACGTTCAGCACCCGGCCCCAGCCGCGTTCGACCATGCCGGGCAGCAGCAGCCGCGACAGTTCGACCGGCGCGGTCAGCATGACGCGGATCATGGCGGCGTGGTCGTCAGGTTCGGTGGCCAGAAAGCCCGTGGTGCGGCTGAAGCCGGCGTTGTTGATCAGGCCGTCGACGCGCAGCCCCCGCGTCTTCATCGCCTCGACCAGGGCCGCAGGCGCGCCCGGCTCGGCCAGATCCGCGACAACGACGCTGGCCGTCACGCCGTGCTTCGCCGCCAGATCATCCGCCAGAGCCTGCAACGGTCCTTCGCGCCGCGCGGTCAGGATCAGGTCATGACCCCGCCCGGCGCACTCGCGCGCCAAGGCCGCGCCGATGCCGGCGCTGGCCCCCGTAATCAGGATGGTTCTGCGCGTCTCCCCCAAGCGACGCGCGTCAGGCGGCGACGGGGCAGGAGCCGTGCGGCGCGAAATCGCGCAAGGAAGCCGGGTCAGCCTCCAGCAGGTCGGCGATGGTGATCTTGGACAGGGCCGCGCCCGCGGCCTGATCCGCGGCGGTCAGGGCCTTGGCCACCTGACGCGGAATGTGCTCGCCGACCGGGCAGCCCTTGGCCCCGGCGGGGGTCGAGCCCAGATGGGCGCAGCCGTTCACCGCCTTCAGCACCTCGTCCAGACGGATGGTCTCGGGCTGGCGCAGCAGCCAGGATCCGCCCGAGGCGCCGGGGCGCGTGGCGATCAGTCCCGCCTTGGCCAGCAGGGCCGTCACCCGGCGGATGACCACCGGATTGGTCGGCACCGAGGCGGCCAAAACGGCGCTGGGCGCGGCGTCGGCGGCCGAATAGGCGCCCTTGTGGGCCAGGTAGGCCAGGGCGTGGGCGGCGACGGGGAATTTTTGGCTGTCAGACATCTTGATCAATGCTCCAGACCGGAAGGTAGGGCTTCCGGCGCCGTTTCACAAATCCAACCGCAACAAAAACTGTTTTAATTATCGCCAAGCTTCACGCCCCGGCCTTGCAGGCGAAGCTCCAGGCCGCGTCCGACAGGGGCTCGACCTGGGCCGCCATGGTCCTGGCGTGGGCGCTGGCGGCGGTGCCGTCGCGCACTCGACCGGCGATGCCCTGACAGATGGCCGCCAGCCGGAACAGGTTGTAGGCGAACAGCCAGTCCAGGTTCTGGAGCGCCGCCGTCCCGGTCTTCTCGGCATAGCGTTCGACCGTCTCTTCGACCGAGGGAATGCCCAGGGCCTTCAGGTCCGCGCCCGCCAGACCATTCCTCAAGCTGGCCGGAATGACCCAGGCGATCAGCAGATAGGAGAAGTCGGCCATGGGATCGCCGAGGGTCGACAGTTCCCAGTCCAGCACCGCCCTGACCTTGGCTGCATCAGGGTCGAGGATCATGTTGTCGAGGCGGAAGTCGCCGTGGACGATCCGCGTCGGGCCTTCCGGCGGCAGGCTGTCGGGCAGGAAGGCGATCAGCCGATCCATGGCCGGTACGGGGTCAATTTCCGAGGCCCGATACTGCTTGGTCCAGCGCCCGACCTGGCGCGCGAAGTAGTTGCCCGGCCTGCCGTAGCCTCCCAGACCGATGGCGGCGGGGTCGAAGGCGTGCAGGGCCGCCAGCGTATCCGTCTGCGCCTCATAGATGGCCCGGCGCTCGGCCGGGGCCAGCCCCGGCAGCTTCAGGTCCCAGAAGACCCGCCCCTCGACCTTGTCCATGACATAGAAGACCGAGCCGATAACGGCTTCGTCCGTGCACAGAGCATGGGGCCGCGCGACCGGAAAGCCTTGCTGGTGCAGGGCCGAGATGACGGTGAACTCGCGGTCCACGGCGTGGGCGCTGGCCAGCAAGGTCCCCGGCGGCTTTCTGCGCAGGACATAGGTCCGGCCCGGCGTGGTCAGCTCATAGGTCGGGTTCGACTGCCCGCCCTTGAACTGGCGAAGGGTCAGAGGCCCGGCGTAACCCTCGACATTGGCGCTCAGCCAGGCGTCCAGCGCCGCCTCGTCCAGACGATAGCGCTCGTCCACCTCGCGCGTGCCGGAAAAGGCGGATTGCGCGTCCAGCTGATCGGTCATGGTCCTCTCCCCTCGCCCGCGCTCTTTGGCGTGCGTGCGATCACTCGGCGGCGATGATGGCGGCCTTCACCGCCCCGCGCCAGCCCTTCAGCAGCCGCGTCCGCTCCGCCTCGCCCATGCGCGGGCGCCAGACGGCGGGGGCCTCGGCGGGCGCGGTCCAAAGCTCCGGGGTCAACCCGACGCCGAAGGCCGCCAGCCGCGCCGCCCCCATGGCCGTCATCTCCTGGAAGGCCGGACGCTCGACCTCGACCTCGCAGATGTCGGCGACGAACTGCATGGCGAAGGCGTTGGCGGTGACCCCGCCGTCGACCTTGAGCCGCGTCAGCGACGGCGCGCCGTCCTTGACCAAGGCGTCCAGCAGGTCGCAGGTCTGATAGGCCAGGCTCTCCAGCGCCGCCCGCACGAAGTGGGCCGGGCCGCTGTCGCGGGTCAGGCCGATGACCGTCCCCCTCGCCTCGGGCTGCCACCAGGGCGCGCCCAGACCGGTGAAGCCGGGCACCAGATAGACCCCGCCGTTGTCCTTCAGCGTCTGTGCCATGGCCTCGGACTGACGCGAATCCGAGATGACCTTCAACCCGTCGCGCAGCCACTGGATCGCCGACCCCGCCGAGAAGATGGAGCCTTCCAGCCCATAGGCGACCTGACCGTCCGCCGCATAGCCCAGCGTCCCCAGCAGCCGCGAGGTCGAGGCCACCGGCTGATCCCCGACATTGGCGACCAGAAAGGCCCCGGTGCCGTAGGTGATCTTGGCGTCTCCCGCCGCCAGCGCCCCATGGCCGACCAGGGCCGCCTGCTGGTCCCCCGCCGCGCCATGAATGGGCAGAGCCCGCCCGAACAGGCTGGCGTCGCAATCGCCCAGATGATCGGCGCAGCCCCGGATTTCCGGCAGGGCCTGCATCGGCACCTTGAAAAGGTTGCAAAGATCATCGCGCCACTGCAGCGTCCGCAAGTCCATCAGACTGGAGCGGCTGGCGTTGGTGGCGTCGGTGACGTGACTTTGCCCGCCCGTCAGCTTCCAGATCATCCAGGCGTCGATGGTGCCCAGCTTAACCTCGCCCCTCTCGGCCCGCTCCCGCGCCCCCGGCACGGCGTCCAGCAGCCAGGCGTATTTCGAGGCCGAGAAATAGGGGTCGAGGATCAGGCCCGTCGCCGCCTGCACCTCGGCCTCATGGCCCTCCGCCGCCAGCCGCGCGGTCACATCCGCCGTGCGCCGGTCCTGCCAGACGATGGCGCGGTGCAGGGGCTCGCCGGTCGCCGCGTCCCAGATGACCGAGGTCTCCCGCTGGTTGGTGATGCCCACGGCGGCGAAGCGTTCCACGCCGCCCGCCTTCCTCACCACCTCGCGACAGGTCTGCAGGGTCGCGCGCCAGATCTCGGCCGCGTCATGCTCGACCCAGCCCGACTGCGGAAAGTGCTGCGCCAACTCGATCTGGCTCACGGCGACCGAATGGAAGGCGCCCTCGGGCGTAACCTCAAAGGCGATGGCCCGCGTCGAGGTCGTGCCCTGGTCGATGGCGAGGATGAGACGGGTCATGGCGCGCGGCTTCTCCAGGTTTCGACCAAGGCGAGTGCTGAGTTCAGAAGGCTGTCAAACTCGGCCACACCTCCACGCCAGGTCTGCTCGAATTCCTGATTGTCGTTGGTGTCTACCGAACGGGCGGTCACGACAACCGCGTCGGCGGCGGGCGGATCAATCACAATCTGAAAGCAGTCAAAAGTCGCGCGGCCGCCGATATAGAAAAATCTGGCCGGCGCCTCCGCCCACTCCTTGACCACGGTCCAGCCATTCTCGGCGGCCCGGCGGTCCAGTTGCGCGTCTATGATCGAATAGGGGTCCATGACGGCGATCCTGCGGGGTGCAGGCCGTATCGACAAGCGAGCAGATGGGGGTATTGGCATCCTATGCACACGCCCAGCTTCCAAGGCGTCCTCGACGCCGCCCGCCAGATCGCCCCCGCCGCCGTGCGCACGCCGCTGATCGAGCATCCGGCCCTGAACGCGGCCATCGGCGGCCGCGTCCTGATGAAGGCCGAGACGCTTCAGGTGGCTGGCGCCTTCAAGTTTCGCGGGGCCTACAACCGCATCAGCCGTCTGACGGACGACGAACGCAAACGGGGCGTCGTGGCCTATTCCTCGGGCAACCACGCGCAGGGCGTGGCGGCGGCGGCGCAGGCGGTCGGGACCCGCGCCCTGATCGTCATGCCGTCGGACAGCCCCACGGTGAAGGTCGAGGGCGTGCGCGCCTTCGGCGGCGAGGTGCGCTTCTACGACCGCTGGAGCGAGAGCCGCGAGGCCATCGGCGCCGAGATCGCGGCCGAGCGCGGCTCCATCCTGGTCCCCCCCTTCGACGATCCCTTCATCATCGAGGGCCAGGGCACGGTCGGCCTGGAGATGCTGGAACAGGCGGGCGTACCGATGAACCAGTTGCTGTGCGGCGCCTCGGGCGGCGGCCTGATCGCCGGGCTCAACCTGGTCATGGCCGAACAGAGCCCCGCCACCCGCGTCATCGTGGTCGAGCCCGAGGCCTTCGACGACACCCGCCGATCGCTGGCAGCGGGCGAACGCACCCCTCACCCACAGGGCGCTCCCTCCATCTGCGACGCCCTGATGGCGCCCATGCCCGGCGAACTGACCTGGCCGATCAACCAGCGCCTGGCGGGCGCCGCCGTCGTCACCGACGCCGAGGTCGCCGAGGCCATGCGCTTCGCCTTCCGCTGGCTGAAGCTGGTGATCGAGCCGGGCGGCGCCGTGTCCCTGGCGGCCCTGCTATCCGGCAAGGTTGCGGCCCAGGGCCTGACCACCGGCCTGGTCCTGTCGGGCGGCAACGTCGACCCCGGCCTGTTCGCCGAGATCATCGAGGGGCGGTTCGAGGGCTGACCCGCCCCTTGCGCCCGCCCGCGACGCAGGCAAGGCTGCGTCAAACGGAGGGGCCCCGATGACGAAGCCGAGCGAACTGCCATCCCTGATCGGACAGGAGGTCGGCCTCAGCCGCTGGATAGAGGTCGATCAGGCCCGCATCGACGCCTTCGCCAGGATCACCGAGGACGAGCAGTTCATCCACGTCGACCCGGAACGGGCGAAAGCGACCCCCTTCGGCGGAACCATCGCCCACGGTTTCCTGACCCTCAGTCTGGCCTCGGCCATGAGCTATGACGCCGTCGCCCCGCTGGACGGCGTGGTCATGGCGGTCAACTACGGCTTCGATAAACTGCGCTTTCTCGCACCGGTTCCGGCCGGATCGAGGGTGCGCGGCCGCTTCAGACTGCTGTCCGCCGAAGACAAGGGAGGCGGCCGCTGGCTGCTTAAGCACGAACTCACCGTCGAGATCGAGGGCGGCGACAAACCCGCCCTGATCGCCGAATGGCTGGGGATGCAGATGGTGAAGGCCTGAGTCTCACCCGTTTCCGGCGCTGGACAAGGACGGGATAACGGCGCTCCAGTAACCATAGTCCGCGCACGGTCAGATCGAGGGAGGCTGGACAGTGCACCTTCACGGCGTTTCCGTCTTCGACGGCCTGTCCTTTCTGGTGGCGGTCTTGGCCGCATGGACGGCGCTGGACCTGTTCCGGCAGGTACGCAGCCGTCAGGGTGCGACACGGCTGGTCTGGCTGGCGATCGCGGCGACCGCCATGGGCGGCGGCATATGGTCGATGCACTTCATCGCCATGCTCGGCTCTGAATCCGGTCTCGCGGTTCGCTATGACCCGACGCTCACCATCGCCTCCTTCCTGTTGGCGGTCATCGGCTCCAGCCTCGCCTTTCTGATCGCCGCCGGCCGGCCTGGTCGTCGCCGCATGGTCCTGGCCGGCGTGGTCATGGGCGCCAGCATCTGCGCCATGCACTATGTCGGCATGGCGGCGCTGAGAACCGCGGCGACCCTGGCCTACGCCCCCGGCCTGGTCGCCCTGTCCGCGGCCATCGCCCTGCTCGCCTCGATCGCCGCCCTGTTCGCCGTCGAGCAGGACCGCTCGCGCCTGTGGCGGCTGGCGGCGGCCCTGATCCTGGGCCTGGCCGTGGTCGGGATGCACCACGTCGCCATGTCGGCCCTGACCGTGTCCCCCGTTCAGGCGACGGCGCAGCTCCAGCCCCTCGGCGCGTCCCCCCTGATTCTGGCTGTCGGGGTCGCGGCCGTGACCATCGTCATCCTCTTCCTGGCCCTGACCGCCTCCATGATCGGCCAGCGCGACAAGCTCATCTCCATCATCGACGCGGGCGGGGTCGGCTATTGGGAGTTGACCCTTCCGGCGCAGACCCTCTGGCTGTCGGGTCGCGCGCGCAAATACCTCGGCCTGGCGCGTGGCGAGCCTTTCGAGACCGCCGACCTTCCCCGCATACTCAAACCCGAGGACATGATCAAAAGAGCCGAGGCCCTGCGGCGCGCCCTGGCTGGCGAGGGCGATTACGCAGCCGAGTATCAGATGCGCGACAGCGGCCGCTGGCTTCAGGTGCGTGGCCGACTGATCCGCTCGCGGTCGGGCAAGCCGATCAAGCTGGCGGGCGTCATCACCGACGTCACCGACCGGCATCAGGCCTTCGCCGCCCTGGCCACCAGCGAGCATCGCCAGCGCCTGCTGATCAATGAGCTGAACCACCGGGTGAAGAACACCCTGGCCACCATCCAGTCCATCGCCGCCCTGACGGCGCGTCGCTCCAGCAGCGTCGAGGACTTCATGCGCCTGTTCGAGGCGCGGCTGATCGCCCTGTCGGACACCCACAACCTCTTGACCGCCAACGGCTGGGAGCGCGCCCGCCTGCGCGATCTGATCCTGCTGGAGTTCCGTCCCTATGCCGAGGACCGGCTGCGGATGCAGGGACCGGAGGTGACGCTGGAGGCCGAACAGGCCCTGTCCATGGGCCTGATCTTGCACGAACTGGTCACCAACGCCGCCAAATACGGCGCCCTCAGTTGCCCTGAAGGCGCGCCCGGTTGGGTCGATGTCGCCTGGAGCGAGGCTGACGCCGACGGCCTGATCACCCTGGACTGGATCGAGCAAGGCGGCCCAAGCGTCGCCCCGCCCACGCGCTCAGGCTTCGGCTCGCGTCTCATCGACGTCAGTATTCGCAACACCCTCGCCGGATCGGCGGCCATGGACTATGCCGATGGCCGCCTGCATTGCCGCCTGAGGTTCCGACCGGGCGGCTCGCCTAAGACCTAGCGCTCGCCCAGGCAGCGCAGGGCGACTTCCAGATTGCGCAGGCCGTCCTCGCCCGAGACCGCCGCCGTCTCGCCGGTGCGGATGGCGTGGACGAAGGCCTCGTGTTCCTTCTTCAGCGGTTCCGCCGGCCAGGAGTTGAGCATCCGCGTCGAATAGGAACCGTCCGGCTGCTGGCCGAAATACTCGGTCACCTGACGAGTGATCAGGTCGGCGACGATGAAGCGGTTCTTGGTGGCCACCTGCAGGGTGCGGGTCTTGTAGGGCGTGACCCAGTTGGTGGTGATGTGGGCGATCACGTCATTGGCCATGCGGAACTGCAACAGGGCCGAGTCCTCGCGCGAGGCGTGGGTGTGACCCAGCAGCGACTGGACCTCGACGACTTCGGAACCCGTCAGATGGCGAATGATGTCGATGTCGTGCACCGCCAGGTCGATGACCACCCCGACCTCGCCCATGCGCGGCGGGAAGGGGCCGACGCGGGTGATCTGGATGGAGATGATCTCGTCGCCGTCGATGGCGCGCTTGACCGTGTCCACCGCCGGGTTGAAGCGCTCGACATGGCCGACCATCAGGACGCGGTTATTGGCCTTGGCCGCGTCGATCATGGCCTGGGCGTCAGCCACGGTGGCGGCGATGGGCTTCTCGACCAGGACATGGACGCCCGCGTTCAGAAGGGCTGTGCCCAGTTCGGCGTGGAAGCGGTTCGGCGTGGCGATGACGGCGGCGTCCAGACCGGCGGCGACAAAGGCCTGAGCCGTCGTCACGGCGGTCGCGCCATAGGCTTCGGCCACGCCCTCGGCGGTCACGGCGTCGGGATCGAAGACGGTCGTCAGTTCGACATCGCGCAGTTCGGACAGGACGCGGGCGTGGTTGCGGCCCATGACGCCGGCGCCGGCGACGCCGATCTTGAGGGGGGTCTGCTGGGTCATGAGGATCAGGCCTTGAAGCTGGCGACGGCGGCGATGATGCGATCCTGCGTCGCCTCGTCCAGGTCCGAATGCATCGGCAGGCTGATGACCCGTTCCATCAGACGCTCGGTCACCGGCAGGCCCTGCGGTCCGCGCGGATACATGTCGTAGGCCGGCTGCAGGTGCAGCGGGATCGGGTAATAGACCGCCGTGGGGATGCCCTCGGCCTTGAGGTGCGCGGCCAGGCCGTCGCGGTCCTCGTGCTCGATCGTATATTGCGCCCAGTTCGAGATATTGCCCGCCGGCACGTCCGGCACGGCGGCGACGTGGGGGCGCAGGCCTTCGTTGTAGCGGGCGGCGATGCGGTTTCGCCACTCGATCTCCTGACCGAAGACCTTCAACTTCTCGATCAGGACGGCGGCCTGGATGGTGTCCAGACGGCTGTTCAGGCCGATGCGCATGTTCAGGTATTTGGGGTCGTGGTCGAAGGTCTTGTCCTTCAGATCGACCGCCACCGCCTTGCCGTGGACGCGGATGGAATCGATCAGCTGGGCCAGTTCGTCGTCATTCGTCAGCACCGCCCCGCCGTCGCCGTAGCAGCCCAGCGGCTTGGCCGGGAAGAAGCTGGTGGTGGTGATGTCGGCCCACTTCAGCGGGTGTTCGCCGTTGATGGTGCAGCCGAACCCTTGCGCCGAGTCCGAGATCAGCTTCAGGCCGTATTTGTCGCAGATCGCCTTGATGGCCGGATAGTCGGCGGGCTGGCCGAACAGGTCGACGGCGATGACCACGCGCGGCGTCAGCCGGCCTTCCTTCAGCGTCGCCTCGACGGCGGCCTCCAGATGGGCGGGGCTCATGTTGTAGGTCTTCTCGTCCACGTCGATGAAGACCGGCTCGGCGTCGAACCACGGCACCACTTCAGCGGTGGCGGCGAAGGTGAAGCTGGGCACGAAGACGGCGTTGCCGCGACCGATGCCCCAGGCCATCAGCGGCAGTGCCAGGGCGTCGGTGCCGTTGGCGCAGCCCAGGGCGTGCTTGGCCTGACCAAAGGCGGCAAGGTCGGCCTCGAACTGGCGCGCCTGCGGGCCCATGACCCAGGCGCCGCCGACGACGGCGTCGGCGACGGCGGCCTCGATCTTGCCGCCGAGGCGAAGGCGCTGGGCCTGAAGGTCGATGAAGGGAATGGTCATGTGGGGTCGCTCTCTCGGTGGGGGCCGCGCAGGCGGAACTCGGTTCGGCGCGCGGGCGCGAAGGCGGATCAACTATCTTGAGCGCCTCCTACCAAAGCCCGGGGCCTCTCGACAAACCCATGAGGGTCACTTCGCGTTGCCGGTTGCAACGAAAGCCCGGCTTGGCAAAGCCCGCAAGCCTGCCTAAGCCCGACGGATCATGACGCTTTCGACGACGCAGAATCGGGTCCGCGACTGGCTGTTCGGCCAGGCTCTGCCGTTGTGGGCCGAGGCCGGGATCGACGCCGGGGGCCGCTTCTTCGAAAAGCTGGACTTCGACGGCCGCCCGATCACCGGCGTTCCGCGCCGCACGCGGGTCCAGGCGCGTCAGGTCTATGTCTTCGCCGAAGCCGCCGCCCTCGGCTGGCCAGAAAAGGAAAATGGCGGCGAGGCGGTCGCCCGGCGTGGACTGGACGCCCTGATCGCCGCCTGTCGCCGGGACGACGGCCTGTGGGTCCGCGCCCTCGACGACGCAGGCGCCGTCATCGACCCCACGCCCGATCTCTACGACCTGGCCTTCGTCCTGTTCGCCCTGGCCGCCGCCCATCGGGTCTTGAAGGACGAGCGCGCCCGACCGCTGGCGCTGGAAACCCTCGCCGCCATTGAGGCCCGGATGGCCGACCCGGCCCACGGCGGCTGGCAGGAGGCCCTGCCCCCGGTCCTGCCGCGCCGCCAGAACCCGCACATGCACATGCTGGAGGCCCTGCTGGCCTGGCAGACGATCGCTCCCGACCCGGCCTTCGAGGCGGCGGTGCGGAGCGTGCTCGACCTGTTCAACCGGCGCTTCTTCGACCGCGAACACCTGATGCTGGGCGAGTTCTTCACCGCCGACTGGTCCATCGCGCCCGGCGGCGCGGGACAGGTCGTCGAGCCGGGCCATCACATGGAGTGGATCTGGCTGCTGGATCAGGCCCGCCGTCTCGGCTTCGACGGCCACGAGCGACCGGCCCAGGCCCTCTTCGCCTCGGCCCTGACCAACGGCTTTAACCCCCAGGGACTGATGGTCCGCGAGATCGACCGCATCGGCGTGGTTCGCGACGGCGGCTGTCGCCTGTGGGGCCAGACCGAGGCCATCCGCACCCTGCTGCTGCGCGGCCGCACCGACCAGGCCCTGACCCTGACCGAGACCCTGTTCGCCACCCACCTGGCCGCCCCGACGCCCGGCCTGTGGATCGACAGCTACGACGCCGAAGGTCGTCCTCAGGACGTCTCGGTTCCTGCCTCGACCCTCTACCACCTGATGACCGCCTTCTCGGCCCTGCTGACGGAGCCCGCATGAGCCGCCCCATGAAGCGACCTGGCGCCTTTCTCGACCGCGACGGCGTCCTGATCGTCGATTGCGGCTATCCGCACCGCCCGGACCAGCTGGTCCTCATCCCCGGCGCCGCCGAGGCGGTGAAGCGGCTGAACGACGCCGGCTATGTCGTCGTCATCGTCACCAACCAGTCGGGCGTGGCGCGCGGCCTGTTCAGCGAAGAGACCATGCACGGCTTCAACGCCCTGCTGGTCGAGCGTCTGGCCGAGAGCGGCGCCCGCATCGACGCCGTCTACGCCGCCCCGCACCACGCCGAGGCCGTGGACGCGCGCTATCGCCATCCCGACCATCCCGACCGCAAGCCCAATCCGGGCATGCTGCTGAAAGCCATCGCCGAGCACGACCTCGACCCGGCCCGTTCGCTGATGATCGGCGACCAGCCATCCGACATGGAGGCGGCGCGACGCGCGGGCGTGGCCGGGCATCGCTTTGTTGAAGGCGGCGACCTCGATCAATTCGTCGTGGGGCTGCTGACAGCCTGATCGCAATTCTTCACTTGGTGAATTAACCTTGCCGCCAAGGTTAATAAGAAACTGCCGGAGAAGACGCCCATGCCCGCCCAGACCTCGCCCTTCGCCGATCGATACGTCGAACGCCGCTGGACCTCGCCTGACGGCCTGAGCCTGTTCGCCCGCGACTACGCCCCGGCGGCGGGCGAGGCGAAGCTGCCGGTCATCGCCATCCATGGCCTGACCCGCAACAGCGCCGATTTCGGCGCCATCGCCGGATTGATCGCCCAGACCGGCCGCCGGGTGTTGGCCGTCGACGTGCGCGGACGCGGCCTGTCGGATCGCGCGCCCGACCCCATGACCTACACGCCCGACGTGTATGCGGGGGACGTCATCGACCTGATGGAGCAAGCGGGCGTCGGCCGGGCGGTCTTCCTCGGCACCTCCATGGGCGGGCTGATCACCATGGCCCTGACAGCGATCAGGCCCCGGGCCGTCGCCGCCGCCGTTCTCAACGACATCGGCCCCGAGGTCGCGGCCGAGGGCCTGGCCCGCATCGCGGCCTATACCGGCCGAAAGGTCGAGATCATCACCTGGGCGGACGCCGCCGCCTACGCCCGCGACATCAACGCCGTCGCCTTCCCCCACTACGGCGACGCCGACTGGGAGGCCTTCGCCCGCCGCATCTTCCGTCAGGACGCCGACGGCCGGCCCGCGCTGAACTACGACCCCGACATCTCGGTCCCGATCAAGGCGGCGGGGGCTTCGGCCCTGGTCCCCGACCTGTGGCCGGCCTTCACGGCCCTGACCGATGGTCGCCCGACCCTGCTGGTGCGCGGCGGAACCTCGGACCTGCTCAGCGCGGACATCGCCGTTCGAATGCGCGAGGCGGCGCCCGGCATGGCCTATGTCGAGGTTCCGGGGATCGGCCACGCCCCCATGCTGGACGAGCCCGAAGCCCGCGCCGGCATCCTGACCTTCCTGGCGGGCGTCGGCTGACAAGCCGCGTCATCCCGGCCGAAGCACAGCGCAGAGCCGGAACCGCCGCACACGTCGCCGTTTGAATGTCGCGCCTGTCGCGGTCCCGGATAGCGGCTCACGCCGCTTCCGGGATGACGGTCTGTGGGCAAGCGGGCCTCAAGTAGCGCGAAGCGCGGTAGGCCCAGACTATGCCTTCTTGACGAACTCGGTCCGCAGCACCAGGCCGCGCACCTTCTCGACATTGGCCTCGATCTCGTCGGGGTCGCCGGTCAGGCGGATGTTCTTGACCAGGGTCCCGCGCTTCAGCGTCACCCCGCCCGAGCCCTTGACCTTCAGGTCCTTGATCAGGGTCACGCTGTCGCCGTCGGCCAGCAGATTGCCGTTGGAGTCCTTGGTCACGTCGTCGGTCATGGTCGATCCTGCCTGATGTAGAGAAAGGGGGCCGTCGCATCCGCGACAGCCCCCGCCTCCTCAGGGCCTATTCGGCCACACGCGCCTGGGCAAGGGCGATCCGCGCCTGAAGATGCGCATCCTGGCCCGTGGCGGCGGAAATGGCGTTGAAGCGCTCGATCTCCAGACCGGCGTCCGTGATGGCCGAGGCCATCTGCGCCTGCTGCTCGGCGTTCGGCTGGGCGCCGTTCAGGGCGCGGGCGATGCCCGAGATTTCGCCCATGGCGGCGGCGAACTGACCGGCCTCGGCGTCGGTGACGCTCGCCCCGACCGAGCCGGGCGCGGACGGCGTCGTCCCCGCCACGGCGGCGCGGGCCTGCAGCACGGGATCGCCCGAGACAGCGGCCGAAATGGCGTTGAAGCGTTCGACGGCCAGGCCCGAGTTCTGCACGGCGGCGGCCATCTGGGCCTGCTGGTCTTCGGTCGGGGTTCCGTTCTGGACGGTCGCGGCCACGCTCTGGACCGTCTTCATGGCGGCGGCGAACTGGGCCAGTTCGGCATCGGTGGGTTCACCCGCCGGCGCCTGTGCGGCGGCGGGCGGGGGGGGCGCGGCGTCCTGCGCCAGGGCAGGCGCGGCGGTCAGAAACAGGGCCAGAATGGCGGTCGGGGCGGCGGCCGTTGCAAAACGCATGGCTTATCCTTCTGCAGTCCCGAACGCTCAGCCCAAGGCTGACCCGGACAGGTCCGGGCTCTCCCGCACGACCGGGTTGTGTCAGGCTCACAGAGGGCGGGGAGGCCCGAACGCTAACCCGCGTCATGCGGGCGCGTAAACCCCAGGCCCGTCAATCGGGCGTATGGGCGTCCAGTTCATCCAGCCACACCCGCGCCGAGGAATCCGACGGCGCCCGCCAGTCGCCGCGCGGCGACAGCGACCCGCCCGTGACCACCTTCGGCCCGTTCGGCACGGCCGAGCGCTTGAACTGGCTGGTCTGGAAGAAGCGGATCAGGAACTTCCGCAACCAGCCCTTGATGGTCGGCAGGTCATAGGCGACCCGCTCGGCCTCCGGCAGACCCGCTGGCCAATGGCCGGTCGATGCGTCCCCCCAGGCCTGATGCGCCAGGAAGGCGACCTTGGACGGCTTCAGGCCGAACCGGCTGATGTAGAACAAGAAGAAGTCGTTCAGGGCATAGGGGCCGACAATGCTCTGCGTCGACTGGATCGCCCCGTCAGCGCCCGCCGGCACCAGCTCGGGCGATATCTCGGTGGCGAGAATCGCGTGAAGCGTCGGAACCGCCGCCTCGCCCACCAGACCGCGCTCGGCCACCCAGCGGATCAGGTGCTGGATCAGGGTCTTCGCCACCCCGCCGTTGACATTGTAGTGGCTCATGTGGTCGCCGACGCCGTAGGTGCACCAGCCCAGGGCCAGTTCCGACAGGTCGCCGGTGCCCAGCACAAAGCCGTGGTTCTGATTGGCCAGCCGGAACAGGTAGTCGGTGCGCAGCCCCGCCTGGACGTTCTCGAAGGTGATGTCGTGGACCGGCTGGCCATTCGAGAATGGGTGGCCGATGTCGCGCAGCATCTGTTCAGCGGCGGGGCGGATATTGATCTCGGCCCCGGTGACGCCCAGCGCATCCATCAGCGCCCAGGCGTTGGATTTCGTCCCTTCCGACGTCGCGAACCCCGGCATGGTGAAGGCCAGAATGCCGGCGCGCGGCAGCGCCAGCCGATCAAAGGCGCGGCAGGCCACCAGCAGGGCCTGGGTCGAATCCAGCCCGCCCGAGACGCCGATCACCAGGGTCTTCGCCCCCGTCGCCGTCATGCGCCGCATCAGGCCCTGGACCTGGATGTTGAAGGCCTCGAAGCAGTCCTGATCCAGTCGCGCGGCGTCGTCCGGCACGAAGGGGAAGCGGTCCAGCGGGCGGATCAGGGCGCCCGTCGCCCCCTCCCCCGCCTCGAACGGAACCACCGTCGCGGCCTCGCCTTCCAGTCGGGCGCAGTCGGCGAAGGTGCCGTTGCGCAGGCGGTCCAGACCGATGCGGTCCACGTCCACGTCGGCGACGGTCAGATGGCTGTGCAAAGCGAAGCGTTCGCCCTCGGCCAGCCGCGCGCCCAGTTCGTGAATGGTCGCCTGACCGTCCCACGCCAGATCGGTCGTGCTTTCGCCCCAGCCCGAGGCGGCGAAGACATAGGCCGACAGGGTGCGCGCCGACTGACTGGCGCACAGCAGGGCCCGCTCATCGGCCTTGCCGATGACGATGTTGGAGGCCGACAGGTTGCACAGGATGCGCGCCCCCGCGAGTGCCGCCCGCGTCGACGGCGGCTGCGGCGCCCAGAAGTCCTCGCAGATCTCGACGGCGAAGACGAAGCCCGGCCGGTTCGTCGCCTCGAACACCAGACCCGGCGCGAAATCGACGCTCTCACCGTTCAGGACGACGGCATCCTCGGATCGGCTGGCGGCGGGCGCGAACCAGCGCTTCTCGTAATATTCCCGGTAGTTGGGCAGATAGGTCTTGGGCACGACGCCCAGCACCTCGCCCCCGCCCAGCACGACGGCGCAGTTGAACAGGGCGTCGCCGTTGCGAACCGGCGCGCCGATGACGGCGATCACGCCCGCCTCGTCCGCGACCTCGGCCAGTTCGGCGATGCGGCGCTCGACCTCTTCCAGCAGGGCCGCCTGCATGTGCAGGTCGTCGATGGCGTAGGCGCTCAGCGACAGTTCGGGAAAGACCAGCAGGTCCACCCCCGCCTCGCCCGCCTGGCGGATCAGGGCTGCGTGCTCCTCGGCGTTGGCGACCGGGTCGGCGACATGGACCACCGGGGTCGCGGCGGAGACGCGCACGAAGCCGTGGCTGCGCGGGGCGTGGAAGGAATGCGTCTTCGCCATCGATCTTTCCGCTCATCCCGGCGGACGCCGGGATCCAGTGAGAGCCGCAGGCACAAACCCTACGGCCTTGCTGATCAATATAGGGTTGCGCCCCCGAAGCCAAAGCACTGGGTCCCCGCCTCCGCGGGGATGAGCGGGGCGTTGGAAGTTCGTGACCTGCGAACCGCTGTCGGCTAAGGCTCGCAGCATGAGCGATACGCCCAAAAAAGGCTGGTTCCAGCGACTGAGCGCGGGTCTGTCCCGGTCTTCGAAACAGATGACCGAACAAGTCGTCTCGACCTTCGTGAAGGAGCCTCTGTCCGAAGAGGCGCTGGAGCGTCTGGAAGAGCACCTGATCGAGAGCGACCTGGGCCCCGCCGCCTCGGCCCGCATCGTCGAGCGCTTCCGCGAGCTGCGCTTCGGCAAGTCGTCCGACGAGCGCGAGATCAAGGAAGCCCTGGCCGAGGCCGTGGCCGCCGAGCTGACGCCGCGCCAGGCCAGCTTTGATCCCCTCAGCGGGCCCAAGCCCTATGTCGTCCTTTTCGTCGGGGTGAACGGCTCGGGCAAGACCACGACCCTGGGCAAGATCGCGTCCGATCTGACGGCCAAGGGCGCCCGGGTGATGATCGTCGCCGGCGACACCTTCCGCGCCGCCGCCCGCGAACAGCTGAAGGTCTGGGCCGAGCGCGCCGGGGCTGATTTCGAGAGCCGCCGCGACGGCGCCGACGCCGCAGGCCTCGCCTTTGACGCCTATACCAAGGCCAAGGCCGAGGGCTATGACGTGGTCCTGATCGACACCGCCGGGCGGTTGCAGAACAAGTCCACCCTGATGGACGAACTGCTGAAGATCGTCCGCGTGCTGAAAAAGGTCGACGCCGACGCCCCGCACGAGACCCTGCTGGTGCTGGACGCCACCGTGGGCCGCAACGCCCTGGAGCAGGAAAAGATCTTCGGCCGCACCGCCTATGTCTCGGGCGTGGTGATGACCAAGCTGGACGGCACGGCGCGCGGCGGGGTCCTGGTCCCCGTGGCCCAGGCCTCGGACGCACCGATCAAGCTGATCGGCGTCGGCGAGGGCGTCGACGACCTGCAACCCTTCGACGCGCGCGCGTTTTCCCGGTCTCTGGTCGGGCTCGAGGACTGAGTGGATGAGTGAAGCCGTCGAAACCAAACGTCCGCAGTGGATTCGCCAGGTCGTCGATTTCGGCGCCCTGATCGCCTTCATGGCCGCCTATTTCATCACCCGCGACATGATCAAGGCGACCTGGGTCCTGGTCATCGCCTCGGCCATCGCCCTGGCGGTCGGCTTCGTTCTGGAGCGCCGCCTGGCGCCCATGCCCCTGATCACCGGCGGCTTCGCCCTGGTCTTCGGCGCCCTGACCATCCTCACCGACGACGACCTGTTCGTGAAGCTGAAGCTGACGGTGCAGAACGGCCTGCTGGCCGCCGTGCTTCTCGGCTCGCTGCCGCTGAACAAGTCCCCGTTCAAGGCCCTGCTCGGCTCGGCCATCAAGGTGACGGACGCCGCCTGGCGCACCCTGACCCTGCGCTACGGCCTCTATTTCCTGGCCGTCGCCATCGCCAACGAGGTCTTCCGCAGCCCTGCCGCCGTCACCGCCATCTGGTCGGCGCTGAACCTGGGGACGCCCGACCCCAACGGCGTCTGGACCGCCTTCCGCGGCGTCCTGTGGATCGCCGCCTCCATCTTCGGCCTGTGCCAGGTGCCTCTGATCATGAAGAACATGATCAAGGACGAAGAGCCCGGACCCATCTCGCCCGACACGGGGCTCTGACCCCTCCCCGTCATCCCGGCCAAGCCCGCAGGGGCGCCGAGCCGGGACCGCCGCAGACGCAACCTTGAGCTATAGGCGGCGTTCCTCTGCGGTCCCGGATAGCGGCTGCGCCGCTTCCGGGATGACGAGGACCCTACGGGGCCTCAAGTAGTGCGAAGCAGGATAGGCCGACAAGAACGGCCTCAAGCAGCCCGCAAGCGCGGTAGGCCAACAAAATGTCTTCAAACCGTCAGGCTTTCCGTCGTCAAAGCGTAAAGCGCGGCTGTTAGCTGTCGCGCCATGTCCGGCCCTCCCCACGCGGCCGGAACGAGGCCCAGGCGGGAAACGAGGACGATGGTCAAGTCAGGCAAGCAGGCGAAGATCAAGGGCGGGCTGGCGGAGTCGCCCAGCCACCTGATGCACCGGGTTCTGCAGTTGGCCCTCGACATCTACGCCGAGGAAGCCGGTCCCGACGGCCTGACCCAGCGTCAGTTCGCGGTGCTGGAGGCGGTCTCGGTGCGTTCGGGCCTGACCCAGACCGATCTGGTCAAGGCCACCGGCATCGACCGCTCGACCTTGGCCGACCTGGTCGCCCGCATGACCAGCAAGGGCCTGCTGGAGCGCGAACGTTCGGCGCTGGACGCCCGCGCCAAGGCGGTGCGCCTGTCCGAGGCCGGTCAGGCCGCGCTGGAGACCGCCCGCCCCCGCGTCGAGGCCGCCGACAAGCGCATCCTGGCCCTGCTGCCCAAGGCCCGCCGCGAGGGCTTCCTCGACCTGCTGACCAGCCTGACCGAGGCCGCTGACGCCGCCCCGGAACAGGCCAAGGCCGAAGCCAAGATCGCCAAGAAGGCGGCCAAGGAGGCGCGCAAGGCCGAGAAGGCCGCCAAGAAGGCGCTGGACGGCGCCAAGCCGAAAAAGAAGAAGAAGGCCGTTGAAGTCGTCGCCGAGACGGGCGCCGTCGAAGCGGTGATCATCCCGCTGAAGGACGTGGCGAAAGCCTAGACCCGGATATCCAGCAGAGAGCCCGGCCGCTGATAGCGTGCGGTCGACGGGGCTTCCTGCGTCAGGACCGACCGCACCGGCGTGTCCGCGCGCGTCTCGACCGGCGCCGCGGCCGGCGTCGGCGCGCTCATGCCCATGGCCGCGCGGAAGAAGGCGGACTGGGAGGTTCTCAGCGCATGGGCCGCGCCGCCTGCGGGAGGCGGGAAGGCCGGACGGTCTGAAGGAATCGCGGACATGGGCCGACGATCCGCCCAAAGGCTCTAGATATGGTTAATGCGCGATTCACCCTGTTTCGCGCGGTGCAGTTCTAGCGCGGCGGCGCCTTCAGGGCGTCCACCAGCTTCTGCAGATCGGCGTCGGTCAGCACCGGCCCCGAGGACTTGGCGACGATCGTGCCATAGGCGTCCACCGCGAAGCTCTCCGGCACGCCCGAAACGCCAAGGTCCAGCCCCGCCCGCCCCTCGCGGTCCACCAGGACCAGGGCGTAGGGGTCGCCCAGTTCATCGAGGAAGGCGCGCGTGGCGACCGGCTCGTCCTTGTATGCAACGCCGATCACATTGATCCCCTGGGCCTTCAGCTGCATCAGTTGCGGGTGCTCCAGACGGCAGGGCGCGCACCAGCTGGCGAACAGGTTGACGATCATCGGCTTGCCGACCCCCGCCGTCTTCAGGTCCAGACGCTGGTCCGTCTCAACCTCGCCCTGCAGGATGGGCAGGACGGTCTCGGGAATGGGCTGACCGACCAGGGCGTCGGGCTTGTATTCGCGCCCCTCGCCCGGCGCACCGGACAGATGGCCCAACTGGACCATCATGAAGATGCCCAGCGCCGCCAGGGCCGCGATAGGGATCAGGGCGAACCAGCGGTTCATTTGCGCGCTTCTTCCAAACGAGCCAGTTCGCGCTTCCAGCGCCGGGCCGCGATCAGGGCGCGCAGGGAAATGGCGGCAAGCGCGACCGCGCTGATCGCCCAGGACGACCAGACGAAGACGCCGTAGGGGCTCATGTCGAGATCCAGCATCGACGTCTCCTCAGGCTTCTTGGGCTGCGCGGGCGCGCAAGGAAAGCACACGACGACGGCGCACCTCGGTGCGGATCGAGGTCAGCCAGATCGCCCCGAACAGCATGCCGTAGGCCGCCATCATGGTCAGCAGAGGCGCAAGGTAGGCCGGGTCCAGACTGGTCCCGCCCGCGCGCAGCAGCGAGGCCGGCTGATGCAGGGTGTTCCACCAGTCGACCGAGAACTTGACGATGGGCAGGTTGATCAGCCCGACCAGACCCAGGACCGCGGCGGCGCGGCCAGCCTTGGCCTCGTCGTCGATCGAGGCACGCAGGGCCATGTAGCCGAGGTAGAAGAGGAAGAGCACCAGGACGCTGGTCAGCCGCGCGTCCCACACCCACCAGGTCCCCCACATGGGCTGGCCCCACAGCGCGCCGGTGATCAGGGCCAGACCCGTCAGCACCGCGCCCGGCAATGCGGCGGCGCGGGCGGCGGCATCCGCCAGCGGATGGCGAAACACCAGGGCGAAGAAACTCGACACGCCCAGCGCCGCATAGGCGCCCAAGCCCAGCGTCGCTGCGGGGACATGGATGAACATGATCCGCACCGTGTCGCCCTGCTGATAGTCGGCGGGCGCGGTGAAGCTGAACCAGGTCCCGGCCGCCAGCAGAACGACCGCCAGCCCCCACAGAACCGGGGTGACCGGGCGGGTGAAGCGCATGAAGCGATCGGGATTGGCGAGGCCGAACATGGTCCGCCGATTACGCGGCGCGACGGGGAACGGCAAGCGCCCCCCTCGCGTGACCTCCGGTCGCGATCAGAGCTTGAGCCCGTGCTCGGCGGCCAGAGCCTCCAGCTTGACCATGGGGCGCGGGCCCCAGTGGGCGATGACTTCCGAGGCGGCCAACGATCCCAGGGCGCCGGCCTCGGCCAGCGACAGGCCGCGCGCCAGGCCCAGCAGGACGCCGGCGGCGTACTGGTCGCCCGCACCCGTGGTGTCGACCACCTTGTCGACGGGGAAGGCGGCGATCTCGACCCGTTCGTCGCCGCGGAAGATGACCGAGCCCTTTTCACCGCGCGTCACGGCGGCGACCTCGACGATGCGGCCCAGGTGGGCGGCGGCGTGGTCGAAGTCCTCGGTCTCGAACAGGGCGTGCAGTTCGCCTTCATTGGCCAGGACGATATCCGCCGAGGCCTCGATGAAGGCCAGCAGTTCGGCGCGCCAGCGGTGCACGACAAAGCTGTCCGACAGGGTGATGGCGACCTTGCGGCCCGCAGCATGAGCCGCAGCGGCGGCGGCCTCGAAGGCGGCGCGAGCTGGGGCCGGGTCGAACAGATAGCCTTCCAGATAGACGATCTCGCTGGCGCCGATCAGGTCGGCGTCGATGTCGGCCGTGGTCAGCTGGTTGGCGGCGCCGAGGAAGGTGCACATGGTGCGCTGGCCGTCGGGGGTGACGTTGATCAGGCAGCGGCCGGTGCCGAAGCCGGCGCCTGCGCCGTCTTCCAGAACCGGGGTGTCGAAGTGGACGTGGGCGGCGCGGATGTCGTGGGTGAAGACCTCGCCCAGGGTGTCCCTGGCCACCTTGCCGATATAGGCCGCGCGACCGCCGAACGAGCCGACGCCCGCCACCGTGTTGCCGGCCGACCCGCCCGAAGCCTCGACCCCCGCTTCCATGGCGTCATAGAGGGCCGCGCTCTGGGCCTCGTCCACCAGTTGCATCGAACCGGGCGTCAGGCCCTGGGCTTCGAGGAAGGCAGGCTCGCACGGGCTCAGCACGTCGACGATGGCGTTGCCGACGGCGCAGACGTCGAAGCGGGCGGTGGAGGTGGCGGTCTGGGTCATGCGCGCCCCATAGCGGCACAAGAGCTTCGACGCCAGCGCCGGGCTTTTCGACGCCGACGAAAACAGCCTATGCAGGTCGCTCTGAGGAGTTGCCGCATGACCGAAGTCGCCGTCCTGACCCCCGATCCCGCCGACCCCTCCTACGCCGGGCAATGGCCGGGCGTGCTGGACCGGCTGAGCGAGGCCCTGGCTGCGGCGGGGATCACGGCCCGCCCGACGCCCTGGACCGATCATGTGGAAAGCGCCCACGGCCTGATGGACTATCCGCTGGTCCTGCCTCTGATCGTCTGGGGCTACCACCGCGACCACGATCGCTGGATGCAGGCCTGCGCGACCTGGGCCGAGGCGGGCGCGCCCCTGGCCAATCCCGCCGAGGTCCTGCGCTGGAACTCCGACAAACGCTATCTGGCGAGGCTGGCGGAAAAGGGCGTGGCCATCCCGCCGACCATCTGGACCGAACACGCCAGCCCCGCCGTGGTCGAGGCCGCCTTCGCCGCCACCGGCGCCGAGCAGCTGATCGTCAAGCCGACCGTGTCCGGCGGCGCCTGGCGCACGCTCAAGGTCGCGGCCGGCGACCTGCTGGAAGAGGTGTTGTCCGACGCCCCGGTTGGCGGGGCCATGATCCAGCCCTTCCTGCCGACCATCGCCACGGCAGGCGAGACCTCCCTCCTCTTCTTCGGCGGCGAACTGAGCCATGTGGTCAACAAGCGCCCGGCCCACGCCGACGAATTCCGCATCCAGGTCCAGTACGGCGGCCAGTATCAGCGTCTGGATCAGGCCCCCGAGGGCGCCCTGGCTCTGGCGGAACGGACGCTGGCGGCCATCGACGAACCCCTGCTCTACGCCCGCATCGACATGGTGCCCGACGCCGACGGCCAATGGCTGCTGATGGAGGCCGAGCTGATCGAGCCGGACTTCTATCTGGGCTCCGCCCCCGAAGCCGGCGCCCGCTTCGGGCGGGCGGTTGCGGAGCGGCTGGGGCTGTAGCTCTCTTCTTCCGTCATCCTCCGGCGCCCGCAGGGCGACCGGGGGACCCAGAGGCGCCGAAGGCGATCTTCCTTCTCACGCAGCGCCCGCAACAGGGTCGCGCTCTCGCGCGCCACTGGGTCCCCCGGTCTGCGCGGCTACGCCGCTTGCCGGAGGATGACGAAAGAGATCAGAGGCCCACAAAGCTCGACCGCGACGGGCACAGGTCGGCGATCACGCAGGCCCCGCACTTGGGCCGCTGCGCCAGGCAGGTGTAGCGGCCGTGCAGGATCAGCCAGTGGTGGGCCTTGGGCAGCCAGGCCTCGGGCACGACCTTGTGCAGTTGCTGCTCCACCTTGTCCGGCGTCGCGGCGTTGGCCAGCCCCAGCCGATGCGAGACGCGATAGACGTGGGTGTCCACCGCAATCGCCGGCTCGATGCCCAGTTCGTTCAGCACCACGCTGGCGGTCTTGCGGCCCACGCCCGGCAGGGCCTGCAGGTCGGCGCGGTTCAGCGGCACCTCGCCGCCGTGCTGCTCGACCAGCATCCGCGCCGCCGCGATGACGTTCTTCGCCTTGGTGCGATAGAGGCCGATCGAGGCGATCAGCGGGATCAGCCCCTCTTCGCCCAGGGCCAGCATCTTCTGCGGGGTGTCGGCGACGGCGAACAGGGCCTTGGTCGCCTTGTTGACCCCCACGTCGGTCGCCTGGGCCGACAGGGCCACGGCCACCACCAGGGTGTAGGGATTGACGAAATCCAGCTCGGTCTTGGGGTCCGGCATGACGCCTGCCAGACGACTGAAAATTTCCTCCACCCGGTCTTCATCCGGCGGCCAGCCGATCACGGCCCCGACCGGCGCCTTCTTGGGCGCACGCGACCGTTTGCCCGGCGGCGGCGTGAGGGCGGCGCGGACGGCCTTGGACGGGGCCTTGGACGGGGCGCGTGGACGAACGGTCATGCCCTCGCTTCGCCTCCCCCGCGCGCGGCGTCAACGTCTTGCGGCTTGCCCCCCGCCGTTTCATGACCCAAACCGGCGAGCAGGACTCGGGGGAGACACGGACATGACGACCATCAGGACCTGGCGGGCCGGCGCCGCCCTGGCCGCCTTTGCAGCCATGCTGACGGCGAGCGCGGCGACCGCCCATGATCCCTTCGCCGCCTGGCATGGCGCCGCAGCGCCGTCCTCGGGCGCGCCCGCTGAACCGAAGATCGTCGCCTATCGCGGAGCCGCCCTGTTCGACGGGACCGGCGCGCCCTCACGCGCAGGCCTGACGATCATCACCCGAGGCGAGCGGATTGTCGCCGTCCAGCCGGACAGCGCCCCCCTGCCCGACGGCGCCGAGACGGTCGACGTCGCGGGCCTCTACGTCCTGCCTGGCCTGATCGACACCCACGTCCATGTCGCCACCCCGCCCGACGCCGAGGCGGCGCGGGCGCAGATGCGGCGCTGGCTCTATTCCGGGGTCACCGCCGTGCGCGGCATGGCCGACGACCTGCGCTCGGTCGGCGAGCTGGCGCGTCAGGCTCGGGTCGGCGAAGTCCCCTCGCCCGACATCTACTACGCCGCCCTGATGGCGGGCGAAGGCTTCTTCAAGGACCCGCGCACCCAGGCGGTCAGCGCCGGGGCCGTCGCGGGCCGGACGCCGTGGATGCAGGCCATCACCGCCGACACCGACCTGCCTCTGGCCGTGGCCATGGCGCGCGGCACGTCCGCGACCGGCATCAAGATCTACGCCGACCTGCCCGGCGACCTGGTGGCCCGGATCACCGCCGAGGCCCATCGCCAGGGCGTGCCGGTCTGGACCCACGCCATGGTCTATCCGGCCACCCCGCAGGAGGTCATCGCCGCCGCACCCGACGTCATGTCCCACGCCTGCATCCTGGCGCATCAGGCTCAGGCTCCGGCGGATCGCCCCGTCAGCTACGCCAGCCGCACCCCGATCGACCGCGCCCCCTTCCTCAAGGGCGACAACCTCGTGGTTCAAAACCTGTTGGAGCAGATGCGCGATCGAGGCATCGTTCTGGACGCCACCGTCCGGGTCTATGCTGAACAGGATCGCGCGGCCGCGGCGCCGGGCGCTCGCCAGCCCATCTGTTCCGGCCCCATGGTCTTCGCCCTGACCCGTCAGGCCTATCGCGCCGGGGTGGCCATCTCGGCCGGCACAGACGGCGAGACGCCCGACAGCGACCCCTGGCCCGCCCTGATCGAGGAGATGGAGCTGTTGCAGAACGCCGTCGGCATGACCCCGGCCGACGTCCTCGTCGCCGCCACCCGGACCGCCGCCCGCACCGTCAACCAGTCCGAGGACATGGGCACGATCGAAGCGGGCAAGCTGGCCAACCTCGTTTTCGTCGCCGCCGATCCCGAGGCGGACGTCGCCAACCTTCGCAGGCTCCAGTTCACGGTGAAACGCGGTGAAGCCTTCCAGCGGGCGGCCTTCCAAGCCTCAACGGACTAGCCGCGCGGCGCCGAGGCCACGCCTGCGACGAAATCGCGCAGGCGCCTCTTGTATTTTGGACGGCTCTGTCCATTTTACGCGCCAAAATCGAAGCGAGCTGTCTCCCCATGGCCCTCCCCGCCCCTCTGAAAAAACGCCTGCCCCTCATCGTCGGCGGCGTCGTCGGCCTCGCCCTGATCGGGGGCGGCGTGGTCTGGTGGCAGGGCAAGCAGCGCTGGGAAGGCACCGACAACGCCTTCGTCCAGGCCGACACCGTCTCCGTCAGCCCGCGCATCAGCGGCTCCGTCATCGAGGTCCTGGTCAGGGACAACCAGCGCGTCGAAGCCGGTCAGGTCCTGGCCCGTCTGGACGACGCCGACGCCAAGGCCGCCCTCGCCCAGGCCCAGGCCAATCTGGCGGCCCTGACCGCCGCCGTGGCCAATGTCGACGCCCGCGCCGAGCAGGAACAGGCCAATATCGCCGCCCGCGCCGCCGCCGTGACCCAGGCCCAGGCCCAGGCCGGTCTGGCCCGCGCCGAGGTCGATCGCTACGGCAAGCTGGCCGCCGAGGGCTGGGTGTCGCAACAGCGCATCGAGACCCAGCGCGCCACCGCCGAAACCGCCCGCGCCTCGGTCGCCCAGGCCCAGGCCGCCCTGACCGCCGAACAACGCACCGCCGCCGTTCTCGGCTCGACCCGCAGCCAGAGCGTCGCCGCCGTCGAGCAGGCCCGCGCCCTGGTCGAACAGGCCCAGCTGACCCTGGACCGCACCGTCATCCGCGCCCCCGTCGCCGGCGTCGTCGGCGCCCGCGGCGTGCGCGTCGGCCAGGTGGTGCAGGCGGGCGGACAGATGATGTCCATCGTGCCGGTGCAGGACACCTATGTGGTCGCCAACTTCAAGGAGACCCAGGTCGGCCGCATGCGCCTGGGCCAGTCGGTCGAGATCAAGGCCGACGCCTTCCCTGGTCAGGCTCTGGAAGGCCGCATCGACAGCTTCGCCCCTGCCACCGGCTCGGAGTTCGCCCTGATCCCGGTCGAAAACGCCACCGGCAACTTCACCAAGATCACCCAGCGCGTCCCGGTCCGCATCGTCGTCGACCGCGGCGCTTCGGGCGAGACCGTCACCCTGCGCCCCGGCCTGTCGGTCGAGGTCAAGGTGGACCTCAAGAGCCAGGGCGGCGCCGCCTTCGCCGACGCCCATCTGGGCCAGGTTGAAACCGCGTCCCTGGACACGGCCCGGTGACCGACGCCGCCGTTCCGGCGGGCGCTCCAGCCGACGCGACCGCCCGGCCGGAGATCAACTGGCCTGTCCTGCTGCTCGGCTTCGCCGGCATGGTCATCGGCCAGTTCATGGCCATCCTGGACATCCAGATCGTCGCCGCCTCCCTGCCGCAGATCCAGGCCGGGGTCGGCGCCTCGGCTGACGAGATCAGCTGGATCCAGACCGCCTATCTGATCCCTGAGGTCGTGATGATCCCCCTGTCGGGATACCTGTCGCGCCTGTGGGGCACGCAGAAGCTGTTCCTGGCCTCCTGCGTCGGCTTCCTGATCATGAGCGTGGCCGTCGGCCTGTCGTCGTCAGTCGAGATGATGATCTTCTTCCGCGCCCTGCAGGGCTTCCTCGGCGGGGCCATGATCCCGACCGTCTTCGCCGTGGCCTTCACCGCCTTCCCGCCCGAGAAGCGCGTCACCGCCAGCGTCATCATGGGTCTGATCGTGACCCTGGCCCCCACGGTCGGTCCGACCCTGGGCGGTCACCTGACGGAATGGCTCAGCTGGCGCTGGCTCTTCTTCATCAACATCTTCCCCGGCGTGATCGTCCTCTTCCTGGTCGGCCGCTACGCCCATTTCGACAAGGGCGACGCCTCGCTCGCCAAGGGCTTCGACTGGTGGGGCCTGGGCCTGATGGCCGCCTTCCTGATGAGCCTGCAATTCGTGCTGGAAGAAGGCGCCAAGAACGACTGGTTCGCCGACGACCACATCCTGCTGCTCAGCCTGGTGGCCGTGATTTGCGGCCCGGCCTTCATCTGGCGCTCGCTGGTCTATTACAACCCGATCGTCGAGCTGCGCGCCTTCGCCAACCGCAACTTCGTCGTCGGGGTCATCATGACCTTCATCGTCGGCGCGGCCCTGTTCGGCGGCACCTTCCTGCTGCCCCTCTTCCTCGGCCGGGTGCGCGACTACTCGGCGGCCGAGGTCGGCACCACCATGGTGGTCTCAGGCCTGGCCATGTTCGCCACGGCGCCCTTCGCCGGGCGTCTGGTGCGGCTGCTCGATCCGCGCATCCTGATGTTCGTCGGCTTCATCCTGTGCGCCTGGGGCATGTGGGACGCGCGCCTGGTCACGGGCGAGTGGGGCTTCTGGGAGTTCGCCGGGGTTCAGGCCGTGCGCGGCTGCGGCGTCATGATCGCCATGATCGCCTCGCAGCAGGTGACCATGTCCACCCTGCCGCCGCACATGGTCAAGAACGCCTCGGGGCTGGTGAACCTGTCGCGCAATGTCGGCGGCGCCTTCGGCCTGGCCATCCTCAACACCTCCCTGACCCAGAACTCCGCCCTGCACATGGTCGAGCTGACCAGCGCCATCAACCAGTCGGACACGGCGGTGCGCAACATGATCGCCGGCATGGCCCAGCGCTTCTCGACCTCCATCGACCCGCAGGCTGCGGCGATGAAGGCCTTCTACGGCATGCTGCAGAAGCAGGCGACGACCCTGGCCTTCGGCGACGCCTTCGCCCTGCTGGCGGTGGCCTGCGCCTGCGCCGCCTTCGTCACCCTGCTGTCCAAGCCCGGCAAGCCCGATCCCACGGCCGGCCCGTCCGAGGTCCACTGATGCCCCGCGCCCCCGGTCAGGTCGACGAACACAAGAGCGAAGCCATTCTTCAGGCCGCCTCGGACCTGTTCGTGGAAAAGGGCGCGGGCGCCTCGATGGCCGAGATCGCTCGCCGCGCGGGCGTGTCGAAGCAGACCCTCTACAACCGCTTTCCGACCAAGCTCGACATCGCCCGCGCCCTGGCGGCCCAGCGCTCGGACGCCGTCACCGCCCCCCTGACGTCCGGGGCCGCGCCCGAAGACGTCCTGACCGCCATCGCCGAGACCCTGATCAGCAAGATCTGCCGCGAGGGCAAGGGCGCCTCCCTGCGCGGGGTGGCCCTGATGTCGCCCGAGGCGCCCGAACTGGCCCGCGCCATCTATGACGCCGGTCCGGGCGAGAGCGTGCGCCGCATCGCCGCCTGGCTGAGCGAACAGGATCGCCTCGGCCTGCTGTCCGTGCCCGACCCCGCCGCCGCCGCCGAGATGTTCTCCGGCATGGTTCTGGGCCACGGCCACCTGCGCGCGGTCCTCGGCCTGCCTCACCTCGAGGACGACGACGCCCCGGCCCGCGCCCGCGAAACGGCCCGCCGCTTCATCCGCGCCTTCGCGCCCAGTTAGACGCGCTCGCGTTTGGCCCTTTGGCCGGATCGGCGTAAAGCGCAGGCGTCTTTCTGCCCCCCCTCGCGGAGTTCCCCATGCTGATCCACCTGTCGTCCTGGCCCGAAATCGACGCGCGCCTGAAGGACGGCGCCGCCCTGTCCAAGACGGTCATCGTGCCGATCGGCTCGAACGAGCAGCATGGCCCGACCGGCCTTTTGGGCACCGACTGGCTCTGCCCGGAAATCATCGCCCACGCCGCCGAGAAGGGCGACGAGCGCCTGATCATCGCCCCGACCTTCAACATCGGCATGGCCCAGCATCACCTGGCCTTCCCCGGCACCATCTCCCTGCGCCCCTCGACCTTCATGGCCGCGATCACCGACTGGGTGTCGTCCCTGGCCCGTCACGGCTTCGAGCGCATCTATTTCCTCAACGGCCACGGCGGCAACATCGCCACCATCGAGGCCACCTTCTCGGAAATCTACGCCGAGTGGTCCTTCGTCGAGGAGCAGCCGCCCTTCGTGCTCAAGCTGCGCAACTGGTGGGACCTGCCCGGCGTGCACAAGCTGTGCGAGGAGATCTTCCCGGTCGGCCACGGCGCCCACGCCACTCCGTCCGAGATCGCGGTGACCCAGGCCGCCTATCCCGACCATATCAAGACCGCCGCCTACAGCCCCAAGATCGCTCCCATGGGTCCGATCCGCGACGCGCTCGACTACCGCGCCCGCTTCCCCGACGGCCGCATCGGCTCGGACCCGGCCCAGGCCAGCCCCGAGAAGGGCCAGACCATCATCGACGCCGCCATCCCGGCCCTGATCCAGGACGTCTCGGCCTTCGCTGCCGAAGTCCTGCCCTGAAGCAGAAGGGGCCTGATCCGCTTGCCCCGCGAGCGGAACAGGCCCAGGCTCACTGCATGAACCCCATTGCTCGCGCCGCCCGCACCGCCCGCGCCGGACAGGAGACCGCCGAGGCCTCGGCCCAGGTCATCGCCCGGCGTCTGGCCATCATGGGCGAAGCCCTGGCCGACCCCCTGCGCGCCGATCACGCCGAACTGGGTCGCATGGGGACGGAAAAGGTCGAGGCCCTGACCGCTTCGGCCGGGGCTGTGGCGTCCGGCGCCCTCGATCTGGCCGATCAGGGCCGCCGCATCGCCGACCGCGAAGGGCTGGAAGCCTCGGCCCACCTGGCGCGGCTCGCAAAGGCGGACAGTCTGGCAGGGGCGGCGGCGCTGCAGGCCGCCTGGGGCGTGGGCCTCTGGTCCCGCGCCCTGTCCGACAGCTGGGACCTGGGAAACACCATGCTGAAGCTGCAGGCCCAGGCCTTGTCGCCCATCCACGCCGCCGCCGTGGCCAACGCCAGACGCCTGAAGAAGTAGCCTGCTCGCGCGGCCGTGATGGAACGCGGCCCCCCTTGCCGGATTGCCCTGTCTCCACCTGCACGAAGGAGGCCCGGCATGGCCGAGAAAGATCCCAAGACGCCCTACCCCGGCATGATGGGCGACGGCACCGAGGAGCAGAACCTCAACCAGCCCGGCGACCCGTCCAAGCGCATCACCGAGGAAGAAGTCGACGAGGCCTTCACAAAGGACCCGAAGATCGTCCCGAAGGAATAGCCCGACCTCAAGCCGTCCGGATGATCCCGCCCCTGGCCTCCACCGGCCAGGGCGTCAGCTTGCCCCCCGCGCAGGGGCCGCCGACGCAGGCGCCGGACAGGGGCTCGAAGATGGCTCCGTGCCAGCCACACATGATCAGCGACCCGTCCGGCGTCAGATAGCGGTCCAGCTCCATGGCGATGGGGAAGCCCGCGTGCGGGCAGCGGTCGACCCAGCCGGCCACCGCCCCGTCCTTCTTGACCACGAAGCCGTGGAAGAAGGCCTCGCCGATCTGCAGCACGAAACCGCGCGAGCCGGGGTCGGCGATGTCGTCTTCCGCGCACAGGGGCACGTTCGGCGGCGTCTTCCAGACGCGCTTGCGCTCGTCAGTAGCGGGTTGGTCGGTCATCCCCGCCCCCGCTCATCCCCGCGGAGGCGGGGACCCAGTGCTTTGGCCCCAAGGCGTGCGAGTTGAATAGTCATGGGCATAGGTCCGCGAAACGGCTCGAACTGGGTCCCCGCCTCCGCGGGGATGAGCGGAAGAAACGTGACTATTCGCGTTCGGGCTTGAGCGGCCGGGTCAGCAGGGCCTCGATGGCCGCGTCCACCGTGGTCTCGCCCGCCAGGACGGCGGCGACGGCCTCGCAGATGGGGGTCTCGACCCCCAGCTTGCGGGTCAGCTCGCGCACGGCGGGCGCGCTCTCATAGCCCTCGGCCACCGAGCGCTTGCCGGCCAGGGCCTGTTCCACGCTCATGCCCTGACCCAGGGCCAGGCCCAGGCTCATGTTGCGCGACTGCGGGCTGGAGCAGGTCAGCACCAGATCGCCCAGACCGCACAGGCCGGCCACCGTCTCGGCCTTGCCGCCCAAGGCCTGGGCCACGCGGACGATCTCGGCGAAGCCGCGCGTGATGACCGCGGCGTGGGCGCTGCGGCCCAGTTCGCGGCCCTCGACGATGCCGCAGGCGATGGCCAGGACGTTCTTCAAGGCCCCGCCCGTCTCGGCCCCGATCAGGTCGTCGGCGTAGTAGGGACGGAAGACCGGCCCCGACAGGGCGCCCGCCAGGGCCTCGGCCATGGCCGCGTCGGCGCAGGCCAGGGTCACGGCGCTGGGCAGGCCTCGCGCCACCTCGGCGGCGAAGCTGGGACCCGACAGCACGGCCGCCGTCGCCGACGGAATCGTCTCGGCCAGCACATCGGTCATCAGCTTCAGCGAGCCGCGCTCGATGCCCTTGGCGCACAGGACGATGGGCTGACCCGGCCGGGCGTAGGGCGCAAAGGCGGCCAGGGTCGCACGCATGTGCTGGGCCGGCGGCACCGCCAGGATCAGATCGCAATCGGCCAGATCCGCCAGACTTGAAGTCACGTTGATGGCCGAATCCAGCTCGATCCCCGGCAGGAAGGCGTCGTTGACCCGCCGCGTGCGGATGCTCTCGATGACCTCGGGCTCGCGCGCCTGCAGGACGACGGCCAGGCCCGCCGCCGCCGCGCTCTGCGCCAGGGCCGTGCCCCATGCGCCGCCGCCAATCACGCCTGCCGTATGAAATTCCATGTCTTCTCCGGTCCCCCGACCACCGCCCGAACCCAGGGCGATCAAGCCTTGGCGCCCTTGCGGCCCGTTTTCTTGTGCACAGGATCGGCGTTCGCGCGCGCCTCGTCCAGAGGCCATCGCGGCCGGGCGGCGACATCAATGTCCGAGGTCAGACCTTTTTCCAGCCGTTCGGCCCCCGCCAGGGCGATCATGGCGGCGTTGTCGGTGCAATAGACCATGGGCGGCGCCAGGAAGCTGAAGCCGTGCTTCGTCGCCAGATCCTCCAGCGTGCGCCGGATCGTCTTGTTGGCCGCCACACCCCCAGCCACCACGAAATGACGCTCATTCTTGGGCCCTACCGCCTCGCGCGCGGCGCTCGGCTGCTTGAGGGCGCCCCCCGCTGGCTCAAGCTCCGGGTGCTGCTCGGCATAGGCCGTCATGGCCCGCTCGGTGCGCTCGGCCAGCTGGCGCGCGATCGCCTTCTGCACCGCGTCGGCCAGATCGGCCTTGTCCTGTTCGCTCTCGCAGGTCTGGGCTAGTCGCGAGGCGGCCGTCTTCAGGCCCGAGAAAGAGAAATCGCAGTCCTTGCGGCCCAGCAAGGCCCGCGGCAGGTCGAAGCGCGAACCGTCGCCGGACGCGGCCAGCTTCTCCAGCGCCGGCCCGCCGGGATAGCCCAGCCCCATGGCCTTGGCGATCTTGTCGAAGGCCTCGCCGGCCGCGTCGTCGATGGTCGTGCCCAGCCGGCTCATGTCGCCGATGCCGCGCACCTCCAGCAGCTGGCAGTGCCCGCCCGAGACCAGCAGCAGCAGGAAGGGATAGCTCGTCTCCGCCCCCAGCCGCGCCGAGACCGCGTGGCCCTCCAGATGGTTGACCGCGATCAGCGGCAGGTCGCGCGCCAGGGCCACGGCCTTGCCGTAGCTCAGTCCCACCATGACCCCGCCGACCAGGCCCGGCCCGGCGGTGGCCGCCACTCCGTCGAGGGCGGCGTAGTCGATCCCGGCCTCAGCCATGGCCCGGCGCGCCACGCCGTCGATCATCTCGACATGGCTGCGGGCGGCGATTTCCGGCACCACGCCGCCGAAGGCCGCGTGCTCGTCGATCTGGCTGTGAATGACGCTGGACAGAACCTCGGCCCCGGCTGCGGTCAGGCGCACCACCGAGGCGGCGGTCTCGTCGCAGCTGGTCTCCAGACCCAGGACGGTCAATCCGTCCGACCCGCGTTCGGTTGCCCCGTCCGTCGCCCTGCTATAGTCCGCGTCCATCTTCATCGGGCGGAGTTAGCGACCCGCCCCCTCTTTCGCAACGGCGTCTCGACGTGACTGAACCCCTCCTCCGCATCGGCACCCGCCGTTCCAGGCTGGCCCTGGCCCAGTCCGGCATGATGCAGCGCGCCATCGGCCGCGCCCTGGGCGTCGCCGAGGACCAGATCGAGACCCTCGTTCCCCTGGTCGAGATCGTCACCACCGGCGACCGGATTCAGGACCGCCGCCTGCTGGAAGTCGGCGGCAAGGCCCTGTTCACCAAGGAGATCGAGGAGGCCCTGCTGGACGGCCGCGTCGACGTCGCCATCCACTCGATGAAGGACGTCCCCGCCGAACAGCCCGCGGGCCTGGCCATCGCCGCCGTGCCGATGCGCGAAGACGCCCGCGACGGCTTCATCAGCGAGCATTTCGCCAGCTTCGCCGAACTGCCGCACGCCGCCCGTCTCGGCACCGCTTCGCTGCGTCGCCAGGCCCAGGCCCTGGCCCTGCGCCCCGACCTGCAGATCGAGATGCTGCGCGGCAATGTCGACACCCGGCTCAAGCGGCTCAAGGACGGCGACTTCGACGCCATCCTGCTGGCCTGCTCGGGCCTGAACCGTCTCGGCTTCGCGGGCGTCATCCGCGAGCGCCTGTCGCTCGACGACTTCCTGCCCGCGCCCGGTCAGGGCGCTCTGGCCATCCAGACCCGCGAGAACGACGCCGGCGCCGACTGGACCCGCGCCCTCAACCACGATCTGACCGCGCTTTGCGTCGCCGCCGAGCGCGGGGCCATGGCGGCGCTGGAAGGCTCCTGCCGCACCGCCATCGGCGCCTACGCCCTGATCGAAGGCGAGACCTTGCGCCTGACCACGGAAATGCTCAGCCCCGACGGCTCGGCCCGCTGGCGCCGCGTGGGCGAAATCTCGGGCGTTTCGGCTGCGACCGCCCTCGGCCACGCCCGCGCCCTGGGCCTGCGCCTCGGCGCCGAAGTCCAGGCCGAGGCCGGCGACCAGAAGATCGACCTGTAGGCCATGCGGCCGATCCGCCGCGTCTGGATCACCCGCGCCCAGCCCGGCGCCGCGCGCACCGCCGCGCGGCTGACGGCGCTCGGCTACGACCCCGTCGTCGCGCCCCTGCTGGCCATCCGCCCCCTGCCCGACGCCCTTAAGACTGCGCCGAACTTCGCCACGGTCGCCGCCCTGGCCTTCACCAGTCCCAACGGCGTCGCCGCCTTCGCCGCCCTGACTCTGGACTTGCGCGACCTTCCCGTGTTCGCGGTCGGCGACGCCACCGCCGAGGCCGCCCGCGACGCGGGCTTCACCGACGCCCGCTCCGCCGCCGGCGACATCCACGCCCTGGCCGCCCTCATCAAGGCCAGCCCGATCCAGGGCCTGATCCTCGCCCCCGGCGCCCGCGAGCCCGCCGGCGACCTGCCCGCCCTCCTGCCCGAACACGCCGTCCGACGCCTGCCGGTCTACACCGCTGAGGAAACCGACGCCGCCCCCCCCGCCGATTTCGACGCCGTCCTGCTGCATTCGCCCCGCGCCGCCCGCGCGCTTGCTGCGGCTCTGGCGGCCGTCCTGACGCCCGACGTCGCCGCAAACCGCGTTGCGGTCTGCATTTCCGCCGCCGCCGCCGCCCCTCTGGCCGCCCTCAGCTTTGCCGAAATCCGCACCGCCGAGGCCCCGGATGAAAACTCCGTGCTGACAGCGCTTGGCAAGTCCGCCGGACCCGTATAAAGACCCGACCTCGCGCGGCCACCGACACTCGTCAGGCCGCCGACCGGAGCCGCTTTAGCTCAGCCGGTAGAGCACATCATTCGTAATGATGGGGTCAGGTGTTCGAGTCACCTAAGCGGCACCACCACTTCCAACAGGATCGGACGACGGAAGCGGGCGGAAGCGCGCAAATCCCAGTCTATACCGAGTTTCCACGCCAGAGTGCCTCCAGCCTTAGTGGGTCATTCGTAATGAGGGGGTCGCGTGTTCGAGTCACGCAAGCGGCACCACTTTTCCAGAGTAGCGCTAGCTTTGACGCCCGGCCGGGATAAGCCGGAAGGCGCTTCCGCTTGGGTGTTCCGTGGGTATGTGGTGGGAAGGGAGCTTACCAGAGGTCGCCTTCGCGACGATGGGGTCAGGTGTTCGAGTCACCTAAGCGGCACCACCACTCCAGAGCCACTCTAACTAGGTACCGTCCGGCCAGCCTGGCGCGAGCCCTTTCCGCGTGGGAGTTCACTGGGTACCCAGTGGGAAATGACTTCAAAGGGCGGTATGCGAAATGGGGGCTAGCTAAGCCGCTGTTGATTCCCGAACCCAGCTGTCGACAGGAGGCCGGCGGGTCACAAGGTTGAGGGCGGCTGGCGATCCCGGCAAGTTGTTATTGAGGGCTGGCTCAAGCGCGAGGCCAATCCGACGAAGGATGGAAAAGAGATGACGGGCCAGGAACAACGCGCCGCGCTTCAACGGAAAATCTGGGACATCGCGAACGATGTGCGCGGCTCGGTCGATGGTTGGGACTTCAAGCAGTACGTCCTGGGTACGCTCTTCTACCGCTTCATCAGCGAAAATTTCGCCGCCTATATCGAGGCGGATGACGATAGCATCAACTATGCTGCTCTGCCGGACGATGTCGTCACCGATGACATCAAGGATGATGCCATCAAGACCAAAGGCTATTTCATCTATCCCAGCCAGCTGTTCGCCAATGTGGCGAAAGACGCCAATACGAATGACAGCCTGAACACCGATCTGGCTCAGGTTTTCGCGGCGATCGAGTCGTCGGCCAATGGCTACCCTTCCGAGCAGGACATCAGGGGGCTCTTCACCGACTTCGATACGACCAGCACGCGGCTTGGCAACACGGTCACGGAGAAAAACAGCCGCCTCGCCAAAGTGCTGAAACGCGTTGCGGAGCTGGATTTTGGAGGCTTCCACAACAGTCAGATTGATCTGTTCGGCGATGCCTACGAATTCCTGATCTCAAACTACGCCGCCAACGCGGGCAAATCCGGTGGTGAGTTCTTCACCCCGCAACACGTCTCCAAACTCATCGCGCAGCTCGCGATGCATGGGCAGGAGAAAGTCAACAAGATCTACGACCCGGCCTGCGGCTCCGGCTCGCTGCTGCTGCAAGCCAAGAAGCAATTCGAAGAGCACATCATCGAAGATGGCTTCTTCGGGCAGGAGATCAACCACACGACCTACAACCTCGCCCGCATGAACATGTTCCTGCACAATATCAATTACGACAAGTTCAATATACAGCGCGGCGATACGCTCACCCATCCGCATTTCCAGGACGACAAGCCCTTTGATGCCATCGTCTCCAACCCACCCTATTCGGTGAAGTGGATCGGCTCGGACGATCCGACCCTGATCAACGATGACCGCTTTGCTCCGGCGGGAGTGCTGGCACCCAAATCAAAGGCCGATTTCGCCTTTGTGCTCCATGCGCTCAGCTATCTCTCGGCCAAGGGCCGTGCGGCGATCGTATGCTTCCCGGGTATCTTCTATCGCGACGGCGCGGAGAAGAAGATCCGGCAATATCTGGTCGACAACAACTATGTCGAGGCCGTGATCGCGCTCGCCTCCAACCTTTTCTACGGAACGACCATCGCGGTGACGATCCTGGTCCTCGCCAAGAACAAGACCGACACGGCCATTCAATTCATCGATGCCACAGGAGAGGAGTTTTTCAAGAAGGCCACCAACACCAATCTGATGACGGACGATCACATCGGGCGGGTGATGGAGATTTTTGATCGTAAGGGGGACGTAGACCATGTTGCGGCTTCGGTGCCCTATGAGACCGTCGTGGAGCGGGGCTACAACCTCTCGGTCAGTTCCTACGTCGAGCCGCGCGACACGCGCGTGGTTTTCAACATCGATGAGCTGAATGCCGAGATCAGCGCCACGGTTGAGAAGATCGACCGGCTGCGCGCTGACATCGACGCCATCATCGCGGAGATCGACGTATGAGCGCGGCAGGCTTTTTGGAGAAACTGTTGGATGGGGCGGAGGTGGCGTGGGTGCCTTTGGGGGACGTCACTCAATATGAACAGCCGACTAGATATATTGTGAAATCGGCAAATTACAGTGATGCCCACAAAACGCCGGTTCTGACAGCTGGAAAGTCTTTCATTCTGGGCTATACAGATGAAGAGCAAGGAATTTGTGAAGGCTCGCGATCGGCCGTCATTATTTTTGATGATTTCACGACTGCCAACAAATGGGCCGACTTCGATTTCAAAGTTAAGTCGTCGGCGATGAAGATAATCACCTCAAGTGACGATGCCAGGTTCATTCTGAGATACGTGTTTCACTGGCTAAACACGCTGCCTAGCGGTTTGGTCGAGGGAGACCATAAACGGCAGTGGATAAGCAACTACTGCAACAAGACAATCCCCATCCCGTGCCCGGATGATCCGGAGAAGTCGCTGGCGATACAGGGGGAGATTGTTCGGATACTCGACAGCTTCACCGAGCTTACCGCCGAGCTTACCGCCGAGCTTACCGCCCGCAAAAAACAGTACACCCACTACCGCGACCGGCTTCTCAGCTTTGAAGGTGGGGATGTCGAATGGAAACCATTGGACGAGATTGGTGAGTTCATCCGTGGGAAGCGCTTTACGAAAGCCGATTATGTCGATCAAGGCATTGACGTAATTCACTACGGTGAAATCTACACGCGTTACGGCGTCTATGCCTCGCAAGCGCTTTCGAAAGTCAGCAGCGCTATGGCTGGTTCTCTGCGTTATGCGCAACCTAACGATGTTATCCTTACCGACGTCGGCGAGACTGTCGATGAAGTTGGCAAGGCAATGGCATGGTTAGGGAAAAAGCAGGTAGCAATACATGACCATTGCTACGCATTTCGGCATGGGATGAACCCTAAGTTCGTCGCCTACTGCATGCAAACCTCAGATTTCATTGCCAAGAAGTACAAGTATGTAGCTCAGACAAAGATAAACACGCTCCTTATAAAGCCTTTTGGGAAAGCGGAGATTCCTGTCCCGTACCCTAATGACACTCAGAAGTCTCTCGAAGAACAAGCCCGCATTGTCGAAATCCTCGACAAGTTCGACACGCTGACGACTTCGATCAGCGAAGGCCTACCCCGCGAGATCGAGCTGCGTGAAAAACAATACGCCTATTACCGCGATCAGCTGCTGAGCTTTCCCAAATCTGATGCAGAGGCGACATAAATGGGACAGACGCTGATCGAGATCGCCGAGACGCTGAGGGACGCCGACAAGAAGGTGCAGCTGATCTATGCGTTCAACGCCTCCGGCAAGACGCGACTGTCCCGCGCATTCAGAGAGCTAATCGACCCGAAGACCGAGGAACGGGACGACGCTTATCGCCCTAGGGTGCTCTACTATAACGCCTTCACCGAAGACCTCTTTTACTGGGACAATGATCTGACCGGCGATACCGAGCGGAAGCTCTGCATTCAGCCGAATGCGTTCACCAGGTCCGCCTTCGAAGATCTTGGACTCGACCTCAATGTGATCACCGTGTTTCAGCGTTACACCCAGCCGAACCTTACGCCCCGCTTCAATGAGGAATACAAAACCAGGGACAAGGATGACAAAGAGATCACCGTACCGGCATTTTCCGAAGTGATCTTCACACTGGGGCAAGATCCGGAGACCAACCCAGAACGTCTCAAAATATCGAAGGGTGAAGAAAGCAACTTCATCTGGAGCGTTTTCTATTGTCTGCTGGATCAGGTCATCAGCACCCGGAATGTCGCCGAAGTCGATGAGCGCGAGACGGATCAGTTCAACGATCTCGAATACATATTTATCGATGACCCGGTTAGCTCGCTCGACGAGAACCATCTCATTCAGCTTGCCGTCGATGTCGCCGAACTCATCAAGAGAAGTGAAAGCGTGAACGGCCTGAAGTTCATCATCACGACCCACAGCCCGCTGTTCTTTAACGTGCTGTTCAATGAGTTGGGGACAAAGACCTGCTACATGCTGAAAAGGCTGGAGGATGGAACCTTTGAGCTAGACGCGAAGAATGGCGATTCCAACCAGAGCTTTTCTTATCACCTCTACCTCAAGCGGACGCTGGAGGAGGCAATCGCGGCGGACAAGATCGAGCGCTATCATTTCACACTGCTGCGCAATCTCTATGAAAAGACATCGAACTTTCTGGGCTATCCGCGATGGTCAGAGCTGCTTCCGGGCGATCAGAAACTTTACATGAACCGCATCATTCAGTTTACGAGCCATAGCACGCTCTCCAGTGAGACCATCGCCGAACCCGCGCCGCAGGAAAAGCAGACGGTGAAGCTCCTACTAGATCATCTCCGCAACAATTACAGCTATTGGCAGGAGGAGACCCCGAATGCCTGATCAGATGACCCCGATCGCCGAGACCAATCGTTTTATCGTGCTCGATAAGTATGTGCGCGCCTGGAAGGCGGCGGACAGCTATCAGTCCGAATCCGATCTTGAGCGGGAGCTGATCCAGGACCTACGCAAACAGGGCTATGAATTTCGGGCCGATCTGAAGTCAAAAGACGCCGTGCTGGCCAATGTGCGTGTGCAGCTGCAGGCGCTCAATGATGTTCAGTTTACTGATAAGGAATGGGGGCGCTTCGTCGAAACCTATTTGGACAAGCCCAGCGACAGCGCGACGGACAAAGCCCGCAAGCTCCATGACGACTACATCTTCGATTTCGTCTTCGATGATGGCCGAATTCAGAACATCTATCTCGTCGACAAGGCAAACGTCTGCCGCAACAAAGTCCAGGTCATCAAGCAGTTCGAGCAGGCCGGAACGCATGCGAACCGCTATGACGTGACGATCCTCGTGAACGGTCTGCCGCTGGTACAGGTCGAGCTGAAAAAGCGCGGCGTTGCCATCCGCGAGGCGTTCAACCAGATCCACCGTTACAGCAAAGAGAGCTTCAACTCGGACAGTTCGCTCTTCAAATACCTCCAGATCTTTGTGATCTCTAACGGCACCGATACCCGCTACTTCGCTAACACGACCAAGCGCGACAAGAACAGCTTCGACTTCACTATGAACTGGGCGCAGGCCGATAACAGCCTGATCCGGGACCTGAAGGATTTCACGGCGACTTTCTTCGAGAAGCGCACCCTCTTGAAGGTGTTGCTTGACTATTCCGTCTTCGACGTCAGCGACACGCTTCTGGTGATGCGCCCCTATCAGATCGCGGCGACCGAACGCATTTTGCGCAAGACCAGAAGCTCGTTCGAAGGCAAGACGCTAAGCAAACCGGAAAGCGGCGGGTATATCTGGCATACGACGGGTTCAGGCAAGACGCTGACCAGCTTCAAGGCAGCGCGTCTCGCCACGCAGCTCGACTTCATCGACAAGGTCTTTTTCGTGGTCGACCGCAAGGACCTCGATTACCAGACGATGAAGGAGTATCAGCATTTCTCCCCGGATAGCGTCAATGGCTCAGACAGCACCGCCGGATTGAAGCAGAACCTCTCTAAGGACGACAACAAGATCATCGTCACGACGATCCAGAAGCTCAACAATCTGATGAAGAGCGAGGGCGACCTGCCGGTCTATACCCAGCGAGTCGTCTTCATTTTCGACGAATGCCATCGTAGCCAGTTCGGAGAGGCGCAAAAGAACCTCAAACGCAAGTTCAAGCAATTCTGTCAGTTTGGCTTCACCGGTACGCCGATCTTCCCGGAGAATGCTTCGGGTGCGGAGACGACGGCCAGCGTATTCGGGAGCGAACTTCACTCCTATGTGATCACCGACGCGATCCGCGACGAGAAGGTGCTGAAGTTCAAGGTCGACTACAACGATGTGCGCCCGAAGTTTAAGGCGATCGAGACCGAACAGGACGAGAAAAAACTAACTGCCGCTGAGAACCGGCGAGCCCTTCAGCACCCAGAGCGCATCGCTGGCATTTCGCGATACATCATCGATAATTTCCGTCGTAAAACGCATCGGCTTTATGGCGGCAATAATGGCTTCAACGCCCTATTCGCGGTGAGCAGCGTTGATGCGGCAAAGCTCTATTATGAGAAGCTGAAGGAGCTCCAGGCCGGCAGCGACAGACCGCTGAAGATCGCGACCATCTTTTCATTCGCCGCTAATGAAGAGCAGGACGCGATTGGCGACATTCCCGACGAGAGTTTTGAGATCTCTGCGCTCAATAGCAGCGCCAAGGAGTTTCTAAGCGCTGCCGTCGCCGACTATAACGCGCTTTTCCGGACGAATTTCAGCGTCGATAGCAAAGGCTTTGAGAACTACTATCGGGACTTGGCCAAGCGGGTAAAGGCTAAGGAAGTGGATCTTCTCATAGTGGTGGGTATGTTCCTCACCGGTTTCGACGCGCCAACGCTCAACACTATTTTCGTGGACAAGAACCTGCGTTTTCACGGCCTCATACAAGCCTATTCACGAACTAATCGCATTTATGATGCGACCAAAACCTTTGGCAACATCGTCACCTTCCGCGACCTTGAAGAGGCAACCGTCAAAGCGATCACGCTTTTTGGCAACGCCAACACGAAGAGCGTTGTTCTGGAGAAGGGCTACTCCGAGTACATGGAGGGCTTCATAGACCAGACAACGGGTGAGGCAAGGCGAGGCTTTGTCGAGGTGGTGCGGGAACTTGACGACCGTTTCCCCGACCCCGCCGCGATCGAAAAGGAAGCAGACAAAAAGGCCTTTGCAAAGCTGTTCGGCGAGTATCTGCGCATAGAGAACATCCTTCAGAACTACGATGAATTCGCAAGCCTGCGGCAACTTCAAGAGATCAGTGAAGGAGATGAGGCAGCGCTGACGGCGTATAAAGAGCTGCATCATTTGAGCGATGATGACGTGGCGGAGCTCAAGTCCGTCAAAATTCCAGCTGATCGGAAGGTCCAAGACTACCGGTCGACCTATAATGATATCCGGGATTGGCTGCGTCGCGAGAAGGCCGGCGAAGAGCAAGGCGAGTCAGTGGTCGACTGGGACGATGTGGTATTTGAGGTCGATCTGCTGAAGTCTCAGGAAATCAACCTAGATTATATACTTGAGCTTATCTTTGATCATAACAAGAAGACTAGAAGCAAAGCGGAGCTGGTTGGCGAAATCCGCCGTGTGATCCGAGGCAGTATCGGCAACCGCGCGAAGGAAAGCCTGATTGTCGACTTCATCAATCAAACGAACTTGGATGACCTTGGGGACAAAGCTGGCGTGATCGAAGCCTTCTTTACGTTCGCCCAATCTGAGCAAAGTCGCGAAGCAGAGGAACTCATTGCTGATGAGAAATTAAATCCCGATGCCGCCAAGCGCTATATCGCGACATCAATCAAGCGCGAGTATGCCAGCGAAAACGGTACGGAGCTGACTTCCATCTTGCCGAGAATGAGTCCGCTCAACCCGCAATATTTGACCAAGAAGCGAGACGTTTTTCAGCGGATTTCCACCTTCGTAGAAAAGTTTAAGGGCGTTGGCGGCGCGATTTAACGCACTGGCGTCGGCGCGGACTATGGCTTTCTGGCCTACAGCTAGCTTTATGAGAGGCAATCGCGGAGCTGCTGGCTCGTGTGATGACCTTAAGCGTCGAGACGGTGAAAATCACCAATGCGATGTCGGCGCTACCGGCCTCAGCAGGGGAAGAGAAGAAGGCCGACACATAATGGCGACTGCTGCCGACGTACCTACACACGAGCAATTTTGGTGGCCAATCGTTGAGCGGCTGAAGGCGCACGGTCGCTCGATGACAATTGCTGAGATGGTGGAGGACGTCTCGCAGTACATGGGACTCAATGAAGACGTTCTCGCGGTTCGCGTTGGGAAATACAATGAGCTCGCGGTCGCTCAGCGGATGGGCTTCGCCAGGAGTTGGCTGAAGCTCGCCGGTGCCGTGGAAAACAGCCAGCGCGGTGTCTGGACCCTAACGCCCAAGGGCGCGGAGATGACGCGCGAAGAGCTCGACGAAGAAGTTCGCCGGATCAATCGCGCCTATGTTCGGAAGGCGAAGGTGAGGGCTGGCGTGTCAGCAGAGCTTGATCCGGTCGCTGCCGAGGAAGCCGCCGGCGACTGGAAAGACCAGTTGATGGCCCAGCTGCTCGCGCTGGACCCCGCTGCCTTTGAACGCCTCTGCCAGAGGGTCCTCCGGGAGTACGACTTCATCAAGGTGGAAGTGACCGGCAAGTCCGGCGACGGTGGCATCGACGGCACCGGCGTGCTGCGGATCAACCTGCTATCTTTTCATGTTCTGTTCCAGTGCAAGCGGTACGCCGGTTCTGTCGGTGCGGGAGCGGTACGCGACTTCCGGGGAGCCATGGTCGGGCGCACCGACAAGGGGCTTATTATCACAACCGGGACCTTCACGGCCGACGCGCGACGCGAGGCTACCCGGGACGGGGCACCCGCGATCGATTCGGTCGACGGAGACGCCCTCTGCGACTTGCTCAAGGATCGGGGGCTCGGAGTGACAGTTCGGATGGTCGAAGAAGTCACGGTAAATGAGGCCGCGTTTTCGGACTTCTAGCTCAACCCTCGGCGTTCGTACGCGATCAAGCGAGATAATCTGGGTCGTTTGGCCTTGGTGCAGGGAGGGTGAAGAATGACCACCGCTACAATGAATGACTATCTCAGCCTCGCGGTAGGTGTTGCGGATAACGTCTCTGATAAATTCCAAGAGGCCGATTATTATCGAGCACTGACCTGGTCATTCGCCATGACCAATGCGGCCATTCTCCGACGGCTGGCCGCACACGAAAACACGACTGCGACATCGGTCTCAGAAACCTCGGCCGGGATGGGCTTGTCGACTGAATTTGCTCATGGGCTTATTGCTGTGATCGAAGCGGATTTCGGCCAAGGCGTCGATGAACAGCAGAGGGAGGGTGCCCTTGCATACTTTGAGGCCTTCCTTGAAAGCGCACTCATTGTCGTGGATGCGCCAGATCTGGCAGACGATCCCGACGATATCAGTCGCTTCCTATCCGTTGCCTCCCACACCATGGCCGTTGAGGAAGCGCGGACCATCGACGATCGAGTGGCCCTGAGCATCATAGCCGATCTCATTATGGCTAAGCTGAATTGGATGCGATCCAGGCCATCCTCTAGCTACGGCTTCGTCCAAACAGGTTGAGGGCCATCAGACGCCCACAGAGGCGCGCTGAGTGCAGCGTGACGCGCGTTCAAGCGCGCAGATGGCGGCATCTTATATGAAGAACACCAAACCCGCTCTGACCACGATCGGCTAGACTGGCTCTTCTTTCCCAGACCGGACGTGGCCGTATAGGACGCCTCACGAGACCCCGCCCCAAGAAAACCTAGGCCTTTTCGCCCGATCACTAGCGCCCCTCGCGGGCCCCACTGCCCCACCCACCCCAGCCCTCGTGACCAGCGTCGCGGGGGCTTTTTCATGCCCTGGAAGGAGCCGCCCTTGCTTTCACTGACCGACCGCGACGCGGTCACCGCCGCCCTGACGAACCCGGCCTTGGACGCCGACCTCCGCGCCCTGATCGGCCTCCGCGTCTGGCAGGTGGACACCGATCGCAGGCGTCCCCTGAAGGACGTTCTGCAAATCGTCGTGGTGCAGCCCGGTGATGATGCCGTGGTCATCCATGACGCCATCGGCTTTCCGATCTGCTGGGATCAGGCCGAGCAGCCCGGCTGGGAATGGATGAACGATCACGGCTCATGGTTCGAGCTGGCGTACGTCCTGACCGACGCCTTCGGAATGCTGGTCTTCGTGGCGGACCATCCCGACACCAACCACACCCTCCGCTTCAACTGCCTTGGCGTCGCCAACCGACCACCGGCCGCCGACAAGACCTGAACCACCCGCCGACAGGCGACCCCCAACCCATCCGACACGCGCTCTCTGGCACTCCGCCCGAGGGCTTTTTTTATGCCTGAAAGGCCTCACACCATGCTTTCACTCACCGATGTTTTCGAGGTCTCCAGCGCGCTGGGCGACACCGACCTAGACGTCGATCTACGCGCCCTACTCGGCTTCCGCGCTTGGCACATGTGTGTTGAGCACGAGGGCGAGATCGGCACCGACGTCCAGATCTTCGTCATCCAGGGCGGGGATTCGCCTGAGGTCATACAGAAGGCCTTGGGCTTCCCGATCGCAGGCGATCACCCTGACGAACCCGCCCTCTTCAGCATCGAGGATCATGGTCTGTGGTTCGAGCTCACCTATCTGCCCGACCACGGCCCCCACACCCGCGTCTTCGTGGAAAACGGTCCAGCCACGGAGCTCGGTGTACACTCGATGTGTCTCGGACACTTCTGGCCTGATGAGGATCGGGGATGAAGAAGGTCTTCGCTTTCCTGATCCTCTGCATGGCCTTGGCGCTGGCCCGCATCCTGCTGTTGGTGCTGGCTGCCGTCATGCTGCTGGCGCTGTTGCACGCCTTCGTCACCCGGCCTCGGGAGACGTTGGTGTTCCTCGGCACCCTAATCTTGTCGAGCCTCGCCGTGGCCCAGCCGCTCGCCTTCATCGGGGGCGTGGTTGTGGTGTTCGCGGCCGTCGTCCTGGCCAAGCGAAGACGCGGCACGGCACCACCTCGACAACTACGACGGCTGCGTTGATTGCCGGCAGATCGGAGGCGGCCCTGCCTATGCGGACGCCGCTTCCTTTCAGCCCAGACAGACGGCTCCCAGTGCGAAGAAGGCGGAGGCCAAATCGATCCCGCTGTACAGCGAGATTGCCGCAAGCCATCTCGCGTACGCCAAGCTCCATCTGAAGTCGTGGGCCAGCACCGAAATGACGCTGCGTGTCCATATCGTGCCGAAGTGGGGCAAAGTCCGGGTGACCGACATTACCCGGCAGGGTGTCGCCCAGTGGCTCGCCGACAAGCGCGCTTCGGGTCTGTCGCCAGCCAGTGTCGAGAAGCTCCGCGTACTGCTCGGGCGTTCCTTCGAACTGGCGGCCCAGGACGACGTGCCGGGGTGTCACAAGAACCCGACCCGTGGTCTGCCCCGGAAGCCGCTGAACAACGCGCGGGACCGATTCCTGACGGCGGAGGAGGCGGCCCGGTTGAAGGTGGCTGTGGCAGCGTCGAAGAACCCTCAACTGCAACATATCGTCGGTCTGCTGCTTCTGACCGGCGCTCGGATGCGTGAGCTTCTGGATGCCCGCTGGGAGCACGTCGATGTGGAGCGCCGGCAGTGGTACATCCCGACCAGCAAGACGGGGCGCTCACGTCACGTCCCGCTGTCCACCCCGGCGCTGGCGATCATCGCGGCCCTGCCCCGCTTCAAGGGCTGTCCGTGGCTGGTGCCCAACATCGACACCCGGAAGCCTTTCGTGTCGATCAAGCACGGCTGGCAGATGGCGATCAAAGCGGCGAACCTGCCGGGCCTGCGAATCCATGATCTGAGACATAGCGCAGCCAGTTTTATGGTGAATAGCGGCGTCGATCTATTCGCCGTCGGCAAGGTGCTGGGTCACGCCAGCTACCAATCGACCCAGCGCTATTCGCACCTTGCGCAGGACACCCTGCTGAAGGCCGTGGAGGCTGGCGCGGCGAAGCATACGACCACCGACTGACCACCGCCTACACCCTCGCCCTGCGCCCCGGCTTCTTGCTGGAGCGTGGGGCGAGGGCTTTTATTTTTTTGTTCGTCGGCTTGGGCAGATCGCCCCGCGCGTGCATACGACTGTTAGAATTTGGGGGGCAGCGTGCAGCCATTTACGCGATCAATCATCAACCTGTTTGACGGCAAGAAGCGGTACCTGATCCCGCTTTACCAGCGGCAATACGCTTGGAAGCCAGATCCTCAGCTCAAGCTTCTTTGGGAGGATATCGAGCGGGCGGTTGACCGGCTCAATAGCGATCGCTCGTCCCTTACACCCCACTTCATGGGCGCCATTGTGATCGCCCAGATTAAGACCTTCGGAAAGCAGGTCCAGGCGTACGAGGTGATCGACGGGCAGCAACGACTGACGACCTTTCAGCTCTTGCTATCTGCCCTGCGCGACGTCGCGGCGGCGCACGGCTCATCGTACGCGGAAGAAATCCAGAAATACCTGCTTAACGACGGCGTGATGGAGAACCCGGCGGCGGAGCGTTTCAAGCTCTGGCCGTCGCTCACAGATCGCCGCGCCTTTTTGCACATTGTCGATCCGGCAACCGATTTGGATGCGGTCACGCCAAAGCCGGTTGACGAGGATGGCTTCGTTCGGAGGGCCGCGTCCGCGCACGCCTACTTTAAAGATCGGATTGAAACTCATGTGGGATTGGCAGCCGGGTTTGATGAGCATCGCCTGGAGCTGCTGTTCGAGGCTCTAAAGGAGGGCCTCGCTATCGTTTCCATCGAACTGGAGGGAGGCGATGACCCGCAAACGATCTTCGAAACCCTGAACAGTCGCGGCGTGGATCTCACCCCCGGCGACCTGCTCAGGAACTACATCTTCCAACGAGCCAAGGGGCTTGGCCAATCGGACGCTTCGCTTGTTGTAGATAAGCTCTACGAAAAACACTGGCTTCCGCTTGATCGAGCATTCTGGAGCCAAGTGGAATCACGCGGGAGACAGTCACGGGCGCGCCTTGATTGGATGCTCACCGATCACCTCTCAATGCATGTCGGCGACTTGGTATCCGTCGAAAGTCTTTTCGAGAGCTACCGGCGATGGATCATCCAGAAATCACCTTTCGGCTCGGTCGCCGAAGAACTGCAATCGATCTCGACTACCGCTGAAATCGAACGGCGGCTTTTTGAGCAGGTCAAAGGCGATCCCCTTGGCGACTTTGGACGCTTCGCTCACGCTTTCGACGTTTCAACCGCGATGCCCTTGGTCGTGTATTTGTGTGCAAACGCCGAGAGCCCGGCTGAGCTTTCCCGGGGACTTGCCGTTCTGGAGAGCTACATTCTCCGGCGGGATATCTGTGGGCTGACGACCAAAAACTACAACCGCTTGTTCGTGGGGATCATCGACCGACTTCGTCTGACAGAAGGCAATCAGGTTGACGCTCTCGTCACCTACCTGTCCGGACGACAGTCCGAAACGGATCGCTGGCCAGACGACACCGAGTGGCAACAAGGTTGGCTAGGCCGCGACCAGTACAAAGGCCCGCGCCAGCCAAGGCTCCGCTACATCTTTGAAGCGCTGGAGCTCGGAAAGAGGTCGGCCCGAAACGAGGATATCGACATCAAGTCAACGCTGACGATCGAGCACATCATGCCGCAAGCGTGGCAGACATCTTGGCCTCTCATCGGGATCGAGCACCTAGATCAATTTGATCCGGAACGGCTCGCCCGCGAGGTGGCCAGACAGAGTGCTGTCAATAAGTTGGGTAATCTCACGCTACTCACCAGCGCGCTGAACTCGACTGTTTCGAATGGCCCCTTTGCGGTGAAGATGCCGGCTGTGCGGTCTCACTCCAGTTTGGCGCTGAACCGCGAGCTGGCTGCGTATGACGTGTGGAATGAGGACAGTATCGCGGCGAGAGGCTCCGACCTTTTCAGACAAGCCCGAGAAATATGGCTCGCCCCTGATCGTGAGGATGGTCTCAGCATCGTGTCGCCCGCTTGGGCAGATGTTTCCGCCTATCGGTCGGGCCTGCCCGTAAATGGCACGGCCTGCCGCTTTACGTATGCCGGCAAGCAGTACACGGGCGTGATTGAGAACGGTGCTCTGACCATCGACGGAATGGCTGGCCAGCACACATCTTTCTCTGCCGCCTCGCGAGCGGTGACGAACACCAGCCGTAATGGCTGGAATGACTGGCACTTGTTGCTTTCAGGCGATTGGGTGTTGGCAGACCACTGGCGGCGGAAGCCGAACGACGTCGCTACGCCTACAGAAGCCGCGCTGGCGCAGTTGGCTGAGTGAGGGATAGATCGATGCGATTGACTGTCGTTGAAGGCAAAACAGAGCGCGCCTCCTTGCAGCGTGGGCTGGAGGCGCAGGTTAAGAGCGCTCTCCAAAGCCAAGGGCAGCGCAACATTGGCTATCCAGGGGGAAACCAGAATGCCGAGCTGTTCAGCAATGGCGCTGGGCAGCTGTGGGCGGCATTCGCCAATCTGCCCGATGCAAGCATCCCGAGACGCTGGAACGCCTTCGGCGTCTACCACACCGAAAGTCGCTCTCAGCAGATCACCGTTGAGATCAACATCCCGACTGAAGAGGCGTCAGGACAGATCGCGGGGTTCTTCGCGAGGGATCCCGAAACTGGGCACGTCTATCTCATGCATGACGGTGGCATCGGCGGCGGCAAAGCGGGTGTGGGCAAAGAGGCCTTCCTGACCCGGTCCAAGATCACGCTGGAAGAAGCTCTCCGCTCTGATGGGCGTGTACGCGAGGGCATCATCATCGGACGCGTGGACACACCCGATTTGCCATCCAGAATTTGGAGCTTCGTTCAGCAGGTGAGCGATTTCAAAGCTGCTGTGCGCAGCGGAGAATTCGATACCGCCGCCGCTTTGGCCGATGTTGACGAGTGGGACGACTTCAAGGACGAACCCACGGGAAGGCGTCGAGGCACGCGCTCATCGGCAATCGATTACGTCACGTATCACGGCGATGTCGTACGCGCCCTCCGAGACAAACGGCAGGCAACCTGCGCCGATGACGAGCGCGTCCTGAACAGTCGTCTGATCGACCTCTATGTCAGATGCGGAGCGGCGCTGACGGAAGTGTACGAGGTCAAAACCAGCATCGATCGGCAATCGATCTACACCGCGATCGGGCAGTTGATGACCCACGGCCCCGCCGACGCGACGAGCATCAAGCGCGTCCTTGCTCTTCCCCCTGGACAACTTGCAGCGGACCTCGAACACAGCCTAGACGCCCTAAACATCACCGTTCAACGCTTTGACGTGATCGGCGGAAAGTCCCCACGCGTGAAGCTCCTTTAAGGGGCGCACTGTAGGTCTGGCCGGGGTCGGAATTTTCGACTTTCCCTAGCTAACGCGCGCTAACTAGGAAACGCCTCAGGGTCGCACTCGGCCGAGTTTGGGAGGTGGCTGGGAAAGCCGGAAAAGACCCAGTCCAAGCCGATCAGGAAGCCATGCCGGCGCTGGGTTTCGCCGCCGCGCTAGAGTGAATTTCGTAATGATGGGGTCAGGTGTTCGAGTCACCTAAGCGGCACCACTTCCTTTCCGACATTGAAATCGAAAGAAGTCGCCCCCGGCGGCCGTCCTTTCGCGTGCGATCCGTCACCTGCGCGTCCGGCAGGATTCCGCTCCACTTTTCGGTCATCACTTGAACGTATAAGCATATCTTTATATGTCTGTCGGCCTCACCGTCTTGCAGGAGCCTGCCTTGGCCCGTTCGTCGTTTCTGTTCACCTCCGAGAGCGTCTCGGAAGGCCACCCCGACAAGGTCGCGGACCAGATCTCCGACTCCATCGTCGATCTGTTCCTGTCCAAGGACCCCGAGGCCCGCGTGGCGTGCGAGACCCTGACGACGACCAATCTGGTGGTGCTGGCCGGCGAGATCCGCGGCGAGGGCATCATGGACACCCAGGGCAACTGGGCGCCCGGCGTCGAGCAGGAGATCGAGGATACGGTGCGCGGCGTGGTTCGCGACATCGGCTATGAGCAGGACGGTTTCCACTGGAAGACCTTCCGCTTCGAGAACAACCTGCACCCGCAGTCGGCCCACATCGCCCAGGGCGTCGACGCCGGCGAGGACAAGGACGAGGGCGCGGGCGACCAGGGCATCATGTTCGGCTACGCCTCGAACGAGACGCCCGAGCTGATGCCGGCCACCCTGCAGTACAGCCACAACATCCTGAAGGCCCTGGCCGAGGCCCGCCACTCTGGCCAGGAGCCGGGCCTGGAGCCCGACGCCAAGAGCCAGGTCACCCTCTTCTACGAAAACGGCCGCCCGGTGCGCGCCGCCTCGATCGTCGTCTCGACCCAGCACAAGGACGGCCTCAGCCAGGACCAGGTCGCGGCCATCGTGAAGCCCTACGTCGAGAAGGTTCTGCCCGCCGGCTTCATCACCAACGAGACCGAGTGGCACATCAACCCGACCGGCACCTTCGTCATCGGCGGGCCTGACGGCGACGCCGGCGTGACCGGCCGCAAGATCATCGTCGACACCTACGGCGGCGCGGCCCCGCACGGCGGCGGCGCCTTCTCGGGCAAGGACCCGACCAAGGTCGACCGTTCGGCCGCCTACGCCTGCCGCTACCTGGCCAAGAACGTGGTCGCCGCCGGCCTGGCCGACCGCTGCACCATCCAGATCAGCTACGCCATCGGCGTGTCCAAGCCCCTGTCGGTCCACGTCGACCTGCACGGCACGGGCAAGATCGACGAGGCGGTGCTGGAAGCCGAACTGCCCAGGCTGATCGGCGGCGCCTCGCCGCGCGCCATCCGCGAGCACCTGGGCCTGAACAAGCCCATCTACCGCCGCAGCGCCGCCTATGGCCACTTTGGCCGCAGCCCCGACGCCGACGGCGGCTTCAGCTGGGAAAAGACCGATCTGGTCGACCAGCTCAAGGCCCTCGTCTGAGGCCAGCGGCCGCCTGAATCCTGAAGGGCGTCGCGGCTTCGGTCGCGGCGCCTTTTTCACATCCGGAGCTCACGACACAATCATGCCCTTGCATCGCGCGGCGTCTGGTCCTTTAAGCGCGCCAAACACGCCTCCCCGCGTTTTCTCGAAAGGAAGTTTCGACCGATGACCTCGCCCGCCCCCAAGAAAGTCGTCCTCGCCTATTCGGGCGGGCTGGACACGTCGATCATCCTGAAGTGGCTGCAGGAGGAATACGGCGCCGAGGTCATCACCTTCACCGCCGACCTGGGCCAGGGCGAAGAGCTGGCCCCGGCCAAGGAGAAGGCGCTGAAGCTGGGCATCAAGCCCGAAAACATCTTCATCGACGACCTGCGCGAAGAGTTCGTGCGCGACTTCGTCTTCCCCATGTTCCGCGCCAACGCCCTCTATGAAGGCCAGTATCTGCTCGGCACCTCGATCGCCCGTCCGCTGATCGCCAAGCGCCAGATCGAGATCGCCCGCCAGCTGGGCGCCGACGCCGTCTGTCACGGCGCCACCGGCAAGGGCAACGACCAGGTCCGCTTCGAGCTGGGCTACTACGCCCTCAACCCCGACATCCACGTCATCGCCCCGTGGCGTGAATGGGAGTTCCGGTCGCGCGAGGCCCTGCTGGACTTCGCCGAGAAGCACCAGATCCCGATCGCCAAGGACAAGCGCGGCGAGGCCCCCTTCTCGGTCGACGCCAACCTTCTGCACTCCTCGTCCGAGGGCAAGGTGCTGGAAGACCCTGCCGTCGAGGCCCCCGAGTTCGTGCACCAGCGCACCATCTCGCCGGAAGCCGCCCCTGACGTCGCCACGGTCATCGAGATCGGCTTCGAAAAGGGCGACGCCGTCTCGATCAACGGCGAGGCCATGAGCCCGGCGACCATCCTGACCGCGCTGAACCAGTACGGCCACGACAACGGCATCGGCCGTCTGGACCTGGTGGAAAACCGCTTCGTCGGCATGAAGTCGCGCGGCGTCTATGAAACCCCGGGCGGCACCATCCTGCTGGCCGCCCACCGCGGCATCGAGTCCATCACGCTTGATCGCGGCGCCATGCACCTGAAGGACGAACTGGCGGTCAAATACGCCCACCTCGTCTACAACGGTTTCTGGTTCTCGCCCGAGCGCGAGATGCTGCAGGCCGCCGTCGACAAGAGCCAGGAGAAGGTCTCGGGCACGGTGCGGGTCAAGCTCTACAAGGGCAACGCCACCGTCATCGGCCGCGAAAGCCCCTACAGCCTCTACGATCAGGACCTCGTCACCTTCGAGGAAGGCGTCCAGGCCTATGACCACAAGGACGCCGCCGGCTTCATCAAGCTGAACGCCCTGCGCCTGCGCGTCCTGGCCAAGCGCGACGCCCGCACCCAGGGCTAGGACGCCGAAAGACTAGGGCCGGGCGATCCTCAGGATCGCCCGGCTGCGGTCGTCCGTGACCCAGATCGAGCCGTCGGCGGCGACCGCCATGACCACCGGCGAGCCGCGCGGCTGACGCCCCGCCACACGATCCCAACCCGGCGTCAGCACCCTGCCCTTCACGCTCGGCGCCCCGGCCGGATAGGCCAGAGACCCGCGCGGATAGATGGCGTAGCGCCCGCCGATGTCGGTCAGCGGAACCCCGGCCTCGTCCGTCTCCACCGCCGTGATCCGGCCCGCCGTGCGGCGATAGCCGTGCCAGGTCATCAGCAGACGGCCGCGCAGTTGCGGGAACATCGCCCCCTCGTAATAGATCATGTCCAGCGGCGCCGCGTGGGGCGGCAGCAGGGCGACAGGCCTGTCCCGCTCGCCGCAACGCGCCTGACGGGCGGGCCAGCCCGGCAAGGGCGTGGCCAGGTCCACGCAATAGGGCCAGCCGTAATGCCCGCCCTGGCGCAGCACATTGACCTCGTCGAACGGATGCTCGGGCGTGGTCAGATCGACCGAGTTCTCGGCCTGCAGCACCGTCCCCGAAGGATGCCGCACCAGGGCGATGGAATTCCTCAGGCCGCTGGCGAAGACGCTGCTCTCCTCGGCCCATCGACCCTCCCCCTGATGGGCGCCCAGATAGGCGTGACGCCGCACCTGGGCGGTCGCCGCCTCCTCGGCGCAAGCCCCGCGCGCATCCGTCTTGGGCTTGCCCGCCGCGTCCAGACAGCGGTCGCTGGGCGCCCCGACATTGACCAGCAGGTCGCCGTTGCCGTCGAAGACGAAGCTCGACAGCGGATGGCGGTTGTCGTGCAGCCGGTTGTCCGGCAGGTCGCCGATGACGGTCCGCACGCTGGCCGCCGGGTCCGCCGCCTCGGGGTCCAGGGTCAGGATGCGGTTCATCTCGGACACATAGATGCGCCCGTCCGGCCCGCGCGCCACGGTGTGCGGCATCGACAGGCCCCGCGCCAGACGTCGCCATTGCGCCGCGCCGTCCGCCGCGAACGACAGGCGCCAGACCGCCCCCTTGCCCGCCTCCCAGCCGCCCAGATCCGTCACCAGCCAGTCGCCGTCAGCCAACGGCATCAGGCCGCGCGGCATCCTCGGCCCCTCGCTTCCCGCGCCCTGCCAGACCAGACCCAGGCACAGGTCGGGCGCCATCCGCACCGTGGTCGCGGGCCGCCCGGCGCAGTCGCCCGACGTCGTATAGGCCCGCACCGGGCTGCCGGTCTGAGCGCCCACCGGCGCCCCGCCGGACAGCAGACCCGCCGCAACAGACAGGCCAAGCAGAAGAAAAGATCGTTTCATGCCCCCATGCTGACGCTTGCTCTCGGCGTCTGACAAGGCCAACTTCGCCTTCAACCGAACCCTCGGTCTTGTCTTGCGGCGAGTTTCGCACTCCCGCCCTGCCGGAGCCTTCCTTACATGTCCCTGCGTCTGACCCTCGCCGCCGTCGCGGCGACGCTCGCCTTCGCCGCGCCTGCCTTCGCCCAGGACGCCGCCCCGGCGGCCCCGACCGCCGCCGAAGCCCCCGCCAAGCCCAAGTCGCCGGCCGAGGTCGAGATGGAGGCCAAGGCCGCCGCCTTCCAGGCCCGCATGGAAAGCCTGCAGACCGAACTGAGCGCCGTGGTCGACGGCCCCGACGGCGGCGACGAAACCAAGCGCATGGCCGCCGCCGACGCCATCCTGGCCCGCTACCAGCCCGACTTCGACGCCTTCGCCTCGGCCTTCGAGACCTTCCTCGACGGTCAACTGGCGGCGTCCACCGATGAGGCCGAACGCCAGCAACTGACCGACGCTCGCGGCAAGGTCGGCCCGGCCATTCGCGGCATCGCCCCGCAGATCCGCGTCGCGGTCCAGCAGGCGATCACGGCGGCCGCCGCCGCTCCGGCCGCCACGGTCGTCGCCACCCCCAACTAAGGTCAGGGCGGGGGGCGGCCCGGTCCCGAGGCCTGGTCCGCCCCTCGCCTTACCGCGATTTCACTTGAGGCCGGGCGGCGTTCGGCGGACCTTGCGGCGTCCGCTCAAAGGAGCCCCCGATGATCCGCGCCCTGTCGCTCGCCGCCGCCCTCGCCCTGCTGCCCGTCTCCGCCGCCGTAGCGCAGGAGGCCAAGACCTCCGCCGAGGTCCAGCTGGAATCCGCCGCCGCCGACTTCGAAAAGAAGATGGAGGAGTTCGGCGAACGCGCCGAAGCCATTCAGGACGACGACGCCCTCGACGAAACGACCAAGGGTCTGCGGGTCGCCGCCCTGTGGTCGGAATACCAGCCCCATGTGACGGCCTTCACCAGCATGGCGGCGCAGCAGGCCGGCCAGATCGCCCAGCAGGCCCTGGCCGAGATCGACATCGACGCCGTCGTCACCGAAGCTCTGGCTGGCGTCGGTCCCATGATCGAAGGCATGGCCTCCAACAGCGCCTGGGCCCAGGCCGACCCCGACCAGATGGTGACCTACGGCCTGATCGCCGACTACGCCGTCGGTCAGTCGCTGGACGCCATCGAAGAGGTCAATGAGACCTTCGCGCCCCCTGCGCCCCCTGCCCCGCCCGTCGAAGCCTGACCGCGCGCCACAAGGCTTGACCTGACCGCCCCTCCGCCGGAAAGGGGGCGGTATGGCCGCGCTTCCTGTCGATCCGCATCTCTACGCCGCCTTCCTGGGCGTCATGGCCGTCATGGCGATCACGCCGGGACCGGCCAACCTGTTCGCCGTGGCGACGGGCATGGAGAAGGGCCGCGCTTCGGCCCTGATCGGCGTGGTCGGGATGAACGCCGCCACCCTGGTCTGGTTCGGGGCTGCGGCGCTCGGCCTCGGCGCCCTGGTCGCCGCCTTCCCCCAGGTCTTCCGCATCATCGCCGTCCTCGGCGCCCTCTATGTCGCCTGGCTGGGGATCAAGGCCCTGCGCGGCGCCTTCGCCACTGCGGCTGAACCGGATCATGTCGAGGTCAAGCAGGGCCGCAGCGCCCTGATCGACGGCTTCACGGTCCAGATCGCCAATCCCAAGGCCATCCTCTTCTTCACCGCCGTCCTGCCGCCCTTCCTCGACGTGAACCGTCCGGTCGCGCCCCAGCTGGCCCTGTTCGCCCTGGCCACCATCGGCATGGACGTCCTGTCGATGAGCGCCTACGGCCTCGGCGGCGCCGCCCTGGCCAACCGGATGAACCAGCCCCGCTTCAGGCGCGGCTTCGGCATCTTCGTCGGCGCCCTGCTGATCCTTGCGGCGATCCTGATCGTCACCAGATTGCACGGATAGGCGTCTGTGTCGCAGCCTCAGGAACTTGGCTGTTCACCTGTCGTTCAGCACCATGGACGCTCTATGGACGTTCAAGGAGAACCTCCCATGAAAAACCTACGCAAGACGTCGGTTCTGGTTGCTCTCGCCGGCGCCCTGGCGCTGGGCGCCTGCGCCACCGCCACCCCCTATCAGCCGGCCGGCTACAACGGCGATCGCGGCGGCTACGCCGAGCAAAGGCTTGAGGCCAACCGCTACGCCGTCAGCTTCTCTGGCAATTCGGTCACCTCGCGCGATCAGGTCGAGATGTCCCTGCTGTTGCGCGCCGCCGAACTGACCGTTCAGAACGGCTACGACTGGTTCGCCACCGTGACCCGCGCCACCGACCGCGACACCCGCTTCTATACGACGCCCGACCCCTTCTACTACGACCGCTACGGTCCCTACTGGGGTCCCCAGTGGCGCTTCTATCAGCGCGGCTACTGGAGCACCTGGGACCCCTACTGGGGTCGTGACCGCGACATCCGTCAGGTGGACCGCTACGAGGCCACGGCCGAGATCGTCATGGGCCGCGGTCCCAAGCCCGCCGGCGACGTCAACGCCTTCGACGCCCGCGAGGTCATCAACAACCTCGGCCCGCGCGTCACGCGGCCGGCTCCTAGGTAAGAGCGCTATCGCTCGCCGCGCGGCGGCTCGCTGCTTGAGCGCAGAGCGACAGGGCCTGAACTGAAAACGCCCGCCTCATCGCTGAGGCGGGCGTTTCTTTTTCTGATCACGGCCTCAAGTAGCGCGAAGCGCGATAGGCCCCTTCAAGAAAGACCCTCGGGTCGGCCCTAGCCGACCCGAGGCGTCTTGAGTCGACGCTTGTTGGCGTGAGTGGCCGGCGCCGAGCCCAGGTCCTCCGGCACCTCGCCCTTGAAGTAGAAGCGCTGCCAGGCCTCCTTGGCCGCATCGGGATCGCCCGAGGCCAGGCGGGTGTTGAAGTCGGTGCGCGCCCGGTTCCAGGCGTCGAACTGCCCCCTCATGCCGGGGTTGGACTCCAGCGAACGGATCACCGGCTGGAAGGCCTCCACCTTCTTGTGCTCGATCGGCAGGATGAAACAGAAGGGCTCACCCTTCTCGAACCGCACCTTGCCCGGCCGCGTGAAGATCCAGTTCATGGTGAAGGGGAAGGGCAGCCAGTCGGTCTCGATCAGGCCGGTCAGCGGCTGGATGCCGTCCTTGACGTGGTTGGGCGAGCCCTGCGCCAGCATCCCCCAGCCCGGCGGCGTGCGGAACAGGTACTGCGGGTGCATGGTCAGGACCCCGCGCGAGAAGTGCGAGGTGACGAAGTGGTCCATCTCCGGCTGATGCCGGTCGGGCGTGATCTTGATGTCGGACTGTGCCGGGCCGCCGTTCCATTCCGCCGTGAAGCCGAAGGGGCACAGGATCTCCCACCCCGTGGTGTTGGCCATGTTCAGCGGCAGACAGCGATAGGGGTGCCGGCTGGCGAAGGCGTCCATCCAGTTGCGCGACTGGCGGCCCGGCACCAGGTCGCACGGCCGGGTGGTCATCGGATAGCATTCCAGTTCCAAGACGCGGGCTCCCAAAGAGGTCGAACAGAGGCTAACGATTGTCTTCCCCTCCCCTATCGCCCCCGCCGCCCGCCCGACAAGGCCGAGATGACCGACACCGCCCACGAGTTGAACCTTCCCACCTATGATCGCGCCCGCCTGCTGGCCTGGATGGCCGGCCACGGCATCGCCCAGACCACCCACGACCACCCCGCCGTCTTCCGCGTCGAGGAGGGGCTGGAGCTCAAGGCCGCCCTGCCGGGCGTCCACACCAAGAACCTGTTTCTCAAGGACAAGAAGGACCGTCTGTGGCTGATCTCGGCCGCCCAGGACACGGTCATCGACCTGAAGCGGGCGCACCGGACGCTCGGCTCCGACCGCCTCTCCTTCGGCAACGAGGCCCTGATGTGGGAGACGCTCGGCGTCCGCCCCGGCTCGGTCACGGCGCTCGGCCTGATCAACGACACGCAGCAACGCGTGACCTTCGTCCTGGATCAGCGCCTGTGGGACGCCGACATCGTCAACTTCCACCCCCTGACCAATACGGCGACCACCGCGCTCGATCAGGCCGACTTCCGTCGCGTGCTGGCGTTGCTGGACCGAGAGCCGATCGTGGTGGACTTCAGCACGCTGGACTAGGCCTCGCGCATCGCGCATATACAACATATACGAAACGTATATGCGGAGTCGCCCCATGGGCATCGTCAATATCGAGGACGAGCTGCACGAACAGCTCCGTCGGGCCAGCAAGGCCTCCTGCCGGTCCATCAACGCCCAGGCCGCCTTCTGGATCAGGATCGGCATGCTGGGCGAGCTGAATCCCGGCCTGACATTTCAGGAGCTGGCGGCGCGCGAACTCAAGGCGGCGGGCGTCGGCGCCGCCCTGACCGGCTCTGGTCTGACGGCCGCCGCATGACCAAGACCCCGGCCGAGATCGAACTGATGGCCGAGTCCGGGCGCCTGCTGGCCTCGGTCTTCACCTGGCTGGACAGCCTGCCGCTGGCGGGCATGAACACCCTGCAGATCGACGCCCTGGTCGAGGCCTTCATCGTCGACGAACTGCACGCCCGCCCGGCCAGCAAGGGCCAGTACGGCTACGGCTTCGTCCTCAACAGTTCGCGCAACCAGGTCGTCTGCCACGGCGTGCCGTCCGCCGACGAGATCCTGTGCGACGGCGACATCGTCAATCTGGACATCACCCTGGAGAAGGACGGCTTCATCGCCGATTCCAGCAAGACCTATCTGATCGGCGACGTGGCCCGCCCCGCCCGCCGTCTGGTCCAGACCACCTATGAAGCCATGTGGAAGGGCATCCGCGCGGTGCGTCCCGGCGCCACCCTGGGGGACATCGGCCACGCCATCGAGCGCCACGCCGCGCGCAACGGCTATTCCATCGTCCGCGACTTCTGCGGCCACGGCATCGGGCGCGAGATGCACGAGGCGCCCCAGGTCCTGCACTTCGGCAAGCCCGGAACCGGCATGAGGCTGCGCGAAGGCATGGTCTTCACCATCGAACCCATGCTCAATCAGGGCCGCCGCGCCGTCACGACCCTGGACGACAGCTGGACCGTGGTCACCACCGACGGAAAGCTGTCCGCCCAGTTCGAACACACCGTCGCTGTCACCCGCGACGGCGTCCGCATCCTCACCCTGCGCCCCGACGAGGCCCGACTGGCGGCCTGAACCTGACGCGGCGGCGACAACCGCATGGCAATGACCGCTTTCGACCCATCTCAGACCTTCGGAACGCCCGCTCCTGAGGCTCTCATGCC
>NZ_DAMBRE010000012.1:0-61947 GCF_032055285.1 Brevundimonas sp.
TCGCCTGAACCTGTCCAAACCCTTGTGGAACAAGGATTTGGTGGAGCCGAGGGGAGTCGAACCCCTGACCTCGTCATTGCGAACGACGCGCTCTACCAACTGAGCTACGGCCCCGACCGACAGGCAGGGGTCGGAGATAAGCGGGGCGTCAGGGGGGTGTCAACGGGTCGCGGAGGAATCCTTGGCGTTCCCGCAAGGCCCCGCTAGAAACAGGTCTGCTTTCAAGGGAATTGGTTCATGGGCATCGGCGCCGGCGTCATCGGCTTCATCTTCTTCGTGCTGGGCGCGCTGCTGCAGCTTCTGCTGTTCGCCATCATCGCCAATGCGATCCTCAGCTGGCTGTTCGCCTTCGACGTGATCAACTATCGCAACCGCTTCGTGGCCCAGGTGGCCGAGTTCCTGGACCGGTTCACCAGCCCCATCCTGGCCCCGCTGCGCCGCATCATCCCGCCCCTGGGCGGCATCGATCTGACGCCGATCGTGGCCCTGCTGATCATCCAGGGCGTGCAGGGCTATCTGCTGCCGCCGCTGTATCAGGCGGCCTTAGGTCTGGCAGGCGGCTACTAGGCCGTTGAGACTCGGACACGGGCGGTCAGGAATCTTAATCCCGCCCCATTCCGCCCCTTGCGCCCGGCGGGCGGACTCCTAAGGTGCGCGCGACTGGTCCCGGCGGGGCCGCTGAATTCGCGTATTCATGACCACGATCAGGACAGTCGCCGTTATCGGCGCCGGGCAAATGGGATCGGGCATCGCTCAGGCGGTGGCCGTCGGCGGCTACGAGGTGCGGCTCTACGATCTGTCGGCCGAGCGGATTCCCCTGGCCCAGGGCGAGATCGCCGCCAGCCTGGCGCGTCGTGCCGCGCGCGGCCTGACGACCCCGGCCGAGGCCGAGGCCGCCCTGGCCCGCATCCGCCCCGCCGCCTCCCTGGCCGAAGCGGCCCAGGCCGACCTGATCATCGAAGCGGCGTCCGAGGACGAGGCGGTCAAGAAGTCGGTCTTCATCGACCTCCTGCCGCACCTGGGCCCCGACACCCTGCTGGCGTCCAACACCTCGTCCATCTCGATCACGCGACTGGCCTCGGTCGGCGACCGCCCGGACCGTTTCATCGGCCTGCACTTCATGAAGCCGGCGCCGACGATGAAGCTGGTCGAGATCGTGCGCGGCATCGCCACCTCGGCCGCCACCTACGAGGCCGCCGTCGCCTTCGCCGAGAGCCTGGGCAAGATCACCACCGAGTCCGAGGACTTCCCCGCCTTTATCGTCAACCGCATCCTGGTGCCGATGATGAACGAGGCCATCTATGTCCTGTACGAAGGGGTCGGCGACGTCACCTCGATCGACAAGGCGCTGAAACTGGGCGCCAACCACCCGATGGGCCCGCTGGAACTGGCTGACTTCATGGGTCTGGACGTGGTCCTGGCCATCATGAACGTGCTCTATGATGGCCTGGCCGACAGCAAGTACCGTCCCTGCCCGCTGCTGGTGAAGTATGTCGAGGCCGGCTGGCTGGGCAAGAAGAGCGGCCGCGGCTTCTACGACTATTCCGGCGCGGCGCCGGTCCCGACCCGCTGATGTCGCGACTGGACCGCATCGAGGACCTGCCGGGTCTGAAGCGCGTGGCGCCGCGCCATTCGACCCAGAGGTTCGTGCTGGCCGCCCTGGCCGCAGCCGCCTGGCCGCCGTTGATCCTGACCCTGATCGTCTGGCCGCCTGAGAATTGGGCGTCAGGCGTAGATACCGACTGGCGGCTGGTGCTGCTGGTGTTGGGCCTGATCGCCGCCCCTGTCGGCCTGTGGCTGCTGCGCCAGACGCACGCTCGCGTCGGCCGTCCCTCGACGCGTCTCGGCGTCGTCTGCCGCTTCATGGTCTTCGGCGGACTGCTGGCCGCCGCCGTGCAGATCCTGATCGCCGTGGTCATGTCCCTGTTGTCGGTGATCGCCTCGCAGAGCCTGCTCCAGGGCCTTGGCGCGCTGGAGACCACCTTGCTGATCTTCGGCGTCGCCGGCCTGCCGCTGGCGGTTCTGGTGGGCGTCAGCTACGCCCTGTGGGCCGGGCTGTGCGTCGCCTTCATCGCCTTTGCCCCCGCTCCCGTCGTCAAGAACCGCATGGGCCTGATGCAGAACGGCGCTGGCTGAGATTACACCGATTTAAGGTGTCCCGGCCAAACTGAACCCCCATGAGCAACCGGCTCACTTGGGGAGGGCCGACGCCATGACCGACCAGACGACGCTTCAGCCGGTGGCGGCCAGCGCCCGCATCCAGACCCTGGACGTTCTGCGCGGGGTCGCCGTGCTCGGCATCCTGGCCGTCAACGCCGCCGCCTTCGCCCTGCCCATGGATGCGGCCATGGCCCCAGAGCAGTCGCCCTTCCCCCTGGTCGGCGCCTCGGCCGTGGCCCATTGGCTGGTCGAGGTCTTCTTCCATCAGAAGTTCGTCACCCTGTTTTCCATGCTGTTCGGCGTGTCGATCTTTCTGGTCGGCGGCGAGCGCTGGGACGAGGCGCGCGGGCGGTTGCTACGCCGCCGCCTGATGTGGCTGGCCCTGTTCGGCCTGATCCACGGCCTGGCCTTCTGGTACGGCGACATCCTGCTGCTCTACGCCTGGGCCGGCCTGCTCATGATGTTGATGCGCTCCATGTCGACGCGCTCTTTGATCCTGTCGGGCGCCGCCGCGACCCTCGCACTGGCTACGCTTCAAGCCACCACCATGTGGATGACGGTCAACGGCCCCGCCCTTCTGGTCGACGCCCTGAGCGACGAATCCATGAGCCTGGCCGAGGGCGCGGTCAGCGCCAGCATCGCCGCCTATCGCAGCGGCTGGCCCGCCGGGCTGATCGAGAACCTCAAGGCCTGGGGCATTCTGCAAAGCGCCAGCCTGTTCGGCTATGTCTTCGCCACCGTGCCGCTGATGATGCTGGGCCTGGGCCTGTTCAAGGCCGGCTTCTTCCACGGCCGCCTGCCGACCCGCGTCTATCTGGCCCTGATCGCCGTCGGCGCCGCGGCGCTGGGGCTTCTGGGCGTGCTGGAGTGGCGCGAGATCATGGCCGGGCCCGGCGTCGAGGCCACGGACGGATGGGCTGAGGTCGTGGCCTCCTACCCGATCTTCATCACCCTGGCCTACGCCAGCGGCCTGATCCTGCTGACCTCGCGCGGGGTCATGTGGGTGCGCCGCATCTTCGCGCCGGTCGGGCAGATGGCCTTCACCAACTACCTGACCCAGACGCTGATCATGACCACCCTCTTCTACATGCCCTGGGGGCCGCGCCTGATGGGTCAGGTCGACTATCCCGGCCAGTGGGCCATCGTCATCGCCGTCTGGACCCTGCAACTGATATGGTCGCCGCTGTGGCTGAGCCGGTTCCGCATGGGGCCGCTGGAGTGGCTGTGGCGCCGCCTCAGCTATGGCCGCGACCTGCCGTTGCGCCGCCAGATCTGACGCCACATCCCGAGCCGCAAGTTGCAGCCGGTCCGCCGATGGCTTAATCGCCCGGCATGACCGACGAAGCCCCCATCCGCCCCGAAGCCCGCGCCCCTCGTGGGTTCGCCGACCGTCGCGGCCGCGACCTGACCGCCGAGCGCCGCATCGTCGCGCGCGTGTCCGAGGTCTATGAGCGCTGGGGCTTCGAGCCGCTGGAGACCCCGGCGTTTGAGTACGCCGACGCCCTGGGCAAGTTCTTGCCCGATGCCGACCGTCCCAACGAGGGCGTCTTCGCCCTACAGGACGACGCCGGATCGGACGAGCCGGGCGAGTGGATGGCCCTACGCTACGACCACACCGCCCCCCTGGCCCGCTTCGCCGCCCAGAACTGGGAGACCCTGCCCAAGCCCTTCCGCCGCTACGCCTACGGTCCGGTCTGGCGCAACGAGAAGCCCGGCCCCGGCCGCTTCCGCGAGTTCTGGCAGTGCGACGCCGACACCGTCGGCTCGGACCGCCCCGAGGCCGACGCCGAGATCATCGCCATGGGCTGCGAGGGCCTGCGCGCCGCCGGTCTCGGCGGCGGCCAGTCGGTCATCCGCGTCTCCAACCGCAAGCTGTTCGACGGCCTGTTCGACGCCGGCGGCGTGACCGACGCGGTCCAGCGCCTGACCGCCCTGCGCGCCGTCGACAAGTACGACCGCCTGGGTCTGGAGGGCGTGCGCGCCCTGCTGGGTGAAGGTCGCCTCGACGAATCCGGCGACTACACCAAGGGCGCCCGCCTGCCCTCAACCGTCATCAGCGCGGTCGAGGCCTTCCTCGTCTCGGCCGAGACCCCGGGCCTCAGCCGCGCGGGCGTACTGGACGCCGTGGCCAAGGCCGGCGCCTCGCTGGGCGCCGCGGGCGAAGCCGCCCTGGCCGAACTGTCGGCCATCGACCGCGCCCTGACCGCCATGCGCGTCGGCGAGGCCGAGGTGAAATTCGACCCGACCATCGTGCGGGGTCTGGAATATTACACCGGCGCCGTCTTCGAGGCCGAACTGCTGCTCGACACCAAGGACGACAAGGGCCGCACTGTGCGCTTCGGCTCGATCGGCGGCGGCGGCCGCTATGACGACCTCGTGGCCCGTTTCACCGGCCAGTCGACCCCGGCCACCGGCTTCTCCTTCGGCGTGTCGCGTCTCGCCTCGGCGCTGCGCGCCGCCGGACGCGGCGCCGATGACGCCACGCGCGGTCCGGTCGTGGTCATCGTCTTCTCCGAGGACGACATGCAGCACTACCTCGACGCCGTGTCCGAGTTGCGCGCCGCCGGCATCGCCGCCGAGCTCTACCTGGGTCGCGCCGGCATGAAGGCGCAGATGAAGTACGCCGACCGTCGCGGCTCGCCGGCCGTGGTCATCCTCGGTGGAGACGAGCTGGCCGCCGGGGAAGTCACCATCAAGGATCTGGACGCCGGACGCGCCCGCGCCGGCGCCATCGCCGACAACGAGGCCTGGAAGGCCGAGCGTCCGGGGCAGCAGAAGGTCGCCCGCAGCGAACTGGTCGCAACCATTCGCGCCATTCTCGAATAGCCTTCGATTAACCTTCGTGGCGAAACGTGTATTATCGACGTTCAGTCACGAAAGACCCGCCTTTTGGCATGGACATGATTGACTTGCCCCCGGGCTTCGCGTCAATTGGTCTCACTCGAGAGGCGCAGCGGTCAAACGCAGCGACATCTTGGAGGCGTTTCGGGGAGGAAACGTCCGCTCCTTAGAGAGCGTGAAAGCCCGCTGCGATGTATCCCCCGCAGCGGGCTTTTTCATGCCTGCAATCCAACACCGCCAACCCGCCGACAATCGTCCGTCACCCAAGAATCGAAGACCCTTCGATTATGATGCGCACCCAAGAAAAAGGGCCGGAACGTCGCCGCTCCGGCCCTCTTCATTCGTCAGACGTCACGCTTACCAGATGCGGACGCGGTCTTCCGGCGCGAGGTAGTACTTGTCGCCCGGCTTGACGCCGAAGGCTTCGTACCAGGCGTCCACATTGCGCACCGGGCCGATGACCCGGAACTCGGCCGGGCTGTGCGGGTCGGTGGCGATCTGGTTCTTCAGCGCGTCCTCGCGATACTTCGACTGCCAGACTTGGGCCCAGCCGTAGAAGAAGCGCTGGTCGCCGGTCACGCCGTCGATCACCGGCGCGGGCTTGCCGTTCAGCGACAGGTGATAGGCCTCTAGGCCGACCGCCGTGCCGGCGGCGTCGCCGATGTTCTCGCCCATGGTCAGACCGCCCTGGACGTGGAAGCCCGGCAGGGGCTCGAACTGGTCATACTGGGCGCCCAGACGGGTGGTCAGGGCCTGGAAATTGGCCTTGTCCTCGTCGGTCCACCAGTTGCGCAGCACGCCGTCGCCGTCGGACTTGGAGCCCTGGTCGTCGAACCCGTGGCCGATTTCGTGGCCGATGACGCCGCCGATGCCGCCGTAGTTGACAGCCGGGTCAGCGCTCGGATCGAAGAAGGGCGGCTGCAGGATGGCGGCCGGGAAGACGATCTCGTTGTTGGCCGAGTTGTAGTAGGCGTTGACCGTCTGGGGCGTCATGCCCCACTCGGCCTTGTCGACCGGCTGATTCAGACGGTTCAGCTGATAGTTCCACTGGAACTGGCCCAGACGCTGGGTGTTGCCGAACAGGTCGTCGGCGCGGACTTCCAGGGCCGAATAGTCGCGCCACTTGTCCGGGTAGCCGATCTTGACGGTGAACTTGCGCAGCTTCTCCTGCGCCGCCGCCTTGGTCTCCGTCCCCATCCAGGTCAGGTTGTCGATGCGGTGCGACAGGGCGGTGCGCAGATTGGCGACCAGCTCTTCCATCTTGGCCTTGGATTCGGCCGGGAAGTACTCGGCGACATAGAGGCGACCGGCGGCCTCGCCCAGCGAGCCCTCAGCGAAGCTGATGGCGCGCTTCTCACGCGAACGCTGCTCGGGCTGGCCCGACAAATCGCGCGAACGGAACTCCCACTGGGCGTCCGAGAAACGCTTGGACAGGCTGCCCGCGGCGTCATCGGTCGTGTGGAAGGCCTGCCAGGCCTGCAGGGTGTCGATCGGCGCCTCGGCGAAGATGGCGGCGATCTTGGGCATGGCCGTGTTCTGACGCACGATCAGGCGGTCGATCGAGCCCAGGCCGGCGGCGTTGAAATAGCCGGTCCAGTCAAAGCCGGGCGCCTCGGCGGCCAGGGTCTGGATGGTGTATTCGTTATAGGTCTTGTCGCGGTTGCGGTTCTCGATCGGGGTCCAGTGGGCCTCGGCGATCTTGGTCTCCAGCGCCACGATGGCGGCGGCGTGACCGGCCGGATCGGCCCAGCCGATATTGGTCAGCATCCGCGCCACATAGGCCTGGTACTTCTCTTTCTTGTCCGCGAAGCGGGCATCCAGATAGTAGTCGCGGTTCGGCAGACCGATGCCCGACTGACCCGTCGTCACCGCGTAGCGGGTCGGGTTCTTCTGGTCGATGGTGATGCCGGTGCCGAAGAAGGACGAGCCGACGCGGCCTTGCGTCTGGCCCATGTAGGCGGCGATCTTCTCATGGGTGTCGGCGGCGCGGATGGCGGCCAGGAAGGGCTGCAGCGGCTGGGCGTCCAGCTGTTCGATGCGCGCCTCGTCGATATAGGAGCGATAGGCATCAGCGATCTTGGCCTCGTCCGAACCCGGCGTCAGGTCGGTGCGCGCGACCAGGCCCTGGATCAGGGCCTTCATGCGGTTGTCCGACAGTTCGCGCAGCAGGGGGAAGGAGCCGTAGGAGGTGCGGTCCGACGGGATCTGCAGCTTGTCGAAGGCCGTGCCGTTGGCGTAGCGGAAGAAGCTGTCGCCCGGCGAGACCGAGGTGTCGCGGCCCGACAGGTCAAAGCCCCAGGTTCCGTACTTGGGCGCGTCCGTGCCCACCCAACCGGCCGGGGCGGCGCCGCCTTCGGGCGCCGAGACGCCGTGGAACAACTCCACGACCGTGCAGCTCTCGTCCACGCAGGCGTGGTCGTGGCTGTCCTGTGCAGCCGCCATCCCCGCAGGCAGGAGCAGGGCGCCGACAGCAGCCCCGATCAGCAATTTCTTCATAAGCATTCCCTCGACTAACCCGTGCTCAGGTTCGGCGCGGACCCTAATCCCGCCGTGAGCGCTCCGGCGTCTTAAAAAAAGTTCATGAAAGACGCGAGCGCTATCGCCAGAACGTGATCGCCTGCGCCACTGTCCAGCGTTACGGAGGCGGAATGGGCGAAGCACACGGCGGCGAGTATCGGGACCTAGTGGTCTTTCTAGCGGCGGCCGGCGTGGTCGTGCCTCTGTTCAATCGACTCAGGATCAGTCCCGTGCTCGGTTTCCTGGCCGCTGGGGTCCTGCTGGGACCGGACGGCCTGGGACGGTTCGCCCAGTCCGGCGGCTGGCTCAGCTGGCTGACCATCGGCGATCAGGCCCAGATCCGTCAGCTGTCGGAACTGGGTGTCGCCTTCCTGCTGTTCATGATCGGGTTGGAGCTGTCGTGGGAACGACTGAAGGCCTTGCGTCGTCTGGTCTTCGGCCTGGGCATGCTGCAGGTCGCCGTATGCACCCTGGCCATCGCCGTCGTATTCATGGCTCTGGGCCAGCCCCTAGCGGGCGCCGCGGTTCTGGGCATGGGTCTGGCCCTGTCCTCGACCGCCGTGGTCATGCCGGTTCTGGCCGCCCAAGGAAGGATCAACAGCGAGACCGGCCGCACCACCTTCGCCGTCCTCCTGGCCCAAGACGTGGCCGTCGCCCCCATACTGATCACCGTCACCGTCCTGGCGACCCTGGCCCAGAGCGGGACCTCCGTTGAACCCGCCGAACTGGGCCGCGCGCTCTTTACCTTGCTGCCGGCCGCAGGGGGCCTGTTTGTCATGGTCCTGCTGGGGCGGCTGGTGCTGCGGCCCATGTTCCGCTCGGTCGCCCGCGCCCAGCATCGCGGCGAAGGCCGCGAATTGTTCGTCGCCGCCTCGCTTCTGGTCGTCGTCGCCGCCGGCGTCGGCGCCCAGGCGGTCGGCCTGTCGATGAGCCTCGGCGCCCTGGTCGCCGGGGTGCTGCTGGCCGAAACCGAATTCCGGCGCGAGGTCGAGGTCGCCATAGACCCCTTCAAGGGGCTCCTGCTCGGCGTCTTCTTCATCGGCGTCGGCATCAGTCTGGACCTGGACGCTGTCGCGGCCGACCCGGTGACGGTCCTCGGCCTGGCCGGCGGCCTGATCCTGCTCAAGGCCCTGGTCATCTTCGTCCTGGCGCGCGCCTGGGGCCTGACCGCCCGATCCGCCATAGAAAACGCCCTGATCCTCGGCCCGGCCGGCGAGTTCGCCTTCGTCATCCTGTCCACCGGCATGGTCGAAGGCCTGGCGACGCCTGAACTGACCCGCAAGGCCATGCTGGCGGCCACCCTCAGCATGTTCACCGTTCCCCTGCTCGCCGTCCTCGCCCGCACCCTGACCGACAGGGCCGCGCCCGCCGCCGGCCCCGAGGGCGAAGGCCTGTCGCCGGACCGCGCAGTCCTGGCTCCAGACGGCGCCGTGCTGATCATCGGTTTCGGCCGCGTTGGTCGTCTGGTGGGCGAACTTCTGGCCGAGCATGATCAGAGATTCATCGCCCTGGACGCCGACCCGGCCTCGGTCCGCTCCGGTCGCGCCGCAGGCTACGAGGTCTACTACGGCGACGCCGCCCGACCCGAAATGCTGAACGCCTGCGGCCTTGATGCGGCCCGCGCCCTGATCGTCACCATGGATAGTCCGACTAAAGTCGATGAGGTGGTCAAGACCGCCCGCGCCTTGCGGCCCGACCTGATCCTGATCGCCCGCGCGCGCGATGATCGTCACGCCGCCCGTCTCTATGCACTCGGCGTCACTGACGCCGTGCCCGAAACCACTGAGGCCAGCCTGCAACTGGCCGAGAACACCCTGGTCGATCTCGGCGTGCCGATGGGGCTGGTCCTGGCTTCCATTCATGAGCGCCGCGACGGCTTCCGGAAAACCTTCCAGACCGCCGCGGGCGACGGGCGCGGCGCCCGTCCCCCCCGCGCCTTCCGGACGGCGCGTTCCGGGGCCTCACCAGAGACTCCCGATACGCCAACTACGTAAAAACCCTTACCCATGTTGACCTTAAGGTAAAGCTTAAGCAGGATTTACCCTCATTCGATGACCCATTTTGGTCATTGTTCGGTGATGAAAGTTCGCCTCCCCCCTGGGACGCCGGTTGTCGTCTTGAGCAAGGTTGGCGCCGAGGCGGCGCAAACTTCGCTTGGCGAGACCATCGCCCTTCAAGACCGGCGGGCGCTTCGCCCTTCCCGAGCCAGAGTGTTTTATTGATGCGTGATACCCCCCTGTCCGCCCCCGAAACCGTCGAAGCCGAGGGCCAGCCGCGCCTGAACCGTCGTCAGGCCGCCAAGATCCGCACCCGTCAGAAGGTGCTGGACGCCGCGCGCGCCCTGTTCGCCGAGCGCGGCTACGACGCCGCCACCATCCGCGACATCGCCAAGGGCGCCGGCATGTCGACCGGCGCGGTCTTCGCCAACTTCCAGGACAAGGCCGAACTGTTCGAGTGCGTCTTCGCCGAGGAAATGGCCGGACTTCTGCAGGACATCCAGACCGCCGCCGGTCATGAGGGCCGCGTCGCCGAGCGTCTGGCCGAGGGCCTGACCGCCGGCTACCACCGCTCGCTCGAACACCTGCCGCTGATGCAGGCCATGATCGCCCGATCGTGGTTCCAGCCCGAGGCCGCCGACGAGCGTTCGCGCACCTTCGTCAAGCCGATCATCGAAGCCATCATCGCCGTTCTGCAGGCCGGCATCCGTGAGGGCGAACTGCGCCAGGACCTGGATCAACTGGTCATGGGCCGGATGATTTGGGACGTCTTCGTCGCCAACTTCCGCTACGCCGCCTACGACCACTGGGGCATCGAGGAACTGACGCCGCACATCCGCAAGCAACTGGACCTGATCCTGTCCAGCCAACTCGCACGGCAGTAATCGGCCAGAGGCCGACACCTCCGACCACCAAGCAAAAAGGCCTCTCCCCGCCGCGGGGAGAGGCCTTTTTCTTGCGCTCAGATCCAGAGGTGACTGGCACTCATCAACTCTTCCACCTCAGCACAACCTCCTTGATCGGATTGATGAAGCTGCGGCCTTCGGCGCGGCTCTTGGTCCATTCGCGCTTCAGCTGCTGATACCACTTGGCCTGCTTGTCGGCGTCGTCGATCCAGATCAGGGCCGGGTCGTATTTCAGCCCCTCGTTCTGCAGGTTCACCATGCCGCCGTCCTGCTTCAGGAAGGCGACCACGCCCATCCTCAGGAAGGGCTTGGCGACATTGAACACCCAATGGTCGGACCAGAAGATCTGGGTGATCCGCGTCTTGGTCTCGGTGACAGGCGTCAGGCAGGTCAGGGCCAGCACCTGCTTTTCGCCCACCTGGATATGCTCCCAGCGATAGCCCGGCAGGCGGAAGGTGATCTCGGTCGCCGGCGCCCCGCCCAGGATCTTGTAGAGGCGGCTGTTCGACGACGGAGCGTGGCGCACCATGGCCCAGCCATAGTCGCGCGGCGCAAAGGTCTTGGCCTTCTCGTGCATCGAATGCTCGGACCGCCACCACCACTGCTGATGGACGAAGGGGCCGTGGGCCGGGTCCATCAGGCCGACGACGGCGTGGTCGATATGGCTGTCGAAATCCATGGCCTCGACCAGCTTGGCCTCGCCCTCGGCGCCGGGGTAGAGCGGCGGCTCATGATCCGGTTCGGACGGATTGCGCGCGTCCGCGGCCATCCAGACAAAGACCAGACCCTGGCTCTCGCGCACCGGATAGGACCGCACCTTGATACGGTTCGCCTCGAAGGCCTGATCCTCGACCAGGGACGGAATGGCGGCGCAGACGCCGTCGGGGCGGAACCGCCAGCCGTGATAGGGGCATTCGATCGTCTCGCCCTCGCCCGGCTTGTCCACCAGACGCCCGGCCGACAGGGGCGCCGCCCGGTGGGGGCAGATGTCGCGCATGGCGTAGACCTCGCCCGCGCGCGTACGGCCGACCAGAACCGGCTCGTCCATCACCTCATAGCGTTTCAGACTGGCGACCGGCACGTCGCGCGCCAAGGCCACGAAATACCAGGCGTCGCGCACGAAGCCCTTGCCGAAGGCGGTCGGCGGAGCCTTGACCTCGGGGGCAACGGCGTCAGAGGGCTGGACGGGATCGACTTCGACTGGCTTCATCCCGCCTCTCTATCAAGAGATGCCGCCCATGTCGTCCGGGGTCGAAAGTGCGTTCTAAAAAGAACTTTACATCACAAAGTTGATCATCTAGTACAAAGTTCATCACACGGGGAGCCACGCCATGAACCACCGCATCGCCATCGCCGCCGCACTTCTGGTCCTGGCCTCGCCCCTGGCCGCACAGGCCCAGGACGGTCACACCAACCACGCTGCCAGTCACGGGCACAGTCACGCCGCCTTCGCCTCCGACCGCATCCATGTGGCCGTCGAAGGCCAGGGCCCGGACGTCATCTTCATTCCCGGCCTCAGTTCCTCGCCCGCCGTCTGGCAGGGGACGGTCGATCATCTGAACGGCGCCTATCGCATCCACCGCATCCATGTTCAGGGCTTCGCCGGCGCCCCCGCCGAGGGTAATGCGACCGGCCCCGTGGCCGCCCCGGTGGCCGAGGAGATCGCCCGCTACATCCGCGAACAGGGCCTGCAAAAGCCCGCCGTCGTCGGCCACTCGATGGGCGGGACCATGGGCATGATGTTGGCCGCGCGCCATCCCGATCTGGTCGGCAAGCTGATGGTCATCGACATGATCCCCTTCATGGGTGCCATGTTCGGCCCTCCCGGAACGACGGCCGAGAGCGTCGTCCCTGTCGCCGATCAGGTCTATGCGGGCCAATCCTCCGCTCCTCGCGATCAGTATCTCACCCAGGCCAGGGCCGCCGTCACCGGCATGATCAGGACCGAAGCCGCCCGCCCTGGCCCCCTGGCCGATGTCGAAAGCAGTGACCAGCAGGTCTCGGCCGCCGCCTTCCGCGAACTGATCGTCACCGACCTGCGCCCGGAGCTGGGCAAGATCACCGCCCCAACCGAGGTCCTCTACGTCAAGTTCAACGACCCGCGCATGACCGACGCCATCACCGACGCCATCTATCAGATGTCGTTCGCCAACCTGCCGGGGGCGAAGCTGAAGCGCATCGACGACAGCGCCCACTTCATCATGCTGGATCAGCCGACGGCCTTCTACGGCGACCTGGACGCCTTCCTGGCCAAGTGACCCATCCGGCCGCGGATCGGATCATCAGCCTCTATCAGGACAAGGCCGCCGACTGGATCCGCGACCGGGGCGCCGCCCTGCGTCGGCACGAGGGAGACTGGGACGAGGTCGTCTGGCTGGACCGCTTCACGGCAGGATGGCCGCCGGGCGCCCGTGTGCTGGACGTCGGCTGCGGCTCGGGCTGGCCCATGGGCGCCGCCCTGCTGGAATGCGGCTTCAAGGTCGTCGGCCTGGACGCCTCGCCCGGGCTGATCGCCCATGCCTGTCAAACCCTGCCCCACGGCGATTGGCGTCTAGGCGACATGCGCCTGAGCCTGCCGGACAGCGCCTTCCACGGCGTTCTGGCCTGGCACAGCCTGTTCCACCTGACGCCTGAGGCGCAGACGCACGTCCTCCCCGTCCTGGCCGCCCGCGTGGCCGAAGGCGGGCGGCTGATGTTCACCGCCGGTCCGACCCACGGTGAGGCGATCGGCGAATGGCGCGGCGAGCCCCTCTATCACGGTAGCCTGGCCCCCGAGGCCTACCACCGCCTGCTGACCGAGGCTGGGCTGACGGTCGAGAAGGGCGGCGATCAGGGCGTCTGGATGGCCCGACGCGCCATTCTTTCGGCGAAATAGGTCCTCACGCTCCTGTGATCACAAGCGGGGCGTTTTCTGCGGCGATGTGACCGGCTAGGGTTATGTCGCTGCAAGAGGGACTTTCATGGCGCGTAGAGACGGCGGACCAGACCGCAACGACCACGGCGGAGCGTCCAGCGGGGCGCCGAGCGGCAAGAAGCCGCGTCGGTCCTTCCTCGGCAACCTCCTCTACTGGGGCGCGGTTCTGGCCGTCTGGGGCCTGATCTTCGCGGTCGTCTTCTTCGCCATCTTCGCGCGCGACCTGCCCGACACCTCGACCCTCTATGACGTCGATCGCCAGCCCTCGATCACCTATCTGGACCGTTCCGGCGCCCTGATCGCGGTGCGCGGCACCCAGATGGCGCCCCCGGTCGATCTGGACGCCCTGCCCGACTACGTCCCCGCCGCCTTCATCGCCATCGAGGACCGTCGCTTCTACCATCACCCCGGCTTCGACCCCATCGGCATGAGCCGGGCCATGGCGCTGAACCTCAAGGCCGGGCGCGTGGTCCAGGGCGGTTCGACCATCACCCAGCAGTTGGCCAAGAACCTGTTCCTGACGCCCGATCAGAACATGAAGCGCAAGGTCCAGGAGCTGATGCTGGCCGTCTGGCTGGAGATGAAGTTCACCAAGAAAGAGATCCTCGCCCTCTATCTGAACCGCGTCTATTTCGGCGCCGGCGCCTATGGCATCGAGGCGGCCTCGCAGCGCTATTTCGACAAGAGCGCCGACAAGCTGACGGTCGGCGAATCCGCCCTGCTGGCCGGCCTGCTGAAGGCCCCCTCGCGCTATTCGCCCGTGTCCGAGAGCGAGCGCGCCGCCACCCGCGCCAATGTCGTCCTGAACGAAATGGTCGACGTCGGCGCCATCACCCCGGCCCAGCGCGACGCCGCCGTGGCCCAGCCCGTCCGCGTCTCGCGCACCCTGGCCAGCCAGCATGCCCAGTACTTCATCGACTGGCTGGACAAGCAGATCCGCGGCCTGGTCGGCGAACCGACCGAGGACATGGTGGTCGAGACCACCCTCGACCTGACCCTGCAGACCGACGCCGAACGCGCCGTGCGCCGCATCCTGGACCGCGACAAGGGCCGGGGCGTCGAACAGGCGGCCCTGGTCGCCCTGGACGGCGAAGGCCGGGTCCGCGCCATGATCGGCGGCGGCTCCTACGCCGACAGCCAGTTCAACCGCGCCACGGACGCCCGTCGTCAGGCCGGCTCGGCGTGGAAGCCCTTCGTCTATCTGGCGGCGGTCGAGGCCGGCTACACCCCGACCACCCCGGTCGTGGACCAACCCGTGACCATCGGCGGCTGGTCGCCCAAGAACTACTCGGGCAATTTCTCGGGCCAGATGACCCTGGCCCAGGCCGTGGCCCAGTCGACCAACACCGTCGCCGCCTATGTCGCCGATCAGGTCGGTCGCGACGCCGTGGCCCGGGCCGCCCGCCGCCTGGGGATCACCAGCGAGATCGGACTGCAGCCGTCCATGGCCCTAGGCGCCGTCGAGGTCAGCCCGCTGGAGATGGCACAGGCCTATGACGCCTTCGCCAACGGCGGCAAGCGGGTCGAGGCCTATGGCATCAGCCGCATCCGCACCCCCTCGGGCCGCGTCATCTACACCCACGGGACGGGTGAAAACGGCCAGACCATCAACAACCCGTCGCTCTACTACATGAACCAGATGCTGCGCGGCGTGATCACCTCAGGCAGCGGCCGTTCGGCGGCCATCGGCGGGCGTGACATCGCCGGCAAGACCGGCACCACCTCGGACTACAAGGACGCCTGGTTCGTCGGCTACACTGGCGGCTTCGTCGCCGCCGTCTGGGTCGGCAAGGACGACAACAAGGCCATGCGCGGCGTGACCGGCGGCTCGTCGCCCGCCGCCATCTGGCGCGGTTTCATGGAGGCGGCCCTGCCCAAGCTGGCGGTCCAACCCATCCCCAACGGCCCGCCCCTGCCCGAAGGCTGGGTCGCGCCCGACCCCGTCGGCGACATGATGGGCCAGGTCGAGGACCCCTACGATCAGCCGGTCGAAGGCGAACCCGGCCCGGCCATCGTCGACGGCCAGCCCGTCCCGACGCCCGCGCCCCTGCCCAACAACCAGCCGGTCGTCCGCCCCACCTCGCCGCAGCCGTCGCCCAAGGACGCGCCGCGCGCCGAGAAGAAGGCCGACGCCGACTTCTTCTAGGGATCTCAGCGCCCCACGGCGTGCAGGGCCGCGCCGTAGTCGCGCAGCCACTGGCGGAAGGGACGATGGTCCCCGACCAGGCGATGCACCACCGCCCAATAGGCCGGGCTGTGGTCGGCGTGAACCAGATGGGCGACCTCGTGCGCGGCCAGGTAGTCGGCCACCTCGGCCGGAGCCATGATCACCCGCCATGAATAGCGGATCGAGCGGTTGTGCGGGCTGCATGAGCCCCAGCGCGAGCGGGTGTCGACGATCGACACCCTGACCGGCTTCTGGCCCAGCGTTTTCAGATGAAGCTCGGTGCGCTCGACCAGAAACTCGCGCGCCGCGCGCTTGAACCAGTTCTCGACCCGGCGGGAGAAGGCCTCGCCTTCGCCGCCCGAGCGTATCACCGGCCCGTCCGCCGTCTCCACCAGACGCGCCGCCCCGGCCCCGCCGACGGCTTCCAGCCGCACGCTGCGGCCCAGCCAGGACACTACGCCGCCGGGTTCCAGCGGCGTCCCCGCGACCCGCGTGGAAAGCCGGTCCGCGATCCATCCGGACTTGGTGCGGGCGAAGGCCTCCACCTCGCCCAGCCGCCGCTCGGACGGGGCCACGGCCACGGCTTCGCCGGCGCGGGCGTCGATACGGATCGACAGCCTTCGCGCGCGCGGGTTCACCGACAGGCGAAGGGCGCCGCCGCCTTCAAGCGGCAGCCGCTGGCCGTTCCGGTACTGCACTCAAGGACTCGTTCTGTGCGATGAAGTCGCGCACCCGCGGATAGATCTCCTCGCGGAAACGACGGCCGTTGAAGACACCGTAGTGGCCGACCTTGGGCTGGACATAGAGCAGGCGACGGTCGTCCGGGATCCTGGGCGTCAGGCCGTGCGCCGCCTGGGTCTGCCCCACGCCGGAGATATCGTCCATCTCGCCCTCCACCGTGGCCAGGCCGATGTCGGTGATCGCCGTCAGATCGACCGCCTTTCCGCGATGCTCCAGCAGGCCGCGTGGCAGCAGATGCTGCTGGAAGACGATGTCGATGGTCTGCAGATAGAATTCCTCGGTCAGATCCAGCACCGACAGGTATTCGTCGTAGAACTGCTCGTGCTTTTCGACCCCGTCGCCGTCGCCATCGACCAGGCTTTCGAAATAGCGGCGGTGTGCGTCGATGTGCCTGTCCTCGTTCATCGACATGAAACTGTAGAGCTGAACGAAGCCCGGATAGACGCGGCGCCCGAACCCCGGATAGGGCCAGGGCACGGTATGGATCATGTTCGACCTGAACCAGGTGAAGGGCTTTTCCTCGGCCAGCTGGTTGGTCACCGTCGGCGACAGGCGGGCGTCGATAGGCGAGCCCATGAAGGTCATGGAGGCCGGCCGGTTGGGGTCCTTCTCGGTCGCCATGACGGCACAGGCCGCCAGCACCGGCGGTCCCGGCTGGCAGACGCCGACGACGTGGGCGCGCGGGCCGATGGCCGTCAGCATGGCCCGGACGTGGTCGATGTAGTCGTTGAAGTCGAAGCGGCCTTCCAGCACCGGCACCTGGCGGGCGTTCTCCCAGTCGCTGACATAGACGTCGTGGTCCTGAAGGAAGCCCTCGACCGTGCCGCGCAGCAGGGTGGCGTAGTGGCCCGACAGCGGCGCGACGATCAGGACGGCGGGGGCGTCGGACGGCTTGCCCGCCTTCTTCAGATCACCCGCGTCGCGTGCGAACCGCACCAGCCGACACCAGGGCGAGGACCAGACGATCTGCTCGGTCGTGCGCACCGCGTGGCCGTCGATGTCGAGGGTCTCGAGGCCCCAGGCGGGCTTGCCGTAACGGCGCGTCAGGCTCTCGAACACCTCGGCCGAGGCATAGGCCGTGCGGCCGATGGCCGTGTCCGAGGCCGGATTGAACGGCGACGTCCAGAACTGGCGGGCCATCTGGGCCCCGATCCGGAACGGCGTCGCCGAATGATAGGCGAGCTCGTGAAAAGCGTAGAGCATGAAACCCCGACTGCGGCCCCCGCCGATGCGGCAGTGCAGCATATATTAGGTTTCAGCGCAAAACAGACCAAGGTCGCCCCTGATCAGGGAAAGGTGATCAGCCGCGCTCCATGGCGTTCTCGATCAGCTTGACGGTGCGGTCCGGCCCCAGATCGTGGGCCACGGCGCTGCGGAACTGGCCGTCCGGCCCCATCAGATAGACGGTCAGGCTGTGGTTCATCGTATAGCCCTCGCCCTCGCCGACCTTCTGGTAGAAGGCGCGGTATTCTTTCGCGACCTGGGCCGTCTGTTCCGGCGTGCCGGTCAGGCCGATGACGCCGGTGGGGAAGCCGTCCGACGACAGATAGTCCTTCAGCAGTTGCGGCGTGTCGCGCTCGGGGTCGATGCTGATGAAGACGATCTGCAGGTCCTTGGCCTTGTCGCCCATCCGTTCCTGCACGGCGTTCAGCACGCCGAGCGTCGTCGGACAATAGTCGGGGCAGTAGGTGAAGCCGAAGAAGACCAGGGTCCACTTGTCCTTCAGGATCGTCTGATCGACCACCTGTCCGTCCTGGTTGGTCAGGGTGAAGGGCCCGCCCACCATCGGTTGCCCCGTGCCGCTCTCGGCGACCTGGGCGGACTGTTCGCGTCCCTTGACCACGACCATGGTGATCAGGCCGAGCGCCAGGGCGATGACCGCACAGGCGGCGGCGAACAGAATGACGGGGCGACGCGGCATCGGCTTCTCCTGCGACGGCGAGGATGCAGCCGTCAGCTTGGCGGTCTATAGAAGAGGCGTGAGCAGCACAGAAGCCCCCTCCCTGTCGCAGGCTGTGAAGGCCGCCGGCCATCCCGGCGTCATGGAGGCCCTGCGCGAGCGGCCCCGGCGCGGACGCGGCCTGTCCCTGCGGACCCTGATCGTGCTGCGCTGGCTGGCCGTCTTCGGCCAGACCTGCGCCATCCTGACCGCCTATTTCGCCCTGCACTTCCCCCTGCCCCTGTGGGAGTGCCTGGCGGCCATCGGCGCCGGGGTGGTGATGAACCTGGCCACCATGGCCCGCGCGCGCCGCATCGACGGCAGCCTGCCCAACGGGCCGCAGACGGCGGCGCAGCTGGGCTTCGACATCCTGCAGCTGGCCACCCTGCTGGCCCTGACCGGCGGGCTGGACAACCCCTTCTGCCTGTTGCTGGTCGCGCCGGTGACGATCGCGGCGGCCTCCCTGCCCTCGCGTCAGGCCCTGGTGCTGGGGGTCATGGCCCTGATCGCCCTGGCCGTCCTCTTCTCTTGGTCCCTGCCCCTGCCGTGGCGCCTGCACGAGCATCTGGTCCTGCCGCCCCTCTACCGCTTCGGCATGGGCCTGGCACTGGCCACCGGGGTCCTCTTCACCTCGGGCTACGCCTGGAAGGTGGCCGCCGACGCCGAGAAGCTGGAACTGGCCCTGGCCACCACCCAGGACGTGCTGCAGCGCGAGCAAAGGCTGGCGGCGCTCGGCGGTCTGGCCGCCGCCGCCGCCCATGAACTGGGCACGCCGCTGGCCACCATCCAGGTGGTGGCCAAGGAGCTGCTGCGCGCCTCGCCGCCCGACAGCCCCGTGGCCGAGGACGCCGCCCTGATGCTGCAGCAGGCCGAGCGCTGCCGCGACATCCTGAAACAGCTGTCGGCCCAGCCCCAGGACGGCGACCCCCTCTACGCCGACGTCGACCTGAAGGCCCTGCTGGAAGAGGTGGTCGAGCCGCACCGGGGCTTTGATCTGGACTTCCAGACGGCGGTGAAGGCCCCGCCCGGCCAGCCCCTGCCCCGCGTCCACCGCCTGCCCGAGGTCGTCCACGGCCTGTCGACCCTGATCGAGAACGCCGCCGACTTCGCCCATAGCCGGGTGCGCGTCACCGCCGTCGTCGATGCGGGCTGGATCGAGATCGACATTCTCGACGACGGCCCCGGCTTCGCCTCCGAGATCCTGCCGCGCCTGGGCGAGCCCTATGTGACCAGCCGCCCCCAGACCAAGGCGCGCCGGGCGCTCGCAGCGCAGATCGCCGCCGCCGCCTCGCCCGGCGGCTCGCGCGCCAGGGGCCGCAAAACGCCACCTCCAGTGACCGCCCCCATCGCCCCCAGCCAGGGCGGCATGGGCCTGGGCTTCTTCATCGCCCGCACCCTGCTGGAACGCAGCGGCGGCAAGGTCTCGGTCGGCTCCGGCGACGGCGAGAAAGGCCAGCCCAAGGGCGCCCGCGTCACCGTCCGCTGGCCGCGACAGGCCCTGGAGGTCGCCGAACCCGCCCTAGGGCCGCGCGCCGCCGGTGGAACCTGATGTCGCAGTCAGGAGCTAAAACCTTGACCATGCGGCGCAGACGCACGACCTGAGCCTCAGGAGAACCGAATGTCCGAACTCGAAGCCCGCATCGCCACCCTGGCCGACAAGACCCTGCTGTTGCTCGACGACGACGCAGCCCTGCGCACCCGTATGGGCCGGGCGCTGGAAGCGCGCGGCTTCGACGTCGCCCTGGCTGGGTCGGTGGCCGAGGCCAGCGACGCCCTGCGCGTCTCGGTTCCCGCCTTCGCCGTGCTGGACATGCGGCTGGAGGACGGCAATGGCCTGAAGGTGGTCGAGGCCATCCGCGAACGCCGCGAGGACGCCCGCATCGTCATGCTGACCGGCTACGGCGCCATCGCCACGGCGGTCGCGGCGGTCAAGGCCGGCGCCGTCGACTACATGCAGAAACCCGCCGACGCCGACGACGTGGTCAAGGCTCTGCTCTCGGTCGGCGAAGCCCCCGAGCCGCCGGAGAACCCCATGAGCGCCGACCGGGTGCGCTGGGAGCATATCCAGCGCGTCTATGAGCTGTGCGACCACAACGTCTCGGAAACCGCCCGTCGTCTGGGCATGCACCGCCGCACCCTGCAACGCATCCTGGCCAAGCGCGCGCCGAGGTAGCCCTCTTTCCTCCCCACGGGTGGGGAGGGGGACCACGAAGTGGTGGAGGGGCGACGCGAACGGTTGACGTGGGGCCGCCCCCTCCGTCTCGTCGGCTACGCCGCCGATCCACCTCCCCATCGCTGCGCGACAGTGAGGAAAATCAATCCTGCATCGTCCTGAGCGCGCCCAGCCGCGCAAAGGCCAGGGTCAGCGCCTTCCTGCGCGCCGGAACCAGAGGCGTGGCGGGCGCGTCCCGCACCACCGCCCCGCCGAAGCCGTCGGCGACGATCAGACCCGGCTCGTCCGACAGGATGTCCTGCGGGAACTCGGGCGCCACCGCAAAGTAGAAGGCGTCGCAGTATGGCCCGTATTCCTGCCATTTGCGGTCGACGCGGTAGTCGTCCACGCCCGACTTCACCTCGCATATGACCAGGTCGCCCTTGGGGCCCAGGGCCATGACGTCGGCGCGCCGTCCATTGGGCAGGCAGACTTCCAAAAGCGGCGCATAGCCCAGGTCGCGCATCAGCCGCGCCGCCCCGCGCGTGACCGACAGGGTGGTCTCGGGACGGCTGAAGACCAGTTCGAGATGCAGCGAAGCGGCGGCCATGCCACCTTTATGTTCCGCCTATGTTCCTATCGCAAGCGCGACCGGTTCGTCCGCCATTCCTGGTGCGTCTGGCCCCACAGATTGACCACATGATCCTGGAACGGCGGCGGGATGCGGCCCGGCCCGCGATTGCTCGAGCCCAATCGCAGCGCCACCTTCTCCGAGCCCAGGTTGTCGGGGTCAATGCAGTGGATCACGTCATCCCAGCCCAGGACGTCGAAGGCGTAGTCCATGGTCGCGGCGGCGGCCTCGACCGCATAGCCCTTGCCCGTGGCGTCGCGGTGCAGGCTCCAGCCCACCTCGCGACCCGGCCAGTCATAGGGATGCAGCGGACCGATGCGGCCCATCCACTGACCCGTCGCCTTCTCGATCAGCGAGAACATCCCCTCGCCCTGCAGGGCCCACATGCCGGCGACCGAGGCGATGGCGCGCCAGACCTCGTGCTTGGACTGCACCCCGCCGATGAAGCGCGTCGTCTCCGGGTCGCTCATGAAGTCGGCCCAGCGCGGAAAATCCTCTAGCGTCGGCGGGCGCAGGAACAGCCGCTCGGTCTCCAGCGTCGGGCCAAGTGGGGAAGTCGGACGCTCGATCACAGCAGATACTCCCGCTCCAGGCTGTAGACGCTGCCGTCGCCGGTCAGGACGCTGGAATAGAGGCCGAAGCGGTCCACCCGGATCGGCGGCGAATGCAGCAGGTTGTGTCCGGCGATCCAGGCCCCGATGCGATCGGGGTTCGCCTGCGGCTTCAGATAGGCCAGGGTCACATGGGGGCGATATTCGCGTTTCTCGGGCGGCACGCCCGCCCGCTCGCCCGCCGAACGGCAGCGCCCGGCCAGGACGTTCAGCGGCTCCGACCGTTCCAGCCCGGCCCACAGGGTGTGGGTGCGATGGGCGTCGCCAAAGGCCCCGACGCCGTTCAGCGTGATCTCGAAGGCCCCGCCGCCCTCGGCCCGGCTCAGTTCCGAGGCCAGATCATCCGCCGTCCGCTCGGACGCCTCGCCGTAGAAGGCCAAGGTGACGTGCAGGGCGTCCAGCGGCCGCCAACGCGCGCCGGGCAAGCCGGATTGACGGCGCTGAAGCGTCTCGGCGACGTCTTCCGGGATCGAGATGGCGGTGAACAGACGCAGCATGCGACCCTTGGTAGCGGGCGGAACGCCCCTCCGGAAGACGGGTTTTCCTTGCAAGGCGGATCGTCCGTCCCGATATTTCCGCTCAAGGTCGGCATTTGCCGTCCACTTAGGAGACTACTTTCGCGATGAGCGACTTCAACAACGGTTATGCGCGCCCGCTTCCGCAGTCGGCGGACATGTCCGTCGACGCCGGTCTGCGCGCCTTCATGCTCGGCGTTTACAACAAGCTGGCCCTCGGCCTCGTGGTCGCCGGCGCCCTCGCCTATGTCACCGGCAATGTGCCGGCGGTGCAGCAACTGCTGTTCGCCCGCACCGACGACGGCCGCATCGGCCTGACCCTGCTGGGCATGATCATCCAGTTCTCGCCGCTGGTCATGCTGTTCGGCTCCATGTTCTTCATGAAGAACCCGACGGCCAAGGGCGTGAACACCCTTTACTGGGCCGTGGTCGCCACCATCGGCGCCGGTCTGGGCATCCTGTTCCTGCGCTACACCGGCGGTTCGCTGGCCTCGACCTTCTTCGTCACGGCGGCGGCCTTCGCCGGTCTCAGCCTGGTCGGCTACACGACCAAGAAGGATCTGACCGCCATGGGCAGCTTCCTGATCATGGGCGTGATCGGCCTGGTCATCGCCTCGCTGGTCAACATGTTCATGCAGTCGGGCACGCTCTACCTGATCATCTCGGGCCTCGGCGTCCTGATCTTCTCGGGCCTGATCGCCTATGACACCCAGCGCCTGAAGATGACCTACTACGCGCTCGGCGGTAATCAGGAAGCCATGGGCGTGGCCACGGGCTTCGGCGCCCTCAGCCTGTTCATCAACTTCGTGAACCTGTTCCAATTCCTGCTGGCCTTCATGGGCGGCAGCCGGGAGTAACGGCCTCAAGCAGCGCGCAAGCGCGATAGGCCACCAAGAATGAAGGCCCCGACAGCGATGTCGGGGCCTTTTTCTATTCCACCACCGTGAATCTGCGGCTGTCGAACACCCGCAGCACCTGGGCCAGGTCGCGACCGCGCTTCAGCACATGGCCGCCCTCGCCGATCACGGCCCACTGGCCCTGTTTCAGGCGCAGGGCCGGGCGTTTCTCGATGCGGTAGAGGGGGGCGTCGCCCGAGCGGCGGAAGACGGCGAACTCCGCCACCTCCTTGTGGCCGATCATGGCGTAGTCCCGCCATTCCCCGGCCGCGACCATCCGGCCATAGACCCGCAACACCAGTCCCATTTCCTGTCGGTCGAAGAAGACCGGACCGGGTTGCGCGGCGTCGGAACTGTGCGGATCAAGGCTCATCGTCTTTCAACTTAGGAGCCTCAGCGCCGAACGCCAGCGGCGCCGCGACTTGTCACCCGCTCGCCACGCGTCCAAAAGGCGGTTCAAGTTCAGATACGGAGACGAACCCATGGCGACGAGCGAAGGCTGGGATATGCCCACCGGCGACCTGATGAAGGGCAAGAAGGGCCTGATCATGGGGGTGGCCAACTCCAGTTCCATCGCCTGGGGCATCGCCTCGCAGCTGGCCGCCCAGGGCGCCGAGCTGGCCTTCACCTACCTCGGCGAGGGTCTTGAGCGTCGCGTCCGCCCCCTGGCCGAAAGCGTCGGCGCCAAGCTGCTGATCCAGGCCGACGTCACCGACGACGCCTCGATGGACAAGGCCTTCGAGGAGCTGGAGAAAGAATTCGGCACGATCGACTTCGTCGTCCACTCGGTGGCCTTCGCCAACAAGGACGAGCTGAAGGGCTCCTTCGTCGACAACACCACGCGCGACAGCTTCCTGCTGGCCATGAACATCTCGGCCTTCAGCTTCGTCGACGTGGCCAAGCGTTCGGCCAAGCTGATGCCCAACGGCGGCTCGATGATCACCCTGACCTACCTCGGTTCGGAACGCGTCATCCCCAACTACAACACCATGGGCGTGGCCAAGGCCGCTCTGGAAGCCGCGACCCGCTACATCGCCCGCGACCTGGGCCCCAAGAACATCCGCGTCAACGCCATCTCGGCGGGCGCGATGCGCACCCTGTCGCTGGCCGGCATCTCGGGCGGGCGCGGCCTGCACTCCAAGTCGGCGCAGTTCTCGCTGATCAAGGAAGAGACCTCGATGGAAGGCGTCGCCGGCGCCGCCCTGTGGCTGTGTTCGGACCTGGGCCGTTCGACCACGGGCGAAGTCGTCCACGTCGACGCCGGCTTCCACGCCGTCGGCCTGCCGGACGACATGGAGGGCTGAACCCGACCGGGTTTTGGATATGAGAAGGGCCGTCGGGAAACCGGCGGCCCTTTTTGCTTTCAGGGCGCCGTCGCCCGGCCTAGCCTGACCATATGAGTTCGTCGCGCCTGCCTCCCCCCGCCAGCTTCTCCGCCGCCGCCGTGGCGACCGTCATCGGGTTTGGCGGCACGGTGGCCCTGATCGTTCAGGCGGGCCAGACACTGGGCGCATCACCCGCCCAGATCATCTCCATGGTCACGGCGCTCTGCCTCGGCATCGGTCTGCCCGGGGCGGTCCTCAGCTGGCGGCTGAAGATGCCGGTCGTCCTGGCCTGGTCGACGCCGGGCGCAGCCCTGCTGGCGGCCTCGACGCTCGGCCTCGGTTGGTCGACCGCTGTCGGGGCCTTCGTCCTTGCCGGGCTGTTGATGGTGATGACCGGACTGGTCCCGGCCCTGGGACGACTGGCCGAGCGCATTCCGGCGGCCATCGCCTCGGCCATGCTGGCGGGGGTGCTGCTGCCCTTCTGTCTGAAGCTGTTTCTGGTCTTCCCGACCGACATGGCGCTGGCGGCGGGTCTGCTGGCCGTCTTCCTGATCATGCGCCGCGTCGCCGCCGCCTGGGCCCTGCCCGTCGTTCTGGTCGCGGCCTTTGCGGTTCTGGCCCTGCGCGGTCAGGTCGGCCTGCCCGTCGGAACCGGCCTGTTCGGCGAACTGTCGCCGGTCATGCCCGCCTTCGACTGGAAGGCGGCGATTAGCCTGGCCCTGCCCCTCTATCTGGTGACATTGGCGTCGCAGAACCTGCCTGGTCTTGTAGTGCTGCGGGCCGCCGGCTACGCCCCGCCTGCCGGCAAGCTCATCTTCTGGGGCGGGCTGACCAGCACGCTTCTGGCTCCCTTCGGCGCCCACGGGGTCAATCTGGCCGCCATCACCGCCGCCATCTGCACCGGCCCCGAGGCTCATCCCGATCAGGACCTGCGCTGGACCGTCGGCGTCCTCTACGGCCTGATCTATCTGGTTGTGGCCCTGTTCGCCGCGCCTCTGGCGGGCCTATTCATCGCCATGCCGATTGGAGCGCTGGCGGTCATCACCGGCCTGGCCCTGATCGCCCCGCTGACGGGGTCGCTGACCGGCATGATGGGGGTGGCCGAGGACCGCGAGGCGGCGGTGCTGACCTTCGCCGCCACGGCGTCCGGCGTCGCCCTGTTCGGGGTCGGCTCGGCCTTCTGGGGGCTGGCGGTCGGCTTCATCGCCCTGGCGGCGCGACGCTGGATCCGCGCCAGAGCCTGACCCGGTTTTACATTTCTCGCCCTTTCGTCCCCAGCGGGACTGTGACAGCCTGACACCTGGCCGACTGGCGGCCACAGAACGAGGCGATCATGGCGCACAAGTTTGAAGTCTATCAGGACAAGGCCGGCGAGTTCCGCGTCCGGTTCAAATATAACTCCGAGATCATCTTCTCGACCGAGGGCTATTCCGACAAGTCGGGCGCCAAGCGCGCCATCGAGTCGATCAAGAAACACGTCGGCGACGCCCCGACCGAAGAGGTCTGAGCGTTACGGGGGCGCGGCGTTCGCGCCCCCGCTACCTCTCTTAAGGCCGCGCCGGGATGTTCAGACCCCGCTGCACCGCCGGCCGCGCCAGACCCCGTTCCAGCCAGGCGGCCACGCGCGGGAAGTCGGAAAACCCGACCAGATCGCCCGCCTCATAGAAGCCGATCAGGTTGCGCACCCAGCCCAGGCTGGCGATGTCGGCGATGGTGTAGTCCTCGCCCACGATCCAGTCCCGGCCCTCCAGTCGCCCCTCCAGCACCCCCAGCAGACGCCGCGACTCGGCGACGTAGCGGTCGCGCGGACGCTTGTCCTCGTACTCGCGCCCGGCGAACTTGTGGAAGAAGCCGACCTGTCCGAACATCGGCCCGATCGAGGCCATCTGGAAGAAGACCCACTGCAGGGTCTCGTAGCGCGCCGCCGGATCGGCGGGCAGGAAGCGCCCCGCCTTCTCGGCCAGATAGACCAGGATGGCGCCGGACTCGAACAGGGGCAGCGGCTTCCCGCCCGGACCGTTGGGATCGATGATGGCCGGGATCTTGCCGTTGGGGTTCAGCGACAGATAGTCGGGCGTCCAGGTCTCGTTCTTGCCGATGTCCACCAGATGCGGCTCATAGGCCAGACCCAGCTCCTCAAGCAGGATGGAGACCTTCACCCCATTGGGCGTGGGCAGGGAGTAGAGCTGAAGCCGGTCGGGATGCTGAGCCGGATACTGGCGGGTGATCGGAAAGGCGGACAGGTCGGCCATGGGGCGCTCCGGGAGGGTTGAACCTTCCATGTCGGAAGCCCGACCGCCCAGCGCAATAGCCACCGCGTCGGTGGCGGTCGATCAGGCCTCGTCGCGCTCGTCCACCTCGGTCGGGCGCACGATGCGCAGCCAGCCCTCGGCGATGCGAAGATCCGGCGCGGCCTCGCGGGTGAAGGGCAGATACCAGGTCGGCCCGCCCTCCTTGGGCGCGATCTCCAGCATGTCCGAGGCGCCGAAATTCTGCACCGACTTGACCGTGCCGACCACGGCGTCGTCCAGGTCGCGGGCTTGCAGACCCACCAAATCGGTCAGGTAGAACTCGTCCTCGTCCGGCTCGGGCAGGCGGTCGCGCGGCACGAACAGCTTCTGGCCGCGCATGGCGTCGGCCTGCTCCTTGGTGGCGATCTCCTTGACCCTGGCCACCACGCCCGCCTTGTCCGGGCGCGCCGAGAGCAGGGTCAGGGCCGGGGTTCCGTCCGCTTTCAGCAGGGGCTGATAGGCCATCAGGGCCATGGGGTCGGCGGTGAAGGCGGTGATGCGCACCTCGCCCTTCACACCGAAGGCGCCGCCGATCTGGCCGACGAGGATCATCTTGTTTTCGTCGCTCATCGACAGGCTCCGTTTCGCAGTTTCATGCGCCAGATAGCAGAAAAGCAGCGCCCGGGATCGGACGCTGCTTTCCATTTCCGCATCCCGGTCGGAACCGGGAAGCCGAAGGGTTTAGCCCTCGGCGTTTTCTTCGGTGGCCGGAGCTTCTTCAGCAGCGGCTTCGACCGGGGCTTCTTCAGCAGCCGGAGCGTTCTTGGCGGCTTCAGCAGCAGCGGCGGCTTCTTCCTTGGCGCGAGCGGCGGCTTCGGCAGCCTCGACCTTGGCGGCGGCTTCAGCTTCCAGACGGTCGGCTTCGCGCTGGGCGCGCTCGGCGGCGCGTTCCTGGGCCTTCTTGCCCGGCGTGCCCTTGTTCGGGTTGTTCGACTGGGTCCACTTGACCTTGCCGACCAGGACTTCGTCTTGCGACTGGCTGATGAAGCGGGCGACGCGGTCGGTGGGCTGGGCGCCCTTGCCGAGCCACTCGGCGATGCGGTCGGCCTTCAGGACGACGCGCGGTTGGGCGCTGTCCTTGGGCAGCATCGGGTTGTAGCTGCCGACGCGCTCGATGAACTTGCCGTCGCGCGGGGCGTGCGAGTCAGCCACGACGATGTAGTAGTAGGGGCGCTTCTTGGCGCCGCCGCGGGCCAGACGAATCTTCAGCATTTTCAGTCTCTTTCTAGAAAATCGAAATCAGTTCTTTTTCGGGAAGCCCGGCAGGCCCGGAAGGCCCCCCGGAAGTTGTCCGCCGCCCAGTCCGGCGAGCCGGTCCTGAATGGCTTTCATTTCGTCGGCGCTGGGTTCGGCCATCTTGCCGCCGCCCAGGGCCTTGAGGCGGGCCATGTCAGGGCCGCCGCCCATGCCGGGAAGGCCGGGCATTCCGCCGCCGCCGCCGAGACCGCCCATCATGGCGGCCATCTTCTGCAGGTTCTTGCCGCCGCCCTTGGACAGGGACTTGACCATGTCGGCCATCTGCCGGTGCTGTTTCAGCAGGCGGTTGATGTCCTGAACCTCGACGCCGGCGCCGGCGGCGACGCGCTTCTTGCGGCTGGCGTTCAGCAGGTCGGGCTTCTTGCGCTCGGCCTTGGTCATGGAGCTGATGATGGCTTCCTGACGGGCGATCATCTTGTCGTTGACGTTGCTGTCGGCCATCTGGGCCTTCAACTTGGCCACGCCGGGCAGCATGCCCATGATGCCCTGAAGCCCGCCCATCTTCTTCATCTGGCCCAGTTGGCCGGCCAGATCGTCCAGATCGAACTGGCCCTTGGCCAGCTTGCGGGCCATCTTCTCAGCCTTGGCCTGATCCAGCTCGGTCGCGGCCTTTTCAACCAGGGCGACGATGTCGCCCTGACCCAGGATGCGGCCGGCGACGCGGCGGGCGTCGAAGACGTCGAGGGCGTCGACCTTTTCGCCCGCGCCCAGATACTTGATCGGCAGGCCGGTGACGGCGCGCATCGACAGCATGGCGCCGCCGCGGCCGTCGCCGTCGGCGCGGGTCAGCACCAGGCCGGTCAGCGGCAGGCGCTCATGGAAGGCGGCGGCGGTGCGGACCGCGTCCTGACCCGTCAGGCTGTCGGCGACCAGCAGGGTCTCGACCGGCTTGGCGATCGAGGCGACCTCGGCCACCTCGTTCATCAGGGCTTCGTCCAGCGTGATGCGGCCGGCGGTGTCGAGGATCAGGACGTCGAAGCCCTGAAGCTTGGCCGATTGCAGGGCGCGGCGGGTGATCTGGACCGCGCTCTCGCCCGCCACGATGGGCAGGGTCGCGACCTCGATCTGCTGACCCAGGGTCGCCAGCTGCTCCATGGCCGCCGGACGACGCGTATCGAGGGATGCAAGCATGACCTTCTTGCGGTCGAACTTGGTCAGGCGCAGCGCCAGCTTGGCCGAGGTCGTGGTCTTGCCCGAGCCCTGCAGGCCGGCCATCAGCACGACGGCGGGCGGGGCGGCGTTGGTGTTCAGCGGAACCGGCTCTTCGCCGCCCAGCATCTCAACCAGACCGTCATAGACGATCTTGACCACCTGATCGGCCGGCTTGACCGAACGGATGACCTCTTCGCCGGTCGCCTGTTCCTTGGCGCGGCTGATGAAGTCCTTGACCACCGGCAGGGCGACGTCGGCCTCGAGCAGGGCGACGCGGACTTCGCGCAGCGCTTCCTCGACATCCTTTTCGGACAGGGCGCCGCGGCCGGTGATCCGGTCGAAGACGCCTGTCAGCCGCTCGTTCAGAGCCTCGAACATTCAAAACCTTTCATGCGCGAACCCTGACCTCCATAGAGAAACGGCCTCTGGCGACGATCACGTCGGCAGAGGGTCCTCGCCATCCTCGTCCCGATCAAGCGGGGGTCGTGATGGAGGAGGCGCAGGTTCAATTGCGCCGGAAGCGGCGGCTTATGCCTCATCGGCAAGCCAGAGTCGATAGTTTGTTGCAGGCCTGCTCAACGTCGCCTCAACCACACAAAGGGTTTCAGCGTTGCCCATGGGACTAGCCCCCTCGGATTCCATTGATACGGTTCGGCTCCCAGCCTCCCCGCTGAAGGACGATGCAATGATTCAGGCCGCCGACGACCGACTGCGCGACGAGGTTCGCCTGCTGGGCGCCCTGCTCGGCGATGTGATCCGCGATGAAGGCGGTCAGGAGCTCTACGACCGGATCGAGGCGGTGCGTCAGGCCTCGGTGGCCTACCACCGCGATCCGGCTTCGCACGACGCCGCCGAGCTGGAAGGCCTGCTGAAGGACCTGTCGCTGGATCAGGCCATCGGCCTGACTCACGGCTTCGCCGCCTTCTCGCTGCTGGCCAATGTCGCCGAGGACCGGGCGGGTAAGCGCCGCGCGCGCGATCAGGCCGAGGCCGGCGAACGCGCCGACACGCCCGAGGGGGCCTTGAAGCGGCTGGACGCGGCCGGCGTGGACCGGGCAGCGGTGCGCGACCTGCTGTCCCAGGCCCTGATCTCGCCGGTACTGACCGCTCACCCGTCCGAGGTGCGCCGCAAGAGCGTCATCGATCGCATCGCCGCCGTCGGCGCCCTGCTGGACGGCTGCGACCGCGACGGGATCGCCTGTTCGCCCACGGCTCTGAAGGCGGCCCTGCGCCGTCAGATCGTCATCCTGTGGGCCACACGCCTGACCCGCGCCTCGGGACTGGTGGTGCAGGACGAGATCAACACGGTCACCGACTGGCTGCAGCGCATCTTCCTGCACGTCGCGCCCGCGCAACTGGCCGAGTGGCGCGCCCTGCTGGACGCGCCCGACCTGCCGCCCTTCCTGCGCATCGGCACCTGGGTCGGCGGCGACCGCGACGGCAATCCCAATGTCGACGGCGCGGTTCTGGCCGCCGCCTTCCGCACCCAGTCGCGCGCCGTGCTACGCTTCTATCTGGACGAGACGAACGCGCTCGGCGAGGAACTCAGCCTCTCGGCCGACCTGACCGCCGTGACGCCCGAACTGGCGACCCTGGCCCAGACCTCCGGCGACGCCTCCATCCAGCGCGCCGACGAGCCCTATCGCCGCGCCCTCAGCCAGATCTACGCCCGTCTGTCGGCGACCCATCTGGCCCTGACCGGCGGCCCAGCCCCCCTGCCCGCCCAGTTCGAGGCCCCGGCCTATCAAGGTCCCGACGCCTTCCGCGCCGACCTGGCCGTGCTGCACGACAGCTTGATCCGCACCCACGGCGCCGTCTTCGCCGACGACCGGCTGGCGCGGCTGATCACGGCGGCGGACGTCTTCGGCTTCCACATGGCGACGCTCGACCTGCGCCAGAACTCCGACGTGCACGAACGGGTCGTGGCCGACCTGCTGAAGGTCGCGGGCGTCTGTCCCGACTATCTCGCCCTGGACGAAGAGGCGCGCCTGACCCTGCTGGCGCGCGAACTGGAAAGCCCGCGCCCGCTATTCTCGCCCTATGCCGACTACGCGCCCGAAACCCTGAAGGAGCGCGCCATCCTGCAGGCGGCGGCGCAGGCCCTGTCCGCCTTCGGCCCCCAGGCCATCCGCACCCACATCGTCTCCAAGACCGACGCCGCCTCGGACATGCTGGAGGTCTATCTGCTGCTGAAGGAGGTCGGTCTCTACGACCCGGTCGACCCCGCCGCCTGCCCCATCCAGGCCGCCCCCCTGTTCGAGACCATCGACGACCTGCGCGCCTCGCAGCCGACCCTGGAGCGGGTGCTGGCCGAGCCCTCGGCCCGCGCCGTGGCGACCGCCCGCGGGGTGCAGGAGGTGATGATCGGCTACTCGGACTCGAACAAGGACGGCTCCTACCTGACCTCGGGCTGGGAGCTGCACGAGGCCTCGCGCGCCCTGCTGGAGGTGACCCGCGCGGCGGGCGTCCGCCTGCAGCTGTTCCACGGTCGCGGCGGCGCCGTCGGGCGCGGCGGCGGATCAAGCTTTTCAGCGGTTCTGGGCCAGCCGGCGGGGACGGTCGCGGGCCGCATCCGCGTGACTGAACAGGGCGAGGTCATCGCCAACAAGTACGGCGAGCCGGAGGTGGCGCAGCGCAACCTCGACGCCCTGACCTGCGGGACCCTGCTGGCCTCGCTGGGACCGCAGACGGACGGCGGCTACAGCCTTGAGCACGGCGCTACGGCGGCGCGCCTGTCGGCGGCCTCGATGAAGGCCTATCGCGCCCTGGTCTATGAGACGCCCGGCTTCGTCGACTATTTCCGCGCCGCCACCCCCATCGCCGAGATCGCAGACCTGAAGATCGGTTCGCGCCCGGCCAGCCGCTCGACCTCGACCGCCATCGAGGACCTGCGCGCCATTCCCTGGGTGTTCAGCTGGTCGCAGTCGCGGGTCATGCTGCCCGGCTGGTACGGCTTCGGCTCGGCGGTCCAGGGCGAGGACCCCGCCGAACTGCGCGACATGGCCGCCGCCTGGCCCTTCTTCCGCACCGTGGTGCAGAACATGGAGATGGTCATGGCCAAGGCCGACATGGCCATCGCCCGCCGCTACGCCGGACTGGTCCCCGACCCGGCGCTAGCCGGGCGCATCTATGGCGCCATCTTCGACGAGTGGATCCGCACCAAGGCCGCCGTCCTGTCGATCACCGGCCACGACGACCTGCTGGGCGGCCAGCCCGAGCTGGACCGGCTGATCCGCCAGCGCATGCCCTATGTCGAGCCGCTGAACCACGTCCAGATCGAGCTGATCCGCCGCCGTCGCGCCGGCGACGACGACCCGCGCGTCCGCAACGGCATCCTCCTGGCCATCAATGGCGTGGCGGCGGGCCTGAGGAACAGCGGCTGATCACAGCCACTTGGTCCGCTTGAAGGTGATGTAGAGGCCCAGGCAGATGGCCACGATCAGCCCCATCACCATGGGGTAGCCATAGACCCAGCGCAGCTCCGGCATATGCTCGAAATTCATGCCGTAGATGCCGGCCACCGCCGTCGGCGTGGCCAGAATGGCGGCCCAGGCGGCCAGCTTGCGGGTAATGACGCCCTGGCGCTGCTGCTCCAGCAGGTTGGACACCTCGAACACCGAGGACAGGATGTCGCGCAGCGCCGCCGCGCGGCTGGCCACCCGCCGCACATGGTCGGCCACATCACGGAAATAGGGGCGGACCTCGCGGTCGATGCAGGGCAGGTCCAGCGACTGCAGCTTGTTGGCCACCTCCTCCATCGGGCCCAGCACGCGGCTGAACTTCAGCAGTTCGCGGCGCAGCTGGAACAACCGCTTGATGTCCGCGCGCGACAAAAAGCTGTCCAGGGCCCGCTGCTCCATCTCCAGCACGCTGTCCTCGATGTCGTCGACGATGGGGACATAGGCGTCGACGATGAAGTCCAGCACCCCGTGCAGGATGAAATCGGCGCCGTGTTTCAGCTGCAAGGGCGAGGCCTCCAGCTGGGCGCGCAGCTGGGTGTGGGCGCGAGCCGAGCCGTGGCGGATGGTGATGACGTAGCGCGGCCCGACGAAGACGTGGGTTTCGCCGTACCAGATGGCGTCGTCGGCCTTTTGCGCCGTGCGGGCGACGATGAACAGCTCAGAGCCATAGACCTCGATCTTGGGCATCTGATGCGCGCTCAGCGCGTCCTCGACCGCCAGCGGATGCAGGCGAAAGCGTTTCACCAGCCCCTCGAACTCCTCGTCCGTGGGTTCATAGAGGCCGATCCAGAGGTATTCCCCCGGCTTGAGACGCAGCCCCGCGTCGGTCAGCGGCGCCTCGCGCACGCGCTTGCCGTCCTTGTAGACATAGGAGGCGACGACGCTCATGGGCGCTCCTTCAACTGAACGGCCAAGGCATACGCCACCCTGGCTGGAATAGAAAAGGCCCGGCGGATCGCTCCACCGGGCCCTTTCCAGTTTCAGCAGCCAACGGCCTCAAGTAGGCCGAAGGCCGGTAGGCCACTCAAAAATGAGCGGTAGGCCCACTTAGGAGGTGGGGAAGCCGCGCACCTTCAGCAGGGCCGCCACGTCGGGGTTGCGACCGCGGAACTGGCGATAGGCGTCGCCGCGATCCGTGGTGTTGCCCGGCGCCAGGATGATCGACTTGAAGCGACCGCCGATGTCCGGGTTGAAGACGTCGCCCGACTCCTCGAAGTAGGCCCAGGTGTCGGCGTCCATCACTTCCGACCACAGGTAGGAGTAGTAGCCGGCCGAGTAGGCGTCCGAGGTGAAGAGGTGGTTGAACTGCGGCAGGCGGTGCCGCATCACGATCTCCTTGGGCATGCCCAGACGGTCCAGCGAGGCCTTCTCGAAGGCGGCGATGTCGGTCGGCGGCGTCGCCTGGGTGTGCAGGTCCATGTCGACCAGGGCCGAGGACAGGTAGCTGACGGTGGCGTAGCCCTGGTTGAAGGTCGAGGAGGCCTCGATCTTGTCCACCAGCGCCTGCGGCATCGGCTGCTTGGTCTCGACGTGCTTCATATAGCCGTCGAGGATCGGGCGGCTCAGCACCCAGTGCTCGTGCACCTGCGACGGATATTCCACGAAGTCGCGCGGCGTATTGCCGAACGACGGATAGGTCACCACCGACGAGAAGTAGTGCAGGGCGTGACCGAACTCGTGGAACAGGGTCTCGGCGTCGTCCAGCGAGATCAGCAGGGGCTGACCGGCCTCGGCCTTGACGAAGTTGTTGTTGTTCGAGGCCAGGATCGGCTTCGAGCCCGTCAGCTGCGAGAAGGACCGGTAGGTGGTCATCCAGGCGCCCGAGCGCTTGCCCGGACGGGCGAAGTCGTCGGCGTAGTAGAGGCCGATCAGCTTGCCGGTGGCCTTGTCGGTCACCTCATAGGTGGTCACGTCCGGCTCGAAGGTCGAGACCGTGCCCTTGGCCAGAGGCTTGAAGACGAAGCCGTACAGGCGCTCGGCCATGTAGAAGGAGGCCGCGCGCACCGCGTGCAGCTCGAAGTAGGGCTTCAGCTCGTTCTGATCGAGGTCGTACTTGGCCTTGCGGACCTTCTCGGCGAAGTAGAGGTAGTCCCAGGGCTCGATGTCGAAGCCGGCGATCGCCTTCATGTCGGCGACCTCTTCGGCCACGCGGGCCTTGGCCGGGGCCCAGACGCGCTGCATCAGCTCCATGGCCGCGGCCGGGGTCTTGGCCATGGTGTCCTGCATGCGCCATTCGGCATGGTTGCCGAAGCCGAGCAGCTTGGCGCGCTGCTGACGCAGGGCGACGATCTGGGCGATGGTCGACTTGGTGTCGTTGGCGTCGCCGTTGTCGCCGCGCTTGACGAACTTCTTCCACACCTGCTCGCGCAGGGCGCGGTCGTCGGCGAAGGTCAGGAAGGGGTCGACGCTGGAGCGGGTGTTGACGATGGCCCAGCCCTGGACATTGCGCGAACGGGCGGCGGCGGCGGCGGCGGCCTTGTTCGAGTCCGGCAGGCCCTTCAGGCCGGCCTCGCTGGTGATGACGGTCCAGGTGTTCTCATCGGCCACCACCTTCTGACCGAAGCCGGTGAAGGCGTTCGACAGGGCGGTGTTGATACGGCCCAGCTCGGCCTTGCCGGCGGCGTCCAGAGCCGCGCCGTTGCGCACGAAGGCGTCGCGGCTGCGCTCGGCCAGACGTTTCTGCTGGGCGTTCAGGCCGGCGGCGTCGGCGCCGTCGGCCACGGCCTTGATGCGCTGGAACAGCTTCTCGTTGAAGGTGATCTCGTCCGAGGCGGCCGACAGGACCGGCGACAGCTCGGTCTCGAGCGCATCCCAGGCGTCGCCGCCGATGTTCGAGGTCATGACGCTGAAGACGTTGATGGCGCGGTCCAGCGGCTCGCCGACCAGCTCCATCGCCACCAGGGTGTTGGCGAAGGTCGGGGCGTCCGGATTATTCGCGATCGCCGCGATGTCGGCGCGTTGCAGCTCGATGCCTTCCAGAATGGCTTCGCGCATCTTGGGCGCGGTCACCTTGTCCCACGGGGGCACGCCTTCGTAGGGACCGGTCCAGGGCTGCAGCAGCTCGGCGCGCGGCGCGGTCGTCGGCAGGACGGCGCGGGCGATGCGGGCTTCATCAGCGGTCGAGAGGGCCGCGGCCGATCCGGTCATTCCGTTCTCCAGGGCGCCGGCGGAGGCGCAGCCCGTCAGGGCGAAGAGGCTCGCGCCCCCGATGAGAAGATGGCGTCTGTGCATCCAGGTCTCCCAACCATAGCTGTTTTCGACCGCCCCCGACGTGCTCGTCCGGACGGGCTTATGCCTCGATGTAATCCTAACCATTGGACGACGGAACCCCACGGGTCTAAAGGCCGCTGCATGGCGATAGGCGTTTTCGACTCCGGCGTGGGGGGCCTGACGGTCCACCGCGAACTCACGACCCGCTTTCCGACGCGGGACTTCATCTATCTGGGCGACCAGGCCCACGCCCCCTATGGCGGGCGCGGCGGCGAGGACATCGTCGAGCTGACGCGCGCCGGGTGCGAGCGCCTGTTCGAGGCCGGCGCCTCGGTCGTGGTCCTGGCCTGCAACACGGCCTCAGCCATTGCGCTGCGCCGGCTGCAGCAGACCTGGATCCCCGGCATGCGCGAGAAGCTGGGCCGGCCGGTCAACGTCCTGGGCATCATCGTCCCGACCATCGAGGCCGCCACCGGCCTGCCCTGGTCCTATGAGGCCGAACGCAACGGCCGGCTGGAAGGCGAAAAGAAGCAGGCGATCGACGTCACCGGCGTCTTCTGCACCGCCGCCACGGCCATGAGCCGCGTCTATGAGATCGAGATCGACAAGCGCCGCGAGGACCTGGCCGTCTTCACCGAGCCCTGCCCCGGCCTGGCCGGCCTGATCGAACTGGGCGCCCCGGCCGAGGAGCTGAAGGTGGTGGTCGACGACCACGTCGACGCCCTGCGCCGCCGCATCGGCCGTCACCCGGACAAGGCCATCCTGGGCTGCACCCACTATGAGATCGTCGCCGACCTGTTCGCCGACGCCCTGCCGGCAGGCGTGCAGGTGATCAGCCAGCCGAGCGCCGTGGCCGACTCGCTGGAGCGCTATTTCGCGCGCCACCCGGAATATGAGCTGGGCTCGTCCGGTCGCCGCGACTTCCTGACCACCGGCACGCCGGGTCCGCAGTCGGAGCTGATCGCCCGCTTCTGGGGCGCCCCCCTGACCTTCGACGCCGCCTGATTACTCGGCCGGGCTTGAGCGGCGCTGGCCGAAGGTCGGCGCCCGCTCCTTCTGCTGGGCCCAATAGGCCGGGCCGTCGTCCGGCTTGAACATGGTGCGCGGCACGCCGTTGCGATCCACGACGGCGAAGGTGTTGGTCGAGGCCTGATAATAGAGGGTGTCGCCGTTCGGCCGCTTGACCGTCTCCGTCCCCCTCGGCGTCGCCTCGGTGAAGGCTCGCACCTTCATCAGATACTCGTCCGCCGACTTCGCCCCGAAGGCCGCGCCGTTACGCTCGTACAGGCGCTGGACCTTGGCGTCGGCGGTTTCGCGCCGGTTGGCCGTGACCGGCGGCTTGGCCTCGGGCGTCGCCGCATCCATTTCATTCTCCGGCGCCGCCGCCGAGATCAACGCGACCGGCTCGGCCGCCGTCCGTTCGCGCGTCTCGACCGCCGAGCCGCCGCTGTCGCAAGCGGCCAAAGCCAGCACCACAAGAACGCCCGCCATCACCTGAATTCGCATGGGTCACCCTCCCTTAATTGCCCGCCGAACGCAGTTAGGCATAAATGATTTGTTCTGGCAATGTTCTCTAATCATCACACCTCTGCACCACGGCTTTGTCTCGACGCCGTCATGCGGCCCCGCTAGAGATTCCGCATGACCTCATCCTCGCTTTCGGGCCGCAAGGTCCTGCTGATCGTCGGCGGCGGCATCGCCGCCTACAAGGCGCTGGAGCTGACGCGCCTGCTGAAAAAGGCCGGGGCCGAGGTGATGGCGGTCCTGACCAAGGCCGGGGCCGAGTTCGTCACCCCCATGTCGCTGGCGGCCCTGACCGGCCATCCGGTGCGCCAGGCCCTGTTCATGCCCGAGGACGAGACGGCCATGGGCCATATCGAACTGTCGCGCTGGGCCGACCTGGTGGTGGTGGCGCCGGCGACGGCGGGCCTGATCGCCAAGGCAGCCAACGGAATGGCCGACGACCTGGCCTCGACCACGCTCCTGGCCACCGACAAGAAGGTGCTGCTGGCCCCGGCCATGAACGTGCGCATGTGGCTGCACCCGGCGGTTCAGACCAATGTCGAACGGCTGAAAGGCTTCGACGGCTTCCACGGCGTCGCCGTGGTCGGGCCTGACGAGGGCGAGATGGCCTGCGGCGAGTTCGGCCCCGGCCGCATGGCCGAACCCGCCGTCATCTTCGACGAAATCGCCCGCCTGCTGGCTGGGCCGGACGGTCGCCCCCTGATGGGCAAGACCGCCGTGGTCACCGCCGGGCCGACCTTCGAGCCCATCGATCCGGTGCGCGGTCTGACCAACCGCTCCAGCGGCAAGCAGGGCTATGCGGTCGCCGCCGCCCTGGCCGAACTGGGCGCCCAGGTGACTCTGATCTCCGGCCCCGTGGCCCTGGATGCGCCCGTCGGCGTGACCCGCGTCTGGGTCGAGGCCGCGACCGAGATGAAGGCCGCCGTCGAGGCCCGCCTTCCCGCCGACATCGCCGTGATGAGCGCCGCCGTCGCCGACTGGCGCGTGGACGGGATCGCCTCGGGCAAGATCAAGAAGAAGCCGGGCGGTCCGCCCTCTCTGGCCCTGATCGAGAACCCCGACATTCTGGCGGGCGTCTCCGCCCCCGGCCCGCGCCGTCCGAAACTGGTGGTCGGCTTCGCCGCCGAGACCAGCGACCTGGAGGCCAACGCCCGCGCCAAGCTGTCGAAGAAGGGCTGCGACTGGATCATCGGCAACGATGTCTCGGGCGAGGTCTTCGGCTCGGACGGCAACGCCGTGACCCTGTTCACCCTGAACGGCGCCGAGCCCTGGCCGCGCCAGTCCAAGACCGAGGTGGCGCGCAAGCTCGCCCGCCGCATCGCCGATCACTTCAAGGCCTGAGAGACTTCCCCATGACCACCGTCCGCGTCGAACGCCTGCCCCACGCCGAGGGCCTGGCCCTGCCCGCCTATGAGACGACGGGATCGGCGGGCATGGACCTGCGCGCCGCCGTGGCCGAGTTCGAGCCGGTCGTCCTGCAGCCCGGCGAACGCAGGCTGATCCCCACCGGCCTGAAGATCGCCCTGGAGCCCGGCTATGAGGCCCAGGTCCGCCCCCGTTCGGGTCTGGCCCTGAAGCACGGCGTCACCTGCCTGAACGCGCCCGGCACCATCGACAGCGACTATCGCGGCGAGGTCGGGGTCATCCTGATCAACCACGGCCAGGTCGCCTTCGAGATCAACCGCGGCGAGCGCATCGCCCAAATGGTGATCGCTCCCTACGCCCGGGCCGTCATGGCCGAGGTCGAGGCCCTGGATGAAACCGCGCGCGGCGCCGGCGGCTTCGGCTCGACCGGACGCTGACGACCTCGCTTTACGGGATATCAGCGTTCGATATAGCATGGCGGCATGAACACCCTGGATCAGCTCGTCTACTGCAGCCGCGCCCGACTGGCGCCAGAGCAGGCTGACGAGCAGGTCGCCGACATCGTTCACGTCTCGGCCTTTCGCAACGCCCAGGTCGGCATCACCGGCGCCCTGGCCCTCAGAGACGGGGTTTTCATCCAGTTGCTGGAAGGCAGTCCGACCGCGCTCGACATCCTGATGCTGCATCTGCATTTCGATCAGCGACATGACGACATCGTCGTGCTGGCGCGCGAACGCATCGCCCGTCGCGCCTTCCCGATCTGGGGCATGATCGCGCCTCGAAGCCTTCCCTCGACAGCCGTCGCGCTGGACGCCCTTATCGCCGAGCGCTCGTCCCGCCTGGATCTGTGGCGACAGGCCATGGCAGGCTGTCTTGCGGCTGCGTCGCCTCAGACCGAGGCGTTGGACGAGGGCGGCGTGATCTCGCGTCTCAGCACGCGCTCGCGCCAGGCGGTGTAAAGACCGCTGCCCGCGATCAGGGCGGCGCCCGCCAAAGTCGCCGTCGTCGGCGCGTCACGCAACAACAGCCACCCCAGAACCACGGCCCCGACCATCTGCAGATAGTCCAGCGGCGCCAGGGCCGAAACCGGGGCGTGCTGCAGCGAGCTGGTCATCAGCAGCTGGGCCAACCCGCCCGCCAGCCCCCCGGCCGCAAGAACGGCCAGGACCGGCCAGGTGTGGCTATGGCCATCCACCAGGGCCAGCGCCCCGCCCGCCAGGGCGCAGGCGACGAAGAACCAGAAGACGATGGCGGTCGCCTTCTCCGTCTTGCCCAGCTGGCGCAGGGTGACCGTGACCGAAGCGGCCACGAAGGCGCCGCCGAGCGCGAACAGCAATCCGGTCAGCGGCGGCGCCCCCTCGGCGCCGGGCCGCACCATGACCAGAACCCCGAGGAAGCCCACGACCACCGCCGTCCAGCGATGGCGCCCGACCTTTTCCTTCAGGACGAGGATGGACAGCAGGGTGGCGAAGATGGGCGCCGTGAAGCCGATGGTGGTGGCGTCGGCCAGGGGCAGAAGCCGCAACCCCTGAAAGATCAGCAGGATGCCCGTCACCCCCAGCGCGCAGCGCCACAGATGCACCAGGGGCCGCCGGGTCGAGATCGCCGCCCACCCGCCGCCGCTGTTCAGAACCCAGAACAGCACGACCGGCAGGCCGAAGATCGAACGGTAGAAGACCATCTCACCCGCCGAGACAGGCTCCAGCGTCGCCGCCCATTTCATCAGGGCGTACATCAGGGAGAAGCTGAGGGCCGACGCAACCCGCAGGGTCATGCCGTAGCTGGCGCCGTCACGGGTCATGCCTGTCAGGCCTGACGGAAGCCCAGCACGTCCTGCATGTCATAGAGGCCGGGGCGGCGATTGCGCACCCAGGCGGCCGCGGCCACCGCGCCCTTGGCGAACAGCGACCGGTCGATGGCCGAGTGCGACAGGGTCAGCAGTTCGTCGTCCGACCCGAACAGGACCGTATGCTCGCCGATGACGCCGCCGGCGCGCAAAGACGCAAAGCCGATCTTGCCCGGCTCGCGCGGGCCGGTGATGCCGTCATAGGGGGCGGTTTTCAGGTCTTCCAGATCACGACCCCGGCCGTTGGCGGCGGCCTCCCCCAGCATCAAGGCTGTGCCCGAAGGGGCGTCCACCTTGCGCCGGTGATGGGTCTCCAGCACCTCGATGTCCCAATCGCGCCCGTCCAGTCGCTGGGCCGCGTGCTCGACCAGACCGATCAGGATGTTGAGGCCCAGAGAGAAGTTGCCGCTGCGGACGATGGCGATCTTCTCCGCCGCCGCCTCCAGCGCCGCATCCTGTTCCGGCGACAGGCCGGTGGAGCCGATGACCAGGGCCGGACCGCCGCGCTCGGCGCAGGCCCGGGCCAGATCGACCGAGGCCTCCGGCGTCGAAAAGTCGATCACGACGTCGCACAGGTTCAGGTCGGGCGTCTCACCGCGATCGAAACGGGCGGCGACCACCACGTCCTCACGGGCGTCCAGAACCTGTGAAACGGCGCGGCCCATGCGGCCCCGGGCGCCGGAGATGCCGGCGTGGAAGATGTCGCTCACGCGGTTTCTTTCGGAGTATCGGCGTCGCCGCCCAGGATGTCGGCCCAGAAACGCTTGGCCTTGCCGGCGAAGCTGGTGTTGCGCGGGTTCTGGCTCTCGCCGAACGAGGCGGCCAGTTCCTGCATCAGCTCCTTCTGACGCGGGGTCAGATCCGTCGGGGTCTCGACGAACAGCTCGACCACCAGGTCGCCGCGCTGGCGACCGTTCAGGTGGGGCATGCCCTTGCCCTTGATGCGGACGGTCTTGCCCGTCTGGGCGCCGGCCGGCACCTCGACCGTGGCCTTGCACTTGCCGTCGCAGGCCTCGGACACCAGGCAGGGGGCGTCGACCACGCCGCCCAGCGCCGCCACCGTCATCGGCACCGGCACCGTGACCAGCAGGTCCAGGTTGTCGCGCTCGAACAGTTCGTGATCGTGCACCGACAGGAAGACATAGAGGTCGCCGCGCGGGCCGCCGCGCTGACCGGCCTCGCCCTCGCCCGACAGGCGGATGCGCGAGCCGTCGTCGACGCCGGCCGGGATCTTGAGGCTGAGCTGGCGGTTCTTGCGGACCTGGCCGTGGCCGTGACAGGTCCCGCAGGGGTCGGCGATCATCTCGCCCGAGCCGCCACAGCGGGGGCAGGTGCGTTCGACCTGGAAGAAGCCGTTGGCCTGACGCACGCGCCCGGCGCCGCCGCAGGTGGAGCAGATGCTGGGCTTGGTCCCGGCCTTGGCGCCCGAACCGTCGCAGACCTCGCAGGTCATGGTGGTGGGGACCGAAATCTCGACCTCGGCGCCCTTGTAGGCCTGCTCCAGCGTGATCTCGAGGTCGTAGCGCAGGTCCGAGCCGCGACGCGGACCGCCCTGCTGCTGACGCCCGCCCCGGCCGCCGAACGCGTCGCCGAAGGCGTCGCCGAAGACCTGGGAGAAGATGTCGTTGATGTCGTGGAAGCCCTGCCCCCCGCCGCGTCCGAACGGGTCGCCGCCGCCGGCGCCGCCGTTCACGCCCGCATGACCGAACCGGTCATAGGCCGCGCGCTTCTGATCGTCCGACAGCACCGTATAGGCCTCGGAGATCTCCTTGAACTGGGCGAGGGATTCCTCCGAGCCGCCGTTGCGGTCCGGGTGGTGGATCATGGCCAGCTTGCGATAGGCCGATTTCAGGCCCGCCGCGTCGATGGTCCGCTCGACCCCCAGAATTTCGTAATAGTCACGCTGCGCCATCAGGCGTTCGTCCTCTTACTTTCCCATCGCGCCCGCCGTCCCTGTTGAGCCGGAGATCGTGCGTTCGCGGATGACCCGGCGGTCATGTCTGCTGACATGGGCGCCCGGTCGAATGATGCAAGTTTTATGAAACGGCCCCGCCTGCCGTCTGGCAAGCGGGGCCGGTCGTCTTCAGTCGCGTTTCGTTACGCGTTCTTCTTGTCGTCGTCGGCGTCCGAGACTTCCTCGAACTCGGCGTCGACCACGCCGTCGTCGGCCGGAGCCTCCGACGCGCCGTCTTCACCGGCGCCCTGCTGGGCGGCGTACATGGCCTCGCCCAGCTTCATCGAGGCCTGGGCCAGGGTGTTGGTCTTCTCGCGGATGACTTCCGGGTCCGAACCTTCCTTGGCCGACTTCAGGTCGTCCAGGGCCGACTGGATGCTTGCCTTGGTCGCGTCGTCGATCTTGTCGCCGTGTTCCGACAGGGCCTTCTCGGTCGAATGGACCAGGCTGTCGGCGCCGTTCTGGGCCTCGACCAGCTCCTTGCGGACCTTGTCGGCGGCGGCGTTGGCTTCGGCTTCCTTGACCATCTTGTCGATGTCCGCGTCCGACAGGCCGCCGTTGGCCTGGATGCGGATCGACTGCTCCTTGTTGGTCGCCTTGTCCTTGGCGGTGACGTGGACGATGCCGTTGGCGTCGATGTCGAAGGCGACCTCGATCTGCGGCATGCCGCGCGGCGCCGGCGGAATGCCCATCAGGTCGAACTGACCCAGGACCTTGTTGTCGGCGGCCATCGGGCGCTCGCCCTGGAAGACCCGGATCGTCACGGCCGACTGGTTGTCGTCGGCGGTCGAGAAGACCTGGCTCTTCTTGGTCGGGATGGTGGTGTTGCGCTCGATCAGCGGGGTGAAGACGCCGCCCAGGGTTTCGATGCCCAGGGTCAGCGGGGTCACGTCCAGCAGCAGCACGTCCTTGACGTCGCCTTGCAGCACGCCGGCCTGAACGGCGGCGCCCAGGGCCACGACTTCGTCAGGGTTGACGCCCTTGTGCGGCTCCTTGCCGAAGAAGGCCTTCACGGCTTCCACGACCTTGGGCATGCGGGTCATGCCGCCGACCAGGACGACTTCGTCGATGTCGCCGGCCTTCAGACCGGCGTCGGCCAGGGCCTTCTTGCAGGGCTCGATCGTGCGCTGGATCAGGTCGTCGACCAGGGCTTCCAGCTTGGCGCGCGACAGCTTGATGTTCAGGTGCAGCGGGCCCGAGGCGTTCATGGTGATGAAGGGCAGGTTGACCTCGTACTGCGACGTCGAGGACAGCTCCTTCTTGGCCTTCTCGGCCTCTTCCTTCAGGCGCTGCAGGGCCAGCTTGTCGGTCCGCAGATCGACGCTCTGCTCCTTCTTGAACTCGTCGGCCAGGTAGTCGACCAGACGCAGGTCGAAGTCCTCACCGCCCAGGAAGGTGTCGCCGTTGGTCGACTTCACCTCGAAGACGCCGTCGCCGATCTCCAGGATCGAGACGTCGAACGTGCCGCCGCCCAGGTCATAGACGGCGATCTTCTGACCGTCGTTCTTCTCCAGGCCATAGGCCAGGGCGGCCGCGGTCGGCTCGTTGATGATGCGCAGGACTTCCAGGCCGGCGATCTTGCCGGCGTCCTTGGTCGCCTGACGCTGGGCGTCGTTGAAATAGGCCGGAACGGTGATGACGGCCTGGGTCACGGTCTCGCCGAGGTAGGCCTCTGCGGCCTCCTTCATCTTGCCGAGGGTGAAGGCCGAGACCTGCTGGGGCGAATAGTCCTTGCCGTGGGCGCGCACCCAGGCGTCGCCGTTCGGGCCCTTGACGATCTCGTAGGGCACCATGCCCTTGTCCTTGGCCACCACCGGGTCATCGAAATTGCGGCCGATCAGGCGCTTGATGGCGAAGAAGGTGTTGGTCGGGTTCGTCACCGCCTGGCGACGCGCAGGCTGGCCGACGAGCACTTCGCCGCTGTCCTGGATCGCCACGACGGACGGGGTCGTGCGGTTGCCTTCGGCGTTCTCGATGACCTTGGGGTTCTTGCCGTCCATGACGGCGACGCACGAGTTGGTCGTGCCGAGGTCGATGCCGATAATCTTGGCCATGAGCTTGTCTTTTCACTCCTTGCGGCGGGCGATGCGGCGGCCTTCGAAAAGCGCCGCGCGTGACCGCCCCCAGTTGGGCTGAAAGCCGTTCCGGTCGTCCGGTCGGGCGGGTTGAATGGTTGCGGTCGAAAGCCCCAGCAACTTCGGGGTTTCTTCCAGACTGGCCCGGATATGGGAAAGACCGCAGGGGCTGCAAGGGTTTCGTGCGGTTCGGACCGGATTCGGTTGAGTTTCCTCGCATGGACCCTCTCCCGGTGGGAGAGGGCTTGAGCCTCGGAGAGCCGAAGGCGATCCGTGCGGCGAAAGGGTGAGGGGCGAAGGTGTCAGTCGGCGAAAGCCGTGGCGATGGGCCTTGCGACGGCTTGCGCCGATGGACAGCGGGAACCCTCATCCGGCCCTTCGGCCACCTTCTCCCATCGGGAGAAGGGTCTTAAGTGAGGGCCATGAACCGCCCCGTCTTTCGCGAAACCCCGACCGGCCTGCCCGGCTTTCGCCTGTGGCCGGGCGCGCTCGACGCGGCGGCGCAGAGGGCCCTGCTGGATCAGGTGCTGGCGGCGGCGGAAACGGCCCCCTTCTATCGCCCGACCACTCCGGGCGGGCGGCCCTTTTCGGTCGAGATGACAGGGATGGGGCCGCTGGCCTGGGTCTCGGATCGAGCGGGCTATCGCTATCAGCCGACGCATCCGCTCACTGACCAGCCCTGGCCGCCGATGCCGCAAGCCCTGCTCGACCTGTGGGACAACCTGACCGGCTGGCCCGCCCCGCCCGACGCCTGTCTGGTCAACCTCTATCGCCATGAGGCGAAGATGGGCCTGCATCAAGATCGCGACGAGGCTGACCTGACCGCCCCGGTCCTGTCGGTGTCGCTGGGGGATACGGCGGTCTTCCGCATAGGCCCCGCCGAGGGCGGCAGGACCCAGAGCCTGAAGCTGGCCTCGGGCGATGTCTGCGCCCTGACCGGACCCGCCCGGCTGGCCCGGCACGGGATCGACCGGCTTCTGGCGGGTTCTTCACAACTGGTGCCCGGCGGCGGGCGCATCAATCTGACCCTGCGCCGGGCGCGCTGATCGGGACTCGACGTGAGACTGAAAGCCGGGTCACAGTCGCGCCCTCAAACAGGCGGAGACACGCGATGACCCTGATCACCCGGCCCGAGGGCCTGAGCCCCGACCAGATCGCCCCCAGCCGCCGCAGCCTGGGGGTCGCGGCCCTCGGGGGCGTCGCCTTCGCCGCCTACGCCCCCGCCGCCCTTAGCCAGTCGGCCAGCCCCGTGACCACTGACGGCGCCGGCCTGATCGCCCACACCGTCTCCTTCCCGGCGCCCGACGGCTTCGAACTGCCTGCCTATGTGGCCCGGCCCGAGGGCGAAGGCCCCTTCCCCGTCGTCATCGTCGTGTCCGAGATCTTCGGCGTGCACGAATACATCCGCGACATCTGCCGCCGCCTGGCCAAGGCCGGCTACGCCGCCGTCGCCCCGGCCTTCTTCGTGCGCAAGGCCGACCCGGCCCCGCTCAGCGACATGTCGGCCATCATGGCCATCGTCGGGGCCGCCGGATACGAACAGGTCATGGGCGACGTGGGCGCGACCCTGGAGTGGATCGGCCTGCAAGCCTGGGCCAACCCGGACAAGGTCGGGATCACCGGCTACTGTTGGGGCGGCAAGGTGGTGTGGCAGGCCTGCGCCCGCTTCGCCGTCCTCGACGCCGGAGTGGCCTGGTACGGCCGTCTGGCCCCCGCCGCCACGGCCACTGACGAGCAGAAGACGGCGGGCCGCCCCTGGCCGGTCGACCTGGCGGCCGATCTCAAAGCCCCGGTGCTCGGCCTCTACGGCGGTCAGGACGGCGGCATCCCGGTCGCCAGCGTCGAGGCCATGCGCGCGGCCCTGACTGCCGCCGGCAAGACCGACAGCCAGATCATCCTCTACGACGACGCCCCGCACGGCTTCCACGCCGACTACCGCGCCAGCTATCGCGAGGCGGACGCGAAGGACGGCTGGCGACGCCTGCTGGCGTTTTTCGAGGCCCGCTTGAAATAACCTCCCTTCCCCCTCGAGGGGGAGGCTCAGAGCCATTGAAAACGGCCCGGAGCGTCTGCGCCGGGCCGTCGTCGTTTCAGCTTAAAGACTCATCACGCCTTGGCGTCGAAATTCCCGCCGGTCGTATTGGCTTCCGAATAGGCGCCGCCGCTCGGGCCCGACCCCTTGGCGGCGACCGCCACCATGGCGGCGCGGACGGTGCGGCCGAACAGGGCGTAGCCCGGTTGCAGGGTCTGGATCACCGTGCCGCCGGGCACGCTGTCCGAGGGCTGCTCCATCACCGCCTGATGCAGGTGCGGGTCGAAGGCCTCGCCCGGCTCGGGCGCGACGCGCGTCAGGCCGTTGGACTCAAAGGCCGACAGCAGGGACTTCTGGGTCAGCTCCAGGCCCGTGACCATGGCGGCGGCGGGGCCCTCGGCGTCCTTTGGCGCCGACAGCAAGCCGCGCTCCAGGGTGTCGGCCACGCTCAGCAGGTCCTTGGCGAAGCGCTGGATGGCGTAGGCCCGGGCGTCGTTCTGTTGCGTTTCGGCGCGGCGCTTGATGTTCTCGGCGTCGGCCACGGCGCGCAGGGCGCGGTCCTTCCACTGGTCGCGCTCGGCGATCAGGGCGTCGACCACGGCCATGTCGCCGTCTTCGGCGGCTTCCTGCGCGGCGTCGATGGCGGCCTCTCCCATGTCCTGCTCGAGTTGGTCCCGGGTCTCGTCGTTGATGTCGTTCACGTCTCTTGTCCGTCCAGAATCCGGCCCAGCACCCGGGCGGTATAGTCCACCAACGGGATGACACGGGCATAGTTCAGTCTTGCAGGGCCGATGACGCCGATGGCGCCCAGCATCCGCTGCCGACCCGTCATATAGGGCGCCGCGATCACGGCGGAACCCGAAAGCGAAAACAAGCGTGTTTCGGCGCCGATGAAGATGCGCACGCCTTGCGCCGCGCCGACCCCGTCCAGCAGGCCGATCAGCTGTTCCTTCTGCTCCAGATCGTCGAACAGGACGCGGACCCGCTCCAGATCCTCGACGGCTTGCGCGTCCTGCAACAGGTTGGCGCGGCCGCGCACGATCAGGGCCCGGTCGCGCTCGCCCCCACCGGACCAGGCCGCCAGACCGTCCTCGACCAGACGGGCGGCGGCGGCGTTCAGTTCATGCCGGGCGGCGTCCAGTTCGGCGCTCATCTCGGTGCGCGCCTCGGCCAGGGGGCGGCCCTTCAGCCGGGCGTTGAGGAAGTTGGAGGCCTCGGACAGCGTCGAGGGCGTCACTCCCGCCGACAGGGGCATCAGCCGGTTCTCGACCGTGCCGTCGTCGCCGACCAGCACCGCCAGGGCCTGATCATGGCCCAGGGCCACGAACTCGACGTGCTTCACGCCCGCGTCCCGCACCGGGCTGGCGACAATGCCGGCGCCGCCGGCCAGACCGGACAACAGGTTGCTGGCGGCGTCCAACGCCTCTTCGAAATTGCGCCCCTTGCCCGCCAGCCGCGCGTCGATCTCGCGCCGCTCGTCCTGACCGATGTCGCCGACCTCCAGAAGACCGTCGACGAACAGGCGCAGACCCGCGTGGGTCGGCACCCGCCCCGCCGACGCATGCGGCGAGGCCAGCAGGCCCGCCAGCGTCAGGTCATGCATGGTGTTGCGGATCGAGGCCGGCGACAGGGCCAGCCCGCCACGCGAAATGGTGCGCGACCCGACCGGCTCGCCCGTCTCCAGATAGGTCTCGACGATGCGACGGAAGATGTCACGCGCACGGGCGTCCAGCGTCCCCAGGCCAGCGGGGGCGCTTCCGAACGGCGACGGATGGGGGGCATACAGGCTCACGCTTTCAGGATAAGCACGCGCCATCCAGGTTCCAAGGAAATCCCATGCGCCCGTCTGAACGCACCCCCGAACAACTCCGCGCCGTCACGCTGGAGACCGGCGTCAACCGCTACGCCGAGGGCTCGTGCCTGGTCACGTTCGGCCACACCAAGGTCCTGTGCACCGCCTCGGTCGAGGAAAAGGTGCCGGGCTGGATGCGCAACACCGGCCAGGGCTGGGTCACCGCCGAGTACGGCATGCTGCCCCGCGCCACCCACACCCGCGGCCGCCGCGAAGCCGCCGCCGGCAAGCAGTCGGGCCGCACCCAGGAAATCCAGCGCCTGATCGGCCGCAGCCTGCGCGCCGTGGTCGACCTCAAGGCGCTCGGCGAGCGTCAGGTCCTGATCGACTGCGACGTCATCCAGGCCGACGGCGGCACCCGCACCGCCTCCATCACCGGCGCCTGGGTGGCCATGTCTTCGGCCCTCAACTACCTGACCGACGAAGGCGTGCTGAAGACCAATCCGATCATCGATCAGGTTGCGGCCGTCTCCTGCGGCATCTTCCACGACCTGCCGGTGCTGGACCTCGACTATGAGGAAGATTCCACCGCCGAGGCCGATTCCAACTTCGTCCTGACCGGCGCCGGCGGCATCGTCGAGATCCAGGCCACGGGCGAGAAGCGCGGCTTCTCGCGTCCCGAGTTCGACCGCCTGTTCGAACTGGCCGGGATCGGCTGCGGCGAACTGTTCGCCCTGCAACGGGCTGCCCTCGGCCGCTGATTATCGAGGACTAGGCCGCGAGGGCCGATCAAGGCATGGTGCGGTCTTCTGCGAACGGAGACTGCCTCATGCGCCCCGCCCTCGCCGCTTTCCTGGCCCTGTCGCTCGCCGCTTGCGGCCAGCCTCAGCCCGCGCCCGCCGAGGCGCCGCCCGCCGGCGTCGACACCAGGCTGTCACAGGAACCGATCGACGCCGTGCCGTACAAGGCCGCGCCCGTCGCCCCGCCCAAACCCAAGACCGAACCCAAGCCGGAAGCCGTCGCGCCGGAACCCGAGGCGCCGGCGGCCACGCCCGTCGTCACGCCCGTCGGCGAACCCGGCTCCTGCCTGGCCGAGATCGGCGAGGCCCGCGCCAAACGCCTGGTCGAGCGCTGCATCGCCGTCAGTCCCGCGACCCGCCCGCCCTGCAACAGCGCCAACCCCTGCGCCATGATCCAGGGCGAGATCGACCGGTCGTGCGCCATGTACGGCGCCGACGAGACGAAACCGAAGGAATGCGCGGGCTGACCTTCTCCCTCCCCTTCATGGGGAGGGTGGTCGCGCAGCGACCGGGTGGAGTGGGCGTGGCGATACAAGGTGCCGCGCTTGAACTGCCGAAGCGCCCCCACCCGTCTGCCGCTTCGCGTCAGCCACCCTCCCCATGAAGGGGAGGGAGAAACAGCGCTGAAGCAGCCCGCGACCGCGTCGCGGGCGATAGCGCCCTAAAAAAAAGACCCCGCTGTTTCCAGCGGGGCCTTCTTCATTTCAACCGCAAGTCTTAGTCGCGACGGCGACGGCCGCGGTCGCCGCCGTTGCGGTCGCCCTTGGGACGGCCGCCAGTGTCTTCCGACAGCGGGGCTTCACCGCGTTCAGCGCGCTCGGCGTTGATCTTGTCGGTGATGTCCTCGCCCGTGGCCTGGTCCACGACCTTCATCGACAGCTTGGTCTTGCCGCGGTCGTCGAAGCCCAGGAACTTGACCTTGACCTCCTGGCCTTCCGACAGGACGTCGGCCGGGTTGGCGACGCGTTCCAGAGCGATCTGAGACACGTGAACCAGACCGTCCTTGGCGCCGAAGAAGTTCACGAAGGCGCCGAAGTCGACGACCTTGACCACCTTGCCGGTATAGATCGCGCCCATTTCCGGCTCAGCGGCGATGGAGTTGATCCAGTTCTTGGCGGCGTCGATCTTCTCCTGGTCGTTGGCGGCGACCTTGATGGTGCCGTCATCGCCGATGTCGATCTTGGCGCCCGTCTTCTCGACGATCTCGCGGATGACCTTGCCGCCCGAACCGATCACTTCACGGATCTTGTCGACCGGGATCTTGATGGTTTCGATCTTCGGCGCGTGCTCGCCCAGCTCGGCGCGCGGGGCGTCCATGGCCTTCGACATTTCGTCGAGGATGTGCAGACGACCGGCCGAAGCCTGCGTCAGGGCCTGCTCCATGATCTCCTTGGTGATGCCGGCGACCTTGATGTCCATCTGAAGGCTGGTGATGCCTTCCGAGGTGCCCGCGACCTTGAAGTCCATGTCGCCCAGGTGGTCTTCGTCACCCAGGATGTCCGACAGGATGGCGAACTCGCCCGACGGCTCCAGGATCAGACCCATGGCGATGCCCGAGACCGGACGGACCAGCGGCACGCCGGCGTCCATCAGGGCCAGCGACGAACCGCAGACCGTGGCCATCGAGGACGAGCCGTTGGACTCGGTGATCTCGGAGACCAGACGGATGGTGTAGGGGAAGTCTTCCTTGGTCGGCAGCATCGGACGGATGGCGCGCCAGGCCAGCTTGCCGTGACCGATTTCGCGACGGCCGGGCGAACCCATGCGGCCGGCTTCACCCACCGAATAGGGGGGGAAGTTGTAGTGCAGCAGGAAGGACTCTTTGTACGTGCCCTGCAGGCTGTCGATGTACTGCTCGTCCTCGCCGGTGCCCAGCGTGGCGACGACCAGGGCCTGGGTTTCGCCGCGCGTGAACAGCGACGAACCGTGGGTGCGCGGCAGGACGCCGACTTCCGAGACGATGGCGCGGACCTTGTCCAGGGCGCGGCCGTCGACGCGGTGGGCGTTCTCGATGATGTCGCGACGCAGGACGTCGGCTTCGCATTCCTTGAAGGCGGCCGAGAACTTGGAGCTGTCGACGCCCTCGGGGTTCTCGTCGGTCTTCACCAGAGCGGCGGCGGCGGTCTTCTTGGCCGCGTCGACGCCCGAGCGGCGGTCATACTTGCCCGGATGGGCGTAGGCGGCCTTGATGTCCTCGCCGACCAGCTTCTTGATCGAGGCGACGACGTCCGAGTGATCCTCGGCCTGGAAGTCGAACGGCTCCTTGGCGGCGTGCTCGGCCAGGTCGATGATGGCGTCGATCACCGGCTGCATGCCCGCGTGTGCGAACATCAGGGCCTCGAGCATCTTCTCTTCCGACAGCTCCTTGGCTTCGGATTCGACCATCATCAGGGCGTCTTGCGTACCGGCGACGACCAGGTCCAGGGCGCTTTCGCCCATCTGGTCGATGGCCGGGTTCAGCACCAGCTCGCCGTCGATCAGGCCGACGCGCGCGGCGCCGATCGGGCCCATGAAGGGCACGCCCGAGATGGTCAGGGCGGCCGAGGCGGCGACCATGCCCAGGACGTCCGGGTCGTTCTCCATGTCGTGCTGCAGCACGGTGACGACGACCTGGGTCTCGTTCTTGAAGCCCTTGACGAACAGGGGGCGGATCGGACGGTCGATCAGGCGCGAGACCAGGGTCTCTTTCTCGCTCGGACGGCCTTCACGCTTGAAATAGCCGCCCGGGATCTTGCCGGCGGCGAAGGTCTTTTCCTGGTAGTTGACGGTCAGCGGGAAGAAGTCCAGGCCCGGTTTGGGCGCGCGGCCGTAGACGACGGTGGCCAGGACCACGGTCTCGCCGTAGGTCGCCAGCACGGCGCCGTCAGCCTGACGGGCGATGCGGCCGGTTTCCAGCGTCAGCGGGCGGCCGGCCCACTCGATCGTCTTGCGTTTGATATCGAACATTTTTCTTCTTTCGTCTCCCGCGGGCGTATTCCCGGCGGGGGTGTGTGGAGCCTCGGGCTGTTCCGTCCCTCGGTCTCCGAAAACCCGGTCGCGCCATCGCGTCCGGGCGGATGGAGCAAGGACCGTCCTGGCCCTCGCGTCTGCGCCGTTAAAGACCTGCGGCGCGCAGGAAGCTCACTGTCAGCAGTTCCGGAAGCGAACGACAGCCGCTCCGACAGGAAATGCTCTAGGTGCGGAACGAGGCGCGGACGTGTCCGCCCGCGCCTCGAGAAATCTTTCCGCTGCCGGTCGGCCGCCTTAGCGACGCAGGCCCAGCTTGGTGATCAGAGCGGTGTAACGCTCGCGATCAACCTTGGTCAGGTGGTCAAGAAGACGACGACGCTGCGAGACCATCTTCAGAAGGCCGCGACGCGAGTGGTTGTCTTTCTTGTGGGTCTTGAAGTGCTCGGTCAGGTTGGCGATGCGTTCCGAGAGGATCGCGACCTGGACCTCGGCCGAGCCGGTGTCTGCAGCCGAACGAGCGTTGTCAGCGATGACTTCGCTCTTGCGTTGAGCCGTAATCGACATCGAGAGTCTCCATGTTGGAGCCCTGTCGCGCCGCTCGAAAACGAACGCTAGGGGAGATTGAAAACGCGGTCGGGTTCAAGCCGACCGGCCCGCAGGGTGCAGAGCGCGACCAGGGTCTCTCCCACGAAGGCCGACACCGTGCGCGAACCGGCGGATAGCTGGCTCTTCAAGGTTTCAACCTGACGGGGGAGCAGAACGATCGGCCGTCCCTGCCTCAGCGAGAAGGCGTCCTGTTCCGAAACGGCCAGATCCGGGATGTCGTCCAGAGCGGTCGAAACGGGCAGCAGGCCTTCCAAGGCGGCGCCCTTATGCGCCAGATCGACGAGAAAATCCAGAGTGACGGCGTTCTCGGTCGAGAACGGCCCCACCCGCTCGCGACGCAGGGCCGAAACATGCCCTTCGGCGCCCAGCATGGCGGCCAGGTCGCGCGCCAGAGAGCGGACATAGACGCCCTTGCCCGTCCTCATGGTGATCTCGACGTGATCGGCGTCCGGGGCGTCGGTCACCGCGGCCTCGTGGATCACGACCTTGCGGGTTTCCAGCTCGAACTGCACCCCGTCGCGCGCCAGATCATAGGCGCGCTCGCCGTTGACGCGGATGGCCGAGAACTGCGGCGGCGCCTGATCGATCTCGCCGACGAAATTCGGCAGGGCCGCCTTGACCGCCTCGACCGAGGGGCGGACGTCCGAGCGAGCGATGATCTCGCCCTCGCGGTCGATGCTGTCGGTGGAGATGCCCCAGTGGATGGTGAAGCGATAGACCTTCTCGGCGTCCATCATGAAGGGCACCGTCTTGGTCGCCTCGCCCAGGGCGATGGGCAGGATGCCCGAGGCCAGGGGGTCCAGCGTTCCGGCATGGCCCGCCTTCTGAGCGTCGAACAGGCGACGGATCTTGGTCACCGCCTCGGTCGAGCCCATCTCGTACGGCTTGTCCAGGCAGACCCAGCCGTTGACGATCTCGCCCTTCTTGCGACGCGCCATGGGTCAGTCTTCGTCCTGTTCGTCGGCGCGCGCCACGTCGGCGCGGACGCGCGGGTCGTCGAACAGGCGATCAATATGGCTGGCCGCGTCGAAGCTCTCGTCGTGACGGAAGCGCAGATCAGGCGTGAACTTCATGTCGATGTGGCGGCCCAGCTGGCCGCGCAGGAACTTGGCGTGGGCGTTCAGCGCCTTGATGATCTCGCTCTCATGACCTGCGGTCACCGCCGCCTCGACGCCGGCGCCCAGGGGCTCGACGAAGCAGGTGGCGTGCTTCAGGTCCGGCGACAAACGCACCTCGGTTACGGTGATCGACACGCCCAGCAGGGCCTCGTCGTGGATCTCCTGCTCGCGCAGCACGTCCACCAGGGCGTGACGGATCAGTTCGCCGGCGCGCAGCTGGCGCTGCGACGGGCCCTGGGGTCCGGTGGCGTTGCGGGTATGTTGCTTGCGGCTCATGGCGCGCCTCCTTCATCGCTCGCCGGGGATCGGACGCCGGCTGAAAAAGCGAAGGGCGCGGTCTAGTCGCGGACGGGCTTCAAGTCCAGCTTGGCGGCGCCTTGCTCGGCGCGGGCCGCCGTTCGCATCACCTCGCCCGAGGTGACGGCGCGGAAAGGCCGAACCGGCAGCCCCGCCGCCGACAGCAGCTCCGCCGTCCAGTGGTTGCACAGGTGGCCGATCCAGAAGGTCTCGCGGCTCTTGAAAAAGCGGGCGTCATCGCCGGGCCGCGCCGACGCCAGGATCGGACGCCCGGCCGCATCAAGCGCCAGCGACGCCTCGATCCGCGCCCGCAAGGCCGCCATGCCCGCTGACGACAACCGCAGCGCCTGGCGGTCTGCGGCGTCGAACCGCCGCACCGGATCGCGCGCCTCCGGGTCCAGCATCACGACCGAGGCGTTCCCCGGTCTGAAGAAGGCCCGCGCCCCGTCGGCCAGCCGCCCCGGGATCGGGCTCTGATCCACATAGAAGGTCGCATCGCCCCAGCCGACCAGCACCCAGTCGCCAGGGGCGAGCCCCGCCGTCGCCTCGGCCAGCGCCCCTCCCCCGTCCATCAGGGCGGCGCGCGGCACGGCCAGGTCGGTGTGGAAGCCGTTGTCGAGCAGATAGAGGGTCACGCCCGGCTCGTCCGACCGCGCCGGATAGAGGTCGGGATCGCCGGGTCGGGTCAGGGTCCACAGGGCGGCGAGCAGGCCGATCAGGGCCGCAATCAGAAACCGCCCCAACGCCACCGCCCCAAGAGCCTCAGCCCGGCCCGTAGGCCACGGGGGCGTCCCGCGCCGGGCTGGCGCCCTGCTGCGTCGCCCATTCGCCCCGATAGTCGTAGTTCAGCTGGACGCAGTGGCGGAACTGGCCGTCGCTCCAGCGGCCGACGGCGTGCATGGTCATGGGACGCCCCGCCTTGACCCGGCCCACCACGACCCAGGCTTCGTCGGCCCCGGGGCAGAGGGCGCGCGACAGGCCGCGCCCGTCGCCCTCCTGCACGATGGCGTAGACCCCGCTCTCGCTCGCCCCCGCCGGCAGGGCGCGGCGCACGGCGTCGGGGCCGCCCGGCGTGAAACGCGCCGACCCGCGCGAGGTGCTGGAGAAGAGGTTGCGCACCGCCGTCGCCCCGAACAGACCGCGTTCGACTTCCAGGGTCACGCCGCGCGTCAGGGCCTGGGTCGTGCGATCGCGCGCGTCAAAGGCCAGGAAGCGGGTGTCGGCCATGGCCGGCCCCGCCGCGGCGGAGGCGGCCAGAAGAAGCGAAATCAGGATGTGGCGGCGCATGGCGACCCCGTCGATGGAACACGCCCCCCGGCGACCGGCGGACCGTAACGGCATCGGCCCTCGCCGTGAACCCTCGCCCAGAAAAGACAAGGGGCGCGGTCTCTTTCGAAACCGCGCCCCTGAGGCCTTCGTCAGTCCGGCGAACCCTAGTCCAGGGTGCGCTTGACCTCTTCGACGGTGAAGCACTCGATGTAGTCGCCTTCCTTGATGTCCTGGAAGCCCTGGAACTGCATGCCGCACTCCTGGCCCGAGGGCACCTCGTTGACCTCGTCCTTGAAGCGCTTGAGCGTGTTGAGCACGCCCAGTTCCAGCACCACCACGTCGTCGCGGATGATGCGGACGCGCGCGCCCTTGCGGACCACGCCTTCCGACACCCGGCAGCCGGCGATCTTGCCGACCTTGGTGATGTCGAAGACCTGCAGCACCTTGGCGTTGCCGAGGAAGGTTTCGCGCTGGAGCGGCGCCAGCATGCCCGAGAGCACGCCCTTCATGTCGTCCAGCAGGTCGTAGATGATCGAGTAGTAGCGGATCTCGACGCCTTCACGGTCGGCCAGTTCGCGCGCCTGCTTGGACGCACGGACGTTGAAGCCGAGGATCGGCGCCCCGGCCGACTTGGCCAGGTTGACGTCGCTCTCGGTGATGCCGCCGGCGCCCGAATAGACGACGCGTGCACGCACCTCGTCGTTGCCCATCTTCTCCAGCGAGGCCGAGATGGCTTCGCCCGAGCCCTGGACGTCGGACTTGATGACGACCGGCAGCTCATTGATCTTCTTCGATCCGAGCTTGGCCATCATGTCGGCCAGCGACAGGCTGCCGCCCGAGACCTGGCTCTTCTCACGCTTCACGCGCTCACGGTATTCCGTCAGCTCGCGGGCGCGGGCCTCGCTCTCCACCACGGCGAAGACGTCGCCCGGCGAAGGCGCTTCCGACAGGCCGAGGATCTCGACTGGGACGGAAGGACCGGCTTCGGTCAGTTGGGCGTTGCGTTCATCCAGCAGGGCGCGCGCCTTGCCCCAGGCGGAGCCGGCCACGACGATGTCGCCGCGCTTCAGCGTGCCGCGCTTGACCAGGACGGTGGCGACCGGGCCGCGGCCCTTGTCCAGCTTGGCCTCGATGACCACGCCTTCGGCCGAACGATCCGGGTTGGCGCGCAGGTCCATGACCTCGGCCTGCAGCAGGATGGCGTTGATCAGGCCGTCCAGGTTGATGCGGTTCTTGGCCGACACCTCGATGATCTGGGTGTCGCCGCCCAGGCTCTCGGCGATGACTTCGTGCTGCAGCAGCTCGTTGACCACCTTCTGCGCATTGGCGTCCGGCTTGTCGATCTTGTTGACCGCGACGATCAGGGGCGCGTTGGCGGCCTTGGCGTGGCGGATGGCTTCGATCGTCTGCGGCATGACGCCGTCGTCGGCGGCCACGACCAGGACCACGATGTCGGTGACGTTGGCGCCGCGCGCCCGCATCGCCGAGAAGGCGGCGTGGCCCGGGGTGTCCAGGAAGGTGACGCGCTGGCCGTCTTCCAGGCGCACCTGATAGGCGCCGATGTGCTGGGTGATGCCGCCGGCTTCGCCGCCGGCGACGTCGGTCGTGCGCAGGGCGTCCAGCAGCGAGGTCTTGCCGTGGTCGACGTGGCCCATGATGGCCACGACCGGGGCGCGCAGGGTGGTGGCGCCTTCGTCGTCGGCCTCGGCGATGAAGCCTTCCTCGACGTCGGATTCCGACACGCGCTTGACGGCCATGCCGAACTCTTCGGCCACCAGTTCGGCGGTGTCGGAGTCGATCACGTCGTTGATCTTCATCATCATGCCCTGACGCATCAGGAATTTGATGATGTCGACGCCGCGGACGGCCATCCGGTTGGACAGCTCCTGCACGGTGATGACGTCGGGGATGACGACTTCACGCGGCCGGTTCGGCGCATCGGTCGAACCGCCCTTGCGTTTTTCCTTCTCGCGTTCGCGGGCGCGGCGGACCGAGGCCAGCGAGCGCATGCGCTCGGCGGTGTCGCCGTCGCCGGCGACCGACTGGATGGTCAGGCGGCCTTCGCGGCGCTTGGGCTCGCCACGCGTGCGGCTGACGGCCTTGCCGGCGTCCGAGAAGCGCTTGTCGCGGTCGTCCTCGGGACGGACCGGACGGCCGAAGCCGGCGCCGGGCGCGCGGCTGGGACGGGCCACATCGGGCGTGGCCGGCGGCTGGTTCGGAGTCGGGCGGCCGCCGGGGCCGGTGCGGGCCGCGCCCGGACGGGCGGCGCCGGGGGCCGGTTTCGGGTTGAGGGCCGAATAGCGGACGGTCTGGCTGGCGGCCGGACGGCCGCCCTGCGGACGATCGCCTTGCGGGCGGCCGCCTTGCGGACGCTCCGAAGCCTGCGGACGGTCGGACTGGGGACGATCGCCGTCGCCCATGGCCTGCTCACGGGCCGAGCGGCCGCCGAAGGCGGGACGCTCGATCGGCGCGCGGCCGGTCGGGATCTTGGGCGCGCGCTGGCCGAAGTTGACCACCGGACGCGCGGGGGCGGCCGGACGCGGGGCCGGAGCCGGGGTCGGCGCAGGCGTCGGGGCCGGCACGATCGGCTTGGGCAGCTCGACCTTCGGCAGTTCAATCTTGGGCGCAGCGGGCTTGGCCGGCGCGGCGGCCGTCAGCTTGGCGGCTTCGGCGCGGGCGGCGTCGGCTGCGGCCTTGGCGGCGGCGGCTTCGGCGCGAGCGGCTTCAGCGGCCTTCTCGGCAGCGGCGGCCTGATCGCGCTGGGCGGCTTCACGCGCGGCCTTTTCAGCCACGGCGGCGCGTTCACGCTCGGCCTGGGCCTGGGTGGCCAGGGCGATGGCGCGGCGTCGCGCTTCCTGCTCCTCGACCGACAGGCCTCCGCCGGCCGGACGCGGCGCGTTTGAGCGCGGCGCCTGGGCTCCGCCCTGCTCGGCGCGCGGACGCGACACGTCGAAGCCCTGCGGACGCTGATGTCCGGGCGCAGCGCCGGCGCGACGCTTCGTCTCGACGACCACGGTCTTGGACCGTCCATGGCTGAAGCTCTGCTTCACGGTGCCGGTCGAGACCGATCCCGCCGCGCGCGGCTTCAGGCTCAGCGGAGCGCGCGGCCCCGTCTGAGAAGGCGCGTTGGCAGGGGTCTTACCGTCTTCGGTCTTGTCGTTTTCGTCGCTCATCCGGTCGCTTTACTCGGGGCGGAGAATTCCGCCATCGTCTCGTCAAACACCCATAGCCGGGCGTGGTCCCGCTTCCTTGTCAGGAAACAGGTCCTCGCCCGCCAAAAGCCTCAGGCTCTCGTTCCGGGACCTCGCCCCGGTCGTCCTCGGCGCCGTCGCCGGGGCCATTCCGGCGCCAGCTCTCTGGACGCAGAGGCCGAAATCCCGCCAGTCGTTCGACCTCCAGGGTCCAACGATCGGCTCGCCCGCCTTGCAGCAGGACGGCGTGTATCGCATTTTCCAGCCCAAGGGCCAAACTCAAATCGTCCGCCGTGAACGCGCCGCAGATTTTGGGCGCCGGAGACGGGTGTTTCGCCAGGGCCAAAAGCTTGCCGCGACCGTCAGCCGAGCCGTCCGCCGCCTCAATGACCCAGGCCGCGCGCCCGCCGCGAATGGCGGCGGCGCTCTTTTCGAAGCCAGAGATAAGCACGCCTTCGCGCCGGGCAAGACCCAGCTGGTCCAGACAACGCCGAACCAGCAGCTTCTCGACCATGTCGGCCAGGTCCGTCGCCGGTTTCAACGGCGCCTTGGCCGAGCGGGCGAACAGGTTCTTCTTCACCGCCGTCTCGATCGAGGCGCGGTCGGCGGCGACCCAGAGGCCGCGGCCGGGCAGCTTGCGCGCCAGGTCGGGAGCGACCGAGCCGTCCGGCGCCGGCACGAAGCGGATCAGGCGAGATTCATCGAGAACCTGGCGGGTCACCAGGTCCTGACGGTCTCTATCGATCAGCGCCTCGTTCGGGGTCATGGACGGCTGCGGCTCCCATCAGTCTTGCGACGGCTCGAGGTCTTCGGCGAAGACCTCCGCATCGACATCAACGCCTTCGACCGGCTCTTCGGCGCCGTCTTCGCCGGCGTCGGCGAAGATTTCTTCCTCATACTCGGCCTCGGGCTCTTCGACCTGCGGCAGTTCCGAGGCGTCGATCCAGCCGGCAGCCACGCGGGCCTGCAGGATCAGCAGCTCGGCGTCCTGTTGCGACAGGTTGAAGCTTTCCAGCACGCCGGCGACCTTCACGCGCTCGCCGTTGCGCACTTCATAGCCGCCGCGGATTTCGTCGGTGGCCAAGTCGGCCAGGTCTTCGACCGTCTTCACCCCGCCTTCGCCCAGGGCGACGGCGATGGCGCCGGTCACGCCCGGAACGTTCAGCACGTCGTCTTCGACGCCCAGGGCCACGCGCTTGGCGTCCAGCTCCGCGGCCTTGCGATCCAGGAATTCGCGGGCGCGGGTCTGCAGTTCTTCGGCGGTTTCCTCGTCGAAGCCCTCGATCTCCGAGACTTCGTAGGATTCAACGAAGGCCAGGTCCTCGACCGTGGCGAAGCCTTCGGTGACCAGCAGCTGGGCGATGGTCTCATCGACGTCCAGGGCTTCCTGGAACAGGGCGGTCCGCTCGGCGAATTCCTTCTGACGACGTTCCGAGTCCTGCGTCTCGGTGATGATGTCGATCTGCCAGCCGGTCAGTTGCGAGGCCAGACGCACGTTCTGGCCGCGACGGCCGATGGCCAGCGACAGCTGTTCGTCCGGCACCACGACTTCGACGCGGTCGGCCTCTTCGTCCATGACCACCTTGGCCACTTCAGCCGGAGCCAGGGCGTTGACGATGAAGGTGGGTTCGTCGTCGTTCCACTGGATGATGTCGATCTTCTCGCCCTGCAGTTCGGCGACGACCGCCTGCACGCGCGAGCCGCGCATGCCGACGCAGGCGCCGACGGGGTCGATCGAGCTGTCGTTCGACAGGACGGCCATCTTGGCGCGCGAACCGGCGTCGCGGGCGGCGGCGCGGATCTCGATCACGCCGTCATAGACTTCCGGCACTTCCTGGGCGAACAGCTTGGCCATGAAGCCCGGGTGGGCGCGCGACAGCATGACCTGCGGGCCCTTGGCGTCGGGACGGACGTCATAGATGTAGGTGCGGACGCGGTCGCCGACGTTGAACACCTCGCGCGGGATCGACTGATCGCGGCGCATGATGCCTTCGCCGCGACCCAGGTCGACGATGGTGTTGCCGTACTCGACGCGCTTGACCGTGCCGTTGACGATCTCGCCGACGCGATCCTTGAACTCTTCGTACTGGTTGGCGCGCTCGGCTTCACGGACCTTTCCGGTCACGACCTGGCGAGCCATCTGGGTCTGGACGCGGCCGAACTCGAACGGCGGCAGGACCTCGATGTATTCCTTGCCGACCTCGGCTTCCGGGTCGCGCTTGGAGGCGTCGCGCAGGCGCACCATGGCGCTGTCGTTGAACTCTTCCAGCTCGTCTTCCGGCTGCCAGTCGTCGGGCACGATGGTGACGTGGCGGGTCAGCGACAGCTCGCCGGTCTTGTGGTCGATCTTGGCGCGGATGTCGTGATGGGCGCCGTAACGCGACTTGGCGCCCTTCTGGATCGCCTCCTCGATCGCCTCGATGACGATTTCCTTGTCGATGTTCTTCTCACGCGCGACGGCGTCGGCGATCGAGAGCAGTTCGAGACGGTTGGCGGAAATACCGGTGACGGCCATCAGGCTTTGTCCTTGGTCGAGGTCGGGGTGGTTTGTTCGTCTTCTTCGGCCGCGCCTTCCGGCAGGCCGTCGTCTTCGGGTTCGCCGCGCGCCGCGCGCAGGGCCGCGCCCCGCTTCAGCAGCTCGTCGGTCAGCACCAGCTTGGCATCCGCGATCCACTCGAAGGGGATCAGGGCCGTGTCCTCCTCGCCGTCCAGATCGATGGCGACATTGTCGCCCTCGACGCCGGCCAGGATTCCCTTGAAGCGCTTGCGACCCTCGACCATGCGGTCGGTTTCCAGGCGGGCCTCATAGCCCTCGAACAGGTCGAAATCCATCAGGCGCGTCAGCGGCCGGTCGATGCCGGGCGACGAGACCTCCAGCAGGTATTCGCCCGAGATCGGGTCGGCGGCGTCGAACACTTCCGACACGGCGCGCGACAGGCGGGCGCATTCCTCGACCGAGATGTCGTTGTCGATCACGCGCTCGGCCATGATCTGCAGGCGGCGACGCAGGGTGCCGCCCATCAGGCGCACGCGCACGACGGCCAGCCCCAGGCTCTCGGCCACCGGGTCGATCATCTCCAGCAGGGCGCGGTCTTCAGCGGTCTTGGCGCGCAAGGGTCAGGTCCAAATACAAAAGCGGCGGTCCGTCCGGGCCGCCGCTTGAAACGACGCCGTTGGACGCCGGTCTAACGATGTGAGCGGTCATATAGGCGAAAGCGGGGGCCGTGTCAGCCCCCGCCGTCGTCATCCGCGATTCAGAACTCCTCCCAGCCGTCCGTGACCACGGCCAGGGCCGGCTTGCGCGCGGCGCCGCCGGTGCTGCGCAGGGCGGCGACGGTCTGGGCCACCGGCTGCGGCGTGCGGGCCGGCGCCGGTTTGGACGCGACCGGAGCGGCGGCCTGCCCCGTGCGGAAGCGCGACACCGAGGCGGCCAGGACGTCGGCCTCCT
>NZ_DAMBRE010000013.1:0-55762 GCF_032055285.1 Brevundimonas sp.
GAGCCTTCCCATGACCGACGAATCCGAACCTTCTGGCGTCCCCTCGGCTCCACCAGGGCTTTCCATACAATCGAATTCTGAGGCCGGCGCGCGTCTGCGCGCCTCAGTTCTCGCGGTAGAAGTTGCAGTACCAGTCGACGAAGCGGCCGACGCCGTCCTCGACCGGGGTCGAGGGGGCGTAGTCGAGAGCGGCCAGGGTATCGGTGACGTCGGCCTCGGTATTGGCCACGTCGCCATCCTGCATGGGCATGAGGTTCAGCTTGGCCTTGCGACCCAGTTTTTCCTCCAGCACCTCGATGTAGCGCATCAGGGCGACCGGGCGGCCGGCGCCCAGGTTGAGGATGCGCCAGGGGGCGACGCCGCTGGTGGCGGGGTTGGGAGCCTTGGCGTCCCAGGTCGGGTCGATCGCGGCGGGGCGGTCCAGGGCGGCGATCACGCCGGTGACGATGTCGTCCACATAGGTGAAGTCGCGCGACATCTTGCCCTGACCGTAGACGTCGATCGGCTCGTCCCTGAGGATGGCGCGGGTGAATTTAAACAGGGCCATGTCCGGCCGGCCCCACGGTCCATAGACGGTGAAGAAGCGCAGGCCCGTGGTCGGGAAGCCGAACAGGTGGGCGTAGGAATGGGCCATGGCCTCATTGGCCAGCTTTGTCGCCGCATAGACGGTCAGCGGGTGGTCGGCCGGGTCGCGCACCGAGAACGGCAGAGCGGCGTTGGCGCCGAAGACCGAACTGGTTGAGGCGAAGACGAGGTTGGCGGCCTTGGTCGCGCGGCAGCCCTCTAGGATGCTGAGAAAGCCGACGACGTTGGAATCCACATAGGTCTCGGGCGCTTCGAGGCTGTAGCGGACTCCGGCCTGGGCGGCGAGGTGGACGACGCGGCGCGGCTTATGCTCGGCGAACAGGGCGGCGACGCCGGCGCGGTCGGCAAGATCCAGCGTGTGGTGCTGGTAGTTCGGATGTTTTTGCAGCAGCGCCAGGCGGGCCTGCTTCAGCGCCGGGTCGTAATAGGCGTTGAGGTTGTCCAGGCCGATGACGGTCTCGCCGCGCGCCAGCAGCCGCTGGGCGGTGTGGAAGCCGATGAAGCCGGCGGAGCCGGTGACGAGAACAGGATCGGTGGACATCAGGCTGCGATAGACGGTCGGAGGGTTTTTCGCCAGCGGGGGGGCGTCAGGGCAGGGTCAGGGAAGGCTCTGGGCCACGGCGGGCGTGGGCTCGGCGAAGCGGGCGGCGACGGTGAGGCCGCAGGCGAGGAGCAGGCAGGCGGCGGCGCCGATCAGTACGGGGCGGACGGCGCCGACGGGAGGGGCGAGCGGTCGCAGGAACAGCAGGGCCAGCAGGGCGATCAGGGCCAGGGCGCCGGGCAGGTCCATGCCGACGCCGAGGAAGACGAAATGGCCCAGTCCCATCAGCCAGGCGCCGCCGAGAACAGCGGCGACGGCGGGAGGGATCAGGGCGACAGGCCGGGTAAGGTCGGCGCCGATCAGGGCCGCCAGCGCCGCCGCAGTGGCGGCCAGCAGGGCGGGCCAGACGAACAGCAGGGCGGCTTCGGGGGCCGCGCCCTGAACCGCGCAGGCCATCAGGAAGACGAGGGCGATCAGGCCGAGCCAGCCGCCCCAGGTCGAGCCTGTTGAGGCGGCGGGGGCCTTGATCGGCCACAACGACAGGGCGGCGGCGATCAGGCCCGCGCCGAGCATGACCGGGCTGAAGCCGCCGATCAGCAGGGTCAGAAGCGTCAGGACGGCCACGGTCCCGGCGATCACGCGCGGACGTGACCGGCGCGCCCCGGTCAGGAACAGCAGGGCCAGGGCGAGGATGGTCAGGACGGCGCCCGCCTCCATCCAGGGCAGGCGGCGCAGCAGGACATAATAGGTTTCGGACGAGGCGGCGCGGCTCGACATCGGCCCGGCCAGCAGGCGCACGGCCTGGGCCAGGACCAGTCCGGCGGACGCGAACCACAGCCCGTCCAGCAGGCCGCGTCCGACCTGTGCGGCGGTCAGGCCGGTGGCGGCGCGCGCGCGCCAGGCGGCGAAGCCACCGAGCAGGGCGGTCAGGCCCAGCAGGCCCCAGCCCATGGCCGTCGAATGGCTGAGCATCAGGCGGCCGAAGACGTCGGCATAGACGGTGTTTGGTCCCTTGGCGGGCAGGGCGGGCGCGCGCAGCAAGGCGTCGGCGGCCTCTAGCGCCTGCGAACCGAGATGCTGCAAGGCGCCCTGGTCGAGGTTGGCGGGGGTGGCGTCGGCGGCATGATACTGGGCCGGGCGGCCGATGAAGGCGAAGTTCAGCCCGCCGATCCCGCGATCCTTGGGGATGGTGAAGTCGGTGCCGTTGGGCATCTGCTCGTACATGAAGACGGCGAGCGAGGTGGCGGTGGTCCCGCCGTCGGCGCGGGCGGCGGCGCGGCGGAACAGGTCGACGGTGGGGCCGGCCTCGCGTCCGGTCTCGAACATGGCGGCGCGGCCGCCGCCGCCGCGGGCCTCCAGGTTGACCACGGCGCCGATGCGGTCGCGCAAGGGATGGCCGCCGAAGAAGATGCGGGCGCCGTCCAGACCCAGCTCCTCGGCGTCGGTCAGCAGGACGACCAGATCGCGTTCGACCAGGCCGCGCGCCTGGATGGCGCGCACGGCCTCCAGCACCGCGCCGACGCCGGTGGAATCGTCGGCGGCGCCGGGTGATCCGACCACGGTGTCGTAGTGGGCCATCAGCATGACGGCGGGCTGGCTGCGATCCTTGCCGGGCAGGACGCCGATCAGATTGATCGCCTGATTGTTCGCCGCCTGCGGATCGCCGCCGGCCTTCTTCAGCCGCCGGATCGAACCGGGCGACAGCGGCCCCGCCTGCTCCTCTGGCGACAGGCCTAGCTGGGTCATGCGGGCGACCAGATAGGCACGGACGCGGGCGTGCTCGGCCGAGCCGACCGGGTGCGGGGCGCGGGCGATCTGGGTGATGTCGGTCATGGCGCGCGCGGCCGAGAAGGCGGCGGCGGGCGCGTCGGCGGGGCGAGGCCCGGGGACCTGGGTGGTCCAGACGGCCAGCAAGAAGGCGAGCGTCAGCGATCCGAACAGCAGGGCCAGCCGCATGTGAAAGATCCTCCCCGATCCGGGAGGCAGTAGGGCCAAGCTGGACCGGAATGGCAAGAGGGCGGCGACAGGTCTTCCCGTCGCCGCCCTCCGATGCGATCAGCCGTAAAGGCCTAGAAACGCTTCGACAGCTCCACGCCGTACATGCGCGGCTCGTTGACGAAGGCCGTCAGGTTGTTGAAGTCGATGGCGCCGATGACATTGGCCTCGTCCGTGATGTTGCGGACATAGGCGGCGGCTTCCAGGCCGCGGTTCAGGTCGCGCCAGCCTGCGCGCAGGCCGCCCTCGAAGTTGGTGTCCTGACGGAATTCGACCGCCTCATAGAGGAAGAGGTTGAAGTCCTTCTGCATCACCCAGTCGGTCGAGGCGAACAGCTCCTGGGCGTCGCCGATGGGGCGGACGTAGGAGAGGGTCAGGTTGGCGGTGTACTCCGGCGCCTGGGGGAAGGGGTTGCCGTCAATGGCGGCGCGGTCGCTGGCGCCCACCTTCACGATCGGATCGGTGATAGTGCACAGGTGGTTGCCGCAGATGGCGACCAGAAGGTCCTTGTCCTTGATCTCGGTGTGGTTCCAGGCCACGCCGCCGGCCAGGGTGAAGCCGGCGCCCAGATAGACGTCGCCGTCGATCTCCAGGCCGTAGCCCTGACCCTTGTCGGCGTTGATCAGGCGGTTGGAGTTGTCGATGCCGCCGATGGCGGTGAACTGCATGTCCTTGACGTCATACAGGTAGGCCGTGGCGTTCAGACGGGCGCGGCCGTCCCACAGGCGGGACTTGAGGCCGGCCTCGTAGGACATGACGGTCTCGGACTCGGCCGTGGTCAGAACCGGCAGGTTGCGGCCCTGAATCGACGGACCGCGATAGCCGCTGGCCACGCGGGCGAACAGGTTCAGGCTGTCGTTGACTTCATACAGGGCGCTGACGTCCCAGCTGACCTGTTCGTCGCCGACCGAGACCTGGCCCTCGGCGTTGGCCGGCGTGCCGATCACGATCTTGCCGTGGTAGTCGCGGCTGTCGTCGGTGTAGCGCACGCCGCCGGTGATCTTGAAGGCGTCGGTGACCTGATAGTTGGCCTGACCGAAGATCGACCAGGAGTCCGACTTCTGCACGATGTCGGTGGCCTTGGTCGGGATCAGACCGCCCGTGCCGTTGAAGGTGCCGGACACCAGGTTGATGCGCTCATCCCAGTAGAAGGCGCCGACCTGCCAGCCCAGACGGCCGTCGCCGTTCGAGGCCAGGCGCAGTTCATAGGTGTTCTGCAGCAGGTCGCTCGAGAGGGTGCCGGACTCGACGTTGAACGGGGTTTTGTAGCCGGAGCCTGCGGGGGCCGAGGCCACGCCGCCGTCGATGTCGCCGTCGCCCTGGCTGGAGCCCTGATAGGAGCCGACCACGCCGGTCAGGGTGGCGGGACCGAAGTCATAGGCCACCTGCAGCGATTGCGAGGTGGTCTGCTGCTTCTGGAAGTTGTTGCGGCCGCCGTCGTACCAGACCGTCTCGCGGTCGAAGTTGTCGTTCAGCTTGTTGGAGCCCTTGGTCAGGGCGTTGGCGCGGTTCATCGTGCCCGTGCCCTCGTAGTCGCGGGCCTGCAGGGTCAGCAGGGTCGACAGACGGTCGGTCGGGGTCCAGGCGACGTGAACGCGGCCGGCGATGTCGTCGAAATTGCCGAGATCCTTGCCGTCCTTCTTGGCGAAGGGGGCGTCATAGGCGTTGTTGATGTAGTCGTCTCGGTGGTTCCACAGGGCGGCGACGCGGACCGACAGGGTGTCCGAGGCGGGCAGGGTGACGGCGGCTTCAGCGCGGGTCGAACCGTAGTTGCCGTAGGTCAGCGAGCCGTAGCCGGTGAAGTCGTCGCCCGGCTTGGTGGTGTCGATCTTGATCACGCCGGCCGGGGTGTTGCGGCCGAACAGGGTGCCTTGCGGACCGCGCAGCACTTCCAGTTGCTTGACGTCGAACAGGGGGAAGCCCTTCAGGTAGACGCTCTCCAGGACGATGTCGTCCATGACCATGGAGACGGGCTGCGAGGCGGTGAAGTCGAAGTCCACATTGCCGAGGCCGCGGATGTAGAAGCGCGGGGCGTAGCGGCCGTTCGAGCTTTCGACCTGCAGGCTGGGCACCCGGCCCGACAGGCTGAGGATGTCGGCGCCGCCGGCCGAGATGGCGGTCAGGGTCTCGGTGTTCATCGCCGTGACGGCGAAGGGCACGTCGCGGATGTTTTCGCTGCGGCGCTGGGCGGTGACGACGATCTCGTCGACGGCGACGGCCTGTTCGGCGGCGGCGTCAGCGGTCTGGGCCATGGCCGGGGCGGCGAAGAGCAGGGCGAGGCCGCTGGCGGAGGCGGCGAGGGCGGAGAGGCGAGGGGACATGGGGGGAGGGTTCTCGTTGAAACTGGCCGAGGGCCTAGGTTCACGGCGACGCTTTTTCCAGTCTGGAAGACGGTCGATCGATGAAGCTTTCGCGACACGGACACGCCGCTGGAAAACCTGACACATCGGGCCATGCCGGGGGCTTCCCGGCATTGTGCAGCGCAATGTCCCATGCGAAACGGCAGGGCTGCGCCGCCCTTGGCGAGGACTCCCTCTCGACGCGCCGGGTGCGGCCTGACAGGGACCTGCGCATGACGATCACCCCCCTTCACCGCCGCCGTCTGTTTCAGCTGATGGCCGTCGCTGCTGTTGCACCGGGTCTGGGGGCGCTGGCCCCCGCAAGGGAAGCGCGGGCGATTGGTCGCGTCCTGGCCATGTCGGACCTGCACTCGGCTTACGAGCGAACGGGCCAACTGCTGGCGGCGCTGGAGGCCGAGATCGCCGGATCAGACGTTCCGCACCTGATCGCCATCGACGGCGACATCTTCGAGCACGGCAACGTCGTCTCGGTGCGCTCGGGCGGGGTCATTGACTGGGCTTTCCTCGGCGAACTGCCGAAGCTGGCGCCCACGGTGGTCAACCTGGGCAACCACGACAACGACCTGACGCCGGACCTGCATGAGGTGGTGGCGCGGATGCGGTCGCTGGGCATCCTGGTCGTCAGCAACATCCTCGATGCGCGCACTGGTCTTCCCTATGCCGAGGCCGCCGTGACCGTACCGCTGGGCGATCGCTTGCTGCGCATCGTCGGGGCGGGGACGAATTCGCTGAACACCTATCCCAAGGCCAGCCGCGACTGGCTGTCGATCCCCGAACCGGGCGACTGGGCGCAGGCGAACCTGGCGCGGCTGCTGGACGGGGCCGACCTGATGCTGGTGATGAGTCATGCCGGGGTGGCCGGGGATCGCGACATCCTGCCCCTGCTGCCCGACGGCGCCCTGATGATCGGCGGGCACAACCATCTTTTGTTCCAGCACGAGCAGGGGCGCAGCGCCTATGCCCACACCGGGTCTTGGAGCAACGCCTATACGACGGCGACCCTGTTCGACGACGGAAGGATCGACGTGGGTTCGACAGCGGTGGACCTGACCGGCGCGCCGTCGTCGCGTATCGCCGACCTGATCGCGACAACCCTGGCGATGCATCTGACCGCCGAGGAAAAAGCGGTGCTGGGCGTCAGCCCGCGGGCGCTTACCCTGGGCGAAACGGGCCGGGCCGTCGCCGCCGCCCTGGCGAAGGCGGCGGGCGCCGAGGCGGGCTTCATCGGCCATACGACGCTGGGGGCCGGCCTGCCGGCGGGGCCGGTGTCGCGCTATGCCTTCGACGCCGTGGTGCGGTTCGACGGCAAGCTGATGGTGGCCGAGACGACGCCCGAGCGGCTGGCGGGTTTCATGGCGCGGACCAATCAGGACCGGCCCATGCCTCTGATCGAGCGCAGCGGCGATTTCCTCTACGGTGCGGTCGGCGATGCCGCGGGCAAGACGGCCGTGCGTCTGGTCACGACCGACTGGTGCGCGATGAACCAGGCCGAGTATTTCGGCGTGACGGATCTGGTTTTCAGCGAGGTCCCGGAGGTGCGGATCAAGGCGACGGCCGCCGCCGGTTTGCTAGGCGGCGCGGCGTAGGGCGGAGGGGGCCTTGACGTAGAGGCCCTTGCGTCCGGCGACCGGACGGAAGGCGACGCTGTCGCCCTCGGGACGTTCATCGACGCCGAGGAAGAGGCAGCCGTCATCGACCAGCCGCCGCTCCAGCATGTCCAGCACCTGGGCGCGGCGCGCCGGTTCCAGATCGCAGAGCACATGGCGACAGAAGATGACGTCGAATGGGCGCTCGTCGGCGGCTTCGTCCAGCAGGTTGGAGCGCTCAAAGGTGACGGTGCTGCGCAGTTCCGGGCGGGCGCGCCAGTGTTCGTCGGCCTGTTCGAACCAGCGCAGCATGGAGCGGGCCGAAAGGCCGCGCTGGATCTCGAACGAGGTGTAGAGCCCAGAACGCGCCTTCTCGATAGACAGGCGCGACAGGTCGGTGGCGACGATCTCGACATCGGCGCTGTTCTCGAGGGCGGCGATGGCCAGGGAATAGGCCTCCTGGCCGGTCGAGGCGCCCGCGGACCAAAGCCGGACCTTGCCGCCGGGGCGAGCGGCGGTCAGGGCGGGCATGAGTTCTCGCGAAAAGACATCGAAGACAGCACGATCGCGACGGAACCAGGTCTCGCCGTTCAGCAGGGCCTCGATCACCGCCCAGCCGAGGGAAGCGACGGGCTGGTTCCACAGGGTGGCCAGCATGGCCTCGACATTGTGATAGCCTTCGCGGCGCGCCACCGGCCCCAGTCTATGCTCGGCCAGGTGCATCCGGTCGCGAGTCAGCCGAAAGCCGGCGCGTGACGCCAGCAAGGTCTGAAGACGATCGAAATCCTCCGGCGTCATGACGGCGACTGAACAGCTCCCACTTCGGCGAGTTTGGAATGAAGGATCTCGCCGTCAAAGGGCTTCATAACATAATCGTCGGCCCCTGCGGACAGGGCTTCTGCAATCCGCTCCGCGCGGGTCTCGATCGTGCAGAACAGGACCTTGGGGGCGCGGCCCCCCGGCAGGTCGCGCAGGCGTCGCAGGAAGCTGAGGCCGTCCATGACCGGCATCTGCCAGTCCAGCAGCACGACATGGGGCATGGCGCCCATGCAGTAGGTCAGGGCCTCGGCGCCGTCGGCGGCTTCATCGACCTCGAAACCGAGGTCCTCAAGGATACGGCGCGCGACCTTGCGGATGATCCGGCTGTCATCGACGATCAGGCAGGTCTTGGGGTCCAAGGGCTCTATCCCGTTGCGCGCGAAACGAAAGCGCAGCTCGCGCCATGATCGTTCCTGGGGGTTAACGGACGATTGGGCGTCCAGTGCGGGTGGTCAGGCCGGGACGCGGGCGATCAGACCGACGCGGCCTTCATCGCTGGCGACGTCGAGGCGTCCGCCGTTCTCGTTGACGGCAAGCCATAGCCAATAGGGCTGAATCCACTGGCCCGCCAGGCCCTCGGTCAGGCGTTCCCCCTTGAGGCCGGTCAAGGCTTCGGGCTTGAGGCGGGCGCGGGCGCCTTCGGCCGAACCGATCAGCAACATGCGGTCGTCCTCGCGCCGGATGGTGATGGCGGCCATCCCCCCGGTGGGCAGGGCGCCCAAGGTCATCCAGGCCAGGTTGATCAGGATGCGCGACTGCGCCTTGGTGAAGGTTTCGTTCTCGGAAATACGCCAGTCCAGGCTCGCCCGTCCACCTTCGGACAGACCTGCGACCAGGCCGCGCAGTTCTGCCGAGACGAATTGTTCGCTGGTGGTGGCGGCGCCGAAGGCCACGCGGGCGAAGTGGACGTGCGCCACCATCTTCCTGGCGCTTTGGCGGATCAGGCTCATGGCGTCGTCGCGCATGTCCTGGGCCGTGGGGTCTTCCAGCAGGTCGAGGCCCGACATGATGGCGCCGGCCGGGCTGATGAAGTCATGACACAGCTTTCCGGCGATAAAGGCGGCCAGTTCGGCGCCGCCCGCGGGCAGGTCGGCAGCGGCGAAATCGACCGAGGAGGCGGAAAGGTCAGGGAAGGTCATCGTTCGTGCGGTCTGCTGGCGGGAATGGTTAAGGCTGACCTGATTTGCCGGTTCTTGAAACCGGGTGCATGGGCTATCGAGGCGGAGACATGACGCACGCTCTTGAGACCGACCTCGCCTCCGGCGCCCTCGCCGAGACCCTCGCCGACATCGCAGAGGAGGCCGCGCGCCTGATCCTGCCCTATTGGCGGGCCGGCACGGCGGTCGAGACCAAGTCCGACGCCAGTCCGGTGACCGAGGCCGACCGCGCCGCCGAAGCCCTGATCCTGAAACGACTGGCCGAGCATTGGCCGGAGGTCGAAGCCGTGGCCGAAGAGGCCTCGGCCGCCGATGGCGTCCCCGTTTCCGTCGGGGAATGGTTCTGGCTGATCGATCCGCTGGACGGCACCAAGGGCTTTGTCCAGGGCCGCGAGAGCTTCACCGTCAACATCGCCCTGATGCGCGGCGACGCCCCTGTCGCGGGCGTGGTGACGGCCCCCGCGACGGGGGTGACCTGGGCCTCGACCACGCCGGGCAAGGGCGCCGTGCGCCGCGCCTTCGGCGAGGTCTGGCGGCCGATCAAGGTGCGCGACCGTCCGGCCGAGGGCATCGCCCTGTTGAGCCACAGCATGACTGACGAGGAGGCTGCCCGCCTGGCCGCGCGTCATGGCTGCAGCCAGTGGCAGGGCACGGATTCGTCGTTGAAGTTCTGCCTGATCGCCGAAGGTCGTTTCGACGCCTATCCGCGCACCGGCCCGACCAGCGAGTGGGACACGGCGGCGGGCCAGGCCGTACTGGAGGCCGCCGGGGGGCGGGTTCTGGGCGCGGACGGCCAACGCCTGGCCTATCGCAAGCCGGGCTTCCTCAATGGGCCGTTCACCGCCATGGGCGGCTAGTCCGTCCTAGGCGACAGCCGATCCCACGCGGGCCATTTCGATCTGGGCCGAGAGCCCTGGCGGCAGGTCGCGCTCGGGCACGGCGGCCAAGGCCTCCATCCGTTCAGGATTGAGGGCGTCGACCATGACGCTGGCGATGGCCGGGTCGGTCAGGGTGAAGGCCAGGCAGATCTCCTCGGCCTTCCAGTTGGGCGTCTGATGCAGGAAGGCGAAGGAACCGGCATTGGCGAGACCCTGCTCCGCCGGCTTGGCGCCGAAACCGAACAGGCCCTTCTTCTTTGGAGTGCTGCCTGCGCCGGCGGCCTTGCGCTCGGTGGACAGGCTCTCGGGGAAGTAATCATAGGTGAAGATGGCCATGTCGCGCTCGCGCGCAGCCCGCGTACGCGAGCGGATGCGCCATTCCACATTGGCGTGGAAGGGGGTGTAGAGGACGTCGAAGGCCCCGGTCGAGACATAGACGTCCATCACGGGCGCGTCGCCGGAAACGCCCAGAAGGCGCACATGACCGGCCTTGCGCAGGGCCTTCAGCGCGATCAGCGAGGCTTGGGGCAGTTCATCGTCGGCGGGCTCGTCCAGCACCGCGACGTCGAACCAGCCCAGACCCGAGGCGTGCAGGGCGCGGTCGATGGCGCCGCTCAGGCCGTCGGCCGAGAAGTCGCGAAAGCCCTTCTTGCGGCCGTCGCCGACGCCCAGGGTGACGCCGACACAGACCAGCCGACGTTCCACATGGCCCAGGGCCTCGCCGACGATCTCGGCCAGAGCCGGATCGGCGTTCTCGAGATGATAGCTGTTCACCCCGGCTTCCAGCGCGGTGAAGATCAACTCGCTGAGGGCGGCGCGGCCACGCCCCAGGGCTTCGACGCCGAGGCTGAGCGTCAGGTTGGAAACCGCCGCGCCGGTGCCGCCGAAGGGACGATACCGCATGCTCAGCCGGCCTCGGCGGGGGCCGAGGTTTCCAGGGCCAGGGCGTGCAGCTCACCCCCCATCTGACCCTTCAGCGCGCTGTAGACCAACTGATGCTGACGCACGCGCGGAAGGCCCTTGAAGGCGGTGGAGATAATCTTGGCGCGATAGTGGTCGCCGTCGCCGGCCAGGTCCTCGATGGCGATGTCCGCATCGGGGAAGGCCTCGACCAGATGGGCGCGCAGGACGTCGGCGGACATGGGCATGGGGGAACTCTCGAAACAGACAGATCGGATCTGAACTGTAAAACCTAAAGAGGTATGGGCCCTCTGTCAGCCCGCAACCGCGCGGGGCCGTTCAAACAGGGTGACGCTCGAGCCCTTGTAGTCGGCCTCGGCATAGGGGCGGTAGCCGACGCGCTCCGCCAGCTTCACCGACGGGCCGTTGTCGGGCGAGATCATGCAGACGGTGCGCGGCTCCAGCCGATAGGCGTCGGTCCAGGCCAGGGCGGCCTGCAGCGCTTCGAACGCCAGGCCCTGGCCCTGGAAGGCGGGGGCGACGCCCCAGCCGAGTTCCGGGGCGTCGAAAGCCGGCGTCATCTCGCGGCGATAGTCCAGCACGCCAACGCTGCCGACATAGGCGCCGCTGTCGCTCTCGCGGATCGACCAGTTGCCATAGCCCTTGGCTTGCCAGTGGCCGAGGTCGCGCAGCAGTCGGAACCAGACCTCTTCTTCCGACAGGCCGCGCCCCATGATGTGGCGGGTGAAGTCGGCGTCGGCCCACAGGCCGATCAGGTCGTCCATGTCGCTGACGGCGACGGGGGTCAGGATCAGGCGGTCGGTGGTGAGAATGGTCACATCAAACCCAGTTGCTTGAAGCTGGCCACGCCTTCGCGGCCGACGATGAGGTGGTCGTGGACCTGAAGGCTGAGCGAGCGCGCGGCCTCGATCACCTGCTTGGTCATGTCGATGTCGGCGCGGCTGGGGGTCGGGTCGCCCGAGGGGTGGTTGTGGACGATGATCATGGCGCTGGCCGACAGCTCCAGCGCGCGGCGCACCACTTCGCGCGGATAGACGGGGGCGTGATCGACCGTGCCCCGGTTCTGGATTTCGTCGAGGATGAGTTGGTTCTTCTTGTCGAGGTAGAGGACGCGGAACTGCTCGCGCGGCTCATGCTGCAGCGACAGGCGGACATAGGCCAGCAGCGCCGTCCAGGACGAGATGACGGTGCGCTTGTTGGCCTCCTCCTTGGCCACGCGGCGCGACACCTCGTGCAGGGCGGCCAGGTCCAGGGCGGTCTCGGCGCCGACGCCCTTGGAGCGGCCGCGTGAATCCTCGGCGCGGACGGTCATCAGGTCCTCGACCGAAGCCGCCAGGACCGCCGCCAGCGAGCCGAACCGGGTCAGCAGGGCCTTGGCGATCGGCTTGACGTCGCCCTGCGGCTGACTGCGGAACAGGAAGAGCTCCAGCAGCTCATAATCGGGCAGGTGGTGGATGCCCGCGCCGCGCGCGCGTTCGCGCAGCCGCTCGCGATGACCGGCGTGGTGCGGCTTGGCCTTTGGCTTTTCCGGCGGTTGATCGAGCATCAGCCTCCCCCGAAGGGGAGACTAACTCAGAATTTCGGGCGGAACAGGCCCTTCGGCGAGGCCGAGAAGATTTCCAGGCCGTCTTCGGTGACCCCGATGGTGTGCTCGCACTGGGCCGACAGGGACTTGTCGCGGGTCACGGCGGTCCAGCCGTCCGACAGCACCTTCACCGCCGGCTTGCCCAGGTTCACCATCGGCTCGACGGTGAAGAACATGCCGGGCTTGAGCACCGCGCCTTCGCCGCGACGGCCGTAGTGCAGGACGTTGGGGCTGTCGTGGAAGACGCGGCCGATGCCGTGGCCGCAGAAATCGCGCACCACGCTCATGCGCTGGGCCTCGACGAACTTCTGGATGGCGAAGCCGATGTCGCCGAAGGTATTGCCCGGCTTGACCTGGGCCAGGCCCAGCTCCAGGGCGTCATAGGTGACGTCGATCAGTTTTTTCGACCGGGCGTTGATCTCGCCGACCGGGAACATGCGGCTCGAGTCGCCGTGCCAGCCGTCGACGATGACCGTGTGGTCGATATTGACGATATCGCCTTCCTTCAGAACCTTGTCGCCGGGAATGCCGTGGCAGACGACGTGGTTGATCGAGGTGCAGATGGTCCGGGTGTAGCCCTTGTAGCCCAGGCAGGCGGGGACGCCGCCGCGCGCCAGGGTGAACTCGCGCACCAGGTCGTCCAGTTCGCCGGTGGTGACGCCCGGCTTCACATGCTCGCCGATCATGTCCAGGGCTTCGGCGACCAGACGGCCGGCCTTGCGCATGCCTTCGAAGGCGTCCGCGTCGTGGATGCGGATCTCGTGGCTGCGGACGAAGGCGTCGTTATCCAGGTCGGGGGTCTCGTACATGATCTGCTTTCGGGCGCGCCGCCGAAGGGGAGGGGCGGCTGGGCTGTGTCTTTGAGGGTCAGATGGCGAACCTAGCACAAAACCTCAACCCCGTCAGGCGGCGCCGATGACGCGGGGGCAGGCGGCGCCTATCTGAGGGGTATGACCGATCAAGCCGCCCCCTCCGCCGCCGTCCTGATCATCGGCGATGAAATCCTGTCCGGTCGCACCCGGGATGTGAACCTGAACGCCATCGCCCGTTTTCTGGCGGCCTTGGGCATCGACCTGATGGAGGCGCGCACGGTCGGCGACCGGTCGGCGCAGATCGTCGACGCGCTGAACGCCCTGCGCGGGGCCTATGACTACGTCTTCACCACCGGCGGCATCGGTCCAACCCATGACGACATCACCGCCGATGCAGTGGGCGTCGCCTTCGGCGTGCCGGTGCGCGAGCATCCCGAGGCCGAGGCCATCCTGGAGCGACGCTACGGACTGGGCGAGTTCAACGCTGCGCGACGGCGCATGGCGCGCATTCCCGAGGGCGGAGCCCTGATCGCCAATCCGGTGACCGACGCCCCGGGCTTCCAGATCGGCAATGTCTTCGTCATGGCGGGCGTCCCGAAGATCATGGAGGCCATGCTGCAGGACGTGGCGCCGCGCCTGCGCACAGGGGCGGTGGTTCACGCCCGGACGATCAAGGTCACGGGCGTCGGCGAAGGGGAGATCGCCGAGGTCCTGAAAGCGGCCGCCGACGCTCGCCGCGACCTGTCGTTCGGCAGCTATCCTTTTGGGTTCGGCGGCGACGGACCGGTCGGAACCCAGCTGGTGATTCGTGGTCGCGATGAGGTTGAAGTTGACCTTGCGGAACACGATCTTTCTCAAGAACTGCGTTCTATGGGCATTGATGTTGCCGTAACGTAACCTCACCAAGGTGTGAAATTGTGCGACTTCACCGCCACGGTTTGGCCGATTTGCGGTCCGACAGGGGCCTTGGGCGCAACGCTTTCATGACACAGGCGCTGTGGCTGTTAGCGTCGCCTCTCTCCCCGAACAACGACCCGACCATCAGTAAGGCCGGGCGGTCCCACATAGGTGAAACAGTATGATCCCCAGGAACATGGCCCGCATCGGCGGCCTCGCGATCCTCATGGCCTCCGTGGCCGCTCCGGCCTTCGCCGGCTCCTTCTATCTGCAGGAACAATCGGTGCGCGGCGCCGGTCGCGCCTTCTCGGGTGAAGCCGCCGACCGCGGCACGGGCTCGATGTGGTGGAACCCCGCCGCCATCGCCCGCAGCGGCCGCGAACTGTCGTTCGGCATGCATGCCATCCGCATCGACTCGGAAGTGAAGAACGACGGCTCCTATGTCACCTATCCCGGCGGCGTGAACGTGCCGGTGCGCGACCCGCGCAACACCGAGGTCGACCCGATCGAGAGCGGCCTGGTGCCCAACTTCGCCTTCGCCACCCCGATCGGCGATCGCTTCGCCGTCGGCGTCTCGGTGGCCGCCCCCTACAACTTCACCACCAAGTACGAGCCGGGTTCGTTCGCGCGCTACGACGCCCTGACCTCGGAACTGCGCTCGGGCGACGCCAGCCTGACCGTGGCCTATCAGGTCAATGACTGGCTGGATGTCGGCGCCGGTCTGAACGCCCAGTACGTCAAGGCCAAGCTGACCTCGGCCATGCCGTCGGTCTCGCCCCTGCTGCCGGACGGCTCGTCCTCGCTGGAAGGCGACGGCTGGGATTTCGGCTGGAACGTCGGCGCCCAGGTTCACAAGGGCCCGTGGGACTTCGGCCTGTCCTATCGTTCGGCCATCGAGCATGAGCTGGACGGCGACGTGAACATCGTCCTGACCGGCCCGCTGGCGCCCAACAGCGTCTCGACCGGCGGCATGGCCGGCTTCAACACGCCGTGGTTCGCCTCGGCCTCGGTGCGTTACGCCGTCAACGACAAGCTGACCCTGAACGCCCAGGTCAACCGCATCGGCTGGTCCGAGTTCGACGCCATCAACGTCGAATATCCGAACGGCGGCGACTCCATCCATCAGAACTACAAGGACGTGACCACCGGCGCGATCGGCCTGGATTACGCCTACAGCGACAAGACCACCCTGCGCGCCGGCATCGGCTATGATCCGACTCCGACCCGCGACAGCCTGCGCACGGCCCGCATCCCCGACGCCGACCGTCTGCTGGTCTCGGTGGGCGCCTCGACCGAGGTGAACAAAGGCGTGACCTTCGACGCGGGTCTGACCTACATCGCCTTCAGCGACTCGGACATCTACGACGACCGCACCTTCTACGCCGGCACCCCGGCGGCTGTGACCTCGCACCTGCGGGGCACGGCCGAGGGTTCGGCCCTGGTCGCCTCGCTGGGCGCGCGCTGGGCCTTCTGATCCCGGCCACAGGCTGAAACGGAAAGGGCGGCTCCCTCGCAGGAGCCGCCCTTTTTCTTTGGTCCCAGACGATCCTAGGCGCTGTAGCCCTTGCCGCCGTTCGACGGACGACGACGGGGGCGGCGCTTCATCTCGCTGACCGGCTTGGGCTCGGCCGCCGGCTGGGCGCGCGGCGACGACTTGGGGCGTTCGTTCGCCATCGGATCATAGGCCGCCGCCGGACGCTCGGCGTGGTGGGTGCGGTCGCGGCCGCCCTTGCGTTGACGATGCGGCTGACCGCCGCCCTCGGGGCGAACGCCCTCGCGACGGGGGTTGCGGGCGCGGTTGCGGCCTTCGCCGCCGCCGCGGCCTTCACGACCCTCACGCTCGGGCAGGGTCGCTTTCTTGGCCACGCCCGCCGCCATGATGGAGGCGTCCAACTGGGCGAGGGCCTTGTCGTTGCGGCGGTCCACGGCCGGGATCTTCTGGCGCGTGACCTTCTCGATGTCCTTCAGCAGCTTCATCTCGTCGCCGGCGACGAAGCTGATGGCGGTGCCGTCCTTGCCCGCGCGCGCCGTGCGGCCGATGCGGTGGACATAGGCTTCCGGCACATAGGGCAGCTCGAAGTTCACCACGTGGGTGACCTTGTCCACGTCGATGCCGCGGGCGGCGATGTCGGTGGCGACCAGGACGCGCAGCTTGCCGTTCTTGAAGGCCTCAAGCGCGCGCTCACGCTGCGGCTGGCTCTTGTTGCCGTGGATGGCGCCGGCCTCGACGCCGCCGGCTTCCAGATAGGCCGCGACCTTGTCGGCGCCGTGCTTGGTCTTGGTGAAGACCAGGCAGCGCGTGTAGGCGGGATCGCTGAACAGTTCGGTCAGCAGGGCGCGCTTGCGGCCCTGTTCGATGTGGATGACCGACTGCTTGATGCGCTCGACCGTGGTCGACTGCGGCGTGACCTGGACCTTGACTGGATCCTTCAGCAGCTCGCCGGCCAGCTTGCCGATCTCAGACGGCATGGTGGCCGAGAAGAAGAGGTTCTGACGCTTGGCCGGGATACGGCTGACGATCTGACGGATGGGCTTGATGAAACCCAGGTCCAGCATCTGGTCTGCCTCGTCCAGGACGAAGATTTCCGTCGACGACAGGTCCAGGGTCCTCTGCTGCAGGTGGTCCAGCAGGCGGCCGGGGGCGGCGACCAGGACATCCAGGCCCTGTTGCAGGGCGCGCTCCTGCGGGCCGTATTTCACGCCGCCGAAGATGACGGCGACACGGAAGCCCAGGTGGGCGCCGTACTGCTTGAAGCTGTCGGCGATCTGGGTGGCCAGTTCGCGGGTCGGCGACAGGATCAGGGCGCGCGTGGTGCGCGGCTGGGGCGGGACGCGATTCTCGGCCAGGCGATGCAGGATCGGCAGGGCGAAGGCCGCGGTCTTGCCGGTGCCGGTCTGGGCGATGCCCAGCAGGTCCTTGCCCGCCATGACGTCGGGGATGGCCTTGGCCTGGATCGGCGTCGGCTTTTCATAGCCGGTCGAGGCCAGGGCCTGGAGGAGGGCCTTGTTAAGGCCCATGGATTCAAAAGTGATGTTGCTCACGGAGCGTCTTTCGCTTGCGGAGGCGCGTATCCCGCGAGCGTCGGGTCGAGAAGGCGAAGCCTTCTGACCGCACGCAACAAGGAAGACGCGCCGCCAGTCCCGATAGAGCTTCGGAATGAAGCGTCGGGGTGGATCGGGCGCCGCCCCGCGTGTCCGGACGACGTAATGACTCTGAGGTCTGGCCGGCTGCGTCTGCAATCAGGTCTTCGGGGAGGAAGACCCACACGCGTTGCAGGAAACCGGATACCGCGATTGTGCGATGCAGCGCAGATGGGCCTCAATAGCGGCCAAGTCAAGGCGAAGGCGCGAAAAGCCTAGAGCAGGCTGACCGCCATATTGACCGCCAGGGCCAGGATCACCGTGTTGAAGACGAAGGCGATCAGGCTGTGCACGGTGGCGATACGGCGCAGCTTGCGACTGCTGATCTGGATGTCGGCGGTCTGGCTGGCCACGCCGATGATCAGGGAGAAGTGCAGGAAGTCCCAGTAGTCGGCCTCGCTTTCGCCAGGGAAGATCAGTCCGCGGCGGTCGCCCTTGCCCTTTTCCGCCGGGGCGTAGAACTCGTGGGCGTAGTGCAGGGCGAAGATGACGTGGGTGAAGAGCCAGGACACGGCGATGGTGCCGATGGAGAAGAGGGCCTCGGCCGTGGTCGGCTTGCCGCCGTCCGCCGTCTCCATGACGATCACGAAGACGCTGGCCGCCGCCGCCAGCAGGCTGAGCGGCAGGACGGCGGCGCCGGCCTGATCCAGGGCCGCCGCGCGTCGGCGGATGGCGTCGGTCCGGGCGCGTCGCAATCGCATCAGGGTCAGCAACAGAAAGACGCTGGCGCTGGCGTCCCAGGCCACGGCGAGGCGCATCTGCCAGTCCCAGGCGGAGGGGGTGACGGCCACGGCGACCGCCAGAACCGCCAAACCCAGCCACAGGGCGGCGTGCAGTCGGAACGAACGGGGGATCCAGGCCATGGACGGATGATGACCCTGTTCTGCGACGGCAGCCAGTGGGACTGAACAAATCCGCCCTGTGCCCGTTCGGTCAGGGCGAAGGAGCGGAACATGGCGACGCGACCGACCTGGCAGGGACATCTGAAGCTGTCGCTGGTGACCTGTCCGGTCGCCCTCTACACCGCCACCAGCAGCGCCGGCGACGTGCGCTTCCACCTGATCAATCCGGCTACCCACAACCGCATCCGCATGGTGACGACGGACCCGGACACCGGCCCGGTCGAGCGGTCCGATCTGGTCAAGGGCTATGAGGTGGCCAAGGACGAGTACGTCCTGTTCGACGAGGCCGACTTCGACAAGGTGAGGCTGGAAAGCACGAAGACCATCTCCATCGATCAGTTCGTCGACGAGGCGGACATCGACCGGCTCTACTGGGACGATCCCTTCTACGTCGTGCCGGAAAAAGGCGTTGGGGTCGAAGCCTTCGCCGTGATCCGCGAGGCGATGAAGACCGCGGGCAAGATCGCGCTCGGCCAACTGGTGCTGCGCGGCAAGGAGCGGCAGTTGGCGCTGGAAGTTCACGGCAAGGGGCTGGTCGCCTACACCCTGCGGGCCCACGATGAGGTGAAGGACGCTGACGACTTCTTCGACGACATTCCGACGGTGAAGGCCGACGCCGACATGGTCGAGATCGCCGCTCGCATCATCGGTCAGAAGGAGGCGGACTTCGACCCGACCCGCTTCCACGACGGCTATGACGAGGCCCTGCGCGAGATGATCAAGGCCAAGCAGGCGGGCGGCAAGGGCGTGGTGGCCGTGGCCGAGCCCGACGACACAAATGTCATCGACCTGATGGCGGCGCTGAAGGCCAGTCTGAAGGGGGCGGGCGCCGCCAAGCCCGCGCCGAAGACCAAGACGGCTCCGAAGAAGAAGGCGGGCTAGAGGTCCGTCGTGCGGATCACGTGCTTGAAGTGATGCCGCCACAGGTGGGCGCCCAGTTCGCCAGAGCGATCCAGCGACGAACCCACGGTCAGGTCTTCAATCAGGGTCGGGGTCAGGCCCGCGTCGAACAGGGCGAAACCGGCGGCCAGGACGCATGTGTCGGCCTGGATGCCGCAGACCAGAACCCGCTCGGGGTTCAGCGCCTTTAGATGGGCGATGGTTTCGGGCGTCGGGGCGTAGCCGTGTTTCACGTGAACCACGTCGGCGGCGATCAGGCTGTCGTCGTCGGGGCCGGGGGTCCAGCCGAGCTGGCGCGCGAAGGGGGTGACGGCCTCGTCGTGGCGCTCGACCGTAGCGATCGAGGGCATGGTCCCGATCATGGTGTTGATCCCCGCGACCAGCCAGTCCGGCGGATTGAAGCTGGGCTGGACGTCGATGACCAGCAGCGCCTGGCGCATGGTCAGCGCTTCTTGCCCAGTTCGGCGGCGATGTCCTTGGTCATGCGGCCGACCTTGCGGTGGGCGGCGGTGATCTGGTCCTTGGTCACGCCCCAGCGCTTCATCCAGTATTCGACGGCCTGACGCTCGGACAGGTCCAGCCTGTCCTTGTCGATGAAGCCGCGCTTGTCCTTGAGGCCCGCCATGATGTCGCTCTCCGTTTCCATAGCGTCATAGGCCGATCCGCCACCGGACGTTAGCGCCTCAACTGTTTCACCGCCGGTTTCACAGACGCGGCGGCCGAACGGAAATCCAGCCATGGATCGGGCGTCTGCAACAGTTCGGCGGCGCTCCACAGGTTGAAGGCTTTCGGATCCAGCCCCGGCTTCACCTGGTCCCACCTCAGGGGGAAGGCGATGCCCGCGCCGGGCCGCGCGCGCGGCGACCAGGGGGCGACGGCGGTGGCCGCGCGGCCGTTGCGCAGATAGTCGAGGAAGATCTTTCCGCCCCGCGCCTTCTTGGCCATCGTGGTGGTGAAGCGATCGGGATGGTCGGTCTTCATCGCCTCTGAGACTCCCTTGGCGAAGGCCTTGGCCGCGTCCCATTCGATGCGGCTGCGGACGTCGGCCTTGATCGGGACCACGACGTGCAAGCCCTTGCCGCCTGTGGTCTTGACGAAGGGCGTCAGGCCGAGGGCTTCCAGGCGGGGTTTCAGCAGGAGGGCGGCGGCGATCACGTCCTCGAAGTCGAGACCCTCGTCGGGATCGAGGTCGAAGGTGATCTGATCGGGCGTCTCGGGGTCGCTCGGTTTGCAGCCCCAGGGATGCAGTTCGAGGCCGCCCGACTGGCCGATGGCGACCAGGCCGCCGACATCGACGACGGCGACATAGGGCTGGCGTTCCTGCACGTCGATGAGCTTCAGCCGGGGGCTGTGGCCAGCCATGGCGTGACGCTGGAAGAAGGTTTCGCCGGTGATGCCGTCGGGTGCGCGAATGATGGAGACAGGCCGGTCCATCAGGTGCGGCAGGAGACGTTCGGCGGCGACCTCGTAATAGCGCACCAGGTCGGCCTTGGTGATCGGCGGGCGGCCGTCGACGCCCGGCCACAGCACCTTGTCGGGGTGGGAGATGACGACCCCGGCGACGATCAGCCTGCCGGGTTTTGACGCGGCGGTTTTCACGACCGTCGGCGCGCGCGGGACGTCGGTCACGTCGGACGGCGCCTTGTCCTCGCGCAGGCCCTTGAAGGCGGCCTGACGCAGCGAGCCCGCCTCGGTGTAGCCGCCGTGTTCGATCTCGGCGACCAGGGTCGGCGTGGTCCAGTGGAGCTCCGCCTCGGCCTCGGGGGCGTTGGCGCCAACGAAGGGCGAGAGGTCGGCGGCGGCGGCTTTCAGCGCGGGCAGAAGCGTCCTGGTCAGGGCCGCCGAATAGCCCGTGCCGACGCGACCGAGGTAGCGCAGCCCGCCCTTGACCCTGACCCCGACCAGGAGGGAGCGGAAGCGGGTTCCGCCTTCGGATGACCAGCCGCCGATCACCACCTCGTCGCGGCCTCGGCACTTGGACTTGACCCAGGCGGCCGAGCGCCCGGCGCGATAAGGGGCGTCCAGCTTCTTGGAGATGACGCCTTCCAGATTCATGCGGCAGGCGCTTTCCAGAATGGCCTGACCGCTGGCCCCGAAATGCTCGACGTAGCGTAGCCGCGCAGCGGCGGCCGTGGGCGTGCGGTCGACCAGGGCCTGAAGCCGGGCCTTGCGGTGCGACAGCGGCAGCTTGCGCAGGTCTTCCGGGCCCTCGAACAGCAGGTCGAAGGCGAAATAGACCAGCCGCTCGGTCGCCCCCTCCGAGATGGCCGTCTGCAGTGCCGAGAAGTCGGGCATGTCGTGGGCGTCCAGCGCGCAGACCTCGCCGTCCAGCACGCCGTCGGGCCAGCGGGCGGCGTCGGCGGCTAGTTCGGGAAAGCGCTCGCTCCAGTCCAGACCCTTGCGGGTGCGCAAGGTGGCGCGGCCATGGCCGACGGCCACCTGGATGCGATAGCCGTCGAACTTGATCTCATGCGCCCAGCCCGGCGCCGAGGGCGGGCGGTCGGCGACCTGGCATAGCTGGATCGGGACGAAGGCGTGGGGGCGGGCGACGGGTCGCGCCGCCTTGGTCGGCTTCGGCTTCGGCTTCGGCTTGGGCGGGGCCTTGCGGCCAGTGGCCTTTGAGGACGTCCATTCGGTGTCGCCCTCCGCGATTTCCGCCAAACTGCGGCCGGTGGTGATCGAGGCGTCGATCTCGGCCAGGGCGTCGCCTTCGCCGTCGACGGCGTAGGCGTCCTTCTCCTTGAGCAGCAGCCAGTTGGGGCGCTTGGAGGGCCTGCCCCGATCCGACTTGAGCCGGATCAGGGCCCAGCCGCCCTTCAGCCGCTCGCCGTCGAGGGTCAGCTTGACCACGCCCTTGGCGAAGGCCGCGTCCAGATCGGCGTCCTGGGGCGACCATTCGCCGACGTCCCACAGCTGCACCGTGCCCGCGCCGTAATTGCCTGCCGGGATGGTCCCTTCGAAGCCGCCGTAGTCGAGGGGGTGGTCCTCGACCTCGACCGCCAGCCGCTTGACGTGGGGGTCGCGCGAGGGGGCCTTGGTCACGGCCCAAGACTTGAGGACCCCGTCGTGCTCGATGCGGAAATCGTAGTGCAGGTGCGACGCGGCGTGGCGCTGGATCAGATAGCACAGGCCGGTCTGGCGGGCTTTTGTCTTGCGGCCCTTCGGCTCCGGCGTGACGCCGAAGTTCCGTTTGGCCTGATAGGTGTTGAGCTCGCCGCGCACCGCCATGGGGGCGAAACGCAGACGGGCGGCGAAGGCTTCATCAGCCCGCGCCGCCTCCGGCGGGTCAGTGCATGGCCTCGCCGTGCTGGCTGTAGTCGAGGCCCTCTATTTCGGCCTCTTTTTCGACGCGCAGGCCGACGGTGTATTTGCAGATCATCAGGACGAAGAAGGTGCCGACGGCGCTCCAGGCCATGGCGCCGCCCAGACCGATGGCTTGCTTCCAGACGGTGGCCCCTTCGGCGAGCGGGTTGATGGCCGCGTTGGCGAAGACCCCGGTCAACAGGGCGCCCGCAATGCCCGCGACGCCGTGCACGCCGAAGGCGTCGAGGCTGTCGTCGTACTGGAGTTTGTGCTTGAGCCAGACCGCGCCGACATAGGCGATCGGCCCCGAGATCAGGCCGATCAGGAAGGCGCCCTTCGGATCGACGAAACCGGCGCCGGGGGTGATGGCGACGAGCCCCGCGACCACGCCGGTCAGAAGACCCAGCAGGGTCGGCTTCTTCTTCAGCGTCCACTCGACCCCGATCCAGCCGACGGCGGCGGCGGCGGGGGCCAGCAGGGTGTTGAACACCGCGACGGCGGCGATCTCATTGGCGCCCGCAGCCGAACCGCCGTTGAAGCCCATCCAGCCGACGAACAGCAGTCCGGTGCCGATGGCGGTGAAGGCCAGGTTGTGCGGCGCCATGTTGTCCCGGCCCCAGCCATGACGCGGGCCGAGCACGATGGCGCAGACCAGACCGGCCACGCCCGCGTTGACGTGGACCACGGCGCCGCCGGCGAAGTCGAGCACGCCCAACTCGCCCATCCAGCCGCCGCCCCAGACCTGATGGCAGATCGGGGCATAGACGATCAGGTGCCACAGGGTGAAGAAGAGCACGCTGGCCGAGAACTTGATCCGCTCGGCGAAGGCCCCGGCGATCAGGGCCGGGGTGATGATGGCGAAGGTCAGCTGATAGCCGATCCACAGGAACTCGGGCAGGCCGGGGGTCAGGGCGTGGGCGGTCTTCACCCCGACGCCGTTCAGGAACAGGGCCTGAAGACTGCCGATGAAGCCGTCAGCCGGGCCTTCGACGGTCCCGAAGGACAGGGTGTAGCCGGCGACGAACCAGAGAACGGTGACGATGGCCATGGCCGCCGTGGAATGGGCGATGGTGGCGATCAGGTTCTTCTTCCTGACCATGCCGCCGTAGAAGAGCGCCAGACCGGGCAGGGTCATCATCAGCACCAGGGCCGTCGAGGTCAGGATCCAGGCCGTGCCGGAACCGTCCAGCGCCAGCGGGACCTGATGCGCCAAGAGGTTCGGGGGCGCGGCGGCGAAGGCGGGCGCCGCAAGGGCCATGGCGAAAAGGCCGCAACAGAATGCTGCGGCCTTGGTGATCGTCGGTGGTGTCATGAAGGTCTCGGGGAGAAGACGCGGGCGAAAAGGGGAGGGCGACGTCAGGCCGGTTGGGCCAGCCTGACGTCGGGGTTTGCGGCCTCGGCGGCGAGGACGGTCTTGGGGATGATGCGAACAAATCGCGGCGCGTAGGTCGGCCAGTCGGCCAGGATGCGGGCAGCCAGGGGTGAGGCGGTGGCGCGGGCGTGGGCCTCGATCAGGGCCTTCAGCCGGGCCTCGGCTTCGGCGTCGATGGCGCCGACGCCGGCCATGTCGCCGTTCAGGGCCTGAGCGGCCCGGCCCTCGGCGTCGAGCACGAACAGCTCGCCGCCGCTCATGCCCGCCGCCAGGTTCCAGCCGACCGAGCCCAGGACCACCACGCGACCGCCGGTCATGTATTCGCAGCCGTGCGCGCCCAGACCCTCGACCACGGCCTCGGCGCCCGAGTTGCGGACGGCGAAGCGTTCGCCCGCCGCGCCCGCCACGAACAGTCGGCCCGAGGTGGCGCCATAGAGGGTGGTGTTGCCGCAGACCTGCTGGTCGGCACGCCACTCATGGGGGCGGACGTGGATGTCGGCGCCGGACAGACCCTTGCCGACGTAGTCGTTGACCTCGCCGGTGACGTCGAGGATCAGGCCGCGCGCGCCAAAGGCGCCGAAGCTCTGACCGGCGATGCCTTCCAGCTTCAGCTTCAGACGGCCTTGCGGGCCCTGTGGGCCGAACTTGCGGACGATGGCCGAGGAGACCCCCGCGCCCGCCGTGCGCTGGGTGTTGTTCAGCGGATAGGACAGCTCCAGCGTCTGGCCGCGTTCCAGGAAGGGAGCGGCGTCCTTCAGCACCTGGGCGTCCAGGCTTTCGGGGACGGGCTGGCGCACCTTGTCGGCCCAGCGGCCGGGACGGTCGACGTCGACCTTCATCAGCAGGGGGTTGAGGTCCAGGTCGTCCAGATGCGAGCCGCCGCGCCGCGTCTGACGCAGCAGGTCGGTGCGGCCCACAATTTCATCGATCGTGCGGGCGCCGATGGAGGCCAGGATTTCGCGGACCTCCTCGGCGATGAAGGTGAAGAGGTTGACCACCTTCTCGGGCGTGCCGGTGAATTTGGCGCGCAGGCGCTCGTCCTGCGAGCAGACACCGACAGGACAGGTGTTGGAATGGCACTGACGCACCATCAGACAGCCCATGGCGATCAAACCCGAGGTGCCGATGCCGTATTCCTCGGCCCCCAGCAGGGCGGCCAGAACCACGTCGCGGCCGGTGCGGATGCCGCCGTCGGCGCGCAGGCTGACGGACGAGCGCAGGTGGTTCAGGCTGAGAACCTGATGCGCCTCGGCCAGACCGATCTCCCACGGCATGCCGGCGTGCTTGACCGAGGTCTGGGGCGAGGCGCCCGTGCCGCCGTTGTGGCCGGCGATCAGGATGGCGTCGGCCTTGGCCTTGGCCACCCCGGACGCAATGGCGCCGATGCCGGTGGCGGACACCAGTTTCACCGTGACCTTGGCGTCGGGGTTAATCGCCTTCAGGTCGTAGATCAGCTGGGCCAGGTCCTCGATCGAATAGATGTCGTGGTGCGGCGGCGGGCTGATCAGGGTGGTGCCGGGCACGGCGTGGCGCATCCGGCCGATGAATTCGGTGACCTTGAAGCCGGGCAGCTGGCCGCCCTCGCCGGGCTTGGCGCCCTGGGCCACCTTGATCTCGATCTCGCGGCACTGGTTCAGGTATTCGGCGGTGACGCCGAAGCGGCCCGAAGCCACCTGCTTGACCGCCGAGTTGGCGTTGTCGCCGTTGGGGCGGGGCACATAGCGCGCCGGGTCCTCGCCGCCCTCGCCGGAGACGGCGCGCGCGCCCATCCGGTTCATGGCGATGTTCAGGGTCTCATGCGCCTCGGGCGACAGGGCGCCCAGGGACATGGCCTGGGACAGGAAGCGGCGGCGAATGTCAGAGACGCTTTCGACCTCGTGCAGCTGGACCGGGGTCAAGCCGTCCTTGAAGTCCAGCAGGTCGCGCAGGGCCAGGTCCGGCTGCTCGCGGACGGCGGCGGAGTATTGCTTGAAGCGCTTGTAGTCGCCGCGGTTCACCGCGTCCTGCAACAGGTGGATGGTCCTGGCGTCATGGGCGTGGGCCTCGCCGCCCGCGCGGATGCGGAAGAAGCCGCCCATCGACGGGGAGGGCACGGCTGCGCCGAAGGCGACCGTGTGACGCTTGAGCGCCGCCTGCTCCAGACCGGCCAGACCGATGCCGGAGATGCGCGACGGGGCGCCGGGGAAGAACTCGGCGGCCAGGGCGCGGGACAGGCCCAGGACCTCGAACTCGCAGCCTCCGCGATAGGCGGAGATGATGCTGATACCCTTGCGCGCCAGAACCTTGAGCAGGCCGGCCTCGATGCCGTGCTTGTAGTTCAGGCAGGCGTCGTGAAGCGTCAGGCCCGGATAGGCGCCGCGATCCAGACGGTCCTGGAACAGCTCCTGCGCCAGCCACGGATTGACGGCGGTAGCCCCGACCCCGACCAGGACGGCGAAGGCGTGCGGGTCCAGGGTCTCGGCCGAACGCACGACCAGCGAGCAATAGGTGCGCAGGCCCGCCGAGATCAGGCGGCCATGGGTGCCCGCCGTGGCCAGGATCATGGGCGCGGCCAGACGCTCGGCCGAGGCGTGCTCGTCGGTCAGGACGATCAGGGTGGCGCCCTCGCGCGCGGCGGCCTCGGCCTCGTCGCGGATGCGGTCGAGCGCCTGACGCAGGCCGGCGCCGGACCGGTCGCCTTCAGCCGGGACCGGATAGGTGCAGTCGATCACCGTGGTCGAGCCGTCGGCGACGACGCCCAGCAGGCGCTGATACATGCCGGTGGTCAGGACCGGGCTGTCCAGCACGAAGACCTCGGTCTGGGCCTCGTCCTGGGCCAGGATGTTGCCGAGGTTCTTGAAGCGGGTCTTCAGGCTCATGGCCCCGGCTTCGCGCAGGGGGTCGATGGGCGGGTTGGTGACCTGCGAGAAGTTCTGGCGGAAGTAGTGGGCCAGAGGGCGCGGCAGGCTGGACAGGACCGCGGGCGGGGCGTCGTCGCCCATGGAGCCGACCGCCTCCTTGCCGTCGCGGACCAGGGCGTCCAGCAGCAGGTCCAGGTCTTCGCGGCTGAAACCGGCGGCGATCTGGCGACGGATCAGGGCCTCGCCGACGGCGGCGCGCGGTTCCGGTCCGGGGCCGATGATGGGCTCCAGATCGACCATGTTGTCCAGCCAGTCGGAGTAGGGTTGGGCGGCGGCCAGGGCGTCGACGGCCTCATGCTCGTCGTAGATGCGGCCGTGCTTCAGATCGACAGCGATCAGCTTGCCGGGGCCGATGTGCAGGCGGCGCTTGATGCGGCCCTCCGGCAGGGGGACCAGACCGGCCTCCGAACCCGCCAGCAGCAGGCCGTCCACAGTTTCCACGGCGCGCAGGGGGCGCAGGCCGTTGCGGTCCTTGCCCGCGACGACCCAGCGGCCGTCGACGGCGCACAGGGCGGCGGGGCCGTCCCAGGGCTCCATGACGGCGTTGCAATAGGCGTAGAGGGCGCGGTGCTCGGGCTTCATCACCACGTCGTCCGAAGACCAGGCCTCGGGGACCAGCAGGGCTTTGGCCAGGGGCGCGGGGCGTCCGGCGCGGACCAGAACCTCGAAGACGTTGTCCAGGGCCGCCGAGTCCGAGCCGCCCGGCTGGACCACCGGCTTGACCTCCTGGTCGCGGTCGCCGAAGGCCGAGGCCGCCATGCGGATCTCGTGGGCGCGCATCCAGTTCAGGTTGCCCTGAAGCGTGTTGATCTCGCCGTTGTGGGCCAGCATGCGGAAGGGCTGGGCCAGCTTCCACTCAGGGAAGGTGTTGGTCGAATAGCGCTGGTGGAAGACGGCGTAGCCGGCCTCGACCGTGGGGTCGTTCAGGTCGTGATACAGCTGGCCCAGCAGCTCGGCGCGAACCATGCCCTTGTAGACGATGGAGCGGGCCGACAGGGAGCACAGGTAGAAGCCGTTCAGGCCCGACGCCTGCACCGCCTTTTCGATGCGGCGGCGACACAGGAAGAGCTCGCGCTCCAGTTCCTCGATCTCCATGCCTTCGGGCGCGGCCAGCATGATCTGCTCGATCTCGGGCCGGGTGGCGTCGGCGCGCACGCCGACGACCGACAGGTCCAGCGGCGTCTGACGCCAGCCGTAGATATAGAAGCCGGAGCGGATGGCCTCGGCCTCGACGATGGCGCGGGCGTGGTCCTGGGCGCCCAGGTCGGTGCGCGGCAGGAAGACCTGGCCGACGGCGATGGGGCCGGGACGCAGGGTCTGGCCGACGGCGCGCACCTGGGCCGCGAAGAAGGCCTGGGGCAGTTCGATCATGACGCCCGCGCCGTCGCCGGACAGGCCGTCGGCGTCGACCGCGCCGCGGTGGGCCACGGCCTTCAGCGACTTGATGGCCATCTCGACGATTTCGCGGCGCGGCTTGCCGTCGATGGCGCAGACCAGACCCACGCCGCAGGCGTCGCGCTCCGACGACGGGTCATAGGCGCCGCCTTCGATCAGGCGGGCGCGGTTCTCTTCATACTGGGCCAGCCAGTTCTGTTGCTGTGCGTCGGTCATGCCGCGGCTTCCTCGGTACGCGCGCGCAGGTAACGGTCGATTTCGGCCGCGGCGTCCTGGCCGTCGCGCACGGCCCAGACGACGAGGGAGGCGCCGCGCACGGCGTCCCCGGCGGCGAACACGCCGGGCAGGGTGGTGGCGAAACCGCCACGCGCCACCTGCAGGGTGTTCCACCTGGTCAGGCCGAGACCGGCGTCGAGCTGCTCGGCGAAGGCCTCGGGCTCGAAGCCCAGGGCCTCGATCACCAGATCGGCGGGCAGGTCGAAGTCCGAGCCAGGCACAGGGGCGATGTCGCGACGCTGGCCGGGGGCGGCCGAGGCCAAGTCTTGGGCAAGGGCCATGCGCTGGGCGCGGACCGCGGTCACGGCCTCGCCCTTGGACATCAGGGCCTTGGGCGCGCCCAGCCACTCGAAGCGGACGCCCTCCTCCTCGGCGTTCTGCACCTCGCGGGCGGAACCCGGCATGTTGTCGCGGTCGCGGCGATAGAGGCAGACGACGCTGTTCGCGCCCTGGCGCACGGCGGTGCGGACGCAGTCCATGGCCGTGTCGCCGCCGCCGACGACGACCACGTCGCGACCGGCCGCGTGGGGCGCGGAGGCGTCGGGGGCGTCGCCGCAGTCGACGCGGTTCTGGGCGATCAGGAAGTCGAGCGCGGCGACGGTGTCGTTCGGACCGCGTCCCGGCACGCTCAGGGTGCGCGCCTGATAGACGCCCATGGCCAGCAGGACGGCGTCATGGCGCGACCGCAGCTCGTCCATCGTCACGTCGACGCCGACATTGGTGTTCAGCACGAACTGGACCCCGCCCTCGATCAGGCGGTCGATGCGCCGCTGGACGATGCGCTTCTCCAGCTTGAAGCCAGGGATGCCATAGGTCAGCAGGCCGCCGGCGCGGTCGTGGCGATCATAGACGGTGACGCGATAGCCCTCGCTGCGCAGGCGATCGGCGGCGGCCAGACCGGCGGGGCCGGAGCCGACGATGGCGACGCTCTGGCCGCGCTCGGCCAGGGGGCGGATGGGCTCGACCCAGCCGTTGTCGAAGGCCGTGTCCGCGATCCAGGCCTCGACCGAGCCGATGGTGACGCCGTCCCAGCCGGATTGCTGAAGGGTGCAGGCGCCCTCGCACAGGCGGTCCTGAGGACAGATGCGGCCGCAGATTTCCGGCATGGTCGAGGTGGCTGAGGCGACGCGCCAGGCCTCGCGCAGGTCGCCGTCCGCCGACAGGGCGAGCCAGTCGGGGATGTTGTTCTGCAGCGGGCAGGCGTTCTGGCAGAAGGGTACGCCGCAGTCGGTGCAGCGCGACGCCTGAACCGTCCCGCCAGCGGCGGTCGGTTTGAGCGTGATCTCGGTGAAGGCGCGTACGCGCAGCTCAGCGGGCTGTTTCTCCAGCCGACGCTGCTCAATCAGAAAACCACCAGGGTTGGAACGACCACCTTTTTGCATCTGCTCATTAAGCGAAACATGCGGCGATTGTGCAAATATTTTCCGCAGCAAAGCCAAAAATGATGCGAACTGGCATGATGTTGAAGCTATGCTCCTAGTTTGAGCATGTTGCGACCGAATGTTGGTGTGCGTCGCAGCATGAATTTCCGCCTCGGGGCGCATTCAGCGGCTCGCGGAGATGGATTAAATTTCGGAAAGGTTGGTTTCTTGCGGCGTAGCGCCGTTACGGTCCTTCATCGCGACATCGCATTGGGGGGACTTCATGACCATCGCCGCACGCCGCCTGGCCCTTTTGGGCGGGGCCGCCGCCAGCCTTCTGGCCGCCGCCGCTCACGCTTCGCCGGCGCCCGCTGCGCCGCCCGCAGCGGCTCAGAACCGGGCCGCCGCCGCCGCGCTTCCGGCTCTGCCGGACGTGGACATTCCCTTCACCAAGATGGTGCTGTCCAACGGCCTGACCCTGATCGTCCACGAGGACCACAAGGCGCCGATCGTGGCGGTCAACATCTGGTATCATGTGGGGTCCAAGAACGAGCCCGTCGGCCGCTCCGGTTTCGCCCACCTGTTCGAACACCTGATGTTCAACGGCTCGGAGAACTACAACAACGACTTCTTCAAGGGCACGGAGCTGCTGGGGGCCACCGACCAGAACGGCACCACCAACACCGACCGCACCAACTATTTCCAGAACGTGCCGACCTCGGCGCTGGACTCGATCCTGTGGCTGGAAAGCGACCGCATGGGCCACTTGCTGGGCGCTATCGATCAGGCTCGTCTCGATGAGCAGCGCGGTGTCGTCCAGAACGAAAAACGTCAGGGTGAGAACCAGCCCTATGGCCGCGTCTGGGACGCCATCACCAACGCCACCTATCCGGCCGACCACCCCTATGGCCATACGGTGATCGGTTCGATGGACGACCTGAACGCGGCCGATCTGGACACGGTCAAGGCCTGGTTCCGCGACTATTACGGCGCAGCAAACGCGGTCATCGTCCTGGCTGGCGACATCACGCCGGAAGACGCCAAGGCCAAGGTCGAGCGCTATTTCGGCGACATTCCTTCGGGCCCGCCGGTGACCCATGCCAACCAGATGATCGCCAAGATGACCGGCGCTCAGAGCGAGACCATGTACGACCGAGTCGGCCAGCCGCGTCTCTACAAGGTCTGGAACACGCCGCAGACGGGAACTGCGGACGCCGACTATCTGGGCATGCTGGGCCAGGTGCTGAGCGCCGGCCGCAACTCGCGCCTCTACAAGCGCCTGGTGTTCGACGATCAGGTCGCCACCTCGGTCGGCGCCTTCAACTCCGAAGCCGAGATCGGCAGCCAGTTCCTGGTGATGGTCACCGCCAAGCCCGGCCAGGACCTGGCGCGCATCGAAGCCATCGTTGACGAGGAAATGGCCAAGCTGCTGCGCGACGGCCCTACGGCTGACGAGCTGGAGCGCGCCCGCACCAATGTCGGCGCGGCCTTCATTCGCGGCTCCGAGCGGATCGGCGGCTTCGGCGGCAAGTCCGACATCCTAGCCGAGAGCCAAGTCTATCTGGGCGACCCCGGCGCCTGGAAGGCCGGCTATGAGCGCATCCTGGCGGCGCGCCCGGCGGACCTGACTGCGGCGGGCCGCGCCTGGCTGACCGATGGCAGCTATGCCTTGTCAGTCCTGCCCTTCCCTGAATACTCGGTGGCGGCCACGGACGTCGATCGCTCCAAGGGGGTGCCCACGCCCGGCGCCGTCCCGGCGGCCGACTTCCCCGACATCGAACACGCCACCCTGTCGAACGGTCTGAAGGTCGTGCTGTCATCGCGCGACGGCGTGCCGACCGTCAGCATGAACCTGATCGTCAACGCCGGTTCGGCGGCGGACGGCCCCGACAAGGCAGGCATCGCCCAACTGGCGCCGTCGGTGATGACCAACGGCACTACCCAACTGGACGCGCTGCAGATCAGCGATCGGGTCCAGTTGCTGGGCGCCGCGCTCGGCGCAGGTTCGGCGACCGACTACAGCTCGGTGTCGTTGACCGCGCTGACCCCGCGTCTGGCGCCGTCGCTGGATCTGTTCGCCGACATCATCAAGAATCCGGCCTTCCGACCGGACGATTTCGCCCGTGCGAAAGCACAACAGGTCTCGGGCATTCAGCAGTCGAACCGCAGCCCGGGCGCGATCGCCAATCGTATCCTGGCCGCCGAGGTCTATGGACCGCAAAGCCCCTATGGCCGACCGACGTCGGGCACGGAACAGTCGGTTGCGGCGCTGACGCCGGCCGACGCCAAGGCTTTCCACGACACCTGGTTCCGTCCCGACAACGCCACCCTGGTGGTGGTTGGCGACATCAGCATGCCCGAACTGAAGGCTGAGCTTGAGCGAGCCCTGAGCAGCTGGCGAGCGCCCTCGACGCCGCTGCCGGTCAAGGCGCCGGTCGTGACGGCCAGCCCGCCGACCACGCCGCGCGTGCTGATCGTGGACCGCGCCGGTCCGCAATCGATCATCATGGCGGGGCGTCTGGCTCCCGCTTTCGACGCGGCGACCCAGCCGTCGCAAGTGGCCTTCAACACGGCCCTGGGCGGCGCCTTCACCAGCCGGATCAACATGAATCTGCGTGAAGACAAGCACTGGTCCTATGGCGCCGGCGCGGGCGTGCGCACGGCCAACGGGCCGCGCATGTTCGCGGCGACGGCGGCGGTCCAGGCCGACAAGACCGCCGAGAGCGCGGCCGAGGTTCGTCGCGAGCTGAGCGAAGTGGTCGGCTCGCGTCCCATCACCGAGGCCGAACTGACGGCGGTCAAGGCCAACCTGATCCAGGGTATGGCCGGCGACTGGGAGACCAACGCCTCGGTCATGGGCGACCTGACCCAGATGGTCGTCTTCGGCCTGCCGGAGAACTACTACGACGGCTATGCCGCCGGCGTGAACGCCACGACGCCGCAGTCGGCTTCCATCGCGGCGCGCGCCATCGTCGGCGACGGTCCAACGACCTGGGTCGTGGTCGGGGATCGCGCGGCCATCGAGCCGAAGATCCGCGCCCTCAACCTGGGCGAGGTTCAGGTGGTCGACACCGAAGGCCGCCCCGTCAACTGACGGATCGGTTCAGGCCAGAAAGGAAGGGGCGGCGCTGCGGCGTCGCCCTTTTTCTTTGGCCGCTTTCTTGCCGCATTTTGGAACGGCGCGGCTTCGGGGGTGTTGAGGCAAGGCCAAGCTGAACCCCCAGGAGTCGACAGCCATGTCATCCATTGAACGCGGACGCGGGCGCGGATTCGGAAGCGTTCTGGTGCGATTGCTCGGGGCGGTCATCGCCCTGATCGGTCTGACGTTGACCATCGGCGGCGGGCAACTGATCATGTTGGGCGGTTCGCCCTATTATCTGATCGTCGGCCTGCTGATGATCCTGTCCGGGGGGATGCTGGCCCTGCTGAGGGCGACGGGCGCCTGGCTCTATATCCTCATCTTCATCGGCACGGTTCTCTGGGCGCTGTGGGAGGTCGGGCTGAACGGCTGGGCCCTGGTCCCGCGCGTGATCGCCCCCCTGGTGCTGCTGATCTTCGTCGTCCTGTCCTTCCCGGCGCTGAAACGTGAAGGCGGGGGCGGCAAGCTGGCGCTCGGAGGCATCGGTCTGATCCTCGTCCTGGGCCTGATCTCCGGCGTCGTGGTGGCCCAGGCCAACAAGGCGCGGGTGGACAGCCCGGTCCCGGCCATGGGCCAGGGCGGGATCGGTGATCCGGCCCTGATCAGGAGCGGCGCCGACTGGCCGGCCTGGGGCGGAACCGACAGCGCCCAGCGCTACTCCCCGCTGAACCAGATCAACAAGGACAATGTGAAGGGCTTGCAACGCGCCTGGACCTTCCGCACCGGTGATTTGCCGCAGGAGCGGTTCGGGGCGGAAACCACGCCGCTGAAGATCGGCGACACCCTCTATCTGTGTTCGGCCCGCAATCGGCTGTTCGCCCTGGATGCGACGACCGGCAAGCAGAAGTGGACCTATGATCCCCGGGTCGCCGACGACCAGATTCCCTATACCGCCGCTTGCCGGGGCGTGACCTATTACGCCCAGCCCAATGTCGATGCGGCCCAGCCTTGCGCCACGCGGATCATCGAGGGCACGCTGGACGGGCGACTGGTGGCGGTGGACGCGCGCACGGGCGTCCCTTGCGCCGGCTTCGGGACCAATGGCGCGGTCAGCATCAAGACCGGCATGGGCGACCCCTATCCAGGCATGGTCTCCATCACCTCGGCCCCGGTCATCGTGCGCGGCGTGGTGGTGACGGGCCATCAGGTTCTGGACGGGCAGAAGCGCTGGAACGCGTCCGGCGTCATCCAGGGCTTTGACGCCGTGACGGGCCAGTTGCGCTTCGCCTGGGACATGATGCGCCCCGACATCACCGCCCTGCCGCCCGCCGGTCAGACCTATACCCCCGGCACGCCGAACATGTGGACCACGGCCACGGCGGACGAGGCCCTGGGCCTGGTCTTCCTGCCCATGGGCAACTCCTCGGCCGACTATTATTCCGGCCTGCGCCGCCCGGCGGAGAATGAGTATTCGACCTCTCTGGTGGCTCTGGACGTGACCACGGGCAAGCCGCGCTGGCATTTCCAGACGGTGAGGAAGGACGTCTGGGACTATGACCTGGGCTCGCAGGCGACCCTGGTCGACATGCCGATCAACGGGACCATGGTTCCGGCCGTGATCCTGCCGTCCAAGCAGGGCGACCTCTATATTCTGGACCGCCGCACCGGCCAGCCGCTGCACAAGGTCGAGGAGCGTCGCGTGCCTCAGGGCGGCGTCGAGCCCGCGCAACGCAGTCCGACCCAGCCCTTCTCCCTGTTCCATACGCTGAGGAAGTCGGACCTGACCGAGCGCGACATGTGGGGCATGTCGCCGATCGACCAGATGTTCTGCCGCATCCAGTTCCGTCAGGCGGCCTATGAGGGCTACTTCACCCCGCCGACGGCGGACCGGCGCTGGATCCAGTATCCGGGCTACAACGGCGGCTCGGACTGGGGCGGCGTCGCCCTTGATCCGACGCGCGGCGTGATCGTGGCCAACTACAACGACATGCCCAATCATAACCGGCTGGTGCCTCGCGCCGAGGCTGATCGTCTGGGCTGGTTCGCGCGCGACGACCCCCGCTACATCGAGCGCGAGAAGGAGGCGGCTAACCGCGGCGGCAACCTGTCCAAGTCCAAGGCCGAGGGCGCCGGTGATCCGCAGGCGGGCGTGCCCTACGCCATCGACGTCAACGCCGGCTGGCGGGTCAAGGCCACGGGCCTGCTATGCAAGCAACCCCCCTATGGCGGCATCCGGACCATCGACCTGAAGACCGGCCGCACCCTGTGGGACCGGCCGTTCGGCACGGCGAGGAAGAACGGGCCGTTCGGCATCCCCTCCATGCTGCCTATCGAGATCGGCACGCCGAACAACGGCGGCTCGGCGGTGACGGCGGGCGGGCTGATCTTCATCGCCGCGGCGACCGACGACCTGATCCGCGCCATCGACATCGAGACAGGCAAGACGGTGTGGTCCGACGTCCTGCCCGCCGGCGGTCAGGCCAACCCGATGGTCTATGAGCAGAACGGCCGTCAGTACCTGGTGATCATGGCCGGCGGGCATCACTTCATGGAGACGCCGGAGGGGGATTACGTGATTGCCTATGCGCTCCCCGTAGGGAACGCATAGGCATCTTTCTTGGGCCTATCGCGCTTCGCGCTACTTGAGGCCGATAGGTGGAATTGGGGAAGGCCGGGGCTTTGGCTCCGGCCTTCTCCGCACCAGGGTCGGATCAGGGTCGGGTCTGGCCATCTCCGCGCACCACATACTTGTAGGTGGTCAGCTGCTCGGCGCCGACGGGGCCGCGAGCGTGCAGCTTAGAGGTCGAGATGCCGATCTCGCCGCCGAAGCCGAACTCGCCGCCGTCGGCGAACTGGGTCGAGGCGTTGATCAGGACGATGGCGCTGTCGACGCCGTTGGCGAAGCGCTCGGCGGCCTCGACGTCGGTGGTGATGATGGCCTCGGTGTGGCCCGAGCCGTAACGGCGGATGTGCTCCACCGCGCCTTGAACCCCGTCCACGACCCGCACCGACAGGATGGGGGCCAGGTATTCGGTGGTCCAGTCGGCCTCGACGGCCTCAGTCGCTTCGGGGATCAGGGCGCGCGTCTCGGCGTCGCCGCGCAGTTCGCAACCGGCGGCCATCAGGTCGGCGGCGACGGCGGGCAGCAGGCGCATCGCGGCGACGCGGTCCACCAGCAGGGTCTCGGTGGCGCCGCAGACCGAGACGCGGCGCATCTTGGCGTTCAGGGTCACGCGGCGGGCCACGTCGAGGTCGGCGGCGGTGTCGAGATAGGTGTGGCAGAGGCCTTCGAGGTGGCCCAGCACGGGGGCCTTGGCCTCGGCCTGGACGCGGGCGACCAGGCTCTTGCCGCCGCGCGGAATGATCAGGTCGATGGCGCCGTCGAGGCCCGACAGGATGGCGCCCACGGCTTCGCGATCAGGGACGGGGACTAATTGGACGGCGTCGGCGGGCAGACCGGCCTCGGTGACGGTGCGGCTGACCAGGGCGGCGATGGCGCGCGAGGATTCCAGGCAGTCCGAGCCGCAGCGCAGGATGGCGGCGTTGCCCGAGCGCAGGCACAGGGCGGCGGCGTCGGCGGTGACGTTGGGCCGGCTCTCATAGATGACGCCCAGCACGCCGATGGGGGTGCGAACGCGGGCGATGTCCAGCCCGTTAGCGGGGGTCCAGCGGGCCATCTCGGTGCCGACCGGATCGGGCTGGGCGGCGATGGTCGCAACGGCGACGGCCATGCCCTCGACGCGAGCGGGGGTCAGGGCCAGACGGTCGATCAGGGCCTCCGAAAGACCCGAGGCGCGAGCGTTTTGGATGTCGCGGGCGTTGGCGGACAGGATCTCGGTTTCGGCGGCGCGCAGGCCGTTCGCCAGACGGGTCAGGGCCTCGGTGCGGGCCTCCGGCGTGGTGGCGCGCAGGGCGTCGGCGGCGGCGCGGGCGCGGCGGCCCATGCCGAGCATCTGGTCTTGGATGGGGGCGTTCGTATCGGTCATCGGGTTTCCAGCACCAGGTCGTCGCGGTGGATCACGACCGAGGGGCCGCGATAGCCGATCAGGGTCTCGATCTCGTCGGAATGGCGGCCCCGGATCAGGGCGATCTCGTCGGCCGGATAGGCGGCCAGGCCGACGCCGATCACAGCGCCGGTCGCATCCAGCAGACGTAGGCTTTCGCCCTTTTCAAACACGCCGCTGACGGAGACCACGCCCGAGGGCAGCAGGCTCTTGCCCGATTTCAGGGCGCGCACGGCGCCGTCGTCGAGCGTCAGCGAACCGCCCGGCGCCATGCTGCCGGCGATCCACTGCTTCCAGGCGGCCAGGGGCGTGGCCGGGGCGGTGATCAGGGTGGCGCGGGCGCCTTCGGCCACGGCCTTCAGCGGATGCGGCGTCAGACCCGAGGCGATGACGGTGGCGCAGCCGGCCGAGCGGGCGATCTGGGCGGCGGCCAGCTTGGTGGCCATGCCGCCGGTGCCGACCCCGGCCTCGGCGTTGGCGCCGCTGGCCATGCCGAGGATGTCGGGGCCGAGTGTCTCGACCAGGGGCAGGTGGCGGGCGCCGGGATCGCGGCGCGGGTCGGCGGTGTAGAGGCCGTCCACGTCGGACAGCAGGATCAGCAGGTCGGCGCGCGCCAGTTGCGCCGCGCGGGCTGCCAGCCGGTCGTTATCGCCGTAGCGGATTTCCTCGGTGGCGACGGTGTCGTTCTCGTTGACCACGGGGACGACGCCGTGGGCCAGCAGGGCCTCAAGCGTGGCGCGGCCGTTCAGCCAGCGGCGGCGGCGCTCGGTGTCGTCGCGGGTCAAAAGCACCTGGGCGGTGATCAGGCCGTGCGGGGCCAGGGCCTCTTCCCAGGCGTGCATCAGAAGGGTCTGGCCGACGGCGGCGGCCGCCTGCTTGTCCTGCAGCCGACCCGGCGAGGTCTTCAGGCGCCCGCGTCCCAGGGCCACGGCGCCGGAGGAGACGACGATGACCTCGCGGCCCTGCCGGCGCAGGTCGGCGATGTCCTGGGCCAGGGAGGCGAGCCAGTCGCGGGCCACGGCGCGGGTCGCGGCGTCAACCAGAAGGGAGGAGCCGATCTTGACCACCACCCGCCGCGCGTGGGCCAACGCCGTCGCGGGCGAGGCCTCGGCGGTGATCTCGGCGACGGGGGAGGACGAGGCGGGATCGATCATGCCTCCTCCCTAGAGCATCAATCGGGCCGGGGTCACGCCTGCCGGGGCGAAAATCATGCGGCGCGGCCCAAAAGAAAACGCCCGGCGGGGTCGAAACTGCCGGGCGTCTTCATGTTCAACGATGAGCCGAAGATCAGGCTTCCGGATCGGGGGCCTGATCCCAACCACCGGCCAGGGCCTTGAACAGGGCGATCTGGTTGGTGACGACCTGGGCTTCGGAGGCCGCAAGTGCGGCGTCGGCGGCGGCCAGCGCACGCTCCGAAACAAGGAGGGCGAGGAAGTTATCCGCGCCGGCCTCGAAGCGCAGGCGGGACAGACGCACCGCGGTCGCCGCCTGTTCCTGCGCATTGAGCAGGGCCGAGCGCCGATCCAGTTCATTGGCGTAGGCGCTGAGGGCGGTTTCGGTTTCCTGCAAGGCCACAAGAACCGTCTGGTCGAAGGTCGCCAGGGCCGCATCGGCCTGCGCGCCCGTCTGTTTGATGCGGGCGCGGGCCACGGCGATGTTGGGGAAGTTCCAACTGATCAGCGGGCCGACGCTGAAGCGGAAGTTGGCGTCCTCGCTCAGATCCGAGGCGTCCAGCGCGGTCGAGCCCAGCGACCCCCCCAGGCTGATCGACGGATAGAGGCTGGCGGTGGCCACGTTCACGCGGGCGGCGGCGGCGGCCAGACGAGCCTCGGCCTGGCGCACGTCGGGACGACGGGCCAGAAGCGCCGCGCCGTCGCCGATCGGGATCGGCTGCGACAGTTGCGGCGGTGACTGGCATCCCCGCGCCGCCTCGCTGACCTCGGCCGGGGTGCGCCCGGTCAGGGTGGCGAGACGATAGAGGGCGGCGTCGCGCGAGGCCCGCAGCGGCGGCAGGCTGGCGCGGGTCTGTTCCAGGGTCGCGCGGGCCCCGGCCACGTCCAGACCATTGCCCGAACCGCCGTCCAGCAGGCGCTGGGTCAGATCGACCGTCTTGGACTGCAGGTCGATGGTGCGTTCGGCCACCGCGATCTGGGCGTTGGCCGAGCAGGTGTCGGCATAGGCCCGGGCGGTTTCGGCGGCGACGGTGATCCGCACCACCTCCAGGGCTTCACGCGCCGCGTCGGCGTCGCCGCGCGCGGCGCGAACCGAGGACTCGACGCGCCCGAACAGGTCGACCTCGTAGGAGACGTCCAGGCCGACGCTATAGGTGTCGACGTCGTCCAGCTTGGCGCCGTTGGCCGCCGGATTGGTAATCGTCGAGGCCTGGCTGCGGTTGAAGGCGGCGTTGGCGTTGGTCGTGGGCAAACGACCGGCGCGGGCCTCGGACAGCGAGGCCCGGACGGCGCGCAGGTTGGCTGCGGCCGCCTCAAGCTCGTTGTTCTCGGTCAGCGCCTGCTGGATCAGACCATCCAGCGTGGCGTCGTCATACAGCCGCCACCAGTCGGCGCGGGCCGCCTCGGTCGAAACCGAGGCGGATTGCGAGCCGATGAAGGCGCCTTGCCCCTGGGTCGGCAGGGTGGGCGCCGGCGCTTTGGGCCCGACCGCGCAGGCGGCGAGCAGAAGCGCGGCGCTGGAAGCGGTCAGGAGGGAGAGGACTTTACGGTTCATCAGGCGTCTCCCAGGCGCGGGTTGGCCGTGGGGGCCGCCGGCGCGGGGTCGGTGGGGTCGTACGGATCATGGGCGGGCGCGCCGTAGGTGGTCGGCAGGTCGCGCGGTTTTTCCGGCGTCTTGGGCAGTTTGCCCGAGAGCCAGCGCATCATCACGTAGAAGACCGGAGTGAAGATCAGGCCGAAGAAGGTCACGCCCAGCATGCCGGAGAAGACCGACGTGCCCAGCGACTGGCGCATTTCGGCGCCGGGGCCGGTCGCCAGCATCAGCGGCACGACGCCGAAGATGAAGGCGAAGGACGTCATCAGGATCGGACGCAGGCGCACCTTGGCGGCGTAAACAGCCGCTTCGAAGCGATCCATGCCCTCTTCCTCTTCCGCCTGCTTGGCGAACTCGACGATCAGGATGGCGTTCTTGGCCGCCAGGGCGATCAGGACGACCAGGCCGATCTGGACCAGGATGTTGTTGTCCAGACCGCGGATGTTCACCCCGATCATGGCCGCCAGCAGACACATGGGGACGATCAGCACCACCGCGAGCGGCAGGGTGAAGGCCTCATATTGCGCTGCCAGCACCAGGAAGACGAAGACCACGGCCATGATGAAGATCATCGAGGCGCCGCCCGAGGCCTGCTTTTCCTGCAGGGCCAGTTCGGTCCACTCGTAGCTGAAGCCTTGCGGCAGGGCTTGAGAGGCCAGTTGCTCCATCGCCGCGATGCCCTGGCCGGACGAGATGCCCGGTGCAGCCTGGCCCTGCAGCTCGGAAGCCGGGAACAGGTTGTAGCGGACGACGCGGGCCGGGCCGGAGTCCTCGCGCAGGTTGGCGACGGCGCCGATCGGCACCATGGCGCCGGAGGCGGAGCGGGTCTTCAGGTTGGCGATGTCGGCGATGTCGTCGCGGGCCGAGGGTTCAGCCTGGGCCGTGACGCGGAAGGTGCGCCCCAGCAGGTTGAAGTCGTTGATGTAGGAGGAGCCCAGGTAGACGCCGAGGGTGTCGAACACCGCCGACGGCTGGACGCCCATCATCAGGGCCTTGTTGCGATCGACGTCGGCGGCGATGCGAGGCGAGCCGGTGTTGTAGGTCGAGAAGACCTGCTGCACCTGATCGGGCATCTGGGCCGCGCCGCCCATCATGGCGAAGGTGGCGCCTTCCAGCGCACGGTAGCCCGCGCCGGAACGGTCCTGGATCATCATCTTGAAGCCGTTGCCGTTGCCCAGGCCCTGAACGGCCGGGGGGGCGATGACGAAAATGTTGGCTTCCTCGATGCCGCCGGTGGCGCCGGTGATGGCGCCGGCCAGGGCGGTGGCGGCCTGTTCCTTGGTGCGGTCCTCGAAGGCGTCGAGGCGCACGAAGATGGTCGCGGCGTTGGAGCCGAACGAGAAGCTGGAGCCGTCCAGACCGGCGAAGGCCACGGTGCCGTCGACACCCTCGGTCTTCTGGATGATCTCGTTGGCGCGCTTCATCACGGCTTCGGTGCGTTCCAGCGAGGCGCCGGCCGGCAGCTGGATGACGCCGATCAGGAAGCCCTGGTCCTGTTCGGGGATGAAGCCCGAGGGCGTGTCCACCAGGCGCCAGCCGGTGAGGGCCAGCAGGCCCGCATAGACGATCATGACGACCATCAGCGAACGCACCAGGCGTGCGGTCAGGCGGCCGTACTTGTCCGACAGCCAGTCGAAGCCCTGGTTGAACTTATCGCCGGCCCAGCGGACGTAGTAGGTGACCGCGTTCCACAGGCCCGGCTTGCGGACGTTGTCGTGATGGACGTGCGGCTTGAGCAGCAGAGCCGCCAGAGCCGGAGACAGGGTCAGGGACACCACCAGCGAGATCAGCGTCGCCGAGGCGATGGTGACGGCGAACTGGCGATAGAAGATGCCGGGGATGCCGGGCACGAAGGCGGTGGGCACGAACACCGCCGTCAGCACCAGGCCGATGGCGATCAGGGCGCCGGAGACCTCCTGCATCGAACGATAGGCGGCCTCCTTGGGAGTCAGTCCTTCTCGTAGATATCGCTCGACGTTCTCGACCACGATGATGGCGTCGTCGACGACGATGCCGACGGCCAGAACCAGGGCGAAGAGCGACAGGGAGTTGATCGAATAGCCCAGGGCCAGTTGCACCGCGAAGGTGCCGACCAGAGCCACCGGGATGGCGATGATCGGGATGATGGCCGCGCGCCAAGTCTGCAGGAAGATCAGGACGACTATGGCCACCAGGACGACGGCTTCGAACACGGTGTGCTGCACCGCCTCGACAGAGGCGGCGACGAATTCCGTCGGGTTGTAGGGGATGGAGATGGCCATGCCCTGCGGCAGCTCGGCCTTGACGGCCTCGACCTCGGCCAGGACGCGGTTGGCGGTGCCAAGCGCATTGGCGCCGGGCTGCTGGACGATGGCGACGCCAACACCGCGCTCGCCGTCGAAGAAGCCGCGGATGCCGTAGTCCTGAGCGCCCAGTTCGACGCGGGCGATGTCGCGGACGCGGGTCACGCGGCCTTCGGCGTCGGTCTTGATGACCACGTCGGCGAACTGATCGGGGTCGGACAGACGGCCCTGGACCTGGACCGGCAGCTGGAAGGCGGCGGCGTTGGTGGCGAAGGGCGGCTGGCCGATGGAGCCGGCGGCGGCCTGGACGTTCTGGGCGCGCAGGGCAGCGACGATGTCGGGTCCCGTCAGACCGCGCTCGGCCGCCTTGGCCGGGTCGATCCAGACGCGCATCGAATAGTTGCCGCCGCCGAAGACCTGAACCTGACCCACGCCGTCGATCCGCAGGAGGCGGTCGCGCAGCGTCGAGTTGGCGTAGTTGCCGACATAGTCGTTATCCAGGCTGCCGTCCGGCGAGGTCAGGCCGACGATCATCAGGAAGCCGCTTTCGGCCTTGTTGACCGTCACGCCGATCTGGCGGACCTGCTCGGGCAGCTTGGGCTCGGCCAGGGCGACGCGGTTCTGCACCAGGACCTGGGCGGAATCGAGATCCGTGCCGGGCTGGAAGGTCACCGTGATCGCCACGGCCCCGTCCGAGGTGGACGAGGAGGTCAGGTACAGCATCTTCTCGACGCCGTTGACCTCTTGCTCGATGGGGGCCGCCACGGTCTCGGCCAGGGTCTCGGCCGAGGCGCCGGGGTAGGCGGCGTTGATGGTGATGGTGGGCGGCGCGATCTCCGGATACTGCGACAAGGGCAGCATCGGATAGGCGAACAGGCCGATCAGGGTGATGAACACCGAGATCACGCCCGCGAAGATCGGCCGATCAATGAAGAAGCGGGAGATGTTCATCTAGGTTCAGCCGGCGTTGGCGAAGGAGGCGCTGGAGGCCGGCGCCGCCTGGGTGACGGGGGCCGCGTTTGGTTGCTGGGCCACCGGGGCGATGGTTCCGTTCTTCGGCTGGACCTTCATGCCCGGCATCTGGATGCGCTGGCCGCCGGCGATGATGACGCGGTCGGTCGGCTTCAGACCCGAACGAATGACGCGCAGACCATCGACCAGAGGCCCGGTCTGGACGGCGCGCGGCTCGGTCGAACCGTCGGGCTTGACGACGATGACCACGCGGCGGGCCGCATCGGTCGAGATGGCGGAGTCGGGCACCAGCAAGGCCTGATAGGCGCCGGCGCCGGCAAGTTGGGCCTGACCGAACATGCCCGGCTTCAGGAAGCCGTCGGCGTTCGGCACTACGGCGCGCAGGCGGATGGTGCCCGAGGCCGGGTCGATGGCGTTGTCGGTGAAGTCCAGCGTGCCGACGCGGTCATAGCTGGTTTCGTCCTGCAGACGGATGCGGATCGGGGCGGCGCCGCCGGTGCGGGCGTCGCGCTGATACTTGAGCGCCAGGGCTTCGGAACCGTCGAAGACGAAGTAGATCGGTGAGGCCGACACCACGGTCGTCAGGACGTCGCCGGCCGAGGAGCCGCCGCCGACCAGGTTGCCCGGATCGACGCGGCGGTCGGAGACTCGGCCTGCGATCGGGGCGGTGACGCGTGTGAATTCAACGTCCAGCTGGCGGGCGCGAATGGCGGCGTTGGCGGCCGAGACGGCGGCCTGGGCCTGGGCCACGGCGCCGCGCTTGGAATCGACCTCGGCCTGGGATACGGCCTGGGAGGCCAGCAGGCCTTCGGAGCGGGCGAACTCGGTGCGGGCCAGAGTCAGCTGGGCCTGGGCCTGGGCCAGTTGGGCCTGGGCGGAGGCGAGCGCGGCCTGGGCCGGACGCGGGTCAAGCGTGAACAGCAGCTGGCCCTGGCGCACATAGTCGCCGTCCTTGAAGTGAACCGACTGGATATAGCCGCCGACGCGGGCGCGCACATTGACGGTGCGCGGGGCTTCAAAGCGGCCCGTGACCTCGTCCCAATCGACGATCTGGCGGGCCAGGGGCAGGGCCACCGTCACCGGAGGGGCCTGGGGAGCGGGCGCTTCGCCGCCCTTGGAACAGCCATAGAGGGCGGTCGCCATCAGTACGGACGCGGCCGCGATCTTCACCGTGCGCATCGGCGCATTCTCCTTGGGAGGGAATTTGACGTAACAGACATAGTGGAACAGCGCTCATCGGGGGAGGATGCGCCAGTCAACATCGGGTGACTTAATGATGATCATGGTTGCGCTTGTCAACGCCTGATGACAAAGCCATATTGGCGATAAGGTTTATTGGAGTGCGACCAATTGGTCCTGTGCGACGCCCCCCGACCACGCAACGCGAACGCGACCCGCCAGGCTATTCTGGAAGCGGCGCGCGAACGCTTTTGTTCCGACAGCTATGACGATGTCGGCATGCGCGATGTTGCGCGCGACGTCGGCGTGGATGCGGCCCTGATCAGCCGCTATTTCGGGTCCAAGGAAGACCTGTTCGTCGCCGTTCTCGACAGCTGCAAGAACGGTCGCGACCTGATGGAAGGCCCGCGTGAGGATTTCGGCGATCGCCTGGCGCGGGAGATCGTTTATGGGGACTTGACGCCCTGCGAGGCGGACGGCGGCGGGGCCAGGATGCGCGGCCTGCTGATCCTGTTGCGCTCGGTCGGTTCGGCCAAGGCGATGGACGTCATGCAGCGCACGTCCAACAATCGCTTCTTTGACCCTCTGGCCGGCTGGATCGGCGGCCCGGACGCCCCGGTCCGCGCGCGTCTGGCGGCGGGCCTGATCATGGGCATGGCCATCGGACGCGAGCTGTCGGACGGCTATGCTGCGCTCGACGATAAACAGAAGGCCGAGCTGGCGCGGCGGATGTCGGCGGCCTTGCAGGGCTTGATCGACAACTGAATGCAAAAAGGGCGGGCCGCGAGGCCCGCCCTTTCTCTTTGAGTATCGGCGCCGGGCTCAGGCCCAGTGCATGGGCACGTGGCGAGCGGCGGCCCAGTGGATGGCGCGGATGGCGTCGACGATGGCGCGGGTGGCCTCGACCGTGCCCAGGGCGCCGCCCAGATCGGCGGTGACGGCGCCCGAGGCCAGGACGGCGGCGACGGCGGCCTCGATGGAATCCGCCTCGTCCTCCAGATCGAAGCTGTGGCGCAGCATCATGGCCGCCGACAGCACCATGCCGACCGGGTTGGCCAGGTCCTGGCCGGCGATGTCGGGCGCCGAGCCGTGGATCGGCTCGAACAGGCCGGGGCCGTCGGCGCCCAGCGAGGCCGAGGGCAACAGGCCGATGGAGCCGCCCAGGACCGAGATCTCGTCCGACAGGATATCGCCGAACATGTTCTCGGTCAGGATGACGTCGTACTCGCGCGGCTTGCGGATCAGGTGCATGGCCATGGAGTCGACCAGGGCGTGCTCCAGGGTAATCTGCGGATATTCTTCGGCGTGGATGCGGGTCACGACCTCGCGCCACAGGCGGCTGGTCTCCATGACATTGGCCTTGTCGACCGAGGTGACCTTGCCGCGACGCTGGCCGGCGGCCTGGAAGGCGGCGCGGGCGACGCGCTCGATCTCCTCGACCGTATAGACGCACAGGTCCGAGGCGCTTGTGGCCGTGCGGGTCTTTTCGCCGAAGTAGACGCCGCTGGTCAGCTCGCGGAAGACGATCAGATCGACGCCCTCGACGATCTCCTTCTTCAGCGGCGAGCGGTGGGCCAGGACCGGCGAGACCTGCAAGGGGCGCAGGTTGGCGTACAGGCCCATGGCCTTGCGGATGGCCAGCAGGCCTTGCTCCGGGCGAACCGGCGCGCCGTCCCACTTGGGTCCGCCGACCGCGCCCAGCAGCACGGCGTCGGCGGCCAGGCAGGCGGCCTTGGTGTCTTCGGGCAGGGCTTCGCCGGTAGCGTCGATGGCGGCGCCGCCGATCAGGTGTTCAGTGAACTCGAACCTGTGGCCGTAGATGTCGCCGATGCAGGTCAGGACGCGCTCGGCCGCCAGGGCGACCTCAGGCCCGACGCCGTCGCCGGGCAGGACCACGATGTTGAAGGTGCGGGGGGCGGTCATGCGGCGGTCTCCGGTTCGCGGAAGCGTTCATAGGTCTGGATGTAGGGCAGTCTGGCTTGCAGCCAGCCGAGGGTGTCGACGCCATCGAGCAGGCACTGACGGGCGAAGGCCTCGACCTTGAAGGGGACGGGGGCGACGTTGCCGCGACGGATCTCGCCGGCTTCCAGATCGATGGTGACGGGCTGTTCGGGGTGGGCGGCCAAATCGTCCCAGACGGCCTGGTCGACGACGATGGGCAGCAGGCCGTTCTTCAGGGCGTTGGAGGTGAAGATGTCGGCGATCTCGGTCGAGATCACCGCCCGGAAGCCATAGTCCAGCAAGGCCCAGGGGGCATGTTCGCGCGACGAGCCGCAGGCGAAGTTGGGGCCGGCCAGCAGGATGCGCTGCTCGCTCGGATCGATGCGGTTCAGCGCCGCCTCGGGCTTGGCCGAGCCGTCGGCCTCATAGCGCCAGTCGTGGAAGGCGTGAGCGCCCAGACCCTCGCGCGATGTGGTGGTCAGGAAGCGGGCCGGGATGATCTGGTCGGTGTCGATATTGGCCTGGCTCAGGGTCAGGGTCTTCGACGTCAGGGTTCGGAACGCTTCAGACATGGACGGCTTCCAGATAGGCGCGCGGGTCGGTCAGGACGCCGGCGACGGCGCTGGCCGCAGCGGTGGCGGGGCTGGCCAGGATGGTGCGGGCGTCCTTGCCCTGACGGCCCTCGAAGTTCCGGTTGGAGGTCGAGACCGCCAACTGGCCGGGGGCGACGAAATCGCCGTTCATGGCGATGCACATGGAGCAGCCGGGGATGCGCCATTCGGCGCCGGCCTCGATGAAGACCTTGTCCAGGCCCTCAGCTTCGGCGTCGCGACGCACGGCCTCGGAGCCGGGGACGACCAGCATGCGCACGCCTGGCTGGACCTTGCGGCCGCGCAGGACCTCGGCGGCGGCGCGCAGGTCGGGCAGGCGGCCGTTGGTGCAACTGCCGATGAAGACGACATCGATCTTGTGGCCGGTGGTCGCCTCGCCGGCGGTGAAGCCCATGTAGGCGATGGCCTTGCGGTCCGAGTCCGAGCGCGGTTGCGGCACGGGCGCGCCGACGGGGGCACCGGCGTCGGGGGTGGTGCCCCAGGTGGCCATGGGGCGGATGGCGGCGCCGTCCAGCACGACTTCCTTGTCAAAGGTCGCGCCGGGGTCGGAGGCCAGGTTCAGCCAGTCGGCGGCGGCGGCCTCATAGTCGGCGGGGACGTGCTGGCGGCCGCGCAGCCAGTCGATGGTCGTCTGGTCCGGGGCGATCATGCCCGCCCGGGCGCCCGCCTCAATGGACATGTTGCACAGGGTCATGCGCCCTTCCATGTCCAGCGAACGCACGGCCTCGCCCGCATATTCGATGACGTAGCCGGTGCCGCCGCCGAAGCCGATGGCGGCGATGACGGCCAGAGCCACGTCCTTGCCCGAGACGCCGGGACGCAAGCGCCCGTCGACGGTCACGCGCATGGACCTGGCGCGGCGCTGCAGCAGGCACTGGGTGGCCAGAACATGGCCGACCTCCGAGGTGCCGATGCCGAAGGCCAGGGCGCCGAAGGCTCCGTGGGTGGCGGTATGGCTGTCGCCGCAGACCACGGTCATGCCCGGTTGGGTCAGGCCCAGCTCAGGCCCCATGACGTGGACGACGCCGCGCTGATCCGAGCCCCAGCCCGCCAGTTCGACGCCGTGGCGGGCGCAGTTGGCCTCCAGGGTCTCGACCTGGGTCTTGGCGGCCTGGGTGAAATAGGGGCGCTGGCCGTCCGCGCCGGCGGGCAGGGTCGGGGTGGAGTGATCCAGAGTGGCGAAGGTGCGGTCGGGGCGGCGGACCTTCAGTCCGCGCGCCTCGATTTCGGAAAAGGCCTGGGGCGAGGTGACCTCGTGGACCAGATGCAGGTCCACATACATGACGCCCGGAGTCTCGGCCGTTTCCGGCACGACGACGTGCCGGTCCCAGACTTTTTCATACAGGGTTCTAGGCTGGCTCATGCACGCGCTCCTTGGGAGAGGCGGCGGCCTCGCCGATGGGCTCCAGCCAGCCGAAACGGTCGGGCGTCGTGCCGTCGAACAGGCCGCGGAAGGCCTTGTTAACCGCCTTGGTGATCGGGCCGGGGCCGTTGGCGCGCGTCGGGATGCCGTCGATGGAGCGGACCGGGGTGATCTCGGCGGCGGTGCCGGTCATGAAGACCTCGTCGGCGACGTACAAGGCTTCGCGCGGCAGGATCTGTTCGCGGGCCTCGTAGCCCAGACCGCGCGCCAGCTTCATGACGCTGTCGCGGGTGATGCCTTGCAGGATGGAGGCGGCGGCGGGCGGGGTCATCAAGACGCCGTCCTTGACCACGAACAGGTTCTCGCCGGCGCCTTCCGACAGGCGGCCGTCGACGCCCAAGGCGATGCCTTCGCCGAAGCCGCCGACGCGGGCTTCACGCCCGATCAGATAGCCGGACAGATAGTTGCCGCCGGCCTTGGCGCCCGCCGGGATGGTGTTGGGAGCGACGCGGTTCCAGCTGGAGATACAGGCGTCGACGCCCTTCTCCAGGGCTTCCTCGCCCAGATAGGCACCCCAGGGGAAGGCCGAGATCATGACGTCAGTGCGGATGTTCTGCGGCGACGGGGTCACGCCCATGCCGCACTCGCCCAGGAAGGCCAGAGGGCGCAGGTAGGCCGAACGCAGGCCCTCGGAGCGGACCACGTCCTTGCAGGCCTGAACCAGCTCGTCCTCGGTGAAGGGCAGGGGGAAGTGATAGATGCGCGCGCTGTCGAACAGGCGGCGGATGTGGTCGGTCAGGCGGAAGCCGCACGGGCCGTTCGGGGTGTCATAGACGCGGATGCCCTCGAACACCGAGGTGCCGTAGTGCAGGGCGTGGCTCATGACGTGAACCGTGGCGTTTTCCCACGCGATCAGTTCGCCATTGATCCAGATATGCTTAGCCAGCGGTTGCATAGGTCTTGTCCATTTGTGCGGGCGCCGCCCCGGCTGTCACAGCCGCGATGATGGCGGTCAGCTCCGCGTCATTGATTTCGCCGATCTGATCGGCGCGTTGTTTGAAGCCGGCGAAGACGTCGGCCAGGCGCTGGCCTTCCAGCACATGGCCCAAAGCCTCGGCCCGCTTGCCGACCGCGTGGCGGCCGGAATGCTTGCCCAGCACGAAGTAGCTGCCCTCGAAACCGACGTCCTCGGGACGCATGATCTCGTAGGTGCGGGCGTCGGCCATCATGCCGTGCTGGTGGATCCCGGCCTCGTGGGCGAAGGCGTTCAGGCCGACGATGGCCTTGTTGCGGGCGATGACCGTCTCGGTCACGTCGCGCAGGGTCTGTGAGGCGCGCACCAGGTGGCGGCTCTCGGCGGATACGCTGACGCCATAGCGGTCCGCGCGGGTGCGCAGGGCCATGATGATCTCCTCGATCGAGGCGTTGCCGGCCCGTTCGCCGATGCCGTTGATGGCGCCCTCGATCTGACGCGCGCCGCCCTCGACGGCGGCCAGGGAGTTGGCCACGGCCAGACCCAGGTCGTTGTGCGCGTGCGACGAGAAGATGATGTCGGCGTGGCGCGGGCGGATGATGCCGTCCAGATAGGCGAAGCGTTCGCGCGATTCTTCGGGCGTGGCGTAGCCGACGGTGTCGGGCACGTTCAGCGTCTGGGCGCCCGCGTCGGCGGCGGCCATCAGGGCCTCGGCCAGGAACTCGGGCTCGGTGCGGAAGGCGTCCTCGGCCGAGAACTCGACGTCGTCGAACATCGAGGCGGCGTATTCCACCGTGCGCGAGATGGTGGCCAGGACCTCGTTGGTGCTCATGCGCAGCTTGGCCGAGCGGTGGATCGGGCTGGTGGCCAGGAAGACGTGGCAGCGGCGGTGCGATTTCGGCGCCGGGGCCAGAGCCCGGAACGAGGCGTCGATGTCCTTCTCGTTGGCGCGGTTCAGCGAGGCGAAGATCGGTCCCTCGATCTCGCCGCAGACGCGGCGGATGCATTCCTCGTCGCCCGGCGAGGCGGCGGCGAAGCCAGCCTCGATCACGTCCACGCCCAGGTCGCGCAGGACATGGGCCATCTTCAGCTTGGCCTCGGCCGACATGGAGAAGCCGGGGGCTTGCTCGCCGTCGCGCAGGGTGGTGTCGAAGATGATGACGCGGTTGGGATCTGACGCCGTAATCTCGGCGGTTCTGGATACTCGTTCTACTCGGGACATTAGGCGGCCTCGGACTGGTACGCAGGGGCGCTGATGCGAGCGACGCCGAACAGGCGGTCGATCTGGCAGCCCAGATTGTCGATGGAGCGCGCGGCGTCGCGGCCGCGCACGGTCAGGGCGATGCGGCGCGAGGCGCCGTCGATGTCGGCCATGCTCATGCCGTCGATGTGGAAGCCGCGGCGTTCCACCAGGCCGATGAGACGCTGAAGCGAGCCGTCGGCCCGGTCGATCTGGATGTGAATGGTGTCGCTCATGCTCATGCGCCTTCCATCATTTCAGCGTTGCTCTTGCCCGGCGGAACCAGAGGCCAGACGTTCTCTTTGGGGTTGATGATGACGTGGGCCAGGCAGGGGCCGTCGGCCGCCAGCAGGCGGGCGATGCCGGCCTCGACCTGATCGCGGCGGTCGATGCGGAAGGCCTCGACGCCGAAGGCCTCGGCCACCTTCACGAAGTCCGGATTGTCGGACAGGTCGACCTCGGAATAGTTCTCCTCGAAGAACAACTCCTGCCACTGGCGCACGAGGCCCAGTGAGGCGTTGTCCAGCAGGACGATCTTCAGGGCGACGCCGTAGCGCTTCAGCGTCGCCAGCTCCTGGATGTTCATCATGAAGCCGCCGTCGCCGGCGATGGTGACGACGGTGGCCGAAGGGGCGGCCAGCTTGGCGCCCAGACCGGCGGGCAGGCCGAAGCCCATGGCCCCCAGACCGCCGGAGGTGATGTGGGCTTCCGGCTTGGAGAAGCGGCAGTGCTGGGCGGCCCACATCTGATGCTGGCCGACGTCGCAGGCGGCGACGAAGCAGTCGCCGGCGGCCTCGGACAATTGCTTCAGCAGGGCGGGCGCATAGACGCCTTCGCCCGGGGCGTCATAGCGGGCGGCGTGATGGACCGCTGCCGTGGCGCAGCGGATGACCCAGGGGTCGATGGCCAGAGGGGCGGACGCCATGCGCGTCGTCAGTGCCTCGACGCCGGGCTTCAGCTCGCCGGCGACCGCGACATGGGTCTCGCGCAGCTTGCCGATCTCGGAGGCGTCGATGTCGAAATGGACGACGCGGGCGTGGGGGGCGAACTCGGCCAGCTTGCCGGTGGCGCGATCGTCGAAACGCGCGCCCAGGACGATCAGCAGGTCCGATGCCTGAACCGCTTCATTGGCGGCGCGCGTGCCGTGCATGCCCAGCATCCCCAGATAGCCGGGGGCGTCGGTCGGGACGGTGCCCAAGGCGTTCAAGGTCGAGACGGTGGGGATGCCGGTCGCCTCGGCGAAGGCGCGGACGGCCTCGGTGGCGCGGCCGATCTTTACGCCGCCGCCGATGTAGATCAGCGGGCGCTCGGCGGCGCGGATGAAGCGTTCGGCCTCGGCGATGGCGTCGTGGTCGACGTCGCTGGTCTCATTGGGAATGTTGAACCCGAACGGAGCGACCGCCGTGGCGAACTGGACGTCCTTGGGCAGGTCGACCAGGACCGGGCCGGGGCGACCCGAGGCGGCGATGTGGAAGGCCTGTTCGACAGCGGCCGGGATCTCCGAGGCGTCGCGCACTAATATAGAGTGCTTCACGATCGGCAGGGTGACGCCCAGGATGTCGATCTCCTGGAAGGCGTCGGTGCCCATGACGCCCTGGGGGACGTTGCCGGTGATGCAGACCATCGGCACAGAATCCATCATGGCGTTGGCGATGCCGGTGATCAGATTGGTGGCGCCGGGGCCGGAGGTGGCCATGCAGACGCCGACCTTGCCCGAGGCGCGGGCATAGGCGTCGGCGGCGAAGGCGGCGCCCTGTTCGTGACGGACCAGGATATGCTTCAGGCCCGTGCCGGTCAGGGCGTCGTAGATCGGCATGATGGCACCGCCGGGGTAGCCGAAGACCACCTCCACGCCCATCCGCTCCAGGCTGGAGACGAGCAGGCGCGCGCCGGTGGCCGTGTCGTTCACGGTCCCCGGGGCGGAGGCGGTTTTCAGGGCGGGCGCGGCGGCGCTCATCGGGTCAGTCTCTCTTTATATATATGCGGGTCAGGCGGCTTCAGACTTGGGGGTCTGCAGCCAGGCCATGCGCTCGCGCAGGCGGGCGCCCGTCTGCTCGATGTGGGATTGGCGATCGGCGTCCAGCCAGGCCTGGTACTGCGGCTTGCCGGCCTCGTTCTCGGCGATCCAGTTCTTGGCGAAGGTTCCGTCCTGGATCTCGGTCAGGACCTCCTTCATGCGGGCGCGGGTCTCGTCGGTGATGACGCGCGGGCCCGAGGCGACAGCGCCCCACTTGGCCGTTTCCGAGATGAAGTGGTGCATCTTGGAGATGCCGCCCTCGTAGAAGAGGTCCACGATCAGCTTCAGCTCATGCAGGCATTCGAAGTAGGCGATCTCGGGCTGGTAGCCGGCCTCGACCAGGGTGTTGAAGCCCGAGATGACCAGTTCCTTGGCGCCGCCGCACAGGACGGCCTGTTCGCCGAACAGGTCGGTTTCGGTCTCTTCGCGGAACGAGGTCTCCAGCAGGCCCCCGGTCGCGCCGCCGATGCCCTTGGCGTAGCCCATGGCGCGGTCGCGCGCCTTGCCGGTCGCGTCCTTCTCGATGGCGAACAGGCTGGGGACGCCGCGACCGCGCGCGAACTCGCGACGGACCAGATCGCCCGGACCCTTGGGCGCGACCAGGATGACGTCCATGTCGTCGCGCGGCGTGATGCGGTCGTAGATGATCGAGAAGCCGTGGGCGAACAGCAGGGCGGCGCCCGGCTTGGCGTTGGGCTCGATGATGTCCCGATAGACCTCGTTCTGGATCATGTCCGGGGTCAGGATGGCGATGATGTCGGCGCCGCGAACGGCCTCGGCCGGCTCGGCGGTGGGGACGCCGTCGGCCGTCGCATGCTTCCAGCCCGTGCCGCCCTGGCGAACGCCGACGACCACGTCATGGCCCGAGTCCTTCAGGTTCTGGGCGTGGGCGCGGCCCTGCGAGCCATAGCCGATGACGGCGATGCGCTGGCCGGCGATGGCGCCCGGCTTGATGTCGTCGTTGGTGTAGATGGTGATGGCCATGGTTCAGGCGTCCTCAGAGATCGGGGCGTTGGAATAGGTGGAGGCGGCCAGATCTGCGGGGATCTGGGCCGGCGGCGGATTGGGGATGGTCACGGCCCCTTGCGAGGCGGAGGCGACGGCGGCGCGGTATTTCGCGAAAACGCCTTGCGCCGGACGGACCCGGTTGGGGGCGAAGTCCGCCCGGCGCGCCTCCAGATCGACGAGCACATCGATCCGGCGGTTGGTGACGTCGATGACGATCGGATCGCCATCGCGAATGAGGGCTATCGGGCCGCCGACCGCCGCTTCGGGCGAGACGTGGCCGGCGACGAAGCCGTAGCTGGCGCCCGAGAAACGACCGTCGGTCAGCAGGGCGACGTTCTCGACCTTGCGGCCCTTCAGGGCGGCGGTGACCTGGAGCATCTCGCGCATGCCGGGACCGCCCTTGGGCCCTTCGTAGCGGATGATGATGACGTCGCCTTCGCCGACCGAGCCGTCCTGAACCGCGTGGAAGGCGTCTTCCTCGCAGTCGAAGACGGCGGCAGGACCTTCGAAGCGGTCGACCTTGTGGCCGGTCAGCTTGATGACGGCGCCCTCGGGGGCGATGTCGCCATAGATGACGGCGTAGGAGCCGCGCGCCATGACCGGGGCGTCCATGCTGGTGACGACTTGCTGCCCCGGGGTCTCCTCGGCCTCGGCGGCCTCGGTGAACAGGCTGCGGCCGCTGACGGTCGGGGTGTTGGCGATCTTGCCGGCCTCGGCCAGGCGCTGGGCGACCAGACGCGTGCCGCCCGCCGCGAACAGGTGCGAGGCCAGGAAGCGGCCGCCCGGCTTCAGGTCGCAGATGACCGGGGCCTCGACGCAGGCCTGGTGGCAGTCCTCGATGCCGAAGTCGACGCCGGCCTCGGCGGCGATGGCCGTCAGGTGCATGACGGCGTTGGTCGAGCCGCCCGAGGCCGAGACGGCGATGGCCGCGTTCTTCAGGCTGGCGCGGGTGATGTATTTGCGCGCGGTGTCGCCGGAGAAGACGCGCTCGACGATCAGGCGACCGCAGCGCTCGCCTTCCGCGCCCTTGCCCGGATCGACGGCGGGGACGTCGTTGGCGCCCATGGGGCTGATGCCCATCATCGACAGGGCCATGGCCATGGTGTTGGCGGTGAACTGGCCGCCGCAGGCGCCGGCGCCGGGGCAGACGGCGCTTTCGACCCGCTTCAGCTCGGCGTCGTCGATCGAGCCCGCGCCGTGCGCGCCGATGGCCTCGAACACCTCCTGGACCGAGACCTCCTTCTCGCCGATCCGGCCAGGCATGATGGTGCCGCCGTAATAGACCAGGCCGGGGATATCCATCCGGGCCAGGGCCATGGCCGCCGCCGGGATGGTCTTGTCGCAGCCGACGATGCAGACAACGCCGTCCAGCTGATGCCCCTCGACCGCCAGCTCGATACTATCGGCGACAACCTCACGGCTGATCAGCGAGGCCTTCATGCCCGCCGTACCCATGGAGATGCCGTCGGTGACGACCACGGTGTTGAAGTCGACCGGATAGCCGCCCGCCGCGATGATGCCGGCGCGCACGTCCTTGGCCAGACGGTCCAGGTGCATGTTGCAGGGCGTGACCGTCGACCAGGTGTTGACGATGGCGATCATCGGCTTGTCGAAGTCGGCGTCCTGCATGCCCGCTGCGCGCAGATAGGAGCGCGCGGCGGCCCGGTTCGGCCCCTGGGTGACGGCCGAACTGCGTGCATTGGGTTGTTTTTTGCTGTCGGACGAGTTGGTCATCGGATTCTTGGAAGGTTCTGCCTATCGGGTCTGTGCTGGGCACATGAAAAACCCCGCTGCCGGGAGGGAGCGGGGTGAAGCGGGCGATTTTGACTGGGTTAGGTCAGGTCGCAGGCATCCACACCGCTCGGCTAAGCGGAATAAGAATTACCGAAAGAAGGAGTACGCCCAGCGACAGCACGCGCAGATCGGCCGCCGCTTTCGCGGGGCTCAGGATCGCAGCAATGGCGGCGCGGTGGGACACAGGAGAACCTTTCAACTGGGCGCTCTTATGCCGCCCTTCATGCTGCAATGCAACCCGCCGAAGTCTGAATGTGGAATAAAAATGCATGATCGTGAGGCGTGTGCGCCTTCTTGCGCGTTCATTCTTCTTTGCTGCGGCTGCTGCGCAATATTTCACCCTGACTGCAGGCGGGTTTGGTTTGTTGGGGTTTCGGGCGGGTCGTGGATGGATCGGCTGGTGTGGTGTCGGGCGTGGTCGTGTAGGCGCGGCAGGCGCCTCGGCTCGCGGTGCGGGGCTGGCTCCCCGATTCTGGTTCGTTCAGATAGTTCCGTGTGCGGGCGATTGGGGCTTGTAGAGTCGAAGGCGTATCCCTATATCCGCCGCTCGCTCGGAGACGGGCTGGCCCTAAGGGTTTCTGAGACTTGTTTTCGGAGTTCTTGAAGGCGGGGGTTGAAAAATCCTCTTGCCTTCATGGGTTGGTTCGAGTATCTACCGCGCTTCGATCAAATCGCTGATTTGGCTGGCCAGAGAAGCTTTTCGCTTCTTGGGTTGGGTTTTTTTTGCGGTTCTTGAGCTTCGGTTTCGGAACTTCAGAAACTTCAGACGGTTGGTTGACATGGAGGAGTGCCTTCCTTAGAAGGCCGCCTCCGCTGGGGTCTTCGGGTTCCGGGAGTGTTGAGAAAG
>NZ_DAMBRE010000014.1:0-42061 GCF_032055285.1 Brevundimonas sp.
TAAAGCGTACAGAGCGGCCCCCGGAGCAATCCGGGGGCCGTTTCTGCATGCGGCCCACAGGACGGCGGACGCGAGCCCTGCGCGGGTCCTCGTGGGGAGATTGATCTGGGTCAAAACTTGGTTCTGGCTTGACCATAATGCATTGAAAATCATCGATATTAACGAAGCGACGGCGATGTCGGCGCATGGCTTCCCTGCGAAAGGGATAAGCATGACTGACATTGATTGGCCGCGCCGTGCGGGCCTGTCCGGCGCGCTGGACGAAGCGGCGATCGTGGCGATCACGGATCGCGCCGGCGAGATCCTGTACTGCAATCAGAAGTTCGCCGACGTCAGCGGCTACAACTGTGCCGAACTGGTCGGGCAGAACCACAGGCTGGTCAACTCCGGCCACCATCCGCGCGCCTTCTTCCAGAATCTGTACCGGACCATCGCCGGCGGCGCCGTCTGGCGCGGCACGATCCAGAACCGCAACAAGAACGGCGAGATGTACTGGGTCGACACCACCATCGTGCCGAACCTCGGCGAAGACGGGCGCCCCGAGACCTATACCGCGATCCGGTTCGAGGTTTCGGACCACATTCGGGCTCTGAAGGCTCTTGAGGTTGCGCAGGAGGAGGCGCGCCGCGCCGCCCAGGCGCGCGACCGCTTCTTCGCCAACATCAGCCACGAGGTGCGCACGCCGCTTAACGCGGTCTTGGGTCTGGCCTCGGCCCTGGCGCATACGTCGCTGACGAACCGACAGGCGCAGATGCTGTCTCTGATCACCGGTGCGGGCGATTCTCTGCGGCGGGTGCTGGACGACATGCTGGACCTGTCCAAGATGCAGGCGGGTCAGTTCCGCCTGACCCCGGCGCCCTTCGACCTGCGCGCTGACATCGCGGCGGTTGTGGAGATGCGGACGGCGACGGCCGAGCCGCGCGACGTGACCTTGTCGGTGGCGTTTTCGGAAGCGGCGTCGGGAAGGGTGCTCGGCGACGGCGTGCGGATCACCCAGATCGTGTCCAATCTGGTGTCGAACGCCGTGAAGTTCACGCCGACCGGGACGGTCGAGGTGCGGGTCGATCTGACGACTGACGGCGCTGGGGATCAGTTGCGGATCGAGGTGCAGGACACGGGGATCGGCTTTGATCCTGAAACGGCGGCGCGCCTGTTCCATCCCTTTGTTCAGGCCGATGACACCATCTCGCGTGAGTTTGGCGGTACGGGGTTGGGCCTGTCGATCTGCCGTTCCCTGGCGGAACTGATGGGGGGGCGGATCACGGCTGCGTCCACGCCGGGCGAAGGCAGTCTGTTCACAGTCGTCCTGCCCATCGAGAGGCTGTCAGAGACGGTGGATGGCACGGAAGAAGGGGATGGCGGTCTGGCGGCCGAGGCGTCGCAGATCCTGCTGGTCGAGGACAATTTCGCCAATCAGATGGTGGTGCGCTGCCTGCTGGAACCCCTGGGCTTTGGCATCGTGACGGCGGACAACGGGCGCGAGGGCGTGGACCGTTTTCTGGGCGGCGACTTCAGCCTGATCCTGATGGACATGCAGATGCCGGTCATGGACGGGCTAAGCGCCATCGCCGAGATTCGTGCGCATGAGGTCCAGCAAGGGCGGCGACGCACGCCCATAGTCATGCTGACGGCCAATACGACGGACGCCCACCATGAACGGGCCATGAGGGCGGGGGCGGACGCCTTGGTCGCCAAGCCGGTGACGCTGGAAATCCTGCTGGCCGGCCTGCGCCACGGCGCAGCGGCGGCTGAGGCTTGGTCGCGTACGGAGATCGCCGCCTGATTGAATCGTCTGGCGGAACCGCGGCCGCGCCGTGACGTTGCTGCTGGTTGTTAAGAAATGGGTAACCATAGATGCGGCGCGCGATCCGGCTGGGTTTGTTCATCGGCACCATCATTGGCATGAGCGCCTGCGCGTCGGCGCCCGATCCTGAAGGGCGAGCTTCGTCGGGCGCCTATGGCTCGATTGGGGTCGGACGCACCTTCTAGGCAATCAAATGCTGGCGTAGCAGGGCGATCGGCCTTATTGTCGCCGCGCGGACGCCGGTTGTCGCGCCGCGCCGCGGGTCTTTCCCCTTTCGATGTTGACCATCGCTATCGCCGTCGTGCTGCTGCTTGTGGTGCTGAACGGCCTGTTCGCCATGACCGAGCTTGCGGTCGTTTCATCGCGTAAATCCAAGCTCCAAAGTCGTGCTGAACGCGGGGATCGCGGCGCCAGGACGGCCCTGAAGCTGTCTGAAGAGCCGACGCAGTTCCTTTCGGCGGTTCAGGTCGGCATCACCCTGATCGGGATTCTGGCGGGCGCCTATGGTCAGGCGACCATCGCGGGTGAACTGGACCGCATCCTGGAAACCAGCTTCCCGGCCTTCGCGCCCTATTCCGAGATCGCCTCGACGGCCCTGGTGGTCGTGCTGATCACCTATGTTTCGCTGATCGTCGGCGAACTGGTGCCGAAGCGTCTGGCCTTGATCTTCCCCGAGACGATCGCCTCGAAGATGGCGGCGCCGATCTCGACCATGGCCCTGGTGATGAAGCCCTTTGTCCTGCTGCTGACGGCCTCGACCTCGGGCATCCTCAAGGTCATGGGCGTGAAGGACCGCGACGGTTCGGACGTCACCCAGGAAGAGGTCGAGAGCATTCTGGCCGAAGGCACGTCCGCCGGTCTGATCGAGCCTGAAGAACAGGTGATGATCGAGGAAATCTTGCGCCTGGGCGACCGCGCCGTGCGCGTGGCCATGACGCCGCGCCACGAGGTCTTCTGGATCGCCCTGGACGACCCCGAGGAGGTCGTGCGCGAGGAAATCCGCACCTGCCCCTATTCGCGGATCGTGGTGGCGCGCGAGAGCGACATCGATAACCCCCTGGGCGTGGTCCACAAGAAGGACCTGCTGGACGCCCTGCTGACCGACGGCTCCTACGACATTGAAAAGCTGGTCGCCGAGCCGGCCTTCATTCCGCAGTCGACCTCGGTGCTGAAGGCGCTGGAGATCCTGAAGGGCTCAAAGGTCCACATGGCCTTCGTGGTCGATGAATACGGCGCCTTTGAAGGCGTGGTCACGGCGACCGACCTGCTGGAGATGATCGCCGGCGATTTCAACGAGAGCCACGACGAGCAGGACCTGTCGATCCGCAAGCGCGAGGACGGCTCCTGGGCCGTGGACGGTCAGGCGGATCTGGACGAGCTGGGCGACGAACTGGGCGAGGATTTCGGCGAGCACGAGAGCTTCCATACGGTCGCCGGGCTGGTGCTGCACCACCTGTCGCGGCTGCCGCACGAGGGCGAAATCCTGCAACTGGGGCGGTTCGAGGTCGAGGTGCTGGATATGGACGATCGCCGGATCGACAAGTTGCTGTTCCGGGCGATCATCCCGGGGCAGGGAAGCGGCCCCACCGACACGGATTGATCGGGCGGCGAGCCGCTCACTCAAAACGAAGAAGCGCACGTCCGGTCAGCGGGCGTGCGCTTTTTCATGCATGGTCCAGGGGCGTCAGTTCTTGGTCTTGTCGCCCATGTTGCTCCACACCGAGGCGAATCCGAGGGCGGCCATGAAGACCAGGAAGGCCGAAACAATAGCGGCGATGACGGGAACGACGTCTGCGGGCATGGGGTGTCTCCTTTGATCCCAGCAAAGCCGTTTGCGGATGGCTTCGCCTTGATGGAGATCAAAGGCACGCGAAGGGATCAGGCCGTCGTCGCGGCCCTTCGCGGCGCCATCTGAACCACGCCGGACGGCGCCAGGCCCGTCACCGTCAGGTGTTGGTGGCACAGAGCCAGAGGCGCGGGGCGATGGCTGATCAGGATCAGGCCCTGGCCGGTGCGTTCCAGGCGTTGCGCCAGCCGTTCCAGCACCCGCGCCTCGGTGGCGGCGTCCAGACCTTCGGTGGGTTCGTCCAGCACCAGCCAGGGCGCGGGACGCAGATAGGCGCGGGCCAGGCCCAGGCGACGACGTTCGCCGCCCGACAGGCGGGCGCCGTTCTCGCCCAGAGGCGCGTTCAGACCGGCGGGCGCCGCACGGATGCGGTCAGCGAGATCGGCGTCTTCGAGCGCGGCCCACAGGGCGTCGTCATCGGCGCCCGGCAGGGCCAGCTTCAGGTTCTCTCGCACCGTGCCGGCCAGCAGCACGGCCTGCTGCGGGGCGTAGGCGAACAGGGCGCGCGCGGCGTCGGGGGCGGTTGCGGCGGCATCGACGCCGCCCAGCGTCGCTTCGCCGGGCAGGGGTGTGCGTAGGTGCATCCAGCGCTCGATCAGGGTGGTCTTGCCGGCTCCTGACGGCCCGGTCACGGCCAGACGCTGCGGCGGCGTCAGCGCCAGATTGGCGGACGGCAGGCCGATGGCCGGGCTGACGGGTGTGGCTGACGCGGCCGGAGCCGCTTCCAGCAGTTCGCCCAGCCGGTCCACCGCCGCTTCGACCGCGCCGTTGTGGCGGAAGGCGGTCAGCAGGGCGCCGGCGCTCTCGACCGTGGTGACGGCAGCCAGAATCGCCAGGGCGATCAGGGGCGGGGAGGCGGCCCCGGCAGTGGCCATCACCCCGACCACGGCCAGGGCCATGGCGACCGACTGGGTCAGCATGATCCAGCCGCCGGCCGAGGCCAGATGTTCGGTCGCGCCTTCCAGCACCGCGCCATTCTCGGCCAGACGATCCTCGGCCCAGGGCTTGACGCCATAGGCTTGCAGTTCCGGCGCGGCGGCGGCCAGGGCGGCGAACTGGGTCTTCAGATCGCCGGACGCGGCCTGCACCGCGCGACCCGCCGGGTCGGCCAGCCAGCGACCCACGAGGGCGGCGGCGATAACGCCGAGCAGCGCGGCGGCTGCGATGGCGACGGCGGTCGTCCAGCCGGTCAGCAGGGCCAGGCCGAGCCCGGCCATCAGACCGGCGGCGGCGCCCCAGGGCGCGGACAGGCGCACGAAGCGGTTCTGAACCGCGTCAACGTCCTGAACCATCCGCGAGGAGGCTTCGCCGCCCGCCAACGTCAGAGCGCGGCTTGCGGGGCCGCGCGCGACGCCCTCGAACAGCTGAGGACGCAAGACGGCCAGGGCCTTCAGCGCGGCGTCATGGCCGGTGATGCGCTCGCCGTAGCGCGAGCCGGTGCGGACGATGGCGAGGAAGCGGATCAGGGCGCTGGGCACCATGAAGTTGAAGCTGTGGGCCACCAGGGACCCCGCAAGACCGGCCAGGGCCGAGGCGGTGATGAACCAGCCGGACACGCCCAGAAGCAGGACGGCGGCGGCGGACACCAGGGCGGCGCAGACGGAGGCGGCCAGAAGGCGGGCACCCTGACGGCGCTCCTGCGCCCGGATCAGGGACTTGAGGCGGGCGACGCCGGACATGTTCGGTACGTTCACAGCCGCACCACAACGTCGGCCAGTTCGGCGACGGCCTCGGAATGGGTGGCGATCAGGGTGGTGCGGCCTTCGGCGGCGGCGCGGATGATCGGCAGCAGGGCGGCCTCCGACGCGGCGTCCAGATTGGCGGTGGGTTCGTCCAGCAGCAGGATCGGCGCAGGCTTGAGGAAGGCGCGGGCCAGACCCAGCCGCCGCCGCTCGCCGCCCGACAGACCGCCGCCGCGCTCGTCGATGAGCCGATCCAGGTCGCCGGTGAAGCCGGCGCGGGCCGCGGCCTCCATGACGCGCGACGAGGAGGCGCCGCGCCAGGCCAGGGCGATGTTCTCGGCCAGGGTTCCGGGCGCCACGACCGGCGCCTGCCCGGCCCAGGCGACCCAGCCGGTCAGGTCGGGATGCTCCGACAGGCGCGCCTCGCCGACCTCGACCTCGCCGCCGGTCAGCGGCGACAGGCCGAGGAAGAGGTGCAACAGGCTGCTCTTGCCCGATCCGCTGGCCCCCAGCAGGGTCACGGTGGCGCCCGGCGCGATCTCCAGATCGAACCCGGTCAGGACGGGCGCGCCCGCCTCATAGGCGATGGCGACGTCACGAAAGGTGATGGCCGGGGCGCCGGCGGGAACCGCCGGGCGCGCCGCTACGGGGGCTGCGTCCTCGGTCAAGGCCCTCAGGCTGGGCACGGCGGCCTCGGCGGCCTGGCGGTCATGATAGGCGGCGGCCAGGCGGCGCATCGGCGCATAGACCTCGGGCGCGAGGGCCAGCAGGAAGAAGGCCCGGGTCAGGCTCAGTTGCTCGGGCGCCGGGAAGGGCAGAAGCTTCAGCAGGTTGAAGCCGCAATAGACGGCGACCAGCGCGACCGCCAGGGCCGAGAAGAACTCCAGAATCGCCGAGGACAGGAAGGCGATCTTCAGCACCTTGCCGGTGCGCCGGGCGAGGTCGTTGGAGGCGCGGGCGATCACCGCCGTCTGCTGCGCCTCGGCCTGGAAGGCCAGGATGGCGGGCAGGGCGCGGATGCGGTCGAGGAAGAGGCCGGACAGCCGCTCCAGCGCCTGGAACTGACGGCGGCTCTCGGCCCCGGCCGCCATGCCGGTCAGGGCCATGCCGATGACGAAGGGCAGCAGGGTGAAGATGAGGATGCCGGCGGTGAAGGGGCTGACCACGGCGGCGACGGCGATCAGCAGAAGCGGCGTCACGGCGGCGGCCATGCGGGCGGGGAGGAAGCGCGAGACATGGCCGTCCAGCGCCTCAACCCCCTCGACGGTCGCGGTCATGGTCTCGGCGTCTGACAGGCGGCCTGAGAAGGCGCCGTTCAGGACCTGACGCCGCAGGTCGCCCTTGACGGCGCGGGCGGCGCGGGCGGCGACGACGGTGGCGCATTGCGCCAGCACGCCGCGCACCAGCAGGGCGGCGACCGCCAGGGCGGCGCCGGGCAGGGCTAGGCTGAAGCCTTGCGGCAGGGCGCCGACCGCCAGACCCAGACCCGCAGCGAACCCTACGGCCGGAACCGCGTCGGCGATCACCAGCCCGCTGGCCAGGGCCATGATCCGCTTGCGCGGGGCAAGCGCCGTCTTCAGCCATTGGGCCGGATTGGCGTCTGCTTCGATCGGCTGGGCCGTCATCGTCTCTCCTGCTCCGTCCGCGCGAACAGACATAGACCAGCGCGAAGGCGCATTGGGCGAATCGTCCTTGTGACGAAACAGCCTTGGGCGAAACGCCGTCTAGAGCGAGTCGTCGCGTCTGGGCTTTGATCAGGATCAAGGCGCGCCCAAGAGCGTTGCCTTAGGTTATAGTCGAACGCCGGTCGATGGGGGCTGGCGGTCAGGAGCCTGAGCCCATGATCGACCTGGCGGTCGTAGACCTGTCGCGCCTTCAGTTCGCACTGACGGCGCTATACCACTTTCTGTTCGTGCCCCTCACACTGGGCCTCTCCTTCATGCTGGTCATCATGGAGAGCATCTATGTGATGACGCGGCGGCCCATCTGGCGGACGATCACCCGCTTCTGGGGCACGCTGTTCGGCATCAACTTCGTTCTGGGCGTGGCCACGGGCCTGACCATGGAGTTCCAGTTCGGCATGAACTGGTCCTACTACTCCCACTATGTCGGCGACATCTTCGGGGCGCCGCTGGCCATCGAGGGCCTGATGGCCTTCTTCATGGAGGCGACCTTCGTCGGCCTGATGTTCTTCGGCTGGGACAAGCTGAAGCCCCACGCCCACCTGTTCGTCACCTTCATGGTCGCCCTGGGCACCAACCTGTCGGCCCTGTGGATCCTGGCCGCCAACGGCTGGATGCAGAACCCGGTCGGCGCCGCCTTCAACCCCGACACCATGCGCATGGAAGTCACCGACTTCATGGCGGTGATCTTCAACCCGGTGGCCCAGGCCAAGTTCGTTCACACCGTGTCGGCCGGCTATGTCTGCGCCGCCGTGGTCGTGCTGGGCATTTCGGCCTTCTATCTGCTGAAGGGCAAGCACGTCGGCTTCGCCAAGCGGTCGATGACCGTGGCCGCCGCCTTCGGTCTGCTGTCGTCGCTGTCGGTCGTGGTTCTGGGCGATGAGTCGGGCTATGCCCTGACCGACAACCAGAAGATGAAGCTGGCCGCCCTGGAAGCCATGTGGCGCACTGAACCGGCGCCCGCCGGTCTGACCGCCTTCGGCCTGCCCAGCCTGGAAGACCGTCACACCCATTTCGAGGTCAAGATCCCCTATGTCCTGGGCCTGATCTCGACCCGCAGCATCGACAAGCCGGTGATCGGCATTCTTGAGCTGGTCGCCGTGGCCGAGGACCGCATCGAGCGCGGCGTCGTCGCCTATGACGCCCTGGAGAAGGTCAAGGCCGACCACACCGACATGGCCGCCCGCGCCCAGTTTGAATCGGTGCGCAACGACCTGGGCTATGGCCTGCTGCTGAAACGCTATGTCGCCGATCCGCGTCTGGCCACGCCGGAGCAGATCAAGCAGGCCGCCTGGGACACCGTGCCCAATGTGCCGCTGATGTTCTGGGTCTTCCGCATCATGGCCGGGATCGGCTTCCTGATGATCGGCCTGTTCGCCACCGCCTTCGTCCTGTGCACCCTGCGCAAGCATGAAACCAAGTGGTTCCTGCGTCTGGCCGTCCTGGCCATTCCCCTGCCGTGGATCGCCATCGAGTCCGGCTGGGTCCTGGCCGAGGTGGGTCGTCAGCCCTGGGCCGTGGAGGGCGTCCTGCCGACCTTCCTCGGCGCCTCGAGCCTCAGCGTGCCGCAACTGTGGACCACGATCGTCTGCTTCACCCTGCTCTACGGCGCCCTGGCCGTGGTGGAGGTCAGCCTGATCCTCCGCACGATCAAGAAGGGTCCGTTCGCCGAACAGGAAGCCCGCGAAGCCGACGCCAGCACGGAAGGCGAACCGGCGGTCGCCTGACCCCGGTCGTTGAAGGAAAAGAGAGATGGAACTCCCCCTCGACTACACCACCCTCCGCCTGATCTGGTGGGGACTGCTGGGCGTGCTGCTGATCGGCTTCGCCCTGACGGACGGCTTCGATATGGGCGTCGGCGCCCTGCTGCCCTTCGTCGCCAGGACGGATGAAGAACGCCGCATGGTGATCAACACCGTCGGCGCGACCTGGGAAGGCAACCAGGTCTGGTTCATCGTCGGCGGCGCGGCGATCTTCGCCGCCTGGCCGCAGGTCTATGCGGTCAGCTTCTCGGGCTTCTACCTGGCCATGTTCCTGGTCCTGTCGGCGCTGATATTGCGGCCTGTGTCCTTCAAGTATCGCTCCAAGAGGCCCGAGGCGCGCTGGCGCTCCATGTGGGACTGGGGCCTGTTCATCGGCAGCTTTGTCCCGGCCCTGGTGTTCGGCGTCGCGGTCGGCAACGTCCTGCTGGGGGCGCCCTTCCGTCTGGATAGCGATCTGCGCAGCTTCTACGAAGGCAGCCTGCTGGGCCTGTTCACCCCCTTCACCCTGATCTGCGGCCTGCTGTCCGTCTCCATGCTGGTCCTGCACGGCGCGGCCTGGCTGTCGGTCAAGGGCGAGGAAGGCGTGGTGCTGAAACGCGCCCGCGCCATCGGTACGGCCGCCGGTCTGGCCAGCCTGGTCCTGTTCGCGGTCGGCGGCGCCTTGGTGGCCTTCGGCGACATGGGCTTCCGTATCACCGGCGCGGTCGATACGGGCGGCGTCTCCAACCCCCTGCGCACGGCGGTCGAGGCCGCGCCCGGCGCCTGGCTGGACAACTACGGCCGCTATCCGTGGATGGTCATCGCCCCGGTCCTGGGCTTCGCCGGCGCCGTGATCGGCCTGCTGGGCATGTGGCGCAAGTCGGCGGCCCTGGCCTTCGGCGGCTCGTCAGCCTCGGCGGTGGGGATCATCTCGACGGTCGGTCTGTCGATGTTCCCCTTCATCCTGCCCAGCTCGATCAACGCCCAGTCCAGCCTGACCGTCTGGAACGCCTCGTCCAGCCACACGACCCTGTTCATCATGCTCATCGTGGTGGCGGTCTTCCTGCCCTTCGTCCTGTTCTACACCGCCTGGGTCTACAAGGTGCTGTGGGGCCGCTCGAGCACGGCGGCGCTGAAGACCAACCCCGACCTCTACTGATCCCGCGAAAGGAGATCATCCCATGTGGTATTTCGCCTGGATCCTGGGCCTCGGCCTGGCGGTGGCCTTCGGCGTCCTGAACGGCCTCTGGCACGAGTTCCGCCTGTTCGACGAAGGGGACGAGGGGCGCTCAGAGCCCTGACTCTATCGTTCAATGCAATCAGCCTCCTCGATCTCGGTCGGGGAGGCTTTTTCGTGGGGTGTGAGTTTCCACCGTCGCTGACAGTTCATCGTCACCCCACAAGTCCCTGTCATCCTCGGGCTTGGCGTCGCGCGGCTGGACAACCCGACCCTCGGGTCAAGCTCGAGGATGACGGCGGGAGGGGATGCTGACGGTTGAACGGAGGGCTGGCGGGTTCGCGGACAGGCCGGGGCCGAGGCGCCCCGAAGTGCGGCCCAGTCAGCCTGCGCCTTCGCCCAGGGCCTTCAGCGCCGCAGGATCGGGCAGGGCCACCTCGTTGTTCGGCAGCAGCTGAATCAGGCCCGAGGTCTTGAATTGGGTGAAGACCCGGCTGACCGTCTCGATGGTCAGGCCCAGGTAGTCGGCGATGTCGAGGCGGGTCATGGGCAGGTGGACGCGGCCCTCAGCGCCGCCCAGATGCACCTGCCGCGCCGACAGACGGGTCAGGAAGCTGGCGATGCGTTCGCGCGCTGTCTTGCGGCCCAGCAGCACGATCTGCTCCTGCGCCGCCATCAGCTCGTCGCCCGCCATGGCCACCAGGCGGTGCTCCAGCGCGGGCAGGGCGTTCAGCAACTGATCGAAGTCACCGCGCCGGAAGCGGCAGGCGCTCAGCGGCGTCAGGGCCTCGGCGGTGAAGCTGGACGGCCCGCGCCCGCCCAGACCCAGAAAGTCGCCCTGGAACAGGAAACCGGTGATCTGGCGCCGCCCGTCGGGCAGCAGGCGATACAGCTTCACCGCCCCGTCGACGACGTTGAAGACAAAGGGATTGGGATCGCCCTCATGGAACAGGGCCTGACCCGGCTGGGCCGACACGGTCTCGCTGGCGCAGGCCATGCTCTGCAACTCATGACCCTTCAGGTCGGCGCAGACGCCCAGAGGCCGCGCTCCGCAGGTCGCGCAGGGGTGGATGTCTTCGAGACGAACGTCCGAGGCTTCGGCCAGGGCGGCGGTGCAGGCGGTCATGGTCGGCTCCAGCATTCCGCCGCAGCCTAGCTGAACGGGAACCGCTTTCGAAGTGGGCAGGCTGTCCTAGGCTTAGCGCCTAGTCTTCGGCGTAGCGCAGCCTGGCTCCCAGCTTGTGGGCCAGGGCGGTCAGCTCGACGGCCAGGCTCTGTCGCACCAGAGGCCGTACCCCCATTTCCCGCACCACGAAGGGACCGGCCCACAGGGTCTCGCCGTATTCCAGATCCGGCTGGCGCCACCAGCTGACGAAGCCCAGGACGCCGCCGCGCTGGGTGCGGGCGCTGAGGATGCCGCGACTGTCGGGGGCGGCGCGCCAGTCCCGAAGGAAGGCCCGCCACTGATCGGGTCCGAGGTCGGGGCGCCACAGCTGCGCCAGGGCGAACTCGGCGGGGGCCTCGGCCTCGGTCAGGGGAACGACATCCAGGCGCGGGGCGTCCGGCATCAGGCGGGGCTCGGTCATGGAACCATTTCGCCCGGCGTCGGCTGATTTACATTGATCTGCGTCAAGGTGATCCTGCCGCGCCCGCAGCACGATCCGCGAATACGGAGGACAGGCCATGAGCGTTTCAGACTATGCCAACCCGACGCCGATTCACGGCGCGGCGGTGGCGGCGATCCTCAAACTGCTGAACGCCCAGCGCCTGATGACCTTGGCCTGCAACCGCGCTGACGGCCGCCCTCAAGCCGCCACCCTCGGCTATCTGAACGACGGGCTGAACCTCTATTTCGTCACGGCGCGCGACAGCGAGAAGCTGCGCAACATCACCGCAGACCCGCGCGTCGGCGTGGCCATTCGCGGCGAGGCGGGGGAGGGCGAGGCCGTCGGCGTTTCCATCGACGGTCGCGCCGAAGAGGTGACCGACGGCGACGAGGTCGAGCGTCTGAACGACCTGATCATCGCCCGCTCGCCGGACGTCAGCCCCTACGCCCCCGGCGGCGACTCGGTGGCAGTGGTGAAGGTGATTCCCGAACTGGTCGAAGCCGTGGCCGTGGTGGACGGCCGCAGCCGCGCCCAGACCTTCTCGATCGGGGATCCTGACCGGGTCGTGCACGGCGTCAGCTATGAACCCAGCGCCGTAGCGCGGCTGTTCTGAACAAAGCTGCGCATCTATCGACGGTTATCGTGAAACGCCCCTTGAAATGCGTTCGGCCGTCAGGCATATGCGCCCCTCTGGCGAGGTTAGCGCCGTCGAGCTTGCTCACGGCGCATTGATCTTTGTCCGGGACACTAGGAGTGTAGCTCAGCTGGTAGAGCATCGGTCTCCAAAACCGAGGGTCGTGGGTTCGAGTCCCTCCGCTCCTGCCATTCCCCCTGTCGCAGTCGCTTGGGAGTTCCCATGTGAGGCGACAGGTTCCAGAGGTTGAAGAGACGTCATATGGCCAAGGCGAAGACCCCCGGCGGTCGCCGCACCGTGGGAAACCAGACCGCAGCCGCCGCATCCGGCGCCGCCACGGTCGCCGTTGACGCGCCTGCACCCAAGAAGAAGACGTCGCCTGCCCAGTTCTTCAGCCAGGTTCGCGCTGAAGCCCGCAAGATCGTCTGGCCCAGCCGCAAGGAGACCTGGATCACCTCGGTGATGGTCTTCATCATGGTGCTGATCGCCTCGGCCTTCTTCTGGATCGTCGATACGGGGCTGAGCTTCGCGTCCCGCTTCATTCTCGGCCTTGGCCAATAAAGGAGACGCGCACATGAGCGATGCAGCGCCCAAGCCGGCGGCCAAACCCCGCCACAAATGGTATATCGTCAACGCCTACTCGAACTTCGAAAAGAAGGTCGCGGAACAACTGCGCGAGCAGGCGAAGCAGCAAGGCCTTGAAGACGCCTTCTCCGAAATCCTGGTTCCGACCGAGGAAGTCGTCGAGATCCGTCGCGGCCGCAAGGTGAACTCGGAACGCAAATTCTTCCCCGGCTATGTGCTGGTGAAGATGGAGATGACCGACAACGCCTATCACCTGGTCAAGAATACGCCGAAGGTCACGGGCTTCCTGGGCGCTGCGGGCGGCACCAAGCCCCTGCCGGTCTCGGAGCGTGAAGTTCAGAACATCATCGGCGCCGTGGAAGAGGGCGTCGAGCGTCCGAAGCCCACGATCCATTTCGACATCGGCGAGACCGTCAAGGTCATCGACGGTCCGTTCGCCAGCTTCGACGGTCAGGTCGAGAGCGTCGACGAAGACAACGCCCGCCTGCGCGTGGCCGTCTCCATCTTCGGTCGCCCGACCCCGGTGGATCTGGAATACAATCAGGTTGAGAAGACCGCGGGCTGATCGGCCTGCCATTTCGAGCCTTTGCAGCGGCGGCCCTCCGGGGCCGCCGTTTTGCGTTCCGGAGGCGGCGTCTGAACCTGCGTCTCGCGCATAATCCCGGGCGCCAACGCCAAGGAAAGCTTGGGGTTGAGAGATTTCGCGGCTCGTCTTCCAGCCGGGTTCGCGGACCGGCCTAGGCTGCGGCCGTTTGCCTCCGCGCTACGGCTCAGCAGGAAGATTTCAGACGATTCAGACGAATTGGACTCTGTTTTTCCCTCTCCCGGCGGGAGAGGGCTTGAGCCTCGGAGAGCCGAAGGCGATCCGCGAAGGCGAAAGGGTGAGGGGCTAGGTTTTCAGTCGGCGTGAGCCGTGGCGCTCGATGTTTGGACAGGCGCGTGCTTGAAATCTGGGGGATTGCGACGGCTTCGCCGATGCAGGCCGCGAACCCTCACCCTTTCGCCTTGGCCAATCGCTTCGCACTTGGAGGCTCAAGCCCTCTCCCATCAGGAGAGGGTTCAGGAAACTCGCCACCCGATCCCTTCATTTGCCTTCGCGGCCCGGTCCTGTTAAACGCGCGCCTTCGCTGGACGGCCCTCGAGTCGCCCGGCGGCAAATCCGTGGGAGGCAGCCATGCCAGACCACGGCTCACCGGCCCCCTCGGTTTCTGTCGGGGTCATTCATAGGAGAGACCAATGGCCAAGAAAATTCTCGGCTATATCAAGCTGCAAGTGGCGGCCGGCTCGGCCACCCCTTCGCCCCCGATCGGCCCGGCTCTGGGTCAGCGCGGCGTCAACATCATGGGCTTCTGCAAGGAGTTCAACGCGCGCACCGAGAAGGTCGCCAAGGGCACCCCGCTGCCGACCGTCATCACGGTCTATCAGGACAAGTCCTTCACCTTCATCACCAAGACGCCTCCGGCCACCTTCTACCTGAAGCAGGCCGCCGGCATTAAGTCGGGCGCCAAGCTCGTCGGTCGCGAGACCGCCGGCAAGGTCACGCAGGCGCAAGTCCGCGAGATCGCTGAAGCGAAGATGAAAGACCTGAACGCCAACGACATCGACGCTGCCATGCGCATCATCGAAGGCTCGGCCCGCGCGATCGGCATCCAAGTGGTGGAGGGCTAATCCATGGCTAAGCAAACCAAGGCTCAGAAAGCCCGCACCGGCGTCACCCAGGAGCTGATGTCGTTCTCGGACGCCATCAAGCTGGTCAAGGACAACGCCAAGGCCAAGTTCGACGAGTCGATGGAAATCGCCGTCAACCTGGGCGTCGACCCGCGTCACGCCGACCAACAGGTCCGCGGCGTGGTCAACCTGCCGTCGGGCACCGGCCGCGACGTCCGCGTCGCCGTCTTCGCCAAGGACGCCAAGGCTGACGAAGCCCGCGCCGCCGGCGCTGAATACGTCGGCGCCGAAGATCTGTACGAGCAGATCAACGGTGGTCTGATGGACTTCGACCGCGTCATCGCTTCGCCCGACATGATGGCCCTGGTCGGCCGTCTGGGTAAGGTGCTGGGTCCGCGCGGCCTGATGCCGAACCCCAAGGTCGGCACCGTGACCCCGAACGTCGCCCAGGCCGTCAAGGACGCCAAGGGCGGCGCCGTCGAGTTCCGCGTCGAGAAGGCTGGTATCGCTCACGGCGGCATCGGCAAGGTCTCCTTCACGCAGGAAGCCCTGGAAGCCAACGTCAAGGCTTACGTGGACGCTCTGAACCGCGCCAAGCCCTCGGGCGCCAAGGGCACCTATGTGAAGCGCATCACCCTGTCGTCGACGATGGGCCCGGGCTTCAAGGTCGATCCGGCTTCGCTGGTCTGATCTCGGACTTCAGTCTGAACTGCGAAAGCGGCGGAGAGCAATCTCCGCCGCTTTTTCGTTGACCCGTGTCGCCGAGTGGGCAAGGCGAAGCTTTCAGGGGGAGGCGAATATATGTGGCGATCTATCATCGGTCTTTGCGCCGCTTTAGTCATGCTGGGAGCGCCTCTATCGGCTAGTGCGCGTGACGAGGCGTCGGAACGCCTTGATCTGGCCTATCGCTTTGTCGCCCTGATGCAGGTCGAGGACATGGCCAAGGCGATGGAGCAGTCCTTTGTAGGTCTGTTTCCGGCTACAGCGAGCATGAATCCCGAGGATGCCCGTGCCGTTCAGGAAACCGTGGCCGAGATGATGCAGGAATATATGCCTGCCCTCTTCAAAGCCATGGCGCCGGTCTATGCCGAAATCTTCACGTTGGAAGAATTGCGCGCGCTTGTTGCCTTCTATGAGAGCGATGTTGGGCGCTCGATGGTGCGCAAGAGCTATGACGCAGCGCCGCGTATCGGTGTCGTGGCGCAAACAGTTCTGCCGCCTGTGCTGGAACGCGCCATGGATCGACTCTGCGATCGCCTGGAGTGCTCGGCTCAAGAACGGCAGGAAATGAAGTCAGCGCTTAGGGGACAGGCTGGACAGGCGGCATCTGCCAAATAGAGGCCGCCTGTCGCCCGGCTCAGTAGCCGACCGTGAAGCGCCGGCGGCTGTGCTTGGGCGTCTCGATTTCGTCAGCCATGGCGATGGCGTAGTCGGGGAAGGAGATGGCGCTGTGGCCGTCCGCCCCGACCAGCAATGCGTCGCCTCCCAGACGGAACTGGCCCGTCCGTTCGCTGCCGTCGAATACGGCTGAAGGCGACAGGAAGGTCCAGTCCAGGTCGTCTTCCTGACGCAAGCGATCCAGGAAGCGGCCGCCGGCGGCGGCTTCGGCCTTGTAGATATCCGGGAAGTCTGGGGTGTCGATGACCTTCAGGCCCGGCGCGGCCTCCAGGCTGCCGGCTCCGCCGACGACCAGATAGCGCGGCGCGCCCGCCGCCTTGACCGCCCCGATCAGGGTTTCGGGGTTGGCATCGACGAACATGATGGCGCTGACCACGGCATCCGCACCCTTGAGGAGGGAGGGGAGGGTGGCGGCGTCGTTGGCGTCGCCGCTGACGGCGGTGATCCCTGCGCCGGTCGGGATGCGGGCGGGGTTGCGGGCCACGCCCGTTACCTGATGGCCGCGACGGGCCAGTTCCCTGGTGATTTCCGATCCGGCGCGGCCGCTGGCGCCGATGACTGTGACTTTCATGGGGAGGACTCCATAGGTTACCAATGGAGACCAGGTGTGATATTGGAAGCGACCATGCAAGAAGGCACCGAAACCTCATCAGGTCACCCGGCGGAAACCGCGCCGGCGCTTTGGCGCGGCGACGTCTATGCCGCCAACTGTCCAACGCGGTTGTTGCTCGACCGCATCGCCGACAAATGGACCGTTCTGCTTCTGACCACGCTGGCGGACGGCCCGATGCGCTTCAACGCCCTGAAGCGGCGCGTCGAGGGGGTGTCGCAGAAGATGCTCAGTCAGACCCTGCGTCAGATGGAGCGAGACGGTCTGGCGACGCGTTCGGTCGAAGCGACGGCGCCGATCTCCGTCACCTATACGATCACCCCGCTGGGGCTGGCCCTGGTCCAGGCCTTGCAGCCGATCATCGACTGGGCGGAGACGCGAATGCCGGAGGTGGAGCTGGCTCAGGCTGCCTATGATCAACGGGCAGTCTAGGCCGTCTGAAAGTCGCGCTGGGCCTTCATCATTTCGGTGATCAGAAGCTTTTCCTTGTCGTCCAGATAGGGGTTCCAGACGTCGAAGATCAGGATGACGCGCAGGTCGTCGGCGTCGTTCCAGGCTTCATGCTCGATGGTGTCGTCGAACACCCAGGCCTTGCCCATTTCCCAGGGGCGGGTCGTGTTGCCGACGCGGAAACGCGCCGGGCCAGGCAGGATGATCGGCAGGTGGGCCAGCAGGCGGACATTCGACGACCCCGTGTGCGCCGGGATATGGGTGCGTGGCTGCAGGGCTGAGAACATGGCCGTCGGGGCAAAGCCGTCCTGATCCGCCATGGGCAGGCTTTCCAGCAGGGCGGCTGTGCGTGGGCAGCGATCACAGACCGCGTCCTGGCGGCGACCGTCCTTCCAAAGGAACAGCGAACTCCATTTGCGGGAGTGGTTCAACTCGCCCCACTGATTGACCGGCGCGCCCTTGGGATAGGCGATGTAGGGCGAGAATTCATCCATGGCCGTATTTAGCAGGTTCGCCAGTTCCTCCTGGATGAAGGGGGTTGCCTCCTCGAGCGTGGACAGCCAGGGAAACAGGCTGCGGTCGTAGAAGGGGATGATCGGCAGACGAGGATAGTTCAGCAGCAGGGGTTGTTGTTTCGGCGGCTGGATCAGGCCGGCGTAGATCTCCAGGCCTTCGTCGAATCGATCGAGGGCCGCTTCGCCTACATCGGCGCGCAGCCCCGCCAGGCGCTCACGCATGAACTCGCCGAGCGCGCGCGCATGCTGTTCGACCATCCGGGCGGCGTAGTCCATCTGGGTCGTGACGGCGGGCGGACAATGAGCGCGGGGCGGGGCGATCTTGAGCGCATTGCGATAGACCTCAACCGCCGCCTTGGGCTGGTTGATCTTTTCCAGCATGGCGCCCTTGGCCAGCAGAGCCGTGAAGTCATAGGGGCGCATGTCCAAGGCGTCGTCGAGGACCGCGAGCGAGCCATGATAATCGCCAAGCAGGCGCAGAGCGACAGCCCGGTTCAGCGTGGCGTTGTGCGTGCGTCCCAAGGCGTCGGCCTTGTCCAGCAAAGCCAGAGCCTGGCGGGGATCCCGGCGCGCTAACGCCTGACCGGCCTGGATCAGGAACTGCTCCTGGGCTGGACTGTGGTCTGGCATGCGCACTCCCCAATGCGGACACAAACATGAACTGTGCGTAATGTTGCACCGCAAGAGGTTCGTCACAACGCGGATTGTGGGAAACCGTGATTTCCGTATGCGGACGACTTGACGGCGGGGGGGTAATTCCGGTCTTGGGGCCTTGTCGCCTAGCGCGGCCCTTTCGGAGACGACTGATGCTGAGCTGGTTCCAGGCCCTGTTGCCCAAGGAAGACAACTTCTTTCGCCTGTTCGACGCCCACGCCGCCACCCTGGTGAAGGGCGCGGAGGCCCTGCGCGGAATGCTGGACGGCGGCGAGGCCACGTCCGGTTGGTGCCAGAAGATCGTCGATCACGAACATGAGGCCGACGAGGTCGCGCGCGAGGTCCTGTTCGCCGTGCGCCGCAGCTTCATCACGCCGTTTGACCGCTCGGACATTCGCGGCCTGACCAACTCGCTGGACGACACCATCGACCAGATGCAGAAAACGGCCAAGGTCGTCACCCTGTACGAGGTGCGCGACTTCGCCCCCAAGATGCGCGAACTGGCCGACATCGCCGTTCAGTGCGGCGCCCTGACGGCCGAGGCGGTGTCCCTGCTGCCGGCCATGCGCAAGAACCATGACCGGTTGAACGAACTGACCGAACAGATCGCCCGTCTGGAGAGCCAGAGCGACACCCTCTACGATGAGGGCATGAAGGCGCTCTATGAGTTGCACCGCCACGACATGACCGGCGGCAACACCCTGGGCTTCATCATCGGCGGTGAGATCTACGACCACCTCGAGAAGGTCATCGATCGGTTTGAGGATGTCGCGAACCGTATCAACGGCGTCCTGGTCGAGCACCTGTAGGACCCGATGGATCACGCCCTCCTGATCCTGGTCTTCCTGATCGGCGTCGCCCTGCTGTTCGACTTTCTGAACGGCCTGCACGATGCGGCCAATTCGATCGCCACCATCGTCGCGACGCGCGTCCTGCCGCCGATCTATGCGGTCGGCTGGGCGGCCTTCTTCAACTTCATCGCCTTCCTCTTTTTTGGCCTGCACGTGGCCGACACCATCGGGCGGGGCATCATCTCGCCCGACGTGATTTCGGACCAGGTGATCTTCGGCGCCCTGATGGGGGCCATCAGCTGGAACGTCATCACCTGGCTGGCGGGGATTCCGTCGTCCAGCTCGCACGCCCTGGTCGGCGGCTTGCTGGGCGCGGGCATCGCCAAGGCGGGGACCAGCGCGGTTGTCCTGGCGGGGGTGCTGAAGACGGTGGGCGCCATTTTCATGTCGCCGGCCATCGGCTTCCTGCTGGCCTTGCTGCTGGTGCTGATCGTGTCCTGGCTGTTCGCCAAGGCCAATCCCGCCTTCGCGGACCGAATCTTCCGGGGGCTGCAGTTTGTCTCGGCCTCGGCCTATTCCCTGGGGCACGGCGGCAATGACGCGCAGAAAACCATGGGAATCATCGCCATCCTGCTGTACTCGCGGGGCATGCTGGGCGGCGAATTCCACGTGCCCTTCTGGGTCGTCATCACCTGTCAGGCGGCCATCGCCTTGGGCACGCTGTTCGGCGGCTGGAAGATCGTCCACACGATGGGCTCGCGCATCACGCGCCTCAGCCCGCAGCAGGGGTTCTGCGCCGAGACGGGCGGGGCCATCACCCTGTTTGCCGCGACCAGCATGGGCATTCCGGTGTCGACCACCCACACCATCACCGGCGCCATCGTCGGCGTGGGCGCGGCCAAGCGGGTCTCGGCCGTGCGCTGGAGCGTGGCGCGGAGCATTGTCACCGCCTGGTTCATCACCATGCCCGCTGCTGCGGCCATCGGCGCCATCTTCTACTTCCTCGGCGGCCTGTTCCTGACCTGATGACCGTTTCGGCCCGAACAGAGACGTCAGAGAACCGCCAGGTCGCAGCCCTGCCGTGGCGACAGGGCGAGAACGGCTTGGAGGTGATGATGATCACCTCACGCGAGACGCGCCGCTGGGTCATTCCCAAGGGCGGCCGCATGGTCGGCAAGACCGACCCCCAGGCGGCGGCTCAGGAAGCCTATGAGGAGGCGGGCATCCAGGGCGAGACGCTGGAGGCTCCCGTTGGTCACTTCCGCTACGCCAAGCGGCTGAAGTCGGGCGCCGAGCAGGCCTGCGTCGTCGCCGTCTATCCTTTGGAAGTGCTGATCCAACTCGGCGCCTGGCCCGAGGACCAGCAGCGCCAGCGCCGCTGGATGCCCCAGGTCGAGGCCGCAGAAGCGGTGCACGAAGCGGATCTGGCAGAATTGATCCGGAATTTCCGACCCCAGTAGGGAGTAGTGGGCGGGAAGCGTGGCGAGCATTGTTCGTTTTGGCTATGAGGGAGCAGGAGAAGTTCCCATGCGCCCTCTCGCCGTTATCGCCGCCATCATCAGCCTGGCCTTCGCAACCCCCGGCGTGGCGCAGACCACTGAACGTCAGGCCTTGGCTGAGCGGTACGTGGAACTCTCCATGGTCGGCATAGACAAGACGCTTCAGAGCTTGCTCGACGCTCAGATCGCCCAGTGGGACGCATCCGTACCGACGGAACAGGCGAGGTGGTTTCGCCGACATGCGCTGCAGATCATGCAGACGCATATGCAGCCCATGATTGATGAAATGAGCCGCGACTACGCCGAGCGCTTTAGCGAAGCCGAACTCAGCGCCTTGGTCGGCTTCTATGAAACCCCTATGGGGCGGGGAATAGCCCGCAAGCAGTTGGAAGCCGGCGTAGCGCAGAGCCAGGCCATGCAGCAGTTCGAGGTCGCCTATCTTACCGATCTGATGACCAAGTTCTGTGCCGAGTTCGATTGCGACGGCGCGCCTCCCAAGGGAACGGCCGCAGCAAAGCCTTCAAGCCATTGATTTCCTCACTCAGCCGTGTATAGAGCGCGGCTTCTCGTCAGGGCTTCGGCCTTGGCGGATCCTGTCCGAGAACTTCGGGACGCGGGGGTCGCCTGCGTCATAATCGTCAGAGAGCCTTCTGACGCCGTGGGGAGATGGGGATGCAAAGACCTTTCATCCAGCCGTTTTCGGCCGGATAGGCCTGCTTCCTTCGGACAATAAGACCGGCCTGAACGCTGTGCAGCGATGCATGGCGCTTAAGCCAAATCCGTCGTCGGGAATTAGCCCGGCGGCGAATACCAAAACTGGAGACCGCAATGGACCGCGCACAAAAAGCCGAGTCGATCGAATCGCTGAAAAGCGTGTTCGCCGACGCGGGCGCCGTGGTCGTGACCCACAACCTGGGTCTGACCGTTGCGGAGATGGAAGACCTGCGTGGTCGCCTTCGTAAAGAAGGCGGCGCGTTCAAGGTGGTGAAGAACCGTCTGGCGCTGAAGGCGCTGGGCGTCGAGGAAGGCTCGGCCTACCACGATCTGTTCAAGGGTCCGGTGGGCATCGCCTACGCCGCTGATCCGGTCACCGCTGCGAAGGTCGCGGCTGAATTCGCCAAGGGCAACGACAAGTTCAAGCTCGTCGGCGGTTTCATGGGCGACAAGGTGCTGGACGCTGCTGGCGTCGACGCCCTGTCCAAGCTGCCGTCGCTGGACCAACTGCGTGGCAAGCTGATCGGCCTGCTGCAAGCCCCGGCGACCAAGGTTGCTGGCGTCCTGCAAGCACCCGCCGGCCAACTGGCTCGCGTCTTCAACGCGTACGCGACCAAAGACGCCGCCTAAGCCTCGTCATCTCTGCATATCTCTCTGAACCTCATCCTACCGAAGGAAGACTAAAATGGCTGATCTCGCCAAGATCGTTGAAGAACTGTCGGCTCTGACCGTCCTGGAAGCCGCTGAACTGTCGAAGCTGCTGGAAGACAAGTGGGGCGTCTCGGCCGCCGCTCCGGTCGCCGTCGCTGCTGTCGCCGGTGGCGCTGCTCCGGCTGAAGCCGCCGAAGAGCAAACCGAGTTCACCGTTGTCCTGGTTGACGGCGGCGACAAGAAGATCAACGTGATCAAGGAAGTCCGCGGCGTCCGCACCGACCTGGGTCTGAAGGAAGCCAAGGACCTGGTCGAAGGCGCTCCGCAGAACGTCGTCGAGAACGTCTCGAAGCAAGTCGCTGAAGAGCTGAAGAAGAAGCTCGAAGAAGCCGGCGCCAAGATCCAGATCAAGTAAGATCGGATTTTGCGCTTCGGCCTTCGGGCCGAGGCTCAGACTTCAAGGAACGGGTCGGAGGGAAACCTCCGGCCCGTTTTCTTTTGGGCGCGACTGGCGGGGCGGGCAGGCCGGGACCATCTCAGCCGCTCACGCAAGGATGCCCCCCATGAAGATCCTGATGGTGCTGACGTCGCACGACCAACTTGGCGACACCGGCCACAAGACCGGCTTCTGGCTGGAAGAGTTCGCCGCCCCCTATTACGCCCTGAAGGACGCAGGGGCCGAGATCGTCATCGCCTCGCCGAAGGGCGGGCAGCCGCCGCTGGACCCCAAGAGCGACGCCGAGGACGCCCAGAGCGAGGACACGCGCCGCTTCAAGGCCGACGCCGCGGCGCAGGCCGCGCTGGCGACCACGCAGCGTTTGGCCGACCTGAAGGTCGAGGATTTCGACGCCGTCTTCTATCCCGGAGGTCACGGGCCGCTGTGGGACCTGGCTGATGATCCGGCTTCCATCGCCCTGATCGAGGCTTTCGCCGCGGCCGGCAAGCCGACGGGCTTCGTCTGCCATGCGCCGGGCGTGCTGAAGGATGTGAAGGGCGCGGACGGCCAGCCGCTGGTCAAGGGGCGGGCGGTCACTGGCTTCACCAACAGCGAGGAAGCCGCCGTGGGCCTGACCGAGGTCGTGCCCTTCCTGGTCGAGGACATGCTGACGGCCAACGGCGGGCGCTACAGCAAGGGCGTGGACTGGGCCTCCCATGTCCTGACGGACGGGACCCTGGTCACCGGCCAGAACCCGGCCTCGTCGCGTGAGGCGGCGGAGGCTCTGCTGACGCTGCTGGAAACCTAGATGCGAAAACGGCCCGGGATCGCTCCCGGGCCGTTTCTGTATTCAGCGCGCCTTAGCGGCGGCGCGGAGCCAGAATGTCGCCTAGACGGTCCGGCGTGTCGGGGATGCGTTCCAGGCGCGGGTAGCGCAGGCCGTCGTGGTAGTCGAAGGCCACGGTGCGGTAGCGGTCGCCGTTCTTGAGCAGCAGGCTGAGCGGCTTGTCCGTGCCCTTGGCGGCGGTGACGGCGTCGCGCAGGACCTCGGCCGAGGCGGCGCGGTCGTTGACGGCGGCTAGTTCCCAGCCGGGGCCGATGTCGGCCTCGAAGGCGCGACCGCCCCAGCGGATGCCGGTCAGCTTGTTCGACGAGGACAGGGTGAAGCCCAGCGAGTACTGGAAGTCGGTGGCCCAGCCGGACTGGATGCGCTTCTCGCCGGCGGTCAGGCTGTCGGTGTAGGTCAGGCGGTAGCCGCCGCGCGCCAGGCCGTCCAGCGGGGCCTTGGCGTCCGGGCCGCTGGCGTCCAGACGGGTGCGCAGGAACCCGGCCCAGTCGTGCGGGTGGACAGCGTTCAGGGCCGCGACCACGTCATCGAAGGTGTAGCCGCGCGGGGCGTAGGAGCCGTCGTCGCCGCCGAAGAAGCCCTTGGCGAAGTCGTCCAGCGACTTCTTGCCGCCCGTCGCCTCGCGGATCAGGGTGTCGGCGTCCAGCCAGATCAGCAGGCTTTCGCGGTAGTAGTCGCCGGTGCCGCGCATCCACGACGAATAGGGATTGCTGGTCCGGTAGCCGAGCAGGTTGTGGTTGTTGACGTCCTGCAGCGGGCGCCATTCGCGGCCCGGCTGGTTGTCATAGAAGGCGGCGTTCTCCGCCACGGTGACCAGAATGTCCTCCTTGGAGGCCAGGCCCGAGCGGGCCGTCAGCACGTCGCCCCAGTATTCCGTCTGGCCTTCATAGACCCACAGCAGGGTGTTCTGGGTCGGGATGTTGTGGTTGGCGGTCAGCTCGTCCGCAGGGCGCTGGCGCTTGCCGTTCCAGGCGTGGACGAACTCGTGCGGGAGCAGGCCGACCGCGCCCATGCTCTTGCCCCAGTTGGTGAAGAAGTCAGTCGGGACCGAGTTCTCGGACGAGCGGTGATGCTCCAGGCCGATGCCGCCCATCTTCGCCGTGGCGGCGACCAGGAAGTCGTAGCGGTCATAGGGGCGGGCGCCGAACAGGCGGTCGGTCTGGGTGACCAGGTTCTCGAACCAGGCGATCTGCTCCGGCGTCGGGGCGATGTTCTTGGCCTCGTCGGCCACGATGTTCAGATGAACCGCCTCGCCGCGCGGGTCGATCTCGATGCGCTGGAAGTGGGCGCCGCCGAACAGGGGGCTGTCGATCAGAGTATAGAGGTCGGTCGGACGGAAGGTCGCCACGCCGTTCTCATAACGCTCGGTGTCCAGGGCTACGCCGTACTTCCAGCTCTCGGGCAAGCGGATCGACGGGGCGAAGGTGATGCCGGTCGAGCGGTAGCCGGCGGGGTAGAGCAGGGCCTTCTCCCACTGCAGGTTGACCATTTCCGGCGTCATAACCACGCGCCAGGTCGAGTTGTCAGGCTGGGTCAGCCACTGGAACTCGACCACGATCTCGTCCACGCCCTGCGGCACGTCGATGTGGAAGGCGTTGGGGTCGATGGTGTCGCGCAGCCAGTCGATGCGGGCGCCGCCGCCCGTCACGGTCACGCCCGAGATCAGCTGGATCGGGCCAGTGGCGGCGTGGTTGCCCGGCAGGAACTTGGGATAGAGCAGGACCAGCGGGCCCGCCTTGACCGGCATGGTCTGGCGCACGCGGACGATCTTGCGTTCGACGTCGGTGGCGTCGACCTCATACTTGATGACGCCGGGGTAGGTCTCGGCGGTCGGGGCCGGGATCGGCGGCAGGGCGCGGGGCAGGCCGAGCGGCGTGTTCTGGGGCGTGGGCGCGGCCGGCGCCTGCGGGCCGGTCCAGACCTGCGGGGCATGAGCCAGGGCGGTCGAGGCGACCGAGGTCAGCAACAGGGCGAGGGCGGCGGCGGGCAGGCGTCGGGTCATCGGGTATCCAGGACTCAGAGGTAATCAGGCGTAAGGCTTGGCAGGCGGCGTCAGCGACGGCGAGGCGACAGGATGTCGCCCAGGCGGTCCGGCGTGCCCTCGATCCGCTCCAGATGCGGGTAGCGCAGGCCGTCGTGGTAGTCGAAGCGGACGGTCTTGAAGACGTCGCCATTCTTGAGGATCAGCTCGATGGGGGTGGATGTCCCCTTGGCGGCGGTGACGGCCTCCTTCAGCGCATCGGCCGAGGCGGCGCGCCCGCCGACGGCGATCACTTCCCAACCGGAGGTCAGGCCCTGCTCGAAGGCCGGGCCGCCCCAGAGGACCGAGGTGATCTTGTTCGCCTTATTCATCATGAAGCCGAGCGAATAGGTGAAGTCGTTGCGGCCCAGCTCTCTATGCAGGGCGCCCATGTAGCCGGACGGCTCTTCCTTGAAGACCAGGCGGTAGCCGCCGCGCTCGATGCCGTCGAGCGGTCCGCGCGAGTTGGGGCCGACCGCGTCCAGACGCTCACGCAGGAAGGCGGGCCAGTTGTTCGCCCGCACCCCGTTCAGGGTCGAGGTCACGGTGTCGAAGGTGTAGGGGGCCGGGTTCCAGTTCCCGTCCTCGACGCCGAAGAAGGCCTTGGCGAAGTCGTCCAGCGACTTCTTGCCGCCGGTTTGCTCGCGGATCAGGGTGTCGGCGTCCAGCCAGATCAGCGACCCCTCGCGGTAGTAGTCCTCGCTGCGCTGATAGGAGCCCCAGGGCTGAGGGCGACGCTGGGCGATGATGGGGTCGTTGGTGGTGTCCTGCATGGCGCGCCACTGGCGGCCGGGGATGTTCTGGAAGCTGGCGGCGGTCATGGCCAGGACGTCCAGGGCCTGTTGCTTGCTCATCAGACCCGCGCGGGCGGTCAGGACCAGGCCCCAGTACTGCGTCTGGCCCTCATAGACCCAGAGCAGCGAGTTCTGCAGCGGCTCGTTGAGGTTGGGCGTCATCTGGTCGGCGGGGCGGCGCCACTTGCCGTTCCAGCTGTGGGTGTATTCGTGGCCCAGCAGGTCGCGGTCGGCCAGGGTGTCTTCGCGGTCGGTGAAGTATTTGGGATCGACGCTGTTTTCGGACGAGCGCTGATGCTCCAGGCCGATTCCGCCCAGCTTGTCCGTCACCGCCACGAGGAAGTCGTAGTGGTTGTAGTGGCGGGCGCCGAACAGGCGGTCGGCCTGCTGGACCAGGTTGCGGTGGAGCTGGATGTGCTCGTCGGAGGCTTCCAGCATCTTGGCGGTGTCGGCCACGACGTTGAGGCGAACCGGCGAGCGGCCGCCCGGATCAAGGTCGATCTGGCGATAGTGCTGACCGGCGAAGACGGGGCTGTCGGCCAGGTGATCGAGCGTGATGGGGGCGAAGGTCGCCAGGCCGTTCTCGAAGCTGACGGTGTCGAGACCCGCGCCGTAGTTCCAGCCGGCGGGCAGTTTCAGGCTCGGTTTGAAGGTGATCTGACGCGAGTAGTAGCCCGCCGGATAGAGCAGGGCCTTCTCCCACTGGATGCTCAGCATCTCGGGGGTGACGACGACGCGGCCCTGATTGCCCTCGATCGGGGTCAGCCACTGGAAGGCGACCTCGATCTGGCTGACGCCGGCCGGCACCTCGATCTGATAGGCCCAGGGCTGGACCGTGTTGCGCACCCATTCCAGCCGCTGGCCATTGGCGGTGAAGGTCAGCCCGCCGACGTTGGCGACAGGACCGGCGGGGCTGTGATTGCCCGGCAGCCATTGCGGATAGAGCAGAACCATCGGCCCGGCCTGGGTCACAGGAATGGTCTGACGCACCTGGATCAGCCGGCGGTCGATGTCGGTGGCGTCCACGTCGAGACTGATGACGCCGGGATAGGCCACGTCGCGCGGGGCCGGGATGGGCGCAAGCGCCACGGGCAGGGCGGGCGTGCCGACCTGGGCCAGCGCGGGCGCGCCCATCGAAATCAGCAGGGCGGCGGCGCTGACGGCCAGGGCGAAACGCTTCATCACAGGAAATCCGGAAACGGCCGCCCCCACGCGGCCTGATGCGGGGCGCAGACCACAATGTGTCGCACCCTGCGTCAAGCCGTATGACGAAGCTGTGTCAGCTCGCCGGGTTCACTTCCAGAAGCTCGACGGTGAAGCGCAGCACCGAGTTCGGCGGGATCTCGCCGCCTACCCAGCGCGCGCCATAGGCCAGGTCGGCCGGAATGACGAACTCATAGGTTTCGCCGGTGCGCATCAGGGCGACGCCCTCGGTCCAGCCCTTGATGACGCGGTTCAGGGGGAAGCTGGCCGGTTCGTTGCGCGAGTAAGAGCTGTCGAACTCGCGGCCGTCGATGAAGGTCCCGCGATAGTGGACCTTGACGGTATCGGTGGCGGTCGGCTGGGCGCCGTTCTTGTAGGCCTTGCCGACACGGCGATACTGAAGGCCCGACGGCGTGGTGGTCCAGCCGTGACGTTGGCCGTTCCACATGAGATAGGCGGCCTGACCGACCTCCCAGTTTTCCTGGGTGGCGGGGCCTTGCGGCGCGACAGGGGCGGTCGTCGCAGGCGTCGAGGCGCAGGCGGACAGGGTCAGGGCGGCGGCGGTCGCGGCGAGCGCGGGCATGAGGATGCGGTTCATACCGCTAGGCTTATCACGCCGAGTGAAACTGTCACCTGTCTGCGTCAGGGGCCTTTATTTCGCCGCTGATCGGCGTATATATGCGCCTCCCGCAGATTCCATGAATCCCGCGCGAAAGCGCCGAGGCCCGGTTTGTCGCCCTCCGACCGGTGCGCAGGCGTCGCTCCTTTCCCAAGGAGCGAGCATATTCAGGCGTCCTGATCCCGTAGCGGATCGAGGGTGGGCGCCGAGAGAACTTTCGGTCACGGATCGCTGAATGGCGGGCCGTGGCTGCTGCATTGACGTCGGGCCTTCGCTGGTCCGCGATTGGGAAAACAGAATGGCAAACTCCACTGACGGTCTCGCCCTGGGTAAGATCGCCTCCGCCACCTCGTTCACCGGAAAGAAGCGTATTCGTCACTCGTTCGGGCGCATCCCCGAAGCGGTGAAGATGCCGAACCTGATCGAGGTTCAGCGCGCTTCCTACGAGCAGTTCCTGCAGCGCGAAGTGCGCAGCGGCCTGCGTAAGGACCAGGGCATCGAGGCGGTCTTCAAGTCGGTCTTCCCGATCAAGGACTTCAACGAGCGCGCCGTCCTGGAGTACGTGTCCTACGAGTTCGAGGACCCCAAGTACGACGTCGAGGAATGCATCCAGCGCGACATGACCTATGCCGCGCCGCTGAAGGTCAAGCTGCGCCTGATCGTCTTTGAGACCGAGGAAGAAACGGGCGCCCGTTCGGTCAAGGACATCAAGGAGCAGGACGTCTACATGGGCGACATTCCGCTCATGACGGACAAGGGCACCTTCATCGTCAACGGCACCGAGCGCGTGATCGTCTCGCAGATGCACCGTTCGCCGGGCGTCTTCTTCGACCACGACAAGGGCAAGACCCACTCGTCGGGCAAGCTGCTGTTCGCCGCCCGCGTCATTCCCTATCGCGGCTCGTGGCTGGACTTCGAATTCGACGCCAAGGACGTGGTCTACGTCCGTATCGACCGTCGCCGTAAACTGCCGGCCACCAGCTTCCTGCTGGCCCTGGGCATGGACGGCGAGGAAATCCTCAAGACCTTCTACGAGACCGTGCCTTACGAGAAGCGCGGCGAAGGCTGGGTCACCCCCTACAAGCCGGAACGCTGGCGCGGCGTGAAGCCGGAGTTCGACCTGGTCGACGCCGACACTGGCGAAGTGGTCGCGCAAGCGGGTCAGAAGATCAGCGCCCGCGCCGCCAAGAAGCTGGCCGACGGCGGTCTGACCTCGCTGTCGCTGGCCGCTGACGCCCTGCTGACCAAGTATCTGGCCGCCGACGCCGTCAACTATGAAACCGGCGAGATCTACGCCGAGGCGGGCGACGAGCTGGACGCGGAAACGATCGCCCTGCTGGAAGAGCACGGCTTCACCACCATCGACGTGCTGGACATCGACCACGTCACGGTCGGCGCCTACATGCGCAACACCCTGCGCATCGACAAGAACACGGGTCGTGAAGACGCCCTGTTCGACATCTATCGCGTCATGCGTCCGGGCGAGCCGCCGACCCCGGAAGCCGCCGAAGCCATGTTCAACTCGCTGTTCTTCGACGCCGAGCGCTACGACCTGTCGGCCGTGGGCCGCGTGAAGATGAACATGCGTCTGGAAACCCCCGAGGTTTCGGACGAAATCCGCGTCCTGCAAAAGGACGACGTGCTGAAGGTGCTGCAGATCCTCGTTGGCCTGAAGGACGGCCGCGGCGAGATCGACGACATCGACAACCTGGGCAACCGTCGCGTGCGTTCGGTCGGCGAGCTGCTGGAAAACCAGTACCGCGTCGGTCTGCTGCGCATGGAGCGCGCCATCAAGGAGCGCATGAGCTCGGTCGATATCGACACGGTCATGCCGCACGACCTGATCAACGCCAAACCGGCCGCCGCTGCGGTGCGTGAATTCTTCGGCTCGTCGCAGCTGTCGCAGTTCATGGACCAAACCAACCCGCTGTCGGAAATCACCCACAAGCGTCGCCTTTCGGCGCTTGGCCCGGGCGGTCTGACCCGTGAGCGCGCCGGCTTTGAAGTCCGCGACGTTCACCCGACGCACTACGGCCGCATCTGCCCGATCGAAACGCCGGAAGGCCCGAACATCGGTCTGATCAACTCGCTGGCCACCCACGCCCGCGTCAACAAGTACGGCTTCATCGAGAGCCCCTACCGTCGCGTGAAGGAAGGCAAGGCTACGGACGAGGTGGTCTACATCTCGGCCATGGAAGAGGCGAAGCACGTTATCGCCCAGTCCAACATCGAGCTGAAGGCGGGCGAGATCGTCGAGGACCTGGTCCCCGGCCGGATCAACGGTGAATCCCAGCTGCTGACCAAGGCCGACGTCGACATGATGGACGTGTCGCCGAAGCAGGTCGTTTCGGTCGCTGCGGCCCTGATCCCCTTCCTGGAAAACGACGACGCCAACCGCGCACTGATGGGCGCCAACATGCAACGTCAGGCCGTGCCGCTGGTGCAGTCGGACGCGCCGCTGGTCGGCACCGGCATGGAAGCGGTCGTGGCCGTGGACTCCGGCGCTGTCGTGATCGCCCGTCGTGACGGCGTGGTCGAGCAGATCGACGGCACGCGTATCGTTCTGCGCGCCACCGGCGACGTGGACGCCGGTCGTTCGGGCGTCGACATCTACCGCCTGTCGAAGTTCCAGCGTTCGAACCAGTCGACCTGCATCAACCAGCGCCCGATCGTGCGCGTGGGTGACGCCGTGAAGGCCGGCGACGTCATCGCCGACGGCCCGTCGACGGACCTGGGCGAACTGGCTCTGGGCCGTAACGTCCTGGTCGCCTACATGCCCTGGAACGGCTACAACTTCGAAGACTCCATCCTGATCTCCGAGCGCATCGTGCGCGACGACATCTTCACCTCCATCCACCTCGAGGAATTCGAAGTGATGGCGCGTGATACGAAGCTTGGGCCGGAAGAAATCACCCGCGACATCCCCAATGTCGGCGAGGAAGCCCTGCGCAACCTCGACGAAGCGGGCATCGTGGCCATCGGCGCCGAAGTCCAGCCAGGCGACATCCTGTGCGGCAAGGTCACGCCGAAGGGCGAAAGCCCGATGACGCCGGAAGAGAAGCTGCTGCGCGCCATCTTTGGCGAGAAGGCTTCGGACGTGCGCGACACCTCGCTGCGTCTGCCGCCCGGCGTCGCCGGCACGGTCGTCGACGTGCGCGTCTTCAACCGTCACGGCGTCGACAAGGATGAACGCGCTGTCGCCATCGAACGCGCTGAAATCGAACGCCTCGGCAAGGACCGCGACGATGAGCTCAAGATCCTTGAGCGCAACGTCTATGGCCGCCTGAAGCCGCTGCTGCTCGGCAAGGACGCCGTCTCGGGCCCGAAGGGCATGGGGCGCGGCGAAGTGACCGAAGAGAAGCTGGCCGAAGTGTCCAAGGGCCTGTGGTGGCAAGTCGCCCTCGACGACGAGAAGGCGATGGGCGAACTCGAGGCCATGAAGAAGCAGTTCGAGGACGCCCGTAAGGCGCTCGACCGCCGCTTCGAAGACAAGGTCGAGAAGCTGCAGCGCGGCGACGAACTGCCGCCGGGCGTCATGAAGATGGTCAAGGTCTTCGTGGCCGTGAAGCGCAAGCTTCAGCCGGGCGACAAGATGGCCGGCCGTCACGGCAACAAGGGCGTCATCTCCAAGATCCTGCCGATCGAGGACATGCCGCACCTGGACGACGGCACCCACGTCGACATCGTTCTGAACCCGCTGGGCGTGCCTTCGCGCATGAACATCGGTCAGATCTTCGAAACCCACCTGGGTTGGGCCGCTGCGGGCCTCGGCAAGCAGATCAAGGGCCTGCTCGACAACTGGATGGACGGCGGTCTGCGCGAGGCCCTGGTCACGCGTCTGACCGAGATCTACGGTGCCGACACGCCGCTGCCGGAATCGGACGAGGACCTGATCGAGCTGGCGCAGAACCTGGCCAAGGGCGTGCCCTTCGCGACCCCGGTCTTCGACGGCGCGCACATCTCGGACATCGAGGACCTGCTGGAATCGGCCGGTCTGGACCGTTCGGGCCAGTCGATCCTGTTCGACGGTCAGACGGGCGAGCAGTTCAAGCGTCCGGTCACGGTCGGCTATGTGTACATGCTGAAGCTGCACCACCTGGTCGACGACAAGATCCACGCCCGCTCCATCGGCCCGTACTCGCTCGTCACCCAGCAACCGCTGGGCGGTAAGGCGCAGTTCGGCGGTCAGCGCTTCGGGGAAATGGAGGTCTGGGCTCTGGAAGCTTACGGCGCCGCCTACACCCTGCAGGAAATGCTGACGGTGAAGTCCGACGACGTGGCCGGCCGCACCAAGGTCTACGAGGCGATCGTCCGCGGCGACGACAGCTTCGAAGCCGGCATTCCCGAGAGCTTCAACGTGCTCATCAAGGAAATGCGCTCGCTGGGCCTGAACGTGGAGCTGGAGAACAGCTGATCGGAAACTTGAAGCCCTCTCCCGCCTGGCGGGGGAGGGCGATCCGACCGCCTCTCCTCTCTGAATGAATTTTCGCGGGGCATTCCCGCAGAAGGAAAAAAGATGAACCAGGAAGTCCTGAACATCTTCAACCCGGTCCCGGTCACGCCGACCTTCGACCAGATCAAGATCGCCCTGGCCTCGCCGGAGAAGATCCGTTCGTGGTCGTTCGGCGAGATCAAGAAGCCGGAAACCATCAACTACCGCACGTTCAAGCCCGAGCGTGACGGCCTGTTCTGCGCCCGTATCTTTGGCCCGACCAAGGACTACGAATGCCTGTGCGGCAAGTACAAGCGCATGAAGTACAAGGGCATCATCTGCGAGAAGTGCGGCGTTGAAGTCACGCTGGCTCGCGTTCGCCGTGAGCGCATGGGTCACATCGACCTGGCCGCCCCGGTCGCCCACATCTGGTTCCTGAAGTCGCTGCCGTCGCGCATCTCGCTGATGCTGGACATGGCGCTGAAGGACGTGGAACGCGTCCTCTACTTCGAGAACTACATCGTCACCGAGCCGGGCCTGACCCCGCTGAAGCAGAACCAACTGCTGACGGAAGACGAGTTCTATCGCTACCAGGAAGAATACGGCGACGACGGCTTCACCGCTGAAATCGGCGCCGAGGCCGTCCGCAACCTGCTGATGGGCATCGACCTGAACGCCGAGGCCGAGCGCCACCGCGGCGAACTGGCCGACAACCCGTCGGAAATGAAGGCCAAGAAGGCGTCCAAGCGCCTGAAGCTGATCGAGGCCTTCCTGGAATCGGGCAACAAGCCCGAGTGGATGATCCTGACCATCGTGCCGGTCATTCCGCCGGAACTGCGTCCGCTGGTGCCGCTGGACGGCGGCCGCTTCGCGACGTCCGATCTGAACGACCTGTATCGTCGCGTCATCAACCGCAACAACCGCCTGAAGCGCCTGATCGAGCTGCGCGCGCCCGACATCATCATCCGCAACGAAAAGCGGATGCTGCAGGAATCGGTCGACGCCCTGTTCGACAACGGCCGTCGCGGTCGCGTTATCACGGGCGCCAACAAGCGTCCGCTGAAGTCGCTGGCCGACATGCTGAAGGGCAAGCAGGGTCGCTTCCGTCAGAACCTGCTGGGCAAGCGCGTCGACTACTCGGGCCGTTCGGTCATCACCGTGGGCCCCGAGCTGAAGCTGCACGAGTGCGGCCTGCCCAAGAAGATGGCGCTCGAGCTGTTCAAGCCCTTCATCTATGCGCGTCTGGACGCCAAGGGCCTGTCGGGCACCGTCAAGCAGTCCAAGCGCATGGTCGAGCGCGAGCAGCCGCAGGTCTGGGACATCCTGGAAGAAGTGATCCGGGAACACCCGGTCATGCTGAACCGCGCGCCCACGCTTCACCGTCTGGGCATTCAGGCGTTCGAGCCCAAGCTGATCGAGGGCAAGGCCATCCGCCTGCACCCCCTGGTCTGCACCGCCTTCAACGCCGACTTCGACGGCGACCAGATGGCTGTTCACGTCCCGCTGTCGCTGGAGGCGCAACTCGAAGCGCGCGTCCTGATGATGTCGACGAACAACATCCTGTCGCCCGCCAACGGCAAGCCGATCATCGTGCCGTCGCAGGACATCGTCCTGGGTCTGTACTACCTGTCGCTGGTCAAGGACGGCCAGCCGGGCGAAGGCAAGTTGTTCGCCAACATGGGTGAAATCGACGCCGCCCTGGACGCCCAGGTCGTCAAGCTGCACACCAAGATCAAGGCCCGCTGGACCGAGATGAATGCTGCGGGCGAAGAGATCACCAAGGTGATCGACACGACCCCGGGCCGGATGAAGCTGGGCGCTCTGCTGCCTCTCAACCCGAACATCGGCTATCGTCTGCTCGAGAAGAACCTGACCAAGAAGGAAATCGGTAACCTGATCGATCAGGTCTATCGTCACTGCGGTCAGAAGGCGACGGTCATCTTCGCCGACCAGATGATGCAACTGGGCTTCCGTGAAGCCGCCAAGGCCGGCATCTCGGTGGGCAAGGACGACATCGTCATTCCCGCCAAGAAGGAAGCCCTGGTCGCGGAAACCCGCACCCAGGTCGAGGAATACGAGCAGCAATACGCTGACGGTCTGATCACCAAGGGTGAGAAGTACAACAAGGTCGTCGACGCCTGGGCCAAGGCCACGGACAAGATCGCTGACGAGATGATGGGCGAAATCGCTCAGCCGCGCGTCCTGATCGCGGGCCAGGAGCCGGACATCAACTCCGTCTTCATGATGGCCAACTCCGGCGCCCGTGGTTCGCAGGCGCAGATGAAGCAGCTGGGCGGCATGCGCGGCCTGATGGCCAAGCCCTCGGGCGAGATCATCGAGACGCCGATCATCTCGAACTTCAAGGAAGGCCTGACCGTCCTTGAATACTTCAACTCCACCCACGGCGCCCGTAAGGGTCTGGCCGACACCGCGCTGAAGACCGCCAACTCGGGTTACCTGACCCGTCGTCTGGTGGACGTGGCGCAGGACTCCATCGTCACCGAGGAAGACTGCGGCTCGACGCGCGGCATCACCCTGCGCGCCGTGGTCGAAGGCGGTGACGTCCTGGTCTCGCTGGGCCAACGCGTCCTGGGTCGCTATGCGGCCGAGGACATCAAGGAGCCGGGCGGCGACACGATCCTCTTCCCTGCGGACACCTATCTCCAGGAAGAAGAGATCGAGGTCATCGACAAGGCCGGCGTCCAGTCGATCAAGGTCCGTTCGGCCCTGACCTGTGAAGCCGAAGCCGGCATCTGCGGCATGTGCTACGGTCGTGACCTGGCGCGCGGCACCAACGTCAACATCGGCGAAGCGGTTGGCGTCATCGCCGCCCAGTCGATCGGCGAGCCGGGCACTCAGCTGACCATGCGTACCTTCCACATCGGCGGTACGGCCCAGGTGGCGGAAACCTCGTTCTACGAGGCGACCAACGCCGGTTCGGCCAAGATCGTCGGCCCGACCGTTGTCGCGCCGCACGGCGACCTGGTGGCCATGAGCCGCAACGTCGTCGTCACCGTGGTCGTGGACGGCAAGGACCGCGAGACCCACAAGGTCCCGTACGGCGCCCGCATCCGCGTCAAGGAAGGCGCAGACATCGCCAAGGGTCAGCGTCTGGCGGAGTGGGACCCCTACACCACGCCGATCCTGACGGAAGTCGGCGGCGTCGTTCGCTTCGAGGACCTGGTCGACGGCCTGTCGGTCCGCGAAGAAACCGACGAAGCGACCGGCATCGCCCAGCGCGTGGTTTCCGACTGGCGCGCCAGCCCCCGCGGTTCGGACCTGCGTCCGGCCATGGGCATCACGACCGGCGACACCTACGCCAAGCTGGCCTCGGGCTCTGACGCCCGCTACCTGCTGCCCGTGGGCGCCATCCTGTCCGTGTCGAACGGCGACGAGGTCAAGCCGGGCGAGATCATCGCCCGTATCCCGACCGAAGGCGCCAAGACCCGCGACATCACCGGCGGTCTGCCGCGCGTGGCCGAACTGTTCGAAGCCCGCCGTCCGAAGGACTGCGCCGTCATCGCCGAAATGGATGGCCGCGTTGAGTTCGGTCGCGACTACAAGAACAAGCGTCGCATCAAGATCACCCCGGAAGTGGATGCCGACGGCAACCAGGCCGAGGCGGTCGAATTCCTGATCCCGAAGGGCAAGCACATCTCCGTCCACGACGGCGATCTGATCCAGAAGGGCGACTACATCATCGACGGCAACCCGGATCCGCACGATCTGCTGCGCATCCAGGGCGTCGAAGCGCTGGCCGAGTATCTGGTGAACGAAGTGCAGGAGGTCTACCGACTGCAGGGCGTGCCGATCAACGACAAGCACATCGAAGTCATCGTCCGTCAGATGCTGCAGAAGGTCGAAGTCATCGACTCCGGCGAAACCACCCTGATCCGTGGCGACACGGTCGAGGTGGCCGAGGCGGCCTTCGAGAACGCCAAGGTCGAGAAGCGCGGCGGCCGTCTGGCTGTCACGCAGCCGGTCCTGCTGGGCATCACCAAGGCGTCGCTGCAAACCCGCAGCTTCATCTCGGCGGCGTCCTTCCAGGAAACCACGCGCGTCCTCACCGAGGCTTCGGTCCACGGCAAGAAGGACCTGCTGGAAGGCCTGAAGGAAAACGTCATCGTCGGCCGTCTGATCCCGGCGGGCACGGGCGCCTATCTGCGCTCGCTGCAGAAGCTGGCGAACGAGCGCGACGCCCAACTGACGCAGGCCCGCGAAGACGCCATCGAGCCGCTGCCGGCCGACCTGGCCCTGGAACTGGAGCAGCCGGAAGGCTGATCCGTTTCGGAACTGAAGACTGAAGAGGGCGGCGCTGGTGACAGCGCCGCCCTTTTTTGTTGGCCTACCGCCCTCTGGGCTGCTTGAGGCCGTTTGGGCCTACCGCCCTTCGGGCTGCTTGAGGTCGAAGAGGCCGCGGCCCAAGGCCCCCTCTATTGAGGGGGACGCTCAAGGGTTCGACGCTCGCCCTCATTGACCGTGCTGCGCGCGCCCTGGCGCATGTCGACGCCCTGGATCTCCCTGAGGTGGGCGCCGGCGCAGCCTGTGCCGAAGTTCGAGCCAGGGCAGTCCGCTGGCGGCAGGACGCCGACGCCGCCGCCCAGGGGCCGCCGTTGGGCCTCATAGCGTTGCATCTCGCGCGCACCCTCGCGGGCGAAACGGGCGTCGCGTTGGGCGTTGCCTGTGCCGGTGATCGGGCGCTGGGCGCCCTCGGCGGCCCGAGCGTTGAAGCGCTCATTGCAGATGTCGCGCTCGCTTTGGGTGAGCATGCCGGTGGACGGGCAGCCGGCCGGCGAGGTGCGAAGGGCGCGGGCGTTGCGGCCGGCCTGTCCCTCGGGGTTGAAGCGCCAGGCGTCGGTGACGCCGCTGGCGGCGGGGGCCGGCGCGCCGCCGGGGGCCGGCATAGCTATGCGCGGGCTCGGCGGCGACGGTGGGCCGCTGGCGGCCTCGTCCTCGTCCTCGTCCTTGTTTCTGGCGGGGCGATGTGCGGGCAGAGCCGGGGCGGAGACGCTGGGCGCGGCGGCGGCCGGCGACGGGGCAGGGGTGGGCTGCGGCGCAACGACCGGAGGCGTCGGCGGCGCGACGACGGGGGCGATGGCGGGCGCAGTGATCGGGGCCGGCCTCGAAACCGGGGCGGCGCTCAGCGTCTGGGCCGGCGCCTGGACCGGTTTGGGCGCAGGGGGCGCCGGCGGGGCGACTTGGATCGACGGCAGCGGGGTGGGCGGAGCGAGCGTGGGGAGGGGGCTCGGCGTCGTGATCGGTGCGGGCGCCGGGACGGGAAGCGGCAAGGGCCGCTGCGGTTCAGGTTCAGGTTCGACGAGGGGTTCGACAGGAGGCTGTGTCAGCGGCTCGATCTGGCGTTGCGGCTCTGGCGGCTGGGGGCGCGGGCGCCACTGCGGCGGCAGGGGCGGGCGTTCGATTTCGAGCTGGATGATCGGAGGCAGAGGCGGCTGGACGGGAGGGCGATCCTCGTCGGCCGCGAGCAGGATCATCGCGCCCAATACGGCGACGTGCAGTGCGAGCGAGGCCCCCGCCATCAGGGTGCGGCGCAGACCCGGACGAAGAGGGCGCGGCGCGGACGCACGAGCCAGAACGGCGGCAGTCATAGCGGCTCCCCCAATCCACATTGCGAAAGATGCCAAGGCAAGCATGGCATTATAGGGGCGAGTCCTAGTGATCTCGTAACAGCGATCTGAGCCCCGGATAGGCGCCGTCGTTGCGGGTGTAGTCGCTCCAAGCCTTGTTGGCGGCGGCGGTGCGCGCAAAGGCGCCGCTGGGGTCCGCGTCGGGCGACTGGAGAGGGGCAGGCGGCGGCGCTCCGGCGCGCCGCACGGTCGCGGCGGCGAGGCGCATCCGATCCCGCTCGTTGCACAGCGCCTGGGCTGACGGGTTGGTGAAAGCGTCGGGGCAGTCGCCCCAGCCCGACCCGCCGATCGCGGGGCGAACGCGCCAGCGGCTGTCGATGGGCATGACGACCTCGGCCGGAGGCGATGTCGCGTCGGGCAGGGCTAGCGGACGGTGCGGCGCCGGACGGGAGGGAAGGGGGCGGCGCTCGGTCACGGCGCGGGCCGCAGCAGACGTGGAGGCTGATGTCGTTGCCACGGGTGACGCCGCGGGGACGGTGCGAGGCTCCAACTGGATCAGCATAGCCGGCGCCTCGACGTCTTGGACGATTTCGAACGCTGCGCCCAGGGCGCCGAAGGCCAGGGGGGCGAGCAGGGCGGCATGGACCAGGGCCACGCCCCCCAGCGCCGTCAACGGCACGTAGTCTCTGTCTCGGTGACGCCGCATCGTCGCCATCTGGCCTCCCCGCCGTTTCGTGCGATAAGCAGACGAAGCAAGCGTGGCGAATTTCGGGCGCCGGTGTTCGTTGAATGCGGAGCGGCGCCGCCCGTCCAGGCGCGGCGGCGGTGAATCACTTGACGCATTCACCCATCACGCGTACATCGCGCGCACTTTCGAGACGTGGGCGGTTCGCCGTCTGCTGAGATCGTGACAACTGAACGGACGGGCTGTGCCCGCCGGAACGCCCGAAGCGCGCGTTCCGGCTTTTTCGTTTGGCTGTTCCGGCTCGCTCGATCAACACCCGGGCGGCGCTTCGGCGGCGTCCAAAAGAAGGCTCATGAGGCGCCCCGGCCGAAAGGCACACGCCTCCACATCGAAAAGAGACAAATCGTATGCCTACGATCAACCAGCTGATCCGCAAGCCGCGCAAGCCCAAGCCCACCCGCAACAAGGTGCCGGCTCTGGAGGGTTCGCCCCAGCGTCGCGGCGTTTGCACCCGCGTCTACACCACGACCCCGAAAAAGCCGAACTCGGCTCTGCGTAAGGTCGCCAAGGTCCGTCTGGCCAAGAACGGCTACGAAGCCGTTTGCTACATCCCCGGTGAAGGTCACAACCTGCAAGAGCACTCGGTCGTGCTGATCCGCGGCGGCCGCGTGAAGGACTTGCCCGGCGTTCGCTACCACATCCTGCGCGGCGTGCTCGATACGCAAGGCGTCAAGGACCGCAAGCAGCGTCGTTCGCACTACGGCGCCAAGCGTCCGAAGTAAGCGAACCGCTTTCAGGCCTGCTGGTCTGGACCCTCAGAGATTTTCCCGGCGTCAGTCGGGCACTGCAAGGAATAACCCATGTCGCGTCGTCACCGCGCCCAGAAGCGTGAAGTTCTGCCGGATCCCAAGTTCGGGGACCTGGTGGTCACCAAGTTCATGAACTACGTCATGTACGAAGGTAAGAAGGCCGTCGCCGAAAACATCGTTTACGGCGCCTTCGACATCCTGGCCGAGAAGAAGAAAGACCACACTGCGGTCGAAACCTTCCACGCCGCTCTCGACAACGTCGCTCCGTCGGTCGAAGTCCGTTCGCGTCGCGTCGGCGGCGCCACCTATCAGGTGCCGGTCGAAGTCCGCCCGGACCGTCGTCGCGCCCTGGCCATCCGTTGGCTGGTCAACGCCGCTCGCAAGCGCGGTGAAAACACCATGACGGAAAAGCTGGCTGCCGAGCTGCTGGACGCCTCGAACAACCGCGGCACCGCGGTCAAGAAGCGCGAAGACACCCACAAGATGGCCGAGGCCAACCGCGCCTTCAGCCACTACCGCTGGTAAACGTCTTAAAACCGTCCCTGTTCGCAAGTATGGGGACGGCGGCGTTCTAAGACGATCCGGCGCGGGCGTTCAGACTGAACCGCCCGCGCCGTCATATCCGACACCAATGGGCGCTCGCCGCGTCCGGGAAGCAGCCCGAAGGCAACTCCAATGCCCCGCACACACAAAATCGAAGACTACCGCAACTTCGGCATCATGGCCCACATCGACGCGGGCAAGACGACGACGACCGAGCGGATCCTGTTCTACACCGGCCGTAACCACAAGATGGGCGAGACGCACGACGGCGCTTCGACCATGGACTGGATGGACCAGGAGCAGGAACGCGGCATCACCATTACGTCGGCCGCGACGACCGCCTTCTGGAAAGGCAAGCGCCTCAACATCATCGACACCCCCGGCCACGTGGACTTCACCATTGAAGTCGAGCGCTCGCTGCGCGTCCTCGACGGCGCCGTGACCGTTCTGGACGGCAACGCCGGCGTCGAGCCGCAGACGGAAACCGTCTGGCGTCAGGCCGACAAGTACAAGGTTCCGCGCATCGTCTTCGTCAACAAGATGGACAAGATCGGCGCTGACTTCGCTGCTTCGGTGCAGTCGATCCGCGACCGTCTGGGCGCCAAGGCCGTGCCGATCCAGCTGCCGATCGGCGCTGAAAACCTGCTGAAGGGCGTCATCGACCTGGTCGAGATGAAGGCCCTGGTCTGGGAAACCGACACCGTCGGCGCCGACGCCGACGTCCGCGACATCCCGGCCGACATGGCTGACGAAGCCGCCGCCGCTCGCCAGTACCTGATCGACAACGCCGTCGAGCTCGACGACGACGCTATGGAAGCCTACCTGGGCGGCGAAGAGCCCTCGGTCGAAGTGCTGAAGAAGTGCATCCGCAAGGCTGTTCTGACCGGCGCCTTCTACCCGATCCTCGGCGGCTCGGCCTTCAAGAACAAGGGCGTGCAGCCCCTGCTCGACGCCGTCATCGACTACCTGCCGTCGCCGACCGACATTCCGGCCACCCCGGGCATCGACTTCCGTACGGAAGAGCCGGTCACCCGCAAGGCCTCGGACGAAGAGCCCCTGTCGGTTCTAGCGTTCAAGATCATGGACGACCCCTTCGTCGGCTCGCTGACCTTCTGCCGCCTGTACTCGGGCAAGATGGAAACCGGCATGTCGCTGCTGAACTCGTCGCGTGACAAGAAAGAGCGCGTCGGCCGCATGCTGCAGATGCACTCGAACAACCGCGAGGACATCAAGGAAGCCTACGCCGGCGACATCGTCGCTCTGGCCGGCCTGAAGGAAACCCGCACGGGCGACACCCTGTGCGACCCGATCAAGTCGCCCATCATCCTCGAGAAGATGGAATTCCCGGCGCCGGTGATCGAAATCTCGGTCGAGCCGAAGACCAAGGCTGACCAGGAGAAGCTGGGCGTGGCTCTGGCCAAGCTGGCTTCGGAAGACCCCTCCTTCACCGTCTCGACCGACCACGAGTCGGGCCAGACGATCCTGAAGGGCATGGGCGAGCTGCACCTGGACATCAAGGTCGACATCCTGAAGCGCACCTACAAGGTGGAAGCCAACATCGGCGCGCCGCAGGTGGCCTACCGTGAATCCCTGGGCCGCAAGGTCGACATCGACTACACGCACAAGAAGCAGACCGGCGGTACGGGTCAGTTCGCCCGCGTCATGATCACCTTCGAGCCGGGTGAAGCCGGTTCGGGCTTCGTGTTCGAAAACGCCATCGTCGGCGGCGCGGTGCCGAAGGAATACATCCCGGGCGTCGAGAAGGGTCTGGAATCGGCCAAGGAAAACGGTCTGCTGGCCGGCTTCCCGATGATCGACTTCAAGGCGACCCTGACGGACGGCAAGTTCCACGACGTTGACTCCAGCGTCCTGGCCTTCGAAATCGCGTCGCGCGCCGCCTTCCGTGAACTGAAGGAAAAGGGTTCGCCCAAGCTGCTCGAGCCGATCATGGCGGTTGAGGTCGTGACCCCCGAGGAATACCTCGGCTCGGTCATCGGCGACCTGAACGGCCGTCGCGGCATGATCCAGGGCCAGGACATGCGCGGCAACGCCATCGTCATCAACGCCTTCGTGCCGCTGGCCAACATGTTCGGCTACGTGAACACCCTGCGCGGCATGTCGCAAGGCCGCGCCCAGTTCACCATGCAGTACGACCACTACGAGCCGGTGCCGCAACACGTCGCCGACGAAGTGATCAAGAAGTACGCCTAAGTCCGTCATTTCGACGGACCCACTTGAAAACGGGGCGGTTTGATCACAAATCGCCCCACTCATCCCCAAACCTAAATGGACCCCCGGTTCGGGGACGCTCCAGGAGCTAGAGAATGGCCAAGGAAAAGTTCGAACGCACTAAGCCGCACTGCAACATCGGCACGATCG
>NZ_DAMBRE010000015.1:0-24505 GCF_032055285.1 Brevundimonas sp.
CGTAGACGGCCGCGTCCAGGCCCGCGCCGCCATGCAGCACGTCCGAGCCCCCGCCTCCGTTCAGCACGTCGTTCCCGCCAAGGCCGCTGATAGTGTCGTTGGAACCGCCGCCTTGCAGCCGGTCGCCGCCTGTCGTGCCCGTCAGCGTCTGGCGGGCCGTGTCGGCCACGACCCCGTTGACCACGTCATAGAGGCCGTCAGCGAACTGCAGTTGTTCGATGTTGGACAGGACATCCCGGCCCTCGCCGTTGACCACGACCCCGCCGCGATCATAGCTGATCGTGTAGGCGCTGCGGTTCTGGGCGAAAACGGCTGTATCCGTGCCCGTGCCGCCGTCCAGAAGATCGTCGCCGGCGCCGCCGGTCAGGCTGTCGTCGCCGCCGCCGCCCTCCAGGCGGTCATGGCCGTCGCCGCCCAGGAGGGCATTGGCGATGTGAGACCCCACGATGACATCGTCGCCGCTGGAGCCTTGAACATTCTCAATGCTGATCAGGGTGTCGAGGCCGGAGCCGGTGTCCTGAGCCGTGGTCAGGCGAAGATCGACCGCGCCGGCATTGGTCATGATGAAGCGGTCGATCCCGGCGCCGCCGTCAACCAGATCATTGCCCAGCCCCCCCGTCAGGCTGTCGTCGCCGTCGCCGCCCAGCAGGGTGTCGTCGCCGCCGGCGCCCACCAGAACGTCATCGCCGCCCCGGCCGTCGAAATAGGCCCGCCCCGCAACGCCGAACTGGTTGACGGCGGTGATTATATTGGCGCTGTCGTCCGCGCGGACGGTGGTGTCATAGCCGTTGGAAACGAAGGCCCTGACGTTCTCGAAATTGACGACGGTGAAGTAGGCTTGGCCTGCCGCTATGGTTCCTGCCGCCAGGTCGAGGACCTGTGAGATGTTGAGCGTGAGCGTGTCTGTGCCAGCGCCGCCATCGACGTGGCCAAAAACGGGTTCGCTATTATACACGCCCGATACAAGGACAGTATCGTCGCCATCTTCGGTAAAGACGGAAACGCCTGCATACATGAGAACGTCGTCAATACCGCCGCCCATGTAAAAATCTATGTGGTGGCTGGAGACGGCGCTCATCGTCAGCGTCTCTCGGCCTGATCCCAGGCGAACGACTTCAATGTCGGTCATGACATAGGACTGGTTGCCGGCGGTGTATCGCCAGACCTGATCGTTATAGGTCGAAAAATTGATCCGGGAATAAGAGATCGCCGTCGCGTCGATCGTGTCGATTCCCGAGCCGCCGTCGATGCTGCCGATCGGCGGAGTGGGAGAGGTGAAGCCCACGCCCGTCAGGACGAACCGGTCGTCGCCGTTGCCGCCGATCAGGGTGTCGGCGCCAAAGCCCACATTGATGATGTCATCCCCGTCCATGCCGTCGATGACATCGACGCCATCGGTGCCGGTCAGGGTGTCATTGCCGGGGGTTCCGTTGATCGTGGGCATGAAAACTTACAACCATTCAAAGAGATATCACCTTAACGTATCGATGATCTCTGATGTTTGGCAAGGCGTTGCCGTGCGACACGGCGGCGCGGCGGATTTAGGAACGGGCGGCCGGCATGCGGGCGATCAGGGTCAGGGCGATCTGCTCCTGGGCCTTGGCGTTCATGTAGATCAGGGTCTGTTCCGCCGCCTTGCGGTCGGCGCGGACCGACTGGGTCAGGCCCAGGCTCTCGGCGAAGGCGCGCGGCGCGCGGCGGTCCGCGCAGGTCGGGCCGTCGATGCCGAACACCTTGGCGGCGTTGGCCAGGGTGCAGTTGCGCGCCTCGAGCGGCGCCGCGTCCCAGGCCGCGTCCAATCGCGCGCGATCCAGGCCCATTTCCGACAGGACAGAGGCCGAAGCCCCCGTCTGGATGACATGGGCGGCGACGGCGGCCCGCACCCACAGGATCGGCAGGTCGTCGCGTCCGGCGCAGGCCGGCGCCGCCGCCATCACCTTCAGGTCGCGGTGGTTGAGGGCGTTCATCCCCGAGTTCATGCCTCGGCCATAGGCGGTCAGGATTTGCGCCTGATCGGCGGCGGGCAGGCGCGACCAGACGCATTCGCTCAGGCTCGCCTCGGCCCTGGCCTCGCGCGCGCCCAGCAGAAGGGCGCAGACCATCATCACCGCGCCCAGCACCCGCCACAGGGCCAGGCCGCCACCGCGCGCCGGATAGGTCTCCAGCGACCGCTTCTCCTCGAAAAACTGTTCCGGGGCGCCGGCCGCCAGCGCCGCCAGCCGACGCCGACGACGGCCCTCCGATAGTCCGGCGAACCATTGCGGCCGCAGGATCAGGGCCAGGCCTAGAACGAAATGGACAATCGAGAAGATCATGGGCCAACCTTATGGCGACGGTCCGCAATCGCGCAACCGCGATACTTCAGTCGGCGCTAGGCCGTGCGGCGCCGCTGGATCGTCAAGGCCGCCGCCCCCGCCAAGGCCACGCCCAGCAGGATCATCGCCCATTCCGACAGGATGGGGACGGCCGCGGGCGCGACGGCGCAGCTATCGCTTTCGATGCTGTTCAGCGTGTCGCCGACGCAGTCGGCCGGGACGGTGTCTCCGCGCCGGTCGGCGCCGCCGTTTCCGTTCAGAGCATCGGCGCCGGGCCCGCCGACCAGAACATCGTCTCCGGCCCCGCCGATGAGGATGTCGGCGCCCGAGCCGCCCCGGATGACGACGCCCGGTCCCGTCCCAAAGCCGTCGAACACAATCGTTAGTCCAGGCGCGACGGCCGTGAAGCCGGCCGCCGTCACGTCCACTGTCACGGGGCCCGCGAAGTCCGAAAAGTCCAGGACATCGACGCCGCCGCCGGAAATCAGCTGGATGTTGCCTGTCGTGGCGTTCTTGATGACGAAGGTGTCGGAAAACGCTGTCCCCACGACGGTGGTGCCGGAAGAGTTTCCTGAACACTCATAGGTGTTGCCGCTCATAAAGAAGCACGCCGCCGTCGCCGAGGGCGCAAAGGCGACGACGGCCAGCGCGACCATCGTCGCCCAAAGATACCTGATCATATTCGCCCCCACGCTGAATTGATCCGTTCGGATAACGGCGGCTGGGCCAGGCTGCAACCGCTCCTTGCAATCAGGCGCTGCGGTTCAGGCGGATGACCTCGGCCTCGCCCTCGATGGGGGCGCGCGCGACCACGACCGGCAGGCGGACGGTGACGGCCGTGCCTTCGCCCAGGGTGCTGTCGATGCTCATGGAGCCGTGGTGCAGTTCGGCCAGGGACCGCACCAGCGACAGGCCCAGGCCCGTCCCCTGGGCGCGCTGAGCCGCGCCGCCGGCCTGTTCGAAGGGACGGCCCAGGCGGGCCAGGTCCTCGGGCGCGACGCCGACGCCGGTGTCGGCGACGGTCAGTTCCAGATCGGCGCCCAGAGCTTCGGCGCGGACGGTGACGGACCCGCCGGTCGGCGTGAACTTCACGGCGTTGGACAGCAGGTTCAACGTGATCTGCTTCAGCGCGCGGCGGTCGGCGGCGACGGTCAGGGGCTCGGGCGGCAGGACGGCGGCCAGATCCACGCCCTTGTCGTCGGCCTGAACGCGGACCAGGGCGAGGGCCGCCGAGACCACCTCGCGCATGTCGAAGCGTTCGAGGCTGAGGTCGTAGCGGGCGGCTTCGATGCGGCTGACGTCCAGCACGTCGTTGATCAGGTCCAGCAGGTGGCCGCCCGCCTCGTGGATCGATTGGGCGTAGTCGGCGTAGCGGTCGGGCACCGGACCGAACAGGCGCTGGCGCATGATGTCGGAGAAGCCGAGCACGGCGTTCAACGGGGTGCGCAGTTCGTGGCTCATATTGGCCAGGAAGCGCGACTTGCCGGCGTTCTGGGCCTCGGCCTCGGCGCGGGCGGCTTCCAGGCCTTCTTCGCGGGCGTGCTGCAAGGTGGCGTCCAGAGCCAGGGCGATCAGGCGCGGCGGGTCATCCACGCCCAGGCGGCGCAGGACCAACAGGATGCGCCGATCCAGGGCCAGGCGCGGGGCGAAGCGCACCTGGGCCTCGACGCCCGTGCGGGCCTTGGCCAGGGCGGCCTGGACGGCGGGCCGGTCCGGCGCGTGGACGGCGGCGATCAGGCCGTCCTCGAACAGGGGGTCGACCGGCAGGGCGGCGGGCGCCGCGCCATAGGCGGCCAGGGCGGCGCCGGAGGCGTCCAGGACCAGGGTCAGGCCGGGCTGGCCGGCCAGGACGGTCTCGACCTGGGCCGCCTCGGCGCCGGCGGCGGCCAGGCGACGCGTCTGGCGGGCGGCGCTGAGGCGCAAGGCGAGGGCCGCCGCCCCGGCGGTCAGAAGACCAGAGGTCGCCGCCATGCCGGGCGAGGCCTCGGGCGCGCCGTTGAGCGCGGCGGCGGTCAGTCCCGCCAGCGCCGCCAGGGCTGCCCCCAGGGCGCCGAAGGGCGCCAGCCGCCTGGACCCCAGGGCGATGGCGGCGGCCAGGGGCATGAAGACAAAGCCGCCCAGCGGCCCGGTCAGGCCGCCGGTCAGGCCCGAAGCCGCTATCGCCGCGAGCGACCAGGCCGTCAGCAGGGCGGCGCGCACCCCGGCGCCGTCGCGGCCCAGCAGGATCAGGCCCAGCAGGCCCGGCGCGGCCATGGTCAGGGCGGCAGGCACGTCCAGCGCCTGCGACCCCTGGCCCAGCCAGGCGTCGCCCAGGGCCGTCAGCCCGACCGCCGTCGCCCAGCCGGCGTGCCAGGCGGCCAGCGCCGGGCCGCCTGCCGCGTCCTCGGGCAGGGTTTCAGTCGACAGGGCTGAGGCGGGCTTGGGGTTCAATCCGGGGCTTTGCCTTGGTGATTCAAGCGGAGCAGTCTAGGCCCTGACGGCGTTGCGCCCTAGGCCGCTCGCCTTTTGGGCGACTGGGAAAGGGGCGTCCTGAAGGTTGATCCGGGGATGAATGCGGCGGTTGTCGTCAGCGCCGCCGGGGCCTATGTCGCCCGCATGAGCATGACCGACGCTGTTCCGACCCAAACCCTGGACGAAACCCTGGCCGAACTGGTCGAGGAGTTCGACCTGCTGGGCGACTGGGAGGGGCGGATCGAATACGTCATCGACCTGGGCAAGGGCTTGGCGCCTTTGCCGGAAGACGCGCGGGTCGAGGCCAACAAGGTCCCGGGTTGCGCCGCCCAGGTCTGGCTGTCGAGCCGGCGCGGCGACGGGCGGCTGTTCTTTGACGCCGACAGCGACAGCGCCCTGTCCAAGGGCAATATCGCCCTGCTGCTGAAGCTCTATTCCGGCCGCACGCCCGCCGAGATCCTGGCCTTTGACGCCCGCGCGGCCCTGGACCGCCTGGGCCTGCCCTCGGCCCTGACGCGCCAGCGCGCCAACGGCCTGAACAGCATGGTCGGACGGATCAGGGAGGCTGCCGCCGCCTGACGGAGGGGCTGTCCAAGGCGCCCGCGCCGCCGGCAATTGCCGTGGGGTCTGGCTACTGGATCGACAGGAAGGCCCCGACGAGGGCGGCGACGGCCAGCATCAGGAGCAGGGCCTCGAACCCTGAGAGGGTCCAGGCGGAACGGCGTCGACGGGATCTCGCATCCATTGGGGTCTCTCGTTCTCGATGATGATCCTGAGGGCCAGCTTTGACGCGCCACGAAGCGGAAGCGGCTGGCCGTAAAGGCCTCGCCACAGGATGTCCAAAGCGCGATCAGCTTCCCCCAGGGGTTCCATGCGAATCACGGAGCCATAGCGTCGGAGCGCGAGTCCTTAACAATTGCTAGCATGTGTGGATAACGATGGTTTTTGCGGATGAAATCGAACGATGCTCCCGGTGTCAGGCGATTTGCCGCCGATAAAGCATCCACAGGGGGGCGTCTCGGAGAGGCTGAACGCCTGGGCCCGCGCTTTGCGCTGACGCGCCATCAGCCCTATGAGGCGCATCCCTGAGGCGTCGAGAGAGCGTCTGAACTGAGGTCGGCCTTCGACCCGTCGCAGACCTTGGGCGCGTCGGCTGCTTTGGCGGCTGTCAGAGGGCTGGTCTCCCAGCCCCCTAACGGCTCCGTTTCTTCAGGTTGCGCTGCGGCGCTGCTGGATGACGGCCATGGCCCCGCCTGCGAGCATGAGGGCGAGCAGGATCATGGCCCATTCCGAAAGGGTCGGGACCGTCGCCGGCGCGGGGGGCGGCGCTGGCGCAAAAGCGACGCTGTGGGGCATTGATCCCACGGCGATTGAGGCGCCGACGACTGCGCGTGTCGCGGTGTCGATCACTGAGACGGAGTTGGAGTCTCTGTTCGCGACATAGACGTAAGCGCCGCCGGGCGAGACCGCGACGCTGACGGGGTTCCCTCCCACGGTGATTGGGGCGCCGACGACGGCGCGTGTCGCGGTGTCGATCACCGAGACGGAGTCGGAGCCGCTGTTCGCGACATAGACGTAAGCGCCGTCGGGCGAGACCGCGGCGCTGACGGGGAATGACCCCACGGCGATTGGGGCGCCGACGACAGCGCGTGTCGCGGTTTCGATCACCGAGACGGAGTCGGAGCCGTTGTTCGCGACATAGGCGTAGGCGCCGTCGGGCGAGACCGCGACGCTGTGGGGGAACAATTCCACGGCGATTGGGGCGCCGACGACGGCGCGTGTCGCGGTGTCGATCACCGAGATGGAGTCCGAGACAGTGTTCACGACATAGGCGTAGGCGCCGTCGGGCGAGACCGTGACGGAGCGGGGTTCTGATCCCACGGCGATTGGGGCGCCGACGACGGCGCGTGTCGCGGTGTCGATCACCGAGACGGAGGCGGAGGCGTTGTTCACGACATAGGCGTAGGCGCCGTCGGGCGAGACCGCGACGCTGGCGGGACCCATTCCCACGGCGATGGGTGCGCCGACGACGGCGCGTGTCGCGGTGTCGATCACCGAGACGGAGTTGGAGCTGATGTTCGCGACATAGGCGTAGGCGCCGTCGGGCGAGACCGCGACGCTGTAGGGGCTCACTCCCACGGCGATGGGTGCGCCGACGACGGCGCGTGTCGCGGTGTCGATCACCGAGACGGAGTTGGAGCCGTAGTTTGCGACATAGGCGTGCTGTGCGGCGGCGGCGCCGGCTATGGCTCCCATTCCGATGGCGAGGCCAAGCGTCAGAGAAAGACGGATGCGGCGATGTAGCCGACCTACCCGTGTGATGAGAGCCATTTTACAAGACCAGTCTGGTTTTGGGTGGTGCAGACCGCTGGGCCGTTAGGAGCGCATAACGGCAGGAGACGGATCGTAAGGCTAAGCTTACTATCGGACTTTGTCGCCGATGCAACGCCGTTCAGACAGGCGGTTGGATGGTCAGCCCCATCGATGACTGCTTCCCACCCATGGCGGACGTTCAAGGCGTCTGTTTCTCGGAACGAGGCGGCGTCCTCACCCGATGCCGTAGTGCTCCGCTAGCGCCTGCAGCCCTTGTTTCAGCACCGTCTTGCCCTGGCGACGGCGCAGGGACAGGTCCTGTTCCGCCAGTTGCAGCGAGGTGCCGTGGATGCAGACGCGCTCGACCAGGGCGCGCAGGCGCGGGCCGCAGGCGGCCAGCGCCGCCTCGACGCGGGCCGAGGCCGACAGGGCGCGGTCGCCGGGTTCGACGCGGGCGGAACTGCCGCCGCCCGAGCGGGGCAGAGCGTCCCAGCGCATGGTCAGCGACGGGCCGGACAGGGCGATCTCGCCGTCCGCCCGCAGGCGTTCCCCGGCGGCGACCTCGGCGGGGGTCAGCCAGGGGCGGCCCGAGGCGTCCTTGCGCCGGGCCAGCCAGGCGACGGGGCTTTCGCCCAGATTGGCGCGGCGGGTGGTCAGGCGACCGTCGGCCTCCATGACCGGGCGCTCGCCCTCGATCAGGCCGGGACGGCCCGGCTGCGGGCTCGGCGACAGCGAGGTGTTGCGGGCGGGCGTCGGGCGCGGCAGCCAGCCGCCGCCGTCGCGCCGCCTCAGGCCCGGCCGTTCGACCAGGGCGCGAAACGCGGCCTCGTCCAGGGTCAGCACCACCCGCCCGCGCCGGTCGCCGCCGAGGCGAAGGGGATAGGCCCCGCCCGACTGATCCAGCCAGGCACCGGGGCGGTCCAGCAGGGACCGGGCGCGTTCCAGCATACGCTTCTGGGGCAGGCTCATCGGGCGACCCCCAGGGCGAGGGCCAAGTCGACGGCGGGCAGTTCCGAGACGGCCCGCAGACCCGACTCCAGCCCGTCCATCACCGCGTCGTAGCGGTCGTCGTCGCGCGCGTCCTCGGCCCAGCGGCAGGCGGTCGAGGCGGTGGCCCGGTTCAGGCCGAAGGCGTGGCCGACCCGTTCCAGCGGCCAGCCATAGGAGACATGGGCCAGATACATGGCCGACCAGCGGGCGCGACAGGCGCGCGGGCGGGTCCGTTCGCGCCGCAGCATCTCGCTGGCCGGAACCCCGAAGGCGTAGGCCGCCAGATGCAGGGCCGCGTCCGCGCGGATGCGGTCGCCCTCCGTCACCGGCACGCGATAGGGCTCGGCCCGATAGGATTCCATGTCGTCAGTTGCTCCCGAACTTTTTTGTCGTCCCCATCGTGAGGTGCGCCGAGGGGTGGGTTAGGAATCTTGTCCTAATCGACGTCAGAATCGGTCGCTTCGCCTTGTCCCGCGCGGGATCGGCTGTGGAGCAATGGATGCGCGACGGGGGATGATGCGCGCGTCAAGGGGGCAAGGCGCGCGGCATGGTTAATAAATTAACGAATCCTTGACTCGGGACTCTGGACGCCGATTCGCAAATCACCTTAGGCGTTCCATATCGGGACCCGTTAACCCTTCTTAAGGTTTTGACCCGTTAACGTTGGAACAAGGTTACCCGGCTGTCGCTCCCTTGGCGGCCGAACCAAAGCTTTGCCTGGAGGGGCATGAATGCGCGTCCTGCTGATTGAAGACGATCACGCCACGGCCCAGAGCATCGAACTGATGCTCAAGTCGGAAGGCTTCAACGTCTATACGACCGACCTGGGTGAAGAAGGCATCGATCTGGGCAAGATCTATGACTACGACCTCATCCTGCTGGACCTGAACCTGCCCGACATGAGCGGCCTTGAGGTTCTGCGTCAGCTGCGCGTCGGCAAGATCAATACGCCGGTCATGATCCTCTCGGGCAGCCACGAGATTGAAACCAAGGTCAAGACCTTCGGCGGCGGCGCCGACGACTACCTGACCAAGCCCTTCCACAAGGACGAGCTGATCGCGCGCACCCACGCCGTAGTCCGTCGCTCCAAGGGTCACGCCCAAGCCATCATCCACACCGGCGAGATCGCCGTGAACCTGGACGCCAAGACGGTCGAGGTCGATGGTCACCGCGTGCACCTGACCGGCAAGGAATACCAGATGCTGGAGCTGCTCTCGCTCCGCAAGGGCACGACCCTGACCAAGGAAATGTTCCTGAACCACCTCTATGGCGGCATGGACGAGCCCGAGCTGAAGATCATCGACGTCTTCATCTGCAAGCTGCGCAAGAAGCTGGCGACGGCCGCCGGCGGCAAGCACTACATCGAAACCGTCTGGGGCCGGGGCTACGTCCTGCGCGACCCGTCGGAAGGCGCGATCAACGTCGCCGCCTGATTGACGGCCTGAGCCTCCACTCAGGTTGGATGTTTGAAACGCCCGCCGGGAAACCGGCGGGCGTTTTGCTTTCTTGGTGCGCTAACGGCCGTCGGCCTGCTTGAGCGCGTGAAGGAGGCTAGCCCCGGACCGCGATCAGCGACTTGGTCAGGCCCAGCACCACCTCGTCGTGGTGTTCGGCGTCGGGCAGCAGGAAGCGGAACTGGGTCTTGTCCAGGAGGCGGGCGTGCTGGACGTCGCGCATGGCGGCGCCGACGTCGGCAGCTTTCTGCGAGAAGCCGTGGCCCTTGCGCATCAGGGCGCGCGCCCGGCTCTGTTCACTGCGCCAGTGGAAGAAGGGCGCCGAGAAGTGGGGCTCGATCGGGAACCAGAAATAGGGGGTCTGGACGTAGTAGCGCGGAGCCAGCCGGCGCGCCTCGGCGGCGAAGGCCTCCATCCGCACCCAGTCGCCGACGTGCTCCACGACCGAGTTGGAGTGGACCAGGTCGAAGCTGTTGTCGGCATACTGGGGCAGGGAGCAGGCGTCGCCGTCGACATTGTCGAACAGGGTCTCGTCCACCGCCTCGAAGCCGCCGGGATTGACCAGGGTGATATGGACCTTGTTGGCGTCGAGGAAGTCGCGCGGGAACAGGTTCCAGTATTCCGGCTCGCCGCCCAGATCGATGATCCGCACCGCGCCCTTCTCGGCGTGGATGGCCTCGATCAGGGCGGTGACTCGCCTGGCGCGGGCGCGACGAAAACGCGACACCAGCGAGTTCGGATCAGAGTTGTCCTGAAGGGCGTGGATCAGTTTCATGACGCTGTTAGATCACGGCGAGGCTTGCGTTCCGGTAAATCAGCCGCGGACGCGTCTTTCCTCCCCATTCCATGGGGAGGGGGACCGCGAAGCGGTGGAGGGGGCGGCGCGACGACTGACGTTCTAAGCACCATGGACGACGGCGTCGCCGCCCCCTCCGTCTCGTCCGCTGCGCGTCCGATCCACCTCCCCATGGAATGGGGAGGAAAGAGTCAGCGTCAGGTTTTGAACGCCGCCTCGACCGCCGCCGCCAGCGGCTTGGGTCGGCCCAGGGCGTCGAACAGCAGGGGCTGGTCGCGCCCGTCGTCCTCGGGCGGGCGTCGCAGCCAGCTGTCGGTGTCGCGCAGGCCCCAGGCGGTGAAGGCGAAGCGCTGGGCCGGGGGCAGGGTCATGAAGGCCTCGGCCAGTTCGACCACGCGGGCCTTCTGCTGGGCCAGCTTCTCATCGCGCGACCGGGTGTCGAGGCGGCGGTCGGCGCGCAGGGAGGCGTCCAGCTCGGACACATGGATCGGCAGGCCGAAGGCGGCCAGCTCGCGCATGAATCCGGTGATCTGACCGGCGGGGATCTCGATGTCGAGGTGCGATTGGGTGCCGAGGCCGCCGATCGGCGCGCCGGCCTTCAGCAGGCGCTCGACGGTGCGCAGGAAGGTGGCGCCCTTCCTCGGATTGTTCTCGAGATTGTAGTCGTTGATGAACAGGACGGCGTCGGGCGCGGCCAGCTTCGCCTGCTCGAAGGCGCGGATCATGTAGCCGTCCTGACCCAGGCGCTGGCTCCACAGACAGTCGCGCAGGCCGTCGCCGTTCTCGGCCACCGGCTCGTTGACCACGTCCCAGCCGACGGCCTGTCCGCGATAGCGTCCGGCGACGGTGGCGATCCAGCGGTCGTAGTCGGCCTCGAACCGGGTCTGATCCAGGTCGTGAAAATGCGGGTGATCCTGGGCGTACCAGATCAGGGTGGTGCCATAGAGCCGTAGGCCGTGGTCGCGCGCGAAGGCGGCGATGCGGTCGGCGGCGCTGAAGTCATAGCCGCCGACCGCCGTCATGATCCGCTCCATCTTCATCTCCCACTCGGGGGTCAGCTGATTGAAGTGGGTGCGGACCAGATCGACCCATTGCGGGTCGTCGAACTGACCCGTCATGGCGCTGAGGCCGACGGGGAAGGGGGCGGTCGCCTTCAACGAGGCGATGGTCGGCGGCGGCGCCGGGGGTTCGGCCGAGCCGCAGGCGGCCAGGGCGAGCGGCGTCGCCAGGACGGCGCGGCGATTGATCATCGGGCGTCAGCCCTCGGCACGGCGCCTCAGACCCATTTCGTCGAAGGCGGCGGTTTCGCGCTTGGCGGCGGCCAGCAGCTTGTTCAGCCGGGTCGTCTCGGCGACGTGCTCGAACTTCTTCAGCTCCTCGAAGGCGCTGGTCAGGGCGTCGCGGGCGCCTTCCTCCTCGGCGGAGACGGCGGCGACCATGCCTTCGGCGTCGGCGCGCTTCAGCGCCCAGCCCTTGAGATAGGCTTGCAGCATCATGCCCGACGACGGGTCCAGACGCGCGTTCTGACGCTCGATCTCGACCTCGGCGTCGAGGACGGCGACGCGCATCTCGGCCTCGGCCTTGCGGGCCGCGACCTCGGCCAGACGCTTCTGCAGCGTCTCGACCTCGTAGTTGGAGATGCGGATCAGGGATTGGGCCCAGGCGGTCATGGCGTCACGATGCGGTTGCGGGGGTTAATACTTTGGAACGATGGTCGGCGAAGGCCCTAGGGGGCGGCCATCCCCTGATTGAGGATGGCCTCCAGCCGCACGAAGCTCTCGTCCAGACTGGTGTGGTCGTCCTTGTCCTGGCCCAGGAAGTCCTCGAGCGCCGGGTTCAGGGCGATGGCACGGTCGACGATGGGGTCGGCCCCGCTGCGATAGGCGCCGATCTTGATCAGTTCTTCCATGTTGGCATAGGCCGACAGGCACTGGCGGGCGCGGCGATTCAGTTCACGCTCGGGCGGGGTCTGGCAACCGGGCAGGGTCCGGCTAACCGACTTCAGCACGTCGATGGCGGGGAAGCGGCCGCGTTCGGCGATCTTGCGGTCCATGACGATGTGGCCGTCCAGGATACCGCGCACGGCGTCGGCGATCGGCTCGTCATGGTCGCCGCCGTCCACCAGGACGGTGAACAGGGCGGTGATCGGCCCGGCCTCGGTGCCGTCCGGCCGGATCGGGCCGGGGCCGGCGCGCTCCAGCAGCTTGGGCAGTTCGGTGAAGACGGTGGGGGTGTAACCCTTGGTCGTCGGCGGCTCGCCCGCGGCCAGACCGATCTCGCGCTGGGCCATGGCGAAGCGGGTCACGCTGTCCATCAGGCACAGGACTTCCAGCCCCTGATCGCGGAAGTATTCGGAGACGGCCAGCGTCATATAGGCCGACTGGCGCCGTTTCAGCGCCGGCTCGTCCGAGGTGGCGACCACGACCACGGCGCGGCGCAGGCCCTCTTCGCCCAGGGTCTCCTCGATGAACTCGCGGACCTCACGGCCCCGCTCGCCGATCAGACCGACGACCACGACGTCGCAGGTGGCCTGCTTGGCCAGCATGGACAGCAGCACCGACTTGCCCACGCCCGACCCGGCGAAGATGCCCAGGCGCTGGCCCCGGCAGGTGGTGGTGAAGACGTCCATCGAGCGCACGCCCAGGTCCAGCCGCTCGCCCACCCGGCCGCGCGAATGGGCCGGCGGCGGCGAGGTGCGCAGGGGATAGGGCGCCGGGCCTTGCGGCAGGGGGCCGAGCCCGTCGATGGGCTGGCCGAAGGCGTCGATGATCCGGCCGAGCCAGGCCGTCGTCGGGCGCACGCTGGCGGCGGTGTCGATGATGCGGATGTCGGCGCCGGGGGCCACGCCCTCGACCGGGCCGAAGGGCATCAGCAGGGCCTTGGCGTCGCGAAAGCCGACGACCTCGGCGGGCAGGGGGGCCTGGCCGCGCCGTTCGATCTCGGCGCGGGCGCCGACGGCCAGACGCGACAGGCCGCCGCGCGATTCAATCAGCAGGCCGCTGACGCCCGCCACCTTGCCGGTGACGACCAGAGGGTCGATCGCTTCGACGGCGGCGACGAGATTACGCAAGCGGGGCCCCTCAGGCTGCGTCGGATCGAGAAGGCGGAGCCTTCGGAACGCAGCCCACAAAAATGCATCCGTTAACGAATGGGCCATCGTGGTTAACGAGCGGTGAAGTCGGGCTACGGGAATGCCCTTATGCTGCACCGCAGAAAAACTAAGGTTTCAAATTTTACATTTCGGGTCAGTGACGCGTCATCAATCAAGTCTTTCGCTGGGGAGCAGACTGGATGTTCGGCAAGAGTCGTCAGAATCGCGTGGAGGAGCAGAAGCTCCATGACCTCGACAGCAAGATGGCTGCGATCGGCCGATCCCAGGCCCTGATCGAGTTCGATCTGGACGGGCGTATCCTGGACGCCAATGACAATCTTCTGAAGACGATGGGCTATAGCCTCGATGAAATCCGGGGGCAGCATCACCGCACCTTCATGGACCCGGAGGAGGCGGCAGGCCCGGCCTACGCCGCCTTCTGGCGCGACCTGAACGACGGGCGCTTCGTGGCGACCAAGTTCCGGCGTCTGGCCAAGGGCGGGCGCGAGGTCTGGCTGCAGGCCAGCTACAATCCGGTGATGGGGCCGGACGGGCGTCCGGCCAAGGTCATCAAGCTGGCGGTGGACATTACCCAGGCCGAGCAGGAGGCCGCCCGCCGCGAGGCTGAGCGTTTGAGCGCCGAAGCGGCGCAGAACGCCCTGGTCGAGGCCCTGGCCGAGAGCCTGGCGCGTCTATCCGATGGGGATCTGACGGCCCGCATCGAGCGCGACATGAGCGGCGCCCACGGCCGGGTGAAGGACGACTTCAACAACGCCGTCGAATGCCTGGGGCAGACCCTGGCCCAGGTGCTGCAATCGGTGGCGGGGCTGCGCGGAGGCTCGGATGAGATTTCCAGCGCCTCGGACGACCTGTCGCGGCGCACCGAACAGCAGGCTGCGTCTCTGGAGGAGACCGCCGCCGCCCTGGACGAAATCACCGCCACGGTGAAGCGCAGCGCCGAGGGCGCCCGTCAGGCCGCCGCCGTGGCCGGCGAGGCGCGGGGCCAGGCGGATCGCTCGGGCGAGGTGGTGCGCGAGGCGGTCGCCGCCATGGAGGGCATCCGCAAGAGTTCGGACCAGATCAGCGACATCATCGACGAGATCGCCTTCCAGACCAATCTTCTGGCCCTGAACGCGGGGGTCGAGGCGGCGCGGGCGGGGGACAGCGGGCGCGGCTTCGCCGTGGTCGCCTCGGAAGTGCGGGCTCTGGCTCAGCGTTCGGCCGAAGCGGCCAAGGAGATCAAGACCCTGATCTCGGCCTCCGCCGCCGAGGTGGCGCAGGGCGTGAAACTGGTCGGCGAGGCCGGGGCCTCGCTGGGCGCCATCGCCGGCAAGGTGGGCGAGATGGACGCCCTGGTCGCCGAGATCGCCGCCTCGTCCCAGGAGCAGTCCTCGGGCCTCAGCCAGGTCAATGCGGCGGTGAACCAGATGGATCAGGTCACCCAGCAGAATGCGGCCATGGTCGAGCAGAGCACGGCGGCGGCGCTCAGCCTCAAGACCGAGGCGGAGGGGCTGGCGCGACTGGTCGGGCGTTTTCGCACCGGCGCGGCCGCCGCCTATGAGGCGCTGGACAGCCGCCCGCCGCTGAGGGCTGTGGGCTTCTGATCCGTCAGAAGATGCGGCGGATCACCAGCCGCATCACGACGGCCAGGATCAGGCCGAACAGGCCCCCGGCGGCGATGTTCAGAACCGGCGCGCGCAAGCAGGCGATCAGGGTCTTCATGGGCGTCTGATCGTCAGGCCGGGGCGGCCGGGTCCTGCAGCGGCTGGTCCTCGCCCGCCGGCGAGGTCAGGACCGCGCCGATCGAGGCGGTGATGATGGCCCCGATGGCCAGCCATTGCAGGCCGCTGAGGTGCTCGCCCAGGAACAGCAGGCCGGCCAGGGCGCCGACCGCGGGATCGCCGCTCAGCATGACGCCGAAGGTGCGCTTGGGGATGCCCTTCAGGGCGATCATGTCCAGGGTGTAGGGCAGGGCGCTGGACACCAGGGCGACGATGAGGCCCAGGACCAGGATGGACGGGTCCAGCAGCTTCAGCCCCGCCGTGGCGACGCCGAAGGGCACGACGGTCAGGGCCGCCATCGACATGCCGACCGCAACGGTCGGGCCGCTGGGCAGGTGGCTGACCCGCTTGCCGAAGACGATATAGAGCGCCCAGAAGACCGCCGCCGCCGCCGCGAAGGCGCAGCCGACCGGGTCCAGGGCCTGGACGTCGCCGTTGAACGGCAGCAGCAGGGCCAGGCCCAGAACCGCGAAGCCGATCCAGACGAAGTGGATCAGCTTGCGCGAGTTCAGCAGGGCGATGGTCAGGGGGCCGGTGAACTCGATGGCCAGGGCCACGCCCAGGGGGATGGTGGCCAGGGACAGGTAGAAGCACAGGTTCATCAGGCCCATGACCAGGCCATAGACGGCCAACCCCTTGAGGTCGGCGCGGGTCAGGCGCGTGCGCCACGGCCGCCATACCGCCAGCAGGATCAGGGCCGACAGGCCGACGCGCAGCGAGGCCGTGCCTGCCGCGCCGACCATGGGATACAGGGACTTGGCGAAGGAGGTTCCCATGGACAGGGAGACGATCCCGCCGATCAGGGCGAGGTAGGGCAGGACGGCCGCGAAACGCGGCGCCCGCATGGCGAGAGCGAGGGAGGACATGCGGCGCAACCTAGTGAAAACCGGCCTGTGTTTCTCGCTGACTTCTGCTGATAGGATGCAATAAAACCGCGTTAGAAAGATGACCTATGCAAGAAACCGTCACGCTCGACGATTTCGACCGACGGCTGCTGGACCTGGTCCGGCGCGACAACCTTCAGCCCGCGCGAGTGCTGGCCGATCAGGTGGGGCTGTCGGAATCGGCGGTGTCGCGCCGCCTGCGCCGTCTGCGCGACGAGGGGGTCATCGTCGCCGACGTGGCGGTGATCGACGAGGCGCGGCTGGAGCGCGCCCTGACCATGCATGTCCTGGTCGAGATGGAGCGCGAGGGGACGGCGGTCCTGGACGCCCTGCTGGCCAAGCTGACGGCCCGGCCCGAGGTCCAGGCCGCATGGTATGTGACCGGCGAAACCGACTTCATCCTCTATGTCCGCGTGCCGACGATGGAGGCCTATGAGGTCTTCACCCGCCAGGTGCTGAACGACGACGCGCGGGTGCGGGCCTTCAAGACCCTGATCTCGATCCGCGAGGTCCTGCCCTTCGATCCGGCGCGGCGGGGGCTGGTCTAGGGGTCTTGATAGCCAAGCTTAACCCGCCCGTAGAATTCCTGTGCGGCGCTGTCTTGCCTCAGGCGTATAAGGGCTGTCACTTAATCAGAACGATCCGCCACGGAGACTCCTATGTCCGACACCGCCTATGACGCCAGCCGCCACAAGAAGGCCGGGCGCGGCCGGGTCTATGACAGCATCGCCGACACCATCGGCGACACGCCCCTGGTGCGGCTGCCCAACCTGACGGCGGAGCATCAGCCCAAGGCGACCGTGCTGGCCAAGCTGGAGTTCTTCAACCCGATCAACTCGGTCAAGGACCGCATCGGCGTGGCCATGATCGAGGCGCTGGAGCAGGCCGGTAAGATCAAGCCGGGCGCGACCTTGATCGAGCCGACCTCGGGCAATACCGGCATCGCCCTGGCCTTCGTCGCTGCCTCCAAGGGTTACAAGCTGGTTCTGGTCATGCCTGAGAGCATGTCGATCGAACGTCGCAAGATGCTGGCGCTTCTGGGCGCCGAGCTGGTGCTGACGCCGGCCGAACAGGGCATGAAGGGCGCCATCGCCATGGCCCAGGACCTGCTGGCCCGCACCCCCGGCGCCGTCACCCCCTCGCAGTTCGAGAACCCCGCCAACCCGGCCATCCACGAGGTCACGACCGCCGAGGAGATCTGGGCCGATACGGCGGGCGCGGTGGACATCGTCGTCTCGGGCGTCGGCACCGGCGGCACCATCACCGGGGTCGGCCATGCGTTGAAGCTCAAGAAGCCCTCGCTGAAGATGATCGCCGTCGAGCCGACCGCCTCGCCGGTCCTGTCGGGCGGCGCGCCCGGTCCGCACAAGATCCAGGGCATAGGCGCCGGCTTCATTCCGCCAGTCATCGACACCGGCGTCATCGACGGCGTCGAGCAGGTGTCGAACGAGGACGCCTTCGACATGGCCCGCAAGGTCGCCAAGACAGACGGCGTGCCGGTCGGCATCAGTTCGGGCGCGGCCCTGGTCGCGGGCTTCCGCCAGGCGGCCCTGGACGAGAATGCGGGCAAGACCATCGTCGTCGTCCTGCCCGACTTCGCCGAACGCTACCTGTCCACGGCCCTGTTCGAGGGGCTGTAACTAGAGCCTCTCCCTCCCCCTGCGGGGGGGAGATTCTCGAGCCGTTTCGCCCTCACGCGCGGTTAACCGGCTCGCGCTAGGGTAGCGTGATCATGTCTGTTCAGGCCGCCATTTCTGACGAAGACGCCCCGGCGGGGCCGTCGAAGACGCGCCAGGCGCTGCTGCGGCGGCTGGCCGACGTCGTCTGCCTGCCGGCCAGTCGGATCAACGCCTTCGAGCGCGCGGTGACGGGCGATCTGCTGGTCGAACTGCTGCGCCTGGCCTCGGTCGAGGAGAGGCGTCGGGTGGCGCTGCGATTGGCGCCCCTGGCGGAACTGCCCGACAGCCTGGCGCGCCTGTTGCTGCGCGACGAGCCGTCGGTGGCGGGGCCGCTGATCGAACAGTGCGCTTCGCTGACCGATGTCGATCTGATCGGCTGCGCCCGCGACGCCGGGATCGAACACCGCCTGCTGATCGCCGAGCGGCGCGGCCTGTCGGAAGTGGTGACCGAGACCCTGCTGAGCTTTGGCGAAGACGCCGTCATCGCCGCTGTGTTGAAGAACGCCTCGGCCCGCCTGGCCCAGAGCGCCGTCGAGGGCGTGGTGGCGCTGAGCCGCGAGAGCCGGGGGCTGTGCGCGCCCCTGCTGAAGCGGCCCGAGCTGAGGCCATCGGGCGCCTATGTCATGTTCTGGTGGTGCGCGGCCGAGGAGCGCCGCACCGTGCTGCAGCGCTTCGCCGTGTCGCGCGAAGTGCTTCAAGACAGCGTCGAGGACCTGTTCGCCGCTGCGGCCGCCGAGGGCTGGTCCGATCCGGTGACGCGCAAGGCCCTGCAGTTCATCGAGCGCCGCCAGCGCAACCGCGCGGCGATCGACAAGAGCCCCTACAACGGCCTGGAAGACGCCGTCGCGGCCGCAGGCCAGGGGATGACCCGCGAACTGGTCGGCGAGATCGGCTATCTGTCGGGGATCAAGCCGCTGACCGCGGCCAAGATCATGGGCGATGCGGGCGGGGAGCCTCTGGCCATCCTGTGCAAGGCCACGGGCCTGTCGCGGCTGGACCTACACGCCCTGTGGCGGGCCATGCGCCGTCCTGAGACGACGGAAGACGGCGAGATCCATCCCGACTGGGAGCGGGTGCAGATCACCTATGAAATGCTGGCTGTCGATCGCGCCCAGACGGTGCTGCGCTATTGGAACTGGTCGCTGTCTTCGGCTCTCACGCCGGAACTTCTTCGCGCCATTCGCGAGGGCGACGAAGACTTGATCGACGATTACTCCGCGCCCGAACGCGCCGCCATGCTGGCACTCGCAGATAACTTCGGTCGATGAAACGAAAGAACTGAATTCAGTTCAGATGAGTAGAAGAGTTCGCCTTTCAGGCGATGCTCTATGCTTGCATTGCCAAGTTCGACAAACATACGTATGAAACCAACCTCCGACGGGTCGGGTCTGATCAGTCGAATGCGTTTGGCTCCTGAAACAGGCGATCCCCCATGGAAGAAAAACCCGAACTGCTCGAAATGACCGCGGACATCGTTTCGGCCTATGTCAGCAACAACACCGTTTCGGCCGACGCCGTGCCGGGCCTGATCGCTCAGATCCACGCCGCTCTGTCCGGCGTGTCTTCGGCGCCGGTGGAAGTCGAGCCCGAGCCCAAGGAACCGGCGGTTCCGGTACGCAAGTCGATTACGCCCGACTTCCTGATCTGCCTGGAAGACGGCCGCAAGTTCAAGTCGCTGAAGCGCCACCTGCGCACCAAATACAATATGAGCCCCGAGGAATACCGGGCCAAGTGGGGCCTGCCCAAGGACTACCCGATGGTCGCCCCGAACTACGCCAAGGCCCGTTCGGACCTGGCCAAGCAGATGGGCCTGGGCCAGGGCGGTCGCAAGCCCGCCCGCGCCACCCGCGCCAAGAAGTAAGACCCGACCTTTCAGGTTGGATGCAGCGCCCGTCCTCCGAAAGGAGGGCGGGCGTTTTTGCTTTATCAGGGCGCTACCGCCCTTCGGGCTGCTTGAGCGCGTTTGGATGGGCGCGACATTCTCCCTCCCCTTCATGGGGAGGGTGGCTGAGGCCGTCAGGCCGAAGCCGGGTGGGGGCGCTTCGGCAAGTCAGGCGCCGCGTCCGTATCGCCGCGCCCTCCCCACCCGGTCGCTTCGCGACCACCCTCGCCATGAAGGGGAGGGAGAGGCGTCCGCGCTTCTGCTTAGGCCGCGTGCATGGCCTTGCGCATGCGCCAGAAGCGCAGAGTGCGCTGGGCGGCCTCGACGGTCAGGTCGCTGTACATGCCAGCATAGGCGCGGGCCTTGCCCATGGCGTCGCCGTCGGTGTTCAGCAGCACCACGGCGTAGGTCAGGAACAGGGCGCGATCCAGGTCGGCGGCCTTGCAGACCACGGCTAGGGCGTCCAGCTCGCGCCGCTCGACGATCTGGCGGGCGGTGTGGAAGTCGATCTCGGCCAGCTGCGACAGGGCGATCAGGAAGGAGGTCCGGCTGCCTGAGCGCAGGAAGCGGGCCAGGACCAGGGGCGTCAGCTGGTTGGCGGCGCGCAGTTCTTCGACATAGGCCAGGCTCTCGGCGTAGTCGGGCGGCAGGGCGCCGTCGTCGGTGGCGACGCGGGTGCGGCCGGCGGCCAGGGCGCTTTCCAGCAGGGCGGGGTCCATGCGCGCGTTCTGCTCCAGAATGCGCTGACGCAGGCGGGCCTCGACCTCGAAATACATCTCATTGAGCAGGTCGGGCGGCAGGCTGGCGCGTTCAACGGTCGGGGCGTGCAGGGCGGGATTGGCGCGGGCGCGCTCGACGGCGGCCTCGCAGGCGGCGCGCGACATCTGGGCGCCGTCATTGCCCAGGAGCACGCCCAGGGTCTCGTCGTCGCCACGGTCGATGATGGCGTCGGACACGGCTTCGGACACGACGGCGCGCTGGCTGACGGCGCGCATGTGACCCTGGCCGCGCGAGCGGATGACGTGGATCAGGTCGGCCTCGGTCAGGACCGGCGAGGCGCGCAGGACCGGATGGGCCACCGTTTCGGCCTCGTCCTCGGCCAGGCGGCGGATCAACTGATGCGGGGCGTCGGGGGCGGCGGCGAAGCGCTCGGCCAGTTCGGCGCGGACGGCCAATTCCATGGCGTCGGTCAGGTCGCTGAGCACCGAGCCGTAGAGGGCGGTTTCGGCCTCGCTGCGTTCCGGGTCGCCGAAGAAGTGGTCGGTCAGTTCGCGCAGCAGGGCGCGGCGCTTCTCGCTGGACGGCTCCTGCGCCAGGGCGATCAGGTCAGGCAGGCGCGACGAGGCGTCGAGGATCGGGGAAAGGGCGGCGCCGTCGCTCATGGCAGGACAGGGTCTTCGTTGGCGGGCAGGGCCTGGAGGCGGCCGTTGGCGTTGCGGATCAGGTTGGGGGCGGCCGGCGGCTCGGCCAGGTCGGTCGAGGCGGGCGTCGAGGTCAGCTCCACCGGCAGGGCGTCCAGATAGACCGGCGCGGGCAGGGGGGTGGCGTCGGGCTGACGGCCGGCCTGGCGATGGACGGAATAGTAGCGGGCGCCGCCCTGGTCGTCGGAGGCAGCGACAATGGGCGCGGGCTGTGGCGCGACCGGGGCCTGCGACTGGGGCTGCGACTGGGCTTGGGGGTCGACGGTCGCCGCGGGCGCTGGGCGTTGCAGGCGGAAGATCGGCGCGTCGCGGCGCGGGGCCATGGGATCGGCGACCGGGGCGGGCGTCTCAGCCGGAGCCGTGTCCAGAACGGGCGTCGCCACCGGTGCTGTCGCTGCAGGTGCGGGCGGCTGGGCGGGCATGGCCGGGGGCGTCGCCAGGATCGGAGCCGGAGCCGGGCGCGCCGTCGGGACCGGAAGCGGGCGCCGCGCGGGCGAGGCCATGGCGGGGCGCGCGGACGGCGGCGGCGCGGCCTCCGCGGTCTCGGCGAAATAGCCGCTCGAGGGCGACGCGGCCGCCATGGGCGCGGGCGCCGGGGCCTGGATCGGGGCGTGGATCGGGGCCTGAGCCGGAGCGGACGCGATGACGCGGGCGCGACTCCAGGGGGCGGGGGCAGGCGCGGGGGCGAGATAGGGTTGAGGGGCGGGCTCGACCATCGGCGCCGGCTGCGGCGCATAGGCCGGGGCCTGCGAGCCGATCCAGGCGCTGGCGGGCGTCAGGCCCTGACGCGGCGTGGCGTCGGCGGTCGGCGTAGGCGCGGCCAGGCCGCCGTGGGGAATGATCGGCGGGCGACCGGGTGTGGCCGAGGCCTGTGCGACCGGGGCGACGACAGGGCCGACGGCCGGGGCGGCGGCGGGTGCGGCGGGTGCGGGCCGATAGGCGCGGCCGGGCCAGGACAGGTAGCGCAGCCCGGCGGCGTTGGCGCTTGAGGGCGCAGCATTCTGGGGGGCGGCGGCGCTCTGGGGCGCGGGCGATTGGGCCGCGGCGGGCGTGCTCAGGCCCAGGGCGCAGGCCCCGGCGGTCAGGATGGCGGTGATCGGCGGGCGTCGCACGGACGGCCTCCTGCTGCGGTCGGCGTTCAGTCTGCAGACTAGGCGCCCACGACTTAATCCGCTGCTAACGCGCGCTCATCCTGCTTCTGGGCCGGCTTCGGCCCGGCGTCTTAGCCTCGGCCCGGCAGATACTGGGTGGTGAAGGCCTCGCGCCAGTCGGGCGCAGCGGGGAAGGCGTCGGCGGACTGTTCGGCGAAGGCCTGCCAGCGTTCGGCGGTCATGGTCCCCAGGCCGTAGAGGGCCGCGTCGCCGCCGTCGACCACGGCCTCGGTCTTCAGGCTGTCGCGCACGGCGTTGAGCAGCCGCTGGTTCAGCTCGGGGTTGGCGCGTCGGATCAGGGCGTCGCCCTTTGACCCGTCGCCGTGCACATAGTCACGCCAGCCCTCGACCGAGGCGGCGATGAAGTCACGCAGGGCCTTGGCGTTGTCGCGGGCGAAGGCGTTGGGGGCCAGGACCAGGCCGGAATAGGAGGGGTAGCCGTCGTCGGCCGGGATCAGGACGCGCGGCTCGAACCCGGCCTCGCGCGCGATCAGGCTGGGATCGCCTGCTGTCAACCGGCCGACCAGAACTGACTTCGGGTCCTCGCGGAAGGCCTTGAGGTTGTCTTCCGGCGTGCCGGAACGGACCTGACCGGGCGCCAGTTCGAAGCGGGTCCGCAGCCAGTTCCAGAAGCCGGCCTGGTCGGCGGGGCTCATCAGGATGGGGCGGTCGCCCAGGGCCGACAGGGTTTCCAGCGGCTGGTTGGGCCGGGCCATCAGGACCGCGGGGTCCTTCTGCAGGAAGGCGGCGACGGCCTTGACCGGGGCGCGGTCGGCGATCAGCCGCATGGGGGCGAAGCTGTCGACGCCGATCGCCAGTTCGACTGCGCTGGCGGCCAGCAGGGCGGGGACGTCGGTCCCGGCGGCGCCGGTCAGGATCTCGACGTTCAGGCCGCGCCGCTCATAGGCCCCGGTGGCGATGGCCTGATAGAAGCCGCCATGGGCGGCGGTGACCGGCCCCCCGGCGGCGAGGCGCAGGCGAACCCGGCCGGATTCGTCGACCGGGGCCTCGGCGCGACCACAGGCGGACAGGGAGCTGACGGCGGTCAGGCCGGCGGCGCCCAGCAGCAGATTGCGGCGGGAGAGCAGGTCGAAGGTCATCGAGGGATGGTTTAGGCGGCGGCGGCGGACTTGGAAAGGTCGGCGGCGCCGCAGTGCACACCAGAATTGAGCGAGGGGACGAGACCCCGGCCGAAGCCCTGATCGCGTCCCCTCGCCAAGTCCGGGTTGGACCTGGCCGTTCGGGTCAGGGCCTGGCCTTTTCTCCGAAGCGAAGATCCGCATAGGGACGCAAGCGTCCGAACCGATTTCGCTGCGGCGCTTTCGGGCGAACCCGGCGGCGTCGGCTGGTCTCCTGGCGGCCCCTGGTCGCGTCGGGCGCGTCGTCGGGACGCGTCGTCTTCGATCCCGGCCTGGTTCTCCGTGATCCCTGCGCCGAAGCGCTGAAGGATCGGGAGCCTGTGGCCCTGCCTCGGTGTCTCCGCATCCTCCGAAGAGGCTTTGGGATCCTGGGTCAGAGAGCCGGAACGGTTCGCTTGAAACCCTCTAACCCATTGCTGGATCTTGGATTTCCGCGCCGCCGTGTCCCGTTGGCCTGTTGACGTTCTCGCGGAAACCTCTATTCGGCAAGCGCCCGAATCGGTGCGGCTGTGCGGAATCGTCCCGGCCCCGGTGGGCAAGCCTGTGGATATCTGTGGGCGGACGGAATTCGCATTAGCAGATCAAGGGTTTGCGACTGTCCACAGGAATGATGAGCGCGAATTAACGGGGCGGCGAGATCGAGTTCATCTAACGGCCTCGCTTGCGCCGTTCGACGCCGGGGTGTCGCAGCCCGACGGCCTGCTGACCCTCTATCGCTATTTCAACAGCCCCGAGGCCCAGCGCCGGGCCTATGAGAGCGACTTCGGCGCGGCCCAGAAGGACCCTTCGCCCGAGGGCTTCGGCCGGATGTATCTGGCTGCCTATGAGACGCGGAACCTGCGCATGGTCGCCAATATGCGCGACGTCATGGGGATGAAGCCGGGCGTGAAGATGCTGACCCTCGTGGGCGCCTCGCACAAGGGCTACTACGAGGCCTATCTGAACCAGATGCACGACGTGGTGCTGGTCGACGCGGAGCAGGTGCTGCGCTGACGCCCGGCCGAAGGGGAGGGCGGCCTCGGAGCCTTGGGCCGCCTTTTCAGTCAGTGTTTGGTGTCGCCCGAATGGCCTTGGCGTAGAGACGGGATACGGAAGTCTGCTTCCGACCCATCTCAGACCTTCGGAACGCCCGCTCCTGAGGCTCTCATGCCGGGAGGA
>NZ_DAMBRE010000016.1:0-21632 GCF_032055285.1 Brevundimonas sp.
ATCACACAAACTCCAACTATCTCAACGAACGCGAATCCACAGAACCGCGTCAGCCTCAGCGGCGCATCTCCAGGCCCAGAGCCGCCGCGATCGACGCCCACGGCACGTATTTGAAGTTCTGGTTCTCGCCCGGGAGAACATTGCGGCCGTCCTGAGCGATCAGGGCGCCGTGTTCGAAGCCGGGGCCGAGGTTGCGGCTGGTGACCTCCAACCCATCGGTCTCGGACACGCCGTCGATGCCGCGCTGTCCGTCGGCGACGACAATGAAGGACCCGAGATAGGCCTGATCGCCCTCACGCCGGAAGACGGCGTAGCTATCATTGCCCTGGCTGGAAACGACCAGATAGCCGCGCCCGTCGCCCAGATCATAGAGACCGACGCCTTCCATGTCGTCCTTCAAGGCCGGGTTCTCGCTGATGCGGGCGATCATGGTCATGGCTGAGCCGCCGTCCGGCTCGGCCGACAGGCGCCACAGGCCGACGTCTTCCTCGGCGACATAGATCTGTCCCGTCGCATCATCGGCCACGCACCCTTCGACCTGGCTGGTGAAGGCGAAGTCGCGCACGCGCACAGCGCGCACCTTGCCGTTTCCGGCGTCGACCAACTCCCACTGGCGCTTCTCGCCGTTGGAGTCGTTGATGAAGACATAGGTCTTGCCGCTGCGAGGCGAGCGATACATGCACTGGCCATAGGGATCACCCTGCCCCGTCGGTTGAACCCCGTCCGCGACGTCGATCAAACGGCGCGCCTCGATGTCGAGGCGATAGATGGCGACCGCCTTGTTGGTCCGATCGCTGGCCGTGACCAGAACCACCGGCCGACCGCCCAGCATGAAGCCTTCGCGCAGGTCGACGTTGTTCATCTTGCCGTCGGGCAGGTGCTGAAGGACGCGGCCCTGCATGTCGTAGAGGTTGAGCCCCGCCTTCTTGTCCGTGCCGATGATCAGACTGTTGGCCGGGTTCGACGGATCGGCCCAGATGGCCGGGTCGTCGGCGGCGTCGCCCGGACTGGCGACCGGAACGGTTTCGGCCGCCGGCGTCACCGCGGGAAGGCGTGGCGTGAGAACAGCGCCGATGTCCGACGGCGATCCGGCGGACAGGTTCAGCGCTCCGGTCAGAGCTGCGATGGACGCCAGCTTGTAGTTGGCGCCGGCTTCAGAATCCTCGTCCGCGACCAACAGGCCCGAGGGCAGGCCTTCGTCCGGATTTGCCGCCGCCGCCTGCAGGGCGCCGGGCTCCTTGATCGGAGCGCCGTTCCGCCCCGTCACCCTGACGGCGCCGCGGTAGGCATCACCGGCGTCTCGGTCATAGACGAACAGCCGACCGCTCGAGGCATCGGTTGCAAACAGATATCGCGCCCCCTGACCGCCGTCGTAAAGCGCCAGAGACCCGCTCTCCTCACTGATCCGCCCCAGGCCGACAGCATCGACCAAGGCAGGCGCAGCATCGGCTTCGGGGTCGCCATTAAAGCGCCAGACGCCCACAGCCTGTTGCGAGACATAGACCTGCCCCGTTGCGTCGTCTGCAACGCAGTATTTGATCTTGGAGGGCAGATTGATGCGGCGTGATGGACGGGCGTCCGCTCGGCCCTCGGCATCGACATAGATCAAAAGCTGTTCGATCTCGCCGCCGTCGCCGACCGCGATGGCGTAGAGGCCGCCGTCACTGGTGTTGCGCAACAGGCAGACACTCTCCACCGCAAAGCCCAGAGCGACGGAACGCGCACCGATTTCGACGGGTGCTCCAGCCTCAAGAACGAAGAAACGCAGGCTGTTGTCGGTCTTGTCCGTCGACACCAACAATCTTTCGGTCCTCCCGCGGACGTGAAAACCGTCTCGGACATCCAGGGCGCCCGCCTCGCCTGCCGGCGTCGCTACCAAGCGCGTCCCATCCAGATACGACGCCTGCAGGCCCACCAGCCCCGCCGCCGACACCAAGCGCCGACGGCCAGTAGCCGAGTCCGGCACGATCACGCCGCCGACAGCGTCACCGACCGATAGGGTGTCGAGCACCGCCGCCACGGTCGGAACGCCGTCCTGCGCCGAGGCGGCCCCGCCCGTCGCCGTCGCCAGGGCCCACAGGCTGACGCCGATAAGAAGCCGATGGGCTTGATACAACATGGATATCCCCCAGACAGGCACGTGCTTGCGCAGCGTGCCGCCTAGGGCGCTTCTGCAAAGGATACGCGACGAGAGGATGAAAGATTCTGCGCCCCCGGCCGGATCCCATCCAAGGCTCGATCCTGGGCGACAAGCGAAACCTCGCCTCGGGCCGTCCGAGCGCCCCCTCTCGTCCTAGGGGATCTTTAAGATTGTCGCTTTTAGACAACCTCCGAACAGGGTGTGTGCGATGCGTGGTCTCAAGAATTTATCGGTAGCGGGAAAGCTTCTTGCGGCGGGAGGCGCGGTAACAGGCGCCCTCCTGATCCTGGCGGCGGCGGCTGTGTCGCAGAACACGCGATCGGTCGCCCGGGACCTGTCACACGACTATGCCGGCGCCTTGAGCGAGCGTGCGGTCGCCAGCGTCAGCGGCAGGATCGGCGCGGCCGACACCGCCGCGCGCTCCATCGCCGAGATGATCGGCACGGCCCACGAATCCGGCATTCGCGACCGCCGAACCGTCATGAACATGCTGAAGCCGGCGGCCAGCGGCACGAGCCTGGTCACGGGCAGCTGGTTCATGTCGGCGCCCGGCGCCTTCGACGGCATGGACCGCGCCATGATCGGCCGCACCGACCTGGGCTCGAACAGCAATGGCTACTTCACCCCCTACTGGGTCAACGACGGCGGCAAGATCATCATGCAGCCGCTGAACTCGGTCGATGACTACGAACAGCCCTACTATGTTCAGCCCTTCACCACCGGCAAGCCGGTCATCAACGAGCCCTACGCCTATGAGGTGAGCGGCAAGATGGTGCTGATGACCTCGATCGCCTACCCTGTCGTTTCCGGCGGCAAGGTGATCGGCGTCGCCGGCGTCGATGTGACCCTGGACGGCCTGTCGGCGATGCTGGGCGAAATGAAGCCCTTCGACACCGGCCGCGTCATGCTGCTGTCGGGCGCCGGAAACTGGGTCTCCCATCCGGACGCCGCCCTGCGCACCAAGCCCTACGCCGAGGCGCGACCTGACGACGTGCGCGCCGTAGCGACCAATGGCAAGGCGGCGCGCCTCGACGGTCTGCGCGACCTACGCAAAGAACCGATCGAACGTCTGGTCAGCCCCGTCCCGTTCGAAGGACTGAATGCGACCTGGGCGCTTGTGACCGACATTCCTTCGGCCGCGATCAACGGCCCTGCTGACCGTCTCGCCATCGCCATGATGGTCGGCGGCCTGATGATCCTGGCCCTGGTGCTTGGGGCGCTCTTCTTCGTGACGGAACGCGTCGTGCGACGCCCCCTGGCCCAGTTGACTGCATCGGTCGGCGCGCTGAACGCCGGCCGTTACGACGAGCCCGTCAAGGGAACCGCCAGCGCTGACGAGGTCGGCGGCATCGCTCGGGCTCTGGAAGGGTTCCGCCACGACCTGGCCGAAACGGATCGCCTGCGCGCCGAGCAGGAACGTGACCGCGCGGCTGCCGAGGCCGAGCGTCAACGCAATGAAGCTGCGCGCCGAGCCGCCGAGGAAGAACAGCAGTTCGTGGTCGCTTCGGTCGGCGAGGGTCTGTCGCACCTGTCTGACGGCGACCTGACCTACAGACTGCAAGCCGCCTTCCCGCAGGACTATCGCAAGCTGCAGGACGACTTCAACACCGCCATGGGACGCCTGGAAGACACCATGGCGGCCATTATCGGCAGCGCAGGCGGCATTCGCTCGACGACATCCGAAATCAGCCAGGCCGCCGACGACCTGTCGCGCCGTACCGAGCAACAGGCCGCCAGCTTGGAAGAAACCGCCGCCGCTCTGGAAGAGGTCACCACCACGATCCGGCACGCCTCGGACGGTGCGGATCGCGCGCGCGGCATCGTCGACGCCACGCGCAACAACGCCGCCCGCAGCGGCGAAGTCGTCAATGAAGCCGTCGCCGCCATGCGCGACATCGAGGCGTCCGCACAACAGATCGCCCAGATCACCGGCGTCATCGACGAGATCGCCTTCCAAACCAACCTTCTGGCCCTGAACGCCGGCGTCGAGGCCGCCCGCGCAGGCGACGCGGGTCGCGGCTTCGCCGTGGTGGCTTCGGAAGTCCGCGCCCTGGCGCAGCGGTCCGCCGAGGCCGCCAAGGAGATCAAAGCCCTGATCGGCGCCAGCACCGCGCGGGTCAGCCAAGGGGTCAAGCTGGTGGATGGCACGGGCGACGCCCTGAACCGCATCATCGTCGAGATCACCGAGATCAACAGCCTGGTGTCCGATATCGCCGCGTCCGCCCGCGAACAGGCGACGGGCCTGGCCGAGATCAACACCGCTGTGAACCAGATGGACCAAATGACCCAGCAGAATGCTGCAATGGTCGAACAGTCCACCGCCGCCAGCCATTCCCTGGCCCAGGAAACCGGCAGCCTATCGGACATGATGGGCCGTTTCCGGATTCGCCAAGGTGCCTCGGCCTCGCTCGCTAAGCCGGCGACGGAGCGCGACCGGACCGTTCGCATTGCGCCCATGCTGAAGGCCGTGGGTGGTCGCAACCTGTCCCTCGCGGCGGCCCAGGCCGATTGGGAAGAGTTCTGAACCCGCCCCGCGTCGTCGCCTTTCATGACCCGACGACGACGCGGGATCAGAGCTTAGAAGCTGGCCTTTAATCCAGCCGTGAAGCGCGCGTCGCCTGACGGGCTATCCATGTCGTGATAGCGCAGATCCATCGTCAAACGATCCGTCAGGGCATAGGCCGCCCCCAGATTCCACGCGACGAAATCACCGCTGACGTCCAGCCACTGATGTCCGACAGCCCCCGAAAGGGTCAGGCGATCCACGGGAACGACTGCGGCATTGGCCTCAACATAGGTCGCCTGCTCGTCCGCGCCGAAATAGTCGAACGAGTGATAGATCCCCGCACCCAGGGTCGCCGGGCCTATCGCACGCGATGCGAGGGCTTTGAACTCCACGTAATTGTATTCAGCCCCATGTGGTTCGCCGACGTAGAAGTAGCTGCCGGCGCCAAAATCAAGCGCATAGCCTGCGACTTCCGTCCGGTAGCCGCCATAGAGGTCAATCTCGGCGTCGGAGCCATCGCCGAAATCGATATTCGATCCCCAGCCGCCCACGTAGAAGCCGGCCATATCCAGATCCACGCCGCCCTGTAGCGCAGGGCCTCCGTCCGTCTGGCTCGCGCCCCGGAAGACATAGTCGCTGACTACGCCAATATTGAACGCCGCGTCAGGCGCAGCCTGGGCCGCACCTGCAACCAACATGGCCAACGCCGAAGCGCAGCCGGACACCAACTTCATAGATCATCCTCAAGGATCGTTTTCCTGGCGCCAGCTCTGCGCACGAATTCGTTGAGGAAAACCCACCAACAGGGAAGCCGGCGCGGACCGAGGCCCGCGCCTTGGTCGAGATCAGAAGAAGCCCAGCTTGTCGGGGCTGTAGCTGACCAGCAGGTTCTTGGTCTGCTGATAGTGGTCCAGCATCATGCGATGGTTTTCCCGCCCGATGCCCGACTTCTTGTAGCCGCCGAAGGCCGCGTGCGCCGGATACTGGTGGTAGCAGTTGGTCCAGACGCGGCCCGCCTGGATGGCGCGGCCTGCGCGATAGGCGGTGTTCATGTCGCGCGACCACACCCCGGCGCCCAGGCCGTATTCGGTGTCGTTGGCGATGGCGATGGCCTCTTCCAGCGTCTTGAAGGTGGTCACGGCCAGGACCGGGCCGAAGATCTCCTCCTGGAATATCCGCATGTCGTTGGTGCCCTTGAACACCGTCGGCTTGACGTAATAGCCGCCGGCCAGGTCGTCCTTCAGCACCGCCTGGTCGCCGCCGGTCAGCACCTCGGCGCCCTCGTCCTTGCCGATCTGCAGGTAGGACAGGATCTTCTTGAGCTGCTGGTCCGAGGCCTGGGCGCCGACCTGAGTGTTCGGGTCCAGCGGGTCGCCCTGCCTGATGGCCTCGACGCGGGCGATCGCCTTCTCGATGAAGGCCTCATAGATGTCTTCGTGGATCAGGGCGCGGCTGGGGCAGGTGCAGACCTCGCCCTGGTTGAGCGCGAACATGGCGAAGCCTTCCAGCGCCTTGTCGAGGAAGGCGTCGTCGGCGTCCATCACGTCCTTAAAGAAGATGTTCGGCGACTTGCCGCCCAGCTCCAGCGTCACCGGGATGATGTTCTGGGTGGCGTATTCCATGATCTTCCGACCGACGGCGGTCGAGCCCGTGAAGGCGATCTTGGCGATGCGCGGATTGGTGGCCAGCGGCTCGCCGACCTCGATCCCCGTGCCCGAGACGATATTGAGCACGCCCGGCGGCAGGATGTCCTGGATCAGCTCCGTCAGCAGCAGGATGGAGGCCGGGGTCTGCTCGGCCGGTTTCAGCACGATGCAGTTGCCCGCCGCCAGGGCCGGGGCGATCTTCCACGCCGCCATCAGAATGGGGAAGTTCCACGGAATGATCTGACCGACCACGCCCAGCGGTTCATGGAAGTGATAGGCGACCGTGTCGTGGTCCAGCTCCGAAATGCCGCCTTCCTGCGCCCGGATGCAGCCGGCGAAATAGCGGAAGTGGTCGATGGCCAGCGGGATGTCAGCCGCGAGCGTCTCGCGCACCGGCTTGCCGTTGTCCCAGGTCTCAGCCTCGGCGATGGCCTGCAGGTTCTGCTCCATGCGGTCGGCGATACGGTTCAGGATCAGGGCGCGCTGGGCGACGCTGGTCTTGCCCCAGGCGTCCTTGGCCGCATGGGCGGCGTCCAGCGCCAGATCGACGTCGGCCGCGTCCGAGCGAGCCACCTCGCACAGGACGCGGCCGTTCACCGGGGAGGTGTTCTCGAAATAGCGGCCGTTGACCGGGGCGACCCACCGGCCGCCGATGAAGTTGTCGTAGCGCGCCTTATACTTGGGCGTCACGGCGCGGATGAATTCGGGCTTGGTCACGAAAGGCCTCCTGCTGGTTTCCTCGGGCGCCGATTGTCCGGCGTCGTTTGAGACCAGTTTGGTCGGTTGGAGGCGCAGCGCCAGACGGCGGCGCAATGGTGCGCCGCAAACCTGTCGCAGGATTGCGACAGGTCAGTGCAGGTCGATCAGACCCAGACGATGCAGCTTGCGGTGCAGGGTGGCGCGGCTGACGCCCAGAGCCCGCGCCGCGGCCGAGACATTGCCCCCGCTGCGGGCCAGGGCGCGGCGCACCGCCCCGCGCTCGGCTTCCAGCAGGTCCGTCTCGACCCCGCCCGGCGTCAGCAGATCCGAGGCTGGAAGTTGGGCCGCGATCCGCTCGTCTGTGATGGACAGGGACAGCCGCGCCGCCCGCGTGGCGCCGATCACCAGATCGTGCCGGTCGACGGCCAGCAGGGCCGCCGCATTGCGCTCGCTGGCCCCGCCCGCCAGCACGATGCGTGCATCGGCGAAGGCCTGGCGGAAGGTCTGGGCCTCGATGGCGCGGGCCGCATCCGACACCGCCGCCGAGATCAACCCCAGGATGGCCTCGGTGGCATCCGCCCGACAGGACGAGACATCCAGCGCCCCGGCCAGCCGCCCCATGTGGTCATGGATGGGGTGGGTGACGCAGCTCAGGCCGGTGTTGCGGGCGTGGAAATGCTGTTCACGGTGAATGGTGACCGCGCGATGCTCGGCCAGGGCCGTGCCGATGCCATTGGTGCCCTCGACCGCCTCGGACCAGACGGCGCCGGGCCACAGGCCCCAACGGTGAAAGGTGTCGTCGTCTGCGACCGCCCCGCGCCGTTCGACCGGAACGCCGTCGGCATTGGTCAACAGGACGCAGCACCCTACCCCGCCGACGGCCAGGAACAGCCGGTCCAGCACGCCCTCGGCCGCGCGCGTCAACGGCTCCATCGCCTGACGCGCCTCATGAAGTTGTTGTTCGGTGACGGTCTCCACCCGGCCCTGCGCAACGGGATCGAGACCATGGAGGGTCATTGAACGTCGCCATGAGGCGGCCAAGGCCGAACGCGCCCCCGCCCCCTCTTCATCCAGCGCTTGCCGGATCAAGCTGCCATGATCGCCGCGAACCCGATGAGCCATCCTCGATCCTTCAGGTTTGTCCGATCAGACGCCCACGCGCGACCTGCGTCAACCTGGAAGCGCGCTCCGAGCAGGCCCTCGTCCGACCACTAACCGCCGTAGCCGCGTCCGCCACCGCCGAAGCCGCCGCGCGAGACCACCGTGGTGCGGCTCTGCACACGGCTTGGAGCTTGGCGCGCCACATCGCCATGCTCGCGGCCGTTGGTCAGGATCTTGCCGGTGCGATAGTCGCGATAGGCGTAGCCGCCGCCGTAGCCGTTGGAATACTGGCCGTCGCGGTCGCGATACATCGGACCGCCGCCGCGATAGCGCCCGCCGTCCAGCATCTGGCCGATGATGAAACCGGTCAGCAGCGGCGTGAAGAAGGAGCCTCCGCTGCCCTGATGCGGCTGGCACTGTGACGCGCCCCATTGTTCTTCACAGACGGACTGGCTGGCGTAGCGCGGAGCCGTCGCCTCGGCCTGCTTCTGGGCCTCGGCCTGGGCGGCGTCGCATTCGGCGTCGGTGATGTCGTTGGCGGCGCGGCATTCCTCGAGCGAGGTATAGACCTGAGCCGGTTCGGGCTCGGGCGCCGCCGTGCGCTGGGGCGAGCCGCAGGCGGCCAGGGAGAAGCTGGCGGTGGCCATCAGACTGCTGACCTGCAGGACGCGCGAGCGCTTCAACTTGCGCATGGTCTTGGTTTCGGTCGACGTTTGATCAGTCATGGCGCTCACGCCGTCATGCAGGCGGCGTTCAGCAGCCCGACGCAGATGGAGATGGCGGCCAGATAGATGGCGGCGGCGACTTCGCCCGCCTCGATGCGGCCCACCAGGTTGCGGAAGGCCAGACGGCTGACTGCGACAAAGACCACAATCTGGATCACCCCGGCCAGCAGGGCCCAGGCGGCGAACTCGGCCAGGCTGACCGTGTGCGACAGGGCCGAGGCCAGCGGCAGGACATAGCCGATCAGGGCGCCGCCCAGGGCGATGGCGGCGGCCGGGTTGCCTTCGCGGATCAGGGTCCGCTCATGATAGGGTGTGACCCACTGGTAGATCAGCTTGAAAGCCAGGGTGAAGGCGCCGGCCGCCGCAAAGGCGATCAGGAACGAAATCGCCCCCTGCTGAAATCCGAACCAGTCAAACATCGTGCATCTTCCCCAAAGGCGCCGTCAGGCGCGGAACTCGGCCATTTCCAGCGGAATGCCGATCATGATTTCGTGCGTCGTCTCTCCACCATCGGGCTGCTGCTCCAAGGCGATCATCAGTTCGCGCCCGCCCGCCAGATCACGGCCGTACAGCATGCAGGTCTGGAAGATCTTCGCATAGGGCGTGGTCGCAGCGCGGTCGTCCCAGATGGTCTCCCACAGGGTGACAGGCGGCTGGATGGCGTCGCTTTCGGCGAACCAGAAGCGCGGATAGTCGGGCAGGTCTTCGGCCGCGCCATGAAACACCGGCGCCGACAGACGGTCTCGCCAGATGCGGCGCTCGCGCTCGCCCGGCGGATAGGCCGAGGTCCAGGGCACGAACAGGCTGAAGTCGTAGCTTTCCACCCCGGCCTCGTCGTCGCTCATGGCCTGAAGCATGACGTGGTCGTCGGTGTAGAAGCGGTGGACGTACTGCCCGCCGTCCAGACTGACCAGGCCCTGAGCCGTGATGTCGAGCACGTCGCGGTCCAGGGTGAAATGGGTCTCGTCGCCCAGCCGGCGCCAAGCCAGCGGATCCAGCGCCACGGTGCGGCCCACGGTGATGTTGCGCACCGTGGCCAGGCGCGCTTGCGGCGCCTTCTGCTCGTTTCGTCCGAAAAGCTTCTTGAACATGGGCGACTATCTAGGCCTGCGGCGGACAGACTGCGAGCGGACAGCGATCATGGTCTGAAATTCCGTCCTGGATTGCCTGATGTCAAGCGTTCATGTTACGCGTTACATGAAACATGACCAAACCGCCCGCTCCCTCTTCCGCCGCGACCGATCGCATTCGCGCCTGGCGTCAGGCGCGTCGCGAAGCCGGCCTGGTCAAGCTGGAGCTCTGGGTGCCTGAAGCTGCGCGTAACGACGTGAAGGCCGCGGTCCGCGCCATCCTCACCGATTCCACGCGCGGCCCTCATCTTGCCGGTCGCAACCTTGCCGGCGCGCCGCGCCGTCCCACTTCTGATCCCATCACCTCTGGAGACGACCACCATATGGACGCCGTGATCGAAACCCCCTGGACCGTGCCGGCCATCAAGGACGCGCTGGACGGCTCGCCCCTGGTCCGCGATGGCGAGATGACCCTGCGCGTGCTGGAAGGCGCCGACCCGGTGCTGCTGGCCACGATGCACGAATACGGCGATCTGCCCGTCTATCTCAGCGTCGGCGGCGCCCAGATCGTCTGCTCGGTGCTGCTGTGGCCCGTGGCCGAACAGGCCGACCGCCACGCCTTCAACGAGTTCCTGCTGAAGGCCCAGCGCGTGGTGCCGCTGTCCAACTTCGCCATCACCAATGTCGGCGGCGAAGACGTCTATGAGCTGATGGGCGAGCTGTCGTGCAAGACCACGCTGCAGACCATCCTGATCGAGTTGCGCACCCTGGCGGAAAACGCCATCGACGCCACCGAACTGCGCGAAACCTTCGGCGCCGACGCCGCCTGATCCCGGAGACCCCATCATGTCCATGCTCAGAAAACTCTCCGCCCTGTTCCGCGGCACCGCCCATGACGCGGCCCAGGGCGTCGTCGACGCCAACGCCCTGCGCATTCTCGATCAGGAAATCCGCGACGCCGACAACGCCCAGGGCAAGGCCCGCGACGACCTGGCCGGTCTGGTGGCGCGCCGCCGCATGGCCGAGAACGAAATGGCCAGCTTCCACGACCAGATCGCCAAGTATGAAAACTCGGCCCGCTCGGCCCTGGGTCAGGGCAAGACCGATCTGGCGCGCGAAGTCGCCGTCCGCATCGCAGAGCTGGAGGTCGAGATCACCAGCCGCGGCCCGCTGATCGAGGACATGAAGACGGCCGAAACGCGCCTGCGCACCGCCATCGCCTCGACCGATCAGAAGATCGAGACGCTTCGTCGCGAGATCGACATCGTCAAGGTCAACGAGTCCGTCCAGCGCGCTCAGACCTCGGTCGCCCTGAACTCGGCCGGCGCCCAATCGCGCATCGGCTCGGCCGCCGACAGCCTGCAACGCATCAAGCAGCGCCAGGCCGTGCAGGAAGAAAAACTGCGCGAGAACCAGGCCCTGGAAGACCGCCGCACCGGCGCCGACCTGGACGCCAAGCTGCGCGACGCCGGCATCCTGCCCGGCCATTCCTCGGCTGACGACGTCCTGGCCCGCCTGACCCAGAAGGATGTGACCATCGTCACCCCGCGCATCGGTCAATCGACGCCCGACAAGGACCCGGCCTGATCCATGCAGCGTCTGCGCCTTGATCCCCGCCCCGACTGGGAGGCCCAGGCAGACAGCCTCGGCTTCACTTGGCGCCACACCGGCGGCGAACTCTATTGGGACGAAACCGCCGCCTATGCCCTGACGATGGCCGAGGTCGAGGACGGGATCGAAGCGCCGACCGAGGACCTGCACGCCATGTGCCTGGACCTGGTCGCCGAGGCGGTCCAGTCGGAGCGACTGATGGAACAGCTCGACATCCCCGAGCCCCTGCGGGACTACGTGGCCGACAGCTGGAAGCGCGGCGACCCGTCGCTGTATGGCCGCTTCGACTTCGCCTACGATGGGACAGGCCCGGCCAAGCTCTACGAATACAACGCCGACACCCCGACCAGCATCTATGAGACGGCCGTCTTCCAGTGGCTGTGGCTGGAGGATCAGATCAAGGCCGGCGTCCTGCCCGCCGACGTCGACCAGTTCAACAGCCTGCACGAGAAGCTCGTCGACCGGTTCCGGGCCATCTTCCCCAATGGCGGCTTCGTGCATTTCAGCTCGGACGCCGACTTCGTAGAGGACCGCCAGACGGTGCGCTTCCTCGAAGACCTGGCCCAGCAGGCCGGGCTGGACCCGCAGTTCGTGGCCATCGACCAGATCGGACTGAACGCCGACGGCCAGTTCGTCGACCATGAAAACTGGATCATCCAGGCCATGTTCAAGCTCTATCCGTGGGAGCAGATGCTGCGCGACGACTACGCCGCGCCCCTGCCGACGGCGGGCGTGACGGTGCTGGAGCCGGCGTGGAAAAGCCTGTTGTCCAACAAGGGCATCCTGCCCCTTTTATGGGAACGCCACGCGGGCCACCCCAACCTGCTGGAAGCCTATTTCGAGGACGACCCGACCCATGCAGCCCTGGGTTCGTCCTATGTCCGCAAGCCACTCTTCTCGCGCGAGGGCGCCAATGTCGAACTGATCGAACAGGGCCGCAGCGCCGCCGAGGTCATCGACGGCGGCTATGGCGGCGGGCGCTGGATCCGACAGGCCCTGTGCAATCCGCCCAAGTTCGATGGCAACCACGTCATCGTCGGCTCGTGGGTCGTCGGCGACCAGGCGGCGGGCATGAGCCTGCGCGAGGACACCAGCCTGGTCACCCGCAACACCTCGCGCTTCCTGCCCCACCTCATTCAGGGCTAACCAAGGCATCCGGTCGTGGCGACTGGGTGGCGGTCCGGCGCCTTACCGCGACGACGCCTCGTCATGCCTTTTCCAAAGCCCTGACGCCTCCTGTCTCAGATCGCCGAACCTTGGGCGCGCCGCCCTATTCGTCGTCGGAGTGAACGGCAAGGGTCTCCACTCGGGCCACGCCGTCGGCGCCCTTGGTGAGGCGGAAGGCGTCCAGTTCTCGACCCGTCGCGGTGAAGGCGCGATAGGTCACGGCCTCCTGCGACACGTCCAGGGTCTGGAAGGTCTGGGTCCGCGAAGCCGAACGCGAAGCCCAGCCCAGGTCGGCGACCGGATACATCTTGGGCCCGGCGACCGAGACCACATAGGTCGAACCGTAATCGGACGGCTGGCCCGGTCCCGCATTGAGCATGGGTCCCGTTCCGATGGCCCCGCGCGCATAGCCGTGGTCGTGGGCCTGCAGCACCAGATCGACGCCGTACTTGTCGATCAGCGGCTTGAGCGCATCACGCACCCGAGTGTTGTCGCGATCCGGGTCGATCGAGAACAGCGGGAAGTGCAAGAACAGCGCCGTCCAGCGGTTCGGGTTGTTCGCCAGCAAGCCGTCCAGCCAGCGCACCATCTCGGCGCGCATGGCCTCGTCGCCATGGAACAGCGGCGCATCGACCGAGATCAGGCGCAGGCCCTGATAGTCGACGGTCCAAGCCGTCTCCTTCAACTTTTCGACGCCTGCCGGGCCGGTTTCCGGCAGGGTGTACTGACGTCGCCACTGCGGGTTCAGCACCGGGCCCCGGCCATACTCGTGGTTACCCGGCGTCGGCATCTGCGGCGTCTGGGCGTAGAGGAAGCCCCCGGCGGCGAACCACTCGCCCCATTCATTGTCGCTGTCATGCCGGTTGATCAGGTCGCCGGCGTGGATGACGAATGCGGCGTCCCCGGCCTTGCGGAAGGCCATCCTCATGGTGCGCGAGGCTTCGCTGAGGATGTTGTTCTGCATGTCCCCCATGTAGAGGAAGGTGAAGGGCTTGGGCGTGGTCGCCGCCGTGCGGAACTGCAGCCATTCCGACCAGCGCACGCCGTCGCCGACGCGATAGGCGTAGACCGTTTCCGGCTTCAGCCCCTTCAGCACCGTCGAATGATAGGCGGCCCGGAATTCGGGAGCCTCGCGCACGGCGATGGTCGCGTCGTCTGTGACAGCGGTCACGCGGACCGCCTGCTGGATGAAGTCCGGACCGTCCTGGGCTTCGGCGTATTCGACGAAGCCCTCGGCGCCCGGCGCCGTGCGCCAGGTCACCGCCATCTCGTGCGCCGGGTCGGCGGTCAGATTCAGGATGATCCGTTCCGGCTGCTCGGTCGGCGGAACCACGGGCCGGTCCGAAGCCTGGACCGGCGCGGGTTCGGGCCGCAGCGGACGTTCCGCCGTCTGGGCCAGAGTTTGTCCGCCCAGGGCCGCAAACGCGGCCCCGAGCATCAGGGCGTGGGTCGTCTTCATGCTCGCTGCTCCGATCAGAAGACGTAGGTCAGGCCGACCGAGATAGACCGCCCGTTCTTGATATAGGCGCGGCTGGAGCCGGTGCTGGCCCCGGCCGTGTACCAGTAGGTGTGGTTGTCGAAGAGGTTCTGGACCTGCAGCGACGCCGTCGCCCCGTCCCACAGCTTGCGCCGCACGTTCAGGTCCACGAACTCATAGTCCTGTTCATAGGGGTTGTTGCCGAAGTCCTGGATGCCCTCGAGGAATTCCGACTGGTAGCTGTAGGCGGCGTAGGCCTCCCAGCCGTCGCGCGCCCAGAAGATCTGGACGTTGGCGACCGCCTCGGGCGTCTCCATCAGCGGCAGGGTGTAGCCCGCCGGATGCCAGGAAATGCCGGTCTCGGCCTCGGACTTCTGCAGCGTCAGGTTCACGCTGGCGCCCAGCGCCGACAGCGGACCCGGCAGCCAGTGGAAGACCTGCTGGGCGCTCATCTCGACGCCGTAAACCCGCGCCCACTTGCCGTTGTTGGGCATGGAGACGGTCACGCCGTCCGGGCCCACGTTCACGCCCGACGTCCCATCGCGAATGTTCGACGACGAGGAACGGTACAGGAAGTTCTCGATGTCCTTGTAGAACAGGCCCAGCGAATAGGCGCCCGTGTCGCCGTTGTAGCGCTCGATCGACAGGTCGTAGTTGATCGCCTTCATCGGCTTCAGGTCCGGGTTGCCCTGCTCGATAGCGACCAGCACCCACTCGTTCGTCGGGTTCACCTTGCCGTCGCCGTCCGGGTCGCTGTCGTAGCCGTACTCGCGCGCCGAGGACATGCGGGCGATGTCCGGACGGGCGAAGCTGGTCCAGATGGCGGCGCGGACCTTGGTCCGGTCGTCCAGGTCATAGTTCAGGTGGATCGACGGCAGGACGTTGACGAAGTCGCTCTTGTCCGTGGCGAAGTGCGCGCCCTGGACCTCGTCGAGGATATAGGCGTCGATTTCGTTATTGGTGCTCTCGACCCGAACGCCGCCGAGGATCTGCGCCTGACCGAAACGGGCCGTGGCCATCAGGTAGCCGGCGAAGATGTTTTCCTTGAAGGTGAAGCTGTCCTCGCCGCTCAGTTCGGCGTTGCCGGGGTCGGTGGCGAAGCCGTCGAAGAAGTCGCTCTTGCCTTCCATGGCGCGCTGCAGCTCAGCCAGCATGGCGTCGTTGTCGATCACCGTGCCCAGGCGATAGAGGCCCGAATACTCGCCGTCGAACAGGCTGGTGACCTCCTTGCCATAGAAGCGCGAGAAGTCAGCCAGAGTGCCGCTGGCATCCAGGTCCATGAACTCGCCGCTATAGGTCGAGCGCTTGGAGCTGTAGACCTTGCCGCCCGCCTTGACGGCCTCCAGCCATGCAGAGACCGGACGCCATTCGACGTTGAACTGGCCCTGCCACAGCTCTTCCTGCGCGCCGCCGATCTCGCCGGACAGACCGCTGAAGTCATACTGGCCGTTGTCGTGGATCGCCGCCATGCCGGCGTCGTTCAGCACCCACTTGGGGAAGCGGCTGTCGCCGAAGTTGGTGACGTTGACGCCCTTGTTGCCCAGCCAGCCGTACTTGTCGCTGCGGAACTCCATCTCATAGCTGTCGTCAGTGTTATCCTCCGACTTGGCGTAGGAAACATCGTAATCGACCGTGAAGTCGCCCACACGGCTGACGCCGCCCAGGTTCAGCGACATCACCGTGCCCGTCTCACGCGAACCTTCCCAGAAACGACGCAGGCGGAAGCCCTGCGGGTCCCAGGTCCCCGAGGCGCCGTCCAGGGTGTAATAGGTGCGCGTTGAACGGTCGGCGTCGGTGATGCGGCCGTCCTTGTCCCGGTCCACGATCTGGGCCGTGGTGTAGCTGTAGATTCGCCCCAGCTTGGCGTCCGTGCCGATCACGGCGTCGTCGGGACGCAGCAGACCGGTCATGCTCTTGTCGACCTGACTCAGGCGAGTCGAGTTCCGGCTCGTGTCGTTGCGGAAGTTCAGGCGGTTGCCGAACTCGTCCTTGGTGTATTCGTTGAACTGGCCGCGCAGATGAAAGTCGTGGTCCACGCCGCGGTAGTCGAGGCTGGCGTTCAGGCCGTGACGTTCAACCTCGGTTTCGCCGAAGCCCAGGTTCATGCCCCGCATGACGAAGGTATCGGTGTCCCAGCCCATGGTCTCGCTGTCGGCGTACCAGACCGACGGCTGGTTATCGCCATCGACGCCGTTCTGCTCGAACTGGGACTTGCGACGCGACCAGCTGCCGGTGACGAACAGGCCCCAGTTGTCATTGAACTGGCGTCCGAACGAGCCGGAGACTTCGCCCGACTTCTCATCGTCGAACTTGTCCAGCATGCCCGCCGAGGCCGACACGACGCCATAGACCGGGTCGTGATCAAAGGCGGTCGGGGTGCGGATGTCGATGGTCCCGCCCAGGGCGTCACCGTCGCGGTCCGGCGTCAGGCTCTTGATGACCGTGATCGAATCGATGCCTTCAGGCGGGAGAAAGCTGAGACGCACGCCGCGATAGAAGTTGTCGCCCGGCGAGCCGGCGCCGCCCATGCGGACCCCGTTCATGGTGTAGTTGTTCAGTTCCGTCGAAAGCCCGCGGATGGTGATGCGGTCGCCCTCGCCCGTCGTGTGGTTGCGCACGGCGTTGACGCCCGGCAGACGCGACAGGGACTCGGCCACATTGTTGGCCGGCAGGTCGCCCATGTCGTCGGCGCTAATGACGTCCGAGATGAAGTCCGCCTTGCGCTTGGCGTCCAGCGAGCGGCGCAGCCCTGCCGCATAGCCCACCACCTGCACGTCCTCGACTTCAAAGGCGTCCGGCGCGGCGACGGCGACCTCGGCCGACTGACGCACCAGGGTCAGAACCCCGCGCACCTCGCGTGCTTCGACGCCCGATCCGGCAATCATGCGGCGCAGGGCCTCGCGCGGCGCCATGGCGCCGGAAACGGCGTTGGACGTCCGTCCGCGCGTCAGCGCCGGATCAAAGATGATCTGCAGCCCCGTGTCGCGCGATAGGGTCTGCAGCGCACGCCCCAGATCCTGGGCCGGGATGGAAACGGCGACACGCGCCTCGGCGCTGCTGCTCGTCTGCCAGGCGTGAGCGGGCGCGGCGACGGACGCCAGAACAGCGACGGCGGCCGCCGTGAGGAGGCCGGTCTTGTGGATACGCATTCGATAAATCCCCTGCGATCGAACATGATCGTTACGGGGTTAGACGGCGGCCGACGCCGTCCTGACACCTGTCACGAAAACTTGCCCTAAAGGTCGCCTAACCTTCTGAAATTTCGAATTGATCCGCACCCTGACGGGTCAACTTGAAACCATGCAGCCGCACCATGGCCGCCAGGGCGTTCTCCGGCTGATCCGCCGAGAAGCGTCCGCTGATCAAGGCCCGTTCGACCGGGGCGCCGACCAGCCTGACCTTGACCCCCGTCGCGCGTTCCAGATCCTCGACCACGCTCGCCATGCTGGCCTCGTTGAACTCCAACCACCCCTTGGCCCAGGACGGCACGTCGGTTTCCGCTTCCGGTCGGATCAGGCTGGTGCGCTCGACCACGCCGCCGGACACCGTCGCCTTTTGCCCCGCCTGCACCATCATCGTCATGCCGCGCCCGGACCTGACCTTGACGACCCCTTCAAAGACCACGACCTCGACCGCCTTGCCATCGGGCGTCTGACGCTGATCCACGTTGAAGCGGGTGCCGACGGCGGTGACGCGCACCCCGTCCACCTCGACCGAGAAGGGTCGGCTCTTGTCGGGGGCGACTTCGAAAAAGCCCTCGCCCTTCAGGCGCAGCAGGCGCTCCTGTGCGCCCAGGTCCACCCGCACCTGGCTCTGGCCGTTCAGTCGGATCGCCGATCCGTCCGCCAGGGCGATAGGTTGAGACGCGCCGGGCTTGCCCGTGATCAGGTCGCCGCGCGGCGCCAGAACGCCGCCGATCAGCACCATCACCCCAACCCCGGCCGCCAGGCCTGCGCCCACAAACGCCCCTTGCGGCCACAGCCGGAGCCGGGTCCGACCCGGCCGCGCTTTTGCCGCGCGCTGCGTCGCCCAGATGACGGCGGCGTCTTCGATCAAGGCTTCATGTCGGCGCAGCAGGTCGGCGCGATCAGGCCGACCCTGCAGCCATTGCTCCAATGCGGCCTGCTGCTGCGGCGACCAGGCCTTGTCGCGTCGCGCATCCGCCCACAACGCGGCCTCGCGATCGTCCTTCGGTTTGAATGTCCTAGACATGGCGGCCCTCCGCCGCCCGGCGCAACGTCTGTGCGGCGCGGCTGTAATGCTTCTGCACCGCCTCGATCGACAGCCTCAGGTCGCGCGCAATCGTCTCGTAGGACTCCTCGCCGGCCCGGCGGCGCACGAAGACCTCGCGCCGCAGGGGCGGCATAGCCTCCAGAGCCCTCTGGCACAACTGCAGCCGCTCGCGCATGTCCAGCGCCTCCAGCGGCGTGGCCCCGCTGTCGGCGGGATGATCCGCCTCTTCCAGATCATCAATCTGCACGTCGATGGAGCGTCGCCCGCGATCGATCAGAATGTTGCGGGCAGCGCGCATGGCGTAGGACAGCGGGTCGGTGATCAGGGTCTCGCGCGCCCGCGCCAAGACGCGCACGATCGCCTCCTGGGCCACATCTTCCGCGTCCCCCGTGGCGGCGGACCGTCGCCGAACATAGGCCAACAGGACGCGGTTCTGCGCCGCCAGCGCCCGTCCTACCTCCTGTTCGTGACTGATCACGCGCGACGCCCCCCGATGGAGCCTGGCTATAGGGACCGCGCATGACAGCGGGGATGAAGTTCAGTGTCGTTTTGAAGTCAGGAACTACCGCCGTCGTGACAGGCCGACGAACATGCTCTGGAGTCGCCCTGATGGTCCGACGTTAGAACCTGAAGGTCAAGGGCGTGGTCAACATGGTCATCGGCGACGGCGACGTCGGCCGCGCCATCGTCGCCCATCCCGGCGTCGACGGCATCAGCTTCACCGGCTCGCAGGGCGTCGGCGCCGGGGTGGCCGAGGGGGCGATGAAGCGTCAGGCCCGCGTGCAGCTGGAGATGGGCGGCAAGAACCCGCTGATCGTTCTCGACGACGCCGACCTGGATCGCGCCGTCGCCATCGCCCTGGACGGCAGCTTCTTCGCCACCGGCCAGCGCTGCACCGCCTCCAGCCGCCTGATCGTGCAGGACGGCATCCACGACCGCTTCGTCGCCCTGCTGGCCGAGAAGGTGGCGGCGCTTCGCGTCGGCGACGCGCTTGATCCGAACACCCAGATGGGACCGGCGGTGACCGAGGCCCAGCGCGACGTGTCCTACAGCTACATCGACATCGCCCGGGACGGCGGCGGCCGAATCGTCACCGGCGGCGAGCGCCTGAGCCTCGACAAGCCCGGCTGGTACGTCCAGCCGACCCTGATCGCCGACACCCTGCCGGACGCGCGGATCAACACCGAGGAGGTCTTCGGCCCCGTCGCCTCGACTATCCGCGTGGCCAGCTACGAAGAAGCCCTGGCCGTCGCCAACGGCGTCGAGTTCGGCCTGTCGGCGGGCATCGTCACCCAGTCGCTGAAACACGCCCGCGACTTCCAGAGGAACGCGCGCGCCGGCATGACCATGGTCAACCTGGCCACCGCCGGCGTCGACTATCACGTCCCCTTCGGCGGCACGAAGAAGTCCTCCTACGGCCCCCGCGAACAGGGCTTCGCCGCCGTCGAATTCTACACACAGATCAAGACCAGCTACAGCGCCGCCTAGGAGTCAGATAATGATAGTCTTGCCTGTCCTTGCCGCCATTATTCAGGTCGTCCTGCCGCAGGGGCCGCATACGACCATCACGCCCCTTGCCCCGGCGGAACTGCCGCCAACCCTGACCGCTCGTGTGCTGGCAGCGTCACCCGGCCTGACCATCACCGGCGCTGAGCGCAAGGAACGCGAAGGCCGCATCTATTTCGATGTGGCCGGCCAGCGGCCCGACGGCGCGGAGATCGAACTGGACGTCCAGCAGATCAACGGCGACTTCGACATCGTCGAGATTCAGCGAGACCTGGCTTTCGACGACATGCCCGAACCTGTCCGCGCTCTGACAGCGACCGCCTTGGGGCAGGTCCGCCCCACTCGCATCATCGAAAGCGTTCAGAAGGACGGCAGCGCCATATTCGAACTGTTTGCCCCCGGACAACTAGCCGAACCCTCGGCGGAGATCCGCTACGCCGAAGGCGAGGCTCACCTCCTCAGCGAACGCTGGCCGCACTAGGCAAGCCGTCGTCGGTCTTCGCGTATCACGCGGCCGGTTAGCGGCTGTGGTCAGGTGATGATCAGCCTGCCGGGGGCATAACGCGGACTGATGCAAGGGGCCCTGCAGGCCAAGGGCGCCACGACCATAATCCCGAGCGCATATCCAGACCGGCCCCACCCGCGACGACAAGCACCGCTAGAAGCGGCGCAATCACGATGGGATCGTTGCCCGTCATGACACCGGTGGACATTCCAGTCCGCCCCCTCGACACTTACTCGACTTGTCGACGTGAGACCGACGGAGGATGCAATGAGAAGATTTCTTGGATGGGCCACGACCGGCTTTAGCTTTCTGGCCATCGACCCGGCGAGCGCGCAGGACGCCTGGTACGCTCAGGGTGACTTCACGCCTTCGACACGCGTCGAGATCGTCATCGCCAACGACCTGGCCGAGGACCGCAAGGATGCTCCCATTGTTATTCGGCGGGACCAGCTACCGATGCTGGCCGACATCCAGGAACTGACCGTGACTCTCGTGGACCCGTCCGGCGAGGCCCGCCCAGAACCCTCGGCCGCCCTTCTGGCGCGCCAAGGGCCGCATGAACGGCGCGGCGAGACCAACGGTCTGTCCCTAGACTACCAGTTCGACGATCTGGACCGCGACGGGATTTGGGATGAACTCTTCTTCGTTGCCGACCTAAAGGCGGGCGAAAAGAAGCGATTTTACCTCTATCGCGGGTTCCAGCAGCGCGGCTGGACCCCCCATCGGACCCACGCGGCTATCGGCAGCTATATGCGTCACACCGTACCCTTTTGGGAGAGCGAGCACGTCGGCTGGAAGCTGTGGTTCCCGACCGACATCGATATCTACGGCAAGCGCAAGCCGCTCCTGATGTCGCACCGGCTCTATATGGGCAATCTCGACGGCTACGGCGTCTCGACCGAGAATCCCGACTATGGGGCGGACATCCAATCGGTGGACGACAGCTTCGGCGGCGGAGGTATCGGCGTGTTCGAGGGCGAGGCCCTGAACCGGCCCCGTTTCACCCCGACAGCCGATCTCGAGCACCGCTTCAACGCCGGCCAGCAGTCCGACACTCGTTACAGCTTCGAGACCCTAGTCAACGGTCCGCTGCGCAGCATGGTCCGCATTCGCACCATGAACTGGAACACTGGGCACGGCCGATATGAGGTCCAGCAGACCTACACAGCCTACGCTGGTCAGAACTACACGACGGCCGAGGTGAAGTTCACCCGCTGGGAGGCGGGCGCTGAGGGCGCCGACTTCG
>NZ_DAMBRE010000017.1:0-5929 GCF_032055285.1 Brevundimonas sp.
AAAGGCGACGAAGGGCCTCTCCCCGGAGGGCGTGGCCGCCATGCAGAAGGCCGTCGCGACGAAGACCAGAGAGACGCTCGCGCTCGCCAAACGGGCCGCGCAGAACGTCGTCGGTCACTTCGTCCGGTGGATCGACCAGGACCGTTTCGAGGTCCGCGACCGGGCCACCTATCTGAACCAGACCATTGACGCCCCCAACGGGGCCGCCGTCCTGCGCCTGGAAGGGGTCAAGGCGGGCGATCTGGTCAAGGTGAAGGGGCAGAACGCCGAGCTCATCGAGCGGGCCTCTGAGCGATCCCGCGGGCCTGATCTGGGCCGAGGGCGGTAGGGCTTCCCACCGCTCACCGGACGGGTCAGAATCCGCCCATGCACCCAGCTGACCAACTATTCCTGAACTTCGCCCTGGAAATCGGGGTCGCGGCCCTGACGGTCGTCGTCGGCGGCGCGATCCTGACCCGGCTGACTCGGCCCCGGAAAGAGCCATAGAGCGCCCTCAGGGCCGTTCCAGCCCCCTTTCCGCCCCCTAGTCCTCGCCAAGCCCTGCAACGACTCCTTCGGGCTCGACGGGGCCGGTTGGCACGACAGGGCGCTCGCGGCCCGTCAGGGCCGCCGATAGCGCCCATGATCTCGCCGTCAGGCGACGGCCGGGCCTCTGCCTGGACTTCCCGCAATCGCTCCCTTTTCCCGTGATCCCTCCCTTTAGGTTCAAGAAGGTTCTAAGGTTCAGGGAAAAATTTACCTTGGTAATCAATAAATTACCGGCCGAAAAGGGAGCGATTGCGGGCGAAAAGGGAGCGATTGCGGGCGAAAAGGGAGCGATTGCGGGGATTAGGGAGTTGCAAAAGGGAGCGGCACCCCCTTCTACTCCCTCTATGGGGAAAACGATTCAAGTCATCACCGACCGCACCACCCGTCCTGACGATCTGATCGCGCCTGGGGAGGTGCTGGACCTCAAGTTCAGGGACGGGGCCAAGACGCTCACCCTGCGAGCGTCGAAGCTGCTGCACCTGTTAGTCGATGCGGCGGGGCCTGACGCCTGCGACGACAAGGCCCACAGCATCCCGATCGAGCGCCTGAACAGCTTCCACGTCTCGCGGGAGGAGTTTGTGGAGACGTGCCGCGAACTGTTCGGCACGACGGTCCGCATGGAGATCGACACCAAGCGAGGTCGAGCTGAAAAGATCGGCCCGCTGCTGTCGGACGTGGAGCGCGATCTGGACGATGGCGACGGGTCCGAGGTCCGGTTCCAGTTGTCGCCGGTCCTGCGCCTGGTCCTAGCCAGGTCGAACCACTGGGCGGCCCTGTCGCGCCGGGCGGTCATGGCGTTCGAGAGCCGATATTCCCTGCGGCTCTACGAAGTAGTCGCCATTCGAGCGGGCCTGTCGTCCAAATCGACCGAGACGTTCACCCTGGACGATCTGCGATCCCGCATGGGCGTCCCGCCCGGCAAGCTGGTGCGCTGGCAGGACATCAAACGGTATGTCCTCGACCGTGCCGTTGCCGAGGTGAACCAGCTCTCCGGTTTCCACGTCGCCTACGAGCCGGTGAAGCGGGGCCGTTCGGTCACAGCCGTTCGTCTGACCTGGGCCATCCACGGTGCCAAAGGTCGGACGGAAGTGGCCCGTGAACTAGAGGCGTCTCGGGTCGGCCGGAAGGCGCGGCGGGACGGCACGGCCGAGGCCGTGGTCGAGGAAGAAGACGATGACGCTTCGGTCATCCTGTCGTTCCCGAAGACAGGCACGATCCGATACGGGCGCTGGGAGCCGGTCGCCCGCGACCACCTCCCCCAGCCGACGCCCGATCTGGATCACGTCGCCGCCCGGTTCCGCACTTGGGCCGAGGGCAAGTTGATCCCGCTCGCCAGCCCCAACATCGAACAGACATTCATCGGGTTCTGTCGAGGATGGAAGAAGGAGTAGGCCCACGCCCAAGAGAGGCGCTAATGAAACAGGTGAGACGCATGAAACGGTTACGGTGAGACGATCCGCAACCCCATGAAACGGGAGGGGATATGATGTTCAGTATGGGAGAGGCGGCCCGTCAAGCAGGTGTCTCCAAGGCCACGATCCACCGCGCCATAAAGGCTGGAAAACTGTCGGCGGCCAAAAAAGACGACGGCAGCTATGTGATCGACCCGGCCGAGCTGTTTCGCGCCTACCCGTCCGTGAAACAGGCCGGAACGGTTGCGGCGAGACGATCCGTAACCCCCCATGAAACAGCCCCTGAAACCCCCGACATGACGCGGGAGAACGCCATGCTCCGCGAGCGCATCAGTGAACTCAAAGAGGAGCGCGATGCATGGCGAAATCAAGCCGAACGTCTATTGCTGGCTGCGCCCGCTGAGAGACGGGGCTTCTGGGGCCTATTCCGCCGTTAAGCGGACACCACGGCGGTCCGCTAAGGGTGGGAAGGAGACATCACCCTTGCTCAGGGGAGGATAAGCGGGCTCCCGTCAGGCGACGTCGGAGCCTCTTTGTCCAAACGTCCCGAAATCGGTCAGAGCAACTACGTTTTGGCGCGTTCCTGGAGATATCGACGAGGTCACAATTGCTGGCCGCCGACCGATACGGAAGCCCCCCACGAACTCGGCCAATTGGGCAGCCTCACTGCGAAGGCTGACAGTCGCAGCAGTCGTTTCTTCGACCATCGCGGCGTTCTGCTGTGTCGCCTGATCCATCTGGTTAATCGCCACGTTCACCTGAGCCAACCCTGAGGCCTGTTCTTGTGACGATCGGGCGATGTCACCGATCAGGACATCGATCTCGCTCACTCGTTCGACGATGTCCTTAAGGGCCTGCCCAGTTTGGTCGACAAGGGCTACGCCGCGCCCGACTTGCTCGGAGCTAGCGACAATCAGAGCCTTAATTTCCTTGGCGGCTTCTGCCGAACGCTGGGCCAAAGCGCGGACCTCCGAAGCTACGACCGCAAACCCCTTGCCCGCATCTCCGGCCCGGGCCGCTTCGACACCGGCATTCAGCGCCAAGAGATTGGTCTGAAAAGCGATCTCATCGATGACGCCAATGATCCGGGATATCTGCCCGGAGCTTTGCTCGATGTCGCCCATGGCGCGGACGGCGTCATGCATTACATCGCCGGATCTAATGGCTTGCTCCTTAGCCGTATTAGCTGCTGCCGCGCCGCTTCTGACCCCTTCGGCGCTGCTTTGAACGGCGGCGGTAATCTCATCGAGCGCCGCCGCCGTCTCCTCCAGACTGGCTGCCTGATGCTCGGTCCGGCGCGACAAGTTATCGGCTGCGGTCGCGATCTCCCCTACACCCGCGTCGATAGCCTGGGCGCCGTGAACGACGCCCTCAATCGTGTCCCGCAGGCGCTCGAGCGAGGTGTTGAAATTGACGCGCAGGCCCTCGAACTCGTCCCCTAGCGTCTCGCTAATCCGGTGCTCGAGGTTGTTGCTGGCCAGCTTGTCCAGGCCGTCGCTGATTGACTGGACCGCCCTCACCCTCGGTGTCACATCAGTGGCGAACTTGACGATCTTCACCACTCGGCCGTTGAGGTCGAAGATCGGGTTATAGGAAGCGTTGATCCAGACCTCTCGGCCATTCTTTCCGAAGCGCTTGAACTCACTGGCGATGAATTCGCCAGCATTGAGCCTGCGCCAAAAGTCCAGGTACTCCGCGCCCTGAGCATAGGACGGTTCAACGAACAGTCTGTGGTGCTTGCCGCAAATCTCATCCAACCCGTATCCGAGGGTCTTCAAGAAGGCATCGTTCGCGGTGATTACCTCGCCCTTCGGCGTGAATTCGATCACGGCCTGAGCCCGGGATATAGCGTTGACCTTGCCTTCGAACTCGGCGTTTCGCAGCTTGGTTTCGGTGATGTCGGTGGCCACCTTAATGGTCCCAATCACCTTTCCACGTTTGTTGAGAACCGGGTTGTAGGTCGCCTGAATCCATATTTCGCGCCCACAGGCACCGATTCTTTTGAATTCCCCGGCGTGAAACTCGCCACGTCCAAGCTTACTCCAGAAATCTTTGTAGTCTGAACTTTCTGAATAATCAGGATTAACAAAAAGACTATGATGCTTTCCTACAATTTCATCCCTCTTGAACCCAATAACTGAGCAGAAATTGTCATTAGCTGAAAGAATATTACCGCTGACATCGAACTCAATAATAGCAAGAGAACGGCTTAGGGCTCGAACAATGTCATCCGTACGACGGACAGTCAGGCGTTTAGGGCGGATCAAGGATTTCATTTAATGGACCTAAAACGAGGGGGCGACGGACTTACGCACAATCGGAGTTCACTGATTATGAATCAGCGAGCGACGTTATCTTCAAGCCTGAAAGCCGACGCCCTGTCGGCCAATTCGCTTGAGCGAACCGCTACGTGTTACAATGCACTCCCCTTGCAACACATGAGGCGTTCCCATGAACGAAGCCACCTTCACCTTCCGGGTCGATGAGGGCCTGAAAAGCGAGTTCACGACGGCGGCTAAGTCCAGTGATCGGAACGCCGCCCAGGTGCTGCGCGGCTTCATGCGGGACTACGTGCGCCAGCAGCAGGAAGCCGCCGAGCATGACGCCTGGTTCCGTCGCCAGGTGCAGGTCGGTATCGACGCCGCCAACGCCGGTGATCTGATCTCGGCCGAAGAGGTCGAGGCCGAGGCGGCGGCGTGGCGCGAGGCGACGCGGCAACGGTTGGCGTCGCACTCGTGAAGCTGGTCTGGACCCGGCCTGCGAGCATCGACCGGAAAGACATTCGCGAATACATCGCGGCGGACAATCCAACCGCCGCCCTGGCGTTGGACGAGCTGATTTCCGAGAAAGCCGCTCGCCTCGCCGATAATCCCGGCCTTGGCCGGATAGGGCGCGTCCCTGGAACACGCGAGCTGGTGGCGCACCGAAATTACGTCCTGGTCTATGACATGGCCGACGATCAGGTTCGCATTCTCCGCGTGCTGCACGCCGCCCGTCAGTGGCCGGCGCCTTAGGGGTTCGGGGGCCGCGCCCCTGACGGCCCCAAAGGGCCGCCTTTCCCCGTAGGGGCTCACCTTTGCGGCACGCAAAGTATAGTGAGTATATTTCTGTTCCTGAAATCGCTACGCTAGCCTATGTCCTACGCCATCCTCCGCGTCGCCAAACTCAAGAACTTCGGCCAGATCGGTGGGTCGCTGAGCCACACCTTCCGCACCCGCGACACTCCGAACGCGGACCCGGCGCGGCTGCACCTGAACGAGAACCACGGCCCCCAGACGCCCGCCGAGATCCAGGCGGCGTTCAAGGAGATCCTGCCCGAGAAGCGCCGGTCGGATGCGGTCCTCGCCCTCGAATATCTGATCACCTTCTCGCCCGAGTTCGGCCAACAGGACGACGGCGCCGCCTACTTCGAGAAGGCGCGCGCCTGGCTGGTCGAGCGGCATGGGGCCGAGAACGTCATCAGCACCCACGTCCACCGCGACGAGACCACCCCGCACATGGTCGCCTACGTCTGCCCGATGAAGGAGGGCCGGCTGCGAAGCACGGCCTTCATCGGCGGGCCGCAGATGCTCTCCGAGATGCAGACCGACTTCGCCCAGGCGGTCGGTCGGGAGTTCAGCCTGGAGCGCGGCGTCAAAGGGTCGAACGCCAAGCACCAGACCATCCGGGAATACTACGCCAGGGTGAACGAGGCTCCGCTCGCGGCCAAGATCGAGGTGCCGAAGGAGCGGGAGAAGCGCGGCGTCGTCGGGAAGGAAACGGACGAGGAATTCGCCACCCGCGTCGCCCGCACCGTCCACGACAAGATGATCGGCGGGTTCGTGAAGGGGCAGGAGCTGGCGGCGGTGCAGCGCCGAGAGCGCGATCAGGCGCGGGCTGTCGGTCAGAAGGAACGCCAGGTCGAGAAACTGAAGGGCGATCTGTCGGCGTGGGAAAAGGCGACGAAGGGCCTCTCCCCGGAGGGCGTGGCCGCCATGCAGAAGGCCGTC
>NZ_DAMBRE010000018.1:0-2524 GCF_032055285.1 Brevundimonas sp.
GCCAGTTTCTCGTCGGCTTCGTTGATGAACCTGGTCAATGCTCCCCGTGTGAAGTTGCGATCTTTGTTGTTCACCGCCTTGATGCGCGTGCCATCGACCGCCAGCAGTTCGCGTCCGAACAGATCGAGCTGCCGGCACAGGATGACAAATTCCCGAAACACCTGCTTGAAGGCCGACCGGTTCACGCGGCGGAAATCGGCGATGGTGCGGAAGTCCGGCTTCAGGTGCCGCAGCAGCCAGATGACCTCGATATTGCGATGGGCCTCTGCCTCCAGTCGCCGGCTGGATCGCACCCGGTTGAGTAGAGTAGGCGGCGAGCGCCTGGCCGCATTTCGGCGGCTGGTTTCTCGTCGCCTCTCGCCGAACTGGACGTGCATCTTTCGTTATGCATCCAGCTCTCCAGAAGACATGGCAAAATCAGGCGTCTCCATCCATGCGAGGCGATACCGGCAGACAGGGGTATAAGTCAGCATGTACTGCTCGACCTTTCCCTCTCGCCAGACCCGCCTTGTCGGTCGCACACGGCTCGGCAATAGCGCCGAGAGGACTTCGTGCGCGCCAGTTTTTGGGCGTTTCTTCCGCAACCAACGCCATAGGCGGTCCCGAATGTACCAGTCGAGACTGGCGAACACTCGGCCCGCATGCGCGCAGTAGCGGTAGTAGTTCGCCCATCCGCGCAGGATGGGGTTGAGTTCCTGGAGCTTTGCGCCAAGACTGACGCCCACCGAGTTGCGCTTGGTGAGCTGCTTGACCCTGTGACGAAAGTCGATGGCCTTAGCTTTCGGGATTTGTACGCGCGGGCCGTAGCCGTAGCGCTGATCCCATCGCATGGCGAGATGGAACCCGAGAAACTCGAATCCATACGTCATGGCCGTGACCTTCGTCTTTTCGGGCGACAATTCGAGGCCGGTGGTCTCCCGCAGATATTCGGCCAGCGCGAGTTTCTCCGCAATGGCGTTCTCCTGTGTACCTGAGACCAGAACCACAAAATCGTCCGCATAGCGGATCGGCAGAAACGCGCAGCGTCCGGCTGTGCGGTCATGCATCCTCGCGTTGCGTGCCGCGACGATCCCAGCTTTAGGATTATCAGGCCGGGCCTTGCTGCGTTGATCCGTCCACCGTTCGTAGCGCTCCTCTATCGCACTGAGTGCGATATTGGCGAGCAACGGTGAGACGATTCCGCCCTGAGGGGTTCCGTTGTCCGTACAGAGGAACTGATCCTCCGCAAGAACGCCAGCTTTCAAGAACAACCCGATCAACCCCGTCACCCGCTTGTCGGCTACGCGGGCGCGCAGCCGGTTCATCAGATGGTGATGGTTGATATTGTCGAAGCAGCCCTTGATGTCACCCTCGATGACCCAGTTGTACGGCATGCCCTGCCGCCGACCGTCGCTCCCCATCTTGTGAGGAACAGTGCTGCGGCGGATATACTCCAAGGCGCCGTGCGTGCTCCTGCCGGGTCGAAACCCGTAGGAGACATGCCAGAATTGCGCCTCGAAGATTGGCTCCAGAAGGGTTTTGACCGCGCTCTGAACGACGCGGTCCCTGACCGTCGGAATGCCCAAGGGCCGGAATTGCCCCGGTTTCCCCGTCTTTGGAATGAGCTTGCGCCGCGATGGGCTGGGCCGATATGCGCCAGAGCGCAGTTCAGCCTGTAGCCCGGCGAGGAAGCATTGCTCACCCTTGTTGCGGATTTTATCCGTGGTCATCCCGTCGACGCCGGCGGAACGCGCACCTCGGTTTGAGGCGACGTGCCGCCATGCGTGGCGAAGCATGCGGATGTCGGTAAGCCAACCCCACATGTCTCGCCATGCGCCGTCAGGATTTGCCTGACTCCACTGATAGAGCTTGCGTTGAACGCCGAGTATCCAGACCACATCGGCCTGACGATCCATGTCCATGGATCATTCCTCCGTCTTGCGAGACTATCGTCTTCCTGCTCGCCTTCGCCATGTGCGTGGCTCTCCCACGCTCGGACTACTACGCAAGCTCCGTCCCCGGTGTCGTCCTTCTCCGGCCGCTGTGGCTAGCCCGGTTTCCTGCCGGGCGAACGATCCGGGTTCCCGTGTTCCGATCTTCAACCTTCGTGTCGTTAGGTGGCGAGCTTTACCCGTGGCGATGCTGGAAACGACCGAGGAAAGTGGGGTCGTCCCGGGCACGCTAGGCGCGCCCAGCAGTGAGGAGCTACCAGCCCTACCGCTTCGGATCGCTTTACCTCCGCCGCCATCGCGGCATGGGAGGCGATATGTATAAATACACAGGCTTCCACCGCCCGCTTCGTTGTCTCACCATGGACACTGCGGTAGCCCGGCCTGCGGCGATGGTCCGCATCCGGTTCATTTAAGGCCGATCTGCTGATGACACCCGCCCGGCAGCACCCGGTCAGGCTTTTCGGCCCCCTTCCTCCTGCCGCTTTCCCGACAGTGGGGCGGCATTGCAGCCGCCGGTCAAAGATCAGCAAGCTTGGGAGATGTGATCTAAATCATGTTCACCTCCCGCGCCGTCGCGGCGCACTGTAGCCGTA